>CBDCAC010000001.1:0-523597 GCA_965213775.1 uncultured Lichenicoccus sp.
TTCGCCGGGCTCGACGACGAGCGGCCGGAGGCCGCGCCGCCGCCCGCGTCGCCTCCTGGGGCGGACCCGACGCTGGTCGCGATGCTGGTCGCGATCCTGGGCGAGCTGGAGCTGGACCGGCTGTCGCCGCGCGAGGCGCTGGAGGTGCTGTACCGGATGCGCGCGCGCCTGGACGGCACGGATGGCGCACCGCACGATGTTCCTGTCGCGGGAGGCGGTAACGCGCTAGGATAGCCCGAAATGCTGCATTCTTCCTCTCCCCGTCAGTCCGGTCAGGCAGACCAGGACCAGCATCTTCCAGCCCAAGATCTTCGGTCGGCGACCCGCCAGCTGGCAGCCTCCCTGGCCACCACCGCGGACGCCCCGGTGCCGCGCGACGTCGCCGTCGGGCTGTGTCGCCGCCATCTCGCCCGAATCCAGCAGGGCGTGCGCGAGGCGTTCGAGCGTCACGAGCTCTCCGGCGCGCAGGCGGCGCATCGGCTGGCGGCGCTGATCGACGGGCTGATCGCGACCCTGCACGACTACACCCTGCACGAGGCCCATCCCGCCCTCCCGCGCGGCACCCCGGTCGGCCCTGCGGCCGGCCTGCCATCGGGGCGGACGCTGGCCATCGCCGCGACCGGCGGCTACGGGCGCGGCCTGCTGGCGCCTTTCAGCGACATCGACCTGCTGTTCCTGACCGAGGACCAGCCGCAGCCGGAGATCCTGGCGGCGATCGAGTTCATCCTCTACTTCCTGTGGGATCTGGGCCTGAAGGTCGGGACATGCGAGCCGCTCGGTGACGCAGTGCCTCGAGGCGGCGGCGGGCGACACCACGATACGCACCAGCCTGCTCGACGCCCGCCGCATCGTCGGCGACCAGGCGCTGTTCGCGATGTTCGAGGCGCGCACCATCGTCGCCTGCATGCAGGCCGGTGCCGCGGGCTTCATCGCCGCCAAGCAGCAGGAGCGATCGTTGCGCCACCAGCGCTACGGCGAGAGCCCGTTCCTGGTCGAGCCGAACATCAAGGAGGGCCGCGGCGGGCTGCGCGACATGCAGACGCTGTACTGGCTGTGCCGCTACGCCTTCGGCCGCGGCGAGGCGCGCGACCTGGTCGGGCCGGATGCGCCCAACGGCGGCCTGCTGACCGAGCAGGAGGCCAAGCGCGCGCGGCGCTCGTGGGATTTCCTGTGGACGGTGCGGTTCCACCTGCACTACGTCGCCGGGCGCGCCGAGGAGCGGCTGACCTTCGACATGCAGCCGGTGGTCGGCGCGCGCATGGGCTATACCCGTCACGGCCGCCAGGTCGGCGTCGAGCGCTTCATGCGGCACTACTTCCTGACCGCGCGCGAGGTGATGCGCCTGACCCACGTGCTGGAGCCCGCGGTGCTGCGACAGGCGCTCGGGCCGCCGGCGCACTCGGCGGAGACCGATGAGGCCATGCGCGCCGCCGGCTTCATGCTGTCGGACGGCCAGATCCTGCAGATGGCCGGGGTCGATTTCGACCGCGAGCCGATCCAGATGATGCGCCTGCTCGCCTATGCCCATGCCCGCGACCGTCCGATCCACCCGCTCGCGATGCACGAGCTGATCCGCTGCGAGCGACGCGCCGCCTCGCTGCGCGGCAATGCGGAGGCGAACGCGATCCTGCTGCGGCTGATCTGCGGCGAGCGGCCGCATCATCGCGAGGCATCGGCGGCGCGTGGCGGATCCCACGAAGGCGCGCGCTGGCTGCACATCCTCAACGAGACCGGGCTGCTCGGCCGGCTGATCCCGCCCTGGTCGCGCATCGTGGGCCAGATGCAGTTCGACACCTACCACGTCTTCACCGTCGACGAGCACACCATCGAGGCGGTGCGCATCCTCGGCACGCTGGAGGCGGGCGCGCTCGCCGAGGAGGCGCCGGTGGCGCACGGGCTCGCGGAGGACCTGCAGTCGCGTCGCGCGCTGTACGTGGCGACCCTGCTGCACGATGTCGCCAAGGGGCGGGGCGGGGATCATTCCGAGCTCGGCTCGGAGATCGCGCTGGAGGTCTGCCCGATGCTCGGCCTGTCGGCCGAGGAGACCGAGACCGTGTCGTGGCTGGTGCTGCACCACCTGCTGCTCAGCCAGACCGCGTTCCGCCGCGACATCGACGACCCCAAGACCATCCTCGACCTCGCCGACACCATCCAGTCGCCGGAACGGCTGAAGCTGCTGCTGCTGCTGACCATCGTCGACATGCGGGCGGTAAGCTCGAAGGTCTGGAACGCCTGGAAGGCGGCGCTGCTGCGCGAGCTCTACACCCGCGTCGCCGAGGTGCTGGCCGGCGGCCTGTCGACCACCGAGCGCGACATCAGGGTGTCGCGCGCCAAGCAGGAGGCGCGCGTTCTGCTGGAGGAGGAGGAGTTCTCCGAACGCGAGATCGAGCGCTTCCTGGGGCTCGGCTATGCCGGCTACTGGCTGTCGTTCGACGGCGAGACGCACCTGCGCCACGCGCGCACGATCCGCGACGCCGAGCTGCGCGCGGCACCGCTGACGGTCGAGACGCAACCCCTGCCGGCGCGCGCCGTCACCGAGGTCACGGTCTACACCAACGACCATGCCGGGCTGTTCTCGGCCATCGCAGGCGCGCTCGCGGTGGCCGGCGCCTCGATCGTCGACGCCCGCATCCACACCATGACCAACGGCATGGCGCTCGACACGTTCTGGATCCAGGACGCCGCCGACGGCATCTTCGACGCGCCGCACCGCCTGGCCCGGCTGTCCGGCCTGGTCGAGCAGGCGCTGGCGGGACGGCTCGACATGGCTGGCGAGATCGCGCGCGTCTCGCGCGCGGTGATGGGACGGCGGATGCGCGCGATCCACGTGCCACCGCGGGTGGTGGTCGATAACCGGGCGTCGAACAGCCACACCGTGATCGAGATCAACGGCCGCGACCGCCCCGGCCTGCTGCACGACGTCACCGACGCGATCAGCGGCCAGGGCATGCAGATCGCGTCGGCCCACATCACCACCTACGGCGTGCGCGCGGTCGACGTGTTCTACGTCAAGGACATCTTCGGGCTGAAGGTGAGCAACGAGCGCAAGCTCGCCGAGCTGCGCGAGGCGCTGCTGCTGGTGCTGACACGCGCCGAGGAGGCGGTGATCCTGCCGAGCCCGGGACCGCCGCGACGGCCGAGCTCGATCGAGGCGGCCTAGCGGCTGCGGCAGCAAGGCAAGGGCTCTGCCCTTGACCCGTTGGGGCCGGCGGCCCCAAACCCCATTCTCTAGATCAAGAGTTTCGAAGGCTTGCCTTTGATGGGGTCAAGGGGCAAAGCCCCTCGCCTTGACGCTCACGACATGATCAGGCCGCCATCGACGTTGATGGTCTGGCCGGTGATGTAGGCGCTGTCCGGCCCCGCCAGGAACGACACCAGGGCGGCCACCTCCTCGCCGCTGCCGGCGCGGCCCATCGGGATGGTGCCGATCCATTCCTGCATCAGCGCGCCGGGCGCGTAGTCGCCCAGCAGCTTGCCCCAGGCGGCGTCGTTGTAGGCCCACATGTCGGTGGCGATGATGCCGGGGCAGAACGCGTTCACCGTGATCCCCTCGCGGGCGACCTCCTTGGCCAGGCTCTGGGTGATGCCGATCACGCCGAACTTGCTCGCGGCGTAGTGCGGCGTGAAGATGAAGCCCTGCCTCGCCTGTCCCGACGCCGTGTTGATCAGCCGGCCGCCGCCGCCATGCTTGCGGATGCGGCCGATCGCCTCGCGGCAGCACAGGAACACCCCCTTGGTGTTCACCGCCATCACCCGGTCCCACTCGTCCTCGGTCATCGCCTCGATGCGCGCGATGGTGATGATCCCGGCGTTCTGCACCGAGATGTCGACGCGGCCGTACGTGGCCTCCGCCGCGTCGTACAGCCGTGCCACGTCCGCCGACGAGGTGACGTCGGCCTCCAAGGCGGTGGCGCGGCCGCCGGCGTCGTCGATGCGCTGTGCCACCTGCTGCACCGAAGCCTCGTTGGCGGCGAGCACGACCGCAGCGCCGTCGCGCGCCAGCCGGGTGGCGATGGCGGCGCCGATGCCGCGGCTGGCGCCGGTGACCACGGCGACCTTTCCGGCCAATGTCATGTCGGCTCCCTCCTCACGACGATGCCGCGTCGATACGCGCGGCGGTGAACTGGTCGGTGACCAGCACGTCGACGAAGCCGCCGCGCAGCGCGCCCAGCAGCGCGGGCACCTTGCGGCGGCCGCCGGCGACCGCGACCACGCGCGGCACCGCGCGCAGCGCCTCGAGCGTGATGCCGACGACGCGGCCCTCGAACGGCGAGCGGATCGGCGTGCCGTCGCGGTCGAAGAAATGCAGGCAGATGTCGCCGACCGCGCGCAGCCGGCCGAGCTCGCGCAGCTCGCTCGCGGTGAAGATGTTGCCGCTGTCGGCGAGCAGCTTCGAGGGCTCCACCGCGCCGACGCCGACCAGCGCCATGGTGAGGGCCTCGAACCCGGCAATGGTGGCGGCGACGTAGGGATCGGCGACCAGCGCGTCGCGCGCCTCGATCGATCCGGCGACGCCCTGGGTCGCCAGCAGCAGCGGCGTGGCACCGGTCAGCCGGGCGAGCCGGGTGGTCAGGGTGGTGGCGTGCGCCTGCACCCCCGGATTGCCCATGCCGCCCAGGATCTGCACCACGCGCGCCGCGTCCAGCCGCCTTCCGGTGTCGAGGTGATCGACCATGCGCAGCAGGCTCTCGCTCCACGACGAGATGCCGATCACCTCGCCGGGCTGCAGCGTCACCTCCAGGAAGCGGGCGGCCGCCTCGCCGATGCGCGAGAGGATCTGCTCCTCGCGGTCCTCGCGGCAGTCGGCGACGACGATGTCGGCGAGACCGAAGCGCCGGCGCAGCGCGTCCTCCAGCTCGGGAAAGGTGCCCGCCGGCTGATCGATCGAGACCCGCACGATCCCCTCCTCGCGGGCGCGCTTGAGCAGGCGCGAGATGCCGGCCTGGGAGATGCGAAGCTGCCGCGCGATCTCCGCCTGCTTGATGTCGTCGAGATGATACATGCGCGCCACCCGCGCGATCAGCCTGAGCTCGTCGGACTGCGCCACGCTCGGCTATCCCGGCCGGCTCGTCAGCATCGCATCACCAGCAGCAGAAGCCGCCATCGACCAGCAGATCGATGCCGGTCACGAACGACGCCGCGCGCGACGACAGGAACACCGCGGGGCCTGCCAGCTCGTCCACACTCGCCATGCGTCCCATCGGGGTGTCGGCCTCGAACTGCCTGACCTGCTCGGCGACCTCGGGGCGCAGGTTCATCGGCGTCGCGGTGTAGCCGGGGCTGATCGTGTTCACCCGCACGCCGCGCGAGGCCCACTCCATCGCCAGGCTCTTGGTGAGATGGATCACCGCCGCCTTGGAGGCGTTGTAGTGCGCCTGCAGCAGGCCGCGATTGACGATCACGCCGGACATCGAGGCAATGTTGACGATCGAGCCGCGGCCGTGGGCCAGCATGATCCGCGCCTCCGCCTGGCAGGACAGGAACAGGCCGGTCAGGTTGACGTCGAACATGCGCTGCCACTGCGCGCGCGGCATGGTCTCGGCGGGATGGGCGTTGGCGATGCCCGCACAGTTCACCGCGACCGAGACCGCACCGAGGCGCTGGCGCAGCGCCGTCAGCGCCGCATCCAGCGCCGCCTCGTCGGTCACGTCGCCGGCGAGCGCCACCGTGCGGCGACCGAGGGCCGCGATGCGCGCCACCGTGTCGTCGAGGCCGGCGCTGCCGGGCAGGTCGAAGCAGCCGACGTCGGCGCCGGCCTCGGCGAGGGCGAGTGCCACGCGCTGGCCGATGCCGCTGCCGGCTCCGGTGACGAAGCCAATCTCGCCGGCCAGATCGAACATCCCGCGCATCGCCCCCCTCACCCTGTCGCCAGTTCCATGACCTTGACGCTGCTCGCCTGCTCGCCCTCGAGGATGCCCATCTGCCGCCCGCGCGCCAGCACCATCACGCGGTGCGCGAGCCCGAGCACCTCGTCGAGGTCCGACGAGACCACGATCACCGCCATGCCGCGCGCGGCCAGCCGCGCGATCACCTCGTAGATCGCCGCGCGCGCGCCCATGTCGATGCCGCGCGTCGGCTCGTCGAGGATGAACACGCGCGGATCGCGCGACACCCAGCGCGCGATCACCAGCTTCTGCTGGTTGCCGCCCGAGAGCGACCCCGCCCTCTGCTCCGGCCTGCCCTTGACGCCCAGCCGGCCGATCAGCCCGGCGGCGAACGCCCGCGTCGCCCGCGGCGCCATCCAGCCGCGACGCGCCAGCCGGTCGGCGTTGCCCATCGCCAGGTTGTCGGCGAGCGAGTGATCCAGGATCACGCCCTGGCCCTTGCGGTCCTCCGGCACCAGCACGATGCCGGCCGCGATCGCCCGGTCCGGCCGGCCGCTGGCGAGCCGCGCGCCGTCGAGCGTGACGCTGCCGGAGGCCACCGGGTCGGCGCCGGCGATCGCGCGCACCAGCTCGGTGCGGCCGGCGCCGACGATGCCGGCGATGCCGAACACCTCGCCCGCGCGCACCGAGAAGCTGACGTCGCGAAACGCGTTCGCGGCCGAGGTCAGTCGGTCGATGCGGATCACCTCGCGCTCCGCCGGCGCCGCCCGCGCCGGGAAGATGCGGTCGATCGAGCGCCCGACCATGTCGCGCAGCAGCACCGGCACCGGCACCTGCGCGGTGTCGTGGCTCGCCACCAGGTGGCCGTCGCGCAGCACCGCGACGCGATCGGCGATCTGCGCGATCTCCTCCAGCCGGTGGCTGACATAGAGGAACGCGTAGCCTTCCCGCTTGAGCCGGCGCACCTGGCCGAACAGCCGCTCGGTCTCGGCGAGGCCGAGGGCGGCGGTCGGCTCGTCGAGGATCAGCAGCCGCGCCTTCAGGGTCAGCGCCTTGGCGATCTCGATCTGCTGCTGTGCGGCGATGCTCAGCCCGCGCACCCTGCGCGTCGGCGCGATGTCGAGGCCGAGCCGGTGCAGCTGCTCCGCACTCGCGCGGTTCATCGCCGCGACGTCGATCCGCCCGCGGGACATCGGCAGGCGCCCGACGAACACGTTCTCCGCGATGCTGAGATCGGGCAGCAGGCGCATCTCCTGGTGGATCAGGCCGATGCCGGCCGCCATCGCCTCGCCCGGGCTGCGCGGCGCGTAGCGCAGGCCGCGCCAGCGCATGGCGCCGGCACTCGGCGCCTGCAGCCCGGCGATGATCGCCGACAGGGTGGACTTGCCGGCGCCGTTCTCGCCGAGCAGCGCCAGCATCTCGCCCTCGCGCACCGAGAGGTCGATGCCGTGCAGCACCCTGATCGCACCGAAGCTCTTGGTGACGCCCTGCACGATCAACTGCGCCGGCGGCGCTGCCGCGTCGGGCGAAGCCGGTATCGTCATGCTTCGATCCTCCGGTGCTTCACGCGGCCGGCGCTTCAGGGATGCCGGCGGCTCAGGGATGATGCGCGATGAACGGCGCCACGTTGGCCTTGGTGGTCAGCGCCGCCTGCTGCAGCTGCACCGCCGGCGCGGTCTTGCCCGCGATCAGGTCGAGCGCGGTGTCGACCGCGAGGTCGCCCATGAACTGCGTCTTCTGCGCCATGGTGGCGGCGAGGGTGCCGGACTGCACCGCCTTGAGCCCGGCGACGTCGCCGTCGAAGCCGACCACGGTGACCGGATGATCGAGGTTGGCGACCTTGACCGCCTGGGCGGCGCCGAGCGCCAGCCCGTCGGCGCGGCCGAAGAACACGGTGATGTCGGGATGACGCTGCAGCATGTCCTGGGCGATGGTGAAGCCCTCGCTCTGCGACCATTCCTGGCTCGGCTGCTTGGCCACCACCACGAGCCCCGGGCAGTCGGCGAGCGCCGCGTTGAAGCCCTTGTCGCGGTCCATCTCCGGAGTGGTGCCGATCTGGCCCTGGATGATCGCGACGTGTCCCTTGCCGCCGGTGATCTTGCAGACGTAGTCGCCGAGCTGGTGGGCGGCGGCGACGCTGTCGGTGGCGATGAAGCTGTTCGCCGGCGCGTCCGGGGCGTTGCGGTCGACCGCGATCACCGGGATATGCGCCGCCTGTGCGGCGCGCACCGGCACGCCGGCGGCGGTGGCCCCGGCGGGGATGTAGATGATCGCCTTTACCCCGCGGGTGATCAGGTCCTGGATCTGGTTGACCTGGGTCGCGGAATCGCCGTGCGCGTCGACCACGATCAGCCGCGCGCCGCGGGCATGCGCCTCGCGCGACACCGACTGCTTGATCTGGTTGAAGAAGTCGGCCTGCAGGTTGGCCACCGCCAGCCCGATCAGCGGCTTGTCATCGGCCATCGCCGCGACCGGTGCGGCGAGCGGTGCGAGGCCGGCGGCGAGCAGGCTGCAGGCGAGCAGGGCGGTTCTGGACATGGGTCGTCTCCTCCGGAGTTTATTATTGGCCACCGGCGTCAGCGCCGGCGCAGCGTGTCGAAGGTGACCGCGACCGCGATCACGCAGCCGATCACCACCTGCTGGATGAAGGGCGAGATGCCGAGCAGGTTGAGCCCGTTATGCAGCACGCCGATGATGAACACGCCGACCACGGTGCCGGCGACGCTGCCGATGCCGCCCGACAGGCTGGCGCCGCCGATCACCACCGCGGCGATCGCGTCCAGCTCATAGCCGAGCCCGGCCGAGGGCTGCGAGCTGTCCAGCCGCGCCGCCATCACCGCCGCCGCGACCCCGGCGAGCAGCCCCGAGGTCACGTAGACCCACACCGTCAGCGCGCGCACCGGTATGCCGGCCAGCCGCGCGACCTCGGCGCTGCCGCCGATCGCGTACAGGCTGCGGCCGGTGGCGCGGTAGCGCAGGAACACCCAGCCCACCAGCGCCAGCAGCGCGAACAGCCCGACGGTGGCCGAGATCACGCCGAGATGGCGCACGATCGCGAGGCCGGTGAACCAGGCGGGGTAGCCCACGATCTGCTGGCCGTCGGTGGTGATGTTGGCCAGGCCGCGGGCCACCGACATCATGGTCAGGGTGGCGATGAACGCCGGCAGCCGGGCGCGCGTCACCAGCAGCCCGTTGACCAGTCCGCACAGCCCGCCGACCGCGATGCACAGCACCAGCCCGAGCCAGAACGGGATGCCGTAATCCTGCGGCAGCCAGCCGAGCACCATGATCGACAGCGCCAGGATCGAGCCCACCGACAGGTCGATGCCGCCGATGATGATCACCCCGGTCATGCCGAGCGCCAGGATGCCCAGCGTGGTGACCTGGTCGACCACGTTCAGCGCGTTGCGCAGCGACAGGAACACGTCCGACGACAGCGCGAACACCACGCAGAGCAGCACCAGCCCGATCAGCGGCCCCTGCGCGCCGCCGACGATCTGCCGCAGCCGGCGCGCGCGCGCCGGCCAGGGCGGTACGGCCCGTTCGGCCCCGGCCGCCGGGCTGCCGGCGGACGCGGCGGGCATGTCCTCGGCCCTCATCGGCGCGCCCCGCGGCGCTCGCCCGACGCACGCGCGACCGCCCGGTGCCAGACCTCGCCCTGCCGCCGCCGCTGCTCGGGCGTGGTGCCGGGCGTGAAGCGGTCGCGCGGCCGCGGCAGCGCCTCCAGCCCCTCGCGCGACCACAGGCCCGCCGACAGGCCGGCCAGGTGTGCGACGCCCAGTGCGGAGAGCTCGGGCTCGCCGGCGCGCCAGACGGTGCAGCCGATACGGTCCGCCTGCATCTGCACCAGCCCGTCGCTGCGCACCGGACCGCCATCGACGAACAGCGCCGTCACCGTGCCGACGCAGTGCCCGATCGCCTCGACCAGATCCGCCACCTGGTCGACGACCGACTGCAGCGCGGCGCGCGCCAGGGCCTCGCGCGAGGTCGCGAGCGTCAGGTTGCTCAGCAGCCCGACCGCGTCGCGGTCCCACCACGGCGCGCCGAGGCCGCCGAAGCCCGGCACCAGCACCGCGCCGCCGCTGTCTGCGCCGCCGCTCTCCGCACTCAGGCCCATCGCCACCAGCTCGGCGACCTCGACACCCAGGATCGAGGCCATCCAGCGCAGCGACGATCCGGCGGCGCGGATATTGCCCTCCGCGGCGTACGCCGGCCGCTCGGTCATCCAGCCGACCGTCCGGCACAGCCCGTCGCCCGTCGCCGCGTCGCCGTCGAGCAGCCCCATCACCGAGGAGCCGGTGCCGTAGGTGGCCTTGACCTGGCCCGGCGAGAGTGCCCCGTGCCCGAACAGGGCTGCGTGGCTGTCGCCCATGACGGCGTGCACCGCGACGCCGTCGCGCAGCGGCGGCAGACCGCGCACGGCGGGGAACGGCCCGGTCGAGGGCAGCACGCGCGGCAGGCAGGCGCGCGGCACGTCGAACAGCGCCAGCAGCTCGTCGTCCCAGTCGAGCGAGCGCAGCGAGAGCAGCTGGGTGCGCGACGCATGGCCGACCTCGGTGAGGTGCTGGCCGGACAGGCAGTGCAGCAGCCAGCTATCGACGGTGCCCAGGCGCAGCGAGCCCGCGCGTGCCCGCACTCGGTCTGGATCGTATCGGTCGAGCAGCCAGCGCGCCTTGACCGCCGAGAACATCGGATCGAGCGGCAGCCCGCTGCGCTCGCGCACCATCGCCTCGTTGGCCTGCCCGCGCAGCGCGTCGCACAGTGCAGCGCCACGCTGGTCCTGCCACGAGATCACCGGCGAGACCGCCTCGCCGCTGTCGCGGTCCCACAGCAGCAGCGACTCGCGCTGCGCGCTGATCCCGACCGCGATCACCGCCGCCGCGTCGGCCGGCGGCACGCAGGACGCCACCGCGGCGCGCACGCTCGCCCAGATCGCCCGGGCTTCCTGCTCGACCCAGCCCGGACGCGGATGACGCTCGCCGAGCGGCGCGCTGCCGCGCGCCACGAACCGCCCCTGCTCGTCGATCAGGGCGCACTTGGTGGCGCTGGTGCCCTGGTCGATCGCGAGGATCAGCGGGGCGGCCATGCTCAGCCCAGCAGGTCGCGTGCGGCGGCGGCGATGCCGACTGCGTTCAGCCCGAAATGGTCGAGCAGGAACGCGGCGCTGCCGGTGGGCGCGAAGTGCGGCACGCCGAGGATGCGCATGCGCGCCGGATGGTGCTGCACCACCAGCTCCGCCACCGCCGAACCGAGGCCGCCATGGATGATCGCCTCCTCGGCGGTGACGATGCCGCGGGTCTCGCGCGCCGCCGCCAGCACCGCATCGCGGTCGAGCGGCGCGATCGTCGCCATGTTGAGCACGCGCGCCGAGATGCCCGAGCCCGCCAGCAGCTCGGCCGCCTGCAGCGCGCGCGAGACCAGCACGCCGGTGCCGATCAGGGTGACGTCGGAACCCTCGCGCAGCGTCAGCGCCCGGCCGGGCTCGAAGACCGCGCTCTCCGGCGTCACGGCGGGCACCTTGAAGCGGCCGATGCGCATGTAGACCGGTCGCCCGGCGCCGGCGGCCCAGCGCACCGCGTCGCGCGTCTGGCGCGGATCGGCGGGGTTGAGCAGGGTGAGGTCGACCAGCGGCCGCAGCCAGGCGAAATCCTCGATCGCGTGGTGGGTCGGGCCGAGCTCGCCGTACGACATGCCCGGGCTCTGGCCGCACAGCACGACGGGGTAGTTGTTGTACGCGATGTCGGCCTTGATCTGCTCGAGCGCGCGTCCGGTCAGGAACGGCCCGGCCGCCGAGACGAACGGCCTGAGGCCGCCATTGGCGAGGCCGGCGGCGACGCCGACCATGTTCTGCTCGGCGATCCCGACATTGACCAGGCGATCGGGGAACTCCTCGCGAAAGCCGCCCAGGTTGGAGGAGCCGACGGAATCGTTGCACACCACGACGATGCGCGGGTCCTGCCGCGCCAGTTCGGCGAGCGTGTCGGCGAAGGCGACGCGGCAGTCGAAGGTCGGCGCCGACAGGTCGGCGGGAGCGGCACCGGGGTTCATCGCGACGCCAGCTCCTCGAGCGCCTGCTTCGCCTGCTCGGCGGAAGGCGCCTTGTGGTGCCACTCGACGCGGTCCTCGATGAACGAGACGCCCTTGCCCTTGAGGGTGCGGGCGACGATGAAGCGCGGCTTGCCGCGGCGCGGCGCCTCGATCGCGTCCAGCAGTGCGGCGTGGTCGTGACCGTCGACCTCGTGCACCTCCCAGCCGAACGCGCGCCACTTGTCGGCGAGCGGTTCCAGCGCGTTGGTCTCCTCGGTGCGCGCGCCCTGCTGCAGCCGGTTGCGATCGACGATGGCGGTGAGGCTGTCGAGCCCGCGATGGCCGGCATACATCGCGGCCTCCCAGTTGCTGCCCTCCTGCAGCTCGCCGTCGCCGAGGACGACGTAGCTGCGCCAGTCCGCGCGCGCGATGCGCGACGCCACCGCGCAGCCGACGGCGATCGGCAGGCCGTGGCCGAGCGGGCCGGTATTGGCCTCCACCCCGGGCACCTTGCGCCGGTTGGGATGGCCGTTGAGCGGCGACAGCGGCGCCATGAACTCGGCCAGCAGGCCGGGCGGGAAATAGCCGGCGCGGGCGAGCACGCTGTACAGCGCCGCCGAGCAGTGGCCCTTGCTGAGGATGAAGCGGTCGCGGTCCGCCCAGTCCGGCGCGTCGGCGCGGTAGCGCATCACGCCGAAGAACAGCGTGACCAGGATGTCGGTGACCGAGAGGTCGCCGCCGATATGGCCCATGCGCGGCCGCGCGATGGTCTCGACGATGCAGCGCCGTATCTCGCTCGAGGCCGCGCGCAGCCGCACGAGGCGGTCCGAAGCCGCGTCGATGCCCGCGTCGTTGCTCGCCTGGGGCACGGTCATGCCTGCCTTCCGATCCGGTGTGCTGTCATCGACGTCCCGCCGAGCCGACCTGGATACTGACTAAAGACGCCGATCCAGGTTGAATATATATTCAGGCTTTCTATTCCATTCAGGCTAGGGTCGCCCGCGACGCGTGTCAATGCTGCCGCCGCACGCGCTCGTCTCGCTATCGTCGCGGCCGGCGAACGGCCTATGCTGGTCATCATGCCAGCCGAACCCCGCAGACCGGATCCGGATGTGCTGGCCGCCGCGGCGCTGCGCGAGGGGTGCCCGTCGCTGAAGATCTTCCTCGGCGCCGCCCCCGGGGTCGGCAAGACCTTCGCGATGCTGACCCAGGCGCGCCGGCGGCAGCAGGAGGGCGTGGACGTCGTCGCCGGCATCATCGAGACACACGGACGCGCCGAGACCGAGCAGCAGATCGGCGGCCTGCCGGTGCTGCCGCGCCGGACAATGCGCTACGAGGGCCCGAACGGCACCGCGATGCTGGAGGAGTTCGACCTCGACGCGGCGATGGCGCGCCGGCCGGCCCTGCTGCTGGTCGACGAGCTGGCCCACACCAACGTCGCCGGCAGCCGCCACCGCAAGCGCTGGGAGGACGTGGCCGAGCTGCTCGCCGCCGGCATCCCGGTCTGGGCCACGCTCAACGTGCAGCACCTGGAGAGCCTGAACGAGGCGATCACCCGCATCACCGGCATCCGGGTGGCCGAGACCCTGCCCGACAGCGTGCTGGAGCAGGCCTCCGAGATCGAGCTGGTCGACGTGCCGCCGAACGAGCTGCGCGCGCGCCTGCGTCAGGGGCGGATCTATCGCAGCGACATGGCGAGCCGGGCACTGGAGGGTTTCTTCCGCGAGGGCAACCTCGCGGCACTGCGCGAGATCGCGCTGCGCCGGGCGGCGCAGCACGTCGACGCCAACGTGCTCGACTACATGCGCCTGCACGCCATCGCCGGCCCCTGGCCGGCCGGCGAGCGGGTGCTGGCGCTGGTCGGGCCCGCCTCGGGCGAGGCGGTGGTGCGCCAGGCCAAGCAGCTCGCCGACGCGCTGCACGCGCCGCTGCTGGTGCTGCATGTCGAGACCCGCGGCGCGCGCGACGGCAGCACCGCCGCGGCGCTGGCGCTGGCCTCCGACCTCGGGGCCGCGATCGAGAGCCGGGCCTCGGCCGAGATTGTCGCCAGCGTGCTGGAGCTGGCGCGCGCGCGCAACGTGACGCAGATCGTGATCGGCCGCGGCGCCGGTCGCAGGGCCTGGCTGCCCCGGGTGAGCGGGCGCTCGCTGGCGATGACGCTGCTGCGCCGCGCGCCCGAGTTCGCGCTGCACGTGGTGCCGACCTCGCGTGCTGCCCGCCGCCCGCACGCGGCGGCGGCCCGGCCGCGGCTCGGGCTGGAGCTGTTCGCGGTCCTGGTGCCGGGCCTGCTGGTCGGCGCGGTGGTCGGGATCGGCGAGACGCTGCCGCGCTGGCTCGGGCACGAGACGCTGGGCATGCTGTTCCTGGCCGCCGCGGTGGCCTCGGCGACGCTGTACGGGCTCGGCGCCTCCCTGCTCAGCGCCGGCCTCGGCTTCCTGTGCTGGAACTTCTTCTTCATCCCGCCGCTGTACCGCATCACCATACGCGAGCCGCGCGACGTCGTGGCGCTGCTGGTGTTCGCCGGCGTCTCCGTCAGCACCGGCCTGATGGCGAGCCGGCTGCACGAGGCGGCGCGCTCGGCGCAGTCGCGGATCGAGGGGCTGCGTCGGGTCGGCGCCTTCAGCCGCGCACTCGGCGGCCCGGCCACCGAGGCGGCCCTGTTCGAGGAGATCGTGCGGCACGCGGCACCGATCGCCGGCGAGGCGATGCTGCTGACCGGCGGCGAGGACACGCTGGACATACGCGCCTCCGAGCCGGCGGCCGACACCCTCGACGAGGGCAGCTGGGCCGCCGCGTACTGGGCCTACCGGCGCGGCGAGCCGGCCGGCAGCTTCACCGCCACCCTGCCCTCCTCGCCCTGGCGCTTCCTGCCGATGCGGATCGTCCGCCGCGGCGACGCGGAGGCGCGCCGGCTCGGCCTGCTCGGCGTGCGCAGCCGCCAGGCGCTGCCGGCGCCGGCGCTGCAGGCGCTCGAGGCGCTGGCCGACCAGGCGGCGGTGGCGCTGGAGCGGGTGCACCTGGCGAACGCCGCCGCACGCGATGCGGCGATGATGGAGACCCAGACCCTGCGCGTGGCGCTGCTCAACTCGCTCGGCCACGACCTGCGCACGCCGCTGACCGGCATACGCGGCTCGGCCGAGACGCTGCGCACCGCCTGGTCGGGGCTGACCCCGGAGACCCGGGCCGACCTGCTCGCGGCGATCGAGGACGACACCGCGCGGATGACGCGCTTCCTCGACAACATCACCGACATGACGCGCCTGGAGAGCGGCGAGATCGTGCCGAGGCTGGCGCAGGTCCGCATCGACGAGATCGTCGCGAACGCCGTCTCGCGGCTGCGCCGCCCGGCCGAGATACGCACCGCGCTGCCCGACGACCTGCCGACGGTGTCGAGCGATCCGGCGCTGCTCGAGCAGGCGCTGTTCAACGTGCTCGACAACGCGGTGAAGTACGCGCGCGAGCTGCCGCGCATCGCCGTCGCCGCCTCGGTGTGCGACGCGCGCCTGCTGCTGCGAATCGAGGATCGCGGCATCGGCATCTCGCCGGTCGACCTGCCGCACGTGTTCGACAGCTTCTACCGCGCGCGGTTCGGCGACCGCATCGCCGCCGGCACCGGGCTGGGGCTCGCCATCGCGCGCGGGCTGATCGAGGCGATGGGAGGCCGCATCAGCGCCGCCAGCCCGCGCGACGACCGGCTGCCGGACGAGCCTCCGGGAACCGTGGTCACGCTCGACCTGCCGACGGGCGAGCCGGGGAGGCCGGCCTGACGCCCGCCCCGGCCGCACGGCTGATCCTGGTCGTCGACGACGAGCCGCAGATCCACCGCTTCCTGCGCCCCGCGCTGGAGGCGTCCGGCTACGAGGTGGCGCAGGCGCACGACGCGCAGGGCTTCCTGCGGCTGGCGGCGGCGCGCGCGCCGGATGCGGTGCTGCTCGATCTCGGCTTGCCGGACATGGATGGCAGGGAGGCGCTGGTGCGGCTGCGCGCCTTCAGCAGCGTGCCGGTGATCGTGCTGTCGGCGCGCAACCGCGAGGCGGAGAAGATCGCGGCCCTCGACGAGGGTGCCGACGACTACGTCGAGAAGCCGTTCGGTCTCGGCGAGCTGCTGGCGCGGCTGCGCACCGCCTTGCGGCGGCAGACCCAGGAGAAGGCAGGCGGCCCCGGCACGCTGCTGCAGGCCGGCCCGGTGACGCTCGACGACGATGCGCGGCAGGTGCGCGTCGCCGGCGCCCTGGTGCCGCTCAGCCCGCGCGAGTACGCGCTGCTCGACGCGCTGATGCGCAATCCCGGCCGGGTGCTGACGCACCGTCAGCTGCTGGTCTCGGTGTGGGGGCCGGCGCACGTCCACGACGTGCAGTACTTGCGCGTCTATATCGGCCATCTGCGCCAGAAGCTCGGCGCGGAGGCGGCGGCGATGATCGCGACCGAGCCCGCGGTCGGCTACCGGCTGACGCTGCCGGAGCCGGGGCCGGAGCCGGGGCCGGAGCCGGGGCCGGAGCCGGGGCCGGAGCCGGGCGGATGAGCGCGGACGCTGCCGCGCCGGCGCGGCCGGGCGAGGTTCGGGATGACTCCTTGCTAACGTTGCGTTACGAGTTCTACGCTCGCATGTCATTTGCGTGACGAGCAGGAGGCATCGATCATGGCCAAGCCGATCGTGACCCGTGACAGCGGCGAACGCCTGATCCTGCCGCATGCCGGCCAGATGCTCGGCGATGGCGACGATACCGTGTTCGGCGCCTTCGCCCGCCTCGCCGGGCGCGATCTCGAGGCGCCGCTGGCGGTGGTGGTGGTCGAGGAGAATGGCCGCCTGCAGATCCGCGGCGCCTGGGGCCGGTCGAGCGGGCAGACCCTGCCGGTCTCGGTGATACGCACGCAGATGGTCAGCCAGCGGCGCATGACCCTGGAGATCGCCGACCTGCCGCGCGACGCGAGCTTCGCCGCGGCACCGCAGCCCGAGCGCGATGCGGGCTTCCTGTCCTATGCCGGCGCCACCCTGCGCGACGAGTCCGGCGTCTCGGTGGGCATCCTGTGCGTGCTCGACGAGCGGCCGCGTCGCTTCGGTCGCGACGGGCTGGCCGCATTGACCGACCTCGCGCGCTGCGCCAGCGCGATGCTGATCCTGGAACCGGGTGCGGAGACCGACAGCAGCGCCGCGGCCGGGGTGACCGGCCTGCCCGGCCGGGAGGCGCTCGAGGCGCATCTCGACAAGCTGGTGCTGGCCGCCGAGAACGCCGGCCCGAACGCGCTGCCGCCGGGCTTCGCGGTGCTGCGCATCGACATCGGCCGCCTGACCGTGCTCAACGAGATGCATGGCCGCGGCGCCGTCGACCAGTCGCTCAAGCAGGTGGTGAGCCGGCTGCGCGCGGTGATGCCGAGCCACAGCTTCCTCGGCCGCCTCGGCGGCGGCGGCTTCGCGCTGGTGGTCGGCGGGCGGGTGTCGGCCGCCGAGATCGAGGCGGTGGCGCTGCGGGTGATGGACCGCCTGCGCGAGCCCGCCCATATCGACGGGCTGGACCTGCCGCTGCGCCCGTCCGCCGGGGTCGCCGCCTTCCCGTCGGACGCCACCGATGCGAGCGGGCTGATGCGCTGCGCCGAGGCGGCGCTGAGCCAGGCCAAGCGCGAGGGCGACGGCCGGCACGTGCACTCGACGCCGACCCTGCTGCACCATTTCGAGCTCTCCGCCGGCCTGGAGCAGGACCTGCAGCTCGCCACTATGACCGGCGCGTTCTCGCTGAACTGGCTGCCGGTGATCGACACCGCGACCGAGCGCGTGGTCAGCTTCGAGGCGCTGGTGCGCTGGAACCGTCCGGGCCACGGCGACATCTCGCCGGAGCTGTTCATCCCCTGCGCCGAGGCCACCGGCCTGATCGAGCAGATCGACAGCTGGGTGCTCGCCGCCGCCTGCCGCGAGGCGCAGTCGTGGGAGCGCGCTCTCGGCGTGTCGGTGAACATCTCGCCGGTGTGGATCTCGCACAACCGGCTGCCGGCACTGCTCGGCCGGGTGCTGGAGGAGACCGGGCTGGATCCGGCACGGCTGCAGATCGAGCTCTCCGAGCGGGTGCCGTTCGGCTCCGACGGCATGGCGCGCCGCGAGCTCGCGCGGGTGCGCGCGATGGGGGTGCGGCTGGCGCTCGACGATTTCGGCAACGGCTTCTCCTGCCTGGGCCTGCTCGGCACCTACCCGTTCGACCAGGTCAAGCTCGACCGGCAGTTCGTCAGCGCGCTCGGCCGCGACCGGCGCGCCGAGGCGATCACCCGCTCGGTGCTGCAGATGGTGCAGTCGCTCGGCATGACCAGCTGCGCCGAAGGGGTCGAAACCGAGGAGCAGCTCGCCTTTCTCGACGCGCATGGCTGCGAGGAGATCCAGGGCTACCTGATCGGCCGCCCGGTGCCGCGCCTGCCGCGCCCGGTGGGGGCGGGCGAGGCTATAGCCACTTAGCGAGCTGCGGATAGAGCAAGGCAAGGGCTCTGCCCTTGACCCGTTGGGGCCGGGGCCCCAAACCCCATCTTCTAGATTAAGGTTTTCAAATGTTTGGCCTTTGATGGGGTCAAGGGGCAAAGCCCCTTGCCTGCTCTTCGTGCGGCAACCCTCGCCGGCGGTCGTGGTTGAAGGCGCTCCACCCTGCCGAGGAGGCGCGCCATGAGCCACGACAAGACCAAGTCCGACAACGACACCAGTACGTCGCGTTCGGCCAAGGCGCAGAAGGCGGACGAGGTGCGGGAGGCCGGCACCGCCAAGGCCGGCGGCTTGCACGGCGACGCGTTCGTGCCGGAAGGCGGTCCGGCGCCGGCGCCGATCCGCCACAAGGGAGCACCGATGCCGGCCGCTTCCGCCGCCGGCAGCGTGGCCGGCGAGGAGGGCAGCAGCAGCGCCACCGCGGGCAAGGCCGAGAAGCAGGCCGCCGCCGAACACGCGGCCGCGACCAAGAAGCAGGACGGGCGCGGACACCGCAAGGCCGACTGAGCGGCCGCGTCCGTCGCCAGCGTCCGGAAGCCTCAGCCCGGTTCGGCTGGCTCGAAGTCGAAGCTGCCGTCGTGCGACTGCCACTGCTGCACCGTCAGCACGCGGGCGCCGCCGCGGCTCTCGTGCGGCCCGTGCACCTGACCGGCGGCGTGGCTGAGGAAGCCGCCCGGCTGCAGCGGCTTGCCGTTCTCGATCAGGTCGCCCTCGAGCACGTAGTGCATCTCGGCTCCCGCCCGGTGCAGATGAGCGGGGATGCGCGAGCCCGGCGGCATGTGCACGATGGTGGTGACCACGCCGCGCTCCTCGCGCTGGTTCAGGATCTGGATGCGGAACTCCCCCTCCGCGCCCGGGATCTCGAAACGCACCGGCTCGACCTGATCGGCGGCGGTCTGCGTGCGTCCGGTCGCTTGACCGGCGGTGTCGGGAATGCTGCTGGACATGTCGAACCCTGCTGGTTGATGCGGGGCTAACGCGAGCCCGCCGAAGTGGCTGCACGCCCGGACGGATTTGCCCGTCGCCGGCGCACGAGCCACCGCGCGGCAGGAGGATGACGATGCCGTACGAGCTGTTCTACTGGGACGGTCTGCAGGGACGCGGCGAGTTCGTCCGGCTGGCGCTGGAAGAGGCGGGTGCCGACTATGTCGACGTCGCCCGCGCGCCGCAGCGCGAGGATGGCGGCGCGGCGGCGATGCTGCGGCTGCTCGAGCACGGCAGCGGGCCGCAGCTGCCGTTCGCGCCGCCCTTCCTGCGCGACGGCGCGCTGATCGTGTCGCATGTCGCCAACATCCTGCTCTATCTCGGGCCGAAGCTCGGCCTGTCGCCGTCCGAGCCGGCTTCGCGCACGACCGCGCATGGCTTGCAGCTCACCCTCACCGACCTGGTCGCGGAGGTGCACGACACTCATCACCCGATCGCCAGCACCCAGTACTACGAGGACCAGAAGCAGGCGGCGCGCACGCGCGCGGCGGACTTCCTTGGGCAACGCATGCCCAAGTTCATGGGCTATTTCGAGACCGTGCTGAACCGCAACCCGCACGGCCCGGGCCAGATCGTGGGCGACGCGGTCAGCTATGTCGACCTCTCGCTGTTCCAGATGGTCGCGGGCCTGCGCTACGCCTTTCCACGCGCCACCGCCGATTTCGCCGCGCGCTATCCGGCGCTGGTCGGGCTGCACGACCTGGTCCGGGCACGGCCGAACATCGCGGCCTATCTCGCCTCGCCGCGCCGGCTCGCCTTCAACGAATCCGGCGTCTTCCGTCACTATCCGGAACTCGACCGGGACGCCTAGCGGGCTGCTGAAGAACCCAAGGCAAGGGCTCTGCCCTTGACCCGTTGGGGCCGGCGGCCCCAAACCCCATTCTTAGACTTGATCCGGTGCACCCACCGATCGCCCTGCGGCCATTGAGTCAACCAAGCGGCGCAAACGAGACATCGAAATCTGGTCGATGTCCCAGATCATTCTGAAGAGGCGAGGTGTGACATCAAGCATGTTGCATCCAGGGGGACCGTCCGGTCGGACAAGTCCCTGCGCGCAGGATATCTGCCTCTCGGCCGCCCACCGGACATGAATCCAAAGAGGATGGTCCACAAGAACCACGGTGTCTGCGGCGATCAGGCGGTGCCCGATCGCCTGCCATGATCCCCAACCATCAATGACCCAGGAAGGCTCCTGAAGTATACTCTCCAGTGCGGCCGAAACGTCCGCATCCGGAACAGCATCCCATCCCGGCCGCCATCGAACCTAGTCGACCGCATGATACGGCAGTCCGCGGGCTGGGGATATCGCGCGAGCAAGGCAGGACTCGCCTCCGCCTGCGTTTCCGATCACCGCGACCCGGTTCAAGGCGACGACACCCCCTATAATCTCCGCTTGTCGTAAGGCCCGCGAGCCTCTGGCGCCTCAGCCAGTGCATCGCGGATATTGCATGCGATTCACGACCTCGACGTCTCGGCCACCCGGCACGGACCCTCCTGACTGCCACGCGATCGCAACAGCTCGCGAACGTATCTTGGTCCGCTACGAGGAGCTGCGCGAGCTGAGCTGACACGCCCGCCGCTAATTCTTTCGCTCACCCATCGAACGGCTCGCGGCCGACGATCCACAGGAAATGTGCGTCCTCATCGTCCTGCTTCATCGTCTCGGCCCGGACGGTCTTCTGCTGCCTCATCATAGCCTGTCGAGATCTTTCCTCGGTGCGTGTCCGTCTCCGATCATGGCGCTCGTGCCGAACGAACATCCCAGCCATTCTACGGGAATGCCAGCCGTCCTTGCGGCGTGGCGCGGTGATGCAGAGGAGCCAGGCAAGTGCGAGCAGCGTGATCAGGCCGGCGACGCCCGCGACGCCCGCCCGGGAGACGATGAGGGCGCCGCACGAGGCGCCGCACAGGAAACCGGCGATGACCGCCGACAGCACCCGCCGCTCGACGCCGTCGGCGCCGAGGAGGAGGGCGCCGATCAGCGAGGTGGACATGCCGGTGATGAAGGTGGTGCGCACGGACGCCGCGCCGAGCCTGTTCAGGATGCCGTTCTGCACGCCCAGGGCCAGGCACACGCAGGCCAGGAACAGCGCGCGGCTGACCGGCAGGCGGAGCCAGATCACGCACAGGCCGGCCGCGATCGGCGCGGTCTCCGCCGCCAGCGGCCAGGCCAGCCGGCGGCACCCGCCGCCTCCGACCAGACGCGGCCAGACCAGGCCGATCGCGGTGCCGATCAGGAAGCCGCCCACCGCCAGCAGGCAGGAGAGCGCCTGCGCGCCGCGACCGCCGGCCAGCGCGATCGCCATCAGGACGGCATTGCCGGTGACGTGCCCGGTGAAGCTGCCGGACAGCAGGTAGCTGGAGGCATCGGCATATCCGCCGGCGCACGCCAGGATCAGGCCCAGCAGCAGCGAGCGCCGGTCCGTCGCGCGCGCCGCGCCGCGCTCAGGCTCCCGCGAGGCCGCTGCCGACCATCCGGCGGGGGTCCACCAGCTCATCGAACTGCTGCTCGCTGACGTCGCCTGATCGCAGCGCGGCCTGCCTGAGCGTGAGGTCCTGGTCCATCGCCAGGTGCGCGATGGCCGACGCCCTGTCGTAGCCGATCAGCGGGCTGAGTGCGGTCACCAGCATCAGGGACTCCGCGACGTGCCGGGCGATCCGCTTCTCGTCGAGCCTGGTGCCCTCGACCGAGTGGAGGCGGAACTTCTCGCTGCCGTCTGCCAGGATGCGGACCGAGTGCAGGACATTGTTGATGATGATCGGCCGCATCGCGTTGAGCTCGAAATTGCCCTGGCTGCCGGCGAAGGCGACCGCGGTGTCGTCGCCGATCACCTGGATCGCGATCATCACCATCGCCTCGCACTGCGTCGGGTTGACCTTGCCGGGCATGATCGAGGAGCCGGGCTCGTTCTCCGGCAGCAGCAGCTCGCCGAGGCCGCAACGCGGACCGGAGGCCAGCCAGCGCATGTCGTTGGCGATCTTCATCAGCGCCACCGCGACGCCGCGCAGCGTGGCACTGGCGCGCACCATCGCGTCCAGCGACCCCTGGGCCGCGAACTTGTTCGGCGCGGTGACGAAGGGCTGGCCGGTCAGCTCGGCGATCCTGGCCGCGACCTCGACGCCGAAGCCCGCCGGCGCGTTCAGCCCGGTGCCGACGGCTGTGCCGCCGATCGCGAGCTGCATCAGCCCGTCGCGTCCGCGCCGCACGTCGGCGATCGCGTCGCGGATCTGGTGCGCGTAGCCGGACCATTCCTGGCCGACGGTGAGCGGCACGGCATCCTCCAGATGGGTGCGGCCGATCTTCACGACGTGGTCCCACTGCCGCGCCTTGGCCTCGATCGTCCCGGCCAGCGCGTCGAGCTGCGGCAGCAGGTAATCGTCCAGCGCCTTGACCGCGGCGACATGCATGGCGGCGGGGAAGCTGTCGTTGCTGGACTGGCCCATGTTGACGTCGTCGTTGGGATGCACGGGCGACCTGCTCGCGAGCGTGCCGCCGAGCAGCTGGATGGCGCGGTTGGAGATCACCTCGTTGACGTTCATGTTGGACTGGGTGCCCGAGCCGGTCTGCCAGACATAGAGCGGGAAGTGGTCGTCGAGCGCGCCCGAGATGACCTCGTCGGCGGCGCGCAGGATCGCCGCCGCCTTCCAGGGCTCCAACCGGCCATCCGCCGCGTTGACCAGGGCCGCCGCCTTCTTGACCACGCCGTAGGCGTGATAGAGCGGTGCCGGCATGCGGTCGTCGCCGATCGAGAAATGCACCAGGCTGCGCTGCGTCTGCGCCCCCCAGTAGCGATCGGCCGGCACCTCGATGCTGCCCATCGAGTCTGTCTCGGTGCGGTGCCCGTGCGCGGGGATGCCGACCGGAAGATCGAGCACGTCCGCTAATCCCGCCGCGCGATCAGCCGGTGCATGCCGAAGCGCCGCTCGCGGTCGGTCCAGAACCCGTCGGCGGCCCAGCCGGCCTGCCGCGCCAGCTCCAGGAAGCCCTCCCGGGTGTGCTTGTAGCTGTTCTCGGTGTGGATGCTCTCGCCTTGCGCGAAGGCGATCGGCCGGCCGGCCACCTCGACCACCTGCGGCAGCCGGCTGACCAGGTGCATCTCGATCCGGCCCGCCTCGGCGTTCCACACCGCGCGATGCGCGAACCGCTCGGGATCGAAGGCGGCTCCCGCGAGCCGGTTGACGTGGCGCAGGATGTTGCGGTTGAAGGCGGCGGTGACGCCGGCGGCGTCGTCATAGGCTGGAACCAGCACCTCGGCCGCCTTGCGCAGATCGGTGCCGACGACGAACCGCGCCGGCTCGCCGCGCTCGCCCGACAGGCTGGCCCTCGCCTGGCGCAGGAAACGGACCGCCGTCGCCGGATCGAAGTTGCCGATCGTCGAGCCGGGGAAGAAGCCGAGCCGCGACCGCGTGCCGGGGATCGTCGGCAGCGACAGCGGCGCGGTGAAATCGGCCTCGATCGGCCGCACCGAGAGTCCGGGATGGCTGGTCCGCATGCGCTGCTGCAGCGCCGACAGCGCCGGCCCCGCGATGTCGATCGGCAGGTAGGCCGACAGGCGGCCTCCGGCGGCGCGCAGCAGGGCCGCCCCCTTGCCCTCGTCGCTCGCGCCGTACTCCACCAGCACGCTGCCGGAGGCGACGTCGGCGACGATGGCCGCGGCATGCGCCTCGAGCAGCTCCATCTCCGCGCGGGTGACGTAATACTCCGCCAGCCGAGTGATGCGGGCGAACAGCGCACAGCCGGCATCGTCGTAGAACAGGCGCGAGGGCAGCGACTTCGGCCGCTGGCTCAGGCCGGCCAGGATGTCGCCGACATCGTCGACCGCCTGGCCGCGCGTGGCCGGCGTCGCCGCGGCGTGCCGCAGGTCGTTGGTGTCCATGGTCGATCCTATGTCAGCCGGTCAGCGATCCTGGGCCAGCCGGACACCGGCCACCTGCCAGCGCGCGCCGGGCGGGAAGAAGTTGCGGTAGCTCGCCCTGGCATGGCCGGGCGGGGTCGCGTGCGAGCTGCCGCGCAGGACCATCTGGTTGATCATGAACTTGCCGTTGTACTCGCCGATGGCGCCGCCGGCCGCCCTGAAGCGCGGATAGGGCAGGTAGGCGCTGTTGGTCCATTGCCAGGCATGGCCGAAGAACTCCGCCAGGCCCGCCGGCGAGGCGAGCTGGGCGGCTTCGAGCTCGGCCTCGGTCGGCAGCCGCGCCTCCGCCCAGCGGGCGAACGCGTCCGCCTCGTACCAGCTCACGTGGGTCACCGCCTCGTCGGCCGCGAGACGCCGGCAGCCGCCCAGGGTGACCTGCAGCCAGCCCGCCGCGTCGGGGCGCCAGTGCAGCGGCGACTCCCAGCCTTCGCGGCAGCGCTCGGCCCAGCCGTCGGCCATCCAGAGCTCGGGGCGGCGGTAGCCACCGTCGGCGATGAAGTCGAGCCACTCGGCGTTGCGCACCAGCCGGTCGGCCAGCGCGTGCGGCTGCAGGAGCTGCTGGTGGCGCGGGAACTCGTTGTCGAAGCCGAAGCCCTCGCCGTCATGGCCGATCCGCGCGACGCCGCCCTCACGCTCGACGAAGCGGGTGGGGCCGGGGGCGGCGGCGGGCATGCGCCAGCCCGGCCGCACCGCGAGCGGGCTCGCCGGCGGCAGCCGCCAGCAGAGCGGGTTCTGCGCCAGCGCGTGCAGCGCGTCGGTCAGCAGCAGCTCCTGGTGCTGCTGCTCGTGATGCAGGCCCAGCGTGACCAGCTCGTGCAGCGCGGGGCCGGCCGGCTCGGCGAGCAGCCGGGCCAGCGCCGCGTCGACATGCGCCCGGTAGCGGGTGACATGGGCGCAGTCTGGGCGGGTCAGCAGGCCGCGCATCGGCCGCGGATGGCGTGGGCCGACCGCCTCGTAGTAGGAGTTGAACAGGAACGAGAACGCCTCGTCGAAGCGGGCGTAGCCGGGCAGATGCGGCTGCAGCACGAACTGCTCGAAGAACCAGCCGGTGTGCGCCCGGTGCCACTTGGTCGGGCTCGCGTCGGGCATCGACTGGACGCACTGGTCCTCGTCGGAGAGTGCGGCGGCGAGATGCTCGGTATATCCCCGCACCGCCTCGCAGGCCCGGGCCAGTTCCGACGAAACGGGCGATGCCGGAGGGGACGAGATCCGGGTGCGTGACTGAGACATGCGGCACTCGTGCTTTCGTCGTTCAACGAGGTGGGGCCTCGGCGGTTGCCTCGCCGGCGCCGGACTCGTCGAGCAGACGCATCAGGCTGTCCAGCCGGTCCGCCTCCGCCGGCGGCTTGTCGGTGCGCAGGCGTGCCACGCGCGGGAAGCGCAGCGCCACCCCGGACTTGTGCCGGCTCGAGCGCTGCGCCGCATCGAAGGCGATCTCCAGCACGATGCCGAGCTCGCGCCCGTGCGCCACCTCGCGCACCGGGCCGAAGCGGGCGGTGGTGTGGTTGCGTATCCAGCGGTCCAGCATGCCCAGCTCGGCGTCGGTGAAGCCCGAGTAGGCCTTGCCGACCGGAACCAGCTCCGGGGCGCCGTCGTCGCCCTCGCGCCACAGGCCGAAGGTGTAGTCGGAGTAGAACGAGGAGCGCTTGCCGTGGCCGCGCTGGGCGTACATCAGCACGGCGTCGATGCTCAGCGGGTCGCGCTTCCACTTCCACCACAGTCCCTTGGGACGCCCGGGCAGGTAGGGGCTGTCGCGGCGCTTGAGCATCAGCCCCTCGATCGAGGCGGCGCGGGCGCCGTCGCGCAGCGCGCCGAGGGCCGCGAGGTCGGTGGCGGCGACGATCTCCGACAGGTCCATGCGCGCCGGACGGGTGCGGGCGAACCAGTCCTCCAGCCGCAGCCGGCGCTGCTCGAAGCCCAGCGGGCGCAGGTCGTCGGCGCCCTCGAACAGCATGTCGTAGAGCCGCACGCCGACCGGGAACTGCGCCATCATGCGCGGGCTCGGCGCCTTGCGGTTGAGCCGCTGCTGCAGGTCGGCGAACGGCGCCACCACGCCGTGGCGCAGCACCAGCAGCTCGCCGTCGAGCACCGCGTCGAACCCCATCGCATCCACGATCTCGGGGAAGGCCGACGAGATGTCGTCGGCACCGCGCGAGTAGAGCCGCCTGCCGCCCGGGGTGGAGACCAGCTGCACCCGTATGCCGTCCCATTTCCACTCGGCGGCGAAGGCCGCGAACTCCAGCGCCGCGCGGTCGGCGGCCTCCAGCGGGTGGGCCAGCATCGGTGGGCGGAACACCGGCGCGCCCTTCGGATCGGGCCGCGCGCCGCGTCCCTCGATCCAGGCGAACAGCTCAGTGTAGGGCGGTGTCAGGCCGTGCCAGACCTCCTCGATGTCGTCGGCGGCGATGCTGCCGCCGCTGAGCTCGGCGAGCGCGATCTTGGCCAGCCGCACCGAGGCGCCGACGCGCAAGCCGCCGGTGATCAGCTTGAGGATGGCCAGCCGCACCGCGCTCGGCGAGGCGTCGAGCCAGCCCGCGACCAGCGCCGGCAGCTCCGCCTTCGGGGTGCCGGCGAGCGCGTGCACCACCTCCATCAGCAGCGGCGCGGGGCTGTTGACGCGGCGCTCCGGCCACATCAGCGCCACCGTCTCGGCGAGGTCGCCGACATAGTCGTACGACCAGGCGAACAGCACCGGGTCGGTGCGGCTTTCGGCGAGGCCGCGGATCAGCGCGGGCTTGGCGGCGTCGAAGGCGAGCTCGCCGGTCAGGGCGGCGAGGCCGATGCCGCGGTCCGGATCCGGCTCGGTCTCGAAGAAGCGGCGAAGCAGCGCGATCTTGGCGAGCCGGCCGGGGGTGAGGGTCAGGCGCTCGAGCAGCTCGGCGAAGGCGATCATGGCGACGGCCCCGCGCCGGCAGCGGCGCCCGCATCCGCGCCGGCAGCGGCGCCCGCCTCGGCGATCACGGTCTCGCCGGCATCGTCCTCGTCGCCGTAGCCGACCAGGCGCAGCGCGCGGCCGCGCCGTCCCTGCTTGCCGGCCTCGTGGATCAGCGCCTCCTCGCGCCCGTGCGTCACCCAGATCTCCGGCGCGTCCACCTCGGCGAGCGTGCGGCCGAGCTCGTCCCAGTCGGCGTGATCTGAGATCACCAGCGGCAGCTCGACGCCGCGCGCCTTGGCGCGCTGCCGCACCCGCATCCAGCCCGAGGCGAGGCAAATGACCGGGTCGGACAGCCGGCGCGCCCAGCGGTCGGCGATCGCCGCGGGCGGCGCCAGCACGATCGCCCCGGTCAGCTCCGCCTTCGCCACCACGGTCGCGGGGCGCAGCGCGCCGAGCGGGATGCCCATGCGCGCATACGCCTCGCACAGCGGGATCAGCGCGCCGTGCAGGTGGATCGGCCGATCCCAGCCGGCCTGCCGCAGCAGCGCGATCAGGCGCTGGCACTTGCCGAGCGCGTAGCAGCCGATCACGTGGGTGCGCTCGGGGAACAGCGCCACGCTGTCCAGCAGCCGGGCCACCTCGCCGGCCGGCGGCGGATGGCGGAACACCGGCAGCCCGAAGGTCGCCTCGGTGACGAAGACGTCGCACGGGATCGGCTCGAAGGGTAGGCAGGTCGGGTCGGCGACGCGCTTGTAGTCCCCCGATACCACGGCGCGGCTGCCCCGCCACTGCATCGCCACCTGGGCGCTGCCGAGCACGTGCCCGGCCGGCTGCAGCCAGACCTGGACCCCGTCCAGGGTGATCGTCTCGCCGTAGCGCAGCGCCTGCCGCTGCGCACCCGAGCGCCCCTCGCCCATGCGCACGTCCATCAGCGCCATGGTCTCCGGGCTGGCCAGCACCGCGCCGTGACCGGGGCGGGCATGGTCGGCATGGGCGTGGGTGATGATGGCGCGCGCGACCGGGCCGGGCGGATCGATGTAGAAGCCGCCCGGCTCGCAGTACAGCCCGTCCGGCAGCACCTTGAGCCAGCTCTCGGGATGCGGCGGCATCAGCGCGTCGTACGCCGCGGCCGGACCCCGCGCACGCCTGGCCCCGCCGGACCTAGCGCGGGCTCGATCCCAGGGCGCCGGCGGCGGGCTGCCGCGCCGGCCGCGCCAGCTGCCAGGCGCGTCGCAGGCCGGCGCGCTGCTGGGCGAGCCAGCCGCCGCTCGCCATCGCCTCCTCGGCCGAGGCGTCGCCGGTCTCGACCACGTCGCGTCGGAAGCTGGCGGTGCCGAACATCATGTCCCACCAGGGGAACACGGCGCCGAAATTGCCCGAGCGACGCCCCGCCGCGCGCAGCCCGTGATGGGCGCGGTGGAACTGCGGCGAGACCAGCAGCCGCTCGCCCAGCCAGCCGTAGGACAGGCTGGTGTTGGCGTGCGACAGGCTCTCGACCAGCCGCAGGAACAGCACCAGCAGCGGGAACTGCATCGGCGGCACCCCGATCAGCAGCCCGACCGCGATGAACCAGACGTAGCTGATCACGTCGTCCAGCACGTGGTTGCGGTCATCGGACCAGAACGTCATCTGGCGCTGCGCGTGATGCACCGCGTGCAGCCCGTACCACCAGCCGAAGCGGTGCGACAGCCGGTGCCGCCAGTAGTCGGTGAAGTCCAGCACCGCCGCATAGAGGAAGAAGCTCAGCACCGGCAGCGCCAGCAGCCCCGGCAGCAGCGTCTCCAGCGTCGGCGGCACGTAGCCGCGGTCGGCGAGCGCGCCGTTGATCCAGGTCTGGATCTCGTAGAAGCCGAAGAAGCTGACCAGCGGGAACAGGCCCACGCGCGCGATCAACGTGTAGACGATGTCCATCGTCACCGCACTGCCGGCGCCCGGCGTGCGGGGGAAGCGCTGCAACGGCCGCAGCCGCTGCATCGGCATGCAGATCGCGCAGTTGATCGCCACCTGCAGCACGCCGTAGACGGCGAACAGCACCCACATGAACGAGACGTCTTCCCACCGCATCCAGCCCAGGCGCCAGAGTGCGGGGACCAGGAAGGTCTCGTGGATCCAGCCGGCGAGCCAGGCGAACGGGTCGATCATGCGGCCCTCCTAGCACGATCGCGTGCGCGTTGCAGCGGTGACGAGATGGCACTTGACGCGAAATGCATTCCGGAATGCAACCTTGCCACGTGCATGCCGGGGGACCCGGTTCGTCGTGCATGCCGGGGGACCCGGTTCGTCGTGCGTGCCGGGGGACCCGGCTCGTCGTGCACGCCGGGGGGACCCGGTTCACCGTCGGAGGCATCTTGGTCGCACCGCGCCTGCTGCTCGTCGAGGACGAGTTCCTGATCCGCCTGACCCTGTCCGAGACGCTGATCGACGACGGCTTCGAGGTGGTGGAGGCCGAGGATGGCGGCGCCGCCCTGGCACTGCTGGCGCGGCAGGACGGGATCGCGCTGATGCTCACCGACATCCAGCTTCCGGGCGGGCTGGACGGCCATGCGCTGGCCGAGAGGGTGCGCAGCACGCGTCCCGGCCTGCCGGTGATCTTCATGAGCGGACGACCCCCCGAGGCGCCGCCGTCGAGCCGGCTCGACACCTATGTCAGCAAGCCCTACTCGCCCGCCGCGGTGTCGGCGACCGTGCGCCGCATCCTCGCCGGTGGCTAGCCAGCATGGCTGAGCGGGGTGGCTAGGGACGCGGCGGCGACCGACCGGCCGCGCGCCGCGTCGCCGGCCGAGGCCGCGCATCGCCGGGCCGTCCTGCGCTCGGCGCTCGACGCGCTGCATGGCGGTCGCCACGCCGAGGCGCGGGCGCTGAGCCGGCCGTTCGCCAGCGGCGACGACGTCGAGGCGCGGCTGCTGCACGGCCTGGCGCTGGGCGGGCTCGGCGAGGCGGCGGCGGCGGCGGCGATGCTGTGCCGGATCGCCCGCGAGCAGCCGCGGGCGCTGCATCCGTGCCAGGACCTGGCCGGCCTGCTCGCCGGCCAGCAGCGCGCCGGCGACGCGGACGCGGTGTATGCCGCCGCACTTCGCCTGACGCCGGACGACCCGCGCCTGCTGCTGGCCTACGGCGAATACCTCTGCAACTGGTGGCGGCCCGAGGAGGCGGAGGCGGTGCTGCGGCGGGCGTTGCGCGCGCAGCCGGGGGATCTCGCGACGATGAACCAGCTCGGCATCGTGCTGGCGGCACTCGGGCGCATGGACGAGGCGCTGGCGCTGTTCCGCGACGTGGTGGCGACCAATCCCGCCAACCACGCCGCCTGGGCCAACCTGGGCTGTGCCATGGCCAACGAGGGCGCCTTCGAGGAGGCGCTGTCGTACTACCACCGCGCGATCCGGCTGAAGCCGGACGAGCCGCAGATCCGGCTGAACCACTCGATCTGCCTGCTCAAGGCGGGGCGCCTGACCCAGGGTTGGAGCGAGCATGAGTGGCGGCTGGCGCTGCCCGGCCATACCGAGCTGCCGCGCCGGCTGCTGCTCCCGACCCTGTCGCCGGGCACCGACCTCGCCGGCAGCACGGTGCTGGTGACCCAGGAGGAGGGCCTCGGCGACACGCTGATGTACCTGCGCTACGTGCCGCTGCTGGCCGATCGGGGCGCCCGCGTGGTGCTGTGGGTGCCGCAATCGCTGCGGCGGCTGGCCGCCCGGGTCGAGCCGCGCGCCACGGTGCTGAGCGGCGACATTCCGAGCATCGACTTTACCTGGCACTGCCCGTTCATCAGCCTGCCGCGCGCCTTTGCCGGCATCGATCCGGCCGGAAGGCCGCCGCCCTACCTGCGCGCCGATCCCGCGCGGGTGGCGGCGATGGCGTCGCTGCTGCCGCCGCGCGAGCGGCCGCGGGTCGGACTGGTGTGGGGCGGTGCGCCGCGCCAGGCCGATCCGGTGGCGCACGGCATCGACCGTCGCCGCAGCATCGGCCTGGCGGCGTTGGCACCTCTTGCCGGTTTGCGAGGCATCTGCTTCGTCAGCGTGCAGAAAGGCCCCTACGCCGACCAGCTCGCCGACGCGCCGCCGGGGCTGCGGCTGTTCGACCCGATGCCGCAGGTGCAGGACATGGACGACACCGCCGGCCTGCTGGCGAACCTGGACCTGGTGGTGACGGTGGACACCTCGATCGTGCATCTCGCCGGCGGCCTCGGCGTGCCGACGATCCTGCTCGACCGCTACGATAACTGCTGGCGCTGGCTGCACGGCCGCAGCGACAGCCCGTGGTATCCGTCGGTGCGGATCATACGCCAAGAGCGGCCGGGCGACTGGACCGGGGTGGTGGAACGGCTCGTCGCCCTGCTTCGGACCCGAGCGGAGGATCCGGAAACGACCTCGCCTTTCGGCAAGGCCGCTGTCTCCGACGGCCGACCTAGAAGTGCGCGGTCGCCGTGAAGGTGATGGCGAAGGGCTCCCCCGGAAGCGCGTCGGCGAACTCGGGCGTGCAACTGTAGTTGCTGATCTGCTGGCCGGCGAAGCCGGGCCTCGGGTCGCTCTTGCTGAAGTTGCCGCAGCTGGCTGGCGAGGTCTGCCGGTAGAAATACTGGAAGTAGTTGTTGTTGAACAGGTTGAGCACGTTGAGGTCGAAGACGACCGTCTTCAGCGGCCCGATGTGGTTGACCGGCAGCTTGTAGTTCAGGTCGAGGTTGAAGATGGCGAAAGGCGGGATGCCGTTGTTGGGATCGGTCGTCGTGGCACCCGCGAGGACGTTGTAGTAATCGTACGTCCCGGGCTTCGACGAGGCCGGGATGCCGGGGATGATGCCGACATTCTCGAGACCGGTCAGGTCGTAGGTGGTTGCCTGCTTGCCGGTGTACTGGCCCTCGAAGCGAACGTTCAGCTCGTCGCCCCTGAGTGCCAGGCTGTGGTGATTGTAGTCCACGCCGAAGGTCGACAGCCAGTCCGGAACACCGCTGATCTCCGAGCCTCTCACGTTGATGCCGAACTGCTCCTCCTGGATGGTACCGAAGCCCAGCGACGTCTTCAGGTATTTCGCCAAGGTGTGCGAGACGTTGCCGAACAGCTGCCAGTTGCGATTGATCTGCCAGGTGGCCGCGGCCTCAACGCCCTTGAACTCGCGGGCTCCATCTCCGGTGTAGAGAGACTCTCCTGCGTTCGGGCCGGTCTGGTAGGAGAAGAAACCGAAGTCGCGATCGACCTTCTGATAAAAGTAGTCCGCCGACAGCACCAGGTTGGAGACGTTGTATTTCACGCCGCCCTCGTACATGTGCACGATCGAGGCACTCGGAATCGGGCCGGCGTTGTTCGGCGTGAAATCGGTGGCCGGCGCGAACAGGGCGGACTCGCCGTAGCTGGCATAGAGCGAGACGCCTCGTGCCGCTGGGAGCACCCGGTCGAGATCATAGGCGACGTTGAAGAACGGCAGCAGCTCGCGATCCCACTTGTGCTGCTTGTAGGAGCCGAAGAGGCACGAGTTGGAGCTGTTCTGGCAGTAGGGTGTCGCCAGCGTCTGCGCCGACGGGGTGCCACCGAAGACGTTGCCGCCGACATAGCTGGAATCTGTGCCTTCGAGGGTCAGGCCCGGCGTCAGGTGCAGCGTGTTCTGCAGGACGTCGATCTTGTCCTGGACGAACCCCTGGTAGATGGTCCGTTGCGTGCCACCGTCGACGGCATCACCGTTCAAGAGAATCTCCCGGTTGCCAGCAGTCTCCGGCGGTGTCGAAGTGCCGCCGAAGTAGTAGGCTTGGTTCGGCTCGGTTTCCTTGGCGACCAGGCCGCCGACCTTGATCGTGTTGGCGATGCCGAACACCTCCGGAGGCGTGATCGTGACACGCGGCTGAAAGCCGTAGCTGTCGTTATGAAGTGTGTTGACGTTGGCATTGTAACCGCACGGGCTGGTGAGGCCGAGCTTGGCCCAGGCCAAGGCCACGCTAGTCGGGCAAGCGCCGGTGCCGGGAGGATAGGCGGCCGTGCCGTTGTACGTGTAGGCAGGCGGCTGGTAGAATATGCTGCCCGGACCGTAGAGGCTCTGCACGCCGAAGCCTGCCACAGTCTGGTTGAACGGTGCGGCACCGTCGACGCTCACCGAGCCGGGAATGCCCGGTGTGGAGAAGATGCTCGGGTTGCCGTAGTTCGTGACCGTGGCGTCCGAATTCAGATAGAAGGTCGACAGGCCGGCGCTGACATAGTCGTTGATGTATGTGTCGTCCTTCAAGATGATGGTCAGGTAGTCGTTCTGCTGCCTGGCGAACTCCTGGTCGGGCGAGTAGTTGCTGAACCTTCCATTCTGCGCGAGATACGGCAACGGGATCGGCTCGGGCGTCACCAGGCCGTCCGCCGTATTGTACAGCACGCTGGCCTGGAACTTCGACAGGCCGCCGTCGTACGGCTTGTCGAAGGCGAACAGCATGTTGTTGTAACGCGCCGGCGTGTAGTCGATGAAGCCGTTGGTCTGCAGGTTCGAGTATTTCAGCAGGAACTTCGGCGCGTCGTCGCCGCTGCCGAGCAGGCCGTTCAGGCGGCCCGAGTTGAGCGTGAAGCCTTCGTTGTAGGTCCCGAACGAGCCGATCGAGCCGGTGAGATCGACATACTGCTTGTCGGTTGGCCGCAGAGTGGCGTAGGCGATGGTGCCCCCGATGGTGCCAAAGGTGTTCTTGTCGGGATAGGCGACACCCGGGTAGATCGAGACGCCGCTGATCTGGTCGAGGTTGAACCGGCCGCCGACGATGTTCTGCAGCAGCGCGCCGGTGCCGCCGTTCAACAGGTCCTGCATCGGTATGTCGTCGAGCGTCTGCGCCGTCTCCAGTCCGCGCGTGCCGCGGATCGACAGCACCGGCTCGTTGTTGCCGATGCCCTGCTGATACACGTAGACCGAGGGCGCCGCGCGCAGCAGCGTGGCGACGCTGCCCGTCACGCCGGTCTGCGCGATCTGCGCCGCACCGAGCTCGGTCACGGCACTGGGCGAGTCCTTCTCCTTGAGCAGTCGGCGCTGCGCCCGGACGGTGATGCTCTCGCTGGTGCCGGATACACCGGTGCCGGAGGCGGCGGCCGGTGGAGGCGTGGTGACGCCCACGGGGCCGTGACCGGAGGTGCTCCCCGAACTCAACGGTTTCGACGCGTCCTGCGCCCAGGCCACGCCTGCCGGCATTCCGACCAGAACCGCGGCGGCGCCCATGAGCAGCCTTCGACGGGCAAAACCTGACTTCTGCAACCTGCGCGCTCCCCACGATCGTCCGGCCGAACCTGCCAAGGGGGTTACGAGCAAGCAATATGCCTCCGCGGGCAGATCGCCGGTGCCGCCGTCTCTTGTCCACAGACTGTGTCCGTTTTGCACCAGATGATGTTGCGCGGTAACACGACGCCGCTAGACGTTGCCGATCAGCACCCCGGCAGCCAGCACCAGGGCGCCCCCGAGTCCCACCTTCGCCGCCGCCGACAGCATCGGCGTTTCCATGAAGCGGAACTGGATCCAGGCGATGATCGCGAGCTCGATCACCACCACCACGCCGGCAGCCCCGGTCGCGGTCCAGAAGCTCGGGATCAGGTAGGGCAGCGTATGGCCGATGCCGCCGGCGACGGTCATCAGGCCGCAGACCAGGCCGCGCAGCAGCGGCGCGCCGCGTCCCGAGAGCTTGCCGTCATCGGCGAGCGCCTCGGCGAAGCCCATGCTGATGCCGGCGCCGACGCTGGCCGCGAGCCCGACCAGGAAGGCGTTGTGCGGCTGGTGGGTGGCGAACGCGGCGGCGAACACCGGGGCCAGCGTCGAGACCGAGCCGTCCATCAGCCCGACCAGCCCGGGCTGTATCACCTGCAGCACGAACCGCTTGCGCCCGGCGAGATCCTCGCGCGCGCGCACGTCGCCGGGCAGACGCTTGTCCTCGATCAGGCCCGCCGTCTGCAGGTGTCCGGCCTCGGCTTCCGCCAGGTCGCCGAGCAGCCGCCGGATCGCCGGGTCGTTGGCGCGGGCGGCCGCCTGCAGATAGAAGCGGCTCGCATCCGCCTCCATCTGGCGCGCCTGGCGACGCACCGCGTCGATCCCCCGCGGCACCACGCGCCACACCGGCGGCGGCATCGGCGCGCCGCGTATGTCGCCTCGCCGCACCTGCGGGATGTGATCGCCGAAGCGCTGCACGAACAGGTCGATCAGGGCGCGGCGATGGCCGCCCTCCTCGGCCGCCATGTCGACGAACATCTTGGCGCTGTCGGGATAGCTGTCGCGCAAGTTCTCGGCGAAATCCGAATAGGTGCGCCCGTCCTCCTCCTCGTTGGAGATCGCCAGGGCAAGGATATCGCGCTCGCTCAGGTCTCTGAAGTTCCGCATCCCGCCTCATTAACTGGGCAGCGGACGGACGCCAAACCGAATCCGGCAGATAATAGTGATTATCAACTGCAGCTTTATTGTCGAGTGCTGCCCGTCACGTGAGATCGGCCTTGCCGTGCCCGTCGAAGATGTGGACCATCCGGCGCATGACGATACGCGCCGCACCGATCGCCCTGCTGCTGCTCGCGACCCTCGTGCCGCAGGGGCGCGCGGCGGAGACGCCGGACGCGGCCACGATCTTCGCCCCGTTCGTGCAGGAATATCCCGCCGGCGCCACGCGCTCGGCCGGCGGCGCGCCGGGTGCCGCCTACTGGCAGAACCGCGCGGACTACCGGATCACCGCCGCCATCGACACCCGGAGCCATACCCTGTCGGGCGAGGAGGTGATCAGCTACGACAACCACAGTCCCGACGCGCTCGACCAGCTCTGGGTGCAGCTCGACCAGAACATCTACCGCGACGGTGCGCGCGCCTCGTTCCTGTCGCGCTATTTCGGCCGCCAGCATACCGAGGGCGACGTGATCGAGCAGGTCGGCATCGAGCGTGCCGGCCGCGTCGTCGCGACGGCCTTCGAGGTCTCCGACACGCGCATGCGGATCATCCTGCCGCAGCCGCTGGCGCCGCAGGCCGGCCTGAGGCTGCACATACGCTGGCACTACGTCGTCCCCGGTCCGTGGGGCGGCCGCACCGCGGTGACGCCGACGCGCAACGGCGACATCTACGAGATCGCGCAATGGTTCCCGCGCATGGCGGTGTACGACGACCTGCGCGGCTGGGACACCGAGCCGTACCTGGGGTCGGAATTCTACCTCGAGTACGGCGACATCGACTACACCGTGACGGTGCCTGCCAACTTCATCGTCGCCGGCTCCGGCGCGCTGCGCAATCCGGACGAGGTGCTGAGTGCGGCGCAGCGCGACAGGCTGGCGCGCGCGGTGGCCAGCGACGCCACGATGCTGATCCGCACGCCGCAGGAGGTGGCCGCGGACCACGGTGCCGCGACCGGGACGCGGAGCTGGCATTTCCGCATGCGCGACACCCGCGACGTGGCCTTCGTCGCCTCCGCCGCCCTGGTCTGGGACGCGGCGCGGATCCGGCTGCCGCCGGTCGACGGCCTGCCGCGGCTGGCGATGTCGGTCTATCCGGTCGAGGCGATGCAGGACGGCCGGTGGGCGCGCTCGACCGAGTACGTCAAGAACGCCATCGAGTATTTCTCCGCCAAGTGGTTCCCCTATCCCTGGCCGGACGCGATCAACCTCGCCGGCCACGGCGCCAACATGGAGTATCCGGGCATCGTCTTCGACGGCATCCAGGATGCCGGATCCAGGCTGTTCTGGATCACCACGCACGAGATCGGTCATGGCTGGTTCCCGATGCTGGTCGGCTCGAACGAGCGGCGCGCGGCGTTCATGGACGAGGGCTTCAACACCTTCATCGACACCTACGCCTCCGACGACTTCAACCACGGCGAGTTCGCGCCCAAGCGCGACTCCGAGTATGCGCCGGGAGGCGGCAATCCGGTGGACGAGATCGTGCCGCTGCTGCGCGATCCGGCGGCGCCGGTGATCACCGAGGAGGCCGACGTGATGGGATCGCCGATGGTCCACACCGTCAGCTACTTCAAGGCGGCACTCGGCCTGCGGCTGCTGCGCGAGCAGATCCTGGGGCCGGCGCGCTTCGATGACGCGTTCCGCCGCTACATCGCGCTGTGGGCCTACAAGCACCCGTCGCCTTCGGACTTCTTCCGGCTGATGGACAGCGAGGGCGGCGAGGACCTCTCGTGGTTCTGGCGCGGCTGGTTCGCGCATAACTGGCCGCTCGATCTCGGCGTGAAATCGATCGACGCGGATGGCAGCGTCACCCTGACCTGCACCGGCGGCCTGGTGATGCCCGCGACGCTGCGGATCGACTACGCCGACGGCAGCACGCGCCGGATCCGCGTGCCGGTGGAGACCTGGATGCACGGCACCCAGGCCCGCATCGCCGCCGCCCGCACCTCCGCGATCAGCCGCGCCACCATCGACCCCGACCACGCGCTGCCGGACATCGACCGCAGCAACAACAGCCTGGCCGCGCCCTAGAGCGCCAAGCCATCAATTGAAATGGGGTTTGGGGCCCTCGGCCCCAACGGGTCAAGGGCAGAGCCCTTGCCTTGGTCTTTTCAGCAGCCCGCTGGCCCGCGTCAGGCCAGCTTGCGCATCAGCAGCAGCGCGATCAGCGCCGATCCCGCCGCCAGCGCGAACGGGGCGCCCGGAAACGTCACCGGCAGGAAGTGCTGGGTGAACAGGTAGAACAGCGCCGCCGTGAGCAGCGGTGCGACGATCGCGGTCAGGCCCTCGACGGCGGAGAGCAGTCCCTGCATCTCGCCCTGGTTGTCGGCTTCGCCGCGGCTCGAGACCATCGCGCGCACCGAGGGCGTGGCCAGGCCGCCGAGCGCGATCAGCATCACCGCCGGCACCATCGCCCAGCCGGCCAGCGCGGTCGCCAGCGTGGCGTAGCCGAAGGCGCCCGCGACGTAGCCGATGATGGCGGTGCGCCGCTCGCCGAGGCGCCCGGTGACGTGTCGCAGCAGCACGCCCTCGACGACCGCCTGCGAGACGCCGACGCCGGCCAGCATCATCCCGTTCAGCCGCGGACCCCAGCCGAAGCGGTAGCCGGTATAGAGCACGAGGCTGCTCTGCACCGCGCCGAAGCCGATCCAGCTGCACGACCAGGCGACCGCGAGCCGGCTCAGCGCGCGGTCGCGCGAGATGCCCGACAGCAGGCTGAACGGGTTCGCCCGGCTCCAGTCGAGCGGACGCCGGTGCTCGGCCGCCAGGCTCTCCGGCAGCACCAGCAGGCCGAACAGCACGTTGGCGAGTGCGAGGCCGGCCGCGACCAGGAACGGCAGCCGCAGCCACAGGCTGCCCAGGAAGCCGCCGAGTGCCGGACCGACCACGAAGCCGGCGCCGAAGGTCGCGCCGATCAGCCCGAACAGGCGCGGCCGGTCCGCCTCGGCGGCGACGTCGGCGATGTAGGCGGTGGCGGCGGCGACGTTGGCGGACGTGGCACCCGCCACCAGCCGGCCGATGAACAGCAGCCAGAGGTTCGGCGCCAGCGCCAGCAGGATGTAGTCGCAGCCGAGGCCCAGCACCGAGAGCAGGATCACCGGGCGGCGGCCGAAGCGGTCGCTCAGCTCGCCGAGCAGCGGTGCCGCCAGGAACTGCACCCCGGCATAGGCCGCGATCATCGCGCCGACCCAGGGCGCCGCCTGCCCCGGCGACAGATGGGTGAGGTGCTGCACCAGGCCGGGCACGATCGGCGCGATGATGCCCACGCCCAGCGCGTCCAGTCCGAGCGTCACCAGGATGAAGACGACGGAGGCGTTGTGCGGGCTGGCCATGCCGCGGCAAGGCACGCGCCCGCGCACAGTTTCCTCGGCGCGGGCGCAAATCCGCGGCAACGCAGGCTGCCCGCCGCCGTTCGTTGCGCGTGCCCGACAGGTCCCCCCTGCCCCGTTTCCTGATGCTGTACGCGACGCTGTTCGCGGCCTTCGGGGTCGCCTCGCCGTTCCTGCCGGCGCTGCTGCTGCAGCATGGCCTGCGTCCGGAGGCGATCGGCATCGTGCTCGCCGCCGGCACCGCGATCCGGCTGCTGTCGGGCCCGTTCGGCGGCCGGCTGGCCGACCGCTCCGGGCGGGCGCCGATCGTGCTCAGCGGCTTCACCGCGGCCGCCGCCCTGGTGGCGACCGGCTACGCGCCGGCGCGCGGCCTGCTGCCGCTGCTGCTGGTCAGCGTCGCCCACGCCGCGGTGCTGGCGCCGCTGACCCCGCTCGCCGACGCGCTGACGCTGGGCTCGTCGCGCGCCAGGCCGGGCTTCGAGTATGGCTGGGTGCGCGCGGCCGGGTCGGCGGCCTTCATCGCCGGCACCCTGCTGTCGGGCCGCTGCGTCGGCTGGCTGGGCCTCGGCGTCATCGTCTGGCTGAATGCCGGCCTGCTGGCGGCCGCGGCCTGCCTCGGCTGGCTGCTGCCCAACCGGATGGCCGGCCTCGAGCCCGACGCCGCGTCGCGGCGGGGCTCGATTCGCGACCTGCTGGCGCTGCCGGGGTTCGTGCGGTTGATGATCGTCGCCGCCCTGATCGGCGGCAGCCACGCGCTGCACGACAGCTTCGAGGTGATACGCTGGCGCGCGGCGGGGCTCACCGCGGGCCAGTGCAGCGTGCTGTGGGCGCTGTCGGTCGCCTCCGAGCTCGCCGTGTTCCTGCTGTTCGGACGCTCGCTGCTGCGGCACCTGGGTCCGTCGCGGGCGATGATGCTGGCGGCGGTCGCCGGGATCGTGCGCTGGGGCACCGCGGCGCAGACCGCCCTGTTCCCGGTGATGGCGCTGGTGGAGCCGCTGCACGGGCTGAGCTTCGCGCTGCTGCACCTGGCCTGCCTCGACGTGATCGGCCGCATCGTGCCGGCGAACCTCGCGGCGACGGCGCAGGCCTGCTACGCGACCGTGGCCGTGGGTGCCGCGTCGGCGGCGATCACGCTGGCCTCGGGTCCGCTCTACGCCCACCTCGGCGCCGGCGCATTCTGGGGCATGGCGGCGTTGTGCCTGCTGGCGCTGGCGCTGGCGCGCGGCATCCGCTCGCCGGGGCGCGCGGACCGGCCGGTCGCCGCCGCGGGTTGAACGCAGCACCCGACGCCATCAAGCCCGGCGCCCTTTGCCCGGCCTCGCGCACGCGCTATCCCCTTGCCGCGGTATCGCGCGCGCGCGGCCGGTCAGGAGGTTCGGGATGATACACGCGCCATGGCGGCTCTCGCTGGTCGCCGGCTCGCTGCTGCTCGGGGCCTCCGCCCTCACCACCGCCGACGCCGCCGACAGCACCCGGATCGGCGCGGTGAGCACGACGTTCCGCCTGCTCGGGCGCAACGACCAGATCGTGGTCGACCGCTACGACGACCCGCGGGTCGACGGCGTGAGCTGCTACATGTCGCACGCCGAGACCGGCGGGGTGAAGGGCACGCTCGGCCTGGCCACCGACCCGAGCCGGTTCTCGATCGCCTGCCGCGCCACCGGCAAGCTGGTGCCGCACGGCGAGCTGCCGGCCAGCGAGACGGTGTTCGACGAGAGCACCAGCTTCTTCTTCAAGGTGCTGCGGGTGACCCGCCTGTACGACGCGCAGAAGCGGGTGCTGGTCTACCTGGTCTGGTCGACCAAGAGCATGACCACCGGGGGCAGCCCCTACAACAGCGTCACGGCGGTGCCTCTGGACTGAGCGCTTTAACAGGGAGATCAAGGGCTCTGCCCTTGACCCGCTGGGGCCGGGGGCCCCAGGCCCCGATCCAAGGGGATAGCCTCGGAGCTTAGTACTGGAACTGGTAGGTTAGCCCTACGCTGCTGCCGGGGTCGTTCTCCGGCGTGGTGGTGCCGGTGACCGTGCCGCCGGTGCCGACCACGGTGTTGAGCTTCAGCCGCTTGGTCAGGTCGACCTGCACCTGCGCCTGAGTGCCGGAGCCGGAGGTCGACTGCCTGGCGCCGACATAGACGCCGCGCGCGACGTACTTGCCGGCCTCGACGCTGGCGCCGGTGCTGTTGGCGCCGCCGCTGCCGATCGAGAGCCGATCCAGGCCCAGCGTGCCGCGCACCGACCCCAGCACCCCCGGACCGCCGCCGCCGACGCCGCTGAGCTCGGCGAGGGCCGCCGCCAGGCTCGCGATCTGCAGCGGGCTGAGCTGGGTCGTGCTCTGCTGGAACAGGATCAGCGCCAGCACCTGGTCCTGCGGCAGCGGCGGCGTCGAGGACAGGGTGATCTTCGGCGCGTCGGCATAGCCGCCGACATGCAGCCGGGCGACGTCGGCGTTGACGAAGCTCTCGGCGGTGAAGTCGAGCGAGGGATCGATCTTGTTGGTCACGCCGGCGCCGTCGAAGCCCACCCGCCCCTTGGTGAAGGTCAGGGTGGCGCCGACCAGGCTGAAGGTGCCGCGATGCATGTCGAAGCCGCCTTGGATCACCGGGGCGGCGGTGGTGCCGCCGACATGCAGCGCGCCGCCCAGTTCGGCATCGAGCCCGTGTCCGCGCACGAAGATCTGCCCCGGCGCGCGCAGGCTCAGGTCGAGCCCGACCGCCGCAGCCGGCGCCGCCGGCGGCGCCGGCTCGTCGCCGGGGCGGCGCACGTCGAGCTTGGCGACCGACGGCGGCAGCCCGCTCGGGATGTTGATCGAGGCGCTGTCGATGGTGACCGAGCCCGCGAGGTCGAGCCGCGAGGCGGCCTGGCCGCGCACGCTGAGGTCGGCATCCAGCACCGCGGTCAGCAGGTCGCTCGACAGCGGGCGGGCGCGGCTGGCGGTGAGATGCAGGTCCACCGGCAGGCCGGGCGCCAGCACGCCGACGCTGCCGCTGGCGCCGATGCTGCCGTCGCCGGCACGGGCGACGAACCGCTCGACGCTCAGGGCCTGGCCCTGGGCGCGGATCAGGGCGTCGATGTCGGTCAGGCGCAACCCTTGGGCGAAGTCCTGCACCTGACCGCCCGACAGCCGGATCGTGCCGTCCAGCCGCGGCGCCGCCGGCGTGCCGGAGACGCCGAGGTCGAGTGCCAGCTGGCCCGCCGCCTGCCGTCCCTGCGCGCCGAGCACGGCGTTGGCGATCGCGAGGTCGACATGCCCCGCGGCGCGCAGCCCGAGCGCCCCTTCGGCGGCGAGCGGTGCGGCGCCGGACAGGGTCAGGCCGATCTGCCGGCCGGCATCGAGGCGGGCGACGACGCGCGCCGAGGCGCCGGCCAGGTCGGCGCGCGCGTCGATCTCGGCCGGCGGCAGCGAGGCGCCGGGACCGCGGCGGAGGCGCAGGCCCTGGGCCGTCAGGTGCACGGTGCCCTGCGGCCTGGCGGTGGTCCCGGTCAGCCGCGCCTGCAGCGCCAGCACGCCGGCGGCGTCCAGGCCGGGGACGAACGGGGTGGCCAGCGCCGGGGTCAGGTTCGCCAGCGAGGCGGTCAGGTCGAGCCTCGGGCTGAGGCTGCCGGCGAGGTCGAGGATCGCCGGGGCGACGCCGCCCGCGACCGGAGCCAGCGAGGCGCGCAGCCGGTCGACCTCGACGCGCGGGCCGAAGCCGATCCGGCTCGGCGCCAGCAGCCGCAGCGCCTCGCCCTTGGCCTGCGCGCCGAGCCGGTCGAGCGCCACCCGCCGCGCCGGCAGGTCCAGCACCAGGGCCGCGTCGATGCGCGCCGGAGCGCCGGCGACGTGTTCAAACGCCCCGTCCAGCGCGATCGCCAGCGCCGTCCGCGGTCCGCGCGCGGTGGCCCGCGCGCTGCCGGTGATGCCGTGGGCGAGGATGCCGTCGGCGCGCAGCGCGAGATCGAGCTTCGCATCGCCGGCCGGATCCTGCACCGTGCCGCGCAGCGCGAGTGCCGCGATGCGCGCCGCCGGCAGCGAGGCGGCGCCGGCGAGATCGACGCGCAGCGTCGGATGCGCGGCTCCGGCCGGCTGCGTGGTGCGCAGCGCGGCGTTGAGGCTGCCGCCGATCGGCTGTCCCACCAGCCGGCTGAGATCGGCCAGCCGCGTCATGCGCAGCTCGAAGCTGCCGAGCGGCAGGGTGGCGCCCGCCGGCAGCGTCAGGTCGGCATGGCCGGCCGCACTCTTCCAGCCCAGCCGGTCCAGCGTGAGGTGGCTCGCGCCGTCGTCGAGCCGCTGCAGGGCGGCATCGAGGATCAGCGGCGCCCGGTCCAGGACGCCCTCGAGATGGACACGGCCCTGCGGCGCGTGCGGCAGATGCGCCGCATCGAGGCTCAGCCGGAGCGGTCCGGACGCCATCGTGGCGGTGCCGACCGTGCCGCTGGCGGCCAGGCTGGCGCCGAGATCGTCCAGCGGACCCCGTGCCGTGCCGTCGAGCGCCAGCGCGCCGCGCAGCGTCGGCAGCGCCGCCTGCAGGTCGGGCAGCCGCAGGCCGAAGCGGGCGTCGAGCGCGCCGGAGAGGTCGCTGCCCGACGCCTGCAGCGACAGCGCGCGCCCGTGCAGGTCGAGCGAGTACAGACGCAGCTCGGAACCCGCGCGAGAGGCGGTCAGCCCGATCGTGCCCTGGTCGCCGATCAGCCCCACCGCCTGCGCCTGTCCGCCGGTCAGCGCGAAGCTGCCGCCGAGCCCGAGCACGGTCGCGGCACCGAGCGAGAAATCGGCGCGAAGCGCCGCGTGGCCGTCGAGCGCCACGCCGCCCGCGGCGGCGAGCGGAGCGAGCTGCGGCAGCGTGAGGCCCAGGCTGCCGTGCATCGCCTGCGAGCGGCCGTCCGGCGCGGTGAAGATGCGTCCGGTGAGCTGCGCCAGGGCGTGGAACAGCACCAGGTCGACCGGATGGCCGGGCTGCTCCTCGTGCAGCGTCGCCTGCAGGGTCAGCGGCGTGGCGGCCAGCAGGTCCGGGCGGGGCCCGGGCAGTCGCACCCCCTCGGCGGTGGCGCGCAGCGTCGCCGGGCCGGTGGCGACGCCGTCGCTGGCGGCGCCGGAGAACGCCGCACTCAGCCTGGCGACGCCGGCGCCGGCGGCGGCGAGCCGGTCGATCAGCAGGGTGCCGCTGCCCGCCGGGGCGGCCGGCGTGCCGACGAGATGGGCGTCAAGCGACAGCCCGTCCCAGGCGATGCCGGGGCGCGGCTGCATCGCCGGGGCGCGGCCGCGCGCGCGCAGGTCGAATTGCCGGGTCAGCAGGTCGGCGACGCCGCCGGCATCGAGCGAGACCGCACCGGCGCGCAGCGCCAGCGTCAGCGGCTCGGCGTCGCGCGGACCGTCGAGATCGAGCGCCAGCGTCACCGGGTCGAGCAGCGTCAGGCCGGTGAGAGCGGAGACCAGGCCGGCCTGCGGATCGGCCGCATGCAGGTGCAGCGCCAGCCGACGCGGGCCGGTCGCCGCGACCAGCGAGACGAAGCCGGCATGGTCCTGGCGGGTCAGCGCCAGGCCGATGTCGCTGTCCGGCAGGCTCGCGATCCCGAGGCCGGAGAGCAGCGGCGCGATGCCGGCGACGCGCAGGTGGCCGTCGAGGCCGAGGCGGGCGGCGAGGCCGGCGACGCCCTGGTCGAGATCGAGGCTGCCGACGCGCAGGCGGCGGATGTCGACGCCGAGGTTGGGGAGGCTGCTGCCGCCGGATCGCTCGGCGGGCTGCGGCCTGGCATCCGGGTTCGGCGCCGGCTTGCGCAGGACACGGATATGCTCGACCGAGACCAGGTCGACCCGCGCGGTCAGGCCGAGCAGCCGCAGCGGCCGCCAGTTCAGCCTGATCCCGTCCAGCGACGCGTAGCTGCCCAGGCGATCCTGCAGCGTCAGGCGCCGGATCGTGAGCGCGTCGGGGAAGCGTCCGCCCAGGCCTTCGATCACGACCAGCCCGCCGCTCAGCGAGCCGGCCTCGCGCTCGATCAGCCGGCGTCCCGGGCTGGTGTTGGCGCCGACCAGCACCGCGAGCAGGGCCAGGGCGAGCAGCGCCACCGGCACGCCGAGCAGCAGACCCGCCAGCCAGGCCAGCGGGCGCCAGATCCTCAGCGCCATCAGAAGGTCTCCCCCAGCCCGATATAGAGCTCCAGGCTGTCGTTGCCGGGCACCGTGTTCAGCGGGATCGCCACGTCGAGCCGGATCGGGCCGATCGAGGTGAAGTAGCGCGCGCCGATGCCGGCGCCGAGCCGCAGGCTGCCCTGCAGCGGTGCGGACTGGCTGGAGACCTGCCCGGCATCGACGAAGGCGGCGGCGCCGAAATTGCCGAACAGGCGCTGGCGGAACTCGATGGTCGCGGCGTCGAGCGAGGTGCCGCCGACCGGATCGTGGTTGGCGAACAGCGGCCCCACCCCCTGGTACTTGTAGCCGCGTATGGTGGCGCTGCCGCCCGCGTACAGGCGCTGGTCCGGCGGCAGCTGGAAGGTGGAGGCGCCCTGCACGCTGCCCACCACGGCGCGCAGCGCGATCACGCTGCGTCCGGGGCGCGCCAGGCCGAGCCGGGCCAGGTCGAGATAGGTCGAGCCGCTGCCCTGCAGGATGGTGAAGAAGGCGCCGCCGCGGGTCAGCGAGGCGGTCGGCGTGGCACCGAGACCGACGCGGATGCCATGCGTCGCGGCGTCCAGCGGGCTGGCGAGGTCGGTGCTGTCGTAGGAGGCGCTGAGCGGCACGCCCAGCAGCGTGTAGTCGCGCGTGACACCCTGCTGGCTGATCTGCTCCTGCTCGGCGTCGAGCCCCGCCGACACGTTCCAGCGCCTGGACAGCTTGCGGTCGAGCGAGACGCGCGCCAGCAGGGCGGTCTGGTCATAGGCCTCCAGATCCTGCTTCAGCCCCTCGATCCGCAGCACCAGGCTCTGGTCGCGATGCAGGAAGTCGGGCTTGGTCAGGTTGGTGTAGACGTCGTAGCCCAGCCCCTGCTGGGCGGTGCCGCCGAGGCCGGTGGCGATCGCGGCGAGCTCCAGCTGCTCGGCCTGGCCGAGCAGGTTGTGGTGGGTCCAGGTGACGCCGGCGCTGCCGCCGAGGTCGGTCGAGTAGCCGATCTGCGCCGAGACGGTATGACGCTTGGCCTCGGAGAAGGTGAAGTCGAGCGGGATGCGGCCCTGCGGGTCGAGCCGGGGCCGTTCGTCGCCCTCGCCGCTGCGCACCTGCACGTCGGAGAAGATGCCGATCGAGGCCAGGTCCTGTCGCGCCGCCTCGATCCGGCTCGGCTGGTACAGCTCGCCGCTATGCACCAGCAGGCGGCGGCGGATGAACCCCGCATCGACCTGGCGCAGCCCGGCGAGGCGGATCGCGCCGATCTCGACGCGCGGACCCGGGCGCACGGCATAGACGACGTCGAGGGTGCGCGCCGCCGGGTTCAGGGTCGCCGCCGGCGGGTCCACCTCCGCCAGGGCGTGTCCGTCCTCGCGCAGCGCCGAGAGCAGGCGGTCCTGGGCCGCCAGCACCTCGGATGCGATCGCCGGCGCGCCGGCATGCAGGCCGAACGCCTGCAGCTCGCCGGGCGTGAGGGCGCCGCCGGCCGGCTGGTCCAGCCGCACCCGGCCCAGCGAGAACAGCGGCCCCCTGGTCACGGCGATCGCGACCGGCGCCGGCCGGCCCGCGGGGATCGCGTTCAGCACGTCGGGCAGCGCCGCGTCGTCGCCGGCGTGACCGGCCACCGTGATGCTCACCGCGCCGGCATAGTAGCCGAAGCTCTCCAGCGCGGTGCGCAGCCGCGGGTAATCCGCGCGCACCCGTCCCGCGAGCGCGAACGGGCTGACCGCGCTGGTCTTCTGCAGCCCGACCAGCCCCGAGGAGCCACGCAGTGCCGCATCGAGTGCTGCGTCGCCGGTCTTGGCCAGGGTCGTCCGGTAGGGCTGCGGATCGGCGGCGCGGGCGGCGTGATTCGCGCCGATCGCGACCGCGCAGGCGACTGCCGTCATTCCCAGGCGCATGCAAACCCATCTCGATATCGAACCGGACCCGCTCGGTCCGACAGCCGCGCGAGCCTGCGGGGCTAGCGGCTCGAAGCGCAAGGGTGCAGCCGCCGGAGGGCGGAACTTTCCGCCAGGTGCCCCAATATTGTCGCATTCCCGGCTTCGGGCTATGTCGGCCGGATGCAAGCAGCTCCTCGTCACCTGGGCCGGCGCATGGCGTACACGGGCCGGTTCGCGACCGGACGGTCGGCCCCGCTGCATCTGCGGCACCCGGCCCGACCGGTGGCCGCGGCAGGTCCCGCGAGCCCGCCGGGCCGCATCGGCGCGCCGCCATCGGCGGATGCCGCATCGTCGCGGCTGCCGGCGACCCGGCGAGTCTGGCGCCGGCTGCGGGCGATCCGGCGCGGCCTGGCGATCCTCGGCTGGACCCTGGTCGCGGGAGCGATCCAGTCGGCTATGCTGGCACTGCCGGGCCGCGGCAAGGCGCGGTTCGCGAGGACGTACTGGTCCGCCATCTGCATGCTGCTGGGCATGAAGGTGCGCGTGGCCGGCACGCCGGCGGCCGGCGGCGCGCGGCCGGTGGTCTATGCCTGCAATCATTCCTCCTGGCTCGACGTGCCGGTGCTGGGCGGCAGCCTGCTGGCCTGCTTCGTCGCCAAGGACGATGTCGGACGCTGGCCCATAGTCGGCCAGGTGGCGCGGCTGGGGCGCACCATCTTCGTCAGCCGGCAGCGCGGCACCACCGGACGCGAGCGCGACGACATGCGCATGCGCCTGGCCGCCGGCGACGACCTGATCCTGTTCCCCGAGGGCACCAGCTCGGACGGCACCCGGGTGCTGCCGTTCCACTCCTCGTTCTTCGCCGCCGCCAAGCCGAGCGTCGCCCATGACGGGCTGCGGAGTGCATCGGCGCGCGGCAGGCCGCTGGTGCAGCCGGTCTCGGTGGTCTACGACCGGCTCGCCGGACTGCCGGTGGGCAATGCGCGCCGCTCGGTGTTCTCCTGGTACGGCGACATGGACCTCGCCTCGCACTTCTGGCAGCTCGCGCAGTGGCGCTCGATGCGCGCCAGCATCCTGCTGCATCCCCCGCTCGATCCGGCGGATTTCCCGACCCGCAAGGCGCTGGCGCAGGCCACCTGGGACGCGGTGGCGGCGGGGGCGGCGCTGCTGCGCCAGAACCGGCCGGTGGATGGGCTCCTCGACGGCTTCGGCGCACGACCGGCGCGATGGCCGACCCAGCCGCCGACGCAGCGGCCGGAGCAGCCGCCGGAGCAGCCGCCTGCCGAGGTGCTGGAACGCGACGCGCGGCCGGCCTGCGCGGACGGGGCGGATTCTCCGCTTGACAACCCTGCCGCTTCCTTTGCCTGATCGGGCTCGCGCGGCACCGCATCGGGCGTGCGGGCGCGAGCGGGACATCCACACCAGCATGATCTGCCGCCGGACAATTCATGCGACCACGTCCGGCAGAGGCAGCGCGCTTCGTTGAAACCCGCCAAGCCTTGACCGGAGCGCGCTCAGCTCCGATCGCTTCGGCGACCGCGGCCGGGATCGGCCGGTCCGCCGCCGGAACTCCGCCTGCTTGAGCCCTATCGTCCCGCCGCACCCCGATCCCGTCCCCGGCAAGCGCCTCCACGTCATCACCTGGGGCTGCCAGATGAACGTGTACGACAGCGCACGCATGGCCGACGTGCTGCGGCCGCTCGGCTATGCGCCGGCCGACGATGCGGGATCGGCCGACATGGTGATCCTCAACACCTGCCACATACGCGACCGCGCGGCGGAGAAGCTGTTCTCCGAGCTCGGCCGGCTGCGCCGGATCAAGCAGGCGCGGGCACTCGCCGGCCACAGCACCATCCTCGCCGTCGCCGGCTGCGTCGCCCAGGCGGAGGGGCGCGAGATCCTGGCGCGCGCGCCGTTCGTCGACATCGTGCTCGGGCCGCAGACCTACCACCGGCTGCCGGAGATGGTCGCGCGCGCGTCGCGCGCCGGCGGCGCGGTGATCGAGACCGACTTCCCGGCCGAGCAGAAATTCGACTTCCTGCCGGCGGCGAGCGGACCGCAGCTTGCGGGCGGGGTCACCGCCTTCCTCACCGTGCAGGAGGGCTGCGACAAGTTCTGCTCGTTCTGCGTCGTGCCGTACACGCGCGGCGCCGAGGCCAGCCGGCCGGCGGCCTCGGTGCTGGCCGAGGCGCGGCGCATGGTCGAGGGCGGCGTGCGCGAGATCACCCTGCTCGGGCAGAACGTCAACGCCTATCACGGCGAGGGTCCCGACGGGCGCGTCTGGGGCCTGGCGCGGCTGCTGGAGTCGCTGTGCGGCCTGCCCGGGCTGCTGCGGCTGCGCTACACCACCTCGCACCCGCGCGACATGGACGCGACGCTGATCGAGGCGCATCGCGACCTGCCCAAGGTGATGCCGTTCCTGCACCTGCCGGTGCAGTCCGGATCGGACCGCGTGCTGGCGGCGATGAACCGCGGCCACGACGCGGCCGGCTACCTCGCGCTGGTGTCGCGGCTGCGCGCGGCGCGGCCGGACCTGGCGCTGTCGTCCGACTTCATCGTCGGCCATCCGGGAGAGACCGAGACCGATTTCGAGGCGACGCTGGCGCTGGTGCGCGAGGTCGGCTTCGCCCAGGCCTTCTCGTTCAAATACTCGCCGCGTCCCGGCACCCCGGCCGCCGCCGCCGCCGGCCACGTGCCGGAGGCGGTCAAGGACGAGCGGCTCGCCCGCCTGCAGGCGCTGATCCGCGCACAGCAGGACGCCTACAACGCCGCCAGCGTCGGCCGCGGCATGCGGGTGCTGTTCACCGGACGCGGCCGCAAGCCCGGGCAGATCGCCGGGCGCTCGCCGTTCCTGCAGGCCGTGCACGCGCTCGGCCCGGAGAGCCTGATCGGCACCGAAGCCCCGGTGACGATCGAGGCCATGCTCACCAATTCACTCACTGCAACCCTCTTACGGGAGAGAGCCTGCGCTTGAGCGACCTGACGGCTGCGACGATCCCCTCCGCCGGACTGCCTGCCACGGCCCATGGGCCGGGTGCCGCGTCCGCCTCCTCCAACCCTCGCGCGGCCACGCTGCAGTTCGGCGACAATGCTCGCCTCGCCGTGCTGCTCGGCGACCATGACCGCCACCTGGTGCGGCTCGAGCAAGGGCTCGGCGTACGCCTGTCCTGCCGCGGCAACCGGATCGCGATCGCCGGCGACCCCGGCCGCGTGGCCCTGGCCCGCTCGGCGCTGACCGCGCTGTATCGACGGGTCGAGGAGGGTGCCGCGATCGATTCCGCCGAAGTGGACGCGGCGATCCGGATGTCGGACCTGCACGGGCAGGTGCTGGACGCCAGGCGCGAGGCGGGGCGCGAGGCGGGGCGCGAGGCGGGGCGCGAGGCGGGTGCGGCACCACGCGCCACCCTGGTCTCGCTGGTCGACGACCCGCGGCTGCCGCTGGCCGACCTGCCCGCGATACGCACCAAGCGCGGCGCGATCGGGCCGCGCTCTCCCGGCCAGGCCGGCTACATGGACATGCTGGCCAGCCACGAGATGGTGTTCGGCGTCGGACCCGCCGGCACCGGCAAGACCTATCTGGCGGTGGCGCAGGCGGTGGCCATGCTGCTGGCCAACCGGGTCGACCGCATCGTGCTGTCGCGACCGGCGGTGGAGGCCGGCGAGCGGCTCGGCTTCCTGCCGGGCGACCTCAAGGAGAAGATCGATCCCTACCTGCGTCCGCTGTACGACGCGCTGCACGACATGATGCCGGGCGAGCAGGTGATCCGGCGCATGGCCAGCGGCGAGATCGAGGTGGCGCCGCTCGCCTTCATGCGCGGCCGCACGCTCGCCCATGCCTTCGTGATCCTGGACGAGGCGCAGAACACCACGCCGGCGCAGATGAAGATGTTCCTCACCCGCATGGGGTCGGGCACCCGCATGGCGATCAACGGCGACCTCAGCCAGATCGACCTGCCGGCCGGCATCGGCAGCGGCCTGCGCGAGGCGGTCGAGACGCTCGAGGGGCTGCCCGGCATCGGCATCACACGCTTCGAGAGCCGCGACGTGGTGCGTCACCCGCTGGTGGCGCGCATCGTCGATGCGTATGATCAGCGCGCGGCGGCTGAGCGGGATTCCTCGCGGAGCAGGACGCGCCGGGAGCAGGATGGAACCTCCAAGTAGATCCTCCCCCGGGGGAGCGAGCCCGGGCCGGGGCGGGAACGCGGCAAGTCCCAAGATCCTGGTGAGCGGGATCCTGGTGCCCGAGATCCTGGTGCCCGAGATCCTGGTGCCCGAGATCCTGGTCGTCGACGCGCGCTGGCGGCGGCTGGTGCCTCGGCTGGCGCGGCTGGTCAGGCGTGCCGCCGCCGCCGGCGGCGGCGCCGGCACCGTGGTGCTGGACCGCGACCTGCGCGTGCGCCGGCTCAACGCCCGCCATCGCGGCCGCAACTGCAGCACCAACGTGCTCACCTTCGAGAACCCGGGCGGAGCGCCGGGCGCCGGACCGGGTGCCGGGCCAGTTGCGGGCCTGGGAGGCGACATCGTGCTGGCGCTGGAGACCGTGCGACGCGAGGCGCAGGCGGCCGGGCGGCTGCCCGCGCACCACCTGGCGCACCTCGTGTTGCACGGCGCGCTGCATCTGCGCGGCCACGACCATCACGGCGCCGGCGAGGCCCGCCGCATGGAGCTGCGCGAGGCGCGCCTGCTGCGTCGGCTCGGCGTGCCCAACCCCTGGAAGCCGCGCGGCGCCGTGCCGCGAGGCGGCCGGGCGTGAGCGGGCTGCCGGAGCGAGGCGAGCCGGGCGCCGACGGTCCGTCGCGCCCGCGCCGCGGGCTGATCTCGTTCTTCGGGCGCAGGCGGATCGAGCAGGGCCGGCTGCGCTCCTCGATCGCGGCCCTGGTGCAGGAGGCGGCGGAGGCGCCGCAGACGCCCGGCGAGATCCCGGAGCTCGACCGCCAGGAACGCGCGCTGATCGCCAACGTGCTGCGGCTGCGCGGCACCACCGTCGACGACGTGATGGTGCCGCGCGCCGACATCGTCTCGATGCCGGCGGCGATCGGCTTCGAGGCGGCGCTGGCGCTGCTGCGACGCGAGAACCATTCCCGCCTGCCGGTCTATGGCGAGCAGCTCGACGACGTGCTCGGCATGGTGCACATCAAGGACCTGCTGGCCTATTCCGGCGAGCCCGGCAGCTTCCGCGTGCAGTCGATCCTCCGCCAGCCGCTGATGATCGCGCCGCAGATGCCGGTGCTCGACCTGCTGCTGCAGATGCGCCAGCGACGCATCCACCTCGCCCTAGTGATCGACGAGTACGGCGGCATCGACGGGCTGGTGACGATCGAGGACCTGGTCGAGACCATCGTCGGCGACATCGCCGACGAGCACGACGAGCCCGCCAGCGTCATGCTGGTGGAACGCCACGACGGCACCTTCGACGTCGATGCGCGGATGGAGATCGAGGCGTTCGAGGCGCGCCTGGGCCCGGTGCTGACCGAGGACGAGCGCCAGAGCGACATCGACACCGTGGGCGGGCTGGTGTTCATGCTGGCCGGCCACGTGCCGAGCCGCGGCGAGATCCTCACCCATGCCAGCGGCATCGCGTTCCGGGTGCTGGACGCCGATCCGCGGCACATACGCAAGGTGCGGGTCGAGCTGCCGGCCGGCGGGGCGGCCGAGGCGCCGGCGGACGCCGGGCATGCGGCGGCCAAGGACGCGGCCGGCGGATAGTGCGGCGTTAACCTCCCGGTCACCGGCGCGGCCTATGCTCGCGGACCATGGCGGATGTGATTGCAGCGGCTGCGGCTCCTCTGCCGGCGACGGGTGCTGCACCCGCCGGCCGGACCGGCCATGGCGGCCTGTTCCACGAGCTGCTGTCCGACCTCAATCCGCTGCAGTACATCCCGGTGGTCGGCACCATCTACCGCGCGATCACCGGCGACCAGGGCAATGCCGACCTGCGCTTCGTCGCCTCGCTGGGCACCAGCTTCGCGCTCGGCGGCCCGATCGGCCTCGCGATCACCGCCGGCGAGAAGATCGCCGGCATCGATCCGGAGCGCGCGGTGCTGGGTGCGGCCCGGCACCTGTTCCATCTCGGTCATGCCGAGCCGGCGGGCGCCGCTCCGGCGGCGGCACCGGCAGCGGCACCGGCGGCCATACCGGCGCCCGCGAGCGAGCTCGCGTTCGCATCCGGCACGCGCGCGATGAGCGCCGACGACCTCAACGGGCTGGAGCTGCAGCGCCTGAGCGCCTGATCTAGGGGACCGCACGCCCTTTGCCTGGCCTCCGGTCCGGCCTATCTCAGCGGGCGATGAACGCTCTCCTGCCGGCTCCCTTCCAGGCCTGGTTCGCCCGCCGCGGCTGGGTGCCGCGGGCGCATCAGCTCGCGGTGCTGGAGGCGGCGCATGGCCAGCAGGACGTGCTGCTGATCGCCCCCACCGGCGGCGGCAAGACGCTGGCCGGCTTCCTGCCCAGCCTGATCGGCCTGCACGATGCCGCATCGGCCGCACCCGCCGCCGGCCTGCACACCCCCGGCCTGCATACCCTCTATGTCAGCCCGCTGAAGGCGCTGGCGACCGACATCGCGCGCAACCTGACCGCGCCGGTCGAGGAGATGGGGCTCGGCATACGCATCGAGACCCGCACCGGCGACACCCCGGCCGACCGCCGCGTCCGACAGCGCGAGCGGCCGCCGCAGATCCTGCTGACCACGCCCGAGAGCCTGGTGCTGCTGCTCTCGCGCGTCGATGCGGCACGCTTCTTCGCCGGCCTGCGCCGGGTGGTGATCGACGAGGCGCACGCGCTGGCCGGGACCAAGCGCGGCGACCAGCTCTCGCTCTGCCTCGCCCGGCTGGCGGCGCTGGCGCCGGCGGCGTGCCGGATCGGGCTGTCGGCGACGGTCGCGGACATCGACACGCTGCGCGCCTATGTCGGGCTGTCGCGGCCGGCGCGGCTGATCGAGGCGGCGGCCGGTGCCGCGCCGATGATCCGGCTGATGCTGCCCGAGGCGCGCGTGCCCTGGTCCGGCCGGATGGGGCTCGCGGGGGCGTCGGCGATCCTGGCCCGCATCGCCGCGAGCGGGCTCACCATCGTGTTCGTCAACACCCGCGCCCAGGCCGAGCTGCTGTTCCAGGCGATCTGGCGCCTCAACGACGAGACCCTGCCGATCGCGCTGCATCACGGCTCGCTCGACATCAACCAGCGCCGTCGCGTCGAGGCGGCGATGGCGCGCGGCCCGGACGCCGATGACGGGCTGCGCGCGGTGATCGCGACCTCCTCGCTGGATCTCGGCATCGACTGGGGCGGCATCGACCAGGTGATCCAGGTGGGGGCGCCGAAGGGCGTGTCGCGGCTGCTGCAGCGTGTCGGACGCGCCAACCACCGCATGGAGGAGAGCAGCCAGGCGCTGCTGGTGCCGGCGAACCGCTTCGAGGTGCTGGAATGCCAGGCCGCGATCCAGGGCGTAGCGGCGGGCGAGCTGGATGGCGACGCGGCCCTGCCCGGCGGCCTCGACGTGCTGGCGCAGCACCTGCTGCTGATGGCCGCCGGGGCGCCGTTCGACGCGGACGCGATGTACCGCGAGGTGCGCACGGCGCAGCCCTTCGCCGCGCTGTCGCGACGGGATTTCGACGACGTGCTCGGCTTCGTCGAGCATGGCGGCTACGCGCTCGCCGGCTACGAGCGCTACCGCAAGCTGTTCCGCGACGCCGAGGGGATGATCCATGTGCGCAGCGCGCGGGTCGCGCGTCAGGCGCGGATGAACGCCGGCACCATCGTCGAGGCGCCGGTGCTGAAGGTGCGGCTGGGCGGGCCGCGCGGCCTGGTGCTGGGCGAGATCGAGGAATCCTTCGCCAACCACCTGCGCGAAGGCGATGCCTTCATGTTCGGCGGCCGCAAGCTGCGCTTCCTGCGCCTGCGCGAGGCCAACGTGGAGGCGGCCGAGGGCGGCGCGGGCGATCCGCTGGTGCCCACCTGGGCCGGCTCGCGTCACCCGCTGACCTCGGGGCTGGCGGCGCGCGTGCGTCGCATGCTGCACGACCCGCAGAGCTGGCACCTCTATCCCGAGCCGGTGCGGGAGTGGCTGCAGCTGCAGCAGGAGCGCTCCACCCTGCCCGGCCCGGACGACCTGCTGGTGGAGATCTTCCCGCGACATGGCCGCTTCTTCCTGGTCGCCTACGGCTTCGAGGGCCGCAACGCGCACCAGACCCTGGGACTGCTGCTGACCCGCCGGCTGGCGCGCGCGGGTGCCGCACCGCTCGGCTTCGTCGCCACCGACTACGCGATCGTGATCTGGTGCGGCAATCCGCCGCCGGAGGACGTGCCGGGCCTGTTCGACCACGACATGCTGGGGGACGACCTGGAAGCCTGGATGGCGGAGAGCTCGATGCTGCGACGCACCTTCCGCAACGTCGCCGTGGTCGCGGGCCTGATCGAGCGCCAGCAGCCCGGCGCCAGCGCCACCCGTCGCCAGGTGACGGTGAACAGCGACCTCGTCTACGACGTGCTGCGCCGCCATCAGCCGGACCACGTGCTGCTGCGCGCGACCCGCATGGAGGCGGGCGGCGGGCTGACCGATGTCGGGCGGCTGTCCGACCTGCTGGCGCGGGTCAGCGGCCGGATCCGGGTGATGCGGCTGGCGCGGGTGTCGCCGCTGGCGGTGCCGGTGATGCTCGATATCGGCCAGGAATCGGTGCGCAACGAGGCGGGGGAGGACGAGCTGCTGGCGGAGACCGAGGCGCTGGTCGCCGAAGCCCTGGGCGAGGCCGAGCCCTCGACCGAGGAGATGCGTATCGGACCGGGGCCCGCGCAGGAGCTGCGCCGGCTGACCCGCCAGCCGCGGTCACGCGCCGCACCCGGCCGCCGCCCGCGCCCGATGCGGCCGGATCGACGCGACCGGCGGGCCGGTCCGTGACGGGCGCGGCACCGCTGCACCTGGCCGGCGAGCGGCTGATGCTCGACCCCTCGGGGGTGCTGTACTGGCCGGCGGCGCGGCTGCTGGCGGTGGCCGACCTGCATCTGGAGAAAGGCAGCGCCTGCGCCCGGCGCGGCGCGCTGCTGCCGCCGTGGGACAGCCGCGTCACGCTGGACCGGCTGGCGCTGGCGATCGCGCGCTGGCGGCCGGAGATCGTGGTGGCGCTGGGCGACAGCTTCCATGATCGTCACGCCGCCGAGCGGCTGCCCGCTTCCGAGATGCTGCGCCTGAGACGCATCGGCAGCCAGGCGCGGCTGATTTGGGTGTCGGGCAACCACGACCCCGAGCCGCCGGCGGGATGCGCCGGCGAGCACGGCGCGGAGTTCGCGCTCGGGCCGCTGCGCTTCCGCCATCAGGCGCTGGAGGGGCCGCAGGATGGCGGCGGCGAGCTCTGCGGCCACCATCACCCGAAGGCCAGGATCGCCACGCGCGGCGGCGCGATCAGCCGGCCCTGCTTCGTCGCCGACAGCCGCCGCCTGATGCTGCCGGCGTTCGGCGCCTATGCCGGCGGCCTGGACGTCGGCAACGCCGCGATCGGGCGGCTGTTCCCGCGCGGCGGCCGCGCCTTCCTGCTGGGCACCCAGCGGCTGTTCAGCTTCAACCTGGGCGGCACCGGGCCCGGCGGCATCTCGCGAAGGGGAGATCCTACATGCGCATCGCCACGCTGAACATGGCCGTGCTGGGGGCGCTCTCGGTCGCGGTCATGCCGATGCTGAGCGCCTGCTCCGGCCGGCCGCCGAGTGCCGAGCAGCACGCGGCGGCGCAGGACGAGCTGAACCCGTCCGGCCGCCCCTACCGGGGGCCACCGGGTACCCTGTCCTCGATGCCGCCGGCGGACAGCAACTTCACGCCGCTGTTCTGCCACCAGGAGCAGCAGGGCACGGTCTGCACGCGCAGCCGCTGAGCCGGGCCGAGGCGGCGCCGGCCGCTGCGCTCACTCGGGCTGATGCGCGGCCAGCAGGATCTCGATCGGATCCCACGCATAGGCGGTCTGCGGCAGCGTCCTGCCCCCCACCCGGGTGCTGCCGGTGGCGACGGCGCGGCCGCCCAGGCGCTCGTAGAACCAGCGGCTCGGATTGTCCGACAGCACCCACAGGAAGGCCGAGCGGCATCCTGCGGTGGCGAGGTGCTGCGAACCCGCCAGCATCAGCCGGCGCCCGATGCCGATGTCTCGCCAGTCATCGAGCACGTAGAGCGTGTGGATCTCGCCGTCGGCCAAGGACGATCCGCCCGTCGGTCCGCGCCGCCCGACGCTGCCGAAGCCGACGACCTGGCCGCCGCCGCCCTCGACGGCCACGAACACGCCGCCCTCGCGGCGGATCATGATCGCGTAGTACGCCGCCTGCTGGGCGGCCGACATGCGGGCGAGCGTATGGTCCGACAGGATGCCGGGATAGGCGCTGCGCCAGGCATCCACGTGCACCGCGCCGATCTGCCGCGCATCCTGCGGCCGCGCCGGACGGATCGAGATCGGGAGTGTCCTCATGCTCGGGCCCGCATCGTTCACCATGATCGATACCATGCCGCGACCAGCCGGCGCGACAGCGGATCCGCGTCCGGCGGCGCGGTCCGGATGCGGGCGTTGAGAACTGCCGCGGCCCTGGATTGTTGAGGCCACGGACCGGGGCAGCTAGGGAGGATCACACCACGTCATGGCGCGAAGTCGCATCGAGCAGGCGCCTGCGAAGGTCGCGCTGGTCTGGTTCCGGCAGGATCTGCGTCTCTCCGACCACCGCCCGCTGACCGAGGCGCTGGCTCGCGCGGAGCGGGTGCTGGCGGTCTACGTGCACGACGAGGCGGCGGCGGGAAGCTGGCGTCCCGGCGGTGCCGGGCTGTGGTGGCTGCACCACAGCCTGCTGTCGCTCGAGGAGGGCCTGCGACGCCTCGGCGGCACGCTGGTGCTGCGACGCGGCAGCGCCGCCAGCATCGTGCCGGCGCTGGCGCGCGAGGCGGGTGCGGCCGAGGTGCATTGCGGGCTGGTGCACGAACCCTGGCTGCGGGCGCTGGACGCCGAGGTCGCGGCGGCCCTGGAGCGGCAGGGCGGCCGGCTGCACGCGCACCGGGTCTCGACCCTGTTCGACCTCGACCGGATCCGCACCAAGACCGGCGGCGCGTACGGCGTCTACACCCCGTTCGCCCGCACCTGCCGCGCCCTGCCGGCGCCCGAGCCGCCGCTGCCGGCGCCGCGGCGGGTGGCCGCGGCACCGGGCGGGTGGGGCTCCGAACGGCTCGAGGATTGGCGCCTGCTGCCGACCCGGCCGGACTGGGCGGCCGGGCTGCGACGCACCTGGCAGCCCGGCGAGACGGGGGCGCAGGCGCGGCTGGCACGCTTCCTCGCCGACCATCTCGACGGCTACGACGCCAGCCGCGACGCGCCCGCCGACGAGGACGGCACCTCGATGCTGTCGGCCCACCTGCACTGGGGCGAGATCTCGGCCGCCCAGGTCTGGCACGCGGCCGCGGCGGCGCGGCCGCAGGGCCACGGCGGATCCGGCCTGGAGCGATTCCAGGGCGAGCTGCTCTGGCACGAGTTCGCGGCCTACCTGCTGCGTCACGACCCGGCGCTGCCCGACCGGCCGCAGCGCCCGGCCTTCGCCCGGCTGCGATGGCGCCAGGACCCCGAGGCGATGCGCGCCTGGCAGCGCGGGCTGACCGGGGTGCCGATCGTGGATGCCGGGATGCGCCAGCTCTGGCAGATCGGCTGGATGCATAACCGGGTGCGGATGATCACCGCCTCGCTGCTGGTCAAGCACATGCTGGTGGCGTGGCAGGACGGGGAAGCCTGGTTCTGGGACACGCTGGTGGATGGCGACCTCGCCACCAACAGCGCGAGCTGGCAGTGGGTCGCCGGCTGCGGAACCGACTCGCAGCCGTTCTTTCGCATCTTCAACCCGGTCACCCAGTCCAGGAAGTTCGACCCGCGCGGCGCCTATATCCGTCGCTGGGTGCCCGAGCTCGCGGCGCTGCCGGACCGCCTGCTGCACGCCCCCTGGGAGGCGCCGGACGCGGCGCTGGAGCAGGCCGGGATCGTGCTGGGACGGGACTATCCGCGGCCCGTGGTCGCCCTGGAGCAGGGACGCGACCGCGCCCTCGCCGCGTTCCGCGACCAGGTGCGGGGAGCGGCGTCGCAGCCCGAGGCGAGCCGCGCCGGATGAGCGGCACCGAACCCGACCAGGTGCCTGCCGGGGCGCCTGCCGGGGCGCCCGAGCAGGCGGTGTCGCCCCCTGCCGCGAGCTTGCCGCCGCGCCTCGACCTCGACCGGCGCAGGCTGCGGGTGGTGGGCGACGTGCACGGCGACGTGCGCGCCTTCGGCCACGCGGTGGCGACCGACCGCTTCATCATCCAGCTCGGCGACCTGGTCGACCACGGACCCTCCAGCGCCGAGGCGCTGCGCATCATGTTCCGGATGATCGACGAGGATCGCGGGCTGTTCCTGCTCGGCAACCACGACCGCAAGCTCGGCCGCGCGCTGGCCGGGCATCGCATGCGTCCGGATCCGCCGCTCGAGAGCACGCTGACGCAGCTCGACGACCCGGCCTTGCGGGCGCGCGCGCTGCTCGAGATCGGACGCGCGCCAGCCTGGCTGGTGCTGGGGCGTCGCGTCTTCGTCCATGGCGGGTTCCATACCGGCATGCTGGAGCAGCACCCGACGCCCGGCCTCGGCCGCGTCACCCCGCTGCTGTCGCGCGCGCTGTTCGGCGAGACCACCGGCCGCATGCAGGAGGACGGCTTCCCGGAGCGCCGGCTGAGCTGGGTGGACCATATCCCGCGCGACTTCACCGTCTATTGCGGGCATGACCGGCGCAGCACCGACGGCAGGCCCTGGGTCAAGCAGGGGCGCCAGGGCGGCACCGCGATCTTCACCGACACCGGCGCCGGCAAGGGCGGACACCTGGCCTGGATCGACCTCTGATTGAGGCTTGTCGCCGGCACCGGATGCCGCGAGACTTGTGCTGCGACGCCGGACCTGGATGGGGCGAGATTGGCCGAAACCGCAGCCCGGCGACGACCTGCCGCAGAGGATGACGCGCCAGTGGACGAGGCGCCAGTGGACGACGCGCCACGGGATGACGCGCCACGGGATGACGCGCTGGCGGCGCTGGGCGCGCTGCGCGGCAGCATCGACAACATCGACGCGGCGCTGATCCACATGCTGGCCGAGCGGTTCCGCTGCACCAAGGCGGTGGGGGAGCTCAAGGCGCGAAGCGCAATGCCGGCCGCCGACCCGCAGCGCGAGGCGCAGCAGGTGGCGCGGCTGCGCGCGCTGGCGCGCGAGGCGCGGCTCGATCCGGACTTCGCGGAGAAGTTCCTGGCCTTCGTGATCCGCGAGGTGATCCGCCATCACGAGGCGATCCTCCGAAGCGGCGACGCACCCGGGCCTTGAGTGCGCCATGCCGCCTGCTGCTGCTGCGTCATGCCCGCGCGGTCGCGGCGGGCGGCGACGAGTATGCCGCCGACCGCGAGCGGGCGCTGTCGCCGGGCGGGCGCCTCGATGCGGGCGCGATGGGCGCGCGGCTTCGCGGGCGGGCGCTGTCGCCGCAGCGGGCGCTGGTCAGCACGGCGCTGCGCACCCGCGAGACCTTCGATCTGCTGCGTCCGTTCGCGCCCGACGAGCCGCGCGCGACGTTCCACGACGCGCTCTATCTCGCTCCGCCCGGCACCCTGCTGGCGATGCTGCGCGAGCAGGACGAGGCGCCTGGCGGCCTGATGCTGGTCGGACATAATCCCGGGCTGCACGAGCTGGCGCTGCTGCTGACCGGCGGAGACGAGCGGCTGCAGGCCGGTTTGCCGACCTGCATGCTGGTCCTGCTGGGGTTCGACGGCGCGTGGTCCGGCCTGGCGCCGCGCGGTGCGAGGTTGCTGGAGGTGCTGCGGCCCTGAGCTGCCGCCCTGGGCTGCGACCCTGGGCTGCGGCGCGCCGGCCGCAGCGTCCGCCCGCGATCCGGTGCCGCGGCCGTTGTCAGCCGCGCCACGAAACCATAGATCTGGGCCAAGCCGAAGATGCGGGGCCTGCCTCGGCCCGCCGCCGATCCATGATCAGGACAGGAAGATGCCATGAGCGTGACCGCGAACGCCTCCGTCACCATCAGCCTGGATCAGAGCGGACGGTCGGCAAGGCTGCCGCTGCTCACCGGCACGCTCGGCCCCGCGGTCGCCGACATACGCAAGCTGCACACCGAGCTCGGGATCTTCACCTATGATCCCGCCTACGGCGGCACGGCGGCCTGCGAGAGCAAGATCACCTACATCGACGGCGACGAGGGCGTGCTGCTGCATCGCGGCTACCCGATCGACCAGCTGGCGGAGCGCTCGACCTTCCCCGAGGTCGCCTACCTGCTGCTCAACGGCGAGCTGCCGAACCGGCCGCAGAACGACGGCTTCATCAAGCAGATCAAGAGCCACACGATGCTGCACGAGCAGCTGCGGCACTTCTACAACGGCTTCAGGCGCGACGCGCACCCGATGGCGGTGATCTGCGGCGTGGTCGGCGCGCTGTCGGCGTTCTACCACGACAGCCTGGACATCAACGATCCAGCGCATCGCGAGCTCTCGGCACTGCGCCTGATCGCCAAGATGCCCACCATCGCCGCCTGGACCTACAAGTATACCCAAGGGATGCCGTTCATCTATCCGCGCAACGATCTCGGCTACGCCGAGAACTTCCTGCACATGATGTTCGCGATGCCCTCGGAGCCCTATCAGGTGAGCCCGGTGCTGGCGCGCGCGATGGACCGCATCCTGATCCTGCACGCCGACCACGAGCAGAACGCCTCGACCAGCACGGTGCGGCTCGCCGGCTCCACCGGCGCCAACCCGTTCGCCTGCATCGCCGCCGGGATCGCCTCGCTGTGGGGTCCGGCGCATGGCGGCGCCAACGAGGCGGTGCTGAAAATGCTCAACGAGATCGGCTCGCGCGAACACATCCCGGACTTCATCCGCAAGGTGAAGGACAGGAGCAGCGGCGTGAAGCTGATGGGCTTCGGCCACCGGGTCTACAAGAACTTCGACCCGCGGGCGAAGATCATGCAGGCGACCTGCCACGAGGTGCTGGGCGAGCTCGGCATCCACGACGAGCCGCTGCTGCAGCTCGCGGTCGAGCTGGAGCGGATCGCGATCGAGGACGACTACTTCGTCTCGCGCAAGCTATATCCCAACGTCGACTTCTACTCGGGCATCATCCTCAAGGCGATGGGCATCCCGACCAGCATGTTCACCGTGCTGTTCGCCGTCGCCCGAACCGCCGGCTGGATCAGCCAGTGGAAGGAGATGATCGAGGAGCCCGGACAGCGCATCGGGCGTCCGCGCCAGATCTATACCGGGGCCGACCGGCGCGACCTGATGCCGCTCGCGGAACGCGGCTGAGCCGTCAGTCGCAGTCGCAGCCTGAGGTCGGGCCATCGGCCTCTCGCACGACGTGATGGTCGATCCATTCCGAGACCAGCCGACGCGCCTCGTTGAGCGAGGCTTCCGGATGATGGATGCGATACAGCGTGGTGCAGGCGAGGAACGCCCGCATGTCCGGAGTGCCGCAACCGCGCAGCTCGCGGTAGGCGGTCACGACAGCACGCTCGCAGTTGCGGGCGATCACGCTGGTTTCACCGTTCACGGCTGCCTCTTGCAAATCATTCTCAGTCGGAACCGTCACGCTAGACCTTGTGGTCGGCGTCGCGCAAGCGACTCCTCCGTGATGGCCGCGCGGCCTCATCGCCGCCGCTCGGCGCCGCCGAAGCGGGCGCGGATCTCGCGGGCGATCCGTCCGGCCTCGTCGAGCGGCTGACGCGGCCACGGCGAGAGGTCGTCCAGCAGCGGTCGCACCTGATCCGCGACCCGCAGCCGGTCCAGCAGCACCCGCGACTCGCGGCGCTCGCTCCCGGCGGCGGCCACGAACACCGGCGCCGAGGCGGCGCAGGCCTCGGAGAGCGTCAGCGCGCCGACGCCGCCCACCACCACCGCGTCGGCATGGCCGAGGAACCCCAGGGTCGGGTCCTCGCCCGGCTCGCCGCTGCGATAGATCAGGTGCAGGCAGCCGGCGAGGCCGCCCGACAGCGCCTCCGACGCCGCCCTGGGACAGGGCAGCACCGAGGCCATCACGCAACCGCCGCGCTCGCGCGCCATGGCCGCGATGCGGCGGCCTAGCGTCAGCGCCGCCTTGTGGTCGGAGCCGGCGAACAGCAGCACGATCCGCGGATGCGGCAGGTGGGACAGCCGCTCCGCCCAGAGGTCGCGCGCCCGCGCCAGCAGCCCGGGCGACACCACGTTGGGCGCGCCCAGCACCGCGATCACCCGGTCCGACCCTGCCGTCGCGGTCGCGGATCGCGACGGCTGGCGCTGCGGCAGCACCGTCAGGTCGAACGGCAGCCAGCCCGAGAGGCGCTCAACCGGGAAGCGGGGTGTGGCGCAGTGTACGACGCGGCAGCCATGGCGCGAGCGCAGCAGCAGCGCGCGCATGCCCGAGCCGGCGCCGGCGGACAGCACCAGCCCGGGCCCGGGACCTCCCGGCCGGTGCGGCTCGCCGGGTGCGGCGATCAGCCTGCGGAAGGGCAGGCCCAGCCGCCCGGCGATGGCGCTCGCCTGGCCGGCGGCGGAGCTGCGCGGATCGTCCAGCACCCAGACCGGCGCCTGCGGCAGCAGAGCCAGGTTCATGCGGCGCATGCCGGTTCGCAGGCGCCGGCGCATGATGGATTTCCTGCAGTCATGCGGCTACTGCTGCCCGATCATGCGAAGGATTGCGAGGATGGCGATTTCGGGCTCGGCGTCGGACATCGGTCTGCCTGTCGGCGGTAGCACGGACTGGGACCGCGACACGGCACTCACGACGGCGCGGCTGCTGCTGGAGATCAAGGCGGTCAATTTCCGTCCTGAAGAGCCCTATACGCTGACATCCGGCTGGAGATCCCCCGTCTATATCGACTGCCGTCGTATCATCTTCTTCCCGCGCGCCCGGGCCAAGATCGTCGAGCTCGGCGTCGAGAAGATCGGCCGCCACGTCGGCTACGAGAGCATCGACGTCGTGGCCGGCGGCGAGACCGCGGGCATCCCGTTCGCCGCCTGGATCGCGGACCGCATGCTCGCGCCGATGGCCTATGTCCGCAAGAAGCCGAAGGGCTTCGGACGCAACGCCCTGATCGAGGGCGACGTTCCGGAAGGCAAGCGCACGCTGCTGGTCGAGGACCTGACCACCGACGGCGCCTCGAAGATCCAGTTCGCAAATGCCCTGCGCGAGGCCGGGGCGATCGTCAACCATGCCTTCGTGGTGTTCTTCTACGGCGTCTTCCCCGGCGCGCACCGCACGCTCGCCGACATGGACATCCAGCTGCACGCGCTGTGCACCTGGTGGGACGTTCTGGAGGCCTGCGCCGAGCGTCCGTACTTCCCGGAGCACGCGGCCGCGGAGGTGCGGCGCTTCCTGGAGGACCCGTGCGCCTGGTCGGCCAGGCACGGCGGCGTCGCCTCGGCCGAGGAGGCGATGGCGCGCAAGGCGGCGAAGGACGAGTAGCCGCCCGCCGCGGCCGGCATGGCTGCGCGCATCCTCGCCTTCGACTCCGGCATCGGCGGCTACGGCATCGTCGAGGCGCTGCGCGGCCGCCTGCCCGGCGCCTGGATCACCATGCTGGCCGACAACGCGTGCTACCCGTACGGCGAGATGCCGGACGCGGCGCTGGTGGCGCGCGTCGAGCAGGTGATCGGCAGCGCGATCCGCGACCTCGCCCCCGACGCGGTCGTGATCGCGTGCAACACCGCGAGCACGGTGGCGCTCGGCGCGCTGCGCGCGCGCTTCGGGCTGCCGTTCATCGGCTGCGTGCCGCCGATCAAGTGGGCGGCCTCGCTGAGCCGCAGCCGCCATATCGGCCTGCTGGCGACGCGGGCGACGGTGCGGCGCCGGTACCTATCCGACCTCGCGCGGCGCTTCGCCCCGGATTGCCGCCTGATCGCGCATGGCGCGCGCGGGCTCGCCGACCTTGCCGAGGCGGCGTTCCGCGGCGTCGCCATCGATCGAGGGGCGGTGCGGGGCGAGGTCGAGACCCTGTTCGGCCAGGAGGGCGGGGCTGCGATCGACATCGTCTGCATCGGCTGCACGCACTACAGCTTCCTGCTGGAGGCGCTGCGCGACGCCGCGCCCGCCGGGGTCGCCTGGCTGGATCCGGCGCAGGCGGTGGCGAGACGCACCGAGACGGTGCTGGCGGGACTGTGCCGAGGCCCCGGAGGTGCCGGCGGCGGCGAGGCGCTGTTCACAGCACGACCCGATCTGCCGGATGCGCTGCGCGAGGCCCTGCTGCTGCGAGGCTATCGAGGTTTCTCGCTGTTCACAGAAGGTCGCGCGCCTTAGAAAACCCCCAGATCGGGGTCTGGGGCCTCCGGCCCCAGCGGGTCAAGGGCAGAGCCCTTGGCTTTCCAGGAAGCCGCTAGTGCCCCCGACTGACCGTGTAAAGCGCCACGTCGCCCATCAGCCGCCTGATCCGGGTGTCGGGGAACACGCGCAGCGCATCACGCGCCGCCTGAGCATACTGGCCGGCGCGGCGCAGCGTCACGCCGATGGCGTCGCGCCGCGCGATCAACGTCATGGCGTGCTCGAGATCGTCGTCGCCGTGCTCGCTCATCTCGATCACCCGGCGCCAGAACACGCGCTCGGCCTCGTCGCCGCGCTCGTAGGCGGACAGCACCGGCAGGGTGATCTTGCCCTCCCGGAAATCGTCGCCGACCGTCTTGCCGAGCGAGGCCTGATCGGCGGCATAATCCAGCGCATCGTCGACGAGCTGGAACGCCATGCCCAGGTTGGTGCCGAACGCCTCCAGCGCCAGCTCCTCGGTCTCCGGTCGCGCGGCGACCACGGCGCCGACCCGGCAGGCGGCCGCGAACAGGGCTGCGGTCTTGCCGTGAATCACCTGCAGGTAGCGCTCGACCGGCGTGGACAGGTCGTTCTGCGTCGCCATCTGCAGCACCTCGCCCTCGGCGATGGTGGCGGCGGCGGCGGACAGGATCGCCATCACCTTGAGCGAGCCGTCGTCGGTCATGAGCTGGAACGAGCGGGCGAACAGGAAGTCGCCGACCAGCACCGAGGCCTTGTTGCCGAACACCGCGTTGGCGCTGGCCAGGCCGCGGCGCAGCTGGCTGTCATCGACCACGTCGTCGTGCAGCAGGGTCGCGGTATGGATGAATTCGACGCAGGCGGCGAGGCCGACATGGCGGGCGAACGGGCGCGACCCCGGCGCGGCCTCGGGGACGTAGCCGCAGAGGCGGGCGGACGCCAGGGTGAGCAGCGGCCGCAGCCGCTTGCCGCCGGCCGCCACCAGGTGCGCGGCGAGCTGGGGGATCAGCGGCACCGGGCTGTCCATGCGCGTCACGATGGCGCGGTTGCAGGCCGCCATGTCGTCCTCGAGCAGCGCCGACAGCGCGCGCAACGCGTCGTCCTCGCCCGCCGCGATCGCCGGCCGCGGGGTCAGCAGCCCGCTCTCGCCGCCGCGCCGCGAGGCCTCGCGTTCGGACACGGTCGCGGCAGGCAGGACGGAACCGGATAGATTGGCGGCAAGGCGCAAGCACGATCCTCCCGACCGCTTCGAAGTGCCACGGACATATGAGCGGCGGCAGGGGGAGGGTCAAGCGGACCGGAGGACGGCCGGGAGGCAGATCGGCATGACCAGGACGGGCGACGATCGCCGGCCGTCGGCGGGCGGCTGATGCAGCAGACCAGCGAAGGGGCGCTGCTCGACGGCAGGCTCAGCTATCGTCAGTTCCGCCACGGCTATCGCAGCGGCATAGAGCCGGTGCTGCTGGCCGCGGGGGTGCCGGCACGGCCGGGCCAGCGGGTGCTGGAGGCGGGCTGCGGCGCCGGGGCGGCGATGATGTGCCTGTGCGCCCGGGTGCAGGGGCTGCAGGGCGACGGCATCGAGGCCGACCCCGCCACCGCCGCCCTGGCGAGGCACAACTGGCAGGCCAACGGGCTCGACCGGCTGGTGCTGCATCAGGGGCTGCTGGGCGAGATCCCGGACGGCCTCGGCCGGTTCGACCATGCGATGGCCAATCCGCCGTGGCATCGCGCCGATGCCACCGCCTCGCCGCTGGGCCGGCGCGACCTCGCGAGGCGGGCACGACCCGGGCTGCTGGACGAGTGGATCGTCGGCCTCGCCTCGCTGCTGCGGGAGGGCGGCACGCTGACCCTGATCCTGCCGGCCGGCCAGCAGGCCAGGGCCGGCGGCCTGATGTGCGGGGTGGGCGGCCTCGGCGACGTGACGCTGCTGCCGTTCTGGCCGAAGCCGGAGCGGGCCGCCAAGATCGTGCTGATGCAAGGCCGGCGCGGGTCGAGGGGAGACTCCATGGTGCTGCCGGGCCTGGTGCTGCACCAGGATGGCGGGAGGTTCACGGAGGCGGCGGAGCGTATCCTGCGACAGGGCCGGGAGCTGCCGACCGCAAGGGGTGCCCCTTGACCCCATCAAAGGCAAGCCTCTGAAAACCTTGTTTTAGAGAATGGGGTTTGGGGCCCCCGGCCCCAACGGGTCAAGGGCAGCGCCCTTGCCTTGATTCTACCAGCCTGCTGGAAGGCGGCAGGGGTCAGGCGGTCGGCTGGAAGCTCGCCATGTCGAGCGGCTCGTGGAAGCCGTGCGACGATCCCGCCGCCCGGCTGGCGGCGACCTCGCCGACGTGCCGCAGGTGCCAGAGCCGCTGGTGCGCCGCGATCAGGCTCTCCATGGTGCGACGCCGCGCCGGATCGACCGGCCCGCGGGTCTGGCCGACGACGGTCTCCAGGATCGACAGCAACTGTGCCGCGACGTCGAGGTCGCCGAGATCGCAGGCTTGGTGGGCCGCCACCAGGATACGTTCCGGCAATCTGCGGTTCTGTCTGGGTGCTGTGCCGGGCAGCCCGGCGAGGCCGCCCGCGACCGCCGGCGGCAGGCCGCTGATCAAGTCCGCTAGATCAGGGATCAGGCTGGTCCGGGTCTCGATTTCCATCTTGCGCCTCGTTCTGGCCCGCCTCTTCGGCCGGATCACCCGCTCGTAACGCTACCGGGCAAGGACCATATAATCGTTAACGAGGAGTAATGGAACTGCTCTCGAACGCGTGATCGTAACTTTTTCACCTAGGTATCTGAGAAAGGTTATAACATGCGGCCGGGCGGCGCGGTCAGGCGCGTTCGAACACGCTGCTCTCGAATGCCTCCTCCCAGGTGCCCAGGGTGGAGGCGCGGCTGTACTCGGTGGCGCGGTTCTCGAAGAAGTTGGCGTGCTCGACCGCGTTGAGCATGTCGTCGACCCACGGCAGCGGGTTGCTCTCGATGTGGTAGAGCGGATCGAGGCCGAGCTGGGTCAGCCTGCGGTCGGCGATGAAGCGGATATAGCGCTTCACCTCGGCACCGCTCAGCCCCTCCACCGCGCCGAGCTCGAAGGCGAGGTCGATGAAGGCGTCCTCGTGCTCGACGATGGTGGCGCAGATCTGGGTGATCTCGGCGCGCAGCGCGTCGTCCCAGATCTCCGGGTTCTCCTGGACGAACACGCGGAACAGCCGGATCACCGACAGGCAATGCAGCGTCTCGTCGCGCACCGACCAGGAAACGATCTGCCCCATGCCCTTGAGCTTGTTGAAGCGCGGGAAGTTCAGCAGGATCGCGAACGAGGCGAACAGCTGCAGCCCCTCGGTGAAGGCGCCGAAGGCCGCGAGCGTCTTGGCGATCTCGCGCTTGTTGGCGACCGAGAAGCCCTGCATGTAGTCGTACTTGTCCTTCATCTCCTTGTATTTGAGGAAGGCCGAGTATTCCACCTCGGGCATGCCGATGGTGTCGAGCAGGTGGCTGTAGGCGGCGATGTGGATGGTCTCGATGTTGGAGAACGCCGACAGCATCATCAGCACCTCGGTCGGTTTGAAGACCTGGCTGTAATGCTTCATGTAGCAGTTGTTCACCTCCACGTCGGACTGCGTGAAGAAGCGGAAGATCTGCGTCACCAGGTTCTGCTCGCCAGCCGACAGCGTGCGGTGCCAGTCCTTGACGTCGTCGGCGAGCGGGACCTCCTCGGGCAGCCAGTGCACGCGCTGCTGCGTCATCCAGGCCTCGTAGGCCCAGGGGTAGCGGAACGGCTTGTAGACCGGGCTGCCGGTCAGCAGGTCGGCGCGCGGTGCGGCGACGAGATCGGGGGTCGGGGGGGTGATGTCCATGATGGATTCCTACTCCTTGGAGCGAAGATGGACCAACGAGTCGCGGGCTCGCGCACCGCAGCGTGATGCGGCGGCACGCGGCCTGACGCGACCCGTGATTTGAGCGGCTGCGGCGGATGCGCCATAGAGCGCGGTGCCGCCCGGGTCGGGGGGGCGCCTAGCGAAAGCCGCGACATGACCGAGAGCAGGGACTGGAAGCTGGACGGGGTGCGGGTCATCCGCGGCGACCAGCTCGATCCGAACACCCCCCAGACGCCGGGCATGCAGCGGGCGGCGGCGATCAACCTGGCGCGGGTGGGCGCGCAGAAGCTGTGGGCCGGCACGGTCAGCATCCACGCCGACGCCAAGACCGGCGCGCATCATCACGGCGCGCTGGAGAGCGTGATCTACGTGCTGCGCGGCCGCGCGCGCATGCGCTGGGGCGAGAACCTGCAGTACGTCGCCGAGGCCGGACCGGGGGACTTCATCTTCGTGCCGCCCTATGTGCCGCACCAGGAGATCAACGCGTCGGCCGACGAGACGCTGGAGTGCGTGCTGGTGCGCAGCGACAACGAGGCGGTCGTGGTCAATCTCGACATCCCCTCGGTGGAGCGGCCGGAGACGGTGCGCTGGGTGGACCCGATCCATCCGCCCGCGCGGCAGGACTGACCGCGCGGCACGGTTCAGCTGCAGGCCAGGCACTCCTCGTACGGGACGACCTCGTCGCCGCCGCCGTGGCGCACCGGCGGCAGCACCGCCTGCTGCTCCAGCACCTCGACCTTATTAAGCATCTCGCTGACCGTGTCGGCGCGCTGGATCGACAGCGAGCGGCAGTAGTACAGCGACTTCAGGCCGCGAAGCCAGGCCAGCATGTGGATCTGGTGCAGGTCGCGCTTGTGTATGTCGGCCGGCAGGAACAGGTTCACCGACTGGCTCTGGCAGATATAGGGCGTGCGGTCGGCGGCGTGCTCCACCACCCAGCGCTGGTCGAGCTCGAAGGCGGTCTTGAACACGTCGCGCTCCTGCTGGGTCAGGAAGTCGAGATGCTGCACGCTGCCCTTGGTCAGGGTGATCGACGACCACACCTCGTCGGTGTCGCGGCCCTTCTCGATCAGCAGCTTGTGCAGATGCCGGTTGCGCACCGTGAACGAGCCCGACAGGGTCTTCTGCAGGAACACGTTGGCCGCGATCGGCTCGATCCCGGGGCTCGCATTGCCGGCGATGATCGAGATCGAGGCGGTCGGCGCGATCGCCAGCTTGTGCGAGAAGCGCTCCTGGATGCCGTAGTCGGCGGCGTCCGGACAGGCGCCGCGCTCCTCGGCCAGCATGCGCGAGGCGGCATCGGCCTGTCCGCGCAGGTGCTGGAACATGCGCTTGTTCCAGACCTTGGCGATCACGCTCTCGAACGGGATGCCGTTCGCCTGCAGGAAGCCGTGGAAGCCCATCACGCCCAACCCGACCGAGCGCTCGCGTGATGCGGCATACTTGGCGCGCGCCATCTCGTCGGGGGCGCGCTCGATGAAGTCGGACAGGATGTTGTCGAGGAAGCGCATCACGTCCTCGACGAACAGCGGATGGTCCTTCCACTCGAACCAGGTCTCGAGATTGACCGACGACAGGCAGCACACCGCGGTGCGCTGCTGGCCGTGCTGGTCGATCCCCGTCGGCAGCATGATCTCGGCGCACAGGTTCGAGGTCTTGACCTCGAGCCCGGCCAGCTTGTGGTGCTCGGGACGCGCGTTGTTGGCGTGGTCGGAGTAGATGATGTAGGGCTCGCCCTGCTCCATGCGCGCGGTGAGGATGCGGATCCACAAGGACCGCGCCGAGATCTTGCGTATGTGCGCGCCGTCCTTGGGCGAGGTCAGCACCCACTCGTCGTCCGCCTCGACCGCGCGCATGAAGGCGTCGGGGATCAGGATGCCGTGATGCAGGTTGAGCGCCTTGCGGTTCGGATCGCCGCCGGTGGGGCGGCGCATCTCGATGAACTCCTCGATCTCGGGATGCCAGACCGGCAGGTAGACCGCGGCCGAGCCGCGGCGCAGCGAGCCCTGGCTGATCGCCAGCGTCAGGCTGTCCATCACCCGGATGAACGGGATCACGCCCGAGGTCTTGCCGTTGCGGCCCACGTTCTCGCCGATCGAGCGCAGGTTGCCCCAGTACGAGCCGATGCCGCCGCCCTTGGAGGCGAGCCAGACGTTCTCGTTCCACAGCCCGACGATGCCCTCCAGGCTGTCGCTGGCCTCGTTGAGGAAGCACGAGATCGGCAGGCCGCGGCTGGTGCCGCCGTTCGACAGCACCGGCGTCGCCGGCATGAACCAGTGCCGCGAGATGTAGTCGTAGATGCGCTGGGCGTGCGCCGCGTCGTCGCCGTAGAAGCTCGCGACGCGCGCGAACAGGTCCTGGTAGCCCTCGCCCGGCAGCAGGTAGCGGTTATCCAGGGTGGCGCGGCCGAAATCGGTGATCAGCGCGTCGCGCGAGCGGTCGACGCGGACCTGGTGACGGCCGCGCAGCTGCACCCCGTCGACCAGCATGTCGCCGACCTGCATGTCTCCCGTCTCCGGGCCATGGCCGGACACCGCGTCGTGATGCATCCCTGAGACTTGGTGCAAGGTCATCGGGTTCTCCGTGGGCTGGGCGGGCGGAAACGGCCACGTGGTCGTCAACGCTAGATGTCGGGCTATGTTTCGCCGCCCACCACTAGATGATGTTTATGCCGGCATTTCAAGGCTGATCTTCGACGGGGCGAAAGCCTGCTGCGACCTCAACGCGCTACCGCTTCGATCCACGCTTTGCACAGCCACCGGGGCGGCTCCGACTCCGGCCCCCGGCCACCTCCTACCCCTCGGCGGCGTCGAGCAGGTCGGCGATCCTGGTCGACAGCGCGCTCAGCGTGAACGGCTTGACCAGCACCGGGATGCCGGGCTCCAGGGTGATGCCGCCCTTGCCGTCGAAGGCGTAGCCGGTGATGAACAGGATCGGCAGATGCGGGCGCAGCGAGCGGGCGCGGCGCGCCAGCAGCGCGCCGTTAAAGCCGTTCGGCAGCCCGATATCGGTGATCATGAGGTCGAACGCGGCAGCGCTCTCCAGCACCACCATGGCGGCGAAGGCGTCCTCCGCTTCCTGCACCGAATGGCCGCGCTCGCGCAGCAGGTCGACCACCAGCATGCGCACCACCGCCTCGTCATCGACGACGAGGATGCGCGCCGTAGCCCGCGGCGCGGCACTCATGTACGACCGCCGCCGCCGCCTGCTCGCACTCGAACGTCCGGCTGCCCAACCACGCTCTTTCATGTCGGTTCATATCGTTGAACGCAACAAACAAAACCGCGTGAACTCTTGAGTTGTGGCTATAAATTGGCAAGCTTGCAGTCGAGCACGCGAGATCAGGAGAAAATCTTTCCGAAACGATTTTGCAGGAACGCGTCGAGATCGATATCCTCCTGCCGCACCAGGCCCGCCTGCGGCAGGCTGCCGGCCGCCAGCAGGTCGAGTGCCGCACAGATGCTGCCCGCGGTGGTGAGCTGTATCGCGCTGCGCGGTCGTCCCGATATCGATCCGGATTCGATCCGGCGCGCCAACGTCTCCTGCACCAACCTGCCGTCGCGCGTACCGATCACGGTCACGAAAATGACCACCACGTCCTGCAGCGTCGCCGGCAGCGCATGCTCCAGGATCGAGCGCAGCATGGTGCGCCGCCCCGCCAGCCGCAGGTCGTGCAGCAGCAGCTTCATGATCGCGCAGTGCCCAGGATAGCGCATCGTGCGGTAGTTCAGCTCGCGCACCCGCCCGGCATAGCTGTCGCACATCGAGCCCAACCCGCCGGACGTGTTGAACGCCTCGTAGGCCACGCCGTCGATCGACAGGCTCTCGCACTCCTCCAGCGCCTGCACCTGGCGGCGCTCGCCCTGCACGATCGCCTCGCAGGGCTCGATATACTCGTTGATCACCCCCTCCGTGCTCCAGGTCAGGTTGTAGCCGAGCGCGTTGTCGGGATAGCGCGGCAGCGCGCCGACGCGCAGCCGGATGCAGTCCAGCGTCTCGAAGCGGGCGGCGATTGCGTGCGCGGCGATCGACACGAAGCCGGGTGCCAGGCCGCATTGCGGGATGAACGCGGTCGGGGACTCGCGCGCCAGGTCGCGCACCAGGCGCGTGCTCGCCACGTCCTCGGTCAGGTCGAGATAATGCGCCCGCGCGGCGAAGGCGGCGGCGGCGATCCGGGTGGTGAGATGGAACGGTGCCGCCGACAGCACCGCGTAGCGCCCGCGCAGCGCGCCGGCGAGATCGTCCTGCGCATCGATATCCAGGGCCAGGCGCGAGACCTCGCCGCCGAGCGGCATCGCGTCGAGCGCCTCGCGGTCGCGGTCGATCAGCGTCACCGCGTAGTCGCCGCTCATCGCCAGCAGCTCCGCGATGGTCGCGCCGATCTTGCCGGCGCCGATGACGGCGATGTCTCTCATGGGGAACTCCGGCCTCGTTGTGCGGCGCGCGAGGATCCGGCCTGGAGTGCGGGGCGGACAAGAGCCGCAACGCCGATCCGGCCCGGTTGACATCGGCACCCTGCCGCATAGTTTCGGCATAATGCATCTCGACGCGCTCGACCGCAGCCTGCTCGACCTGCTCGGCGGCAACGCACGTCTGCCCACCGCGGCGATCGCACGCAGCCTCGGGCTGTCGCGGACAACGGTGCAGAGCCGTATCGAACGCCTGGAGCGCGGCGGCGCGATCCTCGGCTACACGATCCGTCCCGGACGCGGCGCCGGGCCGGAGCCGGTGCGGGCGCACGTGATGATCGCCTCCGCGCCGAAACGGGCGCCGGCGATCGAGTTGGCGCTGCGCCGGATGAGCGGGGTCCGCACGCTGCACGCGGTCGGCGGCCAGTTCGACCTGATCGCCATGGTGGAGGCGACATCGGTCGAGGAGACCGACCGGCTGATCGACCGCATCGGCGCACTCGACGGCGTGGACCGCACCAACTCCATGCTGATCCTGTCTACGCGGCTGTCTCGGTGATGTATTCAGCAAGGCCAGGGCGCTGCCCTGGACCCGCCGCGGCCTTGGGCCCAGACCCCGTCAGTTAGATCGCGCCGCCGTATAGCACCGGACCGGTGGGCAGGTGGGTGGGTGAGCCGCCGCGTGGCTCCAGGCTGACCAGCAGCTTCGCACCGCCGGCGGAGGGGAGGGTGCCGGGCGGCAGCCTCACGCCGGCGGCCGGCAGCACGCCTAGCGGCCTTGGCACCGTCTCCCCGTCCCTCAGCAGCCACAGCTCCAGGTCGCGATCCGGTGCGATCCGCACCGCGCCTACGGTGCGTATCCGCAAGGCCCCGTCCGCCATCGCCTCGGCGACGAACACCGGCCCCTGCTGGCTCAGCGGCAGCAGCGCCGTCACCAGACTCGGCCCCGGCGGCGCGGCCGGCGGCGCACGCAGCACCGCGAACCCGGCGATCACCGCGGCGAGCGCCAGGCCGGAGGCGGTGGCGCCCTGCCACAGGCGCAGGCTGCGCACCCGCCGGTCCCGCGCCACCGGCGCCCGCGCGGCAGGAGCGGCCCCGACCGTCTCCGCGCCCCAGGCGCTGGCCGCGATCCGCGGCCATAGCCCGGCAGGCGGCGCCACCGGCGCGGTCAGGCGATGGAGCGGCGCCAGACGCCGCTCCCAGGCATCGATCGCATCGCGCAGGCCCGGATCGTTGTCCGCCTCTCGCGACAGCAGCAGGCGCTCCGACGGCTCCAGCGTGCCGAGCACGTATTCGGCGACCAGCAGCTCGGTCTCGCGGTCCGGCGGCTCCGGCGCAACGCCACTCATGGGCCGCTCATGGTTCGAGGCACCGGCGCAGCCCGAGCAGCGCCCGGCGCACCCACGACTTCACCGTACCGAGCGGCGCCTGCAGCCTGACCGCGAGTTCGGAATGGCTCAGGCCCTCGATGAAGGCGAGCAGCACGACGCGCCGCTGTGCCTCGTCGAGCTGATCCAGGCAGCGGCGCAGCGCCTCCGCCTCGGCACTCGCCACCAGCTGGCCGAGCGGATCCGGCCCGGCATCCGGCTCCTCGACCGGCGCCAGCCCGTAATTCTCGCGGCCGCGCTTGCGCAGGATGTCGATCGCTCGGTAGCGCAGCAGGCTGGACAGCCACGCCTCGGCGGAGCCGCGCCGGGAGTCGAAGCGCGACGAGCGCTGCCAGACCTGCAGGAACGCGTCGTGCACCGCGTCGGCGGCGAGCTGCGGCTGCCTGGTCAGGCGCAGCGCCTGGCCGTAGAGGCGCGGCGCCTGCAGGTCGTAGAGGGTGCGGAAGGCTGCCCGGTCGCCGCCGCCGCATCGCGCCAGCAGCAACCCGATCGTGTCACGTATCGCTTCGTCGGCCATGCGAGGCTGCAGCCACTCCCACGTCACCACGTCGAGCCTAGCCGCTTCCCTCCTGCTTGGCGACATGGGTGTCATGACCATCATGTTGCTCCTACGGCAGCATCGGCCGATCGGATGAGGCCACGGCGCGGCGGCCGGCTCTCACAGCGGGCGATCACAGCGTTCGCATCGTCTCCGGCGGCGCATGCATGAAGCTCGCGCAGTCGCGCAGGCTGGGTGCCAGGAAGCGCAGCGGCCCCGCGAACGCACCGAGGATCTCGACATGGTCGATGCCGCGATATAGACGCGCCTCCACCGGGCCGCCGGCCTGGCGCACTTGCTGCGCCAGCCGCAGCGTGTTGGCCGGCCGCACGACGCGGTCGGCGCCCCCGGCGAGCAGCAGCATCGGCGGGTTGCGGCCGTCCACGTGCGCGATCGGCTGGGTGCTGCGCAGCGGCCGGCCGGGCGCGAAGATGCGGCGCAGCTCGTCGCTGTCGAGCGGCAGGAAATCGTAGGGCCCGGCGAGCCCGGCCATGCCGCTGAGGTCCGAGCGCGGCGTCAGCCCGACCGCGCCGAGCCAGCGCGGATCGAGCGCCAGCATCGCGGCGTTGTAGGCGCCCGCCGAGTGGCCCAGCAGGTAGGGCGGCGCCGCGGCGCCGCCGAAACCAGGTCCGTGCCGGCGCGTCCAGGCCAGCGCCTGGGCGCAGTCGAGCAGGAACTCCGGGTAGTGCACCTGCGGATAGAGCCGGTAGTCCGGGATCATCACGACGAAGCCCAGCGCCGCCAGCGCGCCGCCGACGAAGCGATACATCGCCCGCTCGCCGGTATCCCAGGCGCCGCCGTACAGGAACAGCACCACCGGGTGCGAGGCGTCGGGCGCCGGATGCGCGCTCGGCGCGTAGACGTCGAGGCGGCGGCGCGGGCCCTCGCCGTAGGCGATCGAGCGCGCCACCAGGCGGTCCGGCGCCAGCCCGTTGATGATGCCGAGCGGCGAGCAGCCGGCCAGCAGCAGCGGCATCGACAGCGCGCGCCGACGGCCGATCAAGCGGCGGCTGATCAAGCGGCGGCCGATCAAGCGACGGCGCGCCCCGGCGGGTCCAGGCCGGCGAGCACCGCCTCGATGCGGATCGGCAGGTCGCGCAGGCGCAGGCCGGTCGCGTGGTGCAGCGCGTTGGCGATCGCCGCGTTGACGCCGATCAGGCCCAGCTCGCCCAGCCCCTTCACGCCGAGCGCGTTGATGTCCGGATCGGGATCGGGCAGCAGCAGCGCCTCGACGCGGCCGCACTCGGCCGAGGTCGCGACCAGGTAGTCGGCGAGGCTGTCGTTGACGTAGCGGCCGTGGCGTCGATCGTGCGCCGTCGCCTCCAGCAGCGCCGAGCCAAGGCCCCAGATCATGCCGCCCTCCAGCTGGCTGCGCGCCGCCAGCGGATTGAGGATGGCGCCGGCCGCGAACGCGCCCAGCAGGCGCGGCACCTGTATCGCGCCGGTGTGCGCCTGCACGCGCACCTCGGCGAACTGTGCGCCGAACGCCCAGCCGAGCCGCTCGCCGCCGGCACTCAGGGCGAGCCTGCCGCCACGCAGCCTGGCCTGCGCCTCGTCGCCGAGGCCGTCGGGGATGAAGTCGCGCGTCACCTCGATCCGCCCCTCGGCGGTCCCCGAGGCGATCCGCGCCAGGCTCTCGCCGCTTCCGTCCGGCGCCACCACGCACCCGTCCCGCAGCCGCAGGTCGGCGGCGTCGCGGCCGTGCAGGACGCCGGCTCCGTTTGTCGCGGCGCGCAGCAGCGTCCGGCGCATCGCGTCGCAGCCGCGCCGCAGCGCGTGCGCCATGCTGGTCGTGCTCGACGAGCCGCCGGACAGCCCGGCGGGCGCCAGCGCCGTGTCGCCGAGCCGCACCGTGACCTGCGGCACCGACAGGCCGAGCCAGTCGGCGGCCAGCATCGCGAGCAGCGTGTAGAGGCCGTTGCCGATCTCGTGGTGGGCGCTCTCGACGGTGAGGCGGCCGTCGCCCTCGAGCACGAGGCGCACCGCGGCGGCGGCGATCTTGACCGGCCGCGCGGCGCTGGCGCAGCCGAAGCCGACCAGCCAGTCGCCGTCGCGCATCGAGCGCGGCGCCGCCGTCCGCTCGGCCCAGCCGAAGGCTTCCGAGCCGGCGTCGAAGCAGCGCATCAGCGGGCGCGTGGTGAAGGGCTTGCCGGTGATCGGGTCGCGCGCGGTGTCGTTGCGCCGCCGCAGCGCGATCGGATCGATCCGCAGCGTGCAGGCGAGCTCGTCGAGCGCGCTCTCCAGGGCGAACAGGTAGGGCATCTCGGGCGGCGCGCGCATCGGGCCGGGCGTGTTGCGGTCCACCCGCACCGCCGTCTCGTGGGTGCGCACGGCGGCGGCGCCGTACAGGCTGGCGGTGACGTCGGTGCCCTCCATGGCGAAGCCGTCGAAGCGCGAGGTCACCATCTCCGCCTCGTGGATCAGCGACAGCAGCCGGCCATCCGGCTCGGCGCCGAGCCGGATGCGGTGCCGCGTCTGCGGCCGATAGTTGGCGATGGTGAAGCACTGCGACCGCGTCGGCACCAGCGTGACCGGGCGGCCCAGCCGGCGCGCCGCACAGGCGACCAGTGCGGTGTGCTGCGACAGCGCCAGCTTGGAGCCGAAATGACCGCCGAGGAACGGCGCCACCACGCGCACGCGGTCGGGATCGAGCCCCAGCTGACGCGCCAGGCCGTGCTGTGCGGCCATCAGGAAGCGGGTCGGCTCGTAGACCGTCAGCCGGTCCGCCTCCCAGACGCAGCTGGTGGTGAACATCTCCATCGGGTTGTGGTGCTGCGTCGGTGTGCCGAAGCGGGCATCGACGCGACACGGTGCCCGCGCGTATGCGGCGTCGGCGTCGCCCACCGCCGGGTCCTCGTGCGCGGGCCTGAGCTGCGAAAGCGCGATCCGTTCCGCGCCCGGATCGTCCAGGCCGAAGGCGGCAGGCAGCGCCTCGAGCCGGACCCGGACGCGCGAGGCGGCATGCTCGGCCAGCTCGCGGCTGTCTGCGGTGACCAGGGCCACGATCTGGCCGGGATAGGCGATGCGGTCGGAGCCGAGCGGCAGCCAGGAGCTGTTGGCGTATCCGCCTTCCATCAGGTGCCGCACCGGGCGGATCTCGGCGCCGAGCTCGCGGTGGGTCAGGATCTGCAGCACGCCGGGCGACCAGGCCGCGTCGAGATCGAAGCCGACGATGCGCGCGGGGCCGGTCGGGCTGGTCACCAGGGCGGCGTGCGCCGGATCGCGCAGCAGCGGCTGGTCGGAGGCGAAGCGCGCCTGCCCGGTCACCTTGAGCCGGCCATCCACGCGGGGCTGCGGGCGGCCGACGATCGGGCCCGCGTCGTACCGGCTGTTCAACGAGGCTCTCCCGGCGCGGCGTCGCTCCCTACAAGCGGGCCGCCCGCGCAGGGTTGCACGCCGCCTGCCTGGGGTTCAGGCCGCAGCGCTGCCCGGCGACGACCAGATCGCCTGATCGCGCACGATGGCCTCGAAGCGTGGCCTGGCGAAGTAGAAGCCCTGCATGAAGCGGCCGCCGACCGAGCGCAGCGCCTCGACCTCGCCGATCCGCTCGACGCCCTCCAGCACCATCTTGATGCCGATCTCGGCGCCGAGCGCGATCATGCTGGCGATGATCGCGAGCCGGACCCGGTCCTGGTCGCAATCCCGTATCAGCGCGCGGTCGAGCTTGACGATGTCCGGCTTGAGCTCGGCGAGCCGCGACAGGCCGGAGTAGCCGGTGGAGAAGTCGTCGAGCGCCACCTTGAAGCCGTGACGGCGATATTCCGTGATGATCGCCTTGAGGTGGTCGGTGTCGGCGATGTCCTCGCTCTCGACGATCTCGAAGGTGAGCCGCCCCTTGTCGAAGCCGGTGCGCGTGGCGGCGTCCAGCGTCAGCCGGATGCAGCCGCGCGGCTCGTAGACGGCGTTGGGCAGGAAGTTGATGTTGAGCTGCCGGTCGATCCCGAGCCTCGCCGCCATCTCGATCGCGCGCACCCGGCAGGCCTGGTCGAAGGCGTAGAGGTTCTCGGCGTTGACCTGCGCCAGCACCTCGCCGGCGCCCTGCCCCTCTGGGCCGCGCACCAGCGCCTCACAGGCGTCGATGCGATGCTCGGCGAGGTCGATCACCGGCTGGAAGGCCATCGAGAACGGAAACGCCTGCCGGCCTTGCCTGCAGGCGCCACAGTGATGGGACATGAGGTTTTCTTGCCGTCGTTGAAGCTGTCTCGATGTTGCTCCAGAACGATTAACGCGCGATGAACCGCCACCGCCGGCGATGCGCCGCCGCGTCGCGGCGCTCGCCGGTGGAGAAGCATCATGGCCCTCGCCTCGCGCCTCGCGCTCGGCCTGCGTATGGAAGCTGCGGGCGCGCAGGTGGTCACCGAGCCGGTGCCGGCCTCGGAGAAGACGATGCGGATCGACCGCGTCTTCTGGAGCCACTTCGCGCCGAACCTGGGTCCCGGCGGCTGGGTGGTGGGCGTGCTGCTGGTCACGATCGGGCTCGATCTCCGCCAGGGGCTGCTGGCGATCGGGCTCGGCAACCTGGTCGGCGCGCTGCCGGTGGCGCTCGCCGCCGCGATCGGCCCGACCACCGGCCTGCCGCAGATGGAGGCGTCGCGGCGCGTGCTGGGACAGCGCGGCATCCGCCTGCCCTCGCTGCTGAACTGGCTGTACTGCGTCGGCTGGGACGCGGTGAACAACGTGCCGGCAGCGGCGGCGCTGATCGCGCTGCTCGCACTCGCCGGACCCGCGCTGCCGTTCTGGCTCGCGCTGGGACTGCTCGCAGGGGTGCAGATGCTGGCCAGCATCTACGGCCACCACGCGGTGCAGGCGCTGCAGAAATATCTGGGCAGCGCCCTGCTGGCGGCGTTCGCGCTGATCGGGCTGCTCGGCGCCCGCGACGCGCAGCTGCCGCACCCGGCGGCACACCCAGCCGGACTGCCGGGCTTCCTGCTGGCCACCGCCATCCTGGCCAGCTTCAACCTGTCGTGGGCGTCGTACTCCTCGGACTATACCCGCTATCTGCCGGCGTCGACGCCCTCGCGGCGGATCGTCTGGCTCGCACTCGCCGGGCTGCTGCTGTCGGCGATCCCGTTCCAGCTGCTCGGCCTGCTGACCGCGGCCAGCACCGGCGAGGCTTCGCCGGTCGCGGTCATCGCACAGCTGCAGCACCGGGCCGGCCCGCTCGGGCCGCTGGTGCTGGCGGCGATCGCGCTGTCGTCGATCACCGGCAACTCGTTCAACGACAACACCGCGAGCTACAGCCTGATCTCGGCGGGCATACGCGTGCCGCGGGTGCTGGCGGCGATCGTCACCGCCAGCCTCGGCTACCTGATCGCCGTGTTCGGCGCCGGGCGCTACGCGGAGCTCTACACCAGCTACCTGGTGGTTACGCTGTACTGGATCGCGCCCTGGATCGGCATCGTGCTCGCCGACTGGTACCTGGTCGATGCCGGCCCGCGCGCGGTGCCGCCGGGCTGGACCCGGGCGGCCAGCATCTTCGTTACGACCGCGACCCTGACCATCGCCCTGTTCTCGGTCAGCGACCTCTATACCGGACCGATCGCGCGCCTGCTCGGGGGCGCCGACATCGGCTACTATGTCGGCTTCTTCGGCGCAGCACTCGCCTACCTGCTCAGCGTCCGGCGGCGCTGAGGGTCAGGGGTGAACCGGACTGCGCGCCCGCGCGTGCGCCGCGTCCAGGCGGTGGGTCAGCGGCAGCAGCAGCGCGAACAGCAGCGTGCCGCCGCAGGCGAGCAGGAACAGCCGGAAGAACAGCGTGGTGTAGATCGGCAGGCTGCGCGACGGGTCGACGGCGGCGCCGAGGCCCGGAACCGCCGCCAGGTTGGCGACCTCGCTGCCGACATAGAGTGCGACGCCGATGCCGAGGAAGTAGGCCCCCATCATGAAGGCGCTCATGCGCGCCGGCACGTAGCGCGACACCACCGCGAGGCCGAGGCCGCTGATCAGCAGCTCGCCCAGCGACAGCAGGCCATAGCCCCACACCATCACCCACGACGACACCAGCGGCGTCGCACTGAGGCTGCACGACAGCCACCAGACCAGGAAGCCGCCGGCGACGCAGGCGAAGCCGAGCAGGAACTTGCCGGAGATCGAGAGGTCGCGTCCCGATGCGCCGAGCCGGTTATAGACCCAGGCCAGCGGCGGGCTCGCGAGCATGATCCAGATCGCGTTCAGCGCCTGGAACTGGCCCGGCGACCAGCGGAACAGCCTCACGCCCGCCACCGCGAAGTCGAGCCTGACGTTGCGCAGCGCGAACAGGGTCAGCGAGGTCGACATCTGCTGGTAGAAGATGAAGAACAGCATCACCTCCAGCGTGAGCAGGTACATCAGCAGCAGGCCGGGCCGTTCGCCGCGGGTGCAGCGGCGATACGTCCTCGCCCACACCGCGGCCACGATGGCCGCGGCCAGCCAGACGCAGTCGCGCGCCAGGCTCGGATGCTGCAGCACGAAGCTCACCAGCGCGATCGCCGCCAGCACGCCGCCGAGCACCGGCAGGGCGCGTCCCAGCGGCAACCGCCGCGCGTCCGGCGCCGAGCCGACATGGGCGACCCAGCGATGCATCAGGGCGTAGTTCGCGAGCCCGATCACCAGGCCGGCGCAGCACACCGAGAACGCGACGTGCCAGCCATAGCTGTCCTTCAGCCAAGGACAGAGCAGCAGCGAGACGGTCGAGCCGACATTGACCGCCATGTAGTAGATGGTGAAGGCACCATCCAGCCCGGCATCGTCGCCGTCATAGATCCGGCGCACCAGGTTGGCGGCGTTCGGCTTGAACATGCCGTTGCCGATGGTGATCGTGCCCATCGCCACGTACAGCAGCAGCGTCCCCTGCACCGGCAGCGACATGAACAGGTAGCCGAACGCCAGGGTGATCGCGCCCAGCAGCATGGTGCGTCGCGACCCCAGCACCTGGTCGCCGATCCAGCCGCCGATCGCCGGCGCCGCGTAGGTCAGCGCGCCGAACGCGCCCCAGAGCAGGTTCGCCCGGCTGTCGGGGAAGCCGAGCCGCTGCACCATGAACAGCAGCAGGATCACCTGCATGCCGTAATAGCCGAAGCGTTCCCACAGCTCGATCAGCAGCACGACCGAGAAGGATTGCGTCCGGCTCGGCGGCCTCGCGGTCGAGGCGTAGGCGGTGACGGTCGATGCGGGCATTCGTCGTCCGGTGGCGAAGGAAGGCCACAGGTCACCCCGATTGCGCGGGATTGGCAAGACGGGCGGCGGAGCCGGGGCGGTCCGCATGTTGTGAATGGCGCCGTGTTGTGGAGGCCCGGGGCCGACCATATGTCTGCGGCGGTGGAAGATGCCGCCGCGCACGCGCGCGGCGCGCCGGATCCACGAGAGGACGGTATGGAACAGACGCTGCTCTACCGGGAAGTGCGCTACGTGATCGGTCCCGAGCAGGATGGCCACCGGCACTGGACCATCCACCTCGACGGCGCCTCCGAGAGCGGCATCTCGGGCGGCAGCGGGCTGCGCGGATCGTTCAAGACGGCGGTGCTGAACGCGCGCGAAGCGATCGATGCGAGGCTCGACGCCACCACGGCGGCCTGATGCAGGGCGATCTCGACGGCTTCCACCCACACGCCTTCGACAAGGCGGACCCGGCTCCGGACGCGCTGTTCTACGCGTCACCCCGCTTCCTCACCCATATCGACGACGGCGCCATCGCCGCGGTCACGGCACTCTACCGGACCGTGCTGCCGGAGGGCGGCGTCATCCTGGACATGATGGGCAGCTGGGTCAGCCACCTGCCCGAGGAGATGTCGTTCGAGCGCGTGATCGGCCACGGCATGAACGCCGACGAGCTCGCCGCCAACCCGCGGCTCGACGAGCATTTCGTCCAGGACCTCAACCGGGATGCCTCGCTGAAGCTCGCCGACCATTGCCTCGACGCCGCCTGCCTCTGCGTCTCGGTGCAGTATCTGCAGCGGCCGGTCTCGGTGTTCCGCGAGCTCGCCCGCGTGCTGCGGCCGGGTGCTCCGGTCGTGATCAGCTTCTCGAACCGCTGCTTTCCGACCAAGGCGGTGGCGATCTGGCAGGCGCTCGACGCCGAGGATCAGCAGCGCTTGGTGTCGCTGTGCCTGACGCGCGCCGGCCTGACCGAGATCGAGACCGGCGCGGTGCTTCCCGACGCCCGCGATCCCGACTGGCGCGACCCGATCTACGCGGTGGTCGGCCGCACACCGGTGGCGGCGCCGGACTGAGCCGCCCGCGCCGGAGTTAGGTTTCGGCGCGGTTTGGCCTATACAGCGCCGATGCCCTTCCCAGCCACCCATCCGTCGCTCGAACACGCCCTCGCCGCGCGCGGCTACGCCGAACCCACTCCCGTCCAGGAAGCCGTGCTGCGCGCCGAGACCGAGGGACGCGACCTGCTGGTCTCGGCCCAGACCGGCTCGGGCAAGACCGTCGCCTACGGCCTCGCCGCCGCCACCACCCTGCTCGGCACCGCGGCGCAGTTCGAGCGCCCGGCCGCCCCCCTCGCCCTGGTGGTCGCACCCACGCGCGAGCTCGCCGTGCAGGTGCATCGCGAGCTGTCGTGGCTCTACGCCGATACCGGGGCGCGTATCGTCTCGTGCATCGGCGGCATGGATATCCGTCGCGAGGCGCAGGCGCTGGCGAGCGGCTGCCATATCGTCGTCGGCACCCCCGGACGGCTGTGCGACCATCTGGCGCGCGGCCGCCTCGACGTCTCCTCCCTGCGCATCGTGGTGCTCGACGAGGCCGACGAGATGCTCGATCTCGGCTTCCGCGAGGAGCTCGAGACCCTGCTCGACCGGACGCCCGCGACGCGTCGCACGCTGCTGTTCTCGGCCACCATCCCGCGCGAGATCGCGGCACTGGCGCGCCGCTACCAGCGCGACGCGCTGCGCATCGACACCGCGTCGGGCAACCGGCAGCAGCACGCCGACATCGAGTATCGCGCTGTGCTCACCGCGCGCGACGAGGAGGAGCACGGCATCGTCAACGTGCTGCGCTACTTCGAGAGCCCCACCGCGATGGTGTTCTGCAACACCCGCGAGATGGTGCGCCACATGCACGGCAGCCTGCTGGAGCGCGGCTTCGCCTCGGTGGCGCTGTCCGGCGAGCTGAGCCAGAACGAGCGCTCGCGCGCCCTGGAGTCGCTTCGCACCGGCCAGGCCCGGGTCTGCGTCGCCACCGACGTCGCCGCGCGCGGGCTCGACCTGCCCGACCTCGGCCTGGTCATCCATGCCAGCCTGCCCACCGATCCGGCGATCCTGCTGCATCGCAGCGGCCGCACCGGGCGCGCCGGACGCAAGGGGATCTGCGTCGTGGTGGTGCCGGGCGCGCGCCGGCGCCGCGCCGAGCAACTGCTCGCGGCCGCCAACGTCACCGCGGGCTGGAGCGGGCCGCCGAGCCCCGACGAGATCCGCGCCCGCGACAGCGAGCGGCTGCTGGCCGACCCGGTGCTGTCCGAGGAGATCGGCGCGGAGGACCTCACCCTCGCCCGCACCCTGCTGGAGGGCCGAACCGCCGAGGAGGTCGCGGCCGCCCTGATCCGGCTGCATCGCGCCCGGCTGCCCGATCCCGAGGAGGTCAGCGCGACCGCGGTGCGGGCGCCGGATCGCAGGCCGCAGCACCCCGCCCGCGAGGCCGCCGCGGCGCCCCGGCCGCGCGCCGACCGTCCGGACCGCATCCCGCCCGGCGAGGGGGTCTGGTTCCGCATGCCGATCGGCCGCCACGACAAGGCGGACCCGAAATGGCTGGTGCCGCTGATCTGCCGGCTGGGCGGCGTCACCAAGCGCGAGATCGGCGCGATCCGCATCGCCGAGCGCGAGACGCTGTTCGAGATCAGCCCCGGCACCGCCGAGCGCTTCAGGGCGTGCGTCTCGGCCACCGACGACGACGAGGTGCGCATCGAGGCCGCGGCAGGCGGCCCGGCGCGGGCGGCGCGTCCCGCGATGCGCCATCCCGCCGGCGGCTCCTCGCGCCGGCGCGTCGGCTGAGGCGAGGCGAGGGCTCTGCCGTCGACCCGCCGGAGCCGGCGGCCCCAGGCCCCGGTCGTCCTGCGGAGCCGCTGGATTTCGATACGAGGCTGAGGTTAGGCTGCGGCAACGCCGTGGGTCGGCCACTGCCGGGAGGCGATCGGGTGAGCTCAGCCAGTCTCGCCGTGTTCGCGATCTGGCTAGGCGGCGTGGCCACGCTGTGCCGCGACGATCCGATAGGCCGCCCGGCGCTGGGCGCCGCCGTGGCGCTGGCCGGAGCGGCGCTGATCGGCAGCCTTAGCTGAGCCAAAGGCTTACGTAATGGGGTTTGGGGCCTCCGGCCCCAACGGGTCAAGGGCGGAGCCCTTGACCCCCCCCAACACGTCGAACCTCAGGCCTGCAGCGGCCGGTGCTGTCCGATCTGCTTGATGTCGTGGAAGGCGAGACCGGCGTTCTGCTCGGCCGCGCGGCGCATCATGAAGGGCGAGCTGGCCAGGAACACCGGGTCGCCGTCGACGTCGTCGGCCATCGCGCTGCGGTTGGACGCGACGAAGGCCTCCAGCCCGGCGCGGTCGCCCGCCACCCAGCGGGCCAGCACGAACGGCGTCGACTCGAAGCCGATCGCGACGCCGTACTCGCCGCGCAGGCGCGCCTGCAGCACGTCGAGCTGCAGCGTGCCGACCACGCCGACGATCGGCGGCGCGCCGTCCTGCGGCCGGAACAGCTGCACCACCCCCTCCTCGGCCAGCTCGGTCAGCGCCTGTCGCAGCTTCTTGGCCTTCATCGCGTCGTCCAGCCGCACCCGGCGCAGGATCTCGGGCGCGAAGTGCGGCACGCCGGTGAAGTTCAGCGCCTCGTGCTCGCTCAGCGTGTCGCCGATGCGCAGCACGCCGTGGTTGGGGATGCCGACCACGTCGCCGGCGAACGCCTCCTCGGCCAGCTGGCGGTCGCGGGCGAAGAAGAATTGCGGCGTCTGCAGCGCGAACTGCTTGCCGGTTCGCACGTGGCGCAGCCGCATCCCGCGCGTCAGCCGCCCCGAGCAGATGCGGGCGAAGGCCATGCGGTCGCGATGGTTGGGGTCCATGTTGGCCTGGATCTTGAACACCAGCGCGGTCAGGCCGGGCTCGGCGGCCTGCACCAGCCGCGTATCCGCCGCCTGGGCGCGCGGCGGGGGGCCGAAATCCGCCAGCGCGTCGAGCAGGTCCAGCACCCCGATCTCGCGTATCGCGCTGCCGAAGAACACCGGCGTCAGGTGGCCCGCATCGAAGGCGTGGCGGTCGAACTCCGGCAGCGCCGCCGCGACCAGCTCGAGCTCCTCGCCGAGCGCCTGCAGGCGCGGATCGGATTGCAGCAGCTCCGCCGTCAGTCGCAGCACGCGCGCACGCACGTCGTAGGTGCCGGCGAACGCGGCGGCGCGCCCCACCGGCCAGGTCGCCGGCGCGGTGTCCAGCGCCAGCGCGCCGCCGACCTCGTCGAGCAGTGCGAACGGATCCTGCGCCTCGCGGTCCATCTTGTTGACGAAGGTGATGATCGGGATGTCGCGCAGCCGGCAGATCTCGAACAGCTTGCGGGTGCGCGCCTCGATGCCGCGGGCGGCGTCGATCACCATCACCGCGCAATCCACCGCGGTCAGGGTTCGGTAGGTGTCCTCGGAGAAGTCCTCGTGGCCGGGCGTGTCGAGCAGGTTGAAGATGCAGCCGCCGTACTCGAACGTCATCACCGAGGTGACCACCGAGATGCCGCGCTCGCGCTCGATGCCCATCCAGTCCGAGCGGGTGCGCCGCCGCTCGCCCTTGGCGCGCACGTTGCCGGCGAGCTGGATCGCGCCGCCCGCGCGCAGCAGGCGCTCGGTCAGCGTGGTCTTGCCGGCATCTGGGTGCGAGATGATCGCGAACGTGCGGCGGCGCGCGATCTCGGCGGCGATTTCGGTCATGCGCGGCGCGTCGGGGGCCGCCTTCCCGGCTCAGCGCGAGTAGAACTCGACCACCAGGTTCGGCTCCATCGTCACCGGGTAGGGCACGTCGGTGAGCTTGGGCGAGCGGGCGAAGCGGCCCTTCATCTGGCGATGATCGACCTCGAGATATTCCGGCACGTCGCGCTCGGCGTTCTGTGCGGCGTCGAGCACCATGGCGAGCTGCTTGGATTTCTCGCGCACCTCGACCACGTCGTTGTCGCGCACCAGGAAGGAGGGGATGTTGACCTTGCGGCCGTTCACCGTGACGTGGCCGTGATTGACGAACTGGCGCGAGGCGAATGGCGTGAGGGCGAACTTGAGGCGGTAGATCACCGCGTCGAGCCGTCGCTCCAGCAGGTCGATGAGGTTCTCCGAGGTGTCGCCCTTGCGGCGCACCGCCTCCTCGTAATACTTGCGGAACTGCTTCTCGCTGATGTTGCCGTAGTAGAACTTCAGCTTTTGCTTGGCCATCAGCTGCACCGAGAAGTCCGACGGCTTCTGCTTGCGCCGCTGGCCGTGCTGGCCGGGACCGTAATCCCGCTTGTTGATCGGGGACTTGGCGCGTCCCCAGAGGTTGACGCCGAGGCGGCGATTGACCTTGTACTTGCTCTCGAGGCGCTTGCTCACGGCAAACCCTTCCTTCTCCCGCGCGATCTTCGGACCGTTTGCGGCTTTGTTGCACCGGTAGGCCCCGACCGAGCTGGTCGCGACGGGCGCGGTCCGTATCGCCGTCCTGCCGCCGGAGCCGAGGCTCGGGACGTGACAGGTCGGCCGGAACCGTCCACGTTCCCGGCAGTAGCGGCGGCCTATAGGGAGATCGCGCGGCCCTGTCAATCGAGCGCCGGCAGGCCCCAGGACGTGCGCGATATCGGTGCTGGCGGGCCGGGGCCTGCGGTCGCTATGATGATACCCGACGGCCGGCGGCAGATCCGGCGCCTGGGAGGTTCGGCGGCTCGGATGCGTCTGTATCGCGAGGTGGTGCGGCTTGCGCCGGGACAGTCCTTCAAGGCCTGGTCGCACGGCTGCCCGCACGGGAGCGTCAAGTGGCACTTCCATCCCGAGTACGAGGTCCATCTCGTCACCGCGACCTCGGGCCGCGTCTTCGTGGGCGACCATGTCGGCCGCTTCTCGCCCGGGCACCTCGCCTTCCTCGGCCCGAACCTGCCGCATAACTGGGTCAGCGACCTCGCCGCCGGGGAGAGCGTGCCGCAGCGCGGGCTGGTGGTGCAGTTCCCGGACGCCTTCATCCGCCGCTGCATCGATGCCTTCCCCGAGCTGCGTTCGCTGGACGCGGTGCTGCAGGAGAGCCTCGGCGGACTGCAGTACGCCCTCGACGCGGGTGCCGCGGCGCTGGGGCCGATGACCGCGCTGCAGACCGCGCGGGGTGCCGCGGGGCTCGCCGCGTTCTTCGGCCTGATGCGCATCCTCAGCACGAGCACGCAGCGCCGGCGCCTGGCCAGCGCGCACTACCAGCCGCGTGCGCGCGACGACGGGCACGCGGCGCTGGAGCACGTGCTGCTGCATATCGAGCGCAACCTCGCCGGCGTGCTGCGCGAGAGCGAGATGGCGGCGCTGAGCGGCTACAGCCAGAGCAGCTTCTCGCGCGCCTTCCAGCGCCAGGTCGGGCAGCCGTTCGTGCGCTACGTCAACGAGAAGCGGATCGCGCGGTCGTGCGACCTGATGCGGCACACCGATCGCGGCATCGCCGAGATCTGCTTCACGGTCGGCTTCAACAACGTCTCGAACTTCAACCGGCAATTCCTGTTGCATCGTGGGACGACGCCGTCGGCGTGGCGCCGCGCCGTCCGGCAGCCCCGCGTCCAGGGCGAGACCGATCCGCAGGGCCGCTGCCGGGCCGCCTGACACGACACCCAAGACAGAGAGAGGATGCTTCCAATGTCCGGCTCCAACACCCGCATGACCGCCATCGTCTGCCACGGTCCGGAGGATTACCGGGTCAGCGACGTGCCGCGTCCGAGTGCGGGTCCGCGCGAGGCGGTGATCCGCATCGCGTCGTGCGGCATCTGCGCCAGCGACTGCAAGTGCTGGCAGGGTGCGAAGATGTTCTGGGGCCAGGAGCCCGGCACCGGCTGGGTCAAGCCGCCGGTGATCCCGGGCCACGAGTTCTACGGCGTGATCGAGGAGCTCGGCGAAGGGGCGGAGGCGCATTTCGGCGTCAAGCCCGGGCAGCGCGTCATCGCCGAGCAGATCGTGCCCTGCGACAAGTGCCACTACTGCCGCACCGGCTCGTACTGGATGTGCGAGGTGCACAACATCTTCGGCTTCCAGCGCGAGGTGGCCGACGGCGGCATGTCGGAATACATGCGCCTGCCCTCGACCTCGCGCGTGCACGTGATCCCCGACGAGATGCCGCTCAACGACGCGTCGATCATCGAGCCGCTCTCGTGCGCGATCCATACCGTGCAGCGCGGCGAGATCCAGCTCGCCGACGTGGTGGTGCTGGCCGGCGCCGGGCCGATCGGGCTGATGATGGTCCAGGTGCTCAAGCTCAAGACGCCGCGCAAGCTGATCGTGATCGACATGTCCGACGAGCGCCTGGCACTCGCGCGACGCTACGGTGCGGACGTGACCATCAACCCCGGCACCCAGGATCCGGCCGCGATCGTGATGGGGCTGACCGGCAATTACGGCTGCGACGTCTATATCGAGGCCACCGGATCGCCCGGCGGCGTCACCCAGGGCCTCGGGCTGATACGCAAGCTCGGCCGCTTCGTCGAGTTCTCGGTGTTCGGCAAGGAGACCTCGGTCGACTGGTCGATCATCGGCGACCGCAAGGAGCTCGACGTGCGCGGCGTGCATCTCGGCCCCTACTGCTATCCGATCGCGATCGACCTGCTGACGCGCGGCCTGGTCACCTCCGACGGCATCGTCACCCACGAGTACGACCTGAACGACTGGGACACGGCGATCCGCATGGCCAACGGCATGGACAGCATCAAGGTGCTGATGACCCCGGGCTCGACCCGGAACGGCGCGATCGTCTAGCCGGCACCCGGGGGCGGCGCCGATGGGCGAGTTCAGCGGCCGCCGCGCCCTGGTCACCGGCGCCGGCAAGGGCATCGGCCGGGCGGTGGTGGGGGGCCTGCGCGCCCGCGGCGCCGAGGTGGTGGCGCTGAGCCGATCGGCGGCGGACCTGGACACGCTCGCCGCCGAGACCGGCTGCGGCACCATCGCCGCCGACGTCTCCGACATGACCGCGACGCTGGCGGCACTCGAGGCCGAGCCGGCCTTCGACCTGCTGGTGAACAATGCCGGCATCAGCCGGCTCGCCTCCTTCGTCGAGACCGCTCAGGCGGACTTCGAGGCGATCATGGCGGTGAACGTGATCGCGCCGATGCGGATCGCCCAGCATGTCGCGGCACGGCTGATCGCGGCCGGGCGGCCCGGGGCGATCGTCAACGTGTCCAGCAACGCGGCCACCGTCGGCCTGCCCGACCATACCGCGTACTGCGCCTCGAAGGGCGCGCTCGACGCCATGACGCGGGTGATGGCGGTCGAGCTCGGACCGCACGGCATACGCACCAACAGCGTCAACCCGACCGTCACCCTCACCCCGATGGCGGCGATGGCTTGGTCGGATCCGCGCAAGGCGGCGCCGATGCTCGGCCGCATCCCGCAGGGCCGCTTCGTGCAGCCGGTCGAGGTGGCCGACACGATCTGCTACCTGCTGGGCGAGGCGGCGGCGATGATCAACGGCGTGTGCCTGCCGGTCGATGGCGGCTTCGGCGCCGGCTGAGCGCGGTGTCGGCGGATTTTACATCATGACGCCGCATCCCGCGGCCGCCGGCAGGGCGGCGCGCGCCTCGCGGCCTAACCATCGGGGAACAGGGTGTAATTAAACGCAATCCGGATCGTTCCGGATCATGGCCTGCATCTTGCTGATGACGTTTCGCCGGCGACATCGTCCGCGCCAGAAACGTTTCTCCAGATCAGGGGCCACACGCCGTGAGACATCCGCTCTTCTCCACGCTCCTCCCCGCCCTCGCGCTCCTCGCGATGACCGGCACCGCTCTCGCCGGGCCCAACCTGGTCAGCAACGGCTCGTTCGAGAGCACCAAGCTCACGACCAAGGGCAGCTTCGCCGGCAACGTCAGCGGCTGGAGCGGCGGCTCGGCGCTCACCTTCCTCGACACGCCCGGCACCGCCGACAACGGGAACTACCTCACGGTCTACGGCCCGTTCCCGACCACCAGCCCGGACGGCGGCAACTTCGTCGAGGCCGACGGCGACCCGAGCTACAGCTCCGCGATCTCGCAGGTGCTGTCCGGCCTCACCGTGGGCACCGACTACAGCCTGACCTTCGACCAGGCGGCCGGCCAGCAGGCCGGCTTCACCGGTCCGACCACCGAGCAGTGGGCAGTCACCTTCGGCGGCGTCACCCAGCGCTCGAGCCTGTTCTCGCTGCCGCAGGGCGGCGTCGGCCCCTGGCAGCAGCAGACCATGAGCTTCCGCGCCAGTGCGGCGACGCAGACGCTCAGCTTCCTCGCCGTGGGCACGCCGAACGGCGCGCCGCCGATCTCCTTTCTCGACGGCGTCTCGGTCACGGCGGTTCCGGAGCCGGCGAGCCTGGTGCTGATGGGCACCGGCCTGCTGGCGCTGGGGGTCGTGCTGGGGCTGCGCCGTCGCGGCGCGCGCCCGGCCTCCGCCTGACCGGTCGCGGCCGCGCCGACCGCCCGCCTTGAAGGACGACAGCCTTGACCCAGCTCCTGCACCAGCCGCAGCTGCACGCGTTCCTGATCGAGATGCTGCGGCTGTGCGTCTGGCTGTCGCTGCTCGCGGTGATCTTCCTGCCGCTGGAACGGCTGTTCGCGCTGCATCCGCAGAACATCCTCCGCCCCGCGATCGGCGTCGACCTGTGCTACTACTTCCTCAGCAGCCTGCTGCCGGGGCTGATGCTGTCGGTGCCGCTGTCGCTGGTCGCCTGGGGCGCGCATCGCCTGGTCCCGGCCGGGCTGCACGAGGCGGTGGCGGCCTGGCCGTTCTGGCTGCGCGCCGCGACCGCGCTGGTGGTCGGCGAGATCGGCTTCTACTGGGGTCATCGCTGGAGCCACGAGATCCCGCTGCTGTGGCGCTTCCACTGCATCCATCATGGCGCCGGGCAGATGGACTTCATGGTCCATACCCGCGCCCATCCGGTCGACATGGTGTTCACCCGACTGGTCGGGCTGGTGCCGCTCTACGTGCTCGGACTGGCCAACCCGACCAGCGCCTCGGGCAGCCTGGTGCCGCTGCTGATCACGCTGCTCGCCACGCTGTGGGGCTTCTTCATCCATGCCAACCTGCGCTGGCGGCTGGGCCCGGCGGAGTGGCTGATCGCGACCCCGGCCTTCCACCATTGGCACCACACCCTGACCGGCCCGATCGACCGCAACTACGCCGCCATGCTGCCCTGGCTGGACCGGATCTTCGGCACCCACCACCTGCCGCGCGACCAGTGGCCGGCCGGCTACGGCATCGAGGCCGGGATGCCGCCGCGGCTCGGGCAGCAGCTGGTCCATCCCTTCCGCGTGTCCACGGCGACGCCACCGACGGCATTGCCCTGACGCGTCCGGAACGGCGGGCGGGGATATCGCCCGGAGTCGCGCCCGTCTAAAAAAGCGTACGGAGGCGCGTCCTCTGATAGGATCGCGGCGGGTCCCGGGGGAGACAGATCGTTGCCCATCGACGAGATCGTCGATATCGGCCGCACCGACATCAGGCGCCGGCGCCAGCTGCTGCGCCGCGTCGGCGTGCCGCTGCTGGGGGTGGCGCTGGTCATCCTCTCCATCCTCGGGATCTCGCTCTACGGCTACCGCGCCGACCGAGCCGCGGCCCTGGTGCTGTCGCGCGCGGTGCTGGACGGGCTGCAGGCGCGCATTACCCGCGAGGTCGCGGGCTACCTGAGCCCGGCGACCCAGGCGGCGCTGATCGCGCGCGACATGGTGGCGCGCGGCGCGATCGGCGACGACCGCGCCGCGATCGAGGGCTTCGCCGCCAGCATGCTCAACCAGGTGCCGCACCTGGAGGGCTTCTATACCGCCAGCGGCGACGGCGACTTCGTCATGGTGCGGCGCGATCCGCGCGGCGGCACCGACACCAAGCTGATCCTCAACCGGCCCGGCAGCCGCCAGGTCTCCTCGACGCATCTCGACGCCTCCGGCCGGATCCTGGACACCACCCCCGAGCCCGGCGACGATTTCGATCCGCGCCAGCGCGCCTGGTATCAGGGGGCGCTGCGGACCGAGGGCATCTACTGGACGGCGCCGTACGTGTTCTACACCACCCGCGCGCCGGGCATCACCGCGGCGATCCGCTTCACCCGGGCCGGCAGCGCCGACCGCGTGTTCGGCGTCGACATCACGCTGGAGGCGCTGTCCGGCTTCCTCGGGCAGCTGCGCATCGGCCGCACCGGGCGGGCCGCCATCGTCGATGCCGCCGGCACCGTGATCGCCGCCCCCGACCTGGTGCACCGCACGGCAACCACGGCGGCGCCGGCGCCGGCGGTCCGGGCGGCCGCGGGGGCGCTGGGCGATCCGGCGCTGTCCCACGCCTATGACCGCTTCCGCACCGACGGCTACGGCAGCCGCACGCTGCTGATCGGGGGCAAGCGCTACGTCACCATCGCCCGGCGGCTTCCGGCGGCGGGACAGCAATGGGTGCTGCTGATCGCCGCCCGGGAATCCGACTTCACCGCGCTGGCCGAGAACAACAGCCGCCAGCATCTGCTGCTCTCGCTGATCACCATGGTGCTCGCCGCCCTGCTCGGGCTGATGCTGGTGCGGCAGAATCGCCGGGTCGAGCGCGTCGCGCGCCTGCTGGCGGCGAGCCGCGAGAGTGGGGCGCGCGAGACCCGCGCGCTCGCGGCGCTGGCAGCGCAGCCCGGCCTGTTCGATCCGGCGCGCGAGGTGCCGGCCCTGACCGAGAGCCTGGCCGAGCTCAGCGTCGCCCGACGCGCCAGCATCTGGCGCCTCACCGGCGCCGCCCGCGTGCTGCACTGCGAGGACGCGTTCGACGCCCATGGCGGCGAGGCGCGGCAGGGCGGGCATCTCGAGGGGCTCGAGCTGGCGCGCTCGGAGCTGCCGGGCTTCTTCGACGCACTCGACCAGGGCGAGACGATCGAGGTCGCCGACGCGGCGGCGGACCGGCGCACCGCCTCGCTGCACCGGCTGCTGATGCGGCCGTTCGGCAGCCACGCACTGTCGATGCTGCCGGTGCAGGGGGCGCAGGGCGTCTGCGGCGTCGTGCTGATCGAGGATGCGGCGGAGGCGAGTCGCGCGCGCAACTTCGCCCAGGCGGTGTCGAGCATCGTGGCGCTGCGCATCGGCAGCCGTGAGCAGGCGGGCGAGATCGATGGTCAGGGAGAGGCCGAGCCGGAGCCGCGATCGGGCGATGTGCCGTCCCGCATGCCGGCGGCCGAGGGCAGCCAGGCGTTCAGCTCGCTGCTCACGCCGGGCCAGCCGCAGGCGGACGGAGGCGGCCCGGCCGGGCTCGCCGCCACCTGGTTCCCCGCGGTCGCCGCCATGATCATCCGCTTCGACGACGCGTTCGCCCTGGGACGCCCCGACCAGGCCGGCGTGACCGCGATCGCCGACGAGATCGCGACCGCGATGCAGGCGATCGCGACCCGCTGCGCGCTGCCCTACATGAAGCTGACCGGCCATCACATGGTGGCGGCGGCGGGCTGCGTCGCGGGCGCCGATCCCGGCGCCGCGGTGCGTCTGGCCGATGCCGCGCTGGCGGCGCGCGAGGCGTGCCTGTCGCTGCTGAGCCGGTCCGGCTTCGAGCCGGTGTTCCATATCGGCCTCGATGTCGGCACCGCACTGGGCTGCGTGCTGGGCGAGGCGCCGCGCCTGTTCAACCTGTGGGGCGACGTCGTACGCAACGCCGAGATGATGGCGCACAGCGCCAGCGGCGGCGGCGCGATCCAGGTCAGCGAGAGCGGCTACGCGGCGCTGCGCCAGGACTTCCTGTTCCGCACCCGCGGCATGTTCTACCTGCCGCGGATCGGTCCCGCCCGCACCTTCATCCTGGCCGGGCGCCGATGACGCCGGTCCCGCTCATGCTGGGCGCGGTCGGCCGCGCGGTGCGGGTCAGGGGCGGCTTCGCGCTGATGCTCGCCGCCGCCGCCTGGGGCGTGCTGCAGGCGGCGCTGCGTCCGCTGTCGTGGCGACGCACGGTGCGCCACGAGTTCACCCTCACCCTGCGCCAGGCGATCGGCGGCGGCCTCGCCACCATCCTGGTCACCGCCTCGCTCACCGGCTTCGGCGTCGTCTACGAGGCGCTGTACTGGCTCGGCGTGGCAGGCCAGGCGCAGCTCACCGGCGGCGTCCTGGTCAGCGTGCTGATCCGCGAGCTGACGCCGCTGCTGGTCAGCCTGATCCTGCTCGGACGCAGCGGCATGCTGACCGTCACCGAGCTCGGCATGCTGCAGACCGGCGGCCAGGTCCGCTCCATGCTGGCGAGCGGGATCGACCCGTTCCTGCTGCTGGTGCTGCCGCGCACCCTCGCCTTCGCGCTCGGCGGCTTCACGCTGGGCATCCTGTTCGCCGCCGCCGCCCTGGTGGTCGGCTTTGTGGTCAGCAGCGCGGTCGGCGAGGTGCAGGACAGCCTGTGGACCTTCCTCGACCAGGTGGTCTCCGCGATCACCGTGCGCGACTACATGCTGATCCCGGCCAAGCTCGTCGTGATCGGCTACCTGGTCGGGCTGAGCTGCTGCCTGACCGGGCTCACCGCGGACGCGGACGACGATCTCGCCAGCCTGCTGCCGCGCGGCTTCGTGCACGGCATCCTGGTGATCATGATCGCCGACGTCCTGCTCACCCTCGCCGTGTAGCCGATGCCGGATCCCGCCACCGCGCCGGGCCGCGACCAGCCGGTGCTGGAGCTGCTGTCGGCGCTGTCCGCCTTCGAGGAGAGCGCGCTGCCGAACGTGCCGCTCGAGCTGCGGCTGGGCCGCGGCGACTGCGCCCTGATCGAGACCTACGATCCGGAGCACGCCGCCGCCTTCGCCGACCTGTGCAGCGGCATGATCGCGCTGCGCCGCGGCGCAGTGCGCTGCATGGGGTTCGACTGGGTCGAGCTGGGCTGGCAGCGGGCCTGCGCGCTGCGCGGCCGGATCGGCCGCATCCACGGCAGGGGGGCCTGGATCGGCATGCTGCGCACCCATGTCGACATCATGCTGCCGCAGCTGCACCACACCCGCGAGCCGGAGTTCGCGATCGTGCAGTCGGCCAACGCGCTGGCGAGCCGGCTCGGGCTGCCGGGGCTGCCGCTGGTGCGGCCGGACCGGCTCTCCGAGGGCGACCTGATGCGCGCCGCCTGCGTGCGCGCGTTCCTCGGCGAGCCGAGATTGCTGCTGCTGGAGAACCCGGTCAGCGCCGAGCACGGCGAGCTGATCGACCCGCTGCTCGACCTGCTGTCGCAGGCGCTGGACCGGGGTGCGGCGGCGATCTGCTTCACCCGCGACGTGCCGCTGTGGCAGGCGCAGAACTTCCCCACCACCCACCGCCTGCATCTGCTGGAAGACGGGCTGAGCCCGAGGCACGGCCGGTGAGATCCCCAACGCGGAGCGCGTGAATGCTACAGAGACGCCGCGTCGAGCAGCCACGCCGACTGCTGCGGCTGCGCCACACCGACGAGTGGGTGGGACTGCTGGTGGTGCTGGCGGGCGCGCTGTTCTTCGGCGCCATCTTCGAGGCCGGGGTGCTGCGCCGCTGGCTGCATCCGGATTCCGAGCTGCACCTGGTGCTGCCGCAGAGCGGCTTCGGCGGCCTGACGCCGGGCGCCGACATCGACGTGCTGGGCACCCATGCCGGCCGGATCGACCGGATCGTGCTCAACCCGGACGGCGAGATGTACGCGCTCGCCACCATCGAGCGCCAGACCGATCCCTACATACGGCGCGACAGCCACGCCACCATACGACGCCGCTACGGGGTCGCGGGCGCCGCCTACGTCGACATCACCCGCGGCTCCGGCCAGATGCTGGACTGGGACTACGCGGTGCTGACCGCGACGGTCGAGCCCAACCCCGCCGACACGATCAGCTCGACGCTGAACCAGGTGAAGGCGGAGCTGCTGCCGACGCTGGCGCACGCCCTGCACGCCATGACCACGCTGGATACGATCATCACCGACATCAAGGCCGGACAGGGTTCGGCGGGACGGCTGCTGACCGACGACACGCTGATCCGACATACCGAGGACGTGGTGGCGACGCTCAAGGCGGACGTGGCCCAACTCGCGCCGATCCTGGCCCGGGTGCCGCCGCTGCTGAACCAGTCCCACGCGGTGCTGGCGAACGCGCAGTCGATCTCCGCGGACGCCGCGCGGGCGACGCCGCAGCTGCCGGCGATCACGCGCAACGTCGCCGACGCCACCCAGAACCTGCCGGCGCTGCTGACCCAGACGCAGGCGACGGAAGTGCAGCTCGAAGCGCTGCTGGCGCAGCTGCGCGGCTCCTGGCTGCTCGGCGGCGGCGGTGCGGCGAAGCCCGATCCGCTTCGGCTGCCGCCGCAGGAGGTGCGGCCGTGAGCTGCGGCGGCCGCGCCGCCGGCCCGAGTCTCCTGCTGGCTTCGGCGCTGCTCGCCGTCCTGCAGACCTCCGGGTGCGGCGGGCCCCGGCCAACGCCGCCGCCGCCGCAGGACGAGGCGTTGCGGCAGGCGGCCCGCTCCGGACGGCAATCGCTGTCGTTCGGCCGCGCCGACCAGGCGGTGGCGCAGTATCGCCGCGCCTTCGCCTTGGCGCTGGCGCGCGACGATGCGCGGGCGATCGGCGATGTCGGCTACGACCTGGCGGTGGCCCAGCTCGCGGGCGATGCCGGCGGCGGCCTCGGCGCGGCGGCGGCGCTGCGGACGGTGCTGCGCACCCGCGACGCGCTGGCGGCGCGCGCGTCGCCCGGCTTCGCCGAACTCGACCTCGCACAGGCGGCGGCACTGCACCGGCTCGGCCGCGACGGGAAGGCGGACCCGCTGGCCGCGCGGGCGCAGGCGACGGCCTCCGACCCGGCGACCGTGGCGAGGGCGAGCTTCGTGCGCGGCCTGATCGCGGACGCGCGCGGCGACGCGCCGGGGATCCTCGCCGCCCTCGCCACCCTCGACGGTCTCGGACGGCCGGCGCGGCCATCGCCCGACTGGCAGGCGGCGCATGACGAGCTGGTCGCGCGTCTCGACCGCTCGCGCGGCCGCTTCCGCGACGCCGCCTCGGCCGCGCAGCGTGCGGCCGCGCTGCACCGCGCCCAGCTCGAGTATCGCGACATGGCGGCGCTGCTGGCGTTCGCCGCCGACGCGCAGGCACGCGCCGGCGCACCGGCCGAGGCCGCCCGCCTCTACCTGCAGGCGGGCGAGAGTGCCGCCGCCCGCGGCGACGCCGCCTCCGCGACCGCCTGGCTCCGGCAGGTGCTGCTGATCCCGCAGGCCGATCCGCCGGTGCGGCAGGCGGCCAGGGCGCGGCTCGGGGCACTGCTCGGGACGGGGCTCCGACCGCCGCACGCCTCGCCCTGAACCGTGGCTCGCGGCCGGCTCGCCGGGCCGGCTTGCCAGCGCGGCCGCCGCCACGTAGTCGCAGGCCATCGCAGGGCGGGCGGCGGCACCCGCCGTCCGGTTCCCAGTCCGGGTCCGCTACCGCGAGGACATCGTCATGGCGCTCACCACACTCGATCCGAGGACCGCGCTGATCGTCATCGACCTGCAGAAGGGCATCATCGCCTATCGTACCGTGCATCCGCTCGACGAGGTGGTGGGGCGTGCCCGATCGCTCGCCGACGCGTTCCGCCGACACGGCCTGCCCGTGGCGCTGGTCAACGTGGCGGGACGGGCGCCGGGGCGAACCGAACGGCCACCCCGCAACGAGTCCCCCGTCGAGGGGTGGAGCGACCTCGTCGCCGAGCTCGACCGGCAGCCGAGCGACATCGTCGTGACCAAGCGGAGCTGGGGCGCGTTCGCCGGCACCGACCTGGAGGCGCAGCTGCGGGTAGGCGGCGTCACCCAGGTGGTGGTCGCCGGCGTGGCCACCGGAACCGGGGTCGAGGCGACCGCGCGCCAGGCCTACGAGCAGGGGTTTAACGTCACGCTCGCCATCGACGCCATGACCGACATGCGCCTGGAGACGCACGAGCACAGCGTCGCCCAAATCTTCCCCAGGCTCGGCGAGACGGGCACGACGCGGGAGATCATCGAGCTGCTGGAGCGCCGAGGGACGACGTGAGGTGGCGGAGCGGCGGCCGGTGACCGCGCGCTGGGCGATCGGGCTGATGACCGGGACCGTGCTCGACGGCAATATCGACATCGCCCTGCTGCGCAGCGACGGCGAGCGAATCCACGGCTTCGGCCCCTGGACGCTGGCCGCCTACAGCCCGGCGCTGCGCGAGCTGCTGGGGCGTGCGGTGCAGGCGGCGCGCGCCTGGAGCTTCGAGGGTCCGGAGCCGGCGCTGTTCGAGCAGGCCAGCCTGGCGCTGACCGGCGCGCAGTCCGACGCGGTGCGCCGGTTCCTCGCCGCCAACCGGCTGGACGCGTCGTCGATCGAGGTGATCGGCTTCCACGGCCAGACCGTGCTGCACCGCGCGCCGACCTCGGGCCGGCCCGGCGCGACCAGGCAGCTCGGCTCCGGCGCGCTGATGGCGCGACGGCTCGGCATCGACGTGGTGGATGATTTCCGCACCCTCGACGTGCGCGCCGGCGGTCACGGCGCACCGCTCGCCGCCTGCTACCACGTGGCGCTGCTGCGACGTGCCGCCCCCGGGCAGCCGGGTGCTGTGCTCAATCTCGGCGGGGTCGGCAACCTGACGAGCTGGGACGGGGCGGATCGGGTGATCGCCTTCGACACCGGCCCCGGCAACGGGCCGCTGAACGACTGGACCCGCGCGCACGGCCTGGGCGAGATGGACCGCGACGGCGCGCTGGCCGCGCGCGGCCGCGTCGACGAGACGCTGCTGGCGCGACTGCTGGCGCATCCGTGGTTGCGGCAGCCCTACCCGAAATCGCTCGACCGCCATGATTTCTTGCCCGATATGGCCCGCGGGCTGAGTGCCGCGGACGGCGCCGCGACGCTGACCGCCTTCACCGCCGGCTGCGTGGCCGCCGCACTCGACCTGCTGCCGGCGCGGCCGCAGCGCCTGGTGGTGTGCGGCGGCGGCCGGCACAACCCGGCGATCCTGCGGGCGCTGGGCGCGCGCTGCGGAGTGGAGGTGCTGTGCGCCGAGCAGCTCGGCTGGCGCGGCGACGCGGTCGAGGCGGAATGCTTCGCCTTCCTCGCCCAGCGCCGGCTGCGCGGCCTGCCGATCAGCTTTCCCTCCACCACCGGCGTCGCCTCCCCGATGACCGGCGGACAGCTGCATCCCCGGCCCGCGGCGCCGCCTTGACGACGCAACCTCACCGGCGGGGGCACGTTGCCATGGCTTGGGCCCTGCCACGGCTTCAGTCTCAAGGAGTGCGCGATGCGTACCAAGATCGCGGCCCTGTCGGTCCTGCTCGCAACAATCCCCGGCCTGCCGGCGCGCGCCCAGGGCGCCAGCCCGACCGGCAGTCAGGATGCGACGGACGCCTACAGCTACAAGCGTCCCTCGCCCACCACCATCACCAGCTTCCAGAGCCTGTACGACATGTGCGTGACGACCGGCCAGGGCGGCATGGCGCGCAGCGAGCACGCGCTGTGCGCCGGCTACTTCACCGGGCTGATCGATTTCTACCTGACCGAGACGCCGGCGGCGCAGCGCCAGTTCTGCCTGCCGAGCAACCCGCCGATCACCCGGCAGGCGGCGCGCGACAAGCTGGTGATCTGGGCCGGCACCAACCCTTCGGCGGCCGCCCAGCCGGCGGCGGCGGGCGTCTATCAGTTCCTGGTGGCGAGCTTTCCGTGCGCGCAGCCGTCGCAGATGACGGCGCCCGCCGCACCCTGAGCTCTACGTGATCGGGCTCTGGGCGCCCGAGCTTCGCACGCTCGAGCTTTGGGTGCCCGACCTCTGCATGCTGGACAGCCAGGCCGCGCGGCAGCACCATGCCGGACCGATCGCGAGGCGACCATGATCGACCAGGCAGCATCGCAGCCGATCCCCAACCAGCGCGCCCCCGATCAGCGTGCCCCCAACCAGCAAGTCAGGCGCCTGCCGGTGCCGGCGATCCGGCGCATCGGCACCGCCGACCTGGGCGCGGCCCTGCAGCTCGGCTGGCACGACTTCCGCGCCATCCCGAGCCAGCTGTTCTTCCTGTGCATCATCTATCCGGTGGTGGCGGTGGTGTTCTGGAAGTTCACCGCCGGGCACGGGCTGCTGCCGCTGTTCTACCCGATGATCTCCGGCTTCGCGCTGGTGGGGCCGATCGCGGCGATCGGGCTCTACGAGATCAGCCTGCGCCGCGAGCACGGCCAGCCCGCCACCTGGCGCAACTGCTTCGACGTGCTGCGCTCGCCGAACCTGGGCTCGATCGTCCTGCTGGCGCTGGGGCTGGTGGCGATCTTCGCGGTCTGGATCACCATCGCCCAGGGCATCTACCACGCGGCATTCGGCGACACCTCCTTCAGCCGGATGTCGGACTTCCTGGGCGCCCTGTTCGCGACCTCGGGCGGCTGGTTCCTGATCCTCGCCGGCAACCTGATCGGGCTGGTGTTCGCGATCATCGTGCTCGCGATCAGCGTGGTGTCGTTCCCGATGATGCTCGACCGCAACGTCGACGTGACGCTGGCGGTGCGTACCTCGCTGCGTGCGGTGGCGCGCAACCCGCTCGTGCTGGCGCAGTGGGGCGTCATCGTCGGCGCGCTGGTCCTGCTGGGCTCGCTGCTGGCCTTCGTCGGCCTCGCCGTGGTGCTGCCGGTGCTGGGACACGCGACCTGGCACCTGTATCGACGCCTGGTGGCCAATTGAGCCCGGCCATGGACCTGCCGGCGCTCGCGACCGGCACCCTGTTCGCCCGGCTGCGCGCGGACTGCGCCGAGGAGTGGCGGGCCTACACCCATCACGGCTTCGTCGCCTCACTCGGCGCCGGCACGCTGGAGCTGGCGTCGTTCCGCCGCTTCCTGGTGCAGGACTATCTCTACCTGATCCAGTACGCCCGCGCCTACGCGCTGGCGGTCTTCAAGGACCCCGACATCGCCGGGATGCGGCGCAGCGCGCGGCTGCTGGCAGACCTGCTCGACACCGAGCTCGCCCTGCACGTCGGCTACTGCCGCGAGTGGGGGGCTGCAGGAGGACGAGCTCGCGCGCCAGCCGGAGAGCCTCGAGCTGCTGGCCTACACGCGCTTCATGCTCGATTGCGGCCAGCGCGGCGACATCCTCGACCTGATGGTGTCGCTCTCGGCCTGCCTGGTCGGCTACGCCGAGATCGGGCTCCGCCTGGCCGCCGATCCGCACACGCGCCGGCAGGACAACCCCTACCTGCCCTGGATCGGCGTCTATGGCGGCGCGCACTATGTCGGGCTCGCCAACGAGGGGGTGGAGCGGCTCGACTCGCTGGCGCGCTCGCACGGCGCCGAGGCGCGCTACCCGATGCTGCTGCACAGCTTCCGTACCACCGTCCGCCTTGAGGCGGCGTTCTGGACCCCAGGCGGCGGATAAAGCAAGGCAAGGGCGCTGCCCCTGACCCGTTGGGGCCCGCGCCCCAAACCCCACTTTCTAAATTAAGGTTCTCAAAGGCTTGCCTTCGATGGGGTCAAGGGGAAAAGCCCCTTGCCTTTACCGCTCCGGCCTCGCGCGGGCGGAGGCGTCCCACTCGGCGGGGCTCGACATCTCGTCGAACCTTCGTGGCTTGGGGCCGGCGGCGCGTATGTTGATCAGGTTCTGCAGCAGGCTGAACCAGAACGGGGCGCCCAGCGCCACCGCGCCCGCGGTCAGCAGCCAGCCGCACGGCGTCGCCCAGGAGAGGTGGGGAACCGACCAGCCGAACGGGATCTGCTGCGCCTCGAACAGCCGCAGCGGCGCCAGCACCGTTGGCTCCAGGGACGGCAGCCGTGCGGCGGCATCCGGCGCCGCGAGGCTCCGCGCCTGTGCCAGCATCGCCGCGCGCAGCGCGGGGGTCTGCCACAGCATGCGGGCGACGCGCAGGCTGTCCACGTTCAGCGCCAGCGCCAGCACGATGCCGAAGATGATCATGACATACTGGCTCAGCCGCTTGTAGATGCCGCTCACCCGGTCCATCGCGTCGTTGAACCACTGCTCCAGCCCGGCGCGGAACGCGTCGACGTCGCGGCCGGCGTCGCGCAGGAACATGGACAGCGTCCGCTTCAGGTCACCCTCGGGAAGCCCCGCGACGCTGCGGTCGAGCTGGGTGAAGACCGGGTCGTCGGAGCCGTCGCGCAGCGTCTCCAGCAGCGCCAGCGAGAAGGTCCGGGCCGGAATATACGACGGCAGCTTCGAGGGCGTGCCGCGCAGCAGCGGATGCGTCGACACGCCGAGCACGCGGCGCAGCACCGCCTGCTCCGGGGTGGCGGCGCCGAGCGGGTTGCGCGCGATGAGCTTGGCCAGACGGTCGGCGGCACTCTGGCCGGGCTCGGAGGTGAAGTGCGCACGCAGGAAGTCGCGGGCGTCGACCCAGCGGAAACTCGCCGTGCTGCCGTTGTCGAGGATGACGTCGATCCCCTTGGCGAGGTAGGTGCCGCGCCAGGCGAAGATCCCCGCGATGACCTCCTGCACGCCGCTCGCGATCAGCGCCAGCAGGAAGTAGGTGAAGACCAGCGCGATGATCACGTCGAGGACGCTGCTCAGGGTCATGCCGCCGCTCCGAACGCGCCGGCGGGCGCCGGCGGAATAGTCGCCTCATGGTACAGGAACCCAAACCGGATCGTTGCGGAATCCTGTGGCCGACGCGCGCTCGCTTGATGAAGCCTGCGCGGGGACCATATCTTGCGCCCCTCGGGATGCCGTCGATCCTCGCCGCACCCGGTTCGGGACGCGCACCAGACACAGGCCATGCTCCATGACCGAGGACGAGATCCTGCGACAGCTGACCGAGATCTTCCGCGAGACGTTCGGCGACGACACGCTGATGCTGAAGCCCCAGACCACGGCGGAGGACATCGAGGATTGGGACTCGTTCAACCAGATCAACATCCTGGTCGCGACCGAGGTGCGGTTCAGGATCAAGTTCCAGACCGCCGAGACCGGGAACCTGAAGGATGTCGGCCACCTGGTCGCGCTCATCGAGCGCAAGCTGGCGGCGGCGCATCGCTGAGCCGAGCCAAGGCAAGGGCTCTGCCCTTGACCCGTTGGAGCCGCAGGCCCCAAACCCCGATTTCTTAGGCTAAGGTTTTCAAAGGCTTGCCTTTGATGGGGTCAAGGGGCGAAGCCGCTTGCCTTCTCCTCGTTCCGCAGCCTGCTAGAACTGGAAATACAGGAACCGGCTCGGATCATCGAGGCCGTACAGGCTGCCGAGCAGCAGGATGCCGATCGCCACCCCCCAGCGTATTCCCGGATACCAGCGCAGGCTCGGCCGCGGGAACGGCCTGACCTGCTCCAGCGCGGGGGCGAAGTTGACCATGATCTGCTGGGTGTTCGGCAGCGCCCAGACGATCGCGAAGCCCACGACGATGCGCAGCCAGGCCTTCAGCTCGGCGGCATGGTCGCTCAGCGTGATCAGCCCCGCACCCCCCATGCGCGCGATCGGGCCATAGGCCCAGCCGAACAGCCGGCTCGGCAGGATGATCGACCCCGCGACCGGGTGCAGACCCAGCAGGCCGCCGAGCATGGAGACGGCGTCGGGCGCGGAGTTGGCGCGGAAGAACACCTGGGCGACGAGCACGGCGAGGAAGGTGATCGCAACGCTCGGCACGATGCTGCGCCAGCGCTCGGGCCGCTTGGACTTGCCCCGGCTCGGGCGGAACACCCTCCAGGCGTGGTTGACCGAGAGGTAGGTCCCGTGCAGCAGGCCGAAGATCAGGAACTGCAGGCCGGCGCCGTGCCAGATGCCGGCCAGCGTCATGGTGAAGAACACGGGCAGCAGGATCATGCTGGCGAAGCCGGTAGCACTTCGCATCGCCTGGCGTGAGCTCTGCCGTCCCCGCGCCGCCCGGCGGCGCGTCACCCAGAGCGCCACCGGGTTGTAGAGGTAGAGATTGAGGTAGTGCGTCAGCGTCATGTGCCAGCGCTGCCAGAAATCGATGATCGAGCGGCTCTTGTACGGCGAGTTGAAGTTGAGCGGGAACACCACGCCGAACAGCCGCGCGATGCCGATCGCCATGTCCGAATAGCCGGAGAAGTCGAAATAGAGCTGCAGCGCGTAGCTCAGCACCGCCTGCCAGGCGCCGTACGTGCTGAGCAGGTGCGGGGCCGCGAAGCCCGGATCGGCGATCCGGCCCAGCGGATCGGCGATCACCACCTTCTTGCACAGCCCGATCACGAAGATGCTCAGCCCGATGCTGAGCCGCTCCAGGCGGAACCGGTAGGTCGCGGGGCGCGCGAATTGCGGGATCATCTCCTGGTTGTGCAGGATCGGCCCGGCGATCAGGTGGGGGAAGAACATGACGAACACGGCGTATTCGAGCAGGCCGTGCGCCCTGACCATGCCGCCGCTGAGGTCGACCAAGTAGCCGATCTGGGTGAAGGTGAAGAACGAGATGCCCAGCGGCAGGATCAGGCCGTCGCGGCCGCCGAACGGCATCAGGTCGAGCAGGCCGAGGAACGTCAGCAGCGTGAACAGGTACTTGTAGAAGAACAGCAGCAGCAGGTTGCCGCTCACGCCGACGCTGAGTGCGGCGATCTTCAGGCGCGGGCGCTCGGCCGCCGCTCCGATCAGCCGCCCCAGCACGTAGTTGAACGCGACCGAGCCGAGCAGCAGCGGCACGAAGCGTGGGTTCCACCAGCCGTAGAACAGCACCGAGCTGCCGATCAGCCAGGCCAGCGCGGCGGCGCGCCCGAGCATCGCCGACAGGTAGAAGCCGATCAGCGCCAGCGGCAGGAAGGCGAACATGAACTCGTAGGAGTTGAACAGCATCGAGCGGACCTGCCTGCTAGCTATGGCCGCCGGCGATGCGCTGCCGGCTCGTCATCAGCCTGGTATGCTGCGACATCGTGTAGGACTCGATGAAGTTCGCGAGACGGATGGTGGCCTCGTCGGCCCCGTCCTTGGTCACGTGAACGCGCCATCCGTCATCGATGAAGTAGCGGCCCGGCAGGGTCTGCGGCTGGTTGTCGGCGACCCCGCGATAGGCGGCCAGGATCGCGGGGTAGGTCGGATCGCACGACGGCACCGGGGCCACGTAGACGATCACGTCGATGCCGCGGCGGCGATAGGCGTCGCGGAACCTGGCGATCTGCTCGCGATCCGGCGGCGACAGCGGCTTGAACGGCAGGGTGCATCGATCGGTGAGGTTCGCCGGCGTGGCAAGGTAGCCGCCGGGACGCAGGATGGAGAGCGGGCGTCCGGGCCTGCGTATCGCGAACCAGCCGCGCTCGGCGCGCATCTCCGCCGAGGCCTTCTTCCACCAGATCTCCGACAGGCTGAACTGGGCCCAGCCCTGCTGCAGGAAGATGATCGGAAGCTGGATGAGCCGGCGCGGATCGCTGGCGAAGATCCTGCCGATCTCGGCCAGGCTGCCGTGTCGCAGCGCCACCCGGGCGCCGTCGTTCCACAGATGCTCCATGTCGGTCTGCGGCTGCACCAGGGTCCAGGGGCTGACATAGAGCACGATGAGGCTCGGCCGGCTGTTGCGCGCCAGGTAGTGGTCGAGCAGGATCCCCGGGAAGAAGACGATGCTGCCGGCCGGCATGCCCAGGTTGATCGCGCTAACATGAAGCCTCTGCGCCAGCAGGTTCGGCCGCGCGCCGAATACCAGGGACGAATCGCCGACCATCACGATGTCGGCCACCTGATCGTGCAGGGCGAACTTGAAGCAATCTGTCGGATTCCAGAACACCCGGCTGTACTTGCAGTACAGCACGTTCGATCTGATAGCGAAATAAGGAGCAGAAAGTAATACCGTAGTGAAGAGTGCGGCCGCGATCAGGAAGCGGGCATGCCCGTGTCTCATCGAAACATCGCCTCTTCCGTCGCCTGGGCGCGACGGCCCTGTCCTCGGCCATGATGTCTTAGCCGCCGCTGCCTGTCAGCCTCCAGGCGCACGCGGATATGGTCGTGACGGGCTCGATCGGCAACGCCGGCCGGACCGGGCCGCGCGCCGCTATCTGCCGCCCGCCGCCGCGAGGTCGACGGCGTGCAGATCATGCTGCATGACCGGCAGCGTCGCCGGACGGGAATCCGTCGAAGGATCGGGGTTCAGCACCGCCCGGCGCCTGCGTCCGAGCAGCATGACCCGGCGCTTGCCCGGCCCGCAGCACAGCGCCTCCCTGGTGAAGCCGCTCGCGTAGGCATAGCGCCAGCGCAACGCCAGCAGGCGCGTGGTGTGCCTCGGCATCACCATCACGATCGGCAGGGCGATCGCCTCGATCAGCAGGCGCCTGAAGAACTCGCGGTGCACCAGCGCCTGCTGTCCGAGCAGCCGGCGGGTATGCACCGTAGACGCGCCCTGCCAGTAGAGACGCGAGAGCAGCCACTCGACGTTGAGCCGCCTGGCCTGGATCGAGTGGTGCACGACGATGCGGGAATCGTAGACCGCCGAGAACCCGGCATCCTGCAGACGCCAGGCCAGCTGCACGTCCTCGTCTGACTGCAGCACCAGTCCGAGCCGGCCCAGCGCCTCGGCGAAGCCGCCATGGCGAAGCATGACGTCCCGGCGCAGGATCATGTTGACGCCGTAGGGCTCGATGCTGGCCGGCAGCGCCGCGGTGCGATACTCGCCCGCCCCCTCATGCTCGATGATCGACAGCACGCCGCGGAGGGAATGCGGCCACCACCTCGGCAGCGGGCGTTCCCAGACCGGAAGCACCCGGCCCCCCAGTACCGCCGGGCGGCAGCCCCGCTCGACGAGGACGTGCTGGATCTGCTCGATCCAGTCGGGTGCCGCCATCGCGTCGTCGTCGATATAGGCCACGTAATCGCCGGTGGCGGCGCGGGCGCCGGCGTTGCGCGCGAGGCTCACTCCGGATCGCTCCAGGCGAAGCAGACGGGCATTGCCGACCTGCTCGACCAGACGCTCGAGCTCGGAATGCACCGCGGCAGGGGAGCCGCTGTCGACCAGGATGATCTCGAACGCGTGCTGACCCACGGTCTGACGCGCGAGCGACGCCATGCAGCTGCGGACATAGTGCAGGCGGTCATGGCTGCACAGGATGACGGATATCGTCGGCCGCACCTGGGAGACGGCTGGAACCCCGTCCATCGAGTTCTCTCCTCCCGATGAGTGTCGCACGCCGATCACCTCCACCCTGTGCGTCCGCCGGCCCTCGTGAGGCGGGATATTCCGGAACGAGACCATTCTGTGCAAGAAACACTTGCGTGCCGGCCAGACGTCGAGGCCCCCGGGTCGAGGAGCCGGCGGCCCAGGGATCGATCGATGGTGTTCATCTCGAGAGGGAGTCCGCAACGCATGAGCGAGCCAGAGACGGCGCGGCGATCAGGGGGATCGAGCCATGTGCGTTATCCGGCGGATTGGCGGCCGGCAGAGCCATCCGGATTTTCACCGGACTCCGAGCGAATGGCGTATTGTTAGACCAGGCGAATGACCGCGGCAAGTTCAATCGTTATGATGACGGTTAACGTGAACGTCCGGGGGCGTCAGGCCGAACCCGCCTCGCGCGCCAGCAGGATGCGCTTGCGCTCCACCCCCCAGCGATAGCCGGACAGGCTGCCGTCGCTGCTGACCACGCGGTGGCACGGGATCGCCACCGCCAGCGGATTGGCCGCACAGGCCGCCGCCACCGCGCGCGCGGCGCCCGGCACGCCGATCCGGCGCGCCGTCTGCGCGTAGCTCACGGTCTCGCCCGCGGGCACCTGCCGGAGCGCTTCCCACACGCGCCGCTGGAACGCCGTGCCGCGCACGTCGAGCGGCAGGTCGAGGCCGAGGCGGGGCGCCTCGACGAGGCCGACCACCTGCGCCACCGACGCCTCGAAGCCGGGGTCGCCGCCGATCAGCCCGGCCGCCGGGAAGCGGTCCTGCAGGTCGCGGAGCAGGAGGTCGGGATCGTCGCCGAGCAGGATGGCGCACACGCCCCTGGCGCTGGCGGCGACCAGGATCGCGCCGAGCGTGCACTGGCCCACCGCGAAGCGGATCTCGGTGGCGGCGCCGCCGGCGCGGAACGCGCGCGGGGTCATGCCCAGCATGGCATCGGCGGCCGCGTAGAAGCGGCCGCCCGAATTGAAACCGGCGGCGTAGATCGCCTCCGTCACCGTGCCGGCGCGTCGCAGCTGGTCGCGCACCTTGCGGGTCCGGCTTGCCGCCGCATAGCGCCCGGGCGTGAGGCCGGTGACAGCCTTGAAGACGCGGTGGAAATGGTGCGGGCTCAGGCACGCGGCCGCGGCCAGCGCGGCGAGCCGGGGCGGCTCGTCGGCCTGCTCGATCAGCCGGCAGATCTCGGCGATGCGGACCGCATGCCGGCGCGGTGCCGCCGCCTGGTCGGGCCTGCAGCGCCGGCAGGGCCGGAAGCCGGCGCGTTCGGCCTGCTCGGCATCGGCGTGGAAGCGGACGTTCCTCGGGTTGGCGGCGCGCGAGGCGCAGGACGGTCGGCAGTACACGCCGGTGGTCCGCACCGAGTAGAGGAAGGCGCCGTCCGCCGCCGGGTCTCGCGCCAGCACCGCGGCCCAGCGCGGGTCCTGCTGGGTGGGCGGCTCGGGGGGCGGCACGGGGACGGGCGGATGCCGGGTGGCGTCCATGATGGGCTCCGATGCAGGTCGCGGTCGCATCCTGGCGCGCGGCGGCGGACCGCGCACCCCGGCCGTTGCGATCGTATCGAGGCGGCCCACGTCCGGCGGGACGGCCTCAGCCATGTCCGGACGGCGGATAGGCCGGCAGCAGCGCGGGCGGCTGCGGCAGCGGCGGCCCGCGCCGCCCGGCCAGCTTGTCCATCAGCAGGCCGACCGCGGTCTCGAGCTGGCGGTCGTGACCGGACATCAGCTCGCCGGGGCTGTTCTCGACCACGATGTCCGGATCGACGCCGTGGTTCTCGATCACCCACTGCGAGTCGAGCCCGTACAGCGCGTCCTCCGGCACCGTGACGTAGCCGCCATCGAGCAGGCTCCACTCGCCGCGTATGCCGCGCACCCCGCCCCAGCTGCGCATGCCGAGCAGCGGACCGAGGCCGTACTTGCGGAAATAGTACGGGAAGATGTCGCCGTCCGAGGCCGAATACTGGTTGAGCAGGCAGATCTTGGGGCCGTCGATCAGCTGCTGCGGAATGGTCATGGCGACGCGCTCGCGGTTGGTCGACATGCCGACCAGCACGCGCCGCAGGCGCTCCAGCACGATCTGGTCGATGAAGCCGCCGCCGTTGAAACGATCGTCGACGATCAGCGCCTGGCGGTCGAGCTGCGGGTAGAACTGGCGCACGAACTGCTCCATGCCCAGCGACTCCATGTCCGACAGGTAGACATAGGCGATGCGGCCGCCCGACAGCCGATCGACGAGGGCGCGGTTCTGGTCGATCCAGCCCTGCTCGCGCAGCGGCATCTCGCTGCGTACCGGCTCGACGCTGATGTCGCGCGAGGCGCCGACGGCGGTGGCCGACACCTTCAGCGTCACCGGCGACTGCACGTCGACGAACAGGCTGTAGGGATCGGTCGGTGCCGCCAGCGCCTGCCCGTTCACCGCGAGCAGGAAGTCGCCGTCATGCACGTGCAGACCGGGCGCGTTGAGCGGGCTGCGATAGCCCTCGCGCGAGTCGTCGCCGCGATAGATATGGGCGAAGCGGTAGCGCCCCGACGCGCGGTCGAGCGCGAAATCGACTCCGAGCAGGGCGGTCGGCGCGGCCGGCGTCGGATCCTGGTCGTCGCCGCCGCTGACATAGGTGTGCGAGTTGCCGAGCTCGCCCTGCACCTGGCCGATCAGGTAGTTGAGGTCCTCGCGCGAGCCGAGCAGCGGCAGCAGCCTGGCGTAGCAATCGTGCACCGCCTGCCAGTTCACGCCGTTGGTCTTGTCGCTGAAGAACAGGTCGCGCTCCAGCCGCCAGGCGTTGTCGAACATCTCCGACCATTCCGCGGTCGGCAGCACGCGCATGCTCATCTGGTCCAGCTCGAGCATGTGGCGCTCGCCGCCGCCGGGCTTGGTCTCGGCGATGCCGTAAGCGGCTCCCTGCTTGAACAGCACGTGGCCGCCATCGGCGGACAGGCTGTAGCCGTCCAGCCCGTCCAGGATGGTCTCGTCCTTGCGCTTGTCGACGTCGTAGGCGTGCAGCGCCGGCCTCTCGCCGGGCAGGGCGCCCTCGATCAGCTGCGGCGGGATCGTCTGGTAGAATACCCGGTCGCCGCCTGGACCGCCTCGCACGTCGAGGGCGGCGAAGTCGTTGGCCGGGATCGGCAGCGGCGTGACCCGGTCCATCAGCCCGTCGAGGTCGATGGGCATCGGCTTCGAGGCCCCCGGCTTCCAGCCGCCCGGCTTGTCGTCGTGGTCCTTCTTGTCGGGCTGCCACGCGCCCTCGTCCGAGCGCGGCGCGAACGGCGCTGCCTGGTCGCGGGTCAGGGTGGCGACGTAGATGCCGCTCTGCTTGAGGGTGGCGACGTTGAACTCGCTCTCCGAGAAGGTCGGGTTCTGGTGGCGGGTCGAGAGGAAGTAGAGGCTCTTGCCGTCGGGCGAGAAGCTCGGCGACTGGTCGTTGTCGTCGGGCCGGCTGACCAGCGTCGCGCGGCCGGCGGCGACGTCGTAGAGATAGAGCCCGCGCTGCTGGTTCGGGCGCAGCAGGCTGTAGGCCAGCCACCTGCCGTCGGGCGACCAGCTCTGGTCATGGATCTCGCGGTACGGGTCCTGCGCCACCTGGCGCGGCGGCGCGCCGTCGAGGCCGGCGATCCACAGCCGGTGGTCGTTGTCGGCGAAGGCGAGCCTGCCGCCGTCCGGCGACCACAGCGGGGTGTAGAAGAAGCCGGTGGGGAAATGGGTCAGGACGCGCTCCGCGCCGCCCGCCGAGGGGCGGACCGCGATCTGCTGCTCGCCGCTGCCGTCGGTGCTGTAGGCGACCAGCTTGCCATCCGGCGACCAGCTCGGATGGTCCTCGTCGGCGCCGCTGGTGCGCGTCAGGTCGCGTACAGCGCCGTGCTCGGCGGGCACCGTGAAGATGTCGCCGCGGGCGGAGAACAGCGCCCGCTTGCCGTTCGGCGAAAGCGCGTAGTCGACCTGCTGGGCGGTGTCGGTGTCGCGTATCAGGTCGCGTACCTTGACGGTGCGCGGCCCGGTGCGGGTGCCGTCGTCGGGCACGCGCACGTCGAGCTGGTGCAGCGTCTCCGACGGCAGGTCCAGCACGTAGAGGTGGCCGCCCTGCTGGAAGGTGATGGCGCCACCCGGCCCGGCATCGCCCAGCGAGGGGAAGTCGATGTCGTAGTCGGTGAAGCGGGTGACCTGGCGGAACCGCTTGCTGTCCAGCTCATAGCACCAGATGTTGGCGCGACGATGGCTGTCCCGGTCCGACAGGAAGTAGATCCTGCGCCCGGCCCACATCGGCGAGCTGTCGGTGCCGCGCCAGTCGGTGATCCGGGTCAGCGCGCGGCTGTTGAAGTCGTAGGTGTAGACATCCTGCGCGAGCCCGCCATCGTAGCGCTTCCAGGTGCGGAAATCGCGGAAGATTCGGGTGTAGGCGATCGAGTGGCCGTCCGGCCCGTAGCTGATGAAGCCCGCGCGATCGAGCGGCAGCCGCGTCGCCAGCCCTCCCGACACCGGCACCATGAACGGCAGCGAGATCCAGCTGTTCCAGGCGCGGGCGCGCGAGAGGAACACGACGTTGCGCGAATCCGGGGTCCAGGTCACCACCATGTTGTCCGGACCCCAGCGGGTGGGCGCGCGCGGCACGATGTCGGAGTGCGCGGTCAGCCGGCGCGCGGCACCGCCGGCGGCGGGGATGACGTAGACGTCCTGGTTGCCCTGGTAGTGCGCGGTGAAGGCGATCCAGCGCCCGTCCGGCGAGTAGCGCGGCATCAGGTCCTGGCCGGCGTCGGCGGTGAGCCGGCGCGCGGTGCCGCCGGCGCGGTCCACCACCCAGAGATTGCCGTGGGCCACGAAGGCGACCTGGTCGCCGTGCTGGGTTGGGAAGCGCATCAGCGTCCGCCCGTCCTGGATTTGCGGGGCCTCGGCTGCCGCCGCACCGGTCAGCAGCAGTTGGGCCGCCAGCGTGGCCCCCAGTCGGATCGATGGTCTCATGACGCACTCCAGTCCCCGCATTCTAGGGAGAATGCGTGTCCAGGCCAGACGGGCGGGGCCGAAAACGCCGCCCGGGCCTTGCCCGTCGCCCGCACCCTCGCTAGGCGAAGGGCGGATCGGCGCCCGCGATCCGTGGCCACGGGACCCGCCTGCATGACACCGCACCTCCAGCGCCTCGAGAACGAGAGCATCCTGATCCTGCGCGAGGTCGCCGCGGAGTCGCGCCATCCGGTCATGCTGTATTCGATCGGCAAGGACTCCGCGGTGATGCTGCACCTGGCGATCAAGGCGTTCTACCCGGGCAAGCCGCCGTTCCCGCTGCTGCACGTCGACACCACCTGGAAGTTCCGCGACATGATCCGCTTCCGCGACCAGACCGCGGCCCGGCTCGGCATGACGCTGCTGGTGCACACCAACGAGGCCGGACGCGAGCAGGGCATCAACCCGTTCGACCACGGCTCGTCGTACTACACCCACGTGATGAAGACCGAGGCGCTCAAGCAGGCGCTGACCCGGCACGGCTTCGACGCCGCGTTCGGCGGCGCGCGTCGCGACGAGGAGAAGAGCCGCGCCAAGGAGCGCATCCTGTCGTTCCGCGACGCCTCGCACGGCTGGGATCCGAAGAACCAGCGGCCCGAGCTCTGGCAGCTCTACAATACGCGGGTGCAGCCGGGCGAGACGATGCGCGCCTTCCCGCTCTCGAACTGGACCGAGCTCGACGTGTGGCAGTACATCCTGGCCGAGCGGGTCGCGATCGTGCCGCTCTACCTCGCCGCCCCCCGACCGGTGGTGACGCGCGACGGCATGCTGATCATGGTCGACGACGCGCGCATGCGGCTGCGTCCGGGCGAGACGCCGGAGACGCGGATGATCCGGTTCCGCACGCTCGGCTGCTACCCGCTGACCGGTGCGGTGGAGTCCGAGGCCGACGATCTGGAGGCGGTCATCGCCGAGATGATGGTCTCGCGCACCTCCGAGCGGCAGGGCCGGGCGATCGATCACGACGAAGCAGGCTCGATGGAGAAGAAGAAGCGCGAGGGATATTTCTGATGCCGGCCGATCTCGCCCCGCCTCCTGCGCCTACGCCTGCGCCCGCATCCCTCACCGGCTCGGCCACGCTGCTGCGCTTCCTGACCTGCGGCAGCGTCGATGACGGCAAGTCCACCCTGATCGGGCGCCTGCTCTACGACACCAAGCGCATCCTGCAGGACCAGATGACGGCGCTCGAGCGCGACAGCGCGCGCTTCGGCACCACCGGCGGCGACCTCGACCTCGCACTGCTGGTCGACGGGCTGGAGGCCGAGCGCGAGCAGGGCATCACCATCGACGTCGCCTACCGCTTCTTCGCCACCGACCGCCGCTCGTTCATCGTCGCCGACACCCCCGGCCACGAGCAGTACACCCGCAACATGGCGACCGGCGCCTCCACCGCCGACCTCGCCGTGCTGCTGGTCGATGCGCGCCACGGCATCATGACCCAGACCCGGCGGCACGCCTTCATCGCCAACCTGCTCGGCGTGCGACACCTGGTGCTGGCGGTGAACAAGATCGACCTGGTCGGGTTCGACCGCGAGCGTTTCCGCGAGGTGTCGGCCGCGTTCGAGGCGATGGCGTCGGGGTTCGGCTTCGCCAGCCAGCGCGCGATCCCGATCTCGGCGCGCTACGGCGACAACGTCACCGCGGCCAGCGCCGCGCTGGGCTGGTACGAGGGCCCGACGCTGCTCGCGCACCTGGAGCAGGTCGAGACCGGGGTGGTGGACCACGCGGCACCGTTCCGCATGCCGGTGCAGTGGATCAGCCGGCCGGACCTGGATTTCCGCGGCTTCGCCGGCACCGTCGCCGGCGGCACCGTGCGTCCCGGCGACGACGTGGTGATCGCGGGGTCGGGGCGGCGGAGCACGGTGCGGCGCATCGTCAGCCACGACGGCGACCTGGCGCGCGCGGTCGGCGGCGATGCGATCACGCTCACGCTGGCCGACGAGGTCGACATCTCGCGCGGCGACGTGCTGGCCGCACCGGAGGCGCGCCCGGAGGTGTCGGACCAGTTCGCCGCGCACATCGTCTGGATGGACGAGGCGCCGCTGCTGCCCGGCCGCTCCTACCTGCTCAAGATCGGCACCCGCACGGTGAGCGCCTCGGTCAGCGCGCTCAAGCACAAGGTCGACATCAACAGCTTCGAGCACCTCGCCGCGCGCGAGCTCAGGCTCAACGAGATCGGTGCCTGCAACCTGTCGCTGAGTGCCGCGGTGGCGTTCGAGCCGTACGCGCAGAACCGCACGATGGGCGCCTTCATCCTGATCGACCGGCTGAACAACCGCACCGCCGGCGCCGGCATGATCGAGTTCGGGCTGCGACGCGCGACCAACATCCATCGCCAGGCGACCAGCGTCGGCAAGCTGGGGCGCGCGGCACTCAACGCGCAGAAGCCGGCGCTGCTCTGGTTCACCGGCCTGTCCGGGTCGGGCAAGTCGAGCATCTCCAACCTGGTCGAGGCGGCGCTGCACGCGCAGGGACATCGCACCTACCTGCTCGACGGCGACAACATCCGGCACGGGCTGAGCCGCGACCTGGGCTTCAGCGATGCCGACCGGGTCGAGAACATCCGGCGCGTCGGCGAGGTGGGCAAGCTGTTCGTCGATGCCGGCATGATCGTGCTGGCCTCGTTCATCTCGCCGTTCCGCGCCGAGCGCCGCATGGTGCGCGACATGCTCGAGCCGGGAGAGTTCATCGAGGTGTTCGTCGACACGCCGCTGGAGCTGTGCAAGGCGCGCGACCCGAAGGGGCTGTACCGCAAGGCGATGGCCGGCGAGATCCGCCACTTCACCGGCATCGATTCGCCCTACGAGGCGCCGGAGCATCCGGAACTGCTGCTGGAAGGTGCGAACGCGTCGGCGGAGTCGATGGCCGAGCGCGTGCTCGACCTGCTGCGCGTGCGCGGCATCATCGGGATCGCCGGCGCAGACCCCGCGGCGTGAGACCGGCGGCTCCGGGGCGGCACGCGGCGCCCGCCACCACCGGCCTGAGACGCTCGCTCGACCTGCCGATGGTGTTCTGCCTCGCGCTCAAGCAGGTGATCGGCGGCGGCATCGTGGTGCTGACCGGCACCGTGATCGGCCTCGCCGGGGCGGGTGCCGGCCTCGCCTACCTGATCGCCTGCGCGGTGGTGCTGCTGGTGAGCCTGCCCTATGCCGTGCTCGGCGCCGCGGTGCCGGTGACCGGCAGCCTGTATCGCTGGCCGGCGCGCTTCATCAGCCCATCCGCCGGCTTCCTCGGGTTCTGGATGGTGCTCGGCACCCACGTCAGCCTCGCCGCCTATGCCGCGACCTTCGGTGCCACGCTGCACGCGCTGCTGCCGGCGGTGCCGGCGCGACCGGCCGGGCTCGCCGCACTCGGCCTGGTGCTGACGCTCAACCTGCTGGGTGCTGCGGTCTCGGCGCGCGCCGGCATCCTGATCACGCTCGCGGTCGCGCTGGCGCTGCTCGGGCTCGCGGCCGTCGGCATGCCCGACATCGAGCCGCGTCGCCTCGCCGACCTGCTGCCGCATGGCTGGCGCGGCCTGCTCGGCGCCGCAGCGCTGCTGACCTTCCCGATCAGCGGCGCCACCCTGGTCTCCGAGCTAGGCGGCGAGATGCGCCGGCCCGCCCGCGATATCCCGCTGGCGATCCTGGGTGCCACGGCGATCGCCGCCCTGCTCTACGTCGCGGTCACGCTGGTCGCCGTCGGGCTGCCCGGCGCCCGCCTCGCCGGGCCGCGCTCGCTCAACGCGGTGGCGCAGGCCGTGATGCGCCCCGGCGGCTTCCTGCTGTTCGGCCTCGGCACCGGCATCGTCAGCATGCTCGGCATCATGAACGCGCACATGCTGTGGGGCAGCCGCAGCGTGCTGATGGTGTGCCGCGACGGCTGGCTGCCGACCCGCCTCGGCCGGCCCAACCGCGCCGGCGCCCCGGCCTGGCCGCTGCTGCTGCTGGCGGCGATCGGGGCGACGCCGGTGCTGGCCGGCTTCGACGTCACCACCGTCATCCGGATCAGCGCGCTGGGTGCGGCGGGCTCGGCGATCCTCTCCGTCGCCTGCGCGCCGCTGTACGCGCGCCGCGATCCGGCGGGCTACGCCGCCTCGCCGCTTCCGGTGCCGCGCCCCGCCCTGCTGGCCGCGTCGCTGGCCGCGATCGCCTCGCAGCTCGCGAGCATCGCGGTGCTGCTCGCCGGGCTGCCGTTCCGGCTGATCCTGCTCTGGCTCGGCTGGCTGGCGCTGGGGCTCGGGATCATCGCGCTGCGCCGCCGGCGGGTCGGACAGCAAGCCAAGGGCGCTGCCCTTGACCCGCTGGGGCCGGCGGCCCCAGACCCCGGTTAGATCAGGCTATTTTGGTTGTGCTACCAGCGTCTCGCCGTCGGGGCCCATCTTGATCGTGGGGCCCTTCAGGAAGCTGCTGGGAGGCGGCGCCTGATCGCTCGCCCTCTGCGCGACCGTCGCACTCCAGGTCACGACGTGCTGGCTCGGGTCGTCCACCCACCGCATGGAGGTGCCGAGGCCAGGGATCAGCCTGCCGCGGCACAGCTTCCGCCTGACGGTCACGACGAAGCTGTCATCCTTCTCGCGCTCGCCGGCGATGACCGGCGCCGTCGGGGTGACGCCGTTCTCCGCGGGCGGAAACGGCAGATAATAGATCCTGTAGTTGCAGGCCTTCGCGGGCGGCTGATCGATCCGCTGAATGGCCGGGGGAGTCGCGACGGCGGCGGTGACGAGGGCGATGGCGAGGGGGGCGACGGTGAGGGCGATCATGGCAGACCTTGCGGGACCGTCTCTATAATGAGAGACGGCCCCGGCGCATGCCAGCTTAATCCGCGGCCCTCTCCGGCGCGATCGACATCAGGCTGGCATTGCCGCCGGCGGCGGCGGTGTTGACGCTGAGGCTGCGCTCGCGCAGCAGGAACTCCAGCGGGTAGCCGTCGCCGTCCCGGAGCTGGCGGGACGACCGCGCGAACACCGTCACCAGCGGACCTTCGCGCCGCGCCATGCGGATCGAGAACTCGCGCAGCGCCTCGCCTCCGCCCTCGAACAGGGCGAGCGCCACCGGTCGCTCGGCCGATACCTCCGGATCGCGCCACTGCACGCCGAGCACGTCCGGAAGCGCCTCGACGAAGCCCTCGAACCGCGCGGCCTGCTCGATCACGGCACGGTTGCCGGTCGCGAACACCGCCGCGAGCTGCATCGCCAGGCCGTCTCGGGTGGCGGCCCGGCACAGCACTCTGCCCGCCGGACGCAGGCCGTAGCTGTTGCGTTCGCCGACCGGTCCCGCCAGCACCAGCTCTGCCGCGAGCGGGCTGCGCGCCGCCAGCGCACAGGCGCGCTCGGCCAGCAGCGCCTCGCCGGCGCCCTCGAGATGCTCGGCGAAGCGGCGCAGCGCCGGCGTCGCCGGGCCGGCGGGCAGGCTCGTCTCTGCCGGGACATCCGACAGCAGCCGGCGCAGGATCAGCGGCCCGCCGGCCTTCGGGCCGGTGCCCGACAGGCCGTGGCCGCCGAACGGCTGCACCCCCACCACCGCGCCGACGATGTTGCGGTTGACGTAGAGGTTCCCCGCCTCGACGCGGCCGATCACGTCGGCGACCGTCTCGTCCAGCCGCGTGTGCAGCCCGAAGGTCAGCGCGTAGCCGGTGGCGGCGATATCGTCGAGCAGGGCGCGCAGTCCGTCGCGACGGTAGCGCAGCACGTGCAGCACCGGGCCGAACACCTCCTCGCGCAGGTCGCCGACCCGGTCGATCTCGACCAGGGTCGGCGCCACGAAGCTGCCGGCCTCGCAGCCATCGGGCAGCGGCAGCGCCTCGACCGCGTGACCGGCACCTCGCATCGACGCCAGGTGCGAGGCGATGCTCTCGCGGGCGGCGTCGCTGATCACCGGGCCGATGTCGGTGCGCAGCCGGTCCGGCGGGCCGACGCGCAGCTCCGCCATCGCGCCGCGCAGCATGCGCAGGGTGGGCTCGGCGATGTCGTCCTGCAGGCACAGCAGGCGCAGCGACGAGCAGCGCTGGCCGGCGGAATTGAACGCGGACTGGATCACGTCCGTCACCACCTGCTCGGTCAGCGCGGAGCTGTCGACGATCATCGCGTTCTGTCCGCCGGTCTCGGCGATCAGCGGGATCGTGCCGCCGTCCGGGCGCAGGCGCGACGCCAGCGCGCGCGCGATGCTGCGGGCGACAGCGGTCGAGCCGGTGAACATCACGCCGCCGACCTCGGGGTGGGCGAGCAGGCCAGCGCCGATATCGCCCTCTCCCGGCGCCAGCTGCAGCGCCGCCTCCGGGACGCCGGCCTCGTGCAGCAGGCGCACCGCCTGTGCCGCGATCAGCGGCGTCTGCTCGGCCGGCTTGGCCAGCACCGCGTTGCCGGCGGCGAGCGCTGCCGCCACCTGTCCGGTGAAGATGGCGAGCGGGAAGTTCCACGGGCTGATGCACACCACGGTGCCGAGCGGGCGGTGGGTGCGGTGGTCGAACTCGCGACGGATGGCGGCCGCGTAGTAGCGCAGGAAATCGACCGCCTCGCGCACCTCGCCGACCGCGTCGGCAAGGCTCTTGCCGGCCTCGCGCACGATCAGCCCGAGCAGCGTCGGCATCGCCTCCTGCAGCGACGCGGCAGCGCGCTCCAGCACCGGCGCGCGTGCCGCGGGCGGCATCGCGCTCCAGCAACGTGCCCCCTCGGCGGCGCGCTCGAACAGCGCCGGGACGGCGGCGGCCGGGGTGTGGCGCACCGCGCCGACCCGGTCGCGGCGGTCGGCGGGGTTGAGCACCGGGATCGGGGCGGCCGGACCCGTCGCGTGCGGCGGGGGGGCGGCACTCCAGCTGCGCGGACCCTGGCGCAGCGCCTCCGACAGACAGGCCAGGCGGTGCTCGCTGTTGAGGTCGAGCCCGCCGGAGTTGCGCCGCTGCTCGCCGAACAGGTCGCACGGCGCGGCGATCCGCGGGTCGGGCGCGCCGACCGGCGCGGCGGCGGCGATGCGGTGCGCCGGATCGGCGATCAGCTCCTCGATCGGCACCGCCTCGTCGCCGATCCGGTTGACGAACGAGCTGTTGGCGCCGTTCTCCAGCAGCCGGCGCACCAGGTAGGCAAGCAGCGTCTCGTGGGTGCCGACGGGGGCGTAGATCCGGCACGGACGGTCAAGCCCGTCCGGGCCCACCACCTCCCGGTACAGCGGCTCGCCCATGCCGTGCAGGCACTGGAACTCGTACTGCTCGGGATGGAAGTCGGGACCGGCCATGGCGTGGATGCTGGCCAGCGTGCGGGCATTGTGGGTCGCGAATTGCGGGAACACCGCGTCGGGGGCGGCGAGCAGGCGGCGCGCGCAGGCGACGTAGCTGACGTCGGTGTGCGCCTTGCGCGTGAACACCGGGAAATCCTCGAGCCCGTCCTGCTGCGCGCGCTTGATCTCGCTGTCCCAGTAGGCGCCCTTGACCAGGCGCAGCATGATCCGCCGCCCGGTGCGGCGGGCGAGGTCGATGATCCAGTCGATCACCATCGGCGCCCGCTTCTGGTAGGCCTGCACCACGAAGCCGATGCCATCCCATCCCGCGAGCGCCGGGGCCTGGCACAGCGCCTCGAGCAGGTCGAGCGAGAGCTCCAGCCGGTCCGCCTCCTCGGCGTCGATGTTCAGGCCGATCTCGTAGCCGTGCGCGATTTGCGCCAGCGCCACCAGGCGCGGCAGCAGCTCGTGCATCACGCGCTCGCGCTGCGCCCGGCCGTAGCGCGGGTGCAGCGCCGACAGCTTGATCGAGATGCCCGGGCCCTCGTAGATGCCGCGTCCGGCGGAAGCCGCGCCGATCGCGTGGATCGCCCGCTCGTAGTCGCCGTAGTAGCGGGCGGCGTCGTCGGCGGTCAGCGCCGCCTCGCCGAGCATGTCGTAGGAGTGCCTGAAGCCGCGGCGCTCCGGCCTGCGGCTGCGGGCCAGCGCCTCGGCGATGGTCTGGCCGGTGACGAACTGCTCGCCCATCATGCGCATCGCCCGGTCGATGGCGCGCCGGATCACCGGCTCGCCGCCGCGTCCGATCAGCCCGGTCAGCGAGGCCGCGAGCCCGGCCTCGCCGCCGGCGGCGGTCAGCCTGCCGGTGACCACCAGGCCCCAGGTGGCGGCATTGACGAACAGCGAGGGCGAGCGGCCGAGATGCGCCTGCCAGTCGCCGGTGCTGATCTTGTCGCGGATCAGCGCGTCGCGCGTCGCGCGGTCGGGAATGCGCAGCAGCGCCTCGGCGAGGCACATCAGCGCCACCCCCTCCTGGCTGGAGAGGTCGTACTCGCGGATCAGCCCCTGCACCCCGCCCTGCGCCGACTTGCCCCGCATCGCCGTCACCAGCGCGCGCGCCAGCGCGTCCGACGCCGTCGCGTCGGGCGCCGGCAGCGTGGCGTCGGCCAGCAGCGCCGGCACCGCCCGGGTCTCGGGAACGCGGCAGGCCGCGGTGATGCGGTCGCGCAGCACGCCCTGGGGACGCAGGCTGCCGGCGAGGTCGAGGAAGGGTCGCGGCGGCGCGTCGATCGCGGGGTCGATGGTCGCGCTGCTCATGGCACCTTATCCTGATGGCGAGGCGGCGAGATTGCGCATCGCGGCGAGTGCGGCGCAACCGTTTCCGACGCCGGCCGGCCGGTCGGGCCCCGGGACCCGGCATGGACAGGCACGGACAGGCGGCAGGACATTTCACGAGCAGGACGCACGGCTCGCCGGGCGGGCAGCGCTGCCCACCTAACCTGCCGGCCGGCGCCGCGCTGATCCATGACGGGATGGCCGCCGTGCCGGTGTGGGCGATCGGCCTCGTGCCGATCAGCCCGATGACGCTGAGCAACCTGATCTCGATGCGCTCGTACGGCGAGTTCCGGTTCTCGCTGCTCAAGGTCGGCGCGATCGCGCTGTTCGTGCCGGGGGGATGCTGGCGACGGTGCCGGTGGCGATTCTCGCCCTATCTCGTATGTCGGTACGAGGCACTCAGAACATCATTGCGTTCCATGCTGTCGGATCAAGATATTGCGCTGGCAGCCTCACATCGACCCGCGCCTATTGCACATAAGCTGGGCCTCGACTGTGGCGTCTCCCGCAGATCGTGCCGAGAGGCGCCGAGCAGGCATCTACCGGGAAAACGAATCCAGGATGCGCGCCCATGACCTTATGCCGTGATGCAGGCTCGATAGATCATATTTCTCGTTGGGTGAATGAATACGGTTGTCGAACCTGGCGAAACCGATCAGGAGCGAGTCCATGCCGAGGATGGTCTTGAAATGGGACACCGCCGGGATCGAACCGCCGGTTCCCGATATGGCGGTGTCGCGACCCCATTCCTCGGTCAAGGCAACGCGCGCACGCTGCAGCCAGACCCCGTCGACCGGGGCGCTTACCGGCTTGCTGCTGCCGTGGTCGGTGAAGGTGACGACGCAGTCCGACGGCACGCGCTCCCGGACGAAGGCACGAAAGCTGGTGCGGATCTGCGCCGGATCCTGCTGACCGACGAGGCGGAACGAGATCTTGGCGGAAGCCCGCGACGGCAGCACGGTCTTGAAGCCTTCGCCCGTGTAGCCGCCCTTGATGCCGTGTACCTCGAAGCTTGGCCTCGCCCAGACCTGTTCCAGGATGCCGCGTCCCTGTTCGCCTGCCGGCAGCTCGAGGCCGAACTGGCCCAGGAAGAGAGATTCGTCGAAGGGCAGACGGCTCCACTCGGCACGCACGGCCGGGGCGAGCTCCGGGACCGCGTCGTAGAAGCCGGCCAGAGTGATCCGCCCGGCTGCATCGCGTAGATCGGCGATGATCCGGGCGACGACGTGCAGCGGGTTGCGAACCGCGTTGCCGTACATGCCGGAATGCAGATCGCGATCGGCGCAGACGACCTCGAACTCCTCGCTGACCAGTCCGCGCAGCATCGTGGTCACCGCGGGAGTCTCGTCGTCCCACAGGTCGGTGTCGCAGACCAGCGCCAGATCATGCGACAGCTCGGCCCGGTGGCTCCGCAGGAAATCGAGCAGGCTTGGATTTCCGGTTTCCTCCTCGCCCTCCAGGAGCAGCGAGACCTTGATGGGCAGCGAGCCCGCGACTTCCTTCCAGGCACGGCACGCCTCGATGAAGGTCATCAGCTGGCCTTTGTCGTCCGAAGCGCCTCGGGCCACGATCTGGCGCTCTCCCTCCGTCGTCGTGATCAGCGCCGGCTCGAAGGGCGGTGTCTTCCACAACACGAGGGGATCGACCGGCTGCACGTCGTAATGTCCGTAGAAGAGAACATGCGGGCCTGCCGAGGCCCGGTCATGATGGCCGACGACGATCGGGTGCCCGGGTGTGGGATGGAAGTCCACCTTGAACCCGATCGCCCCCAGCTCCCGCGCGAGCCAATCCGCCGCCCGACCGCAATCCCGCGCGTGATCGGGATCGGTGGAGATGCTCGGTATCCGCAGCAACTCGCAGAGCCGGGCGACGCTGGCATCCAGCTGCGCATCGATGTGAGCCAATACCGAAGACAACGGCGTCATCTCCGGCGATCCGGGAAACTCTGGGACGCGCGCATGCGACTATCCATAGTTCGCAATCCTACGGATTTCCGAAGGCGAACATCAGTCCGTGATCGATCTCGGGCGCCAGGGCACTGGAATGCGACTCACCCTCGATCAGCCTGGTCTCGCTTCGGCGCGGCATGCTCTGCGCCAGGAGCTTGGAGATCTCCTTGAAGTGGTCGACCATCCGGTAGTCTATCTTCTGCGTGCCCGCAGCCGGAGGCGCTTCGTCTACCGCATCCTCACGGGAGCCGACTTCAAGCAGAAGTCGCGAGGCGCGCCTGCCGCCATCGATGCGTGACGCCTTGGAGAGATCCGCGTAGATCTCGCTCGTGTTCCACCACATGGACGGGCTCCCGGCGACGTAGCTGCCGTAGCGAGCTGGATGAACCAGAAACTCGTGCAGCGCGAACCAGCCGCCCAACGAGTGTCCGAACAGGGCCTGCCGCGACTGATCGACGTGATAGCGACGCTCGATGACTGGCTTGACTTCGAACTGCAGGAAATCGGCGAATGCAGCGGCGCCCCCTGCCACCGCGAGGCCGGGCCAACTTCCCGCGGGCAGCGGATGCTGCGGCGCGTCGATGAGATCATGGACGCGGAGATTCCCGATCATCGCCAGGCTCGCGTCAGGATAGCCGATGCAGACGATGACCGGCTTCTGGAGAATGTAGGTGGACAGGGTGGCGGAAATCGCCGCGGCCAGCGGACACCCGTCATTTCCATCGGTCATGTAGAAGACCGGGTATCCAGCCGGCGGAACAGGCTCGCTGGGAACAGACACGAGGACCAGGTAGGAACGACCAGAGCTGGACTTCATCACCATCGAGTTAAACTTCGGAACGATGTCATCGGTGCCTGCGCGGCTGGGATGATCGAGCAGGATGAAGGCGAGCATGAGAAGGATGGAGGCGATCGACAAGGCTCGAAACATTCACCGTCCCATCGCGTCCACACTCTCGTCGAGCGCAGCGTAGACCGACGTCAGCATCCTGGTCGAGTGCCTGACCCGACGACGACGCGCCTCCGCGGCTCCTGTTCAAGACCGATCCGCGGCGCACCGGGCGGGACCATCCGGCGCCTCAGCGATCGGCCACCGTCCCGCCCTCGCGGAGTGCGAACGCGGCTCCCCAGGGATCATCGCAGACGAGGATCGGCTGTCCTCCCGGCGTCAGCATGGGGCCGATGACGACCCCGCCGGCTCCCCTGACGATCGAGGCGGCATCTCGAAGAAAAGCGACCTGGAAATGCAGCAACCAGTGCGGATGCACGCCCTGGCGGCCGGCGATGTCGGCCTTGGAGCCTATGTTCGGCTCGCCGCGCCGCCAGGCCAACGCGTGATATCGACCGGCCTCGCCCCTATCGGATCGTGGGGCGATGTGCCAGCCGAAGAGATCCCGGTAGTCTCGGACGGCTCTTGAGACGTCCGACGTATTGAGATGATACCAGATCGCGGCACCGTCGGCCGGCGTTGCCGCTCGCGAAGTCATGGCGACGACTGCCCCGCCAGGATCCCGCACGATCGCGAGCGCGCCGCCATCGGCCGTCCGGCGCGTCGGGCCGAGCCGGACGGCGCCGCGGCTGGCGAATTCGCTGGTTGATGCCTCGACGTCGCTCACCCCGATCTGGCCAAGCCACAGGCTTCGAGCGCCGCGTGATATTGCTGCCTCGGACAGCGGCTCGATATCCCGCCAGCCTGGCCCGAACAGCGTCGTATAGAAGGCTCGCGCCCGTGCCGCGTCAGGCGTACGGAGCGTGATGCGGCGGAACCGATCGATGCCGGGCGGCCTCGGCCATCGGGCGCCGGCGGCCCCGCGCCGCCGCCTACGGCGCCGGCACCGCATCGCCGATCGCCATGCCGCCGATCGCGGCGGCGACCGCAGCGCCCAGCAGATGATGCTGATCGGCCTCGAAATGCACGCCGTCGACCGGGCTCACGCGGATCACCGCGCCGGCGTCGAGGAAGCTGGCGCCATGGCGCAGCGCCACCGCCCGGTAGAGCGGCGCCAGCGCGCGCGACTTCGCCGCACCGCCCTGCAGGATCGCGCCGAGCCCGCCGACCTCCTCGATCGGCGCCGGCGCGATCAGCAGCAGCCGCGGCGACGGCCCGAAGCTCGCGGTGCAGAGCAGGATCTCCCGCAGCAGCCGCTCGATCGAGGCGGCGATGTCGGCGGCGGTCGCCGAGAAGCGCGTCTTGAGGTCGTTGGTGCCGAGCATCAGCACCGCCAGGTCGAGCGGCACGTGGCTCTCCAGGCAGGCGCGCAGCGTGCGCAGGCCGTTCTTGTGCATCCCCTCCACCGGGTCGTCATGCACCGTGGTGCGACCGGGCAGCCCCTCCTCGATCACCGTCCAGTCCGCGCCGAGTGCCGCGCGCAGCACGCCGGGCCAGCGATCGGCGGCCTCGAAGCGCTGCAGCCCGATGCCCTCCTGCAGCGGCCGGGTGCCGTGGGTGTTGGAATCGCCGTAGCAGAGGATTGTATAGGGAGGCATGACCGAGTTCCTTGCGCGTCGTCGCCGCTGCTACCACGATTCGAGGCCGCGTTGAGCGAGGTGAGCCTCGCCTATCTGGACGACGCCGAGCCGGTGGCGTCGCCGGAGCGGGTGCTCGGCGTGGTGGCGCTGTCGGGGGATGCCGTGTGCGACCTCTCGATCGGGCTGCCGGCGATCGGCGGCGCCGGGCTGCGCGAGGTCTGGCACGCAGCGGGGCCGGTCGAGCGGCGCGGCACGATCGAGGGCGTGCGGTTCGCGCGCGCCGAGGGCCTGTGCTTCGGCATGCTGCGCGTGCCGGTGGCACCCGGTGCGGCTGCGGCTGCGGCTGCGGCTGAGGCGGCGTATCGCGCGATCTTCGCGCTGATCGAGCGCGAGGGCTGCCCGCATCTGCTGCGGATCTCCAACTACCTGCCCGACATCACCCGCATCGAGGGCGGCGAGGAGCGCTACCGGGCGTTCAATGCGGGGCGGCAGCGCGCCTTCGCCGACCGTGCCAGGGGCGCCGCCCAGGCGCCGGCCGCCTGCGGGCTGGGCTGCGGCGGCGACGCGCTGCTGGTGTTCTTCCTCGCCGGCGACCGGCCCGGGCACAATATCGAGAACCCGCGGCAGGTCAGCGCCTTCCGCTATCCGCCGCGCTACGGCGCGCGCGCGCCGCTGTTCGCGCGCGCGACGCTGGCCTGCGGCATGCTGTTCATCTCCGGCACCGCCAGCATCGTCGGGCATGAGAGCCGGCACGTCGGCGACGTCGCGGCGCAGACCGACGAGACGCTGCGCAATCTCGAGGCGCTGCTGTGCGAGGCGCGGCATCTCGGCTGCGCGCTGACGCCGGCCGAGCTTCGCGCCAAGATCTACCTGCGCCACGCACGCGACCGGGAGGTCGTGCGCGAGCGCCTGCGCGCGGCCGGGCTGGCGGCTCCGGTGGTGCTGCTGCAGGCGCAGATCTGCCGCCCCGATCTCGACGTCGAGATCGAGGCGCACGCGCCCTGGCGGGGCCCGTCATGACGGCGTGCGGCGAGGTGCTGCCGCGCCAGGACGGGTGGCTCGGGCGGATCACCCTGAACCGGCCGCAGGCGATCAACGCGCTGAGCCTGGGCATGGTGCGCAGCATGCACAAGGCGCTGCGGCGCTGGCGCAGCGACCGGCGGGTGCGGACCGTGCTGATCGACGGCGCCGGCGCGCGCGGCCTGTGCGCCGGCGGCGACATCCGCGCCGCGGTCGCCAGCCTGGGCCGCGACGCGGCACATGCCGACCGCTTCTGGGAGGAGGAGTACGCGCTCGTCGCCGCGATCGCCGGCTACCCGAAGCCGGTGGTGGCGCTGATGGACGGGGTGGTGATGGGCGGCGGCGTCGGCATCTCGGCGCATGCGCGGCACCGCGTGGTGACCGAGCGCAGCCGGATCGCGATGCCGGAGACGATCATCGGCTTCACCCCCGACGTCGGCGCCAGCTACCTGCTGTCGCGCGCACCCGGCGCGACCGGGCTGCGCCTGGCGCTGACCGGGAGCGCGGTCGGCGGGGCGGATGCGATCTCCTGCGGGCTCGCCGACCGCCTGGTGCCGTCGGATCGGCTGGCGGCGCTGGCGGCGCTGCTGTCGCATGCGGCACCCGGGCGGGCGATCGAGGCGGTGGCGGTGGCACCACCGCCGGCGGCGCTGGCGACGGCGCGGGACTGGATCGACCTCGCCTATGCCGGCGACAGCGTCGAGGCGATCCTGGAGGCGCTGCGGGCGCGGCCGGAGCCGCAGGCGGCCGCCGACCTCGCGGACCTCGCCGCCCGCTCGCCGATGGCGCTGAAGGTGACGCTGCGTTCGCTGCAGAGTGCGGCCGCGCTGCCCGACCTCGCCGCGTGCCTGGGCCAGGAGCTGCGCCTGGCACGCGCGCTGACCCGGCGCGCGGATTTCGCCGAGGGGGTGCGCGCGCAGCTGATCGACAAGGATCGCGCGCCGCGCTGGTCGCCGGCGAGCCTGGCCGAGGTGACGCCGGCGATGGTGGAGGCCTGCTTCGCGGCCGCACCGGAGGGAGGCTGAGCCGCGGCTCGGGTCAGCGCTTCGAAGCACCCCCCATGGCCGCGAACACCTGCCGGTCGCGGTTGTCCTGCATCAGCATCGAGAAGCTCGGGATCTTCTCGAAGCCGAGCCCCTGCGGCACGCCGCTCTCCGGGTCCGGCCGGATCTTGCCGTAGCTCTCGCCCGCCACCTTCTCCCACTTCCCGGCGGGCTTCTTGACCTCCAGGTTGACCACGGTGGCCTTGAACACCAGGCGCACGATGGCCTCGCGCGGCGACGACGGCTTGGTGAGGCTCGGCGCGCCGGCGAGCAGCTGCCAGCCGCTCGACAGCGCCCACCGGGTGAGTTCGTCCTTGTCCATGGCGCGAGGTCCTGCTCTGGAGAGGTCTGGCTGTTCTGGAGATCAGATCAGGGGTCGTCGCCCCGGCAGGTCCGGCAGCGCGCCGGCGGCCGCGTCCTGGTCCTGCGCCAGCACGCGGCTGCGCAGCACGTCGAGTGCGAGCAGCGCGCCGTCCTGCTCGAAGTGCCAGAAGGTCCAGCCGTTGCATGACGGCGCCTGGGTCAGGGTGGCGCCGACCTTGTGGATCGAGCCGCGCACCGCGCCGGCGACCAGGCTGCCGTCCGGCGAGATGGTGGCGCTGACCCGCCGCTGGCGGTCGGTCAGGATGGTGCCGGCGCGGATCAGCCCGCGCTCGACCAGGTTGCCGAACGGGATCCGCACCACCTCGCGCCGGCCGGCGGTGGTGATCGCGCTGGCCGCCGGCAGCGGCCGCTCGCGCCGCACCCGGCCGATCGCGGCCTCGGCGTAGTCGGGGTGACGCTCGATGCCGATGAAGTGCCGGCGCAGCCGACGCGCCATCGCCGGCGTGGTCCCGGTGCCGGCGAACGGGTCGAGCACGATGTCGTCGATGCCGGTGCTGGCGAGCAGCACGCGGTGCAGCAGCGACTCCGGCTTCTGCGTCGGGTGCAGCTTCAGCCCGTGCCGGTTGCGCAGACGCTCCGGGCCGGTGCAGAGCGGCAGCAGCCAGTCGCTGCGCATCTGCACGTCGTCGTTGAGCGCCTTCATCGCCTGGTAGTTGAAGCGGTAGCGGCTGTCGCGGCCGCGCGCCGCCCAGATCATGGTCTCGTGCGCGTTGGTGAAGCGGCGGCCGCGGAAGTTCGGCATCGGGTTGGATTTGCGCCAGATCACGTCGTTCAGGATCCAGAAGCCGAGATCCTGCAGGATCGTGCCGATGCGGAAGATGTTGTGGTAGGAGCCGATCACCCACAGCGTGCCGTCCTTGCGCAGCAGCCGGCGCGCCTCGGTCAGCCACGCACAGGTGAAACGATCATACTCAGCGAAGTCGCCGAACCGGTCCCAGGCATCGTCCACCCCGTCGACCAGGCTGTCGTCGGGACGGCGCAGCTCGCCGCGCAGCTGCAGGTTGTAGGGCGGGTCGGCGAACACGCAGTCGATCGAACCGGCGGGCAGCATGCGCATCAGCTCGACACAGTCGCCGAGCAGCACCTGATCGAGCGGCAGCTCCACCGTCCCGGCACTTCTCAGCGGTCGGTCAGCATGCGGGCCGCTCCGCCGGAGCGGCGCAGGCGAGCCGACGCACCAGCCCGAATCCGGCGCGGTGATGCCGGCTCGGGCCCAGCACGCCGAGTGCGACGCGGTGCGCCGCCGTCGCGTAGCCGGCGTTGCGCTCCCAGCCATAGTGCGGCAGGCGGGCGGCGAGGCGGCACATCAGCCGGTCGCGCATTACCTTCGCCACGATCGAGGCGGCGGCGATCGACAGGCTGAGCCCGTCGCCGCCGACCACGCACTGCACCGGGCAGGACAGCGCCGGGGGCCGGTTGCCGTCGACCAGCACCAGCTCCGGCCGCACGCCCAGGCGTTCCACGGCGCGGCGCATCGCGAGCAGGCTGGCGCCGAGGATGTTGAGCCTGGCGATCTCGTCGACCGAGGCGGCGGCGACGGCGATCTCGACCCCCGGACAGGCACGCAGCGATGAGGCTGCCAGGGCACGAGCCTCGGCGGTGAGCCGCTTGGAATCGTCGATCAGTCCGGCGAGTGCGGCCGGCACCGCGCCGGGGAACAGCACGGCGGCGGCCATCACCGGCCCGGCCAGCGGACCCCGGCCGGCCTCGTCCACCCCCGCCACACGGCCGCCATGCAGCGCCTCGCGCGTGTAGTCCGGCATCTCCACCCCACCCTGACGGCACGGCGCGACTCGACCCGCGCAGGGCCGGGACTGCGCCGTCCCCGTTCAAGCTGGCATGGACATCAACCCGGCGGCTAGTGCAAGCCGCTCAGGACTTGCGCGAGGGGATCAGCAGCAGGCCGAGCAGGAAGCCGGCGCCGGCGGCGACGCCGACCGCGATCAGCGGACGGTCGCGGATGATCGACACCACGCCGTCGAACTGATCCTGGGCGTCGTCGAGGGTGTCGCCGAACTCGCGCTGCACCTTGCCGGTGAGCTGGTCGACCTTGCCTTCGCCCTGCAGGCCGGTGTCGCCGGTCAGGCCGCCGGCGGCGTCCTTGAGCTTGCCCACGCCTTCGGTGACGGCGCCTTCGGCGGTGTTCTCGTCCATCTTCTGGTTCTCCCTGCTCGTCCGGCACGGCCGGATCGCACGTTGAGGCGAAACGAGGCCCCGGTCCCGCGAGTTCCATCGTGCTCCGGGCGCGCGCTTGCGCGTCGGCGCCAGGAGCCGATGCTCGGGGTGCGGACAGGCTGGGGATCGGCGATGGGCGGTGGGCGACGATGCGGCGGTTGATCGGGTCCGGCGGCGGCCTGTCGCCGCGCGCCCGCACCACCGCGCTGATCATCGCCAGCGCGCTGTTCATGGAGCAGCTCGACTCCACGGTGCTGACCACCGCGCTGCCGGCGATGGCGCGCAGCTTCGGCGTCGACCCGCTGCACATGAGCAGCGCGCTGACCGCCTACCTGGTGGGGCTCGCGGTGTTCATCCCGGCCAGCGGCCGCCTCGCCGACCGGCTCGGCAGCCGCACCGTGTTCCGCGGCGCGATCGCGCTGTTCATGGTCGGCTCGGTGCTGTGCGCGCAGGCCCCGAACCTGACCGCCCTGGTGCTGGCGCGCCTGCTGCAGGGTGCGGGCGGGGCGATGATGGTGCCGGTCGGCCGGCTGGTGCTGCTGCGCACGGTGGCCAAGAGCGAGCTCGTCTCGGCCATGTTCTGGATGCTGCTGCCGGCGACCGTCGGGCCGCTGTTCGGGCCGATCGTGGGCGGATGCCTGACCACCTACCTGTCCTGGCGCTGGATCTTCTACATCAACCTGCCGGTCGGGCTGCTCGGCATCGCGCTGACCAGCCGCTTCATCCCGCAGCTGCGCGAGACCGCGCGGCGCCGCTTCGACGTGCGCGGCACGGTGCTGTCCGGGGTCTCGCTCGCCTGCCTGATCTTCGGGCTGGAATCGGTCAGTCGCGGCGGCGCCAGCGGTTCCGCCATCGCTACGCTCTCGGCCGGCCTGGCCGCGGCGCTGCTGTACTTCCGCCACGCGCGGACCGCGGCGCACCCGATCCTGGACTTCTCGCTGATGCGGGTGCCGACGTTCCGCATCTCGGTGCTGGCCGGCGCGATGGCGCGGCTGGTCGCCGGCGGGTCGCCGTTCCTGATCCCCTCGATGCTGCAGCTCGGCTTCGGCGTCTCCGCGGCGCAGAGCGGGCTGGTTACCTTCACCGCCCCGCTCGGCGCGCTGTCGATGCGCCTGGTGGTGCGACGCGTGCTGCGGCGCTACGGGTTCCGCTGGACGATGATGCTGAACGGGGTCAGCGCCGGCCTGCTGATGCTGGCCTGCGCCAGCTTCCGGCCGGGCTGGCCGTTCTGGCTGCTCTCGGCGATCCTGTTCCTGAACGGCGGCGCGCAGTCGCTGCAGTTCACCGCGATGAACACCATCGCCTACGCCGACATCGAGGCCGAGCGAATGAGTGCCGCGACCAGCTTCTACGCCACCTTCCAGCAGATGACGCTGACGCTCGGGATCTGCATCGCCGCCGGCGCGCTCGCGGCCTCGCGCGCACTCGCCGGGCGGCCGGAGCTGACGCTGGCGGACTTCAGCGCCGGCTTCGCGGTGATCGGGACGCTGGCGCTGCTGGCCTCGCCGATCGCCTCGCGACTGGCCCCCGATGCCGGCAGCGAGCTGAGCGGGCACCGCGCGGGGCTGGCATCGCGTGCGGCCGCCTCGTGAGCGGCCGCCGGTGGAGTGGGCATGAAAAAGCCCGGAGCCTCACGACCCCGGGCTGGTCTCCGACGCGCGGCCGGATCAGCTGCTGGAGCGCACCGACCACATGCTGCCGTAGTTGCCGGTGCGCGGGGCGAAGATCTCGCGCACGCTGCTGAGCAGGTCGGTCTCGTCCTGCTCCGGACGGCGGGTGTCCTCGTTGGCGAGGGCAGCGACTTCGAGGGCGAGCAGCTTGCGGAACATGAAGATCTCCTTCGTCCGGCTGAGGCGGCCAACCCGACGCGACCGACGCCGGTGAGGGCCGCGATGGATTTCGGGTTCGGTCCAGTTACCTAATTCCTAGCACCGCCTCGCCGTTGCCACAATCTCGCCGCGATGCCCTCACGCAGCCGTGCTTCGTTCGTTGTATGTTCCAAACGAGCCTCCTGGCCGCCCAACGCCGTCTCGGGGTCGGCGCGACGCCACGTCACAATTCGGAACCGGATCATGGGAGCGCGGCCGGTGTTGGCGGCGGGGCTTTCTGTTACTGTCGGATCCTGTGATGGAGCCTGCCCGCGCGCCATGTCGGCGTCTGCCTGGGTGGGGTCATGCCGGGATACATGATGGACGAAGCCAACCTGCCGACACGCACACGACCGCCGGGATCGCGCCGCGAGGATGCCGGGCGCGGCGACGCGGGTCCGGGCGTGGCGCCCAGGCCGCCCGGGGCGGATCCCGGCGCGATCCCCGGCGCGCGCCGCCGGCGCCGGCTGCTGCCCTGGATCGTCCTGGCGCTGGCGGTGGCCGCGATCGGCTGGGCGCTGCTGCGTCCGCATCCCAAGCCGGACCGGGCACCCGGCGGCAAGGGGCGCCACGCCGCGGTCGGCGCCGATGCGGTGCAGCCGGTGACCGCCGGCGCGGCCCGTGTCGGCGACATGCCGCTGATCCTGACCGAGCTCGGCACCGTTACCTCGCTCGCCACCGTGACGGTGCAGTCGCAGATCTCGGGCTACCTGCTGCAGGTGAACTTCCAGGAGGGGCAGGAGGTGCATCGCGGCGACCAGCTCGCCCTGATCGACCCGCGCCCGTACGAGGCGACGCGCGACCAGTATCTCGGACAGCTCGCCCGCGACACCGCCTCGCTCAACCAGGCGCGCGTGGACTATGCCCGCTACCAGGGGCTGCTGCGTCAGCACAGCATCGCCAAGCAGCAGGTCGATGACCAGCTCTACCAGGTCGGCCAGTACGAGGGCACGGTGCGCACCGACCAGGCGCAGATCGACAGCGCCAAGCTGAACATCGCCTACTGCCACATCACCGCGCCGGTGGACGGGCGGGTCGGACTGCGTCAGGTCGATGCCGGCAACTACGTCACCCAGGGGCTGACCAACGGGCTGGTGGTGCTGACCATGCTGCACCCGATCTCGGTGATCTTCTCGGTGCCGGAGGACAGCCTCGACACCATCAGCGCGCGGCTGCGCGCCGGCGCGGTGCTGCCGGTGGAGGCCTATGACCGCACCAACACCACCCACCTCGCCAGCGGCCACGTCGCGGTGCTGGACAACGTGGTCGACACCACCACCGGCACGGTGAAGCTGCGCGCGGTGTTCGACAACGCCGACGAGCGCCTGTTCCCCAACCAGTTCGTCAATGCTCGCCTGCTGGTGGACACGGTGCACGATGCGGTTCTGGTGCCCACGAGCGCGGTGCAGACCGGACCGCAGGGACAGTTCGTCTACCTGATCAAGCCCGACAGCACGGTCGCGGTGCGCGCGGTCGCCACCGGCGCCGCCTCGGCGAGCGACACGGTGGTGGCGAGCGGCCTCGCCTCGGGCGACCGCGTCGTCACCGACGGCACCGAGCATCTGCGCGAAGGCTCCAAGGTGATGATCCCGACCGCCGCACAGCAGGGGCAGACCGCTCCCCAGGCGGCCACGCCGCATCGCCATCGCCATCGCCCGGACCAGGCCGCCGAGTAGCAGCCTTGATCTCGCGCCTCTTCATCGAGCGGCCGGTCGCGACCACGCTGCTGATGCTCGCCATCCTGCTGGCGGGCCTGCTGGGCTACCAGTTCCTGCCGATCTCCGCGCTGCCGCAGGTCGAGTATCCGACCATCCAGGTGCAGACCTTCTATCCGGGCGCCGGGCCGGAGGTGATGGCGACCGCGGTGACGGCGCCGCTGGAAACGCAGCTCGGCCAGATGCCGGGGCTCGACCAGATGACCTCGCGCTCGTCCGGCGGCGCCTCGGTGATCACGCTGCGCTTCGGCCTGAGCATGAGCCTCGACGTCGCCGAGCAGGAGGTGCAGGCGGCGATCAACCAGTCCAACTCGCTGCTGCCCTCGGACCTGCCGGCGCCGCCGGTCTATGCCAAGATCAACCCGGCCGACAGCCCGATCCTGACGCTCGGCATCACCTCGGCGACGCTGCCGCTGACCGAGGTCGAGGACTATGTCGACACCAGGCTGGCGCAGAAGCTGAGCCAGGTCAGCGGCGTCGGGTTGGTCACGCTGACGGGGGGCAACCGGCGTGCGATCCGGGTCAAGGTCAACACCCGGGCGCTCACCGCGCGCGGCTTGGGCATCGACGACCTGCGCACCACCATCGCCAATGTCAACGTCAACTCGCCGACCGGCACCTTCGACGGTCCGCTGCGCGCCTCCCAGCTCAAGATCGACGGGCAGATCACCGTCCCCGAGCAGCTCGCGCGCCAGGTGATCGCCTACCAGAACGGCGCGCCGATCCGGCTCGGCGACGTCGCGACCGTGGTGGAGGGGCCGGAGAACACCCAGCTCGCCGCCTGGTCCAACACCAGCCCCGCGATCATCCTCAACGTGCAGCGCCAGCCGGGTGCCAACGTGATCGGCGTGGTCGACGACATCAAGTCGGTGCTGCCCGACCTGGAAGCCGCGATGCCGGCCGGCATACGGATCACGCCGCTGACCGACCGCACCACCACCATCCGCGCCTCGATCGCCGACGTCGAGTTCGAGCTGATGCTGTCAGTAGGGCTGGTGGTGCTGGTAATCTTCCTGTTCCTGCGCAACCTGCCGGCGACGCTGATCCCCAGCCTGTCGGTGCCGCTGTCGCTGGTCGGCACGCTCGCCGCGATGTACCTGCTCGGCTTCTCGCTCGACAACCTGTCGCTGATGTCGCTGACCATCGCCACCGGCTTCGTGGTCGACGACGCCATCGTCATGATCGAGAACATCGCCCGCTTCATCGAGATGGGCGAGGGCCGCATGCAGGCGGCGCTGAAGGGTGCGGGGCAGATCGGCTTCACCATCGTCTCGCTGACGGTGTCGCTGATCGCGGTCCTGATCCCGCTGCTGTTCATGGGCGACGTGGTCGGGCGGCTGTTCCACGAGTTCGCGATCACGCTGGCGGTGACCATCGTGATCTCGGCGGTGGTCTCTCTCACCCTGGTGCCGATGATGTGCGCGCGGCTGCTGCGCGAGGAGCCGCACGGCTCGGGCAACGCGGTGTCGCGCCGGCTCGAGGGGGCGCTCGACCGGCTGATCGCCGGCTACGGGCGGGCACTCGCGGTGGTGCTCGACCACCAGCCGCTGACCCTAGTCGTGACGCTGCTCACCGTGCTGCTGACGGTGGCGCTCGCGGTGGTGATCCCCAAGGGGTTCTTCCCGGTGCAGGACACCGGCGTCATCCAGGGCGTCTCGGTGGCGAGCCAGGCTACCTCGCTGCAGGCGATGAGCACCCATCAGCAGGCGCTCGGCCGCGCCATCCTGTCGGATCCCGACGTGGTCAGCCTGTCCTCGTTCATCGGCGTCGACGGCCAGAACATGACGCTGAACTCCGGCCGCTTCCTGATCAACCTGAGGCCGCACGACGACCGCGCGCTGTCCTCCCAAGGGGTGATCCAGCGGCTCCGGCGCGAGGTCGCCGATATCCCCGGCGTGCGCCTCTACATGCAGCCGGTGCAGGACCTCTCGCTCGACACCGCCACCTCGGCCACCCAGTACCAGGTGGTGCTGGAGAACCCCGACGCGACAGCCTTCAAGCGGTGGGTGCCGCGCGTGATGGACCGGCTGCAGCAGGAGCCGACGCTGGCCGACGTCGCGAGCGACATGCAGGCCGACGGCCTCACCGCCTTCATCACGCTCGACCGCGCCACCGGCGCGCGCTTCTCGATCACGCCGCAGACCATCGACAACGCGCTGTATGACAGCTTCGGGCAGCGCCAGATCTCGACCATCTTCACCCAGTCGAACCAGTATCGGATCATCCTGGAGGCGGATCCCCGCTTCCAGTCCGACCTGTCCAACCTGGGCCAGATCTACCTGCCGGGCACGTCGGGCACCACCACCGCCAGCACCGCCACCGGTGTCGCGCACTCGCCGACCGGCGGCCTGGTGCCGCTGACCGCGGTGGCCTCGGTGCATCTGCGCACCTCGCCGCTGCTGATCAGCCATCTCGGGCAGTTCCCGTCGACCACCATCTCGTTCAACCTCGCACCCGGAGCCTCGCTCGGCCAGGCGGTGGAAGCGATCCAGCAGGCCGAGCGCGGGCTGGGGCTGCCGGCGAGCTTCACCACCTCGTTCCAGGGCACCGCGGCGGCGTTCCAGAGCAGCCTCGGCAACGAGTTCTTCCTGGTGCTGGCCGCCCTCGCCGCGGTCTACATCGTGCTGGGCGTGCTCTACGAGAGCTTCATCCATCCGGTGACGATCCTGTCCACCCTGCCCTCTGCCGGGATCGGCGCGCTGCTGGCGCTGATGCTGGCCGGGATGGACCTGGACGTGATGGGCATCATCGGCATCGTGCTGCTGATCGGCATCGTCAAGAAGAACGCGATCATGATGATCGACTTCGCGCTCAGCGGCGAGCGCGAGGGCGGGCTCGCGCCGCGCGAGGCGATCGCCAGGGCGGCGTCGCTGCGCTTCCGGCCGATCCTGATGACCACGCTGGCGGCGATGCTGGCGGCGCTGCCGCTGATGCTCGGCACCGGCACCGGCTCGGAGCTGCGCCGGCCGCTCGGCGTCGCCATCGTCGGCGGCCTGCTGGTCAGCCAGCTGCTCACCCTGTTCACCACCCCGGTGATCTACCTGTTCATGGACGGGCTCAGCCGCCGCAGCCGCCGCTTCTTCGCCCGCCGCGACATCGCGGACCCGAACGCGCCGGGGTACGACGGCCAAGGGCAGCCGGCGGAATGAACATCTCGCGTCCCTTCATCCTGCGGCCGGTGGCGACCACGCTGCTGACCGTGGCCCTGCTGCTGGCCGGCCTGTTCGCCTACACCAAGCTGCCGGTGGCGCCGCTGCCGCAGGTGGACTTCCCCACCATCATGGTGCAGGCGCAGCAGCCCGGCGGCTCGCCCGACGAGGTCGCGACCTCGGTGGCGGCGCCGCTGGAGCGCCATCTCGGCCAGATCGCCGGCGTCACCGAGATGACCTCGCAGAGCGTGCAGGGCTCGGTGCGCGTCGTCGTGCAGTTCGACTTCTCGCGCGACATCAACGGGGCGGCCGGCGATGTGCAGGCGGCGATCCAGGCGGCGCGCGCCGACCTGCCGACCTCGCTGCGCTCCAACCCGCAATACTTCAAGTTCAACCCTGCCAACTCGCCGATCATGGTGCTGACGCTGACCTCGAAGACGCGCACCATGCCGCAGCTGTTCGACTACGCGACCAACGTGCTGCAGCAGAGCCTGTCGGCGATACGCGGCATCGGCCGCACCGAGCCTGGTGGCTCGTCGCTGCCGGCGGTGCGGGTCGAGATGAACCCGCTGCCGCTGTTCAAGTACGGCATCGGCTTCGAGGACGTGCGCGCCGCCCTCGCCTCGGCCAACGCCGACAGCCCGAAGGGCTTCATCGACCAGGGCAGCCGGCGCTACCAGCTCGACACCAACGACCAGGCCAGCCACGCGGCGGATTACCGCAACCTGGTGATCGCCTACCGCAACGGCTCGCCGGTGCGGCTGCGCGACGTCGCCGAGGTGGACGACAGCGTCGAGGACCTGCGCAACATGGGCCTGTCCGACGGCGTGCCGTCGGTGATCGTGCTGATCTACCCGCAGGCCGACGCCAACATCGTGCAGACCATCGACCAGATCAAGGCGATGCTGCCGCAGCTGCGCGCGGCCATGCCGGGCGGCGTCGAACTCAATCTCGCGATCGACCGCTCCGCCACCATTCGCGCCTCGCTAGCCGACACCCAGTTCACCCTGGCGGTCTCGGTGGCGCTGGTGATCCTGGTGGTGCTGGTGTTCCTGCGCACGCTGCGCTCGACGCTGATCCCGGCGGTGGCGGTGCCGACCTCGATCATCGCCACCTTCGCCGCGATGTACCTGATGGGGTTCTCGCTCGACAACCTGTCGCTGATGGCGCTGACCATCGCCACCGGCTTCGTGGTCGACGACGCCATCGTCGTGCTGGAGAACATCGCGCGGCACATGGAGGCCGGCATGGGTCGGCTGGAGGCGGCGCTGCAGGGCGCGCGCGAGGTCGGCTTCACCGTGCTCTCGATCACGGTCTCGCTGGTGGCGGTGTTCACCCCGATCCTGCTGCTCGGCGGCATCGCGGGACGGCTGTTCTTCGAGTTCTCGATGACGCTGACGCTGACCATCCTGATCTCGTTCGTGCTGTCGCTGACCACGGTGCCGATGATGTGCGCGCTGCTGCTGCGGGTGCGGCCGCACGGCGCGCTGCCGGCGCCGCGACAGGTGGGCCCGGTCGGCCGGTTCCTCGGCGGCCTGTCCTCGCGCATCGAGATCGGGCTGGCCGCGATGCAGGAGGGCTACGAGCTCAGCCTGGCCTGGGCGCTGCGCCACCGGCGGCTGGTGGCGCTGACCCTGCCGCTGACCATCGTGCTCACCGTGATGCTGTTCCGCGCCATGCCCAAGGGCTTCTTCCCCAACGAGGATGTCGGGTTGCTGATCGGCACCATACGCGGCGAGCAGTCGATCTCGTTCCAGAACATCAGCGCCAAGCTGGTCGACGCCGAGCGGGTGATCATGGCCGACCCCGACATACAGAGCGTGTCGGGCTACACCGGCGGCGGCGACCACGGCTCCAACACCGGGATGGCCTTCATCCAGCTGAAGGACATCCATCTCCGCCACGACAGCACCGACGCGACCATCGCCCGCCTCACCCGCCGCCTGTCGCACATGACCGGGGCGCAGTTCTTCTGCCGCTCCGCCGCCGACGTGCGCGCGGGCGGCCGGCAGAGCAACGCCAACTACCAGTACACGCTGCAGGCCGATTCCTCGGACCTGCTGTACGAGTGGATGCCGAAGCTGGAGCGCGCGCTGCAGCGCCGACGCGAGCTGACCGACGTCAGCTCCGACGTGCAGCAGGGCGGTCCCGCCACCGAGGTGGTGATCGACCGCGACACCGCGGCCAAGCTGCAGCTCACGCCGCAGCTGATCACCAACACCCTGTTCGACGCCTTCGGCCAGCGCAGCGCCTCGGTGATCTTCAACGCGCTGAACCAGTACCACGTGGTGCTGGAGGTGGCGCCGCGCTTCTGGCAGAGCCCGGACATCCTCAGGCAGATCTGGGTCAGCACCGCCGGCGGCACCGCCAACGGCAGCACCGCGAGCAACACGATACGGGTCGCCTCGCCCAGCAGCGCCGCCAGCGCGCGCGGCGGCGGCTCCGGCGCCCAGACGGCTGGCACCCAGACGGTCGGCACCCAGAGCTCGGCGATCCAGACCTCGGGCACCCAGAACTCGGCCAGCCTGGCCAGCGCCGCCACGGGCGGCGGCACCGGCTCGCAGGTCAGCAGCACCCAGGCCGGCGCGACGCTGTCCACCAGCTCGCAATCGCTGCAGAACAGCATCAGCAACAGCCTGGCCAACGGGCGTGGCACCTCGAACGGCTCGGCGGTGTCCTCCTCGGTGGAGACCATGGTGCCGCTCTCGGCGGTGACCCGGATCGTCAGCGCGACGACGCCGCTGCAGGTCAACCACCAGGGCAACTTCGTCGCCGCCACGGTCTCGTTCAACATGGCCGCCGGCAAGTCGCTGTCCGACGCCTCGCAGGTCATCGAGGAGACCATGCTCGCGATCCACATGCCGAGCGCGATCCACGGCAGCTTCGCCGGCACCGCGGCACAGTTCCAGAAGACCCTGGCCAGCGAGCCGCTGCTGATCCTCGCCGCACTCGCCGCGGTCTACGTGACGCTGGGCGTGCTGTACGAGAGCTACATCCACCCGCTGACCATCCTCTCCACCCTGCCCTCGGCGGGCGTGGGGGCGCTGCTGGCGCTGCAGATGTTCGGCGAGGAGTTCTCGCTGATCGCGATGATCGGCGTGATCCTGCTGATCGGCATCGTCAAGAAGAACGCCATCCTGCTGGTGGATTTCGCGCTCAGCGCCGAGCGCAACGATGGGCTGCCGCCGCTGGAGGCGATCACGCGCGCCTGCCAGCTGCGCTTCCGGCCGATCATGATGACCACCTTCGCCGCCGCCCTGGGCGCGCTGCCGCTGGTGTTCGGCCACGGCTACGGCAACGAGCTGCGCCGTCCGCTCGGCCTGTCGGTGGTCGGCGGGCTGGTCGTCAGCCAGGCGCTGACGCTGTACACGACCCCGGTGGTCTATCTCTACCTCGACCGCATGCGCCACTGGTGGAACGCGCGCTGGCAGCGGCGACGCGGCGCGGGCCGCAGTGCGATGCCGCAGGATGCGCCTGCCGAATGAGACCGCGACCGCGTCAAGCCTCCTCCGCCCGGTCGGCGCGAGGGCTGGGCGCCGGGCTGCTCGCGGCCTCCCTGGGAGCCGTCACCCTGGCCGGCTGCATGGTCGGCCCCGACTACCACCGGCCGTATGCCATCGTCTCGGCCCGCTTCAAGGAGCTGCAGCCGCCGGCCGGCTGGCAGCGCGCCACCCCGGCCGCGGCCGAGCTGGATCGCGGCCGCTGGTGGACGATCTACGATGATCCGGTGCTGGACGGGCTGGAGGCGCAGGTCAGCCTGTCGAACCAGAACGTCAAGAACTTCGAGGCCAACTACCGCGCCGCGAAGGCCATCACCGACGAGGCGCGCGCCAGCCTGTTCCCGACCCTGAGCGCCTCGCCCAGCGTGACCCGCAGCTCGTCGGGCATCGGCGGCTCGAACACGTCGGCAGGCTTCGCCGGCGTCTCGGGCGGGTCGAACAGCTTCACCTCGACCAGCTACCAGCTGCAGGGCACCGCGAGCTGGGACCTCGACCTGTGGGGCCGGATCCGCCGCCAGGTGGAGAGCGACGTGGCCGGCACCCAGGCCAGTGCCGCCGACCTCGCCAACGCCACGCTGTCTTACCAGGCGACGCTGGCGACCGACTACTTCAACCTGCGCGCCCAGGACCAGCTGCAGGAGCTGCTCGACCGCACCATCGCCAGCTACGACCGCTCGCTGCGCATCACCCAGAACCAGTACGACGCCGGACTGACCACGGCGACGCCGATCGCGCTGCTGCAGGCGCGCACCCAGCTGGAGCAGACGCGCGCGCAGGCGATCAACGTGGGCGTGCTGCGCACCCAGTACGAGCACGCGATCGCGGTGCTGACCGGCCGGCCGCCGGCCGACCTCGCCCTGCCGCCGGCGCCGCTCGCACGCGCGGTGCCGCCGACGCCGGTCTACCTGCCGTCGTCGCTGCTGCAGCGCCGTCCTGACGTCAGCTCGGCGGAGCGCGCGATGGAGCAGCAGAACGCGCTGATCGGCGTCCAGGTGGCGGCGTTCTTCCCCGACGTCAGCCTGTCGGCGGCCTACGGCTACAGCGGCAACCCGATCGGCTCGCTGATCCAGGTTGCCAACCGCACCTGGTCGCTGGGCGCCAGCGCCACCGAGATCCTGTTCCAGGGCGGGCTGCGCTCGGCCGAGATCGACCAGGCGCGGGCGCAGTACGACGCCGCGGTCGCGACCTACCGGCAGACCGTGCTGACCGCGCTGCAGGACACCGAGGACGCGCTGTCGGGCCTGCGCATCCTGGCGCAGCAGGCCGACGCGGAGGCGCGCGCGGTGTCGCTGTCCGAGCAGGCGGTGACGGTGGCGCTGAACGAGTACGAGGCCGGCACCGTCGACTACACCACCGTGGTCACCAGCCAGGTCACCGCGCTGAGCAACGAGCAGAACGCGCTCGCGATCCAGCAGCAGCGCCTGACCGACAGCGTGTCGCTGATCCAGCAGATGGGCGGCGGCTGGCGCGATGCCGACCTGCCGGGCCGCAACGCGCTGCAGACCGACGACCCGCTGATCCCCTCCTTCCTGGAAGGGCCGCGTTGACCGCACCCAGCCTGCGTCGCCTGCCGTGCTGGGCCGCCGCCCTGCTGCTCGCCGCCCCGCTGCTCGGCGCCCCGCTGCTCGGCGCCGCGCCGTCGCGCGCCGCGGAGGGCTGCTTCGAGGCGCTCGCGGCGACGCACGACGGCAGCTACGGCGCGCCGCTGCACGCCGAGCCGACGCCGGACGGCAGGTCGGTGCTGTTCCTGCGCAGCGGGCCCCGCGACACGCGGCTGCGGCTGTTCCGGTTCGACGTCGCCACCGGCGCCACCACCGAGCTCGCGCGTCCGGCCGCGGCGGACCAGCCGCTCTCGGTGCAGGAAAAGGCGCGTCGCGAGCGCGCCCGCATGGCGCTGACCGGGATCACCGACTACGCCCTCTCCCGCGACGGCGGCACGCTGCTGGTCAGCGAGGCGGATCGGCTCACCCGCATCGGCCTGCCCGGCGGCGCCAGCACGCCGGTGCCCGGCGCAGGCTGGATCGCGCCGCGGCTGTCGCCCGACGGCCGCTTCGTGGCCGCGGTGCGGGCCAGCGACCTGCACGTGGTCGCGCTCGCCACCGGCCAGGATCGTCAGCTCACCGCCGGCGGCAGCGACACCCTGTCGCATGGGCTCGCCGAGTTCGCCGCCGCCGAGGAGCTGGACCGGGCGGACGGCGCCTGGTGGTCGCCCGACAGCGCCACGCTGCTCTACGAGGAGGCCGACAGCAGCGCGGTCGAGCGGCACTTCATCAGCGATCCCGAGCATCCGGCCTCTGCTCCGGTCGAGTTCCGCTACCCGCGCGCCGGCACCGCAAACGCCCACCTGCGGCTCGGCCTGATCGGGCGCGACGGCGGCGCCACGCGCTGGGTAGATTGGGACAGCGCGGCCTACCCCTACCTGGTCCGGGTGGTCTGGCCGCAGCGCGGCAGGCTCTCGCTGGTGGTGCTGAACCGGGGGCAGACCGAGCAGCGCGTGCTCGCCGTCGATCCGGCGACCGGGCACGCCAGCACCCTGCTGTCCGAGGGCGACCCGGCCTGGATCAACATCTCGCCCGGGCTGAACTGGCATGCCGGGGCGCTGCCGCGCTGGCTGCCCGACGGCTCCGGCTTCCTGTGGGCCGCCGAGGTCGGCGACCAATGGCGGCTGGAGCTGCGACGCGCCGACGGCAGCCTCGACCATCCGCTCACCGGCCCGGACCTGCCCTTCCTGTCGCTGGAGGATCTGGACGCGCGGGCCGGCACGGCGACGGTGCTCGCCGATCCGGACCGGCTCGGCGCCGGGCTCTATCGCGTAGCACTGCGCACGGGCACGGCGACGCCGCTCGCGACCGAGCCCGGCCTGCACGACGCGCGCTTCGCCGAGGACGGCCACGGCATCTTCACCGACGCCTACGAAGGCGCCGACGGCAGCACGGCGACGCGGGTGCGCGACGCCTCCGGGCGGGTGCTGGGCACGCTGCCGAGCGTCGCCGAGCAGCCGCCGATCGCGAGCCACGTCGCCTTCACCGAGGCGGGTCCGCGCGGGCTGGACGCCCTGGTCATCCGGCCCGACGGGTTCGTGAGCGGGCGGCGCTACCCGGTGGTGCTGTCGGTCTATGCCGGGCCGGCGGTCAAGATGGTGCAGCGCGCGCCACGGCGCTACCTCGAGGAGCAGTGCCTGGCCGACCACGGCTTCGTCGTCGTCGCACTGGACGGCCGCGGCACCCCCGGGCGGGGCCATGATTGGGAGCGGGCGACCAAGGGGGACCTCATCGACCTGCCGCTGCGCGACCAGGCCGACGGCCTGCGGGCGCTGGCGCAGCGATACAAGGAGATCGACCTCACTCGCGCCGGGGTCACCGGCTGGTCGTTCGGCGGCTACTTCACCGCCATGGCGACGATACGGCGGCCCGAGCTGTTCCGGGCCGGCGTGGCCGGCGCCCCGGTGGTGGATTTCGCCGACTACGACACCGCCTATACCGAGCGCTATCTCGGCCTGCCGTCGCAGGATCCAAACGGCTACCGCGCCAGCAACGTGCTGAGGTACGCCGCCTCGCTGTCGCGGCCGCTGCTGCTGCTGCACGGCCTGACCGACGACAACGTCTATTTCGAGAACACGGTGAAGCTCACCCAGGCGCTGATCGCCGCCGGACGGCCTTATCAGCTGCTGCTGCTTCCCGGCACCCACATGCTGTCGGACCCGAGGCTGCGCGCCCGGGTGGCGGAGGCGAGGGCCGCGTTCCTCGCCGAGCAGCTGCGCGCCGCCGCGCCTCGCCGCTGATCGGCGCCCGTCCGACGCTGGGGACAGGGTAGGCTAGGTGCGAGAAGGCAAGGAGACGACATGGACAGCCGGGACCTGCCGCCGCAGCTGACGATGTCGGTCGGCGGCGAGAGCGTGGCGTTCACCGCGCAGGCCGAGGGCAGCCGGATGTCGCTCGACGAGGCGGTGGCATCGGGCCTGTTCGACCTGCCCGACGCGCCCGGCATGACGCGCATCCCGGTCAGCATCACCGTGATGATCCCGGGCCATCTGCTGCAGCCGCCGGCAGCGCCCGCCGAGCCCGACCCGCGCCGCCGCCGGCGCACCAGCCCCGCGATGGCCGAGAGGGTCACCGCCTCGTTCGGGGATCGGCTCCGGCCGCCGGATTGAGGCAAGGGCTCTGCCCTTGACCCGTCGCGGGCCGCAGGCCCCAAACCCATTTCTTAATACAATTTTTTCAAAGACTGCCTTTGATGGGGTCAAGGGGCAAAGCCCCTTGCCTGCTCCTGGATCATCGTTCGCGCGACCGATCGGGTGCCAGCACCGAGCGGATCTTGGACGCCAGCGTCGCCATCGCGAATGGCTTGGCGAGCACGTGCATGCCCGGATCGAGCTGGCCGTAGCCGACCACCGCGCCGGCGTAGCCGGTGATGAACAGCACCCTCAGCTCAGGACGGGTGCGTCGCGCCGCGTCGGCCATCTGCCGGCCGTTCAGCCCGCCCGGCAGGCCGATATCGGTGATCAGCAGGTCGATGCGCGCGTTCGACTGCAGCAACTGCAGGCCGTAGGCGCCGTCCGCGGCCTCGATGGTGGCGTAGCGCAGCTCCTGGAGCACCTCGGTGATCAGCATGCGCACCGTCGGCTCGTCATCGACCACGAGCACCGTCTCGCCGACGGCCGGGTCCGGCGGCGGCGCCAGTCCCGCGGAGGCGGTCTCGCCCTGCGCCTCGCCCCGGAACCGGGGCAGGTAGATGCTGATCATGCTGCCCTCGCCCGGTCTCGAGACGATCCGCACCTGGCCACCGGACTGCTTGGCGAAGCCGTAGATCATCGACAGGCCGAGGCCGGTTCCCATGCCGGTCGGCTTGGTGGTGAAGAACGGGTCGAAGGCGCGCGCGACCACGTCCGGCGCCATCCCGGTGCCGGTATCGGTGACGCAGATCACGACGTAGGCGCCGGGCGGCAGGTCGTGCGCGTGCGCCTCCTGCCCGTCCAGCGCCCGGTTCGCCGTCTCGATGGTCAGCCGGCCGCCGTCCGGCATCGCGTCGCGCGCGTTGATGCACAGGTTGAGCAGCGCGCTCTCGAGCTGGTTGGGATCGCACAGGGTAGGCCACAGCTCCGGCGCCAGCACCGTCTCGAGGCTGACCTGCGGCCCGACGGTGCGCTCGATCAGCTCGACCATCTCGGCCACCAGCGCGTTGGCGCCGATCGGCTTCGGGTCCAGGGTCTGCCGGCGCGAGAACGCCAGCAGCCGGTGGGTCAGCGCCGCGGCGCGGCCGGCGGCGCCGAGTGCGGCACCGACATAGCGGTCGACCTCGCCGGCGCGGCCCTGCGCCAGGCGGGTCTTCAGCAGCTCCAGGCTGCCGGTGATGCCGGTCAGCAGGTTGTTGAAATCGTGCGCCAGCCCGCCGGTGAGCTGCCCGACCGCCTCCATCTTCTGCGCCTGGCGAAGCTGCGCCTCGGTGGCGCGGAACTGGGTGATGTCGCGGCCCTCGACGACGATGAACTCGATCCGGCCGCGGTCGTCGCGCACCGGGTTCAGCGAGAGGTCGTAGATCCGCTCGCACCCGCCGTGCAGCCGCAGATCGAGCTCGGTGCGCGCCAGGGTGCCGCAGAGGGCGGCGGCGAAGGCGCTGCGGAACACCGCGACCGCACCCGGCAGCCGGCGGAACCACGGCGATTCCCAGATCGGTATCCCCCTGACGTCGGAGGCGGCGACCGCGGCCAGGGCGAGTGCGGCACGGTTCGCCTCCAGCACCGTGCCGTCGAGGGCGACGAGCCCGATCAGCTGGGTGGTGGAGTCGAAGATGCCGCGGAACCGCGACTCCGCCAGCCGGACCGCCCGGGTACGTTCCTCGACGCGGTGCTCCAGGCTGTCGTTCAGCTCGCGCAGCTCGCGCTCCGCCTGCCTGCGCCCGGTGATGTCGCGCCCCACCGCGACCAGTCGCTCCGGCGTGCCGTCCGCGCCCGGCAGCGGCGAGACCACCACGTCCCACCATTTCTGCGTGCCGACGAAGGTCGGGCAGAATCCTTCGAAGCGGCCGGTGCCGCCGGTCCGTGCCTCGGCCAGCGCCGCGCCGGCGGCCGCGTGATCGGCGTCCTTCCACAGCCTCAGCCACGACCGGCCGAGGATCTCGCGCGGCTCGTTGATCTGCATGCTCTGGATCCCGCCCGGGCTGACGAACTGCACCACGCCGTCGAGATCGAGCACGACGATGCAGTCGCGGCTCGAGTTCAGGATCAGCGTGTTCAGCCCCTGCGCCTCGCGCAATTCGATCTCGGCCTGGCGGCTGGCGCTGACGTCGCGCGAGACGCAGAGCAGCCGCTCCGGCTTGCCGTCCGCGGCGAGCATCGGCGTGACCTGCACGTCCCACCATCTGGGCGAGCCGGCCAGCGTCGGGGCCATCCCCTGGAAGCGGCCGATCCCGCCGTCGCGGGCGGCCCGCACCGCCGCATGTGCCTCCGGCTTGCTGCGGTCGTGCCAGAAATCCGGCCACGGGCAACCCTGGATCGCGTTGAAGTCGCTCACCTCCATGATGCGCTGGCCGCCCTCGCTCATGAAGACGAGGTTGGCGTCGAGGTCGAGCACCTTGATGCAGTCGCCGGACGCCGCGAGCACGCTGCGCAGGAACTCGGCGTCCACGCGATGCCGCTCGCCGGCCAGGCGCTGCGCGGTGCGGTCGCGCACCACCTTGATGAAGCCCTCGACGATCCCCGCCCGGTCGCGGACCGGCATCATCTCGCCGCTGCCCCAGAAGCGCGAGCCGTCGCATCGCTGGTGCCAACGCTCGTCGGCGCTGCGTCCCTCCAGCAGGGCGGCCTGCAGCTCCGCCTGCGGCGCGCCGCGGTCCTGGTCCTCGGGGGTGAAGAACCGGTGCGCCGGCCGCCCGATCATCTCCGCCTCGGTCCAGCCCAGCAGGCGCCGCGCCCCCTCGTTCCAGACCGTCACCAGCCCGGCCAGGTCGGTGGCGATGATCGCGTAGTCGACGGCGCTGCGCAGCAGCGCCTCGAGCAGGCGCTCCCGTGCGGAGGGTCCCGGTTCCGGTCGAGGATGGTCCATCGGCGGCGGCACGATCACTCCTGGTTCAGGCGCGCCCGCAGGCGCTGCGACAGCGTGCCGCGTGCGGGTGGCGAGGCAGGCGCGCCGGAGCGCTCGGAGAGCTGCTCGATCAGGCGGCTGGCGATCAGGCCGCGATGGCCGCCCTGCCAGTGGTCGGCGGCGTCGTGCGCCGGGATCCAGCCCGGCAGCGGCAGCAGCAGCGCCGCGGCGAGCCCGTCCAGCAGCGGCTCGTAGGTGGCGCGCAGCGCGCCCAGGATTTCCTGGACGTCCGGGCCGCCGCCCCAGTGCAGCCCGGCATCGGCGAACAGCGCTTCCATGCGCGCGTAGTCCTCCGGCGGCATGCGGTCGCCGCCATCGTAGCGCGACGGCCTGACGCCCAGGGAGCGCGCCATCTCCACCACCACCTGACGGGCCATGGTGAAGGTCATGCGCGCCTGCAGCGGCGGCAGGGCCTCGACGCCCACGAGGAGCAGCGCGCAGGTATCCATCACCGCGGTAATCGCCGCGAGCCAGGACTGGTTGTCGTGCTGCGAGCGATAATAAACCAGCATCGGATAGGAGAGGTGGCTTTCCAGCAGCTCCGATCCCCAGACTTCCCACTCCCGCAGCAATTCGTCCAGCTTGCCCAGGCCGCTGCCCTCGACGTGCCGGATCAGCATGGTGCAGGCGGTGGGCGGCGAGCCGGCGCGTGCGTCGAGCTGGATCACGTGCGCCTCCCGTCTGGAGAACAGCTGGTAGAGCACCGGCAGGTAGCCGATGACGACTGCGATGAAGCCGATGCCGGTGCCGGCCTCGAACACCGAGAGCGCGCGCGCAGCGCCGGCGCGCGGCACCACGTCGCCGTAGCCGAGGGTGAAGAAGGTGGCGCCGCTCATGTAGAGCTGGGTCGTCAGCGGCGAGCCGGCGCCGGACCCCTGCAGCACCCAGTCCAGCAGGCCGAACGCGATGATCAGGGTGGTGGCCCAGAGCGCGAACAGCACGACCATCGACAGCGCGCCGAACACCCCCAGGATGCGCTCGCGCCCGACCCCCGCCGGCAGTCGCAGCGCGACGGCGCTCCAGGCGATCCAGCTCGTCCGGAAATACAGCCGGGTCAGGCGGAAGCGTCGCTGCACGCGGCGCGGCAGCAGCATCACCTCGAAGGCGTCCTGCAGCACCAGGACGAGCAGGCAGGTCGCGAGCAGGAGGGTCAGCGCCGAGAGCATGGGGCTCCGATCAGGCGGCCGGAGATACCGGCCCGGGACTGTCCAGCCGGGACGATGAGGCGGTATCGTTGGGCAGCCACGCGAGATCCTAGCTGAGCCGGCCGCGGCGCGGCCTGGGTGTTGTGCATGAGCGGACGGCGCGGGCATATCATCGGTTCGACCGAACTTGATGCAACCCCGGCCGTTGCTCAAGGCACCGGGGAACCGCCGGATGCCGCCGCGACGCGTGCGGGGACGCGCCCGGGGCGGCGGCCGATCCGTTTCGGCCGCCGGCGGCATGACGGCGCAGCACCAACGCCCCTGTCTAGCATAACGCGCCGCGGAATCCCGCATCGCGTCACGGCCGGCGTAGATCTCCAAGTTCGCCGGCCACTCAACGGAAGGACTTCATCATGGGTATTCTGGAATCGGTGATCGGCGGCCTCATGGGCGGCGGCGGCGGCGGCACCGCATCGCCGATCGGCGGCGTGCTGATGAACATGCTCGGCGGCGGCGGCCGAGGCATGGGTCAAGGAAGCATGGGCCAGCAGGGCATGGGCCAGGATGGCATGGGCCAGCAGGGCATGGGCGGCATGATGGGCGGCGGCATGGCGGGCGGTCTTGGCGGCCTGATGCAGAGCTTCGAGCAGGCCGGGCTGGGCCATATCGCCCAGTCCTGGATCGGCAACGGCCCCAATCAGCCGGTCTCGCCGCAGCAGCTGCAGGGCGTGCTCGGCCAGGATCAGGTGCAAAGCATGGCCGGTCAGGCGGGCATGGCGCCGCACGATTTCCTCTCCCAGCTCAGCCAGCATCTGCCGAACGCCGTGCACGGCATGACCCCGAACGGGCAGATGCCGGACGAGGGCACCGTCTCGGTCTGATCGCCCGAGCGGTCGGGGCGCGCGCGCCGGTCATGCGGCGGCGCGCCCCCTCGCTGGCACCTCCGGCGGCTGCCGCGGGAGCGGCGCCCTGCCCCCGGAGCCTGATGAGGCTTGGCTAGAAGATCGCCTTGCCGGCCATGACGCCGAGCACCAGGAACAGCAGAAACACCACGATGCAGATGAAGAACAGGATCTTGGCAATCCCCGCCGAGGCGGCGGAGACGCCGCCGAAGCCGAAGATGCCGGCGATGATGGAGATCACGAGGAACAGCAGGGCGAGCTTGAGCATGAGGTGAACTCCGGCTGGATCGTATGGGCCCTTGTGGTGGTTGGGGTCGCCGGGCGGTCAGCGGCGCGCGAAGATGCCGCCGAGGATGAAGCCGAGCAGGCTCGCGACCAGGATCGCGATCAGCGGCTGGTCCGAGGTGAAGTCGCGTGCGGTGTCCAGCGCCTCGCCGTAGAAGCCTTGCGCCTGTCCGGCGACCTGCTTGGCCTTGCCGCGTGCCTGCGTGGCGCCGTCGCCCAGCAACCCGCCCATGCCGTCCTGCACCTTGCCGATCGTGTCTTCCGCCGCACCCTCGATACGGTTGCCGTCGACCATGACTGATCCTCCTCCGATGTCTCGCCGCCGGGATGGCGCGCGTCTCGCGGTCAGCACAACGCGCCATGGTCGGGCTGGATGCGGCCCGCGTCTCGCCGAACTGCGATGCGCCGCCGTGCGCCAGGCTCCGGCGGCGCCGGATGCGGCATGCCGCAGGTCCAGTGCGCGCGTCGGCCCGACATCGAGGCGAGGCTCCGGCATCGTGCGCAGCACCCGGTCGCTCGGTCGCCCGGGTGCGGCGTCGTTGCACGCCGCGGCGTCCGCATCGTCGGTCGCGACGAAAATCGCCGCGCCGCCGATGGTCGGCCGCACGTCGCCGGCCGTCAGCCGCGCGTCGACCGCCTCGCCGCAGGCCGGCATCGCCAGGCGGCGTCGTCTTATGGCGATGCACCGCGCGGCGTCTCCAGGATGCGGGTCACGGCGATCGAGACGTCGAACCGCGTCTCGCAGGGGCCGACCGTTCCGCTGATCGCGGCGGCGGACGCCGGCTGCGGGCTCGCCGCGAGCGGGATGTGGCCCTCGCCGGCGAGCAGCCCCGAGGTGACGTCGAAGCCGATCCAGCCGGCGCCGGGCAGGTAGATCTCGGCCCAGGCATGCAGATCGGCGCGATCCGCGGCCGCACCCGCCGAGGCGTCGTCGAGGTCGTCCCGGTCGGGTGCGAGCTGGATCAGGTAACCCGAGACGAACCGCGCGGCGAAGCCGAGATGGCGCGCCACCTGGACCATCAGCCAAGCAGAGTCGCGACACGAACCGCAAGCCTGCGCCAGCGTCCGCTCGGCGGTCCACACGCCGGGCTCCGGGCGCACGACGTACTCGATGCGGTCGCGAAGCCGCGCGTTCAGCGCGGTCAGCATCGCGACGGTGGGCTGGGCCTCTCGCGGGATGTCGCGCAGCAGCCCGCGCAGCCGCGGACCCGCCGGCCGCCTGCTGCGGAACGCCGTCAGCTCGGCCTGCAGCGCCGCGCCGTAGCGGAACGGCCAGCGCTCCGCCTGCGGCTCGAGGAAGAAATCGAACGGGTTGAGGGGCGCCAGCTCGACCGCCAACTCGACGGTCACCTCCAGCCGGGTGACACGGTCGGGAAATACCGCGCGGGCGAGGAAATTGCCCTGCGGGTCCTGCTGCCAGTGCAGCAGATGCCCGTCCGGCTCGATCTTCATCGCGTAGGACAGGATCAGCGTGCGGGTCTGCGGCGCCGGGCGCAGCCGTATGGTCTGCGGGCCGAGGCTGACCGGCTGGTCGTAGCGGTAGCAGGTGCGATGGATGAGGGCGACTTGGAGGGTCAACGCCCTGGAAGGCCGGAGCCTCGTATTCGCGGGCCGCGGCGGGTGCTAGCTCTGGAAGCCGTCCTCGAACTCCGGGGCCGCCGGACGCGGACCGCTATCCTGACCCTTGGCGGAGACGTCGCGGTCGATCAGCTCGATCACCGCCATGTCGGCGGCGTCGCCGTGACGCATGCCGGCACGCAGCACGCGGGTGTAGCCGCCGGCGCGGGCCTTGTAGCGGTCGGCGATGGTCGAGAACAGCTTGGTCACGATCACGTCGTCCCGCAGCTGCGCGTAGGCCTGGCGGCGGGCATGCAGTCCACCCCGCTTGCCGAGCGTGATCAGCCTCTCGGCGACCGGACGCAGCTCCTTGGCCTTGGGCAGGGTGGTGGTGATCTGCTCGTGCTTGATGAGTGCGACGGCCATGTTGCGGAACATCGCGAGGCGATGGGACGATGTGACGCCGAGCTTACGGCCGGCTACCCCGTGACGCATGGTTCAGGCTTCCTGTGGTCTGGCTTGGATCGACGCGAGGCGCCGCGGGGTTCAGAACGGCTCGTCGAGCCGCTTCGCGAGGTCCTCGATGTTCTCGGGCGGCCAAGTCGGCACGTTCATGCCCAGCGATAGCCCCATCGAGGTGAGCACCTCCTTGATCTCGTTGAGCGACTTGCGGCCGAAGTTCGGCGTGCGCAGCATCTCCTGCTCGGTCTTCTGCACCAGGTCGCCGATATAGACGATGTTGTCGTTCTTCAGGCAGTTCGCCGAACGCACCGAGAGCTCGAGCTCGTCGACCTTGCGCAGCAGGTTGCGGTTGAACGGCAGGTCGTCCTGCGGCTCCTCCGGGCGCACCGGGCGCGGCTCGTCGAAGTTGATGAACAGCTGCAGCTGGTCCTGCAGGATGCGGGCGGCGAGTGCGACCGCGTCCTCGGGGCTCACCGCGCCGTTGGTCTCCACGATCAGCAGCAGCTTGTCGTAGTCGGTGACCTGGCCGACGCGGGTCGGCTCCACCTTGTAGGACACGCGGCGCACCGGCGAGTAGATCGCATCGATCGGGATCAGCCCGATCGGCGCGTCCTCGGGGCGGTTGGCGGCGGCCGGCACGTAGCCCTTGCCGAGATTGACGGTGAACTCCATGCTCAGCTTGATGCCGTCATCGAGGGTGCAGATCACCAGGTCGGGGTTCATCACCTCGATGTCGTGGCCGACCTGGATCTGGCTCGCGCGCACCTCGCCGGGACCGGTGGCGGTGAGCACCATGCGCTTGGGCCCCTCGCCGTGCATGCGCAGCGCCAGCTGCTTGATGTTGAGCACGATGTCGGTGACGTCCTCGCGCACGCCGGCGATCGAGGAGAACTCGTGCAGCACGCCGTCGATCTGCAGCGCGGTCACCGCCGCACCCTGCAGCGAGGAAAGCAGGATGCGCCGGATCGCGTTGCCCAGCGTCATGCCGAAGCCGCGCTCCAGCGGCTCCGCGACCACGGTCGCGGTGCGCGCGGGCTCGGCGCCCGGCTCGACTTCCAGCTTTTCCGGCTTGATCAGCGACTGCCAGTTCTTCTGGAGCACCAAGGTGGTGGCCTTTCTCAACGAGGGCGCCGCTCGCGAAAGCGACGGCCGTGCCCCACTCCTCTCGGAGCCGGGCGGTCATTCGGGAGCCGCGCCCGGTGTCGACCGGAACCGGCTTGTCGTATCGCTCAGACCCGCCGGCGCTTGCGCGGACGGCAGCCGTTATGCGGGATCGGCGTCATGTCGCGTATCGCGGTGATCGAGAAGCCCACCGCCTGCAGCGCCCGCAACGCGCTCTCGCGTCCGGATCCGGGACCCGACACCTCGATCTCCAACGTCTCCATGCCATGCTCGCGCGCCTTGCGGCCGGCATCCTCGGCGGCGACCTGGGCGGCGTAGGGGGTCGATTTGCGCGAACCCTTGAAGCCCTGGCTGCCGGAAGAGGACCACGCGATGGCATTGCCCTGCGCGTCGGCGATGGTGATCATCGTGTTGTTGAACGTGGACAGCACGTGCGCCACGCCGGAGATGATGTTCTTGCGTTCCTTCTTGCGAACGCGCGGTGCTGCGGCGGCTTTCGCCATGGTCTGTCCGTCCTGACGTTATGCTGAGTCGCGGTGACGCATCGGGCGAGGACGCCTCTGCTACTTGGTCGCCTTCTTCTTGCCGGCGATCGCCACCGCCTTGCCCTTGCGGGTGCGGGCATTGGTGTGGGTGCGCTGGCCGCGCACCGGCAGGCCGCGACGATGCCGCAGGCCGCGATAGCAGCCGAGATCCATCAGGCGCTTGACGTTCATCGCGAGCTCCCGGCGAAGGTCGCCCTCCACCCGGAACTCGCGGTCGATCAGCTCGCGTATCCGCAGCACCTCGTCGTCGGACAGCTCGTTGACCCTGCGCTCGGCGGGAAGCGACAGGGTAGTGCAGATGGCACGCGCCTTGGCAGGCCCGATGCCGAAGATGTAGGTCAGGGCGATGAGGACCCGCTTGTTGGTCGGGATGTTCACGCCGGCAATACGCGCCACGCCAGTCACTCCTCGTGCGCCCGGCATCGACCGGGCAGTAAAGCTCTGCCCGCCAGGGCCGCGAGATCGTCCGCTGCATCGTGGGCCGGCGCGGCGGAGGATCAGGTGAGCGCCGGCTTCGCGCGGCGTGCTGGACGCCGCAGCGTGGACCGGGCTGAGGGCGCGCACTATACGTCCGACGACTGGGGAGTCAATCGCGCCGGATCAAGTCTTCCTGCGTAGCGTCGTGGATCGCCGCGTCGATCGCCGCACTGACGGCGTCGATGTCGGCCATCCCGTCGATGTCGAACAGCCGCCCCTGCGCCTGGTAGTGCGGCAGGATCGGCGTGGTCTGGCGGCGGTAGGCTTGCAGCCGCGCCGCCACGGTCTCGCGCTTGTCGTCGGCGCGACGGATGAAGTCGTGGCCGCCGCAGGCGTCGCAGGTGCCCTCGACGCGCGGCCGCCTGAAGCTGTCATGGTAGCCCGCGCCGCAGGCGGCGCAGGTGAAGCGCCCGGCGATGCGCTCGACCAGTTCCGGCTCGTCGACCTGAAGCGTCAGCACGGCGTCGATCTTCAGGCCAAGTTCCGTCATCAGCGCGTCCAGCGCGTCCGCCTGCGCCTCGGTGCGCGGGAAGCCGTCCAGGATGAAGCCCCTGGCGCAGTCGGGCTGGCGGATGCGGGCGCGCAGCATCGCGATGATCACCTCGTCCGGCACCAGCGAGCCGGCATCCATGATCGCGCGCGCCTTGCGGCCGATCTCGCTGCCGGCCGCGACCTCGGCGCGCAGCATGTCGCCGGTGGAGATCTGCGCGATGCCGTAGCTGCGCTCCAGCCGCTTCGCCTGGGTCCCCTTGCCCGCGCCGGGCGGTCCGAGGAAGATCAGGTTCATCTCAGCCTGGTCCTGCCGCGCGACTTGCGGATCAGCCCCTCGTACTGGTGCGCCAGCAGGTGCGAGGTGATCTGCGCGCGGGTGTCCATCGCCACCGAGACGATGATGATCAGGCTGGTGCCGCCGAAATAGAACGGCACGTTGTAGCGGCTGATCAGGATCTCCGGCAGCAGGCACACCACCACCAGATAGAGCGCGCCGATCGTGGTCAGCCGGGTCAGGATGCGGTCGAGGAAGGCGGCGGTGTTGGCGCCGGGCCGGATCCCGGGCAGGAAGCCGCCCTGCTTGCGCAGGTTGTCGGCGGTCTCGACCGGATTGAAGGTGACCGCGGCGTAGAAGAACGAGAAGAAGATGATCATCGCGGCGTAGAGCAGCATGTAGAGCGGCTGCCCGTGGGCGATCATCTGGCCGATGGTGGACAGCCAGCCGGTGCCGCCGCGATTGGCGGCGAAGCCGGCGATGGTCGCCGGGATCAGCAGCACCGAGGAGGCGAAGATCGGCGGGATCACCCCCGAGGTGTTGACCTTGAGCGGCATGTGGGTGGAGTCGCCGCCGAACATGCGGTTGCCGACCTGGCGCTTGGGATACTGGATCGTCACCCGGCGCTGCGCCTGCTCCATGAAGGTGATGAAGCCGATCACGCCGATCGCGATCAGCAGGAACACGGCGACGAAGATCGGCGACAGCCCGCCGGTGTAGCCGAGCTGCAGCAGCGTCGCGAGCGCGTGCGGCAGGTTGGCGACGATGCCGGCGAAGATGATCAGGCTGATGCCGTTGCCGACCCCGCGCGCGGTGATCTGCTCGCCCAGCCACATCAGGAACATGGTGCCGCCGACCAGGGTGACGACGCAGGAGAAGCGGAAGAAGGTGCCGGGATCGATCACCGCGGCAGCCCCGCCGCGGCCGTGCATCGCCTCGAGCCCGACCGCGAAGCCATAGGCCTGGAACAGCGCGATCAGCACCGTGAGATAGCGGGTGTACTGGTTGAGCTTCTTGCGCCCCTGCTCGCCCTCCTTCTTGAGGGTCTCCAGCGAGGGCACCGCCGACGACATCAGCTGCACGATGATCGAGGCGCTGATGTAGGGCATGATGTTGAGCGCGAACACGGTGGCGCGGCCGAGCGCGCCGCCGGTGAACATGTCGAACATGCCCAGGATGCCGCCCTGGTGCTGCGCCAGCAGCTGTCCCATCACCGCGGCGTCGATCCCCGGCACCGGGATGTAGGTGCCGATGCGGTAGACGATCAGCGCCCCCAGCGTGAACCAGATCCGCTTCCACAGTTCGGTCGCCTTCGACAGCGCACCGAAGTTCAGGTTGGCTGCCATCTGCTCGGCCCCGGAGGCCATGCGCGCATCCCTTCTCACGAGAACAGCGCCTCCCGAAGGAGGCGCTGCCTGTTCTGATCAACAGCGATAGCGGATTTTAAAGGCTCACGCTCCGACCGGGTCAAGGGCCGCGCGAGGCCGCGACCGCGTCAGGCGGCCTCGGTCGCCTTGACGTGTGGCGGCACCGACACCTTGACGCTGCCGCCGGCCTTCTCCACCGCCGCGATCGCCGCGACCGACGCGCCCGCGACGTCGAACGCGACCGCCCGCGTCAGCTCGCCGCCGGCGAGGATCCGTATGCCAGCATACTTGCCGCTGCCGACCAGGCCGGAGCGGCGCAGCACCGCCTCGTCGATCGGCTGCGCCGGATCGAGCTTGCCTTCGAGGATCGCCTTCTCCACCGCGCCGAGATTGATCGGCGCGTAGATCTTGCGGAAGATGTTCTTGAAGCCGCGCTTGGGCAGGCGGCGATAGATCGGCAGCTGGCCGCCCTCGAAGCCGTTTAGCGAAACGCCCTCGCGCGCCTTCTGTCCCTTGACGCCCTTGCCGGACGTCTTGCCCTTGCCCGAGCCGATGCCGCGGCCCAGCCGCTTCTTGCGGTAGTGGGAGCCCTCGTTGTCGCGCAGTTCGTTGAGGTTCATCCTATCCCTCCAGCTTCACCAAGTGGGACACCTTGCGGATCATGCCGCGCACCGAGGCGGTGTTCTCGAGCTCGCGGGTCTTGCCGATCTTGTCCAGCCCGAGCCCGCGCAGCGTCGCCTGCTGGCCGGGCTTCTGGCCGTTGCCGGACCCGGTCTGGGTGACACGCACCTTGTCGCCGACCAGCCTGGTCAGCGCCGCCAGGGTCTCAGACATGCGCCGCACCCTCCGCCATCTCGGTCCCGCCGGCCTCGCGCTTGCCCAGGATGTCCGACACCTTCTTGCCGCGCCGGCTCGCCACCGAGCGCGGGCTGGCGCAGCGGGTCAGCGCGTCGAACGTGGCCTTGACCATGTTGTGCGGATTGCGGCTGCCGAGCGACTTCGCCACCACGTCGCCGATGCCCAGGCTCTCGAACACCGCGCGCATCGGGCCGCCGGCGATGATGCCGGTGCCGGCCTCGGCCGAGCGCAGCACCACCTTGCCCGCGCCGTAATGCCCGGCGACGTCGTGATGCAGCGTGCGGCCCTCCTTCATCGGCACGCGGATCAGCGCCCGCTTGGCGCGCTCGGTCGCCTTGCGTATCGCCTCCGGCACCTCGCGCGCCTTACCCGCGCCGAACCCGACCCGGCCCTTCTGGTCGCCCACCACCACCAGGGCCGCGAAGGCGAAGCGGCGTCCGCCCTTCACCACCTTGGCGACGCGGTTGATGGTGACCAGCTTGTCGACGAGGTCGTCGCCGTCGCGGTCGCGCTCGCGACCGCCGCCGCGGCCGCCCTCTCTCGAATCACGTGCCATGCGCGAGAACTCCCTTAGAAGGCGAGGCCGCCCTCGCGGGCAGCCTCCGCCAGCGCCTTGACGCGCCCGTGATAGAGATAGGCGCCGCGGTCGAACACCACCCGGCTCACGCCGGCGGCGACCGCGCGCTCGGCGACCAGCTTGCCGACGGCGGCGGCGGCGTCGGAATCCGCACCCGACTTGAGCTGCTCGCGCAGACCGGCGTCCAGGCTGGAGGCGGCGGCGACCGTGCGGCCGGCGGCGTCGTCGATCACCTGGGCATAGATGTTCTTGCCAGAGCGGAACACCGACAGGCGCGGACGGCCGAAGGCCTTGCGGCGCAGCTGGAAGCGCAGGCGGGTGCGTCGGCGCTCCCGCAGATCCTGTTGCCTGCCCATTACTTCTTCTTGCCTTCCTTGCGGCGGATGACTTCCGTGTCGTAGCGCACGCCCTTGCCCTTGTAGGGCTCGGGGGCGCGGAAGTTGCGGATGTCGAGCGCCACCTGACCGACGCGCTGCTTGTCCATGCCCTCTACCGTGACCGCGGTCGGGCGCGGCGTGGTGATCTTGATGCCCGCCGGGATCGCGTAGACGATGTCGTGCGAGTAGCCGAGATTCATCACCAGGTTCGAGCCCTGCACCGAGGCGCGGTAGCCGGTGCCGGTGATCTCCAGCGTCTTGCTGTAGCCGGTGGAGACGCCGCGCACCATGGACGCGACCAGCGCCCGGGTGGTGCCCCACATCATCCGCGAGGGTGCGGCCTTGCTGCGCGGCACCACGCTGACGCGGTTCTCCGCGACGGTGGTCTCGACATGCTCCGACAGCGGCAGCCGCAGCGCGCCCAGCTTGCCGGTCGCGGTCAGTACGCCGCCCTCGATCGCGACCTGCACGCCCTGGGGGATCTCGACGGGGTATTTGCCTACGCGTGACATGATGCCCCCCTCAGAAGACGCGACACAGGACCTCGCCGCCGACATTGGCGGCGCGAGCCTCTGCATCGCTCAGGACGCCGCGCGGCGTCGACAGGATGGAGACGCCAAGGCCGGCATAGACCCGCGGCAGCTCCCTGATCTTGGAGTAGACCCGGCGTCCCGGCTTGGAGACGCGATGGATCTCTTTGATGACCGGCTCGCCATCGGTGTATTTCAGCTCGATGCGCAGCTGGGCGATGCCCGGACGCAGCTCCTCGGCCTTGAAGCCGCGTATGTAGCCCTCGCGGCGCAGCGCCTCGAGCACATTGGCGCGCAGCTTCGAGGCCGGTGCAGTGCACGCCGCGTGCCGGCTGCGCTGCGCGTTGCGTATGCGGGTGAGCATGTCGCCCAGGGGATCAGACATCGACATGGGTCGTCTCCCTTACCAGCTCGACTTGACCATGCCGGGGATCTGGCCGCTGCTGGCCAGGTCGCGCAGCACGATGCGGCACACCTCGAACTTGCGATAGTTCGCGCGCGAGCGGCCGGTGACCTTGCAGCGCAGCTTGACGCGCACGCGCGCACCGTTGCGCGGCAGCTGCGCCAGCTTCATCGACGCCTCGAACCGGTCCTCGACCGGAAGCGTGCGATCCATGACGATGCTCTTGAGCGCGACCCGCTTGCCCTTGTCGCGCACCGCCATCGCGCTGCGCTTGAGGTTGCGGTTGACGGCGGATGTCTTGGCCATGCCTTGTTCTACCCTCCGGAACCTGCCGGGCCCGCCCGACGGTTTTCCAATTCGAATTCAGTCTTGAAGGCGTCCTACGCCGCGAACGGCAGGTCGAACGCCTTGAGCAGCGCCTTCGCCTCGGCATCGGTCTTCGCGCTGGTGACGAAGATGATGTCCATGCCGCGTATCTGGTCGACCTTGTCGTAGTTGATCTCCGGGAACACGATCTGCTCCTTGAGACCCATGGCGAAGTTGCCGCGGCCGTCGAAGCCCTTGTTGGCGGCGAGACCGCGGAAGTCGCGCACACGCGGCATCGCGATCGTCACCAGCCGGTCGAGGAACTCGTACATGCGCGTGCGGCGCAGCGTCACCTTGCAGCCGATCGGCAGGCCCTCGCGTATCTTGAAGCCGGCGATCGCCTTCTTGGCGATCGTCTTGACCGGCTTCTGGCCGGCGATCAGCATCATCTCGCCGACCGCGGCGTCGAGCTTCTTCTGGTCGCCGGCCGCCTCGCCCACGCCCATGTTGATGACGATCTTCTCCAGGCGCGGCACCTGCATCACGTTCTTGTAGCCGAACTGCTCGCGCAGGCTCGCGCGCATCTCGCTCTCGTAGCGCTGACGCATGCGCGGCAACGCGCGCGGCGGGGTAGCGGTCTCGCTGGCCTCAGACATGTCCGCCTCCTCAGCCTTCGATGATCTGCCCGGTCGCCTTGGCGACGCGGACCTTGCGGCCGCCCTCGAGCACCCGGAACCCCACCTTGGTGGGCTTGCCGCTCTTGGGATCGACCAGCTTCAGGTTGGACAGGTCGATCGACGCCTCGCGCTCGACGATCCCGCCCTGCTCGCCCGCGCCGCGCGGCTTGGTGTGCCTTTTCGCGATCCGCACGCCGCGCACCACCGCGCGTCCGGCGGTCGGCAGCACGCTGAGCACCTCGCCCCGCTTGCCGCGATCCGAGCCGGTGATGACGACGACCTGATCGCCCTTGCGGATCCGTGCGGCCATCACAGCACCTCCGGCGCGAGCGAGATGATCTTCATGAACTTGCGCGCGCGCAGCTCGCGCACCACCGGTCCGAAGATGCGGGTGCCGATCGGCTCGGACTGCTTGTTGATCAGCACGGCGGCGTTGCGGTCGAAGCGGATCGCGCTGCCGTCCGCCCGGCGCACCGGGAACGAGGTGCGTACCACCACGGCCTGATGCACGTCGCCCTTCTTCACCTTGCCGCGCGGAATCGCTTCCTTGATGGAGACGACGATGACGTCACCGACCGATGCCGACCGCCGCTTGGAGCCGCCCAGCACCTTGATGCACTGCACCCGACGGGCGCCGGAATTATCGGCCACGTCCAGGTTGGTCTCGACGATGATCATGGCTCAGCTCACCGCCGGCTGCGGAGCTTCGGGTGCCGGCGTGGCCGCCACGATCCCGGCGGGCACCGCGTCCCCGGCAGGCGCAGCATCCGCGGCCGCATCGTCGCCCATCGCCTGGCCGTTGCGCGCCACCACCGTCCAGGTCTTGCGCTTGGAGATCGGCGGGCACTCGATGATGCGCACGGTGTCGCCGACGCGGCACAGGTTGGCCTCGTCGTGCGCCGCATACTTCTTCGAGCGACGGATGAACTTCTTGTACAGCGGGTGGATGACGCGGCGATCGACGAGGACCGTCACGGTCTTGTCCATCTTGTCGCTGGTCACTCGACCCGTCAGGACGCGCCTCGGCATCGTCCAACTCCTCTCAGGACTTCGACGCGGAGGCAGTGGCCCCCGCGCGCTTTGCATGAACCACCGTCTTGATGCGGGCGATCTCGCGACGCACCTCGCGCACCCGTCCCGCGCCCTCGTTCTGACCGGTGGCGCGCTGGAACCGCAGGTTGAACTGCTCGCGCTTGAGGTCGAGCAACTGGGTCTGCAGCTCGTCGTCGGTCTTGACCCGCAGGTCGGCCGGCTTGCTCGCACGGGCCATCTCAGGCCTCCCCGATGCGGGTGACGAACTTGGTCTTGATCGGCAGCTTCGCCGCCCCGAGTGCCAGCGCCTGCTTGGCGATCTCGGGCGAGACGCCGTCGATCTCGAAGACGATGCGACCCGGCTTCACCCGCGCCACCCAGAACTCCGGCGATCCCTTGCCGGAGCCCATGCGCACCTCGGCGGGCTTGGTCGAGACCGGCACATCGGGGAAGATGCGGATCCAGACGCGCCCGGCGCGCTTCATCGCGCGCGTGATGGCGCGGCGCGAGGCCTCGATCTGACGCGCGGTGACACGCTCCGGCTCCAGCGCCTTCAGTCCGAAGGCGCCGAAATTCAGCGCCGTCCCGCCCTTCGCCAGGCCATGTATGCGGCCCTTGTGAGCCTTGCGGTACTTGGTCCGCTTCGGAGACAACATGTTCGGTGATCCTCAGCGCCGGCTTATCGCTGCGGCGCTTGTTCGGCGGCGCGACGATCCTGCGCCTGCGGGTCATGGGCCAGGATCTCGCCCTTGAAGATCCAGACCTTCACCCCGCAGGTGCCGTACGTCGTCTTGGCGGTGGCCACCCCGTAATCGATGTCGGCGCGCAGGGTGTGCAGCGGCACCCGGCCCTCGCGATACCACTCGACGCGGGCGATCTCGGCACCGCCGAGGCGGCCGCCGCAGTTGATCCGTATGCCTTGCGCGCCCAGGCGCATCGCCGACTGCACCGCGCGCTTCATCGCCCGGCGGAACGCCACCCGGCGCTCCAGCTGCTGGGCGATGTTCTCGGCGACCAGCTGCGCCTCGATCTCGGGCTTGCGTATCTCGACGATGTTCAGCGACACGTCGGTCTTCGCCATCTTCGCCAGATCGCGGCGCAGGTTGTCGATGTCCTGGCCCTTCTTGCCGATCACCACGCCGGGACGGGCCGCGTAGATGGTCACCCGCGGCTTCTTCGCCGGGCGCTCGATCACCACGCGCGACACGCCGGCACCGGACAGCTTGCGACGCAGATGGGTGCGCAGCTTCAGATCGTCATGCAGCAGCTTGGCATAGTCGCGGCCGGCGAACCAGCGGCTATCCCAGGTGCGGTTGATGCCGAGGCGGAGCCCGATCGGATTGACCTTGTGACCCATGGTTCAGGCAGCCTTCTGCTGGGGCGCAGCGGCAGCCGGCGCCCGCTCCGCGACGACGATCTTCAGGTGGCTGAAGAACTTCTCGATCTGCGCCGAGCGGCCGCGGCCGCGGGCGTGGAAGCGGCGCATCACGATCGACTTGCCGACCTCGGCGTGGATGACGACGAGCTGGTCGACGTCGAGCTGATGGTTGTTCTCGGCGTTGGCGATCGCGCTCTCCAGCGTCTTCCTGACCTGCTGGGCGATGCGCCGCTTGCTGAAGGTCAGCGTCGCCACCGCCTGTGCCGCCGGCTTGTTGCGGATCAGGCCGGCGACCAGGTTGAGCTTGCGCGGACTGACGCGGATGTTGCGCGTCACTGCCTGGGCCTCGGTCTCGGATAGCGCCCGCTTGTGCTTGGGCTTGCTCATGTCAGCCGCGCCTCGCCTTCTTGTCCGACGAGTGCCCGGTGAAGGTGCGCGTCGGCGAGAACTCGCCGAACTTGTGCCCGACCATGTTCTCGCTGACCTGCACCGGCAGGAACTTGTGCCCGTTATAGACGCCGAAGGTCAGGCCCACGAAGTTCGGCAGGATCGTCGAGCGACGCGACCAGATCTTGATCACCTCGTTGCGGCCCGAAGCGCGCGACGCCTCGGCCTTGTTCAGCAGATACCCGTCCACGAACGGGCCCTTCCAGACGGAACGTGCCATCTTATGTGCCCCTCACTTGCCCAGCGCTGCTCACTTGCCGACCTTGCGGCGACGGATGATCAGGCTGTCGGTGCGCTTGTTGACGCGCGTCTTGTAGCCCTTGGTCGGCTTGCCCCACGGCGTGACCGGATGACGCCCGCCGGAGGTGCGGCCCTCGCCGCCGCCGTGCGGATGGTCGACCGGGTTCATCACCACGCCGCGGTTGTGCGGACGCCGGCCGAGCCAGCGCGAGCGTCCGGCCTTGCCGACCGACTGGTTCATGTTGTCCGGATTGGACACCGCACCCACCGTCGCCATGCATTCCGAGCGCACGACGCGCACCTCGCCCGACTGCAGCTTGATCTGCGCGTACCCTGAGTCCTTGCCGACCAGCTGGGCGTAGGTGCCTGCCGAGCGTGCGACCTTGCCCCCGGCGCCCTGCTTGAGCTCGATGTTGTGCACGATGGTGCCGACCGGGATCGCCGCCAGCGGCATCGCGTTCCCCGGCTTGATGTCGACGCGAGCACCCGCGATCACGCTATCGCCCAGCTTGAGGCGCTGCGGCGCCAGGATATAGGCGAGCTCGCCATCCGCGTACTTGACCAGCGCGATGAAAGCGGTGCGGTTCGGATCATACTCCAGCCGCTCCACCGTCGCCGCCACATCGAACTTGCGGCGCTTGAAGTCGACGAAGCGGTAGGTCTGCTTGTGGCCGCCGCCGCGGAACCGCGAGGTGGTGCGGCCGTGGTTGTTGCGTCCGCCGGAATGGTTCTTGCCCTCCGTGAGGGTCTTGACCGGCTTGCCCTTCCACAACTCGCCGCGGTCGATGAGGACCGTGCCGCGCAGGCTGGGGGTGACCGGATTGAAATGTCTAAGTGCCATCGTTGCTCTCTCGCGCTCGCCGGGGCGTCAGGACAGGCGGGCGGACAGGTCGATCGACTGCCCTTCCGCGAGCTGCACGTAGGCCTTCTTGACGTCCGAGCGCACGCCCGGACGGCCACGGAAGCGCTTGGTCTTGCCCTTCTGCACCAGCGTGTTGACCCCGGTCACCTTGACCTTGAACAGGCCCTCTACGGCAGCCTTGATCTGCGGCTTCGACGCCGAGATCGCGACCCGGAACACCACCTGGTTACGCTCCGACAGCGCGGTGGCCTTCTCGGTGATCACCGGCGAGCGCACGATGTCGAACATCGCCTCGCGCGAGAGGTTGGCCGCACGCCTGCGTATCGCCAGGATGTCGGTCATGCCGCCTGCTCCTTCGCAGTATCGCCGCCGAGGCGCCGCGTCAGGCCGTCGAGCCCCGCGCGGGTGATCGCCAGCACCTCGTGGTTGAGGATGTCGTAGACGTTCAGGCCGATGATCGGCAGCACGTCGATCCTGGGCAGGTTTCGCGCCGCGCGCGCAAACGCCTCCTCCACCGTGCCGTCGACGATCAGCGCCGAGCTCCAGCCCAGCAGCTTGAGCTTCTTCGCCAGTTCCGCGGTCCTGGGCGCGCCGCTCGCAGCGTCGAGCACCACCAGCCGCCCCTCGGCACGCTTCTGCGACAACGCCGAGATCAGCCCGAGACGGCGCACCTTCTTGGGCAGCCCATACCCATGGTCGCGCACCACCGGGCCGTGCACAACGCCGCCGGTGCGGAACTGCGGCGAGCGCAGGCTGCCCTGGCGCGCGTTGCCAGTACCCTTCTGCTTGTACGGCTTCTTGGTGGTGCCCGAGACCTCGCCCATGCCCTTCACCTTGTGGGTGCCGGCGCGGCGACGGGCGAGCTGCCACTGCACCACGCGCGCCATGATGTCGGTGCGCGGGGTGGCCATGAAGAACGCGTCGGACAGGTCGACGGTGCCGGCGCTGCCGTTGTCGAGGGTCTTGATTTCGAAGTCCATCGCCTCTTCCTCAGTCGGCCGCGGGCGCGGTCGGCGCCGTCTCGACCAGGCCGGTGTCAAGCAAGCCGGCCGGATAGGGCGCGTCCGCATGGCGCGGCTTCTTGACCGCGTCGCGCACCAGGACGAAGTCGTTCTTGGCGCCGGGGATCGCGCCGCGCACCATCAGCAGGTTTCGCGCCGCGTCCACGGCGGCGATCTCGAGGTTCAGCGTGGTCACCCGCTCATGGCCGAGATGGCCGGCCATCTTCTTGTTCTTGAAGGTCTTGCCGGGATCCTGCCGATTGCCGGTGGAACCCAGCGAGCGATGGCTGACCGACACGCCGTGGCTCGCCTCCAGGCCGGCGAAGTTCCAGCGCTTCATGCCCCCGGCGAAACCCTTGCCCTTGCTGGTGCCGGTGACGTCGACCTTCTGGCCAACCACGAAATGCGCCGCCGACAGCATGGCGCCGGTCTCCAGTACCGCGTCGGGGGAGACGCGGAACTCGATCAGTTTACGCTTCGGCTCCACCTTCAGCTTGGCGAAGTGACCGCGGTTCGGCTGCGTCACGTTCTTCACCTTGGCGGTGCCGCTGCCGAGCTGGAGCGCCACGTAATGGTCGCGCTCCTCGGTGCGGACATCCACCACCTGGAGCTTGTCCAGGTGCAGGACCGTCACCGGCACGTGGGTGCCATCGTCCTTGAAGATGCGGGACATGCCCAGCTTCTTCGCGATCAATCCGGTGCGCATCGTGTTCGCCTCGCTTTCCTGGACCCTAGAGCTTGATCTCGACGTCCACGCCGGCGGCGAGGTCGAGCTTCATCAAGGCGTCCACGGTCTGCGGCGTCGGCTCGACGATGTCGAGCAGCCGGCGATGGGTGCGGATCTCGAACTGCTCGCGGCTCTTCTTGTCGACATGCGGCGAGCGGTTCACGGTGAACCGCTCGATATGCGTCGGCAGCGGGATCGGACCCCGAACCCGCGCACCCGTACGCTTCGCCGTGTTCACGATCTCCTTGGTGCTGTTGTCCAGCACGCGGTGATCGTACGCCTTGAGGCGAATGCGGATGTTCTGGTTGTCCATTCTCGCTCAGTCCAACTCGTCAGGTTCGGGGCGCGCGCGTGCCGCAGGCGTCAGGCGGTGATCGAGGCCACCACGCCGGCGCCGACGGTGCGGCCACCCTCGCGGATCGCGAAGCGGAGCCCCTCATCCATGGCGATCGGCGCGATCAGCTCGACATCCATCGAGATGTTGTCGCCCGGCATCACCATCTCAGTGCCCTCCGGCAGCTGCACCACGCCGGTCACGTCGGTGGTGCGGAAGTAGAATTGCGGCCGGTAGTTGGTGAAGAACGGGGTATGTCGGCCGCCCTCCTCCTTGGTCAGGATGTAGGCCTCGGCCTTGAACTTGGTATGCGGCGTAATTGAGCCGGGCTTGGCCAGCACCTGGCCGCGCTCGACATCCTCGCGCTTGGTGCCGCGCAGCAGGGCGCCGATATTGTCGCCGGCCTGGCCGCGATCCAGCAGCTTGCGGAACATCTCGACGCCGGTGACGATGGTCTTCACCGTGTTCTTCAGCCCGACGATCTCGATCTCGTCGCCGACATTGACGATGCCGCGCTCAACGCGTCCGGTGACCACGGTGCCGCGGCCGGAGATCGAGAACACGTCCTCGATCGGCATCAGGAACGGACGGTCGATCGGACGGTCGGGCTGCGGGATATAGGCATCCACCGCCGCCATCAGCTCCAGCACCGCATTCTCGCCGAGTGCGACGTCGCCGTTCTCCAGCGTCACCAGGGCGGAGCCCTTGATCACCGGGATGTCGTCGCCCGGGAACTGGTAGGAGGAGAGCAGCTCGCGCACCTCCATCTCCACCAGCTCCAGCAGCTCGGCGTCGTCGACCATGTCGACCTTGTTGAGGAACACCACCAGCGCCGGCACGCCGACCTGGCGCGCCAGCAGGATGTGCTCTCGGGTCTGCGGCATCGGCCCGTCGGCGGCCGACACCACCAGGATCGCGCCGTCCATCTGCGCGGCGCCGGTGATCATGTTCTTGACGTAGTCGGCGTGGCCGGGGCAGTCGACGTGGGCGTAGTGGCGGTTCTTGGTCTCGTACTCGACGTGCGCGGTCGAGATGGTGATGCCGCGGGCACGCTCTTCCGGCGCCTTGTCGATCTGGTCGTAGGCGGTGTAGACGGCGCCGCCCGACTTCGCCAGCGTCTTGGTGATCGCGGCCGTCAGCGACGTCTTGCCATGATCGACATGGCCGATCGTGCCGATGTTGCAGTGCGGCTTGTTGCGCTCGAATTTAGCCTTACCCATCGTCGTCTCTCCGTTACCGCCGTGTCTCGCCCAAGCCTGGCGCCGGGTATCTCGGGTTGAAAATGATCACCAACGGTAATGGCTGAAGGCCTTGTTGGCCTCCGCCATCCGGTGCGTGTCCTCGCGCTTCTTCACCGCCGAGCCTCGATTGTTCACCGCGTCCAGCAGCTCGTTGGACAGCCGCTCCTGCATGGTGTGCTCGCCGCGCTTGCGCGAGCTGTCGATCAGCCAGCGTATCGCCAGCGCCTGGCGCCGCTCGATGCGCACCTCGACGGGCACCTGGTAGGTGGCGCCGCCGACACGGCGGGAGCGCACCTCGACGGCCGGCTTCACGTTGTCCAGCGCCTCGTGGAACATGCGGACCGGATCGGCCGCGGCGCCGCCGCGACGGCGCATGGACTCCAGCGCGCCGTAGACGATGCCCTCGGCGGTGGATTTCTTGCCGTCATACATCAGCGCGTTCATGAAACGCGTGACGACGACGTCCCCGAACTTCGGGTCCGGCAGGATCTCGCGCTTGACGGCGCGGCGGCGGCGACTCATGCGGTGATATCCTCTTACTTCGGACGCTTGGCGCCGTAGAGCGAACGGCGCTGGCGGCGCTTGGCGATGCCCTGGGTGTCGAGCACGCCGCGCAGGATGTGGTAGCGCACACCGGGCAGGTCCTTCACGCGCCCGCCGCGTATCAGCACCACGCTGTGCTCCTGCAGGTTATGGCCCTCGCCGGGGATGTAGCTCACAACCTCGTAGCCATTGGTCAGGCGCACCTTGGCGACCTTGCGGAGAGCCGAGTTCGGCTTCTTCGGGGTCGTCGTGTAGACGCGCGTGCACACGCCACGCTTCTGCGGGCAGCCCTGCAGCGCCGGCACCTTGTTGCGCTTGGCGGCGGGCTCGCGACCCTTGGCGATGAGCTGGTTGATGGTGGGCATACGCCTCTGTCCCGATCCTCTCTGTGCCGGCCCGCCCCGCCCAGTATCCGCGCCCGCCGCCGGATCACAGCAAAAGACCGCACTCGGAGGGTCATCCCTTCCGCGCGGCGGTCCTCGTCACGTCCGGCCTGAGTTCCCCGCGAGCGGAGAGCGGCGCCGCACGCTTCGGTGCTGCATTCGACGGCTGCCGCAGACCCTGAAGTCGAGGTCAGCCGAGGGCGCGGAACCTACGAAGCGGACCGATCCGAGTCAAGCGCCTGCCGGCCCGTGGCCATTCACTTGTTGCTCTCGTGCGGGGACCGCACGCGCAGCCCGGCGCTCAGACCAGCCCCAGGAAATCCACCGCCGCCTCCGACGGCAGCAGGGCATGGTTCCATGCCTCGGCGTGCACCTGCACCTGCGTCTCCTGCCGCAGCGGCGCGTCGGAGCGGATCGGCACGTCCACGTAGCCCTCCTCGTCGAGGAAGCGCGTCAGCGCCACGGTGTCGGCGCGCGGCAGCACCTCGATGAACAGCAGCGGACGCGAGCGCGCGATGGTCCGCCGCGCGCCCTCCAGCACCGCGGCGTCGTGGCCCTCCACGTCCACCTTGATCAGCGTGACATGGTCGCCTTCGCGCGGGTGGCCGGCCAGGAACGCGTCGAGGGTCGCGGTGCGGATCGCCTGCGCCTCGCTATGCACCGCCTTGAAGCCGGCCTCGAGCGAGCTGCTGGTCTCCATCAGCCCGTGCTCCTGGGTCGGCACGTAGAGCGTGGCCACACCCTCGCGTCGGCTCAGCGCCAGCGGCACCGCCTCGATGCGCCGGCCGCAGGCGTTGGCGGCGAGGTTGCGCACCAGCACCTCGAACACCGGCCGGTACGGCTCGAATGCCAGCACCCGCGCCTCCGGCGAGGCGCAGGCGGCGAGCAGCGCATAGAAGCCGGTATTGGCCCCGACGTCGACCACCAGGCCCGGCGCGCGGGCGACCCAGCCATGCAGCAGCGCCGGCAGCGGCCGCTCGAACGCCGCCCACGAGGACAGCGCTGCGGTGGCGACGATCTGGTCGCGGCCGCCGAGCCGATCCATGAGCATCACCGAGCCGCCGGGCACCGCGATGGCGAGACGCTCCGCCGGATACGCCGGCTGGGGATCAGGCAGGTCCGACATGGTTCGCGGTCCTCGCGAGGCGCGGCAACGGCCGACAATTCGTTACGGTAGGCTAGTGAGACAAACTAGGATCGGTGCCATTCCAGGCTTGGATATCAGAGGCATCGCACATGAAGCATCTCACACTTGCCGTTTTCGCCGCACTCGGCCTGAGCGCCTGCGCCACGACGGCCAGCACTGGCGTGCAGACCGATCTGGCGAGTGCCAGGGCCGATCTCAGCCGCGCGGTCGACGCCTACGGCATCGCCAAGGGCATCGCCGACGTCGCGGTCGCAGCCGACCCGACGCTGGCCGCCCCGGTGGAGCAGACCGAGAGCGTGATCGACCCGCTGATCCCGAAGGCCCAAGCCATGCTCGCCGAGGCCGACGTGGACGCGCTGCAGATCACGCAGCTGGTTCAGGAGATCCAGCAGCAGATCGTCGTCATCGAGACCACGACGGCGCCGCAGGTCAAGGTGGTCGCGAACGGCTAGCATCTCGGCGCCAGGGCAAAGAAAAGGCCGGGTGAGGTAATCCTCAACCCGGCCCAGTCTTGGGGCCTGCGGCTTATTCTGCCGCGCGGCCCGTGACCGCCGGGGTGTTCGTCGCCGCCGGACCTTGGCCCAGCGTATGCTGACGATCGCGACCGGCGGCTACGGCGCGGAGCTTGTTCATCACGCTACCGGTGCCGGCAGGGATGAGACGACCCACGATCACGTTTTCCTTGAGACCGTTCAGGGTGTCGACCTTGCCCGCGGTGGCGGCCTCCGTCAACACCCGCGTGGTCTCCTGGAAGGAGGCGGCGGAGATGAAGCTGTGGGTCTGCAGGCTCGCCTTGGTGATGCCCTGCAGCACCGGCATCGCGTTCGCCGCCCGCTCGCCGACATGCAGACGCTTGCCGTTCTCCTCCTCGTACTCGAAGCGATCGACGGTCTCGCCGACCAGGTAGGTGGTGTCGCCCGGATCCAGGATCTCGACCTTCTGCAGCATCTGGCGGACGATCACCTCGATGTGCTTGTCGTTGATCTTCACGCCCTGCAGCCGGTAGACGTCCTGGATCTCGTTGACCAGGTAGTCCGACAACGCCTCCACGCCCAGCACCTTGAGGATGTCGTGCGGCACCCGCGGACCGTCCACCAGCGGGTCGCCGCGGCGCACGAAGTCGCCCTCCTGGACCGAGACGTGCTTGCCCTTGGGGACCAGGTAGTCGGTCTCCTCGCCGGTCTCGTCGTTCTTGACGATGACGCGGCGCTTGGCCTTGTAGTCCTTGCCGAACTCGATGCGCCCGTCGGTCTCGGCGATGATCGCGTGGTCCTTGGGACGACGCGCCTCGAAGAGCTCGGCGACGCGCGGCAGGCCGCCGGTGATGTCGCGCGTCTTGCTGCCCTCGCGCGGGATGCGGGCCAGCACGTCGCCGGCATGCACCACCGCGCCGTTCTCGACCGACAGGATCGAGTCCGGCGACAGGAAGTAGCGCGCATCGCCGCCGTTGGACATCTTCAGCACCTCGCCGCGGGCGTCCTTGAGCTGCAGCCGCGGCCGCAGATCGACGCCCTTGGCCGCCTGCTTGTAGTCGACCACCACCTTCGAGGTCAGGCCGGTGACCTCGTCCATGCGCTCGACCAGCGTGATGCTGTCGATCAGGTCGAGATACTCCACGGTGCCGGCCTGCTCGGTGATGATCGGCAGGGTGTACGGGTCCCACTCGGCCAGCTTCTGCTGTCGCGCGACGGCGGCGCCCTCGTCGACCAGCAGCCGCGCGCCGTACGGCACCCGGAAGCGGGCGCGCTCGGTGCCCTTGTCGTCGGTCAGCACGATCTCGCAGTTGCGCGACATCACCACCGGCACGTTCATGCTGTTCTGCACGACGTTGCGGTTCTTGATGTTGACCATGCCGTCGTGCGAGGCCTCGACCATCGAGGTTTCCGCACCGCGCTGCGCCGCGCCGCCGATATGGAAGGTGCGCATGGTCAGCTGCGTGCCCGGCTCGCCGATCGACTGCGCGGCGATCACGCCCACCGCCTCGCCCATGTTGACCGGGGTGCCGCGTGCCAGATCGCGGCCGTAGCAATGGCCGCACACGCCGACCCGGCTGTCGCAGGTCAGCACCGAGCGGATCAGCATGCTCTCGACGCCGGAGTTCTCCACCGTCTCGGCTTCCGCCTCGCCGATCAGGGTGTTGCGCGGCAGCACGATCGCGCCGGTGGCGGGCTCGATCACGTCGATCGCCGTGGTGCGGCCCAGGATGCGCTCCGAGAGGCTGGAGACCACCTCGCCGCCATCCATCACCGCGCGCACAGTCAGGCCGCGCTCGGTGCCGCAATCATCCTCGACGATGATGCAGTCCTGCGCCACGTCGACTAGGCGTCGGGTCAGGTAGCCTGAGTTCGCGGTCTTCAGCGCCGTGTCCGCGAGGCCCTTGCGGGCGCCGTGGGTGGAGGTGAAGTAGTCGAGCACCGACAGGCCTTCCTTGAAGTTGGCGATGATCGGCTGCTCGATGATCTCGCCCGACGGCTTGGCCATCAGGCCGCGCATGCCGGCCAGCTGCTTCATCTGAGCCGGGGATCCGCGGGCGCCGGAGTGGCTCATCATCCAGACCGAGTTGGTCTGCTTGCCGAGCTCCTGGCGCGAGATCTCCTTCATCATCGCCGCCTGCACCTCGTCGGTGCAGCGCGACCAGGCATCCACCACCTTGTTGTAGCGCTCGCCGGCGGTGATCAGGCCGTCCTGGTACTGCTGCTCGAACTCCTTGACCTCGGCGGTGGTGCGCTCGACCAGCACCCACTTCTCGGCCGGGATGATCATGTCGTCCTTGCCGAACGAGATGCCAGCCTTCGCCGCCTGGCCGAAGCCGAGCCCCATCAGCCGGTCGGCGAAGATCACGCACTCCTTCTGGCCGCAGTGGCGATAGACGGCGTCGATCACGTCCGACACGTTCTTCTTGGTCAGCTGCTTGTTGATCAGCCCGAACGGCACCTGCGCGTGCTTGGGCAGGATCTGGCCGATCAGCATGCGACCGGGCGTGGTGACCACGGTGACGCGCACGGTCTTGCCGGCGGGATCCACCGTCTCGAAGCGAGCGCGGATCTTGTCGTGCAGCTTGATCGCGCGCGCGGCGAGCGCGAACTCGATCTCGCCGATGGTGCCGAACGCCGGCGCGCCGGTGGTGACCAGATGGCCCGCGTCGTCGTAGCCGTTCTGGTCCGGCGTCGCGCGGAACTCGGCGGTCTCCAGCGACAGGTAGTACAGCCCGAGCACGATGTCCTGGCTCGGCACGATGATCGGCTTGCCGTTCGCCGGGCTGAGGATGTTGTTGGTCGACATCATCAGCACGCGCGCCTCGAGCTGCGCCTCCAGCGACAGCGGCACGTGGACCGCCATCTGGTCGCCGTCGAAGTCGGCGTTGAACGCGGTGCAGACCAGCGGATGCAGCTGGATCGCCTTGCCCTCGATCAGCACCGGCTCGAATGCCTGGATGCCGAGACGATGCAGCGTCGGCGCCCGGTTCAGCATCACCGGATGCTCGCGTATCACCTCCTCGAGGATGTCCCAGACCTCGGGACGCTCCTTCTCGACCATCCGCTTGGCGGCCTTGATGGTGGTGGCGTGGCCGTACTTCTCCAGCTTGGAGTAGATGAACGGCTTGAACAGCTCGAGCGCCATCTTCTTGGGCAGGCCGCACTGGTGCAGCTTCAGCTCCGGGCCGACCACGATCACCGAGCGGCCGGAATAATCCACCCGCTTGCCGAGCAGGTTCTGCCGGAAGCGGCCCTGCTTGCCCTTGAGCATGTCCGACAGCGACTTCAGCGGGCGCTTGTTGGCGCCGGTGATGGCGCGGCCGCGACGACCGTTATCGAACAGCGCGTCCACGCTCTCCTGCAGCATGCGCTTCTCGTTGCGCACGATGATGTCGGGGGCGCGCAGCTCGATCAGTCGCTTCAGGCGGTTGTTGCGGTTGATGACGCGGCGATACAGGTCGTTGAGGTCCGAGGTCGCGAAGCGGCCACCGTCCAGCGGCACCAGCGGGCGCAGCTCGGGCGGGATCACCGGCACCACGTCCAGGATCATCCAGTCCGGATGCGAGCCGCTCTCGGCGAACGCCTCGATCAGCTTCAGCCGCTTGACCAGCTTCTTGCGCTTGGCCTCCGAGGTGGTCTCCTTGAGGTCGGCGCGCAGCTTGACCTTCTCGGCGTCGCAATCGATCTCTCTCAGGATCGACTTCACCGCCTCGGCGCCGATGCCGAAGCGAAAATCGTCACCGAACTCGTCCTGCTTGGCGAGCAGCTGGTCCTCGGTGAGCAGCTGGTGCAGCTTGAGGTCGGTCGCGCCCGGCTCCAGCACCACGTAGCTCTCGAAGTAGAGGATCTTCTCCAGCTCCTTGAGCGTCAGGTCGACCATCAGGCCGATCCGGCTCGGCAACGACTTCAGGAACCAGATATGCGCCACCGGCGAGGCGAGCTCGATATGGCCCATGCGCTCGCGGCGCACCTTGGCCAGCGTCACCTCGACGCCGCACTTCTCGCAGATGATGCCGCGGAACTTCATCCGCTTGTACTTGCCGCACAGGCACTCGTAGTCCTTGATCGGACCGAAGATGCGCGCGCAGAACAGCCCGTCCCGCTCCGGCTTGAAGGTGCGGTAGTTGATGGTCTCGGGCTTCTTGATCTCGCCATACGACCAGGAGCGGATCTGTTCCGACGAGGCCAGCTGGATCTTGATCTGGTCGAAGGTCATCGCCTGGCCGGTCTGGCCGAGGATCTTCATCAGCTCGTTCATGCGCGACTACCCCTCAGAGGGAAGATCCAGGGCGCTGCCCTGGACCCGCTGGGGCCTTGAGCCCCAGACCCCGATTCGAATGGTTTGCAAAGGCGACGCCTTTGCTGGGGTCAAGAGGCGAAGCCCCTTGCCTCCCTATCGATTGCTCTGCTCCAGATCGACGTTGAGGCCGAGCGACTTCAGCTCCTTGACCAGCACGTTGAAGCTCTCCGGGATGCCGGCCTCGAAGTCGTCCTGCTCGCGCACGATCGCCTCGTAGACCTTGGTGCGGCCGGACACGTCGTCCGACTTCACCGTCAGCATCTCCTGCAGCGTGTAGGCGGCGCCGTACGCCTCCAGCGCCCAGACCTCCATCTCGCCGAAGCGCTGCCCGCCGAACTGCGCCTTGCCGCCCAGCGGCTGCTGGGTGACCAGGCTGTACGGGCCGATCGAGCGCGCGTGGATCTTGTCGTCGACCAGGTGGTGCAGCTTGAGCATGTAGATGTAGCCCACCGTCACCTTGCGCTCGAAGCCCTCGCCGGTGCGTCCGTCGGTGAGCTGCACCTGGCCCGAGGTGTCGAGGCCGGCGCGGGTCAGCATGTCCTCGATGTCGGACATGCGGGCCCCGTCGAACACCGGGGTCGCGATCGGCACGCCGCGGCGCAGGTTGTGGGCGAGCTCGATCAGCTGCTCGTTCGGCAGGGTGGCGATGTCGTCCTCGTAGACCCGCTCGCCGTAGACCTCGCGGAGGTTGTCGAGCAGCTCCTGCTTGGCGTTGCCGGTGCGCTGGTACTCGTCGACCAGCTCGCCGATCCCCTTGCCGATGTTGGCGCAGGCCCAGCCCAGGTGGGTCTCCAGGATCTGGCCGACATTCATCCGCGACGGCACGCCGAGCGGGTTGAGCACGATGTCGACCGGGGTGCCGTCCTCCAGGAACGGCATGTCCTCCACCGGCGTCACCCGCGACACCACGCCCTTGTTGCCGTGGCGGCCGGCCATCTTGTCGCCCGGCTGCAGCTTGCGCTTCACCGCGACGAACACCTTGACCATCTTCATCACGCCGGGCGGCAGCTCGTCGCCGCGCTGCAGCTTCTCCACCTTGCTGTCGAAGCGCGCCTGGATGCGCCCGACCGCGGCGTCGAACTCGCGCTTGAGCACCTCGATCTCGGCGACCGCGCTGTCTGCCGCCAGCACCATGTGCCGCCAGCTGCCGCGCGGATGCTCGGCCAGCACCTCCTCGGTGATCTCGGTGCCTGACTTGACGCCGCGGAAGCCCGCACCCGCCTTCTGCCCGAGCAGGCGCTCGCGCAGCCGGTTGTAGAAGCTGCGCTCCTGGATCGCGCGCTCGTCGTCGCGGTCCTTGGCCAGACGCTCGATCTCGGAGCGCTCGATCGCCATCGCGCGCTCGTCCTTGTCGACGCCGCGGCGGGAGAACACGCGCACGTCGACGATGGTGCCGGTGGTGCCGGGCGGCAGCTTGAGCGAGGTGTCGCGCACGTCCGACGCCTTCTCGCCGAAGATGGCGCGCAGCAGCTTCTCCTCCGGCGTCATCGGGCTCTCGCCCTTCGGCGTCACCTTGCCGACCAGGATGTCGCCCGGGTTCACCTCGGCGCCGACATAGACGATGCCCGCCTCGTCGAGGTTGCGCAGCGCCTCCTCGCCGACGTTGGGGATGTCGCGCGAGATCTCTTCCTGGCCCAGCTTGGTGTCGCGGGCCATCACCTCGAACTCCTCGATATGGATCGAGGTGAACACGTCGTCGCGCGCGATGCGCTCGGAGATGAGGATGGAATCCTCGAAGTTGTAGCCGTTCCAGGGCATGAACGCGACCAGCACGTTGCGGCCAAGCGCCAGCTCGCCGAGCTCGGTGGACGGGCCGTCGGCGATGATGTCGCCGGCATGCACCCGGTCGCCGACACGCACCAGCGGACGCTGGTTGATGCAGGTGGACTGGTTCGAGCGCATGTACTTGCGCAGCCGGTAGATGTCGACGCCCTGGGTGGAGCCGGCCTCGTCGGTGGCGCGCACCACGATGCGCGCGCCGTCGATCTGGTCGATGGTGCCGGCGCGGCGGGCAATGATGGTGGCACCCGAATCCCGGGCCACCGCCGCCTCCATGCCGGTGCCGACCAGCGGCGCGTCGGACTGGATCAGCGGCACCGCCTGGCGCTGCATGTTGGAGCCCATCAGCGCCCGGTTGGCGTCGTCGTTCTCGAGGAACGGGATCAGCGCCGCCGCCACCGACACCAGCTGGCGCGGGCTGACGTCGCAGGCGGTGACGTCGTCGGGCCTGACCAGGCGGAAGTCGCCGCCGCGCCGCACCGAGACCAGCTCGTCGGTGAGGTTGCCGACGCTGTCCTGCGCGGCGTCCGCCTGCGCCACGACCAGCTTCTCCTCCTCCATCGCGGAGAGGTACTTCCAGCCATCCTGGAGCGCGCCGTCCTTGACCAGGCGGTACGGCGTCTCGATGAAGCCGTACTTGTTCACCTTGGCGTAGGTGGCGAGGCTGTTGATCAGGCCGATGTTCGGCCCCTCCGGCGTCTCGATCGGGCAGATGCGGCCGTAATGCGTCGGATGCACGTCGCGCACCTCGAAGCCGGCGCGCTCGCGGGTCAGGCCGCCCGGGCCGAGTGCGGACAGGCGGCGCTTGTGCGTCACCTCCGACAGCGGGTTGGTCTGGTCCATGAACTGGCTGAGCTGCGAGGAGCCGAAGAACTCGCGCACCGCCGCCGCCGCCGGCTTGGCGTTGATCAGGTCGTGCGGCATCACGGTGTCGATGTCGACCGAGCCCATGCGCTCGCGGATCGCGCGCTCCATGCGCAGCAGCCCGACCCGGTACTGGTTCTCCATCAGCTCGCCCACCGAGCGCACCCGCCGGTTGCCGAGATTGTCGATGTCGTCGATGGTGCCGCGCCCGTCCTTGAGCTCGCACAGGATCTTGACCGTGCGCAGGATATCGACCTTGCGCAGCACCCGGATGGTGTCCTCGGCATCGACGCCCAGGCGCATGTTCATCTTGACGCGGCCGACGGCGCTGAGGTCGTAGCGGTCGCCGTCGAAGAACAGGCCGCGGAACAGCGCCTCGGCGGTCTCCGGGGTCGGCGGCTCGCCCGGACGCATCACCCGGTAGATGTCGATCAGCGCATCGTCGCGTGAGGTGTTCTTGTCGACCGCCAGCGTGTTGCGTATCCACGGCCCGTTGCCGCCATCGACCGCCAGCGTCGGCAGCGTGTCGATGCCCATCTCCTCGAGGGCCGCCAGGCGCGGCTCGGTCAGCTCCTCGCCGGCCTCGCCGTAGATCTCGCCGGTCTCGTCGTTGACCAGGTCGTGGGCGACGAAGCGGCCGAGCAGGTCGGCGCGGCCGACCAGCACCACCTTGGTCTTCTCGGCGATGCGGCGCGTGGTGCGCGCGGTCAGCTTGGCGTCGGCTTCCGCCACCACCTCGCCGGTGTCGGCGTCGATCATCGGCTCCAGCAGCTTCATGCCGCGGAACGCGTCGGGATCGAACGGGCGCGCCCAGCCCTTGTCGGTGCGGGTGAACACCACCTCGCCGTAGAAGAAGCCGAGCATCTCGTCGGCGTCCATGCCGCGTATGTCCATGCTGTCGACGTCGCCGCCCTCGGCGATCTTGGCGCTGCGCGCGGCCTGCGAGGCCTCGCTCTCCAGCGCGTACAGCAGCGTGGTGACCGGCAGCTTCCGCTTCCGGTCGATGCGGACATAGACCATGTCCTTGCTGTCGAACTCGAAATCGAGCCAGGAGCCGCGGTACGGGATCACCCGGGCCGCGAACAGGAACTTGCCCGACGAGTGCGTCTTGCCCTTGTCGTGGTCGAAGAACACGCCGGGCGAGCGGTGCATCTGGCTGACGATGACGCGCTCGGTGCCGTTGATGATGAAGGTGCCGTTATCCGTCATCAGGGGCATGTCGCCCATGTAGACGGGCTGCTCCTTGATGTCGCGGATCGAGCGGCTGCCGGTATCCTCGTCGACGTCCCAGACGATGAGACGCAGGATCACCTTCAGGGGGGCGGCGAAGGTCATGCCGCGCTGGATGCACTCCTCGACGTCGTACTTGGGCTCCTCGAGCTCGTAATGCACGAACTCCAGCCGGCCGCGGCCGGCGAAGTCGTTGATCGGGAACACTGAGCGGAACACCTCCTGCAGCCCGGTCTGGGTGCGGCTGTCGGGCGGCACGACCATCTGCAGGAACGCCTCGTAGCTGGCGCGCTGCACGTCGATCAGGTTCGGCATCGGCGCGATCTCGGGGATCCGGCCGAAGCTCTTGCGGATGCGCTTGCGCCCGGTGAAGGATTTGGCGCCTGCCCCGGAGGAGGCGTTCGGGGAAAGCGCTCCAGTAATCGCGTTCATGGTCAATCCTGCCTTGCCTGCTCGGTCCGAGCGATCCGACCGCATTCCGTGGCCCGCCTCCGCCGTCCGGCGAAGCTGGCGCATCCGTACGCGGGCCGCACCCTCGGCCCTGGAAACCCGTTGCCGGTCGTCGCGGCGCGATCACCGCACGACCAAGAGGGCGGAAACCGTCTCACGGTTCCCACCCTCCTCAGCCTAGGACAGCCTACGCTGTTCCCTCGATGTCGGACGGCGCATGACCCAGCCGATCATGCCGCCGCAGAAGACTGCCCGCCGGCGCACGGGAAAGATCCCGTCCTGGACCGGCAGATCGCCAGGATGCTTACTTGATATCGACAGAGGCGCCCTGCTCTTCCAGTTGCTTCTTGAACTTCGCCGCATCGTCCTTGTTGACGGCTTCCTTGACCGTCTTCGGCGCACCTTCGACCAGGTCCTTGGCTTCCTTGAGCCCCAGGCCGGTGATGGTGCGGACCTCCTTGATGACGTTGATCTTCTTCTCGCCCACCTTGGTGAGGATGACGGTGAACTCGGTCTGCTCCTCGATCGGCGCCGCGGCGGCGCCGCCACCGGCGGGAGCTGCCGCGGCGGCGATCGGCGCTGCCGCGGACACGCCCCACTTCTCCTCGAGCAGCTTCGACAGCTCGGCGGCTTCGAGAACCGTCAGGGCGGAAAGCTCGTCAACAAGCTTAGACAGATCGGCCATGATATGTTCCTAATCTAGACATGGTGTGGTTCCGTGCAAGCCCGGTCTCCGGAGCGGTTCCCGGACTCACGATTAGTTGTCTGACGCTTTGTTAGGCTGCCTATGCCGCCTCGTCCTTCTTGGCATAGGCGCCGAAGACACGAGCCAGCTGTCCTGCCGGCGCCTGGAGCACGCCCGCGATGCGCGTGGCCGGCGTGGCGATGAGCCCCACCAGCTGTGCGCGAAGCGTGTCCAGGGAAGGCAGATCGGCGAGTGCCCGGATCCCCGCCGCGTTCAGCGTCTGGGCTCCGAGCGCGCCGCCGAGCACGACGAGCCTCTCGTTGGTCTTGGCGAACTCGACGGCAACCTTCGCCACCGCCACCGGGTCGGCCGCCCATGCGAGCGCGGTCGGTCCCTTCAGCAGCGGCGCGATGCCGTCGAACCGGGTCCCATCCAGGGCGAGGGTGGCCAGCCGGTTCTTCGCGACCCTGAAGGTCGCGCCGGCCTCGCGCATCCGCTGACGCAGCCGCGTCACCTCGGCCACCGTCAGCCCGTCATTGCGGGTGACGACGACCATCGACGTGCTCGCGAAAACGGCGGCGAGTACGGCGACGAACTCCCGCTTCTCCGTACGGTCCAAATTCCGTCTCCATCGTGACCCGCCGGCGCAGCGCCGGAGGGTCGGGTTGCCCTTGAGCCGCCTCGCACGCTCTCGCGCGCAACGCGGCCCGGTTCGCCTGTCCTGTGTTCAGAGCGGAACCGCCTATGCCCAGAGCATCTGCCCGGTAGCATCGGCTTGCCGTCTTGCGCGCGCGGCCCGGAGTGGGGCCATTAAGGCGTGATGCCGCGTGCGGTCTTGGACAGGTTCGGAGAGGCGCCCGCTGGGACGCTCCCCTGCACTCCATCCTGGCGGATGGAGCGAGTGGTCGGCTAGGCGGCGGTGAACGAGGCGATGTCGAGCTTCACGCCCGGACCCATCGTCGAGGAGAGCGCCGCCCTCTGCAGGTAGGTGCCCTTGGCGCCCGCCGGCTTGGCCTTCTGGATCGCGTCCACCAGGGCGCGTATGTTCTGCGCCAGCTTGTCCTCGTCGAACGAGGCCTTGCCGATGCCGGCGTGGATGATGCCGGCCTTCTCGGCGCGGAACTCGACCTGGCCCGACTTGGCGGCACCCACCGCACCGCGCACGTCCATGGTGACGGTGCCGAGCTTGGGGTTCGGCATCAGGCCGCGCGGACCCAGTATCTTTCCCAGCCGGCCGACCAGCGCCATCATGTCCGGGGTCGCGATGCAGCGGTCGAAGCCGATCTCGCCGCCCTGCACGCGCTCGGCGAGATCTTCGGCGCCCACCACGTCGGCGCCGGCGGCCGTGGCCTCCTCGGCCTTGGCGCCGCGCGCGAACACCGCCACCCGCAGCGTCTTGCCGGTGCCGTTGGGCAGGCTGAGCAGGCCGCGCACCATCTGGTCGGCGTGGCGCGGGTCGATGCCGAGGCCGAGCGAGATCTCGACGGTTTCGTCGAACTTCGCCGTCGCGTTGCCCTTCACCAGCCGGATCGCCTCGTCGAGACCGTATGCCTTGTTGCGCTCGACGGTGCCGCGCGCGGCCTCGAGGCGCTTGTCCTTGGCCATGGTCAGCCCTCCACCACGGTGAGGCCCATCGATCGCGCCGAGCCGGCGAGCATGCGGATCGCGCCATCGACGTCGTTGGCGTTCATGTCCTTCATCTTCTCCAGCGCGATCTCGCGCAGCTGCGCGGTGGTCACGCGACCGACCGCGGCACCCTTGCCCACCGTCGTGCTGCCCTTAGAGATCTTGGCCGCCTTGAGCAGGAAGTAGGTGTTGGGCGGGGTCTTGAGGATGAAGGTGAAGGTGCGGTCGCCGAAGGCGGTGATCACCACCGGGGTCGGGGTGCCGGGCTCGATGCCCTGGGTGGCCGCGTTGAACTCCTTGCAGAACGCCATGATGTTCAGGCCGCGCTGGCCGAGTGCCGGTCCGACCGGCGGCGAGGGATTGGCCTTGCCCGCCGGGATCTGCAACTTGATGTAGCCGACGATCTTCTTCGCCATATCCTTGGCTCCCTGCCGTGCCAGGACCGCGGTCCATGCGATCCGTCCGTCGCCATGGGGCGCCGGCGCAGGATCTCCCGCGTTCCGTGAGAAGGCGGGCGTTTAGGACACTGCTCCGCAGGCTGTCAAGGCGCCGCCTGGCAGGGTGCCGCACCGAGCAGCCGGGCGGGCGGCGTCTCAGGCGCGTCGCCTGATCGCCACGAGGCGACCGACTTCAAGCCCGTTCATCGACCGCAAGAGCGAAGCGGCATCGCGGCGACCGAGACGGGACGGCGCCGCGTCCTGCTGCACGGCCAGGACCATCGGCAATTAGGCTGTCAGCACCTCCGGCGGATCTACTCTGGCTATTATACGCAATGTTCGACCACATTAACGTTGTCGTGAGATAACCGGCTCCCGACCGGCCAGAAGATCGGCCGGTTCGAGCGCTGGCGCAGAAGCCGACGGTATCCTCGAAAAGTCCAAGAACATCAAGCAAACGGGAGAGTCGAGATGAAGAAATTATGCGGGTATTGCGTCTTGTCTATCCTACTGGCCAGCGTTCCTGTGCAGGCAAAGCCGCTTCAGTCTTTGGGCATCACCATTCCATCCTTCTCGAACCCCTACTTCACCGCCGTGGTCGCGGGCGCCGAGGATCAGGCGCGCAGCATCGATCCGCAGGTGAAGCTGTCGAGCCAATCGCCGGAATATGATCTCAACAAGCAGGCTTCGATCTTCGATACCTTTATCGCGAACCACGTCGACGGCATCATCATCGCGGCGACCGATGCCGCGGCGGACGGCCCGCTGGTGAGAAAAGCCAAGGCGGCCGGCATCGTCGTGGTCGCCGCGGACTCCACCGCGCCGGGAGTCGACGCCGCGATCCAGACCGACAACGTGCAGCTCGGCATCGACAGCTGCGGCTACATGGCCGAGCACATCGGCGGCAAAGGCGACGTGGTCATCCTCAACGGGCCGTCGGTGGCGCCGATCATCGCCCGCGTGACCGGATGCAAGCGGGCACTCGCTCGGTACCCGCAGATCACGGTGCTCTCCGACAACCAGAACGCGAAGTCCTCGCGCGTGGGCGGCCTCGAGATCATGCAGGGGCTGCTGACCCGCTTCCCGCATATAGACGCCGTATTCGCGGTCAACGACCAGGAAGCGATCGGCGCCTCGCTGGCCGCCCGTCAACTGCACCGCAACGACCCGGTGTTCATCGGCGTGGACGGCTCCCCCGACGCGGTGGCCGCGATCAAGGACCCGGCGACGCGAGTGCTGGCGACCGGCGCGCAGGATCCATACGCACTCGCCCAGCGCGCCGTCGTGGTCGCCAACGCGATCCTGAACGGCAAGCCGCCGACCAATGCGGTCGAGCAGCTCAAACCGGTGCTGGTCACGGTGGACAATGTCAGCATGTACAAAGGCTGGACGAAGTAGCGTCCGCCGGCCCATGAGGTACGGCAGCTTCGGATGGTGCGACGATGTCAGCTTCCTGCCGCCGTCTCACCGATCCCGACGAGCCGATCTCCGGGGGCCGGCGGCTCAACGACCAGGTCTACGAGCTGCTGCGCCGGGCGATCGCGGATCAGACGCTGCGCGCCGGGATGGCGCTGCGCGAGGGGCAGCTGGTTAGGCTGTTCGGCGCCAGCCGGGCACCGGTCCGGCAGGCGCTGGCACGGCTGCACGACGAGGGCGCGCTACGCGAGGCCGCAGGATACGGACATGTCGTCGGCCACGCACCCGGCCCGGTCCAGGAGGTCGATCTGCTGCGTGAGGTCGACCTCACGTCGCTGCTCGCCGGTGCGGGCAATCCGCAGATCCGCAAGACGCCAGGCTGGGCGCGCATCTACGAGCAGGTCGAGCGCGTCGTCATCCATCGCTCCGCCTTCGGCAGCGCGCGGGTGAACGAGTTCGAGCTCGCCCGCCACTACGGGGTGGGACGGCTCGTCGCCCGCGACGTGCTGACCCGCCTGGAGGGCCTCGGTATGATCGAGAAGGACGCTCGACAGCGCTGGCTGATCGTCGCACTCGACACCCGGCGGGTGATGGACCTCAATGAGGTGCGCGAGCAGCTGGAGCCGGCGGCGCTGCGGCAGAGCTGTCACGGCCTGGCTCGCGCCGAATTGGTCGCGATGCGCCAGCGCCTGCTGATGCCGATCGAGACCTACCCGCGCGTCGAGGCAGCTATGATGAACGCGCTGGAGGTCGATCTCCACGTCACCTGCCTGGCGCGCTGCCCGAACCGGGAGCTGCTCGGCGCGCTGCGCCGGACGCATTGCATCCTCACCCTGAGCAAGCACGTGCTGGGAGTCGAGATGCCGCTTCCCGACTATGACCCGTTCATGGTCGAGCACCTCGCCGTGATCGACCATCTTCTCGGAGGCGATGTGCTGGGCGCCGTAACTGCGCTCGGACGACACTTGGCCTCGGCGACGCCGAAGGTGGTGGGCAGGCTGATGACCTTCCGCTCCAAGTTTGAGGCACCCGAACTGTCTTTCATCGACGGCTAGAGGGCATCGACGGCCAGAGGGCATCGACGCCCAGAGGGCATCGACGGCTAGCGGGACGCCGAGGAACCTTGTCCCTGCAGCCCGGGGCCTTGGGACCATCGGTCCAAGCAGGTCGAGGGCGGAGCTCTCGGCTTGCTGTCTCAGCAGCCCGCCGTCCGTGTTATCCGCTCACCCGCAGAACCACCGCCGGCCCGATGCGATGGGTCCTGCGCCGGTTCTCGGTTCGGCCGCGTCGGCCGGCAGGCGTCTTGAGGTGGTGCATGAACGCGATCACGGTGGTCAGTCTGTTCGCCGCCACCCTGTCGATGATCAGCTACGTGCCGCAGGCCTGGAGCATCATCCGGTCGCGCAGCACCGGGGGCATCTCGCTGAAGATGTACCTGATCACCGTCGCCGGCTTCGTCACCTGGCTGATCTACGGGGTGCTGCTGCGGCAGCCCGCGATCATCGTCCAGAACGTCATCTGCCTGGCGCTGTCCTCGTTCATCCTGACCATGAAGCTGCTGCCGCGCCATCGCAAGCAGGCGGTGGCGGACAAGATCGCCGAGCGAACGCCGATGGTGGACGCGAACCGTCTCGAGTGACGTTGCCCGCGCGCCGCGCGGACGGCAAGCTGATGCCTCACCCGAGGAGCCCCATGATCATGCATCCGTCCCGCGGCATCCCGGCGTTCGCCCTGACCACCCTGCTCGCGTTCGCGGGCCCCGCTGCCGCCGGCGCATCGGAGGGGCCCGACAGGGCGATGCCCGATCAAGCGACGCCCGGCCGGGCGATGCCCGATCAAGCGACGCCCGACCGGGCGATGCCCGATCAAGCGACGCCCGACCGGGCGATGATGGCCGGCATGACGCGGATGAACCGGGCGATGGCGGCCGCGCCGATGACCGGCGACGCCGACCGCGACTTCGTGACGATGATGATCCCGCATCATCAGGGCGCGATCTCGATGGCTGAGGTGGAGCTTCGCGACGGCCGCGACCCGACGCTGCGCCGCCTAGCGAAGCAAATCATCGCCGCCCAGCACCGCGAGATCGCGACGATGCGCGCCTGGCATCCCCACCCGGAACCCTGATCGAACAGGTTCTCAGGGCTCAGCCCTGAGCGGGTCCAGCCGGAGCGGGTCGGGGGCAGCGCCCTGGCCTTCCGGCTCGGCAAGCTCCAGCAGCGCCGCGCCATCCCCCTGCGGGATCTCCACGTCCCGCAGCTTGCGCGCCACCACCCGGGTGCGGCGACGCGCCTCCTCGATCGAGCTCGACATCGCCGAGGCATTCTTGCCCAGCTTCTCCAGCACGCCGTCCATCTTCAGCATCTCCTGACGGGTGGCGCCGAGCAGCTGGCTGATCACCTCGGTCTTCTCCTCCAGCGCCAGGGTGACGTAGCCGAGATGGATCGTGCGCAGCAGGGCCGGGATCAGGCTCGGCCCCATCACCAGCACGCGCTGCACCCGTCCGATCTCGTCGATCAGGCCGGGGATGCGCGCGGCCTCGGCGTAGAGCCCGTCGGTCGGCAGGTAGAGCACGGCGAACTCGACGGTGACCGGGGGGACGATGTACTTGCCGGCGATCTTGCGCGCCTCCAGCCGCAGCGTGGTCTCCAGCGCGCGACGCGCCGCGCGCTCGGCCTCGGCGTCGACCTGCTCGACCGCGGCGAGCAGGCGCTCGTAGGCCTCGACCGGGAACTTGGAGTCGATGGCGAGCAGCGGCCGCGCCTGGTTCGCGCCGGCGCCGCGCACCGGCATGCGGACCGCGAACTCCACCACCTCGCCGCTGCCGGCGGTGAGGCGGCAGTTGCTCTCGTAGGCGCCGGTGGGCAGCACGTCGTCGAGGATGGCGCGCAGCTGCGCCTCGCCCCAGCCGCCGCGGGTCTTGACGTTGGAGAACAGCCGCTTGAGGTCGCCGATCTGGGCGGTCATGGCGCTGACTTCGCCCATCGCCTTCTGCACCGCGCCGAACTGCTCCAGCACGCGCTGGAAGCTGGTCTGCATCTGCTTCTCGACCGCGGCGTGAAGCTGCTCGTTCACCGAGGCCTGGATCGCGCCGAGCCGGATCGCCGACTGCTCGGACATCTCGCGCAGGGCGGTGGCGAGTGCGAGGCGCGATTCACCCTGCTCGCGGGCGATGACGGTGGTGAGCTGGCCCAGCCGCTCGCTCATGTCGTTGCGGTTCTGCTCGACGCGTCCGATCAGCACGCGCTCGATCTCGGCGAGCCGGCCGCGCGCGGTCTCGGCCTCGCCGAGCCGGGCCGACTGATCGCGCTCGACCAGGAAGCCGAGACGTCGCAGCATCTCCGCCTGCTCGCGGGCTTCGGTCCGCATTTCGGGGTCGCGCAGCGCGCGCAGCACCAGCAGCGAGAGCACCAGGGCGGCGATCGCGGCCACCGCGGCGACGGCGGCGAGGAGGTCGAAAATTAGCGTCAAGGTTTCGCCTTTTGGCAACTGAGACAGGTATTGAAGTCATATGGCGATCCGGTGTATAGGCTCGCGCATCAGGAGCACTCTTCCATGCCGTCAGCAGCAGCGATATCCCGACCGAGTGCCGACCCCGAACCGGCGGTGCTCGACGTCAGCCAGCAGGAGGCGGCGGCGATGCTGCGCGCGGTGTTCCAGCTGTTCGCGCGCTGGCGTCTCGACGGCGCGCAGGCGCGGCGTCTGCTCGGCTCGCCGAGCGAGCGCACCTTCCAGCGCTGGAAGGGCGGCGAGGTGGCGTCGATCCCGCACGACACGGCGTGCCGGCTCGGCGACCTGATGGGGATACACAAGGCGCTGCGCTACATGTTCGCCGAGCCGCAGCGCGGCTATGACTGGATACGCAGGCCCAGTGCGGCCTTCGGCGGCCGTTCCGCACTCGACCGCATGCTGCAGGGCAGACCATCGGACCTGTCGTCGCTGCGCGCCTACCTGGACGCCGAACGCGCCGCATGGTGAGCGCCGCCGCGGCGGCCGGCGCCGGGGCTCCCGCTGCGGCGCCGCCTGCCCTCGAACCGTCCGCCGCGACGGCGCGGGTGCGCTGGAAGAGGTCGCACCGGATCATCCGCACCATCTACCCGCCGGTGCACCTGTTCGAGGACATCGCCGATCCGGCCGACTGGGAGCTGATCGCCCGGGCAGAGGCGCGCACCAATCCGCGCCTCCACGACCAGATCGGCAATCTCGGGCTGGTGCCCTCGGCGCGGCGGGTCAACGGCCCGACGGCCACGCTGGTGATGGGCGCCTTCACCCACGCCTCGACGTCGCGGCCGAGCCGCTTCTCGGACGGCCGGTTCGGGCTGTGGTACTGCGGCGACCGCTTCGAGGTGGCGCTGGCGGAGACCGCCTATCATTTCGAGCGCTTCATGCGCGATACCGACGAACCCGCGGCCGACGCCGATTTCCGCGAGCTGACCTGCGGCATCGGCGGCCTGCTGCACGACCTGCGCACGTCCGATCCCGAAGGATGCCTGGCGCCGGACGACTGGGCGCCGGGACAGGCGCTGGGCCGGCGGGTGCGCGCCGAGGGGGCTGACGGGGTGATCTATCGCAGCGTGCGCACCGATGCCGGGCTCGCGGCCGGCCTGTTCTGGCCGAACTGCATCACGCTGCCGGTCGTGCAGGCGCGGCAGCTGCGCTATCGCTGGGACGGCAGCCGGATGACCGCCTGGTTCGAGCACGGCACGCGGGACTGGATCGGCACCCAGCCGGCCTGATCCGGCGGCCGCAAGAGCCGCTCAGTGCCGGATCAGCGCCGGGATCGGCACCGGGATCACGACCCTCGCGGAACTGCCATAGACCGGCACGCCCTTCTCCGGCGGCACCCGGCGCAGGTCGGCGTCGTCCAGCGCGAGGGGGCCGCTGAAGCCGGGCGGCAGCATGACCAGCTTCAGCGTCGCCGCTGCGTTGATCAGGGTGCGGAAGCGGTCGAACGACTTGCGCCGCAGCGCGGGGCTCGACGGCGTCGGCAGGCCGGAGACCGCGTCCAGCGCCTCGTCCGAGACGGTGCAGCTGATCCGGCGCATGCCGTCGCGCACCTCGAAGCGGGTGCCGCCCTCGGACGCGGCCCCGCTCACCCGCGCGATCCTGCCGGCCCGTCGCCGGCCGCCGCCGCGTGCTCCGACACCATCGCCTCGGTGGTGATCAGCAGCCCGGCGATCGACGCCGCGTTCTGCAGCGCGACCCGCACCACCTTGGTCGCATCCACGATGCCGGCCGCGACCATGTCCTTGTACTGGACGGTCTGCGCGTCGAAGCCGAACCCGTACCCGACATCGTCGAGCACGCGGGCGGCGACCACCGCGCCGTCCGCCCCGGCGTTGATCGCGATCTGCCGCAGCGGCGTCTGCGCGGCCCGGCGGACGATCTCGATGCCGAGCTTCTGCGCCTCGTTGAGCGGCGCGAGCTGCGCCAGCACCAGCGACGCGCGGGCGAGCGCCACGCCGCCGCCGGGCACCACACCCTCCTCCATCGCCGCGCGGGTGGCGGCCAGCGCGTCGTCGACGCGGTCCTTGCGCTCCTTCACCTCGACCTCGCTGGCGCCGCCGACGCGGATCACCGCGACGCCGCCGGCGAGCTTGGCCAGGCGCTCCTGCAGCTTCTCGCGGTCATAGTCCGAGGTGGTCTCCTCGACCTGGGCGCGGATCTGGCCGCAGCGGCCCTTGATATCCTCGGGTGTCCCGGCGCCCTCGATGACGGTGGTGTTCTCCTTCTCGATCAGCACCCGCTTGGCGCGGCCGAGCATGTCCAGCGTCACGCTCTCGAGCTTGATGCCGAGATCCTCCGAGATCACCTGGCCGCCGGTCAGGATCGCGAGGTCCTCCAGCATGGCGCGGCGGCGGTCGCCGAAGCCCGGCGCCTTGACGGCGGCGACCTTGAGGCCGCCGCGCAGCTTGTTGACCACCAGGGTCGCCAGCGCCTCGCCCTCGATATCCTCGGCGATGATCAGCAGCGGCGCCCCCGCCTGCACGACGCTCTCGAGCAGCGGCAGCAGCGACTGCAGGCCGGACAGCTTCTTCTCGTGGATCAGCACGTAGGGGTCGAGCAGCTCGACCAGCATCTTCTCGGGATTGGTGATGAAGTAGGGGCTGAGATAGCCGCGGTCGAACTGCATGCCGTCGACGATCTCGAGCTCGGTCTGCATCGCCTTGGCTTCCTCGACGGTGATGACGCCCTCGCGGCCGACCTTCTGCATGGCGCTCGCGATCATGACGCCGATCTCGGCCTCGCCGTTGGCGCTGATGGTGCCGACCTGGGCGGTCTCCGCCTCGGTGGTGATCATCCTGGTGCGCCGGCCCAGCTCCTCGACCAGCGCCGTGACCGCCTTGTCGATGCCGCGCCTCAGCTCCATCGGCGCCAGGCCGGCGGCGACCGCGCGGCCGCCCTCGCGGACGATGCTCTGCGCCAGCACGATCGCGGTGGTGGTGCCGTCGCCGGCGAGGTCGTTGGTCTTGGTCGCGACCTCGCGCACCAGCTGCGCGCCCATGTTCTCGGCCTTGTCGGTGAGCTCGACCTCCTTGGCGACGGTGACGCCGTCCTTGGTGATGCGCGGCGCGCCGTAGCTCTTGTCGATCAGCACGTTGCGGCCCTTCGGCCCGAGCGTCACCTTCACCGCGTCGGCCAGCAGGTCCACCCCGCTCAGCATGCGGCCGCGGGCTTCGGCGCCGAACCGTACGTCTTTGGCTGTCATGGTGCTGGTCCTTGCTGATCGGTGAGCGGGCGCGGCTACTTGCCGCCGGTCTTGCCGGTGGCGATCCGGACCGGCGGCGAGGCGGACGCGTTGGCGCCGGATGCCGGCTTCTTGGCAGCCTTGGGCTTCTTCGCCTCGCGGTTGCCCCGCTTCTGTCCCTTTGCCATCGTCGCCTCCGGTTGATTGCGCTAAATTGTCGCGCCGCCGCCTACGGCGACGGCAAGCAGATGCTCGAGGCTCTCGCGGCGAGGGTCAATCCAGCCGGGTCCACAGCGACGCATCGAGCCACGGCGGTGGCCGTGACTTCACATGAATACATGTCGGGGTAGTGCGGATTTCTTACCGTAATCGTGATAGATGGTCTATCGCAACCATGAATACAAGGCGGGGCACCGGCCTATCGGGCCGCGCGAGATCGTGCCGATCCGCAACCCCGATCCGGAAACCCCTATCCGGCACCCCAGGAGACCGCCCTGCCTCCATGCTGACCGGGCTCGAAGTCCCGCGTCAGCCGCCGCCGGCGGCACCGGATCGGGCCGCCTGCCGGAGCGGGCGGCGCTGGCGGCCGAGCGGGTCGAAATTATCCGGTGACAGCCAGCGCTCCAGCGCCTCGCGCAGCGCCGGCCACTCGCCGTCGATCGCCGCATGCCAGGCGGTATCGCGCGAGCGCCCGCGGGTCACCACCGCCTGGCGGAAGACGCCCTCGAAGCGGAAGCCGTAGCGCAGCGCCGCGGCGCGCGAGGGCGCGTTCAGCGCGTCGCACTTCCACTCGACGCGTCGGTAGCCCAGCTCGTCGAAGGCGCGCCGCAGCATCAGGGCGATCGCCTCGGTGCCCATGGCGCGACGCTGCAGCAGCGGCGAGAAGTTGATCGCGCCGATCTCGATCACGCCATGGGCGGAATCGATGCGCATGAACGCCGCACTGCCCAGCGCCCGTCCGGTCTCGCGGTCGAGGATGGCGTGATGCATCGGATCCGCGCTGGCTTCGAGCCGGTCGCACCAGGCGGCGAACTGGTCCGGCCCGGTGGGCTTCGGGTCGGGCAGGTAGGTCCAGTCGCGATCGTCCGTCGCGTGCGCGTGGGCGGCCTGCAGCGGGGCGCCGTGACGCGCCGCCTCGAACGGCTCGACGATGCACAGCCGGCCACGCATCGGCGCGCGCGGCGGCATCGGGCGAGCCGTCCAGTGCGGGAGCGCCGGACCGATCGGCTGGCCGTATGGACCGGTCCCGCTCATCGCCGCCACCTCATCGTCGCCCACTCATCGTCGCTCATGGGCGGCGCGGTGCAGCAGGAACAGCGCCTGCTCGCCGAATAGGTTGGCGAGCTGCACCGAGCGCTGCCAGGGGGCGCGATCGCCCTTGTCGTCGACCGCGAACCAGCGCTGGATGGTGTAGCCCTCGCGCTCGCACAGCGCGAAGAAGTCGCGGATCGTGCAGGGATGGATGTTGGGCGTCTCATACCAGCCGGCCGCCCAGGCGTCGGTCATCGGCATGCGGCCGCGCAGCAGCAGCTGCCAGCGCAGCTGCCAATGGCCGAAATTGGGGAAGCTGACGATCGCGCGCGTGCCGATGCGCAGCATCTGGCGCAGCACCTCGCGCGGACGCTCGACCGCCTGCAGCGTGCGCGACAGCACCACGTAGTCGAAGGCGGCGTCGGGGTAGTGCGCGAGATCGTGGTCGGCGTCGCCATGCATCACCGGCAGGCCGTGCGCCACCGAGCGGGTGACCTCCGCCATGTCGATTTCGATGCCGCGCGCGTCGCACCCGCGGGTGCGGAACAGGTGCTCGATCAGCGAGCCGTCGCCGCTGCCGATATCGAGCACGCGCGAGCGCGGCGCGATCATCTCGGCGATCAGCTTCTGGTCGAGGCGCATGAGGTCGGCGGAGCTGCGCGTCCGGCGGGCGGCGGGAGCGAGGCGAGGGCTCTGCCCTCGACCCGCTGGGGCCGGGGGCCCCAGACCCCGATTCTCGTGTTAGATCTCACAGGCTTGCCTTGACGGGTCAGGTGGCGAGGCCGGCATGCTCGGCCGCGCCGGCGAGGAAGCCGCGTATGGTGCGGTCCAGCGCCGGCTCGTCGAGCAGGAAGGCGTCGTGGCCCTTGTCGCTGTCGATCTCGACGAAGCTGACATTGGCCGCCGCCCGGTTCAGCGCACGCGCCACCGCGCGCGACTGGCCGGTCGGGAACAGCCAGTCCGACGAGAACGAGATCACGCAGAAGCGGGTGGGCGTGGCGGCGAAGGCGGCGGCGAGGTTGCCGTCATGGTCGGCGGCGAGGTCGAAGTAGTCCATCGCGCGGGTGATGGTCAGGTACGAGTTGGCGTCGAAGCGACGCACGAAGCTGCTGCCCTGGTGGCGCAGGTAGCTCTCCACCTCGAACATCTCGCCGAGCAGCGCCAGCGGCGCCTCGGCGTCGTACGGATCGCGTCGCAGCCGTCGCCCGAACTTGCGCGTCAGCGCCTCCTCGGAGAGGTAGGTGATGTGCGCCATCATGCGCGCCACCGCGAGGCCGCGCGCCGGCACCAGATCGTCCGCCCAGTAGCGCCCGCCGCGCCAGTCCGGGTCGGCGAAGATCGCCTGCCGGCTGACCTCGTTGAAGGCGATGTTCTGCGCCGAATGGAAGCCGGCGGTGGCGATCGGCACCGCGGCGAACACCAGTTCCGGATAGCTCGCCGCCCATTGCAGCACCTGCATCCCGCCCATCGAGGCGCCGATCACCGCGAACAGGCGCTCGATGCCGAGCTCGGCGATCACCTGGCGCTGCGCGCGCACCATGTCGCGTATGGTGATCGGCGGGAACTCGGTGCCCCACGGCTCGTCGTCGGCGCCCGCGCGGTCGGTGCGCGACGAGCGCGGGCCGGTGGAGCCCATGCAGCCGCCCAGCACGTTCATGCACAGCACGTGGTAGCGGCCGGTGTCGATCGGCAGGCCGGGGCCGACCATGCGCGCCCACCAGCCGGGCTTGCCGGTGAGCGGATGCGGCTCGGCCAGATACTGGTCGCCGGTGAGCGCATGGCAGACCAGGACCGCGTTGTCGCGGGCGGCATTCAGCGTGCCGTAGCTGCACAGCGCGACACGCACCGGCGACAGCCGCACGCCGCAATCCAGCGCCACGCCCTCGGCCAGCTCCACGCAGCGATGCGCGGTCTCGATGAAGGAGGCGGTCAGGTCCATCAGGTACGGTCGGCACGGTCCGTTGGCTGCGGGCGCATCGCCCGGCGCGGCAAGGTGCCAGATCGCGCGGCGGACGTCACGCCGCCACCGTCGCCCGCGGCCCGTAGCGGCCCGCCGCCGGCTCGACGCCGCTCGCGCACAGGTTGCATGATCGATGCGATAACAAATCTATATCCCCGGCGCGATCAGCACTTTACGTTGGAACAGCCGCTGCGCTACGTTCTATCACGATTTCGTCAGGGAAGTCATGCAACCGCAGATTTCAGGCTCCAGAGCCATGTCCTCCCCTGCCGTCCCGCCGAGCGCCCCGATCGATGGCCCGATCGACCCCCTGCGCGTGCTGGGGCATTCCGGCCTGTTCGACTGCGCCTACTACCTGGGCGGCAATGCCGACCTCGCCGGCCTCGGCTCGGAGGCGCTGTCGCACTACCACCATTACGGCTGGCGCGAGGGCCGCAAGCCGAACCCGTATTTCGACCCGTCCTGGTATCGCGCGCAGCATCCGGAGGTCGCCGAGGCCGGGATCGACCCGCTGCTGCACTACATCACCGCGGGCGAGGCGACCGGCTTCCGTCCGGTGGCCTGGTTCGACCCGCTCTGGTACGCGCGCTCCTACAGCCTGCCCGACGGCATGACGGCGCTGCGCCACTACCTGCTGCACCGCCTCGACGGCAGCGTCAGCGCCATGCCCGAGTTCGATTCCGGCTTCTACCTGCGCGCCTACCCCGACGTCGCCGCCGCCGGGCTCGACCCGCTCGAGCACTACATGGTGCAGGGCTTCCGCGAGGCGCGACGGCCGTTCGAGGGCTTCGATCCGGTGTTCTACCGGCAGCGCTACCTGAACAGCGCGATCGAGGCCAATCCGCTGCTGCATTTCCTCGAGCATCGCGACGAGGCGGGCGTGCATCCGGCGCTGCCGCGGCACGAGACCACCATCCCGCGCGAGATGCGACGCCACACCCAGCCCGGGCCGTTCTTCGAGACGGTGCGGCCGCTGCCGGCCTCGGTCGCGCGTCGCGCGCAGCTGCTCGCCTACTACCTGCCGCAGTTCCACAGCATGAAGCAGAACGACGAGTGGTGGGGCGAGGGCTTCACCGAGTGGACCAACGTCGCACGCGGCCTGCCGCGCTTCGCCGGCCACTACCAACCGCGCACGCCGCGCGACCTCGGCCACTACCGTCTGGAAGGCACCGACACCCTGCGTCGCCAGGCGGCGATGGCGCAGGCGGCCGGCATACAGGGCTTCATCTTCTACTTCTACTGGTTCAACGGCACCCGCCTGCTCGACGGGCCGCTGGAGGCGCTGCTCGCCGACCGCTCGCTCGACATGCCGTTCTGCCTGCTGTGGGCCAACGAGAACTGGACCCGTCGCTGGGACGGCTCGGACAGCGAGGTGCTGATCAGCCAGGATTTCCGCCCCGAGGACGAGCCGGCGCTGATCGACTGCTACGGCCGGCACTTCGCCGATGCGCGCTACATACGCGTCCAGGGCCGCCCGCTGCTGATGCTCTACCGCCCCGCACTCATTCCGGATGCAAAACATACGATCGCCCGCTGGCGCGAGCTGTTCGCCGCGCGCTGCGGCGAGAACCCGATCCTGGTGATGGCCCAGGCGTTCGGCGACGACGATCCGCGCAGCTACGGGCTGGACGGCGCGATCGAGTTCCCGCCGCACAAGGTGCTGTCGGACGCGCAGACCATCAACCAGCGGCTCGACCTGCTCGACACCGACTTCACAGCGCAGGTCTACGACTACGATGAGATCGTCGACCGCGCGCTGCGCGCGCCGGCGCCCGAGTTCCCGCTGATCCGCACCGCCTGCCCGTCATGGGACAACGACGCGCGCCGGCAGGGCGGCGGGCTGGTGCTGCACGGCTCGACGCCCGCGAAATATCAGGGCTGGGTCGAGGGGCTGGTGCGCCAGGCGCTGGCACGCCCGTTCCACGGCAGCCCGATCGTGTGCATCAATGCCTGGAACGAGTGGGCCGAGGGCGCCTACCTGGAGCCCGACCTGCATCACGGCGCGGCCTACCTGAACGCGACCGCGCGCGCGGTCAGCGGCTTCGGCCGCGCCGCCGCCGCGGGCGGACGCATCCTGCTGGTCGGGCACGACGCCTTCCCCGCCGGCGCGCAGAGCCTGCTGCTGCACGTGGCGCGCCAGCTCAGGCGCGCGCACGGCGTCGAGGTCGCGATCCTGCTGCTGGAGGGAGGCCGCCTGCTCGACGGCTACCGCGCGGTCGCCGCAACCCAGGTGATGGCCGCGGGCGACCCGGCACTGCCCGACGCGCTGCGCCGGCTGCGCCGCGACGGCTATGACGGCGCCATCGTCAACAGCGCCGCCTCCGGCGCGATCGGCGCGCGGCTGGCCGAGGCCGGCATCGGCTACACCCTGCTGGTGCACGAGCTGCCGGCGCTGATCGCCGAGAAGAACCTGCTCGGCGGCCTGCGCGAGGCCGCCCGCCTCGCCCGCCAGGTGGTGTTCCCGGCCAGCTTCGTGCGCGAGCGGGTGCAGGCGCTGGTCAGGGTCGAACCCGACGCGGCGCGCGTGCTGCCGCAGGGGCTGTATCGCCGGCGGCCGTTCTCGGTGCGCGCCCGCGCGGCACTGCGACGCGAGCTCGGCATCGCCGCCTCCGACCTGGTGCTGATCGGGGTCGGCTACGGCGACCTGCGCAAGGGCTTCGACCTGTTCGTGCAGCTCTGGCGCCTGACCCGCGCGCCCGACGCCCGCGCCAGGCGTCCGGCGCGCGTGGTGCACTGCCTGTGGCTGGGCGATCTCGACCCGTCGCTGAAGCTCTATCTCGGCGCCGAGCTGGAGGCCGCGGTGGCCTCGGGCAGCTTCCACCTGCCCGGCCACGTGCCGGACGCGCCGGAGCATCTCAGCGCCGCCGACGCCTTCGTGCTGACCTCGCGCGAGGACCCGCTGCCGAGCGTGGTGATGGAGGCGATGGCGAGCGGCCTGTCGTGCGTCGCCTTCGAGAACAGCGGCGGCATTCCCGAGCTGATCGAGCGCCACGGCATGGGTGCGACGGTGCCGCTGGGCGACGTGGCCGCGGCCGCCAGGCGGGCGGTCGCCTTCGCCGCGGTCGCCCACGCGCAGGCGCCGGCGAGCCGGGCGGCGGCCGGGCGCAGCGCCGCCGCGCGGTTCGGCTTCGATCGCTACGTCTCGCAGCTGCTGGCGCTGGCGCAGCCGGCGCTGCCGCGTATCTCTGTGGTGGTGCCCTCGTTCAACTACGCGCGCTACCTCAAGCAGCGCCTGGTCTCGATCTTCGCGCAGAACCACCCGGTGCTCGAGATCATCGTGCTCGACGACGCATCCAGCGACGACAGCGTCGAGGTGGCGCGCGCCACCGCCGCCGAGTGGGACCGCAGCGTCCGCGTGATCGCGTCGGCCGCCAACTCGGGCTCGGTGTTCCGGCAGTGGCAGCGCGCCGCGGGCGAGGCGCGCGGCGAGTGGATCTGGATCGCCGAGGCCGACGACGCCGCCGACCCGCGCCTGCTCGACCGCCTCGCCGCCGCCCTCACCGGCGCAGCGGGCGCGGTGATGGCGTTCTGCGACAGCAGCGCCATCGACAGCGACGGCGCGCTGCTCTCCGACAGCTACAAGCCGTATTTTGCCGCCACCGCCGGCGGCCTGCTCGACCAGGACGGGCTGCATGAGGGCGAGGATTTCGTGCGCGCCTGCCTCAGCGAGCGCAACCTGATCCTCAACGTGAGCGGCGTGCTGTTCGACCGCCGCGCGCTGAAGGCGGCGCTGTCGCGCTGCGGCGAATCGCTGTTCTCCTTCCGCATGGCCGGCGACTGGCGGCTCTACATCGAGATGCTGCGCGAGCCCGGCGCGCGCATCGCCTACGTCGCCGACCCGCTCAACATCCATCGCCGGCACGGCGCCTCCGCGACGCAGCGGCTGGCCGGGCAGAAGCATCTCGGCGAGGTGGCGCGCATCCACCGCCTGGTCGGGGGCGGCCCGTCGGTGCCCGAGCCGGACCGCGTGCGCCAGCGCGCCTATCGCGACCAGCTCGCCAGCCAGTTCGGGCTGCGTCTCGCCGGCGAGTGAGCCGCCCGCCCCAGCGGAGAGCAGGACGGGGGGAGCAGGACGGGGGGTGGCGCGCAGGCTACGGCCGCTTCGTCCCAGCGGCGTATCGACCGCGCCCGCCGCGGGCGGCTAGATTGCCCGCCGCGGCCCCAGGAGAGGCCAGAGGGAGACGACCATGAGGCGATACCGACCGCTCCTCCTCGCGGGCTTGCTGGCCGGCATGTCCGCCGGCGCGCCGGCCGCGACGCGCCACCGTCACGCGGCCCACGAGGTCGGCGCGCCGGTGCTGCTCAGCCGCCAGCCCGGCACCGCCCAGGACCGGGCGGCGCGCATGCTGAACGCCGAGGACATGCAGGGTGCGGCCCGGCACGGCGAGTCGCCGCTGGTGCTGGTCGGCTCGGCGCGGCTGGCGGCGCAGGATCCGGGCGCCGCCCCGCGCGGCGACGAGGCGCTGTTCGTGCAGCTGCAATCGGCGAGCCTGTGCGGGTCCGCCGGCTGCTCGACCTCGGTCTACCTGCGGCACGACCATCGCTGGCGCAAGGTGCTGGATTCCGTGAGCGGACCGATCCGGGTGATGAAGGAGCAGCACGCCGGCGCGCACGACCTGCTGGTCGGCAAGAACGACCGCTGGATCTGGGACGGCCACGTCTACCAGGACAGCCTGCAGGCGCCGCCGCTGGCCAACCTCAGGCGCTCGGTGGAGCAGCACCGGGCGGCGATGCGACATGCGCCGGACCGGTCGTAGCGGCGACCTGGCGCAGCACAGCGCAACGCCGCACGATTGGAGCGGATGGAGGGAATCGAACCCTCGTATGCAGCTTGGGAAGCTGCCGTTCTACCATTGAACTACACCCGCTTGGCAGACCTTCTATAGGAGCCGGCGCGACGCTGCGCAATCGAGCGGCGAGGTTGACGGGGTCGTGACGCAGCGACTACAAATCCGGCCCGCCGGGCGCTCGCCCGCTGGACCTCGTGATTTGTCGGGCCGGCTTGCGGCGAGGCTAAACAAACGCGCTAAGGAGGCATCGGCGGAGTTCGGGCGGCGTCTGCCGGGCCGCCGCGCCGTCATCCATGGCGGCCTTTACGGGATCACGACCGGGGCACGATGATGAGCGACTCCTCCTACCGCACCGCGACCCGCCTCGTGCATGCCGGGATCGAGCGCACCGTGCACGGCGAGACCAGCGAGGCGATGTTCCTGACCTCGGGCTTCGTCTACGACAGCGCCGAGCAGGCGGAGGCGACCTTCAAGGGCGAGGCCTCGCACTACCAGTACAGCCGCTTCGGCAACCCGACCGTGACCGCGCTCGAGCGCCGGCTGGCCGAGATCGAGGGGGCGGAGGACTGCCGCGCCACCGCGTCGGGGATGGCGGCGGTGCACGGGGCGATGCTGAGCCACCTGCGCGCCGGCGACCGCGTGGTGGCGTCGCGCGCGCTGTTCGGCTCGTGCTCCTGGATCGTCTCGACGCTGCTGCCGCGCTACGGCATCGAGAGCGTGTTCGTCGACGGCCACGATCTCGGGCAGTGGCGTCGCGCACTCTCGCTGCCGACCGCGCTGGTGCTGCTGGAGACGCCGTCCAACCCGATGCTGGACATCGTCGACCTGCGCGCGGTGTCGGATCTCGCCCACGCCGCCGGCGCGCTGGTGGTGGTCGACAACGTGTTCGCCACCCCGCTGCTGCAGAAGCCGCTCGAGTTCGGCGCCGACGTGGTGGTGTATTCCTGCACCAAGCATATCGACGGCCAGGGGCGCGTGCTCGGCGGCGCGGTGCTCGGCCGCGCGCGCTGGGTCGACGAGGTGCTGCAGCCGTTCCTGCGCAATACCGGACCGACCCTGTCGGCGTTCAACGCCTGGGTGCTGCTCAAGGGCCTGGAGACGCTGTCGCTGCGGGTCGATGCGATGAGCGCCGGCGCCGCACGGGTCGCGGACTGGCTGGCGACGGCGCCCGGCATCGCCCGGGTCTGGTATCCGGCGCGGCCCGATCATCCGCAGCACGCGCTGGCGATGCGGCAGATGAGCGCCGGCGGCAGCCTGATCGCCTTCGAGCTGGCCCACGCCGAGGGCGGCGGCCAGGCGGCGGCGTTCCGGATGATGAACGCCCTGCGCCTGATCGCGGTGTCGAACAATCTCGGCGACAGCCGCTCGCTGGTCACCCATCCCGCCACCACGACGCACATGAGGATCGGTGCGGCGGAGCGCGCGAAGCTCGGCATCACCGACGGCGTGGTGCGCCTGTCGGTCGGGCTGGAACACCCCGACGACCTGATCGACGATCTCGGCCGGGCGCTGGCGATGCCGGCGCGGCGCCAGGCGGCCGAATGAACCGGGACGCCGGGCGGGATCGCATGATGCGAGGAAGCAGGCCATGAAGGACGACCGGGTGACCGCCGCCGCCGTAGGGGGAGCCGGCGGCCCGCTCGCCGAGACGGGCGGTGCGGAGGACTACTGCGCGACCACGCGCGGCATCAAGGTCAGCGTGCGGCCGTTCTACCTCGAGGACCAGTCGCAGCCCGACGAGCGCCAGTTCGTCTGGGCCTACCGGGTGCGTATCGAGAACCACGGCGCGGAGAACGTGCGCCTGCTGCGGCGCACCTGGCACATAACCGACGGCCGCGGCCGCACCCAGCACGTCCAAGGCGACGGGGTGCTCGGCGAGCAGCCGCAGATGGGTCCGGGCGAGGCCTTCGAGTACACCTCCGGCACGCCGCTGGAGACCCCCTCCGGCTTCATGACCGGGGCCTACCACATGGTCAGCACCGGGTCGGGGGAGCCGTTCGACGTCCGCATCCCGACCTTCAGCCTCGACAGCCCGCACCAGTCCGGGCTGATCCACTGATGGACCTGATCGCCAAGCCGCCCATGCCGGGCCGGTCCGTGCCCGATCTGGCGGGGTCCGGTCCGGGGCAGGCGGTGCTGGCCGGCGGGGACCGCCCGACCCAGGAGGAGGCCGAGGCGGCGGTGCGCACCCTGCTGCGCTGGGCCGGCGAGGATCCGGGGCGCGAGGGCCTGCTCGACACGCCGGGCCGGGTGGTGCGCTCCTACGACGAGTTCTTCCGCGGCTACCAAGTCGATCCGGTGGCGCTGCTGGCCACCACCTTCACCGAGGTCGGCGGCTACGACGAGATCGTGCTGCTGCGCGACATACGCATCGAGAGCCACTGCGAGCACCACATGGTGCCGATCGTCGGCGTCTGCCACGTCGCCTACCTGCCGCGCACCCGGGTGGTCGGCATCAGCAAGCTCGCGCGCGTGGTCGAGGCCTACGCGCGGCGGCTGCAGATCCAGGAGCGGCTGACCGCGCAGATCGCCGGCACCATCGACGAGGTGCTGCAGCCGCACGGCACCGCGGTGATCATCGAGGCCGGCCACCAGTGCATGACCACGCGCGGCGTGCACCAGCCGGGGGTGAGCATGGTGACCAGCCGCATGCTCGGCGCCTTCCGAGACGACGCCGTGACGCGCGGCGAGCTGCTCTCGATGATCGGCCCCAGGCGCACCCAGCGCTTCGACTAGCCCCGGCGCCTCGGAGCCGGCCGGGGGGCGGCCTTGCCTGGCCCGCCGCCTTGGCATAGAAGATCCGCAACGAAAAAATCCTTTGCGCCGACGCCGGGAACGCCACATGGTCTTGGGGACACGCAGCGTCGTCCTGCACCGGCGTGATCGGATGCCCCGTTGAGCGGCATCGTGACGCTCGGCGAGATCCTGGTCGAGATCATGGCCGAGACGCGCGGCGAAGGCTTTCGCGTCCCGCTCGCCCTGGTCGGACCTTTCCCCTCCGGCGCCCCCGCGATCTTCATCGACCAGGTGGCGCGCCTGGGACATCCGGCCGGCATCATCTCCTGCGTCGGCGACGACGATTTCGGCCGGCTCAACATCGAGCGCCTGCGCGCCGACGGGGTCGACGTCTCCGCGATCCGCGTGCTGCCCGGCCACGCCACCGGCAGCGCCTTCGTGCGCTACCGCGAGGACGGCGAGCGCGACTTCGTCTTCAACATCCGCCACAGCGCGTCGGCCGAGACGCGGCTCACCGAGGCCGCGCGCGTCCTGCTCGAGGGCTGCGGCCATCTGCACGTCGTGGGGTCGTCGCTGTTCTCGCCGCACCTGGTCGAGGAGGCCGGCGGCGCGGTCGAGCAGGTCAGGCGTCGCGGCGGCACGGTGTCGTTCGATCCCAACGTGCGCAAGGAGATGCTGGTGCTGCCGGGGGTGCGCGAGGCGCTGCTGCATATGCTGCGCCGCTGCGACCTGTTCCTGCCGAGCGGGAGCGAGCTTACGCTGCTGACCGAGGCCACGTCGGAGGCCGGGGCGATCGACGAGATCCTGGGGCTCGGCGTGCCGGCGATCGTGGTCAAGCGCGGCGCCGACGGCGCCAGCTACCACGCCCCCGGCGAGACCGTGCGGATGCCCGCCTTCGAGGTCCGCGAGGTCGATCCGACCGGGGCCGGCGACTGCTTCGGCGCCACCTTCGTGACCTGCCGCCGGCTCGGCCACGACGTCGGCCGCAGCCTGCGCTATGCCTGCGCCAGCGGCGCGCGCGCGGTGGGCGCGCGCGGACCGATGCAGGGCGCGTCGGGGTGGGCCGAGCTGGACGCGCTGATCGCCTCGTCGGAGCCTTCGCAGTGAGCGCCGACGCCCTGCTCTCGCTGCGCGGGCGACGGCAGGCCGGCCACCCGGCCGGCATCACCTCGGTCTGCTCCGCCCACGAGCTGGTGATCGAGGCGGCGCTGCTGCAGGCGGTCGAGGACGACGGCCCGGCGTTGATCGAGGCCACCTGCAACCAGGTCAACCAGGAGGGCGGCTATACCGGGATGCGGCCGGCCGAGTTCCGCCGCCTCGTGGAGACGATCGCGGATCGCGTCGGCCTGCCGCGGCACCGGCTGATCCTCGGCGGCGACCATCTCGGCCCGAACCCGTGGAAGCACCTGCCGGCACCCGAGGCGATGCGGCGTGCACGCGAGATGATCGCGGCCTACGCCGCCGCCGGCTACGAGAAGCTGCATCTCGACGCCAGCATGGGCTGCCGCGACGAGCCCGCCGCACTGGCCGACGAGGAGATCGCGCGCCGCGCCGCCGGCCTCGCCGGCGCCGCCGAGGCGGCGGCGATCGCGCGGCCGGTCTACATCATCGGCACCGAGGTGCCGACGCCGGGGGGTGCGACCGAGGCGCTCGACCATCTCCGGCCCACCTCGCCCGAGGCGGTGCTCGCGACCTACGCCGTGCACGAGCGCGCGTTTCGCGACGTTGCGGCCTGGGAGCGGGTGATCGCCATCGTGGTGCAGCCCGGGGTCGAGTTCGCCGACGAGGAGGTGGCACTCTACGATCCTGCGCGCGCCGTGGCGCTGTCGGCGGCGCTCGACCGCATGCCGGGCCTGGTCTACGAGGCGCACTCCACCGACTATCAGCCGCAGCCCGCCCTGCGCCGGCTGGTGCAGGACGGGTTCGCCATCCTCAAGGTCGGCCCGGCACTCAGCTTCGCGCTGCGCGAGGCGCTGTACGGCCTGGACGCGATCGCCGGGATCCTGCGGCCTGGCGAGCCGTCGCTGGTCGAGGCGATGGAGGCGGCGATGCTGGCGAACCCGCGCCACTGGCAGACGCACTACCGCGGAACCCCGACGCAGCAGCGGATGCGCCGGCACTACAGCTACAGCGACCGCATCCGCTACTACTGGCCGTCGCCCGAGGCGCGGGCGGCGGTCGAGGCGCTGTTCGAGCGGCTGCAGGGATTGCGCATCCCCCAGACCCTGATCAGCCAGTACCTGCCACGCTTGCACGAGCGGGTGCTGACGCGGGCGGTGCCGCCGGAGCCGCGCCGGCTGGTGATCGAGAGCGTGCGCGACGTGCTGCGCGTCTATGGCGGGGCCGCGGCCGAACGCGCCACGACCGGGCGGGCGGCCGCAGCATCGACTCCGTAACGCTCCGCTTGCTATGGAAACACCGAGGGAAAGACGATGCAGCTCGAAGGCAGGACGGCGATCATCACCGGGGCGGCACGCGGCATCGGCCGTGCCATCGCCGAGCGCTATGCCCGCGAGGGCGCGCGGGTGGCGGTCACCGACCTGAACGAGGCCGGCGCCAACGAGGTCGCGGGCAGCATCGGCGCCGGCTGCTTCGGCGTGGCTCTGGACGTGACGCGGCAGGATTCCATCGATGCGGCGATGCGCACGGTGATCGAGCGCACCGGCCGGCTGGACATCCTGGTCAACAATGCCGGCATCTTCGACATGGCGCCGACGCTCGAGATCACCCGCGAGAGCTACCGCAGGGTCTATGCGGTCAATTTCGAGGGATCGCTGTTCACCCTGCAGGCGGCGGCGCGGCAGATGATCGCCCAGGGCCGCAACCAGCGCGGGGTGGCCGGCAAGATCATCAACCTCGCCTCGCAGGCCGGCCGGCGCGGCGAGGCGCTGGTGGCGATCTACTGCTCGTCGAAGGCCGCCATCATCAGCCTGACCCAGAGCGCCGGCCTGGACCTGATCCGGCACGGCATCAACGTGAACGCGATCGCCCCCGGCGTGGTCGACAACGAGCACTGGGACGACGTGGATGCGCGCTTTGCCCGCCACGAAAGGCTGCCGCTCGGCGAGAAGAAGCGGACGGTCGGCGCCGCGGTGCCGTTCGGCCGCATGGCCCGCCCGGACGAGATCGCCGGCATGGCGATGTTCCTGGCCAGCGACGATGCCGACTACGTCGTCGCCCAGACCTACAACGTCGATGGGGGCAACTGGATGAGCTGAGCCCGCGCAAGACCCCGAGAGCGTTCCGACCAAGATACGACAGAGGAAACCAAGAGTGACATACAAGAAGCTCCCGCTGGCGACGGGCCTCGCCCTCGCCGCCCTGCCGATGCTGGCGCAGGGCGCGCGCGCGGACTCCACCCTGACCATCGCGACCGTGAACAACGTCCAGATGATCGAGATGCAGAAGCTCTCGCCGATCTTCGAGAAGCAGCATCCCGGCATCCACCTGCGCTGGGTGGTGCTGGAGGAGAACGTGCTGCGTCAGCGCGTGACCACCGACATCGCGACCCAGGGCGGCCAGTTCGACATCCTGACCATCGGCAACTACGAGGTGCCGATCTGGGCCAAGCAGAAATGGCTGGCCTCGTTCGACAACCTGCCGGCCTCCTACGACCTCGACGACGTGCTGGCGCCGGTGCGCGCCGGCCTGACCTACGACGGCAAGCTCTACGCCCTGCCCTTCTACGGCGAGAGCGTGATGACGCTGTATCGCACCGACCTGTTCAAGAAGGCGGGCCTGACGATGCCGGCCGCGCCCACCTACACCGAGATCCGCGGGTTCGCCGACAAGATCACCGACAAGTCGAACCAGATCTACGGCATGTGCCTGCGCGGCAAGCCCGGCTGGGGCGAGAACATGGCGTATTTCTCCACGCTGGTGACAGCGATGGGCGGCCAGTGGTTCGACGATTCCTACAAGCCGACGATCAACACGCCGGCCTGGAAGGCGGCGCTGACCTACTATGACGGCATCATGAAGGCCGACGGCCCGCCGGGCGCCTCGTCGAACGGCTTCAACGAGAACCTCTCGCTGTTCTCGTCGGGCCATTGCGGCATGTGGATCGACGCGACCAGCGCCGCCGGCACCGTTTACGACAAGAAGCAGTCGCAGGTCGCCGACGAGGTCGGCTTCGCGGCCCTGCCCACCGGCACCTTCAAGGGCGGCCCGACCTGGCTGTGGTCGTGGAACCTCGGCATCCCGGCCTCGTCCAAGCAGATCGACGCGGCGCGCACCTTCATCACCTGGGCGACCTCGAAGGAGTATATCGACCTGGTGGCCAAGACCGATGGCTGGGTGAACATCCCGCCCGGCACCCGGACCTCGTCCTACACCAATCCCGACTACAAGCAGGTGGCGCCGTTCGCGGATTTCGTGCTGCGGGCGATCGACCAGTCCAACCCGACCGGCCAGACCGAGCATCACCGTCCCTACACGGGCGCGCAGTTCGTCGGCATCGCACCGTTCCAGGCCATCGGCACCCAGGTCGGACAGACCATCGCCGCGACCCTGAGCGGCTCGATGTCGGTGAGCCAGGCCCTGGCATCGGCTAACTCGGCCGCCGGACGCGCGGTGCGTCAGGCCGGCTACGAGAAGTAGGGCGCACGGCACGGCGGGACCGCGAGGTCCCGCCGCTTCGGCTAGGTCTGCTTAACTCGAGGAGAACTGGCCGCTGTCTGCCTTCAGCTGGTCGACGCTGAGGCTGTTGAAGGTGATCGTCGTGTTGTCCGACAGGGTGATCATCGAGCCGCCGGTGCTGGTGCTGGTCGCGGTGGCGAGCGCGCTCTGCACCGCGCCGGCACCGTAGCCGAACAGCCCGACCATGTTGCCCGCAGCACTGCCGAAGTCGGCGATGGTCACCTTGCCGCCGCCCTCGGAGGCGGAGAACAGGAACAGGTTGGAGCTCCCGAAACCGCCGGTAAGCGTGTTGTTGCCGACCCCGGCCTCCAGGGTGTCGGCGCCGGAGCCGCCGATCAGGCTCGCGGTGCCGCCATCGCCGAACAGCCGCAGCGAGCCGGTCGAGAATGATCCGTCCAGGGTCTCGTTGCCGCCGTTCGCCACCAGGTAGCTGACGCCGGTGGCGCTGAGGAAGGTGACGTCCGAGCCGCTGGCGCCGAACACCGAGGCGGCGCTGCCGCCGCCGCTGACGGTGCCGTTGGCGCCGGTCCGGGCGATGAAGGTCAGCGTGCCGGTGCCGTTCTCGAACACCGAGCTATTGACGCCGCCGAACACCGTGGTGTTGCCGGACGCGGCGATGGTGTCGCTGGTGCCACCCAGCACGGTGCTGTTGCCCGACAGGTAGTAGGAGCCGGCGCTGCCATCGAACAGCAGCGTCGAGCCGGTGCCGCCGACATAGGTGCTGCGTGTGCCGGCATCGACCACCAGCGACGTGCCGGACCCGCCGAACACCGTGCTTGCGGAGCCGGAGAGCAGCACCGTGTTGGTGCCGGTGCCCTCGACGATCGAGTCCGTGCCCTGCGAGAACACGGTGTCGTTGCCGGTGCCGGTGAAGACCTGGTTGCTGCCGGCGCCGTCCTCGATCAGGTCGCTGCCGCCGCTGCCGTAGATGCTGTCGTTGCCGGCGCTGGTGGCGATCACGTAGTTGCCGGTCGCGGCACCGTCGAAGGCGTTGTTGCCGCCGCCGGCGATGAACACGCCGCCGCCGGTGCCGCCGAACAGGGTGGTGCCGCCGGTGCCGGCGAGCACGCTGGTCGAGGTGGTCATCATCCCGGCATTGACGGTGACCGGACCCGAGGCGTTGCTGGTCAGGTAGCGGTAGCCGGTGGGGAAGCTGAAGCTGCCGGTGTTGAGGATCACGCCCTCACCCACCTTGCCGCTCGCCACCGTCGGCGCGGTGCCGCCGGGGGTGAGGGTGGTCGCCGACAGGCCGCCGCTGAATGCGAGGCCATTCACGGCGGCGGCATAGTTCTGCGCCAGGGAGAAGGCGGCGGCGCCGTTGACGGTAACGGGAACGATGGAGCCGGAGGCTCCGACCACAGTCACGACAGGCATAGCAGGATTCCTTTCTCGCTACGCAACAGCCGCAAGCGACCATCACTTCGGTTCGAGGCGTAATAACATGCCCTAACAGTTAGCTATCAGAGCAGTTTTCCGACTCGCAACCAAAATATGCTGTGACGCACAACATTTCCGTGAAAAGACTTATTCCGCGCTCCCTATCTAACATATTGGTAGCGGCCGCAACGGCTGAGCCACTTCTTCAGGAACTGCCCGCAGGGTCGTCTATATCGCTTTATTCACTCGCCCTTCTGGCGGTTTGACAGTGCCCACGGTCGGTGAGGGAAATGGGGTTGCCCGCGATCAAGGTCGGTATCGCCTGACAAAGCGTTGGAGGCTCAGTTCGCCGCCTTCTCTTCGATCCGATAGTCGATGACGGCGTGGTTCGCCTGCGGGTAGGTGGCGCTCGGGGTGATCTGGGCGCCGACCCCGGCCTTCTTGTACAGCGCCAGGATCGCCTGCATGTTGGCGCTGACCTTGCCGGTATCGACCGTATCGCCCGGCTTGAGGGTGATCGCCGACTGGATCGCCTCGGAATGGATCTGCTTGTTGCCCTCGAACGTCACCCGGTCGACATGCAGCACCGCCGGCGCCTGCGGCCCGGGGGCGGCCTGCTCCTCGATCATGTAGGCGACCAGCACCTGGCCCGGACGCGGGATGGTCATCTTCTGCTTGAAGCCGGCACCCACGTTGGCGCGTCGATACACCGAGACGATGGCGTTGAGGTTGGCCGCCAGGTCCGCCCGCGTGACCCTCTGGCCGACGCTGATCGTCATCGCGGAGTCGATGTCGGCGATGGAGACGCGCTGGTTGCCGGTCACGCTCAGCTTCAGCAGCCTCATGCTGCCGCCCTTCTGGGCCACGCCGGGCGCGGCGGAGTCTGCAGCACTGCTGCCCTGCCCCCATGCCGGCTGACGGAAGGCCGGCGCCAGGGCCAGCAACACGGTGCAGGCGATCGCGGCGGCGCGCGCACGGTCGAGCGTCAAGGGCATGCCTTCAAGAACCTTCCAAGAAGAGGGGTCTGGGGCCGCCGGCCCCAGCGGGTCGAGGGCGGAGCCCTCGGTCTACTTCGTCAATACGTCTTGTACGGCAGGAACTTGCCGCTCATGCGGATCGCCACGCGGTCGCCGGCCGGGTCGGGCTCGCGGCGCAGATCCATCCGGAAGTCGATGGCGCTCATGATGCCGTCGCCGAACTCCTCGTGGATCAGCGCCTTGAAGGTGGTGCCGTACACCGCGACCAGCTCGTAGAAGCGGTAGATCAGCGGATCGGTGGGCACCGGCGCAGTCAGCGAGCCGCGGCTGGGCACCTCCTGCAGCAGCTTGATCTCGAACGGCTCCAGCCCGAGATGGTCGCCGATCGCCTCCGCCGCGGCCCGCGGCAGCGTCATCTGCCCCAGCAGGGCGGCGGTGACGAACTCCTTCGACAGCCCGTCGGCCAGTGCGGCGAGGCCGCTCCAGCTCAGCCCGCGCTCGATCTTGAGCCGCACGATCTTCTCGACCAGCTGGTGACGCATGTCCGTTTCTCCGCTCATCGCCGATGCTCCCTCAGCCGCGGCATCAGCTCGACGAAGTTGCAAGGCGCATGCCTGCTGTCGAGCTGCCAGACCAGGATGTCGTCCCAGCCGTCGCGCACCGCACCGCCGCTTCCGGGCAGGGCGAACAGGTAGGTGCCGTTCGCGACCCCGGCGATCGCGCGCGACTGGATCGTCGAGGTGCCGATCTTCTGGTACGACAGCATTCGGAACAGCTCGCCGAAGCCCTCGATCTGCTTCTCGATCACGCGCGCGTAGGCCTCGGGGGTCACGTCGCGGCCGGTGACGCCGGTGCCGCCGGTGCTGATCACCACGTCCACCTCCGGATCGGCGATCCAGCCGGACAGCCGCGCTGCGATCGCCGCCGCGTCGTCCAGCTCGATCGCGCGGTCCGCGAGCACGTGCCCGGCGGCCGCCACGCGCTGCACCAGGAGGTCGCCGGAGCTGTCGTTCGAGGCGTCGCGGGTGTCCGACACCGTCAGCACGGCGATGCGCACCGGCAGGAACGGCTTGCTGTGATCGAGGCGCGACATGGGCCGACCTGAACAGGGGCGAGACGCCGCGTCAATCCGCCTCGGCCGCCGCGCCGGGCACGACCGCATGATCGATGCCTGCCCGCCGCAGCGCCTCGCGGTCGGCGGCGGTGGGCGACAGCCGCACGATCCGGCCGCCGGCGCCGGCCAGCGACAGCAGCAGCGCCGGCGCCGCCGCGTCGTCGGCCGGATGCCGCGCGGCGTCGCGTCGCGCCACCTCCAGCACCGCGGCACTCTCGTCGGGCCGGTGCACGATCGCGTCCGCCTCGCCCAGCAGGCGCAGCGCGCGCAGGGTGAGCAGGTCGGCCGCCCCCGGTCCCGGATGCACCAGGTGGACGAAGCCGCGCGGCGCCGCCACGGCGCCGGCCGCCGCCCGCTCCAGCGCGTCGCGGTAGACGGCCTCCGCCTCCGCCTCCCTGCCTTCCAGCATCAGCGTCGCGACGCTGCCGGAGAGTGCCGCCTCCAGCATCCGCCGGCGCGCCAGCACGTCGGGCAGCAGCCTGCGGGTGAGCGGCTGCATCCGGCCGGCCAGGGCGGCGAGCCGGCCGTAGCCGGGCGGCACCAGGGTCTCGATCCGCGCCCGCAGCAGCCGTGCCAGCACCGGTGCCGCACCGCCCGAGGAGATCGCGATCGCCAGCGGCGGCCGCATCACCACCGCCGGAGTGATGAAGCTCGACAGCGCCGGCTGGTCGACCACGTTGCACGGGATGCCGCGCGCCCGCGCCGCCGACGACATCGCCCGCAGCGCGCGCTGCATCGGATGCCCCTCCGCCCGCTCCTCGGCCTCCGCAGCACCCACCGCGATCGCGCAGCCATCGAGCAGCGGGTCCTCGAACGCCGTGGCCCGGCGCAGGACGGCGCCGCAGGCGCGCAGGCTGTGGGCGCGCCGCGCCGCCGCCTCGCCCTCGCCGAGCAGCAGCGCGCGGCGTCCGTCGAGATCGAGGAAGACGGGCAGGGTGTCCATCGGGCGCTCCGGTTCGGGTCGCGGCCGCCATCATGTCGCGCCGCGGCCGCGCATGCTCAACCCTCCGCCCAGCTGGCCTTCGCCGAGCCGGCCTCCGCCGGCTGGTCAGCGCGATGCGGGCGCGTCATGCTCGCCTGCCGCGTGGAGGACCTGCCGCGATGCCGAACTACCGTCTCGAAGGCCAGTCCTGGGCCATCCAGCCGATCACCTGGGACTTCGCCGCCTCCACCCTGCCGCAGGATCGGGCCAGCACCCCGTTCAGCAACCTGATCGAGCAGGCCGACGCCCAGGCCGTGGTGGAGTCCGCGTTCGCGGCCTGGTCGCAGGCGGCCGGCGTGCGCTTCGTCTATGCGCCGCAGGACAGTGCCGCGGTCGACATACGCCTCGGCTGGGGCGTGTTCGCGCCGTCCGCCGGCGATGGCGACACCATAGGCGAGACCAGCTACAGCTACGACACCACGACCAACCGGTTCCTGCCGGACGTGCTGATCCAGCTGCTCGACCCGTCGCACGACCCGTATTCCGACGCCAGCGGCACGCCGACCTACGCGGACGGCCTCACCCTCTACCAGATCACGCTGCACGAGATCGGCCACGCGCTCGGGCTCGCGCACGACACGATCGACGCGAACGCGATCATGTATCCGTACGCGAGCGCGCAGAATCCGCGGCTCGCCGCGGTCGACATGCAGGGCCTGCAGGCGATCTACGGAGTGCCGCAGGCCGTCGTCACCGACATCGGCGAGAACCGGGAGACCGTGTCCGGAACCCTCTCGGGCGCGCCGGCGACCGTGTTCGGCAGCGGCGGCGCGCTGGACTATGCCGGCGGCATCGGGCTGATCGTGCTGGATCACGGCGCCGCACGGGTGCAGGACGGCATCGTCACCGTGTTCGCGGGGGCGGCGATGCTCGACGCGTCGGCCGACCAGGACGCCACCTTCATCCTGGGCAGCGGCTCCGCCAGCATCGCCGGCGGCGTCGCCGGCTCGCGCGACATCGTGTTCGGCGGCAGCGGCGGGTTCAGCTACGCCGGCGCGCAGGAAGCCGCGAGCGTGATCGGCGGCGCCGGCAGCGCCACCATCACCGGAGGCGCGGCCGGCGGCTACTATGGCGGCGGCAGCGACGGCGGCAACAGCCTCACCGCCCGTGGGATCGGCACCGTGCTGGTCGGCGGCGGCGGCAACGACACGCTGCTGGCGGCGAGCAGCGGCTACGACTACCTGGTCGCCGGCGCCGGCAACCAGACGCTGCGCGGCGCCGGCGGCGGCACCGACCGCTTCTTCCTGGGTTCCGGCTCCGAGTCCGTGTCGCTGGGCAGCGGCCAGAGCCAGCTCGTCACCGGCCTGGGCAGCGCCACCATCTCCGGCGGCGGCGGCAGTGCCGCGCTGTTCGGCGGCACCGGCGGTGCGGACCGCTACGTCGAGCAGCCCGGCAGCACCCTGTGGATCACCGGCTTTCGCGAGGGCGTCGACCAGATCGTCGGCGGCGCCCCGACCGCCATCGCCGTCGCCGGCGGCGCCACCGTGCTGCACTTCGGCGACGGCGCCACCGTCACCCTGGCCGGATTGAGCGATCCGACCGGGACCGGGCTGTTCGGCTAGGGGACTGATCAGAAAGTAAGGCAAGGGCTCTGCCCTTGACCCGCTGGGGTCGGCGGCCCCAGACCCCGTTTTAGCTCTGGTTTAGGTGCGCGGGTCGTCCGCCAGTCGACTGGTGATCGTCGAGAGGGTCGGCTGCACCGGGAAGGTCTGCAGCGGCGGCGCCTGCAGCCGCGCCACCGTGCTGCTGCTCGATGCCGCGTCCTGCACCGCCGCCGCGGTGGACGGGGCCACGGTCGCGGGAGTGCGTATCAGCGTCTCCGCCGCGTCCTGATACTGTTCCGGCGTCGTCGCGCTGTTCAGCGTGCGGATCTGCTCGGTGAGGTAACCGTCGACCCCGATATAATCCTTGAACGCCTGCCGGATGTCGGCCTGCGACGGGTCGAGGATGATCGATTCGCACAGCGCGATCTGCTGCAGGTCGATCCCCCTGATCTGGTCCGTCACCGCCTGGGCGGTGGCGTCCAGCGACACCCCGCCGAGCTGCGGCTTGACGACGGACAGGACGGGCAGCGTGACTCCGGTCACGGTCAGCGTGCGGCTGTCCGGATCGTAGATCCGGCGGCACACCATGTGCACCCTCTGCATCCCGCCGCCGGGCTCCGTGACCTCCACGTAGCCGCGCATCAGCACGTCGGGATCGCAGGCCGAGAGCAGCAGCAACAGGGGCAAGACCAACCGCTTCACGGGCGCGTCTCCAGGGCCGGGACCATCGCGCGCAGCATAGCTGTCCCAAACCGCCAGCAAACGCGCTCGTCACACGGTGGCCAGGGCGAGGCATTTGCGCATCAGCGACGGCAGTGCCTCGCCGGCCAGCGCGCCGGGGGGACGCAGGAAGCCGTGCTCGAGCAGCGCGTCCGGCACGCGCGCGACCGACCCGGCATAGACGTCGAGGCTCAGGGTGAAATGGGTGAACACGTGCAGCACCGACCCCAGACGGCGCCAGGCGGCGTCGGCCGGCGCCTGCGCGAGCGCGTCGGACTCCGGCCACGGCTGCTCGCGCCACGCCGTGCCCGGCGCCTCGGTCATGCCGCCGAGCAGCCCCGAGGCGGCACGCCGCCGCAGCAGCACCCGGCCCTCGCGGTCCGAGAGCACGAACAGCGCGCCGTAGCGCTGCGGCCGCACCGGCTTGGCGTCACGGGCGGGCAGCGCCGCCGCCAGGCCCTGGGCGCGCGCGGCGCAGGGACGCATCCAGGGGCACAGCGCGCAGGCCGGGTTGCGCGGCGTGCAGATCGTGGCCCCGAGGTCGAACAGCGCCTGCGCGAAGTCCGAGGCACGCGCCTGCGCCGCCGGCTCGCGGTTGAGCGTCGCGGCGGCGGCGGCGATCATCCGCCTCGCCCGCGGCAGCGGGGCGGCGATGGCGAACAGGCGGGCGGTGACGCGCTCGACGTTGCCGTCCACCGGCACCAGCGGCCGGCCGAAGGCGATCGCGGCGATCGCGGCGGCGGTGTAGGCGCCGACGCCGCTCAGGCGTCGCAGCTCGTCCGCGTCGTCGGGAAAGCCGCCGCGCGCCGCGACCTGGCGCGCGCAGGCGTGCAGGTTGCGCGCCCGGGCATAGTAGCCGAGCCCGGCCCAGGCGCGCAGCACGTGCTCCTCCGGCGCCGACGCCAGCTCCTGCACGCTGGGGAAGGATTCGAGGAAGCGCCGGTAATAGGGCATCACCGCGGTCACGCTGGTCTGCTGCAGCATGATCTCGCTGAGCCAGACGTGATACGGATCGGCGGTCTCGCCGGCAGCCGCACGCCAGGGCAGCACGCGGCGATGGCGATCGTACCAGCCGAGCAGGGCGGCGGCGGGCGGAGGATCGGCAGGATGATACGGGGCAGCCACGGGAGGCATCCATGACCAAGGATGGACGTCACGTCTACGGCCCGCGCACGCTGTCGAGCCTGCTGCCGGCGATCACCCGGCCGGCGCTGCGCAGCCGCAACGCCGCCGCCGCCCAGCTGATCGCGGACTGGGAGGCGGTCGTCGGGCCGGCGCTGGCCGCCGTGACGCTGCCGCGACGACTCGCCGCCGGCACCCTGACCCTGGCCTGCGCCGGTCCGATGGCGCTGGAACTGCAGCACCAGTCGCAGCCGCTGATCGGCCGCATCAACGGACATTACGGCCGCCTGCTGGTCGACCGCCTGCGCTTCGTCCAGGACGAGACCGCCGTGGCGCGTCGGCCGCCGCCAGCGCCACGGGTGCCGCCGCCGCCGGTCGAGATCCCCGACATGCCCGACGGCCCGCTGCGCGACGCGCTGGCGGCCCTCGGCGGCCAGATCGCGCGGCGCCGGCAGGCGGCCCTCCGCCGGCACTCCGGCGAGCCCGTCGCGAAGCCCGAGGACGCCGGCTTCGCAGGCAGCCGAGCCGCAGCGGTCGGCCCTGCGCGTGCCCGGCGCATCGTCGGCGGCACCCTTGCCTTGCGGCGAGGCGGACGGCTAAATGCCGCGCCCACCGGGAGCCCGCCGCATGCCGACCCCGCTTCGCCGCCGTTCCCTGCTCGGTGCGATCATGGCCATGGGCGCCACCCCGGCGCTGGCTCAGGCCGTGGCGCAGGCGCCGGCCCGGACGGCGGATCCGCGCATGGCCGACCGCATCCTGGGTCGTCCCGAGGCCAAGCTCGTCGTGCAGGAGTGGTTCTCGCTGACCTGCACCCACTGCGCCCGCTTCGCCCAGGACGTGTTCCCGGAGGTGCAGGCGAAGCTGATCGAGACCGGGCGCATCCGCTACCTGTTCAAGGACTTCCCGCTCGATCAGCTGGCGCTCGCCGCCGCGATGGTGGCGCGCAGCCTGCCGGTCGAGCGCTACGAGCCGTTCGTGCTGGCGCTGCTGTCGAGCCAGGACCGCTGGGCGTTCGGACGCGACATCGATCCGCAGGCGCAGCTGCAGCAGATGGCGGCACTCGCGGGCATGTCGAAGGCCAGCTTCGACGCCGCGATCAACGATGACGGCCTGCGCCGCGCCATCCTGGCCGAGCAGGATCGCGCGCAAGGCACGCTCAAGATAGACAGCACGCCGACCTTCGTGTTCGGCGCCGCCACCCATTCCGGCGAGATCGACTATGCCGCCTTCCTCAAGCAGGTCACCGCCGCCGGCGCCTGAACCGGTGCCCGGGCCGGGGCTCGGGCCGGCGCCCGGGTCGGCCGCTCCCGGGCCACGGGCGGGCGCCCGCTTCGTCCGGCTGCGTGTCGCCGGCTTCAAGAGCTTCGCCGAGGCCGCCAGCATCGAGATCCTGCCGGGGCTGACCGGCATCGTCGGGCCGAACGGCTGCGGCAAGTCCAACGTGGTCGAGGCGCTGCGCTGGGTGATGGGCGAGGGCTCGGCACGCTCGCTGCGCGGCGGCGAGATGGACGACCTGATCTTCGCCGGCACCGCCGCCCGTCTGGCGCGCCACTTCGCCGAGGTCACCCTGACGCTGGAGGATGCCGGCCTCGCCCCCGCCCCGCAGGACCGGCCGGCAGGCCCCGGGCCATACCCTGATCAGCCGCACCCTGATCAGCCGCCGTCCGAGCAGCCGGAGCTGGAGATCGCGCGTCGGATCGAGCGCGGCGCCGGCAGCGCCTACCGGATCAACGGCCGCGAGACGCGCGCCCGCGACGTGCAGACCCTGTTTGCCGACCTGGCCAGCGGCGCCCGCTCGTCGGCGATGGTCAGCCAGGGCCGCGTCGCCGCCATCGTCGCGGCGCGTCCGGAGGAGCGCCGGTCGATCCTGGAGGAGGCCGCCGGCATCACCGGCCTGCATGCGAGACGGCACGAGGCCGGGCTGAAGCTGCGCGCCGCCGAGGCAAACCTCGCGCGCGCCGAGGATCTGCGCCTGCAGCTGCAGGCGCGGCTGAGCGAGCTCGACGCGCAGTCGCGTCAGGCCGGCCGCTACCGCGCGGTCGCGGCCGCGCTGCGCGACGCCGAGGCGACCCTGCTGGCGCTGCTGCACGCACGCGCCCGGCGCGCGGTCGACCGATCACGCGCCGCCGCCGACGCGGCCGCGGCCGCCCTGGACGATGCGGCGTCCCGCGCCCGCGCGGCCGAGGCGGCGGAGCAGCGGGCGGAGCAGTCGCTGCCGGCGCCGCGCGACGCGGAGGCGGCCGCGCGAAGCGCGCTGGGCCGGCTGCAGCTCGCCGCCGAGACGCTGGCGCAGGAGGAGGACCGGGTGGTCGCCGAGGCCGCCGCCGCCGAACGTCGCGCCGCTCAGGGCGACGAGGACGCGGCGGCGGCGGCAGGCCGTCTCGGCGACGCGGGAGCGACGCTGGCGCGGCTGGAGGCGGATCATCGCGCGATGCGGTCGCGGCAGGCCGCCCTGCCGGCGCGGCTGCAGCAGGTCGGTCAGGCGCTGCGCGAGGCGGAGGCCGGTCTCGCGGAGGCCGGCGACGCGCTGTCCCGGGCGACCGCGCAGGAGGCGACGCAGCGCGACCGGGCGGCGCAGCATGCGCGCGACCGCGAGGCGGCCGCCCAGCGGCTGGAGCGCCTCGACGGCCAGCTCGATCCCCTGCGGGCGGAGCATCGGGACGCGCTGCGCGCGCTGCCCGACGAGGCAGCCCTGGCTCGCCTGCGGCAGGCGGGGGACGCGGCGGGGTCTCGTCTCGATACCGCCAGGCAGGCGGCGGAACAGGCGGGCGAGGCGCGTCTGCAGCTCGCCCTGGAGGCGGACGCCGCGCGCGCCGACGCAGGCGAAGCCAGGCGCGTCTTCGAGGCCGGGCGCCGGCTCGCGCAGGAGACGACGCAGCGCCAGGACCGGCTGGCCGCGGAGTTCCACGCCGTCGAGGCGCATGCGCTGCAGGCCGAGCGCGCCCTGATCCCGCAGGCCGCGCGCGAGCAGGCCGGCGACCGCATCGCGCGCTGCAAGGCTGGGCTGGACGAGGCAGCTCGGGCGCTGGAAACTGCGGAAGCCCGGCGCGCGACGACCCAGCAGGCGCATGCGGTGGCCGGGCAGCAGCTCGCGGAGGCCGAGCGTCGGCAGCGACAGGCCGACGCCGCGAGGCAGGCCGCCCAGAATGCTGCGTCGCGGGCGAGCGGCGAGCATGGGCAGCTGGCGCGCGACGCCGCGGCGGCCGAGGCGGCTCTGGTTCCCGACCAGGCCCTGCTGGCCGCGCGCTGTTCGCTCCAGGCCGCGACGCAGGAACTGGACGAGGCCCGCCAGGCCTTGGCCGGCGCCGAGACGGAACTCGACGAGGCGGCGCGCCTGGCCGGCAGCGGGAGCGCGGCGCTGGCGTCGGCGCTCGCCGAGCAGGCCCGTATCGAGGCGGAGGCCGACGGCCTGTCGCGCGCCATCGCCGCCGAGGCGGTCGGCGCGGGGGGCACCCGCTGGCCGTCCCTGGCCGAGACGCTGCCGGTTCCCGCAGGGCTCGAGCTGGCGCTCGCCGCGGTGCTGGGCGAAGGCCTGGACGCGGCGCTCGACGAGGCGGCGCCGCGGCACTGGCGCGATCTCCCGGCACTGCCCGATCCGGCCCTGCCGGCCGCCGCCGTCGCCCTGTCCCGCCTGATCGAGGCGCCGGAGGCGCTGCGCCGCCTGCTGTGCCGAACCGGCCTGGTGGAGGATGCGACGGATGGGCGCGTGCTGCAGTCCGGGCTCGCGCCGGGACAGTGCCTGGTCAGCCGGTCGGGCGCGCTGTGGCGCTGGGACGGGTTCCGCCTGGAAGCCGGCTCGCCCGGTGAGGGCACGGTCCGCCGCGCCGCCTCCGCGCTCGAGCTGCGTCGCCGGCTGCGCCAGGCACGCGCCCGGCTCGAGCCGGCGGCTGCCGAAGCGGCGGCGACACGTCGCCGGGCGGAGGCCGCCACCGTGGCACGGGCGGCGTCGGCGGTGCGGGCGCAGCAGGCGCGGGCGCGGCGCGACGCGGCGGAACGCGCGCTGGCGGCGGTGCGCGACGCGGTCTCCGCACTGGAGGCGCGCGCGTCGGCCGCCCGGCTCCGGCTGGAGGCGATCATGCCGCAGCGGCAGCGTGCGGCAGAGGCGCTCGCGCTGGCGCTGCAGGCTCTCGCAGATGCCGACGCCGAGCGATCCGGCCTGCCCGACCTCGCCGCACTCGCGCGGCAGCTCGAGCATGCCGGTTCGCAGGAGGCGACGGCGCTGCAGGCCGAGGCGGCGGCGCGTCGCACACGACGGCAGGCGGAAGACGAGCTGGAAGCCGCCCGACGAGGCGAGGCCGGCCTGCTGGGGCGCCATGTCGAGGCGCAGACCAGGCTCGAGGCCATGCGGCCGCAGCGTGCGCGGCTGCGCCAGGAGCTGGGGGTGGCGCAGGCCGATGCGCGTGTCGCCGGCGCCGCGTTCGAGGCGACCGCGCCCGCCGACCAGGCGGCCGAGATCCTGCGCCACGCCCTCGCCCGCGCCGAAGGCGCGGCATCGCACGAGGCGGCGGCGCGGCTGGCGCGGGCGCAGGCGGAACGGCAACGCGACGAGGCGCAGGCGGCGCTGGCCGAAGCCGCCTCCCGGCTCGCCTGGCAGCGCAGTCGGATCGACGCCCTGTCGCCGCACCTCGAAGCCCTGGCGGAGGAGCGCCTCGAGGCGTGCGGGCTGCTCGAGCGGCTGCTGGCCGAGGCGGCGGCGATCGCCGATCCCGCGGACGCGGCGGCCGCCTGCGCGCGCGCGCAGACCACCTTCACGCTGGCGCGCGACCATGAGGCCGAGTGCCGCGAAGCCCGCGCGCGCGGCGCCGCCGAAGCGGCGGCGATCGAGGCGGACCGCCTCGGGCTGGAGGCCGCGCGCGCCGACTGGTCGCGCCGCGAGGCAGCCGCGCGCCAGGATCACGCGGCCGCCTCGGCCCGCGCGGGCGCCGATGCGTCGGCGCGCGACGCGCTCGCCGCGCAGGTGGCGCAGTTCGAGCCGCGGCGCCGCGCGCACGGGCAGTCGCTCGAGCAGGCCGAGCAGGCGCAGGCGCGGGCGCAGGCCGCGCTGCACGACGAGCTTCGGGGACTCGCCGACGCGCAGGCGGCGCGCAGGCGGGCGGAGGTCGCCCTGTCGCAGGCGCGCGAGGCGACGCTGCGCCAGCAGGGACGCGCCGAGCAGGCCGACGCGATCCTGGCCGGGCTGCTGGCGGACACGCCGGATCCGCCGACCGAGGCGCCGGATGACCTGTCCGAGGCCGCCGAGACCGGCCTGCGGCGACGGATCGCCGATCTCGCCCTCGCCCGCGAGGAGATCGGCCCGGTCAACCTGCGCGCCGAGATCGAGAGCCGCGAGGCTCGCGCGAGTGCGGACGCGATCGCCGCGGAGCGGTCGGAGCTGGAGACCGCCATCGCCCTGCTGCACGCCTCGATCGGCCAGGCCAACCGGGACGGCCGCAGCCGACTGCTGGAGGTGCTCGAGGCGGTGGATCGCCAGTTCCGCGCCCTGTTCGCGCGCCTGTTCGGCGGCGGCCGCGCCCAGCTCGGCATGGTCGGCGACGACGATCCGCTGCTGGCCGGGCTGGAGATCTACGCGCAGCCACCGGGCAAGAAGCTCGCCACGCTGTCGCTGCTGTCCGGCGGCGAGCAGGCGCTGACGGCGCTGTGCCTGATCTTCGCCGTGTTCCGCTGCAACCCTGCACCGATCTGCGTGCTCGACGAGGTCGATGCGCCGCTCGACGACGCCAATGTCGGCCGCTTCTGCGCGCTGCTGGCCGACATGGTCGCGCAGGCGGACACCCGCTTCCTGGTGGTGACGCACCATCAGCTGACGATGGCCCACATGGACCGGCTCTACGGCGTCACCATGCAGGAGCGCGGCGTCAGCCGGCTGCTCTCGGTGGATCTGGCCGCGGCCTCGGACCTCGCGACCCTCAGGCGCCGGCAGGCCTGAGCGGGCGGGCGGCGCGGCGCGGTCCCGCGCCGCGATTAACCCGAAGGCAAGCTTTCCCGCTCATGATGCGCAGGCGATGCGGCTCGACCAGCGCTGCCAACCCTCGGCAGCCGTCCGATATGCCGGTCGTGACGGAGCCTGCACGTGCTTTCTGCCTCCTCCACGACGGCGCTCACCGCGGATCCTGGCCTCGCCGGTCATCAGGCGCAGGCCTCGCACCTGCGCGCGATGCTGGACGGCATGACCCTCGGCCTGCTGACTTTCGACGGCGACCTCGACATCCTGTTCGCGAACCGCCAGCTCGCGGCCATCCTGGAGGTGGAGCCGACGATCCTCGCCGGGGCCGCGACATTGCTCGACCTGCTCGACGCCAGCCCCATCCTGGACGAAGCCGCGGTGCAGGGTGTGCACGAAGCCTGCCTCGGTGCGATCGCGACCGGAACGGCACGGCGATGGAAGTGGGCGCTGCCGGCCGCCCGGGCGCGTCGCTGCTTCACCCTGCAGGTCGTCCCGCTCGCTGGGGATCGGTGGATGATCTGCTTCGAGGAGGTCACGGCCAGCCAGGAGGCCGAAGCGAGCGCCATCGAGCTCGCCAGGCGCGACCCGCTGACCGGGCTCGCGAGCCGGCAGCTCTTCCACGAGCATGCCGGGGCGGCGCTCGCCAGCCTCGCGAGCCAGGCGGCAGGGACGGACCAGGGCGTGCAGGAGGCGGTGGGGCACGCCGTGCTGCTGGTCGACCTGGACCGGTTCAAGGCGGTGAACGACACGCTCGGCCACGCGGTCGGCGACGGGCTGCTGCGGCTGGTCTCGAAGCGGCTGCACGCGCTGCTGCGCCAGCAGGACATGGTCGCGCGGCTCGGCGGTGACGAGTTCGCGCTGATGGTGACGCCGGCGCCGGGCGTCGCCGGCCTGAGCCAGCTGGCGAAGCGGCTCATCGACGTGCTCAGCCGCCCCTACCTCGTCGACGGCCACCTGGTGAACATCGGCGCCAGCGTCGGCATCGCGGTGGCGCCGCAGGACGGACGGGACTGCGACGAGCTGCTGCGCAACGCGGATCTCGCGCTGTATGCCTCCAAGGACGCCGGACGCAGCCGGCACAGCTTCTTCGATCCGTCAATGGATGCGCGCGCGCGCGCGCGCCGGTCGCTGGAGATCGATCTCCGCAAGGCACTCGCGCTGCGCGAGTTCGAGCTGCACTATCAGCCGCAGATCAACCTCGAGACGAACGCGGTGGTCGGCTTCGAGGCGCTGCTGCGCTGGAGGCATCCGGATCGCGGCCTGGTGTCCCCGCTGGACTTCATCCCGCTGTCGGAAGAGATCGGCCTGATCGTCCCGCTCGGCGAGTGGGTGCTGCGCGAGGCCTGCCGGGAAGCCGCGCGGTGGCCGGACAGCGTGTCGGTCGCGGTGAATGTCTCGCCCTGCCAGTTCGAGGACCCCGACAGGCTGACCCGGATGGTCGCGGCATCTCTCGCGGCCACCGGGCTGCCGGGGAAGCGGCTCGAGATCGAGATCACCGAGAGCGTGCTGCTGCGCAACGAGGACTCCGTGCGGAGGTCGCTGCACCAGCTGCGCGCGATGGACGTACGCGTGGCGATGGACGATTTCGGTACCGGCTACTCCTCGCTGAGCCAGCTGAACAGCTTCCCCTTCGACAAGATCAAGATCGACCGTTGCTTCGTCCATAGCTGCGGCGACACCGGCAGCCAGGACGCCATCATCCGCGCGATCACGGCGCTGGGGGCCAGCCTCGGCATGGCGACGATCGCCGAAGGCGTCGAGACGCCCGACCAGCTCCTGCGCATACGCGCCGAGGGCTGCACGTCGGTGCAGGGTTTCCTGTTCAGCCGGCCGGTTCCGCTGGATCAGGTGGACGCACTGATCGCGGCGTTCCCGGGCAGGCGGTCGGACTGAGCCTTCTCGATCTGAAAGCATCTCGTGATGACCCGGCTCTACCGCGTGCTCTACTGTTCCCGGAACGGCATCCTCGGTGATCCTGACGTGGTGGCCGCCGATATTCTCGCCATCCTGGCGAAGTCGCGGCGCAACAACGCCCGCGACGATGTCACCGGCGGCCTGCTGTTCAGCACCGGCTGCTTCGCGCAGGTGCTCGAGGGACCCGTCGATGCGGTCGAGGCGGCGTTCGAGCGCATCCAGTGCGACGAGCGGCACGCCGAGGTGACGGTGCTGCGGGCCGGGCCGGTCGCGGCGCGCGATTTTCCCGACTGGTCGATGGGCTTCGCCGGCGCCGCCGCCAGCGCCCCGCTCTGCGCTGAGCTGCTCCGCGATGCGTTCGCCGGCCGCTCCAGCGGCGGCGACGAGCTGTTCGGCATCCTCAAGTCGGTGGTGGTGCGCGAGACCGAGTGGCTGGCGTCGGCGTAGCGCCCCGGACGACTCATCTGAGCGTCCCGAGATAGGCGGCGAGGTCGCGGGCCGCCTGATGACGCAGACCGCGATACGACATCGCGGTTCCGGGAGCGCTGCCGCGCGGATCGGCCAGGAAGACGACTCAACCCGGACAGACTGGGGCCGACCCGGTTCCGCGCCGCCTCGACGGAGTGGCAGACCGAGCATTCGCTCTCGACCGTGGCCCTGCCGGCCTCCTGATCCGCGCCGCAGGCCGATATCGGCGCCGGTGCCAGGATGAGGATGAGCGCCGAGGGCAGCGCCGGCGGGCGCGGCATGTCGTGATCTCCGAGAGGCGGTTCAGCGGCGGGTCTGCAGCAGGATCGCGGTACGGGCGACGACGCGCGCCTCGTCATAGAGCGCGCAGGCCCGCAGCCGGCCCGCGTCACCCATCCGCCGTCGTGATCCGCCGTCCGCCGCCAGCCGCGACAGGGCGCAGGCCAGGGCGTCGGCGTCCGCCGGCGGCACCAGCAGACCGGTACGGCCGGCGACCACCTGTTCGCGCGGCCCGCTTATGTCGCTCGCCACCACCGGCAGGCCGGCGAGCATCGCCTCGATCACCGACATCGGCAGTCCCTCGAAGTGACTGGGCAGCACGAAGATGTCCGAGGCCGCCAGCAGGGCGGCGACGTCGCGGCGATAGCCCAGCCTACGCAGCCGCGTCCCCAGCGCCTCCGGACGCGCCGCCTGCGCGAAGGCCAGGTCGAGGTCCTCGCCGTGATCCGAGGCCAGTCGCTCGCCCACCACCCAGAGCTCGGCGTTCGGCACCCGGCGCATCGCCCGCAGCAGCTCGGGATAGCCCTTGTGGCGCACCAGCCTGGAGACGGCGATGATCACGACGCGATCCTCGGCGACGCCCAGGGCCGCGCGGATCGCGACGCGCGCCGCGCGGTCGGGCCGGAACGTCGCCGGATCGCGGCCGTTGCCGACGGCGACCGGGGTGCGGTGGATCCGCCAGCGTCGCGCATCCGACGCGTCCTCGCGCGAGACGGTGAGGTAGAGATCGGTGGTCTGCCCGGCGAGCCATTCCAGCGCCAGCGCCGCACCGCGACGCAGCGGCGGCGCGGGCTGGTTGAACAGGAAGCCGTGGCAGGTATAGGCGATCAGCCGCACGCCGCAGAGCCTGGCCGCGAGGCGCGCGAGCAGGCCGCTGATCGGCATGTGCGCGTGCACTAGGTCGGGCCGCTCGGCCCGGATCAGGCGCACCAGCGCGAGCAGGGCGCGCGACTGCGCCAGCGGCGACAGGCTGCGCGCCAGCGGCAGCCCCACCACGCGGAAGCCTTCGGAGCGAGGCAGGTCGAGCAGCGGGCCGTCGGCGCAGGCCGCGACCACCTCGTGCCCGCGCGCGCGCAGCTCGCGCATCAGCGGCAGCAGGAAATGCAGCAGCGAGAAATCGACGTTGGTGACCTCGAGGATCTTCACGTGGCGCGCGCGGTCAATCCGCGCGGCTGATCGCCCAGCGCACCGCCTGCGGCTCGACCGTGATGCTCGCCGCCGCCGCGTCCGTCTGCGCCGCCGGCGGGGTCACCGTCACCGTGACCTGTCGGCTCGCCCGCGGCGCTCCCGAACCGAGATACGCGCTCTCCTCGAGCGCCACCGCGCCGCCCTCGATGCGCATGCGCCATTGCGCGCCCGATCCAAGCGTCAGCGACAGGCTGCCCGGCTCGCCGTCCAGCTTGGCGACCACCTCGGGATGCAGGTGGAAGCGGAGCACGAAGGCGATCGGATGGTCGGCTTCGAGGAAGTCCTCGCCGCGCACGTCCTCGCCGCTCTCGGCGAGATAAAGGCGCCGGCGATGCACCGCGCCGAACGACGGCTTGTAGCCGTCATGGCTCAGCTCGAGCCAGTGCGCGCCGCCGGACTGCTTGTGGTCGATCTCGACACGCGCCGGACGACGCACCACCCCGCCCGGCCCGAACTCCGAGGAGGAGCGGTCGTCGATCACCAGCACCGAATGGGCGGCCGTCTTGCGCAGCGCCTCCTGCCAGGAAGGCGTGGCGCCGGCGCCGCAATTGACGATCAGCCGCTCGCGCCCCATCGAGAGCTCGAAGGACAGCGTCCCCGCGTGCGACAGCGAGTCGTAGCCCGACGGCGGCGGTGGCCCGGCATCGAGGAACAGCATGCAGCGTCCGACCTGCAGGCGGATGAAGCCGCCCTCCGGCAGCGCCGCCTGCACCGCGCGGCCGCGCGCCGCCTGGGCCAGCACCAGGTCGATCAGCGCCGGATTTTCTTCCTGGCTGCCGTTGAACAGCGCCAGGCCGCCATCGGCATGGCGCAGCGCGCGCAGGGCCGGGGTCATGCGGTCGAGTGCCGCCGCCAGCGCCAGGGGTGGCGCCACCTGCCCGGTCTGCATCAGGGCGCGCATCTCCGCGAGCTCGCGCAGCGCCGCCAGCTGCGCGGCCGGGCTGCGCTCGACGTGGCAGCCATCGAGCAGCACCTGGCGGCCGATCTCGGCGGCGATGTGGCGCATGTAACGGGTCATCAGGTGGGCCTGGTCCGGCATCGCCACCGCGCAGGCGAGCAGGCCCTTGTAGGCGGTCAGGGCGCGGTGGTCGTGCGTGGTCCAGGGCAGCATCGCCGCCAGCGCGCGGCCGTCGATCAGCAGCTGCGCCATCAGGCGCTGCCGGAAGCCGTCATCGGCGGACGCGGCGAAGAAGTCGTAATGCACCAGCCACGCGTTCAGCCGGGCGCCCAGCACGTCCGGCGCACGCGGCCGCGCTTCCGCCGGCGGCCGCTGCAGCCAGTCCGTCACCAGGGCGCGGGCGCGCAGGCGGGCGCCGTCGGTGCCGAGCGCGCGCAGGTCGCGCAGCCAGGTGAAGCCGTGCGCGTGGGCGCGCAGCAGCGGCGCCCGCAAGGCCTCGGCGCGTGCCGGATCCTGGGCGTCCGGCGCGGCGTCGGACCATCCCTCCGACGCCAGCGGATAGACCATGCCGCAGAACAGCAGCTCGTCGCGCATCAGGCGCGCGCCGCGCGCCGGATCGCCGGGCCACAGGTCGCGCACCGCCTGCTGCGGCGCATCGGGCGCGCGGCTCATGCCCAACGAGTTGCCGATTCCCGGCAGTCGCGCGAACGACAGCCGCGCGTCGCGGGTCCAGCGGCGCACGTCCATCACGATCCGCCCCCGCCGCGACGCGGCACGATCGCGTCACCGCCGCGCAGCCCCGCGATCGCGCTCGCGTAGTCGGACGCGCCGAAGATGGAGGTGCCCCCGACCATGACGGTCGCGCCCGCCTCGATGCAGAGCGTCGCGGTGCGAGCGTCGATGCCGCCATCCACCCCGATCGGGGACTGCCGCCCGCGTTCGGTCAGCATCGCGCGGATGCGGGCGATCTTGGCCAGCTGGCTGTCGATGAACTTCTGGCCGCCGAAACCCGGGTTGACGGTCATCACCAGGACCATGTCGGCGAGGTCCAGCAGCTCGGCGATCGCCTCCGGGGGCGTGGCCGGATTGATCGCGATGCCGGCCGAGACGCCGAGCGACTTCACCGTCTGCAGCGACCGGTGCGTATGCGGACCGGCCTCGACGTGCAGGTGGATGTGGTCCGCGCCGGCCTGCGCGAAGGCCGCGAGATAGCCGTCCACCGGCGCGATCATCAGGTGCACGTCGAACACCAGCTTCGAGCGCGGCCGCAGCGCCTGCACCAGTTGCGGACCGAAGGAGAGGTTGGGCACAAAATGCCCGTCCATGACGTCGAGATGCAGCCAGTCGGCGCCGGCGGCCTCGACCGCCGCGACCTCCTCGGCGGCGCGGGAGAAATCCGCAGCCAGCAAACTCGGAGCGACGATGATGCCGGATGTGGATGCCATAACGCGCTTCTAACAGAAATCCTGCCGTATCGCACAAGCCGGCAAGCGCACGCGAGCGTGAGCCGCGTCAGGCGGTCAGGACCGGACCAGCCGGGCCGCGAAGAAGCCGTCCATGCCTCCCTGCCCGGCCCACAGGCCGGGATGCGTGCGCAGATAACCCTGCGGCGTGCGCGCCTCCGGCAGCGCCGACAGCTCGGCCGCGCTGAACGGCTGCAGTCGCAGGCCGGAGAACAGGCCGGAGACCAGCGCCGGCTCGATCCGCGCCTCGCCCTCCTCGCGCTGCATCGAGCAGACCGCGTAGATCAGGCGGCCGCCGGGCCGCAGCATCGAGATCGCGGCGTCGATCAGCCGATCCTGCGCCAGCTGCAGCGGCCCCAGATCGCCCGGACGACGCGAGCGCAGCACGTCCGGATGGCGGCGTACGGTGCCGGTGGCGCTGCACGGCGCGTCCAGCAGTACCGCGTCGAACGGCGCCGGCGGCCGCCACAGCGTCGCGTCCGCCTCGATGGTCTCGGCCTGCAGCCCGAGCCGCCCGAGGTTGCCGCGCAGGCGCTCCAGCCGCGCGGCGTCGCGATCGAGTGCCGTGACCTGCGCGCCGGCGGCGGCCAGCTGCGCGGTCTTGCCGCCGGGTGCCGCGCACAGGTCGGCGATGCGCTCCCCCGGCTGCGGCGCCAGCAGCCGCACCGGCAAGGAGGCCGCCACGTCCTGCACCCAGAAGGCGCCCTGCTCGTAGCCCGGCAGATCGGCGACGCGGGTCCCGGCCGGCAGCCGCAAGGTGCCGGTCGGCAGCACCGCGCCGCCGTCGGGCACTCCTCCCGGGAGCATGACGTCGTGGCGCAGCGTCAGGTCGAGCGGCGCCTCCTGGCGGATCGCCTCGGCGATCTCTCGCGCCTCGGCTCCCCAGGAGGCCCAGAGCCAGGCGGGCACGTCGAGCCGCGCCTGGTCGAGGCCGTCCAGCGCCCGCTCGCCGGCGCCGGCGATCCGGCGCAGCACCGCGTTGACCAGGCCCGCGAACGGCGCCAGCCGTCGCCGGCGCACGAGGTCCACGGCGGTGCCGACCGCCGCGTGCGCCGGGGTGTGCAGGAACAGCAGCTGCGCCGCCCCAAGCAGCAGCGCCAGCCGCACCGGCGGCGGCGGCGCGCGGGCGAGCAGCGGTTCCAGCACCGCCTCGAGGGTGCCCAGCCGTCGCAGCACCATCGCCGCGAGGCGATGCGCGGCACCGCGGTCGCGTGCCGGCACCGTCACGGGCGCCTGGTCCAGCGCCTCCTCCAGCCGCCCTCCCCGATCCAGCACCGAGACCAGGATGTCGAACGCGATGTCGCGCGTCGGGTCCTGCGGCGGCGATGGCGCGCGGGCCGTCCGCGGACCGCGCGATGTTGACACTCTGTTCATGCTCTCCGGCTATCCTGCTGCCGAGCAGATGGCATGCGGCGCGGTCGCGGGCCAGTGCCGCGGGGAAGAGATCTTGCGCAGCGACGTGCACCATGGATGGAAGAGCGATGCCGACGCCTGACCCACGCGCCGCCGCATCGTCGAGCGGCCTGGCCGGGGTCGCATGGGCCATCGCCCGCGAGACGCAGGCGGTGCCGATGCGCTGCGTCTCGCTGCCCTTCACGTCACCGGCGCTGATCGCGACCCGGGTCCGCGCCACCGCGGCGGGCGAGCTGGAGATGCTGCTCAGCAACCCGGGCGGCGGCCGCGGCATCTACGTCGCGCACTGGGCGGCATTGCGCGGCTACGTGGCGCCCAGCCTGCACGACATCATGCTGGTCGACCGGGTGTCCGGCGACATCGCCGCTGGCGGCCCGCCTTCCCCCTCCAGCATACGCAGGGCCGCGTTCGACGTCGCATCCGAGGGGCATTGCGGACGTCGCGTGGCGCAGGCGGCGCAGCGTGCCCGCCACGCCGAACAGCAGGGAACCTGTCGGATCCGCGCCCACCTGCTGCTGAGCCTTTCGCAGGCGCTCGGCCTGACCGATGCCGCGGCCGCGGCCGCCAATCCCTGGACGGCGCGGCCGAGCGAGCATGACGGCTGGCTGAGCGAGGTGCCGCGCCTGCTGGCAAAATGCCTGGACGCCACGCCGCCCTGGGTGCCGGCGGAGCTGGCGGCCGCGGTCGCGCGGATCGCGGCGACGGCCTGGCCGCTCGGCCTGGGCCCGCGCGCCGCCGAGGCCCGGCTGCCGCGGGTGCTGGGCCTGCTCCGTGCCCTGCCGCGGGGATGTCGCGGCATCGTCAACCTCGACCGCGCGGTCGGCGTGCGCGTCGCCGAGACCGAGGCGGCGCTGCAACAGGCGCGCGCGCTGCTGGACGACCCGATCGCCCTGCTCGCGGCCTGGCGCTCGGACCAGCCCGCCCTGCTGCGCACGCTGGAGCAGCCGGACTGGCTGCTGGACGGATGGGACCGGCTCTGCCTGCTCTGCGGCGACGACAAGGAGGGCATGGCCCTGGCGCAGATGCTGCTCCACGAGGGCGAGCAACGCATGAGCTTGACGCGCACCGAGCTCGACGCGGCGAGGCCGCCCGGCCTCAGCAACGCGGCCCTCGCCCTGGAGAGGCAGATCCGCCACGAGAAGATGCGGCTGCGCGAGCTGCAGCTCAACGATCCGGATGCGGGCGACCCGGATGGCTGACCTACCCGCCAGCCCGCCCAGGAGCCGCGGCCTGCTCGACCTGAGCCGCGATCTGCGGGACGCCAGCGACAGCACGCTGCTGCGCGTCACCCAGGTCATCGACACCTTGCCGGCACGCGGCGCCGCCGACCGGCTGCTGGACGGGCTGCGGCCGCGCCTGGGGGCGCTGCGGCCGCCGCGGCCGCCGGCGCTGAGCCGGGTGCTGTTCTGGCCGCTGCAACCGGTGATCATGGCGCCCAAGGCGTGGCGGCCGGGCATGGTCGGAGTTCCACGCAGCGTGATCACGCCGGTCACCGCGCTGGTGCGCGCCCATCTGCCGGACGTCGCCACGGTCGAGGCCGGCCTGGCTGCCGGACACGAGCCGGATGATCGGCTCTGGCAGGATGCGGCGTCGATCCTGGCCACCGTCCCGCCGCCCGCGGATTGGCAGTCGGCCACGTTCCAGATGCAGACCGGGATCAAGCCGCAGGCATGGCAACCCCTGCTCGTGGTGATCCGCCTGGCGTTCGCGCATGCGCGCCTGCTGCGCCAGTTCGGCACGCAGCCGGAACCGGTGCCGGAGGCGAGCCGGCCGCTGCTGCTGGAGGCCGCGCGTTCCGGCCCGCTGAGCTGGAGCACCACGCTGACCCTGCTGTTCGAGCAGACGCGGACGCCGGGGCCGCTGCTGCGGCAGGTGACCGAGCTGGCGCGCGAGACCGGCTTCGCGCGCCAGCTCGAGGGCGGCCTGCAGCAGGTGATCGACGCGGTGGTCGACCGGCTCGATCAGGTGGATGACGGGTCCCCGCCCGGAAGCGCTGCCGGAGGCGCGCCGACCGACGAGGCGCTGCGCAGCCAGGCGCGTCGCGCGGCGCGTCTCGCCGGCTTCTGCGCCATGCGCGCGGAGATGCCGGCGGTCGGCAGGCTGACGCAGCGCAGGCGGCAGGTGGCGGCGGAATGCGCCGCGGAATTCGCCGACGGCCTGCGCGGCGCAACCACGGCGTGCGTGCCGGCCGGCCGGCTGGACGCGCAGGCGGAGCAGGAGGCGGCGGAGCGGCTCGAGGCGCGGCTGCTGGCGCTGCGTGAGCTCGATCTGGCCGCGCGCCCGCTCGGCGAGGCGCAGGGCCGCGAGCAGCTGCTGAGCCAGGCGGCGAGCTTCTATGCGGGGGCGGAGGCGCCGGACTGGCTGACCCGCGCCGACCGGCTGCGGCTGTGCGAGATCCTGGTCGGGGCGGAGGCCGCACTTCGTATGGCAGAACCATAGCGGCGACATCCGATCGGCACTACTTGACCCAGACCACGTCGCCGGGAACTGCGCCGATGCCGACACCCTCCCCCCTGGAACAGATCCGCGCGCGTATCGCGGCCGCGGCGCGGGCCGGTGGGCGCGAGGCGGACGCGGTCAGCCTGGTCGCCGTCTCCAAGACCCATCCGGCCTCGCAGCTGGCGACGCTGCTGCAGGAGGGACAGCGCCGCTTCGGCGAGAACCGCGTGCAGGAGGCGCTGGAGAAGTTCCCGCCCCTGCGTGCGCGACATCCGGAGCTGCGGCTGCACCTGATCGGCCCGCTGCAGACCAACAAGGCGCTCGACGCGGTGCGCGGCTTCGAGGTCATCGAGACGCTGGATCGGCCGCGTCTCGCGGACGCGATCGAGCGTGCCGCGGAGCGGCAGGGCCGGGTGCCGGAGCTGCTGGTGCAGGTCAATGTCGGCGACGAGCCGCAGAAGGCCGGGATCGCGCGCAACGAGGCGGAAGGCTTCATCCGTTCCTGCAGGACGCGCTTCGGCGCGGCACTCACCGGCCTGATGTGCATCCCGCCTGCCGAGGCCGACCCGCTGCCGTATTTCCGGCTGCTGGCGGCGCTGGCGGCGCAATGCGGACTCTCGGCGCTGTCGATGGGCATGTCGGGGGACTTCGAGACGGCGATCCTGGCCGGCGCCACCGAGGTCCGGGTCGGCTCGGCGCTGTTCGGCGCGCGGCCGGCGCTGGAGTCGCCGCTGGCCGCGTCGCTCGTGCCCGGCTGATCCCGGCTTGCCCCGCACCCCGGCACCCCGGAGCCGCTTGCCTCGCGGAGACGTTGAGTCGTATGGGGGCGCCTGCGACGGCCTCCATCCCCGGTCCCGCGCTGACGCCGTGCCCTCCGGAGCCCCCTCATGAGCCGCGACGCCGGCGCGCCTGCAGATGGTGCCACACCTTGATCCACCAGCCTCCATTGCGCCAGCTCTCGCCGGACGAGGTGGCTCCGGCCGGCCTGCAGCTCGCCCCCGCCGAGCGGCATCGCGGCGTCGGTCTCGCCTCCGTGCTGGGCGTGCTCGGCGTGGTATACGGCGATATCGGCACCAGCCCGCTGTACGCGCTGAAGGCCACCATCGCGATCATCAGCAACCAGGCGCCCACGCCCGGCGAGGTGCTGGGCATCGAGAGCCTGATCTTCTGGTCGCTGATCCTGGTGGTGACGATCAAGTACGTGACTCTGATCATGCGCGCCGACAACGAGGGCGAGGGCGGCATCCTGTCGCTGATGGCGCTGGCGCAGCGGGTCGCGTCGAGCAACCGGATGCGGACCGTGATGGGGCTCGCCGGCATCATCGGCGCCTGCTTGTTCTTCGGCGACGGCACCATCACGCCGGCGATCTCGGTGCTGTCGGCGGTCGAGGGGCTGGAGGTCAGCCTGCCATCGGCGCGCGAGGTGGTGCTGCCGCTCGCGATCGTCGTGATCGTGGCGCTGTTCACCCTGCAATGGCGCGGCACCGGCAGCGTCGGACGCATCTTCGGGCCGATCATGGTGCTGTGGTTCGCCAGCATCGGCGTGCTGGGCGCAATCGAGGTGGTGCGCCATCCCTTCGTGCTCGGCGCGCTGCTTCCCAATCACGCCGTGATCTTCATCTGGCGCCACGGCTGGATCGCCTTCGTAGCACTCGGCGCGGTGGTGCTATCGGTCACCGGCGCGGAGGCGCTCTACGCCGACATGGGGCATTTCGGCCGCGCCCCGATCCGCCTCGCCTGGCTGTTCCTCGTGCTGCCGGCGCTGGCGTTGAATTATCTGGGCCAGGGTGCGCTGATCATCAGCCACCCGGAGACGATCAAGAACCCGTTCTTCCTGCTCGAGCCGGACTGGATGCGGCTGCCGATGGTGGTGCTGGCCACGGCGGCCACCGTGATCGCGAGCCAGGCGATGATCACCGGCGCCTACTCGATCGCGCGGCAGGCGGTGCAGCTCGGCTACCTGCCGCGTATGCGGGTGCTGCACACCAACCCCAACGAGGAGGGCCAGATCTACCTGCCGCAGGTGAACCGCGCGCTGATGGTCGGCGTGCTGCTGCTGGTGCTGTCGTTCCGATCCTCCGATGCCCTGGCGTCGGCCTACGGCATCGCCGTGACCGGCACCTTCATGTGCACCTGCATCCTGGCGATGGTGGTGTTCCGCCGACTCTATGGCTGGTCGAGCTTCGCCTCGGTGTTCGTGTTCGGCGGGTTCTTCCTGATCGACGGGGTGTTCTTCGCCGCCAACGCGCTGAAGATCCCGCAGGGCGGCTGGGTGCCGGTGCTGCTCGGCATCGTGCTCACCGCACTGGTCACCAGCTGGAAGCGCGGGCGCGAGCTGCTGGCGCTGCGCTGGAAGCAGGACAGCATGCCACTCGCCTCGTTCCTGGCCCGGCTGCCGCAATCGCACATCGTACGGGTGCCGGGGATGGCGGTGTTCCTGACCGCCAATTCGGACGTCGTGCCGGCGTCGCTGCTGCACAACCTCAAGCACAACAAGGTGCTGCACGAGAAGGTGCTGTTCGTCACCATACAGAACCTGGACCAGCCGGAAGCCGGACGCGGCCATCGCCTGCAGGTCGACGAGCTGGCGCCGGGCATACATCGCGTCACCCTGCGCTACGGCTTCATGGAGAGCCCGAACCTGCCGCGGGCGCTCGAGGACCTGCGCAGCGCCGGCGTCGTGTTCGACCCGATGCAGGCGAGCTACTTCGTCAGCCGCGAGGTGCTGGTACGCGCCACCATCCCGCGCATGCCGCTGTGGCGGCTGTCGCTGTTCCTGGTGATGGCGCGCAATGCGGTGACCACCACCGAGTTCTTCCGCATCCCGAGCGACCGGGTGGTAGAGCTGGGCGTGCGCGTCGCGATCTGATGACGCAGGACGTCGCGCTGTACGTGCATTGGCCGTTCTGCCTCAGCAAGTGCCCGTACTGCGACTTCAACAGCCACGTGCGCGAGGTGATCCCCGAGCGGCGCTTCGCCGCCGCCCTGGGCCACGAGCTCGCGCACGAGGCGGCACGCCTGGGACGGCGTCGCCTCGGCTCGATCTTCTTCGGCGGCGGCACGCCGAGCCTGATGCGCCCCGAGAGCGTCGCCACCCTGATCGAGCAGGCCAGGACCCTGTTCGACGCGGCACCGGACCTCGAGGTCACGCTGGAGGCCAATCCCACCAGCGTCGAAGCCGCACGGCTGCGCGGCTTTCGCGAGGCCGGCGTGACGCGGGTCTCGCTCGGCGTGCAGGCGCTCGACGACGAAGCCCTGCGCGGGCTCGGCCGTGCGCATTGCGCGGCCGACGCGATCGCCGCCCTGGAGCTCGCGCGCAGCCTGTTCCCGCGCATCTCCTTCGACCTGATCTACGCCCGCCCAGGACAGGCGCTGGCCGCCTGGCGCGCCGAACTCGACCGCGCGCTGGCGCTGGTCTCGGACCATCTCTCGCTCTACCAGCTCACCATCGAGCCCGGCACCCGCTACGAGGCGCTGCACCGGCAGGGCCTGATCACCCTGCCCGACGACGACAGCGCCGCGGCACTATACGAGGAGACCGCGGCGGTCGCGGCGCGGCACGGGCTGGAGCCGTACGAGGTCTCCAACTATGCCCGGCCCGGCGCGCAGAGCCGACACAACCTCGCCTACTGGCGCTACCAGGACTACGCCGGCATCGGGCCCGGCGCGCACGGCAGGCTGACGCTGGACGGGGCGCTGTGCGCCACCAGGCGGCATCGGGCGCCCGAACCCTGGGTGACGCGGGTGGAGCGGTCGGGCTCGGGCGAGACCAGCTGCACGCCGCTCTCGGGTCGCGACCGCACCCGCGAGATGCTGCTGATGGGATTGCGGCTGTCCGAAGGGATCGGGGCCGCGGCATTCATGGCCCGCACCGGCATCGCACTCGCTTCGGCACTGGACGGGGAGGTGCTGCGGGACGCCGAGGAAGCAGGCTACGTGATCTGGCACGAGGATTGCCTCAGGGCCACGCCGTCCGGGCGTCTGCGCCTGGACGCGCTGCTCGGCGCGCTCGCGCTGTAGCGCCCGCACCCGAGGAGGCCGCCCGCCTTGCGCAAGATCGCCGCCCTGCTGCTGCTCGCCGGCCTCGCGGCCGTTCCCGGATCCGCCCACCGAGCGGCGGCGGCGCCGCAGCTGGTGATCGAGGATAACGACTTCCTGGGCCCCGGCGGCTCGGACCTGCAATCGACGCTGCCGCTGCTCGCCGATCCCGGGGTCAGGCTGCTCGGCCTGACGGTCGTGGTCGGCGACGCGTGGGAGAACGACGAGTCCGCGCATCTGCGCCGCTTCCTGGAGATCGCCGGCCGCACCGACGTCCCGGTGCTGGACGGCGCCACCCTGCCGCTGGTCAACAGCGTGGCGAGGATGCGGCTCTGGCAGCAGGCCTACGGTCCGATCCCGTGGAAGGGCGCCTGGGGCGGGGTGGGCAAGATCGATCAGGTGCCCGACCGGCAGCCGGCGGTGCCGAAGCTCGTCGAGGGCGCGCCCGCCCTGGCGCCGGCGCCGGAGCGCGCGGCCGATTTCCTGATCCGCATGGTGCACGCGCACCCGCACCAGATCACCATCGTCGCCGCCGGGCCGCTGACCAACCTGGCGCTGGCGATCCGGCTCGACCCCGATTTCGCCGCCACCGCCAAGCAGCTGGTGTTCATGGGCGCGCTGATCGACACCGCGATGCAGTCGGTCACCGGCAACGCGGACTGGGCGTCGGACTTCAACATGATCTTCGACCCCGAGGCGGCGCACATCGTGCTCACCGCGCCCTGGCCGAGGATCGTCTCGGTCGGCAACGTCTCCAACGACGTCATGATGACCCGGGCGCTGATGGCGCGGATCACCGCCAGGCGCAGCGCGCTGACCGGCTACCTGTCGCGCTACTTCGCGCCGCTGCCGATGTGGGACGAGATGACCGCCGCGGTCGCGGTCGATCCGACGCTGGTGACGCGGTCGGTGACCGCCATGCTCGACATCGACACTGCCCCCGGGGTCGATTACGGGCGCGCCCATATCTGGTCGGCGGCGCTGGCGCCCGAGGCTGCGCGGGGCGGCACGCTGCGACCGGTGGTCATCGTGCAGGCGATCGACACCAGGCGCTTTCTGGACCGGTTCGTCGAGCAGGCGCAGCGGCTCGGCGCCGGTCGCTGAGCCCGGTCATCGCGGGCGCGAGCGCGCGATGAAGCTCGCCGGATGGTGATGCGCCGCCGCCTCAACCGGCCGCGTGCTCCGTGCTAGCCCGGCGCTATGCTGCACTTGATCAAGCTCGCGGTCGGAGTCGCGGACCCGGCGGCGCTCGCCGAACGGCAGGCCTGCCGCAGCCGCGAGACCGGCGCGCATGACGGACGGCCGTTCCTGCGCACGCGCAACTTCCCGCGTCGCGCCGACGAGATCCTAGAGGGCGGCTCGCTGTACTGGGTGATGTCCGGGGTGCTGCTGTGCCGGCAGCGCGTGGGCGAGATCGCTACCGACCGCCGCGACGACGGCACGCCATGCACGGCCATCATCCTTGACGGCCCGAGCGTCGCGGTGGTGCCCAGGATGATCCGGCCATTCCAGGGCTGGCGCTACCTGACGCCGGGCGACGCGCCGGACGATCTCGACAGACCGCCGCAGGCGAGCGGAGATCCGCTGCCACCGGCGTTGCGGCGCGCGCTGGCCGCGCTGTGCCTGCTCTAGCAAGCTGCAGGCAAGGGGTGCCCCCCTATCTTAGAAGATGGGGTTTGGGTCCGCTGGCCCCAACGGGTCAAGGGCAGAGCCCTTGCCTTGGTTCCGCCTCCTGCCAGCCGCGAGGTCGCGACGTGCGGCACCGCCCAGGCCCATCGCGCGGGTGTGGCAGATCGGCAATGGGCGGACGATAATCCATGATCGTGCCGGCCGCTGCCGCACCGCGAGATTGATCGCGCTGTCGGTTCCAGACACCATCGGCGGACGATGCAGCGATGGCCGATCCTGTGCGCCCTGCTCACGCTCGCGGCCTGCGGCGGCGGAGGTGCGGGCTACGGCCCGGGCCTCTCGAGCTATCCGGAACCCGGGCCGCCGGGCGATCCGTGGCGACCCTATATCCGGCAGGCCTCCAATCGCTTCAGCGTGCCGCAGCGATGGATCCGCGCGGTGATGCGCCAGGAATCCGGCGGCCAGGAGTTTCGCAACGGCCGTGCGATCACCTCGTCCGCGGGTGCGATGGGACTGATGCAGCTGATGCCGGCCACTTATGCCGACATGCAGAGCCAGTACGGCCTCGGCAACGACCCGTACGAGCCGCACGACAACATCCTGGCCGGCACCGCCTATATCAGGCTGATGTACGCGCGCTACGGCGCGCCGGCCTTCCTCGCGGCCTATAATGCGGGGCCGCAGCGGCTGGACGATTACCTCGGCACCGGACGGCGGCTGCCGAACGAGACGGTGCGCTATATCGCCGCCATCGCCCCTCGCTTGGGCAACGAGATCGCCATGACCGGCCCGCTCTCCGGCTATGGCGCGATGCCGGACCGTCTCGCACCGCGGTTCGCGGCACCGATCCGGCTGGCCGCCTACCAGGTGCCGGCACGCGATCCGGCGACCGTCTGCACGCGCGATCCCGACGCCGCCTACGATCCGGAGCTGCCCTGCCACCAGGCGCCGCGGCCGCGCGCGGCGGCCGTGGTCAGCGCAACCTACTTGGCGCCGAGCCTGGCGAGCCAGCGTGCGGTCTCCTACTCCGTCGTCTCCGACGGCGACTGGGCGGTGCAGGTCGGCGCCTACGACTCCCCCGGACAGGCGCATTTCGCCACCACGATGGCGCGCCAGGCCGCCTACACGCAGCTCGCCGGCAGCCACGTCCTGGTGGAGCCGACCAGCCGGTTCGGCCGCACCGTGCTGTATCGCGCCCGCCTCGCCGGGCTGGCCCGCGGCGATGCCGGCGCCGCCTGCCATGCTCTGGAGCAGCACAGCATCCCCTGCATGATCGTCGCGCCGGGAGGCTGAACCGCGGTCGGCTCCGTCCGTTCCTGTGCCGCAAGCAGGAGACGGACATGCCCAAGATCATCGATCTCGCCCCGCACGATCCGCTGCCCGACGGGCCGGCGCTGGTGTTGCTGCGACGTTTCGAGGAGGACGATCCGAGGCAGATCATGATCGAGGTGGTGGCGCTCGACGACCACCATACGGAGTCCAACGCGCGCATGACCGACGCGCAGGGCCTGCCGCCCTCGTGGGAGGAGGCGAGCGGACGCGCCGAGGCGATGGCCGCCGAGGCCCATCTGCCGGCCCTGTACCGGATCGACCGCACCGCCGGTCCGCGCGAGCAGGAGGTCGTCGCACATGACGGCGACCGTTCCGCCAGCCGGGAGGCGCTGGACGATAGCGATCCGGAGGATGGCGAGACCGGATCCGACATGCGGGACCGCAACGGCAATGCCGCGCCGCGTCGCTTCTAGCGCGGCGTCTGCTGCCCAGGATCAGGATTGACCGGCCCGAAGACCCATGGGATAGGGTGTTTTCTGCAAATCACTCGCAATCGCACCATCGGTCGGCAGGCATCGGGTCCGGGCCCTCGCGACCGGCGGGCAGCCTTCATCGGAGACAGCCGCATGATCAATCCCCGGCCTGGCAGGCGACCCCGGCTGCTCTGCCTGATGCTGCTCGGCGGCGCGGCGACGGCATTCTGCGGCACCGGCGCCCGCGCGACGGGGACGGCGCTGACCCTGTACAGCGCCCAGCACCAGCAGATGGTGGAGACGGTGATCGCCGCCTTCACCAAGCAGACCGGCATCACCGTCAAGGCCCGCTATGGCGAGGCGCCCGAGATCGCGAGCGAGATCGTCCGCGAGGGTGCCGCCTCGCCCGCCGACCTCTACTTCACCGAGAACTCGCCGGAGCTGATGCTGCTGGACGGCAGGGGCCTGCTGGCGCCGGTCGACGCCGCCAGCCTCGCCCAGGTGCCGGCCAAATACAGCGCGCCCGACGGCAGCTGGATCGGCGTGTTCGCGCGCGAGAACGTGCTCGACTTCAACCGGTCGATGATGCGCGAGGACCGGCTGCCGGCGTCGCTGCTGGACCTGGCGAGGCCCGAGTGGCGCGGCAAGATCGCGTTCGCGCCGACCGACGCCGACTTCCTGCCGCTGGTGGCCGCGGTCTCCGCGCTGAAGGGGCAGGCCGCGACGGTGCAATGGCTGAAGGGGCTCAAGGCGAACGGCCAGGTGTTCGACGACGATGAGGGCGTGGTCGCCGCGGTCGATCGCGGCGCGGTCGCGGTGGGCATCATCAACAGCTACTATTTCGAGCGGCAGCGGGCGGAGACCGGGGCGTCGCACAGCGCGATCCACCACTTCACCGACGGCGACGTCGGCGCCCTGGTCAACGTGTCGGGTGCCGCGGCGCTGCGGTCCTCGAAGCACCCGGCGGCGGCGCAGCGCTTCCTCGCCTTCCTGGTCAGCAAGCCGGTGCAGGCGATGGTCGCCCGCGCGGATATCGACTTCGAGTATCCACTCGCCGCACAGGTGGCGGCGAACCCGGTGCTGCGGCCGTTCGACCAGCTGCGGCCGCCGCCGCTGACCGTGGCGCAGCTGGGCGACGATCGCGACGCGGCGAAGCTGCTGCGACGCGCCGGGCTGCTCTGATGCGGGCCGGGACGGCCTGATCGGCCAGCAGCCGGCGCGCCTCGAAGGTGGCTGACCCTCGCCGTGCCGAGCCGCCTCGGCGTCGGCCCCGGCCTTGGCTCCGGCACGGCGCGCCCTGGCCGCCGCTCGGGCTGCTCGCGGCGGGAGCGGCGGCGGCGCTGCTGGTGCTGCTGCCGCTCGGCTACACCGCGATCGAGGCGAGCCAGGTCGGGCGCGACGACATCGCCGACCTGCTGCTCCGCCCGCTGGTCGGCGTCCTGCTGCTGCATACGCTGGCGCTGATCGGCGCCACCACGCTGATCGCCGGGCTGCTGGGGACTGCGGCGGCCTGGTTCGTCGAGCGCACCCGGCTGCCGGGGCGCCGGGTCTGGGCGGTGCTGACTGCGGTGCCGCTGGCGGTGCCGCCGTTCATCTCCAGCTTCGCATGGGTCTCGCTCAGCCCGTCGCTGCAGAGCTTCGGCGGCGCGCTGCTGGTGGTCACCGGCGCCTACTATCCGCTCGTCTACCTGCCGGTCGCGGCCGCGCTGCGCGGCATGGACCCGGCGCTGGAGGAGACGGCGCGCGCGCTGGGGCTCGGCCCGTATGCCTGCTTCGGACGCGTGGTGCTGCCGCAGCTTCGCCCGGCCCTGCTCGGCGGCATGCTGCTGGTGGCGCTGAACACGCTGGTGGAGTTCGGCGCCTTCGCGCTGCTGCGGTTCCGCACCTTCACCACCGAGATCTATGCCGAGTATCGCACCGGGCTGGACGGGCCGGAGCCGGCGCTGCTGGCGATGGTGCTGGTGGCGCTGTGCCTGCTCTGCCTGCTGGCGGAGGCGAAGGTGCGGGGTGACGCGCGCTACGGCCGCATCGGCCAGGGCACGCGACGCCGTCCGCCGCTGCAGGAGCTGGGCCGGGCGGCGCTGCCGGTGCTGGCCGGGTTCACGATGCTGGCGCTGGCGACGCTGGGCATGCCGATCGGGATGATCCTGTTCTGGATCACCCAGCACGACAATGCGGCCACCACGGCGGTGCAGGTCTCGCCGCGGGCGCTGGCGGAGGCGACCTTCTCGTCGGTCTGGCTCGGCCTCGCGGGGGCGGCGGTGACGCTGCTGCTGGCCCTGCCGCTCGGCGTGCTGGCGACCCGCTACCATGGCTGGCTGGCGGCGGCGCTGGAACGCTGCGGCTATCTCGCCCAGGGGGTGCCCGGCATCGTGGTGGCGCTGGCGCTGGTCGGTCTGACGGTGCAGTCGCTGCCGTTACTGTACCAGAGTGCGGCGCTGCTGATCCTCGCCTACGCGGTGCTGTTCCTGCCGCTCGCCCTGGTCAGCGTGCGCGCCGCCCTGATGCAGGCGCAGCGCCAGCACGAGGAGGCCGGCCGCTCGCTCGGCCTCGGCTGGGCGGCCACCGCGTGGCGCGTCACCCTGCCGCTCGCAGGTCCGGGCCTGGGTGCGGCGTCGGCGATGGTGTTCGTCTCCGTCGTCACCGAGCTGACGGTAACGCTGCTGCTCGCACCCACCGGCACCACCACCCTGGCGACGCAGGTCTGGGCCGACACCACGACCTTGGCCTTCGCCGCCGCGGCACCCTATGCGGCGCTGATGACGCTGCTCTCGCTGCTCGCGAGCTGGCTGCTGGCGCGCCGTTTCGGCGTCATCGCGTCCGTTGCGGTCGGCTGAGCCGATGGCCGCGGCGGATGATGGCCCGGAGTGCCGCGACCCGGAGTGCCGCGACCCGGAGATCGGCGGCCTGGAGATCAACGGGTTGGTCAAGGGGTTCGCCGGCGCACCGGTGCTGGGCGGCGTCGACCTGTCGGTCGGGCGCGGCCGGCTGGTGGCCGTGCTCGGCGCCTCCGGCAGCGGCAAGACGACACTGCTGCGCCTGCTGTGCGGCTTCGAGCGCGCCGATGCCGGCTCGATCCGCCTCGGCGCGCGGATGGTGGCGGCGCCGGGGCTGCATCTGCGACCGGAGCGGCGGCGGATCGGCTACGTCGCGCAGGAGGGCGCCCTGTTCCCGCATCTGTGCGTGGCCGACAACGTGACGTTCGGGCTGAGCCGGCACCGGCGTCGGGCGCGATACCGCGTCGAGGAGCTGCTGCGACTGGTCGGGCTGAGCGGGGCGTACGCGGATCGTCTTCCGCACGCGCTGTCCGGCGGCGAGCAGCAGCGCGTGGCGCTGGCGCGCGCGCTGGCACCGGAGCCGGCGCTGGTGCTGCTCGACGAGCCGTTCTCCGCACTCGACGCGGCGCTGCGCATCGAGACCCGCCACGCGGTGGCGTCCGCGCTGCAAGCCGCCGGCGCCACGGCGCTGCTGGTGACCCACGACCAGTCCGAGGCGCTGTCGATGGGGCACCGGGTGGCGGTGCTGCGGGGGGGACGGCTGGTCCAGGTGGCGGACCCGCGCACGCTGTATCGGCGGCCGGTGGACGCGGCGCTGGCCCGCTTCGTCGGCGAGGCGGTTCTGCTTGCCGGCCGCGTGGTCGGCGGCATGGCGCATTGCGCACTCGGCACGCTGCAGCTGATCGAGCCCGTGCCCGACGGCCCCGTCGAGCTGATGATCCGCCCCGAACAGATCCGCGCGCTGCCGGCCCACGAGCCTGGGGTCGCGGCACGGGTGATCGCATCGGTGTTCTACGGGCCCGAGGCCAGCGTGCGGCTGCGTCTGGAGGACGGCGCCGTGCTCGCCGCGCGGATGGCGGGGCACGCCGCACCCGCTCCGGGAGCGGAGCTGCGGGTGCGGGTGGAGGGTGCCGTGATCGCGTTCGCGGCGCGTTGACCCGAGAGGCTTTCACTCCTAGTTGAGAATGAGTATCATTCACGAAATACCGCTGACGCACATCGCCGGAGTATCCAATGAGCCGTCGTTCCACCCCGCCGCTGAGCCTTTGCCTGGCTTGCATGGCCGCCACGGCATGGCAGGGTCATGCGCTGGCGCAGGGCGCCGACTCGCAGACGCTCGCCGGCAGCGCCACGCAGCAGGGTCCCACACCCGGCGGATCCGGCGACGCCGGCCAGGCAGGCCCGTCGCCCGGCGAGCCCGGCTTCACCACGCAGCTGTTCGCCTCCTCGCGCAGCAACCTGCTGGGCGACCTCTGGGGCCTGCGGCCGATGCTCGGCAGCGTGGGCCTCTCGCTGGGCGGCCAGGAGACCAGCGAGGTGCTGGGCAACGTCACCGGCGGCATCCACCGGGGTGCCGCCTATGATGGGCTGACCCAGATCAGCCTGGGGCTCGACACCGGCCACGCCTTCGGCTGGCAAGGCGGCACCTTCAACATCAGCGCGTTCCAGATCCATGGCCGCAACCTGAGCACCGATAATCTCGCCAGCCTGCAGACCGCGAGCGGCATCGAGGCGCAGCGCGCCACCCGCCTGTGGGAGCTGTGGTACCAGCAGGCGCTGCTGGACGGAAAGCTCGACGTGAAGCTCGGCCAGCAGAGTCTGGACCAGGAGTTCATCGGCAGCGCCGGCTCCGGGCTGTTCATCAACACCATGATGGGCTGGCCGCTGATCCCGTCGGTGGACCTGTATGCCGGCGGGCCGGCATACCCGCTCTCCTCGCTCGGCGTGCGCCTGCGGGCGCAGCCGATCGAGAACCTGACCATCCTGGCCGGCGTGTTCGACGACAACCCGCCGGGCGGCAGCTTCAGCGACGACAGCCAGGTGCGCGGCGCCGAGCAATCCGGCGCCGCGTTCAACCTCGGCACCGGCGCGCTGGCGATCGCCGAGATCCAGTACGCGATCAACCAGCCCTCGGTGGGCGACATGGTTCACGGTGCGGCGGGCGGCGGCCTGCCTGGCGTCTACAAGCTCGGCGCCTGGTTCGACAGCGGCGCGTTCCCCGACCAGCGATACGATGCGGACGGCCTGTCGCTGGCCGATCCCGACAGCAGCGGCAACCCGAAGCTTCGACGCGACGACTGGAGCTTCTACGGCGTGTTCGACCAGATGCTGTGGCGACCCAAGCCGGACGGCGCGCGCGCGGTCGGCGTCTTCGCGCGCATCATGGGAGCCCCGGGCGACCGCAACCTGGCCGACTTCAGCATCAATGCCGGGATCACCCTGAAGGCGCCGCTGCCGGGTCGCGACAACGACAGCTTCGGCATCGGCTACGGGCTGGCGAAGGTCAGCGGCCGGGCGAGCGAGCTCGACGCCGACCAGGGAACGTTCGGCAACCCGGGCCCGGTGCGGTCCAGCGAGAGCTTCATCGAGGTCACCTACCAGGCGCAGCTGGCGCCCTGGCTCGCACTGCAGCCGGATTTCCAGTACGCGTTCACGCCCGCGGGCGGGGTCCAGGATCCGAACGATCCGACGCGCCGCATCGGCAACGAGGCCGTCTTCGGCGTGCGCACCAACGTCACTTTCTAGACGCCGATCCGGCGTTGACCCCCGCAGGAGGCTTACAATTGCGACTAACTCGCGCTATCAACACGTCGCGGCCGCATCTCCGGCCGCCGACCTGTTCCCTTGTCGGAGGCCGCCCATGACGTACGCGACCGGATCACTGGCACGCGGCATCGCGCTGATCGGCGCCTGCCTGCTCGGCCTGTGCGTCGGCGCGGCGCGGGCGACCGAGCTGCCGTCGCACGGCTTCCTGGAGACCGTGCGCCGGCACACCCTGCTGACCACCACCGTGCCCGGCAACGGCGACCAGAATCCGTATGCGGTCGTGGTGGCGCCGGTCTCCGTCGGCAAGCTGGCGAAGGACGACGTGCTGATCACCAACTTCAACAACAGCGGCAACCTGCAGGGGCTCGGCACCACGATCGTGGACTACCATCCCGCCAGCAAGCAGCTGAGCCTGTTCGCCAGCATCCCGCGCCATCTGCCGCAGTGTCCGGGCGGCATCGGCCTGACCACGGCGATGACCATGCTGCGCTCCGGCTGGGTGATCGTCGGCAGCCTGCCGAGCCAGGACGGCACCACCGCGAGCAAGGGTCCCGGCTGCCTGCTGCTGCTGGACCCGCAGGGCCGGCTGGCCGGCACCCTCACCGGCCCGGCGATCAACGGGCCCTGGGGCAACATGGCCGTGATCGATCGCGGGACCTCCGCGACCCTGTTCGTCAGCAACACCGGCTTCGGCGTCGCCGCACCGGGGCAGCCGGTCGTCGACAAGGCGACGGTGCTGCGGCTGGAGCTGTCGATCGCGGCCGGCCAGGCGCCGCGCATCACCGCCCAGACGGTGGTCGCGGACGGCTTCGGCGAGCACGCCGACAAGGACGTGTTCATCGTCGGCCCGACCGGGCTGGCGCTCGCCCCGGACGGGACGCTGTACGTGTCGGACGCGATCGGCAACAGCATCCGGGCGATCGACGACGCCACCACCCGCAGCGGCAGCGCGGGCCTGGGACGCGAGGTCACCCATGACGGCCTGCTGAGGCGGCCGCTGGCGCTGATGCGGGCGCCGAACGGCCACCTGATCGCGGTCAACGGCTTGAACGGCCAGGCGGTCGAGCTAGATCCAGCCGATGGACACCAGCTCTACGCGCAGTGGATCGATCCCAACAAGGCGCAGACCCCACCGGGCTCGGGCGACCTGTTCGGCATCGCCATGACGCCGACCGGCGACGGCTTCTACTACGTGGAAGACGAGATCAACGCCCTGGTCCTGGCGCATTGAGGGCCCGGGGCGCATCGAGGGGCCGGGGCGTGTCGAGGCGCGTGCGATGAGCGGCTGCCCGTTCGCATCGCGTCGCGGCTTCCTCGGCGCCGCCGGCCTCGGCGCCGCCGGCGGCCTGGTCGCCGCACTGGGCACCGCGCGCGCCGTCGACACGGCGGCCGAGAAGGGCATCTCCACCGCCGGCCGCAGCGTCGGCCGCCAAGTGCAGGAGCCGTTCTACGGCGACCATCAGGGCGGCATCGTCACCTCGCGGCAGAACCACACCTATTTCGCGGCCTTCGACCTGATCACCGAGAAGCCGACCGACGTGGTGCGGCTGATGCAGGCCTGGACGGCGGCGGCGGCACGGCTGGCCCGCGGCGAGACCGCTGCGCCACTCGGCCCGTCGGCGGATGCGCCCGGCGCGGATAGCGGCGAGACGATGGGCCTGGACGCCGCACGGCTGACCATGACGTTCGGCTTCGGCGCCGGCCTGTTCGAGCATGAGGGTCGCGACCGCTACGGCCTGCGCGGCAAGCGGCCCGACGCGCTGGTCGACCTGCCGAGGTTCAACGGCGATCAGCTGGAGCCGGAGCGGACCGGCGGCGACCTGTCGATCCAGGCCTGCGCCGACGATCCGCAGGTGGCGTTCCACGCCGTCCGGCAGATGGCCCGGCTGGCGAGAGGGGTGGCGCGGCTGCGCTGGGTGCAGGCGGGGTTCACCGCCAACGCGGCCGCCGAGAGCACGCCGCGCAACCTGATGGGCTTCCGCGACGGCACCCAGAACCCGATCGCCCGCCCGCCGAGCGAGACCTCCGGCGGCCGGACCAGGTCCGATCCCGCCAGCCTGCAGGAGGTGGTGTGGGTGGCCGGGGAGGGCCCGGCGTGGATGCGCGGCGGCAGCTACCTGGTGGTGCGGCGTATCCGCATGGCGCTGGAGCACTGGGACGATACCGACGTCTCCTTCCAGGAGGAGACGATGGGGCGGGAGAAATATTCCGGCGCGCCGATCGGCGGCAGGAACGAGTTCGACCCGGTCGACCTCGATGCGACCGACCGCGACGGCAATTCCCTGGTCGCGCAGAACGCGCACGTGCGCCTGGCGGCGGCGGCCAGCAACGGCGGCGCGCAGATGCTGCGCCGGGCGTTCTCCTACAACGACGGTATGAAGATGATCGCCGAGCGCTGGCCGCCCTGGCGTCAGGGCCTGACCTACGATGCCGGGCTGCTGTTCATCTGCTACCAGCGCGACCCGCGCGCGAGCTTCATCCGGATCTTCGAGCCGATGTCGAAGCTGGACGCGCTGAACCAGTACGTCACCCACACCGGCGGCGCCCTGTTCGCGGTGCCGCCGGGAGTGGAGTCGGGGGGCTTCATCGGGCAGGCGCTGTTCTGACGGCGGGTAGTCGAGGCTTGTCTCGAGACGGGTCCGCCTGAAGCGCCGACAAGTCTCGGGTCGCAGGGTGGCCGATAGCGGACCTTCCGCTTCGGAGAACGCTATGGTCAAAAGCGGACACGATCTGATCAACCAATCATACAGAAGCCTCTGCAGAAGCTCTACGTTTACAGCTTGGAACGGCCACGCCGTACTATGGCTGTTCCAAGTCATTAGCTGCTTTCACCAGCCCAATCTATAACATTGTCTAGAGTCTTATCGTCTCCGTGAACAAGAACTATAATATTCATATATCCTACTTCCACACCTCTAAGAGTGGAACGCTTTTCACCAAGCTCTTCCCAATGGTCTAAGAGTTCTTTCCAGATTCCTTCCTTTTCATACTGTCGCCCAAGAAGCCAAAGAAGCTTCCTCTTCTGCATGGACGCTGTCCCGTTCAGCGCAACGTCTTTGAGGAAAGAACGAAGCTCTTCCTTACCATTAGCCATGATAACCCCAACGCATTCTAGAGACCGAATTAATTTATGATCGGCAAAACCTGTTTATAGCTTCAAAACAAATTTTCAAGCGGAAAAACAATTTAGCCGGCAAAATCTAATGCGCTACTGCAAAAGATATACCTTTTGCAATACCGCAGTGGTGTTGCCTAAAGCGTTGAAATGTATGGCGATGGACTTTTGCAAAAACCCATTTCAGAATAGTCCGCATGAATGTTGGCTATGCCCGCGTCTCGACGGATGACCAGTCGCTTGACCTTCAGCGCGACGCGCTGGCGCGCGCGGGGTGCGTGGAGGTGTTCGAGGACCAGGGCCTTTCAGGCGTTGCGATGCGCCGCCCTGGACTTGAGAAGGCACTTGCCCGCCTCGGTTCCGGCGACGTGCTAACGGTGTGGAAGCTCGATCGCCTCGGTCTTTCGCTTCCCCACTTGATCGACACCGTGCGCCAGATTGGGGAATGCGGCGCAGGCTTCGCATCCCTCTCGGAAGCCATCGACACAAGGACAGCCGGCGGTAAGCTGGTATTTCACATTATGGGGGCACTGGCCGAGTTCGAGCGGTCGTTGATCGTGGAGCGGGTAACGGCCGGCATCGCCGCTGCCAAGAAGCGTGGCAAGCATGTGGGCCGACCGCGTAAGCTCACGCCCGAGCAAATTGCCCATGCCCGCGAGGCGATCGAGGGTGGCTTGCAGACCCCCGCCGGTATGGCGGAACTGCTAGGTGTAGATCACACGACGCTGTGGCGAGCCATGCGGGCAACGCCTCCCCTTGTCATTGCCGAAGGTTCGAGCGCCGTTCGCCACCCCCATGGGGCACGACATGGCGACCATTAAGGCTCTAGTAAAACCGGCTTTGCTGGCGTGGACGCGCGCGCGGGCGAAAGTGAGCGTTGCCGACGCGGCGAAGGCAGCCGGCGTGACACCTGACCGCATCGAGGTGTGGGAAAGCGAAGGGGCCAGCCAAGCCCCGACGTTGAGCCAGCTTCGCGCTCTTGCCGGTAAATATCACTTCCCGCTCGCAGTATTCTATCTGCCGGAGCCGCCGGCAGACTTCGCGCCGCTCCGCGACTTTCGCCGCCTGCCCGATGCGGCCGATGAGGCGATTTCACCCAATCTCGCCTACCACATCCGAGCAGCTTTTGAGCGCCGCGAGGTGGCACTAGACCTTTATGACGACCTTCGCACCAAGCCCGAACCTTTCCCGGTCCGTGCGTCCCTAAAAGACAACCCGGAGACGGTGGGCGAGGCAGTCCGCGCGTTCCTTGGCGTCGAGGACGATGACCAGAGGCGCGCAGGCCGGAAGGATCACGCCTTTGATTTCTGGCGGCGCAGGATAGAGGAACACGACATTCTCGTGTTCGTGGTGAGCGGCCCGGCTTACAGCGTGGCCTTGAGCCAGATGCGCGGCTTTGCCATCGCAAAGCCTGACCTTCCGGTGATCGTCATCAATGGCAGGGACTACAGCCAGGGTGGTAAGGCATTCACCCTGTTGCATGAGCTAGCGCACATCATGCTTGGCGAAAGCGCTATCTCGAACGGCACGGGCGAGGAGCTGGGGGCGTCGGCCGAGGAGCGCCGCATAGAGCGGTTCTGCGATTCCGTTGCTGCCGCCGCGCTCATGCCCCGTCACCTGATTCTCTCCATTCCCGAGGCCAGCAGCCCGGGCGAGCGAGAGTGGACGGGTGCCGAGTTGCAGGAGATCGCGCGCGGCATCGGTGTAAGCCGCGAGGCGCTATTGATCCGCTTCGTTTCCTTGAAACGCGCAACTTGGGACTTTTACCGGACGCAGCGCGAGCGGTTCCAACTCGAATACCAGCAAGCCGTCGAGGAGAAAGCCTCTAAGGAGGCAAAGAAGCCGATCGCAATCAAGCGTTCGATCCTGCTCATGAGTTGGAACGGTCGCGGTTTCACGCGCCTTGTGCTTCGCAGTTACTACGACCGCCGCATCACCCTGAACGACGTTTCGAGTTATCTTGGGGCAAAGGTGAAGCACATCCCAGCCCTGGAACGGGCCGTTTTCCAGGCACCGGAATGATCGCCGGATGACGGTCTATTGCATGGATACCAGTTCCCTTATTGCAGCGTGGCAGGAGCGCTACCCCATCGAGAACTTCCCCTCGTTCTGGACGAGGGTTGAGGAGCTGATCGAAGCGGGCCGGCTGGTTTCGCCTGTGGAGGTAAGGCACGAGCTTTCCAAGCGATCGGACGAGCTACATGCCTGGCTCAAGGCCCGTCCCGGGATGTTCCGCGAGTTGGAGGAGCCGATTCAGATCGAGGCGGCACACATCCTTGGGCAGTTCCCCCGGCTGGTGGGAGAACGCAAGTTGAGAACGTCGGCCGACCCGTTCGTGATCGCTATGGCCCGCGTCGAGGGCTTCCAGATCGTCACCGACGAGAAGCCGACCGGAAGCATGTCACGCCCGAATATCCCGGATGTCTGCACGACACTTTCGATGACCACAATGGACGTTCTGCAACTCATCAAGGCAGAAAAGTGGGTGCTTGGCTAAGCGAAAGCGGTAGCGGAAAAGGGCCCCTTTCCGAACACCGAAAAGGCTTAAACTACTCGGCTCGGCCATGTCCGCTTAGAGGTGCCTGGGTATGGGCTTTTAACGTCCGTGATGAGCGCAAAGCGGAAGATCGAGAGAAGCCGCCAGCCGGGCGAAGTCAAGCCTGCCATTTCGAAGCACCGGAAACCGCGAGACCTAGGAACTTTCAAGGCAATGATGCCGCGCGACGTCGGGGTTGGTCCCGGCCGCGCACTACTCGACGACGACCTGCCCGCTCATCCCCGGCCAGTCCGAGTAGCCGACCGAGCCGCCGCCGTACCAGTACGGCTTCGGCGCCTCGGCAAGCGGCGCGCCGCTGCCCAGCCGCGACACCAGGTCGGGGTTGGCGATGAACGGACGGCCGAAGCTGAACAGGTCGGCGTCGTCCCGCGCCAGCACCTGCTCGGCCAGCTCCAGCGTGTACTGGTTGTTGGCGATGTAGGCGCCGGAGAAGCGGCGGCGCAGGGCCGGGAAATCGACCCCGTCCGGCACCTCCCGGGTCTGCTGGGTCACGCCCTCGATGTCGTGGATATAGAGCAGGCCAGCCGCGGAGAGCGCGTCGATATAGGCGCCGTAGGTGGCCATCACGTCGGAGTCGAGCGGCGTGTTGCCCGGCATCGTCGTCGCCGGCGAGATGCGTATGCCGACCCGCCTGCCGCCGCCCCAGGCCGAGGTCACCGCCTGCACCACCTCGAGCGGGAAGCGCAGCCGGTTCTCCAGCGAGCCGCCGTAGCGGTCGGTGCGGGTGTTGGTGCTGTCGCGGATGAACTGCTCCAGCAGGTAGTTGTTGGCCGAGTGGATCTCCACCCCGTCGAAGCCGGCCTGCCGGGCGCAGCGCGCGGCATGGCGGTAATCCTCGACGATTGCCGGGATCTCGTCGGTCTGCAGCGCCCGCGGCGTGACGTGGTCCTTCAGGCCATCGTTGGTGAAGGCCTGGCCGTCGGGACGGATCGCCGAGGGCGCGACCGGCAGCGCGCCGCCATGCAGGTCGGGATGCGAGATGCGGCCGGTGTGCCAGAGCTGCAGGAAGATGCGCCCCTGCCGGCGATGCACGGCGTCGGTGACGCGCCGCCACGCCTCCACCTGGGCCGGCGACCAGATCCCCGGCGTCAGCGCGTAGCCGCGCGCCTGGGCGGAGATGTTGGTGGCCTCGCTGATGATCAGCCCGGCATCCGCCCGCTGCGCGTAGTAGTCGGCGGCGAAGTCGGGCGGCACGCCGTCGTCGCCGGAGCGGCTGCGCGTCAGCGGGGCCATCACGATCCGGTTGGGCAGATGCAGGTCGCCGATCGTGACCGGATCGAGGATCGGGCTGTGGATCGCGGGCGTCGTGGGCGTCGGGGGCATCGGGCGGCAGCTCCTCGGTGGCGGCGATGGTGCGCACGGATCCGCCTGCCTGTCACCGCGCGAGCGTGCCGGCGACGCCGCGCGCCGCGCCCGGCCTGCCGCGCCGGGCCAGCCGCGACCAGCTGGGCGGTAGCGAGGCAGCCGATGCACCAACCGCTTGATGCGAACGTTCCGCGATGCCATCCTGACGTGTGTTGTGCCGCAGGATTGATCACGCGGAGCCTGTTTGACCCAACTGCGGGCAGGATGAACGATGTCCGACTACACGCGTCCGGGCCTGCCGAAGTCGGATCCGTCGCTGCTGCGGCTGCAACTCGTCGGCCCGATGCAGGCCCTGACGCTGGACAACGAGAACGTGCTGCCGCCCGGCCGCAAGACGCGCGGCCTGCTCGCGATCCTGGCGATGTCGGGGCGCCGCCCGGTGCTGCGCTCGAAGCTCGCCGAGATGCTGTGGAGCCGGCGCTCCGAGGAGCAGGCGCGTGCCTCGCTGCGCCAGGAGATACACCGCCTGCTCGACGCTCTGGCGCCGGTCGGCGCGCCGGTGATCAGCGTCGAGCGCCACTCGCTGGCGCTGCGGCCGGCACTCACCGCGGTCGATGCGGAGCGGCTGCTGAACGCCAACGTCAACCACGTCATCGCCCAGGCGAGTGCGCCGGCGCGGATCCAGCTCGGCGGCGCCGCCGGCGCCGGGGGCTCTGGCGGCAGCATCCTGCCGCCGCTCGACGGCGTGCTGCTGGAGGAGCTGAACGGCACCGATCCGGCACTCGATGGCTGGCTCGCCGCCGAGCGCAGGCGCCTGCACGAGCATTCCCTGGGGCTGTTCGAATCGGCACTGCAGCGACGGCCGGAGCCGGTGGCGCTGATCGCCATCTGCCGCCAGCTGCTGCTGCTCGACCCGCTGCACGAGGCCGCCTGGCGCGGCCTGATCCGCACCCAGCTGCTGCAGGGCGAGCGCGGTGCCGCGCTGCAGAGTGCCGAGCGCTGTGCCGCGCTGTTCAGCCGCCGGGTGTCCGGCGAGCCCGGCGAGGAGACCGGCCGGCTGCTCAGCGAGCTACGCAGCAGCCTGGCCGCGGTGACGCCGGACGGAGACCGCGAGCCCGCGACGGATGCGGCGCCGGAGGCGGCCCAGGGGGGCATACCGGGGGCGATATCGGGCGGGATAGCGGGCGCGCCGCTCGACCCGCCGCGACCCGGGCCGATGCCGCAGCTGGTCGCCGGCGAGGCGGCGGAGACGGAGGCGGTGGTGTCGATGACCGGCCATCGCCTGCGCGGCCGCAGCATCGCGACGCTGGCGGTGCTGCCGGCGCTCGACCTGGATGCCGGCGGCAACGACAAGCTGGTTCCCGCGCTCACCGAGGAGCTGGTGGCCGGGCTGGCGAGCCGCTCGATCATCGCCGTGATCAGCGGCTCGATGCTGGCCCAGACGCTCGCCGCCGGTCGCGACGACGCGCTGCTGCGTCGCAAGTTCGGCCTCGACTACGTGCTGGACGGCACCATCCTGCGCGGCCGCAGCCGGATCCGGATCATCCTGCGCCTGCTCGACCTGCGCCTGCAGGGCCACGTGGTCTGGGCCAAGCGCTTCGACTGCGAGCCGTCCGACGCCCTGACCCACCTCGACGAGGTGGCCGCGCAGGTCAGCGCGCAGCTGCCGTGGGAGCTGGTGGTGATCGAGAGCCGGCGCGTCGGCGCGCGCCCGGCCGCGGAACTGAGCGCGGTGCAGCTCGCGCTGCGCGCGCTCTCGCTGGTGATGCGGTCACAGCGGCAGCAGAACGACAAGGCCGGCGAGCTGCTCGCCCGCGCCCGCACGCTCGATCCGGATCATCCGCTGGTCAGCCTGGTCGAGACCATGCGGCACTTCGTCCGCGCCACCCAGTTCTGGGGCAGCTTCGACGCCGAGGGGCGGCTCGCCCAGGCGGCGATGCACGAGGCGATGCAGGGCGGCCATGTCGATCCGCCCAGCATCGCGCTGATCGGGCTCATACAGGGCCATCTGCTGGACGATCCAAGCGTCGGGCTGGCCCTGATCGAGCGGGCGCTGCAGGTCGAGCCCAACCTCGGCATGGGGCTGGTGTTCGCCGCCTTCGTGCTGGCGCGGATCGGCGCGCTCGACGAGGCGGAGCGGCGTTTCGCGCTCTACAAGCGGCTCTGTCCGCTGCACCCGATGCACTACCTGTTCGACGGCATCGCGGTGACCATCGCGCTGCTGCAGGGCCGCGACGAGGAGGCGGCCAGCCTGGGCCGCGAGCTGGTCGAGCTGTCGCCCTCGCTGCTGTATCCGGCGATCCCCTGCCTCGCCGCCTTCGGCCATCTCGGCCTGCGCGAGGACGCGGAGCGGCTGCTGGCCCGCATCCACGGCCTGGCGCCGGGGCTGAGCATCGAGGACGTGCTCGGCGAGGCGCGCCTGCGCCGGGAGGTGGATCGCGCGCGGATCGCGGACGGGCTGCGTCTGGCCGGGATGGCGACGCACCGGGACCGCGACCGGCGGTCGGCCGAGCAGGCAGGCCAGCCGGCGGAGGCGATGCCCGGAGAGGCGGCGTGCGGCGTGCGCTTGGCGACCTGAACGCGTCGGGCTAGAACGCAGCGCCGTCCGCGCCGCCTGGCCGGCACGCCCGCGCGACTTCCAGAGGCACCATGCCAGAGGCATCATGATCGCCCGCATCCGCCCCCTCGTCCCGATCCTCCTCCTCGCCGCCTGCTCGGGCCACGACAGCGGCGGCCGCACCGTCGACACCACCGGCGATACCTCGGCGCTCAGCACGCCGCACAACCACCTGCTGGGAGAGGATCGCAGCGCCACCGGCGGCGACCAGACCCAGGCCGGGGTGAACGCCTATCTCTGGCGCGGCGCGATCGACACGCTGTCCTTCATGCCGTTCGCGTCCGCCGACCCGATCGGCGGCATCATCATCACCGACTGGTACACGCCGCCGACCACCGTCGCCGAGCGCTTCAAGGCGACCGCCTACGTGCTCGGCAGGCAGCTTCGCTCCGACGCGATACGGGTCGCGATCTTCCGCCAGACGCTGCAGGACGGCCAGTGGTCGGACGCCACGGTCGCGCCGAACACCGCGCCCGACATCACCAACAAGATCCTCGCGCGCGCCCGACAGCTTCGCGCCGACGCCGGCCAGGCCGGGAATTGAGGGCGGTGTCGATCGGCCGCCCGCGCTCGAGCGCGGGTCGCCGCCGCCCATGAGCGACGCGGCCGCGCATGATTTCCGGCAGAGCGAGCCGCGCTGGCAGGCCGAGTGGGCGCGTCGCGGCTGCTTCAGCGTCGCCGACGTGCCGCCCGAGGGCCAGCCGACCTACTACGTGCTGGAGATGTTCCCCTATCCCAGCGGCCAGCTGCATATGGGGCACGTGCGCAACTATACGCTGGGCGACGTGGTTGCGCGCTACAAGCGCGCGCGCGGCTTCGCGGTGCTGCATCCGATGGGCTGGGACGCCTTCGGCCTGCCGGCGGAGAACGCCGCGCGCGAACGCGGCGTGCATCCGGCGGAGTGGACGCGCGGCAACATCGCGACCATGCGGCAGACGCTGCAGCGGCTCGGCTTCTCGCTGAACTGGGACCGCGAGTTCGCCACCTGCGAGCCGCGCTATTACGGCCAGCAGCAGAAGCTGTTCCTCGACCTGCACGCCGCCGGACTGGTCGAGCGGCGCGAGAGCTGGGTCAACTGGGATCCGGTCGACGAGACCGTGCTGGCCAACGAGCAGGTGGTCGAGGGGCGCGGCTGGCGCTCCGGCGCGCCGATCGAGACCAAGCGGCTCAGCCAGTGGTTCCTGCGCATCACCGAGGCGGCGCCGCAGCTGCTGGCCGAGCTCGACCGGCTGCAGCGCTGGCCGGAGCGCGTGCGCGCCATGCAGGCGCGCTGGATCGGCCGCTCGGAGGGCGCGCGGATCCGCTTCGCGCTGACCGCGGCGATCGACGGCATCGATGCGGTCGAGGTGTTCACTACCCGGCCGGACACGCTGTTCGGCATGGCCTTCCTGGCGATCGCGCCGCAGCACCCGCTGGCCGCCGCGGTCGCCGCCCGCGATGAGGCGGCGGCGCGCTTCGTCGCCGCCTGCCGCAGCGCCGGCACCAGCGAGGCGGCGATCGAGACCGCCGAGAAGCGCGGCTTCGACACCGGCCTGCGCGTCGCCCACCCGTTCCTGCCCGGCGTCGCGTTCCCGGTCTGGATCGCCAACTTCGTGCTGATGGAGTACGGCACCGGCGCCATCTTCGGCTGCCCGTGCGGCGACCAGCGCGACCACGACTTCGCCACCCGCTACGGGATCGGGTTCATCGACGTGGTGCTGCCCGCCGGCGACGCGGCTCACGCGGGGCGCGCCTATGACGGGCCGGGCACGCTGATCAATTCCGGCTTCCTCGACGGCCTTGACACCCAGGACGGCATACGCGCCGCCATCGCGCGGCTGGAGCAGCAGGGCGTCGGACGCGGCGTGGTGAACTGGCGGCTGCGCGACTGGGGCGTCTCGCGGCAGCGCTATTGGGGCTGCCCGATCCCGATCATCCACTGCGCGCGGTGCGGCGCGCAGCCGGTGCCCGACGACCAGCTTCCGGTGATCCTGCCCGACGATGTCCGCTTCGACCGTCCCGGCAATCCGCTCGACCACCATCCCACCTGGAAGCACGTCGCCTGCCCGCGCTGCGGCGAGGCGGCGACGCGCGAGACCGACACCTTCGACACCTTCGTCGACAGCTCGTGGTACTTCGCCCGCTTCACCGCTCCGGACGCGACGACGCCGACCCGCGCCGAGGCCGCCGACCGCTGGCTGCCGGTGGACCAGTATATCGGCGGCATCGAGCACGCGATCCTGCACCTGCTCTATGCCCGCTTCTTCACCCGCGCGATGCGCGCGACCGGCCATCTCGGGGTGGACGAGCCGTTCGCGGGGCTGTTCACCCAGGGCATGGTCAGCCACGAGAGCTACCGCGACGAGGCCGCCGGCGTCTGGCTGTATCCCGAGCAGGTCGAGCGGAGCGGCGACGGTGCGCGGCGACGCGACACCGGTGCGCCGGTCACGGTCGGCCGCGTCGAGAAGATGTCGAAGTCGCGGCGCAACACCATCAGCCCGACCGCGATCATCGAGCGCTTCGGCGCCGACACCGCGCGCTGGTTCGTGCTCTCCGACAGCCCGCCGGAGCGCGACATGGAGTGGACCGAGGCGGGCATCGCCGGCGCCGCCCGCTTCACCCAGCGCCTGTACCGCCTGGTCTCGTCCGCCGCCAGGCCAGCGCCCTCCCGGGGTGCCGGGATCGCCGAGGCGGGTAACGCCGAGGCACCCGACGCGCTGCGACGCGCCACCCACCGGACCATCGCGGCGGTGACCGAGGCGCTGGACTCCTTCACCTTCAACGTCGCCGTCGCGCGGCTGCACGAGCTCGCCTCCGCACTCTCGGACTCCGAGCACGTCGCGGGCAGCGGCGAGGCGCTCGCCGAGGCGCGACGCGAGGCGGCCGTGACGCTCTGCCTGCTGATCGCGCCGATGATGCCGCACCTCGCCGAGAGCCTGCTGGCGCTGCTCGAGCCGGGCGGCCGGCTCGCCGCGGAACGCCCGTGGCCGCAGGCCGATCCGGCGCTGCTCGAGGTGCTGCGCGTCACCATCGCGGTGCAGGTCATGGGCAAGCTGCGCGGCACCATCGAGACCGCGCCGGACGAGGCGGCCGGCCGGGTGCTCGAGGCCGCCGAGCGCGAGCCCAACGTGCAGCGCCTGCTCGCCGGCAAGCGCATCGTCAAGCGCATCCACGTGCCGAACCGCATCGTCAACTTCGTGGTCGCCGGATGAGGCGCCGGGCGGCGGCGCTGCTGGGCTGCCTGACGCTCGCGGGATGCGGCTTCCATCCGCTGCACGGCGAGCGGCCGGACGCGCAGCTGCCGGAGATCTTTGTCGCCACCATTCCCGGCCGGCCCGGTCAGCTGCTCCGGCAGGAGCTGCAGCAGCGTCTGGCCGGATCCAGCGACGCAGCACCGCAGGACTACACGCTGCGCGTCGCCTACGGGCTCAGCAACGAGGCGATCGACGTCCACGGCGACAACACCAGCGGCCGCAACCGCATCGTCGGCCGCGCCACCTGGACCCTATCCAGCGTCGCGCCGAACCCGGTCACCCTGACCACCGGCAGCGCCCGCTCGGTCGACGGCTTCGACACCATCGACACCCAGTATTTCGCCGCCACCATCGCCAGCGAGACCACCTTCGGGCGTGTCGCCGGCAACCTCGCGGACTCGATCACGACCCAGATCGCCACCTGGTTCGCGGCTCATCCCGCAGGCACCGGCGCGACGACCGCCGGGTCGGGCGCGTCGCCGAACCCGAACCCCACCCCCGCCGCGGAGCAGCCCGCCTCGGGCTTCCTCGGGCCGCAGGACGTGCCGGGCGACAACGACCAGTCCCCCCTGCAGCAGATCGGCCCGGACGGACTGCCCTCCGACGCGATCGGCCGCACCACGCACTGAGCGGCCGCTCGATGATCCCGACGAGCGGCCGCTCGATGATCCCGACGAGCGGCCGCTCGATGATCCCGTCCCCGAGGCGGCGCGAGGCCGCGATGCGGCGGCGGTCGCGGCGCGGATGAAGCCCGACGCCGGCCAGGTCGCGCGGCTGCTGGCGGCACCGGTCAGGCTGCGCGCGATCCTGCTGCACGGCGACGATCACGGCCTGATCCGCGAGCGGGCGAGCGAGGCGGCGCGCGCCGCCGCGGGCGGGCTGGAGGATCCGTTCCGCGTCGCCATCCTCGGCCGCGAGGCGCATGACCGGCTGGAAGAGGAGGCGACCGCGCTATCGCTCTCCGGCGGCCGGCGGGTGGTCTGGCTGCGCGAGGCGCAGGACACGCTGCACGGCACCGTGACCAGGCTGATCGGCGGTCCGGCGCGATCCGCCGACCCTGGCGAGGGGGCGCTGATCGTGATCGAGGCGCCGGGGCTCGCCTCGCGGTCCAAGCTGCGCGCCGCGATCGAGGCCGCTGCGGACGCCGCCTCCATCGCCTGCTACGCCGAGGAGGGCCGTGCGCTGGAAGCCTCGCTCGCCCGCATGCTGGAGGTGGCGCGGGTGCGGATCGATCCCGACGCGCTGACCTGGCTGGCGCAGCGCCTGGGTGCCGACCGCGCCGCCAGCCGCGGCGAGGTGGAGAAGCTGGTGCTCTACGCGGGCGACGAGGGGCGGATCACGCTGGACGACGTGCAGGCCGTCACCGGCGACGCCGCGTCGGCCTCGCTGGAGGACGCGGCCTTCGCCGCCACCGCGGGTGATCGCCCGGGTGCGGACCTCGCCATCGAGCGTGCGCTGTCGGAGGGCTCGTCGCCGATCGCGCTCGCGCGGGTGCTGCTGTCGCACCTGCACCGGCTGCGCCAGGTGCTGCTGCTCATCGAGGGCGGCGGCTCCGCGTCCGACGCGATGCGCGGCCTGCGTCCGCCGGTGTTCTTCAAGCGCCAGGGCCAGTTCACGCGCGCGCTGTCGCTGTGGAGTGCCGCCTCCCTGTTCGAGGCGGCGGTGGAGACCAACCGGCTCGAGCTCGCGTGCAAGCGCACCGGCGCGCCGGACCTGGCGCTGGCGCGGCGGCACGTCGCCTGGCTCGCCTCGCGCGCCGCGGCCCGCGCCCGCCCGCGCTGATTGGCTGCGGCGACCCGGTCAGGCGATGCGCGCGGCGCACGCTTGCCGGAGCGCGCCGATGACGATAGGAAGAGTCCGGTTGTCCGCGTAGCTCAGCCGGATAGAGCACAGGATTCCTTGTCACCAACTGGGCGTCGCGAGGGGAAACCGCGCGGCGGATCCGCTCAAAGTCGGGGAAAGCTGAGGTGCCCGTGCACCGTGCCGATCCCGAGCCAAGCCTGCCGCCGAAGGGCGTCGGGAAGGTGTAGAGACTGGACGGGCGGCACCTAAGGGTTCCGGCCTAGGGTGAAGGGACAGTCCAGACCACGAACGCCTCCGGCCCGGCCGGCGGCGGCGGCGAAAGCCGAAGTGGGATGAATCCTGGGGCCGTGGGTTCGAATCCCGCCGCGGACACCAAACCCTCTTTGATTGCGAAAACTGAGGCTATACCGATGGCCTTTGCATTTGACCATGCGAGGCCAGGGCTCTGCCCTGGAGCCGCTCAAGGCGAGGCCTTGAGAATCCAACTGTCTTAGTAAGATGGTTTCCAAAGGCCGAGGCCTTTGGCGGGTCTGGGCAAAGCCCAGCCTTGCCTTGGTGTTAGATCCTGGTGGGTCGCCGCGTCGCCGCGCCCCCGCGGCTGCCCTGCAGGCTCGGCTGCGCGCGCCGCCCGGACAGGCGCAGCAGGCTGATGCAGGCGGCGATCACGGCCAGCGCGCTGCCGGCGAGCAGATCGACGGTCTCGGCATCGCCGGGCAGCAGGCGGAACGTCGTGGCCGCCGCGGTGGCGCCCCCGGTCAGGCCGATCAGCCGCGCGGTCGCGAGCATGCCGCCCGCCGCACCCGCGCGCCGGCGCGGCGCGGCGGACAGCAGGGTGCGGTTGTTCGGCGACTGGAAGCAGCCGAAGCCCAGCCCGCACAGCGCCATCCGCCAGACGATGTCGGCGGTGGAGGCGTGCGCCGGCAGCAGGGCCAGCAGGGCGAGGCCGGCCGCCAGCAGCGCGAGCCCGGCGCCGCCCAGCAGTGCTGCCGGGATATGGTCCGACAGCCGTCCGGCGAACGGCGAGGCCAGACCGACCGCCACCGGCCAGGGCGTCATCAGCAGGCCGGTCTGCACCTGGCCGCGGTGCAGCACCGCCTCGAAGTAGAAGGGCAGCGCCAGGAAGGCGAGCATGTAGGCGGCGAAGGAGCAGATCGATGCCGCCACCGACAGGGCGAAGATCGGTATCCGCAGCAGGTCGACGGGGATCAGCGGCTGCGTCGATCGGGCGGCACGTCGAACCAGGACGAACCCCGCCGCGAGCGCCAGGGCGATCTCGATCGCCGCCGGCCCGGCATCGTGCCGGCCGCGGGTGAAGCGGTCCGCGCCGATGAACAGCAGGCCGAACATCAGGGCGGTCAGCCCGGCGCTGATCCAGTCGAACTGCCGCGCCGACCGCTCCGAGCTCGGCAGCGCGCGCGAGGCCAGCACGACGTTGACGATGCCGATCGGCACGTTGACCGCGAACAGCCACTGCCACGAGCCCACCGCCAGGATGGCGGAGGCGACGCTGGGCCCGAGTGCGGCGGCGATCGACACCACCAGGGCGTTCAGCCCCACCCCGCGGCCCAGCGAGGCCTGCGGATAGGTGTAGCGCACCAGCGCGCCGTTGACGCTCATGATCCCCGCCGCACCCAGCCCCTGGACCAGCCGCGCGATCACCAGCGCGGCGAGGCTGTGCGACAGGGCGCAGGCCAGCGAGCTCGTGGTGAACACCAGCAGCCCGACCTGGTAGACCCGCCGGTAGCCGACCCGCTCGCCCAGTGACGCCAGCGGCAGCAGGGTGACCACGATCGCGAGCTGGTAGGCGTTGATGACCCAGATCGCCGAGGCGGGCGTCGCATGAAGCTGACGGGCGATGCTGGGCAGCGCGATGTTGGCCACCGCGGAGTCGAGCACGGCCACGGTGATGCCGATCGCGATCGCCAGCATGGACCAGTAGCGCTGCGGCGTCGGCAGACCGTCGGGATACGTCATCGCGGCCAGGATCGGCCCGGGCGGTGCGGTCGGACAAGGGGCCGGCGGCATTTGCCTACGCCGGCACGGCATGCATAGCTCGCTTCATCACGCAGGAGCCGCACGCGATGACCACCGCCTTGCTCTATCTCGCCTGGACGCTGGTGCTCGCGGTGGGACAGATCGTCGTCGCATCGGCGGCGAAACGTCGCCAGGACGGCATGAAGTGGGCCTCGGGCAACCGCGACGTCGACCATCCGGGCTATACCGGCCTCGCCGCCCGCATGGTCCGGGCGCAGGCGAACCTCCACGAGACGCTGCCGCTGTTCATCGGCGCGATCCTGCTGGCGCATGCCTGCGGCCGGGACAGCCCGCTCACCGCGTGGGGTGCGGGGCTGTATTTCTGGGCGCGGCTCGCCTACATCCCGCTCTACGCCTACGGCCTGGCGCCGTGGCGGACGCTGGCCTGGGGCGTCGCGATGCTCGGCCTGGCGCTGGTGCTGATCAGCCTGGCCTGAGTGCGCCGGATGGGCGTCGGGCGGGCGGCGACCGCCAAATGCCCTGATTTCGCCGCTTTGCGGCCCCGCTTTCCGCCATCAAGTGACGCGCAGACTGCCGCCATGCAATCCGCCTCCGCCTACCGCCTCGCCCTGCACGCGCTGCGCACGCTGATCGAGACCGCCAGCCTGATGTGGCTGCTGGCGCTGTCTTTGGCGCTGCTCGGCTGGGTCGTGTGGATCGCGGTGCATTATCCCGCCCACGTCCGCGCGGCGATGCGCCGGCCGGCGGATGCGCGCGGGATCGCCGCACGCGGCGTTCGAGCGCGCCCGCACAGGGCCGGCGCCTCGAGCCCCGGCGGCTCGAGGATGCAGCCCAGGCCGCGCCGGTCTAGCTACGAGCGGGGCCGGACGCCGGAGCCCGCTGCCCAAACAGGACCTTGCGCTCCTCCTCGGTCCGGATCCCGCCCTGGCCAGGATTGACCGACTGCACCAGATCGTAGGCGCGTGACGTCGCCGGACGCGCCTTGATCGCCGCGTGCCATCGCGCGAGGTGCGGGAACTCGCTGAGGTCCTGCCCCTGCGCCTGCGGCACGATCCACGGGTAGCTGGCGATGTCGGCGATCGAGTAGTTCTCGCCGGCGACGAAGCCGCGGTCCGCGAGCCGCCGGTTCAGCACGCCGTAGAGGCGGTGGGTCTCGTTGCCGTAGCGCTCGATCGCGTAGTCGATCTTCTCGGGCGCGTAGTTGCGGAAATGATGGTTCTGGCCGGCCATCGGACCGAGGCCGCCCATCTGCCAGAACAGCCACTGCAGCGTCTCCATCCGGCCGCGCAGGTCGGAGGCGATCAGGGCGCCGGCCTTGTCGGCGAGGTAGAGCAGGATGGCGCCGGACTCGAACAGCGCGATCGGCGCCCCGGCCTCGGCGGGATCATGGTCGACGATGGCGGGGATGCGGTTGTTGGGCGCGATCGCCAGGAAGTCCGGGGCGAACTGCTCGCCCTTGCCGATATTGATCGGGTGGATCCGGTACTCGAGCCCGATCTCCTCCAGCAGCATGGTCACCTTGTGACCGTTGGGCGTGGTCCAGTAGTACAGGTCGATCATGCGTGCCTCCTCGCGGATCCGGCCCCGGGGCAGGTGAGGCCGCAGGCGATATGCGCCGGACTGCAGCGGACTGCAAGAGTTCCGAACTCTTGCACTTTGCGCGTCGCGGCGCGATGCTGCGCCGCATGAGACCCCTGCTGCACCCTCCGCTCGAGGCGATCACCCTGCACGGCGTGCTGCACGCCCTCGCCGACCCGGCCCGGCTCGAGCTGTTCCGCAGGCTGTGCGTCGGGCAGGCGGAGGCCGTGAGCTGCGTGCGGTGCGCGCCGCCGGCGATGCCGAAATCCAGCCTGTCGCGCCACTTCCAGGTCCTGCGCGAAGCGGGGCTGGTGCGTTCGCAGCGCCACGGCGCCGAGATGGTCAACATGTCGCGCCGGCCGGAGCTCGACCAGCACTTCCCCAACCTGCTCGCCGCGATCCTCGCGGCGGCGCCGGAGCATCCCGGCAGGCCCCTGCCGACGGCGATCGAGGCCCGACCATGAGCGCCGCCCCCCTGCCACGGCGGCGGCTGCGTCTGGGCGCCTTCATGCGCCCGGTCAGCATCCATACCGGCGCCTGGCGCTTCCCCGGCGCCTCGCCGGACGCGAACTTCAGCTTCGCGCAATTGAAGGGCTTCATACGCACCCTCGAGCGGGGCCGGTTCGACGCCTTCTTCATGGCCGACCACCTGGCGGTGCTGAACATGCCGCTGGCGGCGCTGCGTCGCAGCCACACCGTCACCTCGTTCGAGCCGTTCACCCTGCTGTCGGCGCTGGCGGCCGTGACCGAGCGGATTGGCCTGGTCGCCACCGCCTCGACCACCTTCGATGCGCCCTACCACGTCGCGCGCCGCTTCGCCTCGCTGGACCATATCAGCGACGGCCGCGCCGGCTGGAACATCGTCACCACGGCCAATCCGGACGCGGCGCTGAATTTCGGCTACGACGACGAGATCGACCACGACGCGCGCTACCGGCGCGCCCGCGAGTTCTACGACGTGGTCACCGGGCTGTGGGACAGCTTCGCCGACGACGCCTTCGTGCGCGACGTCGAGAGCGGGCTGTTCTTCGACCCGGCCAGGATGCACGTGCTGGATCACCACGGGCCGCACCTGCGGGTGCGCGGGCCGCTCAACATCGCGCGCCCGGTGCAGGGCTGGCCGGTGGTCGTGCAGGCCGGATCCTCCGAGGCCGGACGACAGCTCGCCGCCGAGACCGCAGAGGTGGTGTTCTCCGCTGAACCCGATCTCGCCGCCGGGCAGCGCTTCTACGCCGACGTCAAGGCGCGCATGCAGCGGCTCGGACGCGATCCCGACCACATGAAGATCCTGCCCGCCGCCTTCGTGGTGGTCGGCGACAGCCTCGATCAGGCCGAGGAGCGGCGGGCGCAGCTCGACGCCCTGGTGCACTACGACAGCGGCATCGCCTCGCTGTCGAGCGCGCTGGGCCACGACGTCTCCGGCTGCGATCCGGACGGCCCGCTGCCGGAGATCCCGCAGACCAACGCCAGCAAGAGCGCGCGGGCGCGCATCCTCGATCTGGCGCGCACCCGCGGGCTCACCATCCGCCAGCTCGCGCAGAAGGTCGGCAGCTATTCCGGCCTCGCCTTCGTCGGCACGCCGTCCCGCATCGCCGACGAGATGGAAGCCTGGCTCGACGGACGCGGCTCCGACGGCTTCAACATCATGTTCCCATGGCTGCCGGGCGGCCTCGACGACTTCGTGGGCCGGGTGGTGCCGGAGCTGCAGCGCCGCGGCCTGTTCAGGCGCGAGTACGAAGGCACCACCTTGCGCGAGAACCTGGGGCTGCCGCGCCCGGGCAACCGCTTCTTCGAGTGCCGCGGCGGAGGCGGCTGATCCGGCCGGCGGCAGGCATTGCCGGGATCGCTCTTGCCGGCCGGCCGCGCGCCGGCCACCTGCAGGGAATGCACGTCCCGCCCCTGCTCGCCCTGCTGCTGGTCGCCTCGCTCGCCGAGACCCTGCTGTCGCTGTGGCTGTCGCGCCGTCACATCGCACACGTGCGCCGCCACCGCGACGCCACACCGCCGGATTTCGCCGCCGCGGTCAGCCCGCAGGAGCACCGTCGCGCGGCGGACTACACGGTGGCGCGCGAGCGGCTCGCCATGCTGCGGGCGCTCTGGCATTGGGGGATCGGCGTCGCCTGGCTGCTCGGCGGCTTCGACCTGCTCTACGGCGCCGTCGCGACGCTGATCCCGCCCTCGCTCGGCCGCAGCACCGCCTTCGTGCTGGCGAGCGGCGCGATCGGCATCGCGCTGTCGCTGCCGTTCTCGCTCTACGCGACCTTCGCCGTCGAGCAGAGGTTCGGCTTCAACCGCACCAGCCCCGGCCTGTTCGCGCGCGACCGGCTGAAGAGCTGGGGGTTCTCGCTGCTGCTCGCGGTGCCGCTGCTGCTGGGCTGCTTCTGGCTGATGCGCGACGCGACGGGCTGGTGGTGGCTCTATGTCTGGCTCGGCCTGGTGGTGCTGATGCTGTCGGCACCGGCGGTCTATGTCCGGCTGATCGCACCGCGCTTCAACCGCTTCACGCCGCTGCCCGACGGTGAGCTGAAGCGCACCATCCTCGCCCTGATGCAGGCGTGCGGCTTCCGCGCCTCGGCGCTCTTCACCATGGACGCGTCGCGGCGCTCGTCGCACGGCAACGCGTACTTCATCGGCTTCGGCCGCACCAAGCGGATCGTGCTGTTCGACACGCTGGTCGAGGGCAGCCCGCTCGAGGAGGTGCGCGCCATCGTCGCCCACGAGCTGGGCCATTTCCGTCACGGCCACGTGCTGTCCGGCCTGCTGCGTTCGGCGGCGATGCTGTTCCTGGTCCTCGCCGCCTTCGGCTGGCTCGCCCATCAGCCCTGGCTGCTGGGATCGCTCGGCATCCGTCACGCCGACCCGGCACTCTCGCTGGTCGCCTGCATGCTGTGCTGGTCGCTGCTGGGACCGTTCGTGGGCGTGATCGGCAACTGGACCTCGCGCCGGCACGAGTTCCAGGCCGACGAGTTCGCCCGCACCCAGGCCGGCGCCGATCCGATGGTCTCCGCCCTGGTGCGGCTGAGCCGGGAGAACGCCAGCACGCTGACGCCGGATCCGCTCTACGCGCTCTACCACTACTCGCATCCGCCGGTGCCGGTGCGCGTCGACCGGCTGCGACGATCGCAGCGCCGGCTGGTACGGGGGGTCGGTTGAAGGGGCGGGCGATCAGTCACGATCCGTTCCGCGCGAGGACGGTGCGTGAACCGATCCTTCGGGTGGCGCTTGTGGTCGCATGGGCAGGCGGAAGGATTTGAGCATGGGCAAGGTCGTGGTGGTGACCGGCGGCACGGCCGGGATCGGCAGGGCGACGGCGCTCGCCTTTGCCGCCGAAGGCTGGTCGATCGGCCTGATCGCCCGCGACGCGGCTCGGCTGCGCGCCACCGAGGAGGAGCTGAGCGGCCTCGGCGGCATCGCGCTCGGGATCGCGGCCGACGTCGCCGACGCCGAGGCGATGGAGGCCGCAGCGATACAGTTCGAGCGCGAGCTCGGGCCGATCGAGGCCTGGGTGAACAACGCGATGGCGACCGTGATCAGTCCCGCGCCCGGCATCACGCCCGAGGAGTATCGACGCGTCACCGAGGTGACCTATCTCGGCCAGGTCTACGGCACGCTCGCGGCACTGCGGCAGATGAGCCCGCGCCGGCGCGGCACGATCATCCAGGTCAGCTCAGGGCTCGGCATCCGCTCGGCACCGCTGCAATCGGCCTACTGCGGCGCCAAGGCGGCGGTGCGCGGCTTCACCGACAGCCTGCGCAGCGAGCTGATCCATGACGGGCTGGACGCCATCCAGCTCACCGTCATCTATCTGCCGGCGGTGAACACGCCGCAGTTCGACTGGGCGCGCAACCATACCGGCCAGCGGCAGAAAGCCCCCGATCCGGTATTCGACCCGCGGCTGTGCGCCGCGGCGATCCTGTTCGCGGCCGGGCATCGTCGGCGCGAGATCTGGGTCGGCCGCTCCACCGCGCAGATGGCGCTGGGCCAGGCGCTGGCGCCCCGACTGCTCGACCGCGTCGCCGCGTCGGCGTGGGAGGCGCAGCTCGACGGCGAGGCGCCGCCGGCGCCCGAGGGCAACCTGAACCATCCGGTGCCCGGCGATCCCGGCGTCGACGGCCGCTTCGGCGACAGGGTGAAGCGCACGCGCAGCGAATTCTGGACCAGCCGCAACCGCGAGGCGTTGCTGGCGGGCCTGCTCGGCGCCGGCGCGCTGGGCGCGGTGACCCTGGCGGCGCCGGCGGTGATGCTGGCCGGGATGCTGACCCGGCCCAGGATGCGCCGGCGGCTTCCGGTCGCGGCCGCCCGGGTGGCCGCCGGCCTGGTCGGAAGCTCCGTCCCCGGCATGCTGGCCCGCGCTGCCGCGGCCGCACCTGCCGAGCTTCGTCGCCGGACACGGACCGCCGCCGCGCCATGAGGCCGTCCTCGCAGCATGAGACGGTTCCGCCCCAGCGCCGCCTCGCGGATCGTCGGGGAGCGGCTCAGGGCGCCCCGGCGGCGTCCTCTCCCGCGGTCGCGGCCGCCAGCCAGTCCACGACGCCGCACAACGCCGCCTCGGGGTCCTGCCGGTCGGCGAGCGCGCGGCGATAGAGTTCCAGCTGCCGGTCCGCGCCGGTGCCGTCGGCCGCGATCCGCTGCACCGCCTGCAACTCCGCCTCGCAGCCCAGTGCCGCGGCGTCCTCCGCCACCAGGCCGGCCAGCGCCCGCAGCTGCTGCGCCAGCGGCACCGCGGCGCAGGCAGCCTCGTCGATCAGCGTCGCCCGCACCCCGTGGCGCTGCACCCGCCAGAGATTCTCGCTGGCGATGGCGCGCGACGCGCCGGTGAGGCCGGCATGCACCTCCCGCCTGCGGTCGAGCATGCGCAACACGCAGCGATACAGTGCGGCGATCGCCACCGCGTCCTCGACGCGGACGCAGCTGTCGCAGACCCGCAGCTCCAGGGTCGGGTAGCGCATCGAGGGCCGCAGCGCCCACCACAGGTAGCTGGCGTCCGGGATCGCGCCTGACCCCGTCATCGCCCGCAGGTAGCGCTCGTAGTCGGCGGCGTCCATCAGGTCGGGCAGTCCCGAGCGCGGCCACTCCCGGTAGGCCGCCATGCGGTAGGCGGCGAGCCCGGTCGGACGCCGCTCCCAGAACGGCGAGGAGGCCGACAGCGCCAGGAAAATCGGCACGTACGGCAGCATGCGCCGCATCAGCTCCACCCGGCGCTCCGGCTCCGGCAGCTCGACATGGACGTGCAGCGCGCAGACCATGTTGCGGGCCGCCAGGATGCCGTACTCCGCGGTCATGCGGTCGTAGCGCTCGCCCTCGCTCTGGGTCTGGTCCGGCCAGCAGGCCAGCGGATGGGTGCCGGACGCGAACACCAGCAGCCCGTGCGCGCGCCCGATCCCGGCCAGCTGGGCGCGCAGCGACGACAGATGCTGCCTCGCCGCGCCGGCATCCGCTCCCGGCGCGGTGCAGACCTCGACCTGGTTCTGCAGCACCTCGCGTCCGGTTCCGGGCAGCCGGCCGCCGGCATCGGCATGGAACGCGCGCGCCGCCGACGAGGCGGGCGTGCCGCGCGTGCCGGCGTCGGCGAGAAAATACTCCTCCTCGATGCCGAAACGGTATTCGGTCTGCCCCATGCGCCCCTCCTCGAGATCCGCGGACGGATCCGGCCTCCGCCAGCGGCAGCAGGGTCACGACGCGCGGCGACGTCAAGAGCCTGTCGCGGCGTCGGCCAGGACAGCGTCGGCCAGGGAAGCGTCGGCCAGGACAGCGTCGGCCGAAGCGGCGAGCGGGCGGCGGCGCGGCAGGGACCGCGCGGCCGCCGCGTGGGTCAGGCCGCGGCGCGCAGCGGCGGCGTGCCGGTGCGCTCAGTGAGATCGAGCTCGGTCGACTTCGCGTCCGACACCGTGGCCAGCAGCCCGTATGCCACCTTGGACAGCACGTCGAGGATGGCGATGAACAGCACCCCGGCCGCGTCGCTGATCACGTTGAGCCCGTCTGGCGACACGGCCAGCGCCAGCGGATAGATCAGCCACAGGACCGACAGGATCGAGGCGTTGCGCCGGTAGTTCGCCCGTATGTCGGCCCGCTCGATCGCGTTGGCCTGCAGTGCCGAGACCCAGATCACGTAGTAGACGCCGAGGAAGGCCGCGCAGGAGATGATGAACCAGGTCCACTTCACCCAGGCAGTCTCGGAGGCGCCGAACACGAAGGCGGTGATGATCATCATCAGGTCGGCCAGCACGATGCCGGTGATCGCGCCCGCCTGCTTGCGGCCGGCATGCATCGCGTTCAGCGACAGCGACACCAGCAGCAGCGGCGTGGTGAAGGTCCAGTCGACGTAGCGGGCATAGTAGAAGATGCGCTGGGTCCCGGCGCTCGCCGGCAGCAGCACCAGGCCCTGCCCGGTGGCCATGGCCAGGTAGGAGCATGCGGCGATCAGCGGCACGATGCCGTGCAGCACGGTCTGCATCTCCTCAGCGGGCGTGCGGCGCTTGCCGATCAGGAGGATCAGCGATCCTCCTGCGGCCATGATGATCGTGGTGATCCAGAGCAAGCTGTTGGAAGTCATGCGGCGGGGCCCGTCCCTCAGGTTCGACGGGACAAGCCGGGCTCGTGCTGCAGGTTCTGACTAAACGACAAAGTGACCGTGGCGATGCATCCAGCAGATGCTGAGGCGCGTCAACGAATGCGGGACGTTGCGGACGTGATTGGTCAGGAATAATCGTCGCAAAATTACGACGATTTGATGCTCATGCGCCACACTTTTGCCGGCGATACAGGTTATGCTGTTGGAAATGGACAGTATCGCACATCAGACGGACGAGCTTGCGGCCGCAGCTTTGCTGTATGCGCCGTATCCGGGTCCGTCGCGTGCTGACCAGGATATTGCCGAGCGAGTATTGTCCGCTTTACTTGGCGATCAAGGTTTCGTTGTAATAACGTGTGGCGAGGGCGTGGCCGTCGAGCAGCTGTTCAACGTGCTCGACGGGCTGCAGCAGGCCGGCCTCGGAACCGCGACCATGACGGCGCCGGTGGAGCGGCTTTCGCTGCTCGACGACGCGATCCGCAAGGCGATGACCGCGACCCGGAACCCCGGCGATCCGCTGGTGGTGATCATCCAGCACGCCGAGATGCTCTCGGTGCGGACGCTGCTGAAGCTGGTCACGCTGTCGATGCTGCGCGCCGGCGGGCGGCCGGTGCTGCGCTTCCTGCTCGCCGGCACCCCGGCCCTGTGGCCGTCGCTGCGGCAGGCGGGCGTGGGTGCGCTGGAGCACGACCCGGGCGCGCATATCGCGCTGACGCCCGGCTATGACGGCATCCGGACGGTGCCGCCGCCGATGTTCACCCTGGCGGTGGACGACGCGGCACCCTGGCAGGCTCCGGCGCGGCTCGCACCGGTCGGACTGACGAGACGCACCGGCGTCGCCTCGCGACGCGACGCCCTCACCCGCGCCAGGCTGGCGGCGGCGGTGCTGCTGTCGGCGGGGTTCGCGATCGCCTGGATGGCCCTGGTGCCGCCGGAGCGTGGCCTGAGATCCTCGGCCGCATCGGGCGTGCCGGCGCCCGGCCAGCCCGCGGCGGCGCCGCCGCCGGCAACCGGGGCGCCCGCGGGGATCACCGTGCTGCGCGACCCGGAGCCGCGGCGCGAGGCGCGCCGCGCGCCAGCGGCCGCGAGGCCGGGTCGCGCCGACGTCCTGCCGCCGCTATCGGCGATGCGTGCGCCGACGCCGGCGGACCTGGACGGGCTTCGCGTCACGGTGCGCTATGGCCGCGGCGACGGCGCCGCGCAGGCGCAGGCCAGGCGGCTGCTGGCACGGCTGCGCGAGGCCGGCGTGCCGGTCGACGGGCCGCTGGCGCCGGGGCCGGGGCCGGCCAGTGAACATTCCACCCTGAGCTACTACTTCGCCCAGGACGAGCAGGCCGCCCGCACGATGGCGCAGCGCCTGCTGCCGCGCTCGACCCAGATCCGCAGGCTGGCCGTCCCGGATGGTGCCTTGCCGCCGCGACCAGGCGGGATCTCCATCTCCATCGGCTCGCACGACGATCGGTCGGATCAGCCATCATCGGGGAGACAATCATGACGCGACGACCAGTTCAGCGGATCATGCTCGGCGTGCTCGGCATGCTTGTCCTAGGCGGCGGCGAGCATGCGCTCGCGCGCGACGCCGCCACGCCGGGTGCCGCGCCCGCCAAGGCTCCCGACGCGCTCGACCTGTATTTCGACAGCGGCAGCAGCCGGATCCGTCCGCAGGATATCAAGCTGCTCGACAAGGCGTCGCGCCTGTACACCGAGGGCAAGCCGGTCGTCATGATCGTGGCAGGCTCCACCGACCTGCTCGGCTCGCCGTCCGCCAACCTGAGGCTGTCGCAGACCCGGGCGGACAACGTGGTGCGCGGCCTGGTCGCGCGCGGAATTCCGGTCGAGCGGTTCCAGGTGCTGGCGAAAGGGGTCACCGACCCGCCGGTCGCCACCGCCACCGATGCGTCCGAACCCCGCGACCGCCGCGTCGAGATCACCTGGCGCTGATCCGGACGCCGCCGACGGCACGGATGCGACGGCTCCTGCTGGTCGCCTGCGCGGCACTCGGCGTCGCCGCGGCGGCGCCGGCAGGGCCTCTCGAGGAAGCCCGGCGCGCCGATCAGGCGCACGCCTTCAGCCGCGCAAGGCGGCTCTGGCTGCCCCTGGCACGCGCCGGCAGCGCCGAAGCCGCATTCCGCCTCGGCCTGCTCGACGATCTCGGCGAGGGCGGCCCGGAGGATGCGTCCTCCGCCTATCACTGGTTCCGGCAAGCCGCCGCGGCGGGCGATCCGGAGGCGCAGTTCAACGTCGCGGTGATGGACGATAGCGGCCGTGGCACCGCGCACGACACGAGCGGTGCCGCGGAATGGTACGCGCGCGCCGCCGTGCACGGCCAGCGTCGCGCGCAATACAACCTCGCCCTGCTGTATCGGGACGGCGACGGCGTGCCGCGCAACCTCGAGCTTGCGCGCGCCTGGTTCCGGCTCGCCGCCTCCAACGGGCTGACCGCGGCGGCGCAGAAGCTGGGCAGGCACGATCCGGAGCACGGCTCGCCCGTATCCGGCCGGCAGCAGAGCGACGTGCTGCGCGCTGCGACCGCTGTCGCGCCGCGCGACGGCATCGTGGTCGTGCCAGACAGCGGCGGACGCATCGAGATCGTCTGGTCCGCGCCCGCGGCGGCACTGCCGGTGCGCTACTTCCTGCAGGTCGCGGCGCGCGACGGCACGCCGGACGAGATCTACGCCGGCTACCTCGACGTCAGCGCGGCGCTGGTGCGGCTCGACCAGGCGCATCGTTCTTATGCCTGGCGCGTCTACACGGTGTGCGCACGCAATGCGACCTACGCGGTGAGCCCCTGGAGCGCGTTCACCAGCGCGGACGGCACGCCGGCGCACGCATCGCGCTAGAGTGCAACCCAGGCGCCAGGGCTCTGCCCTGGATCCGCCCAAGGCAAAGTCTTGGAAAACCGTTCATCTTAGGATGGATGCCAGAGGCCTAGGCCGTTGGCGGGGCAGAGCCCTTGCCTCCTGACGGTCGGTCAGGCCGTTGGTTCGGGACAGCAGCCGGTCTTAGCGCCGGGACGAGAGCGCGTCAGCCGGCCTCATGCAGCCGCATGCGCCGCTGCATCTCGAGCAGGGACTCCTCGATCAGGGCGTCGAGGCTCTCGCCGAGGCCGGGTCCATCGGCGGAAGCCTGCTCGACCGCCTGCTCGAAGCGGCTGGCCACGAAGGCGAGGCGCTGGAAGCCCAGCATGCCGGCGCTGCCCGCCAGGTTATGCGCCTGCTTGGCGAGGATCTCGGGGCGGGGGAACCGACTGCCCGCCTCGATCGTCGCGACGCGCTCCGCCACGCCGGCCTGCCGTGCGGGGACGCAGATCTGCCCGCGCAGCTCGTCCAGCAGCGTGGCGCCGCGCACGCTCAGGGTCCGCAGATAGGTCAGGATCGCGTTCGAAGGCAGGATCGCCGCGACCTCGTCGAAAGCGACGGCGTTGCAGATCGGCAGGTGCGATCCGCAGCCGGCGGCGCCCGCCGCGAGGCCCGGTGCCGGCGGCGCGCCCGCGACGCGGTCGATCGCCTCGATCAGCGCATCCTGCGTGAACGGCTTCGCCAGGTGACTATCCATCCCCGCCATGCGGCACTCCTCGATCTGCTCGGCAAAAGCCTGTGCGGTCAGTGCGACGATCGGCACCCTGCCGCGCGCGCCGCCGCCGGCGCGTATCCGACGCGCCGCCTCCAGCCCGTCCATGCCGGGCATGCGCACGTCCATCAGCACCACGTCGTAATCACCCGACGCAGCCGCCGCGACCGCCTCCGCCCCGTTCTCGGCGCAGGTCACCTGATGGCCGGCGACATCGAGGAACGAGCTGGCGATGTCCCGGTTCATGGCGATGTCGTCGACCAGCAGCAGCCGCAGCCGACGCCGCGACGCCGGCGCGACCGGCTCCGCCGGTGATGCCTCGGCACTCGCCGCCCAGCGCGACGCCGCCGACGCGGCCGGCGGCATAGGCGATGACGGGACGGCCGATGATGGCACGGGCGATGACGACACTGGTGATCGCGGCCGATAGGCCGCCGCCATGACCGGCAGCTCGAGCCAGAACACGCTGCCGCCGCCGTGCCTGTCGTCATGGCCGATCTGGCCGCCCATCAATGCGGCGAGCCGCACCGAGATCGCTAGGCCGAGCCCGGTGCCCTCGACCGGCTGGAACGCGGCATCGAGCCGCCTGAAATCCTGGAACAGCAGATGCCGCGTCTCGGCGGGGACGCCCGGTCCGGTATCGTGGACCTCGATCCGCAGCATGCCCGGCCTGATCGCGCACAGGCGAAGCTCGATCTCGCCTTGATGCGTGAACTTGACGGCGTTGCCGAGCAGGTTCAGCAGGATCTGCCGCAGGCGGGTGGGATCGGCGGTGATCGAGCCGGGCGCGTCGGCGGCCGCCTGCACCCGCAGCGCCAGGCCCTTGGCGCCGGCGGCGCAGCGCACGACGCTGAGGCACGCATCCGACACCTCGCGCAGATCGACCGTGCCGACCTGCAGCTCGACCCGCGCCGCCTCGATCTCCGACAGGTCGAGCACGCGGTTGATCATCTCGAGCAGGTGCCGTCCGGCTCCGAGCATGGCATCGACGCGGCTCGACTGCAGCCGGTCGAGATGTCCCTGCAGGCGCAGCAGCTGCGCGTAGCCCAGGATGGCGTTCAGCGGGGTGCGCAGCTCGTGGCTCATGCTGGCGAGAAAGCGCGACTTGGACTGGCTGGCCTGGTCGGCCCGGTCCCGTGCCTTCGCCAGGTGCTGCGTCAGGCGTTCGAGCTGCTCGTTGCTGCTCGCCAGGTCTCGCGCGCGCCGCTCCAGCTCGGCCTGGTGCTGACGTCTCTCGGTCACGTCGCGCGAGATCACGCTGAAGCCGTCGCGCGCGCCGGTGGCGGGATCGCGCAGCAGCCGGCGGATGGTCTCGAGCCAGACCTCGCGCCCGTCCGGCCGCCGGATGCGGAAGGCGATCGCCTCCTCCTCGACGATTCCGTCGAGCAGCCGCGTCGTCGATGCCGACACCGCGGCCCGATCCTCGGGATGGACGAAGCCGATGACGGTCTGCCCGATGAAGGCTTCCGGAGCCAGGCCGAGGATCCGCTGCGCCGAGGGCGAGATATAGCGGATCCTGCCGTCCGGACCGATCCTCGCCACGACGTCCCCGGCATGCTCGGCGAGCAGGCGGAACGCCGCCTCGCTGTCGCGCAGCTCCACCATCGAGCGTCGCAGCATGAAGCCGGTCACGGCGAGGAGCAGCAGGCCGATGAGGGCGATCGCGAGATTGAGCCGCGCCATGACCGCCTGGCCGCGATCCAGCACCCCGCGATGCCGCGTCAGCAGCCTCTGCTGCTCGGCCAGCATGTCGTCGAGCGTCGCGGTGATCCTGACCATCAGCACCCTGCCGACATTGCGCATCACCACGCGCCGCGCCGCATCCTCGTCCGCGCCGCGCCTCAGCCGCACGGTCTGCTCCAGCTCGGCGAGCTTCTGGTCGATGAGCGGGTCGAGGGACGCCTCGTGCCGCCGCTGCGCGGCGTCGTTGCCGATCAGCCGGTGCAGCGTCTGGCGCAGTTCGGGCAGACGCGCCAACGCCGAGCGGTAGGGCGCGAGATAATCCGCCTCGCCGGTGAGGATGAAGCCGCGCTGGCCGCTCTCCGCGTCGCGAAGTGCCAGCCCGACATCGTTCAGCCGGCCCAGGACGTCGAGCATGTGGCGCAGCCCGACCCGCTCGGCCTTGACCTGCTGCGCCTGGCGGAAGCTCAGCACGCCGACGCCGCAGAGCAGGATCAGGCCGCCGAGGACGCAGCAGGCGGCATTGAGCCGACGCGGCGATGCGAGCACGGTTTCCTCCGCTTCGCCGGCGGCTGGGTCAGCAGGGTCGCGCCGAGGGCGCGGCCAGGTGGCGTTTCACGACCGTGATCAGTGCCGGCAGGTCGGGCGACTTCGCGACCACCTCGTCGAACACCGGGCCGGTCTCGGCCTCGCGGCCGCTCAGGCGGCTGGGGGCCGCGGTCATCGCGATCATCCGCGGACGATGATCCTCGTCGAGCGGATCGAGGATCAGCTTGGCGGTGGCGAGGCCGTCCATGTCGGGAAGCAGGTAGTCGATCATGACCAGGTCGTACTCGCGCGCGCGCGCCATGCGCACCGCCCCCACGCCGTCCGACGCGAGGCCGACCTCGTAGCCGAGCCGCTCCAGGGCGTGCTGCAGGACGAATTGCTGGATGTCGTCGTCCTCGACGACCAGGATGCGCGGCTTGCCGGGATCGGGCGGATCGAGGAGTTCGGTGCCGTGCTCTGAGGTCTGCTCTGGAGTCTGCTCTGGAGTCTGCTCTGGCGTTTGCTCTGGCGTTTGCTCTGGCAAATCGGTCTCCTGTGGCAGCACGCGATCGCGCATGCTGCCGAGTTCGCGTTGAATGCTGGAGATCAGCGCCGACAGGCTCGTCGGCTTGGCGATCACCCGGTCGAACGGCTGGCCGTGCTGCGCCTGCAGGGCCAGCAGCTGATCCGACGCGCCGGTCAAGGCGATCAGCACCGGGCGCGCCGCGGTCCCCCTGAGATCGCGAACCAGTCTCGCGGTGGCCAGTCCGTCTATGTCCGCGAGATGGTAGTCGATCAGCAGCAGGTCGTAGCCGCCGTGCCGCACCTTGCACACCGCGTCCAGTCCGCTCGAGACCGCCTCGGTGCGGTAGCCGTGCCAGCTCAGGCTGGAACGCAGCACCTCCTGCTGCAGATCATCGTCTTCGACGACCAGGATATGCGTCGCGTGCGGATCTTGATCATTCACGACCGGGCCTCACCATCAGCGATATCCTTACGGATACGAGATAACATGACCCCATCGATGGGTAAAGCATTCGTGATCTAGATCCGCTCGTTACAACGGCGTCTCGATACCTCGCCTCGCGATCCGCATCGCGCGCGCGCAGCAGGGTCGGCGGAGTACGGCGATCGATAACAGCCGTGACTGCGCATCGATATTCTCGATGCGCGTCACTTACGTTACGATACTGTACCGATCAATTCGATGCCGGATCGGGCCCCGGCGCATGCGAGCGTGTCGACGGCTCGACCTGCGGCGCCGGCGGCCGGCGGCGGCGGGATGCGGTGCGGGTGACCGGCCCGCCCGCCGGGCCGGCGGCACGGTCGTGCCGCGTCGCCTCGGTGCCCTCGGGTGCGGCGTCGCGCAGGAACGCGGCCAGACGCGAGAAATGCGCGCCGCGGGGGTCGGTGGCGCGCCAGCCCAGGACGATAATCCGGCCCGGACGCGCGCCCTCACGGCCGAGCCCCAGCGCCCTGCTCTGCACCAGGACACTGAGCGCTGACGCGGCGCCGAGGCCGTCGGGGCCGCCGCTGGGGCCGGTGGCGAGCCCGGGCATCAGCGCGTAGCCTTCGCCGGCCGCGACCATGTGCCGCAGCATCTCCAGGCTGCTGGCGTGACGCGCGTCGCGGCCGCGCGGACCCGGCAGCCGGCACAGCGAGATCGTCTGGTCGCGCAGGCAGTGGCCCTCCTCCAGCAGCAGCAGGTCCTCGCCCGGCAGATCCTCCGGATGCAGCACGCCGGCATCGAGCAGCGGATGGCCGGTCGGCGCCAGCAGGCGGAAGCGTTCGAAGAACAGGGGTTCCACGGTCATCACCCCCTCCGCGGGCGCCGGCAGCGCGACCAGGACGGCGTCGAGGCTGCCGCGATGCAGCGCCTCGGTCAGGTCTTCGGTGAGGCCCTCCTGCAGGCGCAGCTCCAGGCCCGGGAAGTCGCTGCGGAGCATGCGGAGCACCAGCGGCAGGTAGTACGGACCCAGCGTCGGGATCACCCCGATCCGCAGCGGGCCGTCGAGCGGATCGGTCTGCGCCCGCGCCATCTCGATCAGGCCGAAGCCTTCGCGCAGCACGATGCGGGCCTGGCGCAGCAGCAGCTCGCCCGGCGGGGTGATCTCGACCCGTCGCGCGGTGCGCTCGAACAGGGCGGCCCCGAGCACCGCCTCCAGCTTGCGAAGCTGCTCGCTCAGCGCCGGCTGGCTCACCCCGCAATGCTCGGCCGCGCGGCCGAAATGGCGGAAGTCCGCGACCGCGACCGCATATTCGAGGTCGCGCAGCGAAAGGCCGGCGAGGCTGGAGCGGATCATGGCCCCAAGGCTCATGAGGTCCGGACGCGCGGACGCTGGAACAATAGGATATACCTATGTACGTATTGGCTGAAAGCGGCTTCACCTATTGCTTAGCCTCCCCCGCGAGGCGGCGCAACGGCGATCGGGGCTCGCCTCGGCGGCGTGCTGTCCGCGTGGAGCGGTGGCCCTGACGGCTGCTGACGCGGCGCGAGCCGCTTGGTAGACTGTGCAGTATGGACAATGCCGGCCTGCTGTTGATCAATCTCGGAACGCCGGACGGGACCGATTATCGTTCCGTCCGGCGTTATCTTTCGGAGTTCCTTTCCGACCGCAGGGTCATCGAGGCCAACCCGCTGGTCTGGCGGCCGATCCTGCAGGGCCTGGTGCTCTCGTTACGGCCGCAGAAGAGCGGCGCCGCCTACAGGCGGATCTGGAACCTCGATCTCGACGAGAGCCCGCTGCGCACCTACACCCGCGCGCAGTCGCTCAAGCTGGGCGCGCGGTTCACCGGCGAGGCCGTCAAGGTCACCTGGGCGATGCGCTACGGCACCCCTTCGGTGACGTCGGCGATCGACGCGCTGACCGCCCAGGGCTGCGCCAGGATCGTCATCATGCCGCTGTATCCGCAATATAGCGGCACCACCACCGCGACCGCGAACGACCAGGCCTTCCGCGTGCTGATGCGGCTGCGCCGGCAGCCCGCGATCCGCACGGTGCCCTCGTTCCCGGATCATCCGCTCTACATCGCGGCACTCGCCGCCTCGGTGCGCCGCACGCTGGGCGCGCTCGACTGGAAGCCGGACATGCTGGTGGGGTCGTTCCACGGGCTGCCGCGCAGCTACGTCGAGGCGGGCGACCCGTACCAGCAGGAATGCGAGCGGACCATGCGGGCGCTGCGCGCGGCACTCGCACTGGATGCGGACCTGTCGCTGCTGACCTACCAGTCGCGGTTCGGGCTGGCGAAGTGGATCGAGCCCTACACGGCGCCGACCGTGGTGGCGCTGGCCAAGGCGGGCGTGCGCCGCATCGCGCTCGTGATGCCGGCCTTCCTGGTGGACTGCATCGAGACGCTCGACGAGATCGGCAACGAGCTGCGCGAGGAGTTCATGCAGGCCGGCGGCGAGGCGTTCTGCGCGATACCCTGCCTGAACGACGACGACGCGGCGATCGACCTGCTGGAGGCGCTGGCACGTGCCGAGCTCGCCGGCTGGGCCGATCAGGCCGCCGCCGCCTGAGCCGTCCGCCTCCTCACCTCATCCGTCGGAACCTGCATGCTCCAGATCGACAGCCTCACCTTCAACGCCTGGGGACGCCGCTTCTTCGAGCGCGCGAGCGTGACCCTGCCGACCGGCGCCAAGGTCGGGCTGGTCGGGCGCAACGGGGTCGGCAAGTCCACCCTGTTCAAGCTGATCACCGGGGAGCTGCACGCGGATTCCGGCGAGATCGCGCTGCCGCGGGTGGCGGGCGCGGCAGCGCGGCTCGCGGTCGTGGCGCAGGAGCATCCGGCAACCCCGGTCAGCCTGCTGGACACCATCCTGGTCGCCGACGCCGAGCGCCACGCCCTGCTCGGCGAGCTGGAGGCGGCGGCGCCGGAACGCATGGCCGACATCTGGTCGCGCCTGATCGAGATCGACGCCGACACCGCGCCGGCGCGCGCCTCGGAGATCCTGCACGGCCTCGGCTTCTCCACCGAGGACCTGGCGCGGCCGATGGCGGAGTTCTCCGGCGGCTGGCGCATGCGGGTGGCGCTGGCGGCGGCGCTGTTCGCGCAGCCCGACCTGCTGCTGCTCGACGAGCCGACCAACTATCTCGACCTGGAAGGCGCGCTGTGGCTGGAGGCACGGCTGTCGCGCTACCCCAACTCGGCGCTGATCATCAGCCATGACCGCGAGCTGCTGAACTCGGTGGACTCCATCCTGCATCTCAGCGAGCGCAAGCTCGAGCTCTACGCCGGCGGCTACGACGATTTCGAGCGTCGGCGCGGCGAGAAGCAGCGCCTGCTGTCGGCGAGCCGGATCAAGCAGGAGGCGGAGCGGGCGCACCTGCAATCCTTCGTCGACCGGTTCCGCGCCAAGGCGTCCAAGGCGGCGCAGGCGCAGTCCAGGATGAAGCGTCTGGAGAAGATGCAGCCGATCGAGGCCAGCATCGAGGAGCGGGTGGCGCCGTTCCACCTGCCCTCGCCGAAGCGGCCGCTGGCGCCGCCGCTGATGCGGCTGGAGGATGTCGAGGTCGGCTACGGCCATGCCCCGCCGGTGCTGCGCGGGCTCGACCTCAGGCTCGACGTCGATGACCGGATCGGCCTGCTGGGCGTGAACGGCGCCGGCAAGTCGACCTTCGCCAAGATGGCGGCGGGCGTGCTTGCGGTGCGCTCGGGACGGATGCAGCGCGAGGGGCGGATCTCGGTCGGCTGGTTCCACCAGCACCAGATCGAGGCGCTGGACCCGGACGAAACCGCGCTCGACATCATCCGCCGCGAGCGGCCGCAGGATTCCGAGCAGTCGCACCGCTCGCGGCTGGCGGGCTGGGGCATCGGCTTCGACAAGCAGGGCACCACCGCCCAGGCGCTGTCCGGCGGCGAGCGGGCGCGGCTGCTGCTCAACCTGGTGGCGATGGCGGCACCCCACCTTCTGATCCTGGACGAGCCGACCAACCATCTCGACATCGACAGCCGGCGCGCGCTGCTGGACGCGCTCAACGCCTACGAGGGGGCGGTGATCCTGATCACTCACGACCGCTCGCTGATGGAGCTGGTCGCCGACCGGCTGTGGCTCGCCGCCGACGGCACGGTGCGGCCATTCGACGGCGACATGGACGATTACGCCCGCTTCGTGCTTGATCGCGCCGGAGGCGGCGGACCGGCACAGCTGCGCGAGAAGCGCGGCCGCAAGCGGGCCAGGGGATAGGCGGGTCGCTGCCCGTCGAGCCCGCCCGTCGAGGGTCGCCTAGCCACCTGCACTTGCTGACGAGAATAAGGACGAGGTCGCTTCATGAGCATGACCAACACCACTGGCCTGACCGGCGCGAGCGCGGACGCGGCTTGCGTCATGAAGGCGCGCTACCGGCATCACCTGGTGCTCGACGACGTCGTCAGCCTCGACGCGGCGACGGCGCGGACCCGCTTCGAGGCGATCGCGCGCTCGGTGCGCGACGTGCTGGCGGAGCGCTGGCTGCGCACCCAGGCGACCCACGCGAGGCAGAACCCGAAGCGGGTCTACTACCTCTCGATGGAGTTCCTGATCGGACGGTCGCTGGCCAACAACGTGATGAACCTGCTGCTCGACCCGGTGCTGGCCGACGTCGCCGCGGAGAACGGCCTGGACTGGCTCGGCCTGCTGGAGAACGAGCCCGACGCCGGGCTCGGCAATGGCGGCCTCGGTCGGCTCGCCGCCTGCTTCCTCGACTCCATGGCGACGATGCAGCTGCCGGGGATCGGCTACGGGCTGCGCTACGAGTACGGGATCTTCCGTCAGCTGATCAACAACGGCTGGCAGCGCGAGACGCCGGACAACTGGCTGGGCTCCCCCGATCCGTGGGAGGTCATGCGCCCGTCGGATCAGGTCGAGGTGACGCTGAACTGCGCGTTCGAGACCCAGGGCCGCACCCTGCGCGCGATCCCCGGGCGCACCTCGCGCCTGATCGGGATGCCGTACGACCGGCCGATCGTGGGTTTCGGCGGCAAGACCGTGAACACGCTGCGGCTGTGGGCGGCGCGCGCGCCGGCCTCGTTCGACTTCCAGGAGTTCAGCAGCGGCGACTTCGTCGGCGCGGTCGCCGACACGCTGGCCGCGGACTCGCTGACCCGGGTGCTGTATCCTGACGACTCCACCACCTCCGGCCAGGCGCTGCGCTTCGCCCAGGAGTTCTTCCTGGTGGCCTGCTCGCTCGCCGACCTGGTGCGCCGGTTCCGCAATGCCGGCGGCGAGTGGCACGCGCTGTCGAGCAAGGCGGCGGTGCAGATGAACGACACCCATCCGAGCATGGCGGTGCCCGAGCTGATGCGCATCCTGCTCGACGAAGGCAAGCTGGATTGGGACGAGGCCTGGCGCGTCACCTGCGAGACGCTCGCCTACACCAACCACACCCTGCTGCCCGAGGCGCTGGAGAAGTGGCCGCTGCAATGGTTCGAGGTGATGCTGCCGCGCCAGGCCGAGATCATCCTGGAGATCAACCAGCGCCTGATGGACGCGGTGCGCCGGCGCTTTCCCGGCAACAACGAGCGGCTCGCGCGCATCTCGCTGATCGAGGAGGGCGAGAAGCCGAAGATACGCATGGCGAACCTCGCCATCGTCGGCTCGCACAGCACCAACGGGGTGGCGGCGATCCATTCCGGGCTGCTGCGCACCAACACGGTGAAGGACCTGGCCGAGCTATATCCGGAGCGGTTCAACAACAAGACCAACGGCGTGACGCCGCGTCGCTGGCTGCTGCTCGCCAACCCGCCGCTCGCCGCCACCATCACCGCGGCCATCGGCGATGGCTGGGTGACCGACCTGACCCAGCTCGAACGGCTGCGTCCGATGGCAGGCGACGCCTCGCTGCGCGCCGATTTCCGCGCCGCCAAGCAGGCGGCGAAGCAGCGCTTCGCCGGCTGGCTGAAGGCAGGGTCCGGGATCGAGGTGGATCCGAACACGATCTTCGACTGCCAGGTCAAGCGGATCCACGAGTACAAGCGCCAGTTCCTCAACGCGCTGCGCATCCTGGTGCTGTACAACCGACTGCGCGAGAACCCCTCGCTGGAGATGGCGCCGCGCACCTTCTTCTTCTCGGGCAAGGCGGCGCCGTCCTACACGCTGGCCAAGGTGATCATCAAGTTCATCAGCAACCTCGCCGGCACCATCGACGGCGATCCGCTGGTGCGCGGGCGGCTGAAGGTGGTCTTCCTGCCGGACTACTCCGTCACCCTGGCGGAGCGGCTGATCCCGGCGGCGGACGTCTCGAACCAGATCTCCACCGCCGGCTTCGAGGCGAGCGGCACCAGCAACATGAAGTTCATGCTGAACGGCGCCCTCACCATCGGCACGCGCGACGGCGCCACCATCGAGATGGCCGAGGAGGCGGGCGAGGAGAACTTCTTCCTGTTCGGCCTGACCGCGGCACAGGTCGCGGATAATCGCGGCTGGTATAACCCGCAATGGCACTACGACCACGACCCCGAGACCCGCACGGCGCTGAACCTGATCTTCTCCGGTCATTTCTGCAAGTACGAGCCGGGCATCTTCGATCCGCTGCGCACCATGCTGCTCGGCGGCGACCGCTTCATGCACCTCGCCGACCTGTCCGCCTACCTGGCGGCGGATCGGGCGATGCTCGCACTCTACGCCGATCAGCCGGAATGGTCGCGGCGCACCGTGCTCAACGTGGCGGGCAGCGGCAAATTCTCCAGCGATCGCGCGATCGCCCAGTACGCCGCCGAGATCTGGCACGCCGTGCCCTGCCCGGTCGACTGAGACGCCATCCCCCGCCGCACGTGCCCACCCCGAACCGGAGACCCGCCATGTCCGAGACCGCCGACGCTCCCCTCGCCCTGATCGTCGGCGCCTCGCGCGGGCTCGGTCTGGGGCTCGCACGCGAATATCTGCGCCGCGGCTGGCACGTCGTGGCGACCGTGCGCGGCGGCGGCACCGCGCTGCACGCGCTGGCCGGGACGGCGGCCGGCCGGCTCGAGATCGAGCAGCTCGACATCACCGAGCCGGAGCAGATCCGGGCGCTGCGGCAGCGCCTGTCCGGCCGCGGCTTCGGGCTGCTGTTCGTCAATGCCGGCGTCGCCAGCGATCCATCGCGACCGGTCGGCGAGCTCGCGACCGACGAGTTCATGCGCGTGATGCTCACCAACACGCTCGGGCCGATGCGGGTGGTGGAGGCGTTCCACGACCTGGTGCCCGCGCGCGGCATGATCGTCGCGATGTCGTCGGGCCTGGGCAGCGTCGGTGGCAACGAGAGCGGCGGCTGGGAGGTGTATCGCGGCAGCAAGGCGGCGCTCAACACGCTGATGTGCAGCTTCGCCGTGCGGCGCGGCGAGGGCCGGAGCTGCGTGATCATGGATCCCGGCTGGGTGCGCACCGACATGGGCGGCCCGCAGGCGACGCTCGACGTCGAGACCAGCGTCCACGGGATCGCCGATGCCCTCGCCGCACAGGCAGGGGTTCCCGGCTCGCGCTACCTCGACTATCGCGGCGAGACGGTTCCCTGGTAGAGGCGAACTAGAGCACCGCCACCAGGGTCACGCCGAGGATCATCAGCCCGGCCCCGGCGATGCGGCCCAGTGATGCGGTGTGCTGCGGGAAGTCGAGCCAGCCGTAGTGGTCGATCAGGACCGAGGCGACCACCGCCGCCGTGACCGACAGGCCGATGAACGAGCCGGCGCCGATCTTCTGGGCCGCGATCGGCTGCGACACCAGGAACAGAGAGCCCGCTACGCCGCCGAGCCAGGCCCACCACGGCACCTGCCCTGCCTTGCCGCCGAGGCCGAACTGCCCGAGCAGCAGCGAGCCGATCGCGGTGACGATCATGGTGCCGCAGACGCTCAGCAACGCGACCATGAGCGGCCGCCCCAGCACCTTGTTCATCTCCGAGGTGCAGCCGGTCTGCAGCGGGTTCATCAGGCCGGCCAGCACGGCCAGCGGGTAGAGCAGGAACTGCATGGCGCACACCTCGGGCGAAGAGCCGGGCTCTGCCCGGACCCGCTCAAGGCAAGCCTTGAGAATCCGTTAGGTTTCCAAAGGCGACGCCTTTGGCGGGTCCAGGGCAGCGCCCTGGCCTTCAGGCGGCCTGGGCCATGCCGCGCAGCACATATTGCAGGATGCCGCCGTGACGGTAGTACTCGACCTCGTCGAGGGTATCGACACGGCAGATCAGCGGCACCGTTCGCGTACTGCCGTCGGCGCGGGTGATCGCCATGTTCAGGATCATGCGCGGCGTGATGGCGTCGAGTCCCGCGATGTCGATGGTCTCGTCGCCGCGCAGCTCCAGGGTCTCGCGGTTGGTGCCGGACGGGAACAGCAGCGGCAGCACCCCCATGCCCACCAGATTGGAGCGGTGGATGCGCTCGAAGCTCTCCGCCACCACCGCCCGGATGCCGAGCAGCAGGGTGCCCTTGGCGGCCCAGTCCCGCGACGAGCCCATGCCGTACTCCTTGCCGCCGAACACGATCAGCGGCACGCCTTCCTGCTTGTAGCGCATCGCGACGTCGTAGATGGCGCCCTGCTCCCCCGACGGATAATGCTTGGAAACGCCGCCCTCGACGCCCGGCACCATCTCGTTCTTGATGCGTATGTTGGCGAACGTGCCGCGCATCATCACCTCGTGGTTGCCGCGTCGCGAGCCGTAGGAGTTGAAGTCCTTCTGCTGCACCTGATGGGCGCCGAGATACTCGCCGGCGGGGGCGTTCTTCTTGATCGAGCCGGCGGGCGAGATGTGGTCGGTGGTGATGTTGTCGCCGAGCAGCGCCAGCACGCGGGCGCCCAGGATATCGCCCTTGGACACCGGCTCCTGGGTGATGCCCTCGAAATAGGGCGGGTTCTGCACGTAGGTGGAGCCGTCGTCCCAGCGATAGGTCTCCGATCCGGTCGCCACCTGCAGCGCCTGCCACTCCTTGGTGCCGCCGGACACACGGCCGTAGCGATCGATGAACTGCTCGCGCGAGATCGAGCTCGCCATCAGCTCGGCGATCTCCCGATTGGTCGGCCAGACATCCTTCAGGTAGACCGGCGTCCCCGACGCACCGGTGCCGAGCGGGACCGTGGTGATGTCCTCGCGCATGGTGCCGAGCAGCGCATAGGCCACCACCAGCGGCGGGCTCGCCAGGTAGTTGGCGCGCACATTCGGGCTGATCCGGCCCTCGAAGTTGCGGTTGCCCGACAGCACCGAGACCGCGACCAGCTTGTGGTCCTCGATCGCCTCGACGATCGGATCCTCGATCGGTCCCGAATTGCCGATGCAGGTGGTGCAGCCGTAGCCGACGGTGTTGAAGCCGAGCGCGTCGAGCTCAACACTGAGTCCGGCGCGGTCGAGATACTCGGTCACCACCTGCGAGCCCGGCGCCAGCGAGGTCTTGACCCAGGGCTTCGGCGTCAGGCCGAGGGCGCGCGCCTTCTTGGCCACCAGGCCGGCCGCGATCATCACCGCCGGGTTGGAGGTGTTGGTGCACGAGGTGATCGCCGCGATCACCACGTCGCCGTGACCGATCGAGTAGTTGCTGCCGTGCACGGCGATCTTGCGGTCGACGTCGTTGGCGGGCACGCCGAGGCTGCGAGTCAGCTCGAGGTTGAAGGCCTCCGCCGCCTGACGCAGCGCCACCCGGTCCTGTGGGCGCTTGGGTCCGGCCAGCGACGGCTCGACGCTGCCGAGATCGAGCTCCAGCGTGTCGGTGAACACCGGCTCGGGGGAGCTCGCATCGCGGAACATGCCCTGTGCCCTGAGATAGGCTTCCACCAGCCTGATGCGGTGCGCGTCGCGCCCGGTCTGGGTCAGGTACTCGAGGGTGAGCGCGTCGACCGGGAAGAAGCCGCAGGTGGCGCCGTATTCCGGCGCCATGTTGCCGATGGTGGCGCGATCGGCGACCGGCAGGTGATCCAGCGCGTCGCCGTAGAACTCGACGAACTTGCCGACCACGCCGCGGCGACGCAGCATCTGGGTGACGGTGAGCACGAGGTCGGTGGCGGTGGCGCCCTCCGGCATCTTCCCGGTCAGCTTGAAGCCGACCACGTCGGGGATGAGCATGGCGATCGGCTGGCCGAGCATTGCGGCCTCGGCCTCGATGCCGCCGACGCCCCAGCCCAGCACGCCCATGCCGTTCACCATCGTGGTGTGGCTGTCGGTGCCGTACAGCGTGTCGGGATAGGCAAAGGTCTCGTCGGCGATGGTCGCGGTCCACACCGCCTGGGCGATATATTCCAGGTTGACCTGGTGGCAGATGCCGGCACCCGGCGGCACCACGGAGAAGTTCTCGAACGCCTCCTGGCCCCAGCGCAGGAAGGCGTAGCGCTCGCCGTTGCGCTCGAACTCGACCTCGACGTTGCGCTGCAGGCTGTCCGGCGCGCCGGCGTAATCCACCATCACCGAGTGGTCGATCACCAGGTCGACCGGCACCAGCGGATTGACCTTCTGCGGATCGCCGTTCAGGCGGGTGATGCCGTCGCGCATGGCGGCCAGGTCGACCACCGCCGGCACCCCGGTGAAGTCCTGCATCAGGATGCGCGACGGCTTGAACGGCACCTCCCTGCTGCTCTGTCCCTGCTGCAGCCAGCCGGCGATCGAATGCGCGTCGTTCACGCTGTAGGAGCGGCCATCCTCGAAGCGCAGCACGTTCTCCAGCAGCACCTTCAGGCTGACCGGCAGGCGGCTCACGTCGCCGATGCCCGCTTCGGCGCGAGGGATGGAGAAATAGTGATACGTCCTGCCCTCCACCTCGAGCGTCTCGCGCGTGTGCAGGCTGTCGTGGCCAACCGATTTCATTCTCTATCCCCTTGGAGAGTCTCGCGGAGCACGACGGTGGATCGGCCTGCCGGCGCGTCGTCCGATGTCGGCTTGATAACCGGACTGCGCTAGAACATACCCCTCCAGGTGTCCGAAACAAGAAGCCGTCCGAACTCCTCTCGGCCTCGGGGGTCCGTATTGCGTGCGGAGGGGCTGGTGGTGTTCCGCGGCGAGCGGCTGGTGCTGGACGGCGTCGACCTGTGCTGCGGCGCCGGCGAGGCCATCCTGCTCACCGGACCCAACGGTGCGGGAAAATCCACCCTGCTGCGCACGCTCGCCGGGCTGCGCGCCCCGGATGCCGGCAGCCTGCTGTGGAACGACGTGCCGATCAACGAGGATGGCCTCGCCCACGCGCGCCGCACCGCCTATCTGGGCCATCAGGACGCGCTCAAGCCCGGCCTGACGCTGGAGGAGAATCTTCGCCTCGCCTGCATCACCGGCGGCGGCGCGCTCGACGAAGCGCTGCGGGCAGTGGCGCTGTCGGAGCTGCGCGACCTGCCGGCGCGCCTGCTCTCGGCCGGGCAGAAGCGGCGCGGCGCGCTGGCCCGCGTGCTGCTGCTGCGCGCGACGCTGTGGCTGCTCGACGAGCCAAGCCTGGGTCTGGATCGCGGCGCGATCGCGCTGCTGGGCGCGTTGCTCGCCGCGCACCGGGCGGCGGGCGGGCTGGTGATCGCCACCACCCACGTGCCGCTGCCGCTGCCCGATGCGGCGGAACTGGCGCTCGGTGCATGAGTGCCGCCGGCATCTTCTACGGCCTGGTCGCGCGCGACCTGCGCCTGGCGCTGCGGCACGGCGCCGACACGCTCGGCGCGCTGCTGTTCTTCCTGCTCGCCGGCAGCCTGTTCCCGCTCGCCCTCGGTCCGTCGCCGGAGCTGCTGCGACGCATGGCGCCTGGGATCGTCTGGGTATGCGCGCTGCTCGCCGCCCTGCTGCCGCTCGACCGGCTGTTCGGCGCCGAGCTCGAGGACGGCGCACTCGACCAGCTCATGCTCTGCGGCCTGCCGGCCGCTGCCCTGGCCTCGGCCAAGATGGCGGCGCACTGGCTCACCACCGGCCTGCCGCTGCTGCTGGCGGCGGCCCCGCTGGCGATCATGCTGGGCATGCGGACCGAGACGCTGCCGGTGCTGCTCGCGGGGCTGGCGCTCGGCACTCTGGTGCTGTCGCTGATCGGTGGCATGGCGGCCGCGATCGTGCTCGGCGCGCGACGCGGCGGGGTGCTGCTGCCGCTGCTGGTGCTGCCGCTGGCCACGCCCGCGCTGATCTTCGGCGCCGCCGCGATCGATGCGGTGCAGTCCGGCCTGCCGTTCGCGCCGGACCTGCTGCTGCTCGCCGCCTTCCTGGCCGGGGCGCTGCCGCTCTGCCCGGTCGCCGCCGGCGCCGGGCTGCGCGCCGCGGTGGAGTAGAAGCCGTCGCCGCCGGTTGCTATCTCTATGCGCACCATGCGCGAGGAGCCCGCCGATGCTGATCGAGACGATCCTGGAGGAGAAGGGCCGGGCCTGCGCCACGGTGCGTCCCGAGGCCACGGTCACCGCCGCCGTGTCGCTGCTCGCGGAACGCCGCATCGGCGCCGTCGTGGTCGAGGACCTCAAGGGCGGCATCGTCGGCATCTTCTCCGAGCGCGACCTGGTCAAACTGCTGGCCGCGCGCGGCCCCGCGGCGCTGCTGGTCAAGGTCCGGGAGGTGATGACCAGCCCGGTGATCACCTGCAAGCCCGACGACCGCATCGACGCCGTGATGGCGATCATGAACGACCGCAAGCTGCGGCACATGCCGGTGGTGGTGGGCGGCAGCCTCGCCGGCATGATCAGCCTGCGCGACATCGCGTCGCACCGGCTGTCGGAGAAGGAGAGAGAGGCGGCGGTGCTGCTGGACCTGTCGCGGTTTCACGGCTGAGCGCCGCCGCGGCGGCGGAGCCGCCTCATACCAACGGCTTTTGCATGTGACCATGCGCCAGGGCTCTGCCCTGGACCCGCTCAAGGCGAAGCCCTGAGAATCCGATTATCTTAATAATTGGTTTCCAAAGGCCTAGGCCTTTGGCGGGTCTGGGCAGTGCACAGCCTTGCCGGCTCAGATGTAATGCTCGGCCAGCGGCGCGAAGCCGTTGAAACGGGTCGAGCAGTAGCTCGACACGTAGGCGCCGGTGGAGAGCAGCTCCACCCGCTCGCCGGAGGTCAGGTCGAGCGGCAGCCGGTAGTGGCTGCGCTCGTAGAGGATGTCGGCGCCGTCGCAGGTGGGTCCGGCGATCGCCACCGGACCGGTGCGGCCGCCATCGTGCGGCGTGCGGAAGCAGTACTTGATCGCCTCGCCCTCGGTCTCGGCCAGGCCGCCGAAGCGGCCGATATCGAGGTAGACCCAGCGGACGTCGTCGGTGCTGCCGCCCACGGCGCGACGGCTGACCAGCACCACCTCGGAGGAGACGACGCCGGCGTCACCGACGATGAAGCGCCCCGGCTCGATCACCGTCTCGGGCAGCGCGTTGCCGAACGCTCCGGTCAGCGCGCGCGAGATCGCCAGCGCGAACTGGTCGATCTCCGGCACGTCCTCGCGGTAGCGGGTCGGGAAGCCGCCGCCTAGATTGACCATCCGTATGTCGAGCCCGTGGCGGGCCAGGTCGGTGAACAGCAGGCCGACCCGGCCGATCGCGGCCGCGTAGGCCTCGGTGCTGGTCTGCTGGCTGCCGACATGGAACGACAGGCCGTACGGGTCGAGACCAAGATCCCGCGCCCGCAGCATCAGCGCGCGGGCGTGGCCGATGCCGGTGCCGAACTTGCGCGACAACGGCCAGTCCGCACCCTCGTTCTCGACCAGGATGCGGCAATAGACGCGGCTGCCCGGCGCATGGCGGGCGAGCTTCTCCAGCTCCTCGTCGCTGTCGAAGGCGAACATCGACACCCCGGCCTCGTGGGCCCGTACGATCGCCGAGACCTTCTTGATGGTGTTGCCGAACGAGATCCGCGATGCTGGCGCATGGGCCTGCAGGCACAGGCTGATCTCCTCCCACGACGCGGCATCGAACGACGAGCCGAGGTCCGCCAGGCGACGCAGCACCGGGGCGGCGGGATTGGCCTTTACCGCGTAGTAGATGCGCGCGAGCGGCAATGCGGCGCGCAGCGCCCGATAGCGCTCCTCGACGCGATCGACGTCCACCACCAGACACGGCGTGCTGGGGGCGTGGTCAGCCAGAAAACGGGCGATCTTTGGGGTCATCGCGCCCTTGTTCCCATCTGTTCGATCCATCGGAGCAGGCAATGGATGAGTTGCGAAACGGTCTAACGGACCAGCGACCAAGACTGGATCTCCCGTCAGGAGACCCGATTGCCAGAACGCTTGACGTCGTTGCGTAACCTCAGAGGGCCAGTGGCACGTGCGTTGCTGCGTGACGCCTGATATGAGGCCGCAGCGCCCGCGATGCAACTGAAATTCGACCGGCCGAGTTTCAGCTCTGGCCACGACCTGCCGGACGCGACATGAGGGGGTCCAGGATGGAGAAACCAGGTGATCCGTAGCAGGGTGTTCGTGCGGCAACACAACGAGACTGGCGTCGCGTCGCGGCGCGACGCGGGGCGGGACGCGCGCATCGGCCGTCATGCCCAGGTGCCGACGCAGATCCCCTGGAACGGCTGGAAGCAGGTGCTGCGTCGTACTGTAACCGAAATGATTTCGGACCGGATCGGCTTGGCCGCCGCCGGCTGCGCCTTCTACGCCACGCTGGCGCTGTTTCCGGCCATCAGCATGCTGGTCTCGGTCTACGGGCTGGCCTTCGACCCGCAGACGGTCGAGCCGCAGATGAAAGTGCTCAAGCATCTGCTGCCGGGGCCGGCGTACACTCTGATCGCCGATCGCATCCACATCCTGGTCAGCAAGGACCACGGCACGCTGACCATCAGCCTGATCGTCAGCGTGCTGGTGACGATGTGGTCGTCCTCGGCCGGGACCAAGTCGATGCTGGCGGCCCTCAACATCGCCTACGACGAGAAGGAGGCGCGCTCCTTCCTGCGCTTCCAGGCCACCGCCCTGGGCATGACCCTGTGCGGCATCATGGGTGCGGCGCTGACGCTGGCATTGCTGGTGTTCCTGCCGGCGGCGCTGGATTTCGTGCCGGCGCATTTCGGCATGCAGCTGATCGAGCAGCAGACCCAGCTGCTGATCCGGCTCGGCAGCCCGGTGCTGATGGTGCTGTTCGTCGCCGCCGCCTTCTCGCTGCTGTACCGGTTCGGGCCGTCCCGCCAGGAGGCGCGCTGGCACTGGGTCACGCCCGGCGCCATCGTCTCGACGGCGCTGTGGCTGCTGGCCTCCGCGGGCTTCTCGTACTATGTCGGCCATGTCGCCAGCTACGACGCCACCTACGGGCCGCTGGGAGCGGTGATCGGCATCATGATGTGGTTCTTCGTGACCGCCTATGTCGTGCTGCTGGGTGCGGAGCTGAATGCCGAGCTGGAACTGCAGACCGCCCAGGACAGCACCACCGGCGAGAGCAAGCCGCTGGGCAGCCGCGGCGCCTTCGTCGCGGACCACGTCGCCGAAGAGTAGAACAGGCAAGGGGCTTTGCCCCTTGACCCCATCGAAGGCGAGCCTTTGAAAACCTAGACTTGGATGGGGCTTGGGGTCCCCGGCCCCAACGGGTCAAGGGCAGAGCCCTTGCCTTGGCTCCGCCTCCCGCTAGCGGCCGCCGGTGCGCCGGCTCGCCGCGATCGCCTGCTCGGCGCTGTCGTCGTCGGCGGCCTGCGCCACCTCGACATCGTCGGGTGCGGGCGTGACTGTGACGGCGCTCAGACCGTTGCGGACCAGGCCGATCCGCGCCGCCGCCGCGCCCGAGAGGTCGATGATGCGGTCCCGCCCGGCGAACGGTCCGCGATCATTGACCGTCACCACCACCGAGCGGCCGGTCTGCTGCGAGGTGACCAGCACGCGGGTGCCAAGCGGCAGGGTGCGGTGCGCGCAGGTCAGCCGCATCGGGTCGAAGCGCATGCCGCTGGAGGTGCGCCTGCCGGTGAACTCGTGGCCGTACCAGCTGGCGAGACCCGTCTGGGTGAAGACTTGGCGGGCGGCGGCCAGGGCCTGGCGCGCCAGAGAGGCGTGCACCGACGCGGTCCAGGCCGTGATCGGTGACACGCTGGGAGGCGGGGCGGCCGGAGGCGGGGCCGCCGCGGCGGCCCCGCCGCCTGGACCGACCGACCCGAGGGCCGCGCCGGCCGCCAGCAGGCCGGCGAGCAGCCGGGAGCGTGATACGGCGCCGCGTGCCCTGGGCGCGCCGGCCGGGTGAATTCTCGACCTATCGATCAGCCCTACTCCCCTTGCCGCAAAGTATTAGAGGATGATCACAGACACGAGATCAAGCTGAAACGACCGCAGCGCATCGCTCGCGCCAGGATCGGCGCGACGCGGCGCCGGTCCCACGGCGAGCGATCGCCGCGCGACCGGCGCTGCCGGACGGTCGGTCGGCACTCGCGCTTGGAGAGTGCTCGTCGTCATGCTAACGCCCGCGTCATGGGGCCGCCGCTGATCGCCGTGCTGAACGGACCGAACCTGAACATGCTCGGGCTGCGACAGCCGAGCGTCTATGGCCGCGCGACCCTGGACGACGTCGAACAGGTATGCATCCAGGCCGCCGAGCGGCTCGATGTGGCGATCGATTTTCGCCAGACCAACGGCGAGGGCGAATTGATCTCGTGGGTGCAGGAATGCCGGGGCCGGGCACGTGGAATCGTCATCAATCCGGGTGGCTACAGCCATACCTCGATCGCGCTGCTGGACGCCCTGCTGGCGGTGGAACTCCCGGTGATCGAGGTGCACCTGTCGAACATCCACCGGCGGGAGGAATTCCGCCGGCACTCCTACGTCTCGCAGGCAGCGCTGGGCGTGATCTGCGGTCTTGGGGTGCGTGGCTACGCCCTGGCCCTGACGGCGATGGCGGACACGCTAATGGACGAGGACGACCGATGAGCCGCCTGCTCGTGGATGCCGACGTGATACGCGCGCTGGCCGACATCCTGACCGACACCGGCCTGACCGAGATCGAGATCGCCGAGAAGGACAGCCGGATCCGGGTGGTGCGCGCGCCTCCGGTGGTGCAGGCGATGGCGCCGACGATGGTCGCCTCGCCGGTCTCGATGGTCTCCGGCGCGGAGGCCGCCGCCGCCATGCATGCCGCGGACCATGCCAAGCATCCCGGTGCGGTCAAGAGCCCGATGGTCGGCATCGCCTACCTGTCCCCCGAACCGGGTGCCGGGGTGTTCGTGACCGAAGGCCAGCAGGTCGCCGCCGGCCAGACCCTGATGCTGATCGAGGCGATGAAGACCTTCAACCAGATCAAGGCGCCCCGCGCGGGCACCCTCACCAGCCTGCTGGTCGCCTCCGGCGCGCCGGTCGAGTTCGGCGAAGTGCTGGCGATCATCGACTGACGCCTGATCCACGAGCGCCTGGCGCTGAACTGAAACCGGTCATGTTCGAGAAAATCCTCATCGCCAACCGCGGCGAGATCGCGCTGCGCATCCTGCGCGCCTGCCGCGAGATCGGCATACGCACGGTCGCCGTGCATTCCACCGCGGACGCGGATTCCATGCACGTCCGGCTCGCCGACGAGAGCGTCTGCATCGGCCCGCCGGCCTCGCGCGACAGCTACCTCAACGTCGCGGCGATCCTGACCGCGGCGACCATCACCGGCGCGGACGCGATCCATCCCGGCTACGGCTTCCTGTCGGAGAACGCCGGCTTCGCCGAGACGGTGGAGGCGCACGACCTCACCTTCATCGGCCCGTCGCCCGAGCATATCCGCATGATGGGCGACAAGATCACCGCCAAGGCCGCGATGCGGGCACTCGGCGTGCCGCTGGTGCCGGGATCCGAGGGCGCACTCGCCGACCTGGACGGCGCGCGCGAGATCGCGGCCCTGATCGGCTATCCGGTGCTGATCAAGGCGGCGGCCGGCGGCGGCGGACGCGGCATGAAGGTCGCCGCCAGCGAGGCGGAGCTGGAGGAGGCCTGGCGGGTCGCCCGCACCGAGGCACGCGCCGCCTTCGGCAACGACGAGGTCTACCTGGAGAAATACCTGGACCGGCCGCGCCATATCGAGCTGCAGATCCTGGCCGACAGCCACGGTGCGGTGGTGCATCTCGGCGAGCGCGACTGCTCGCTGCAGCGCCGGCACCAGAAGCTGCTGGAAGAAGCCGGCTCGCCGGCGCTCGATGCCGCCGCGCGCGACGCCATCGGCGCGGTGGCGACGGCGGCGCTGCGGCAGCTCGGCTACCGCAACGCCGGCACGCTGGAGTTCCTCTACCAGGACGGCCAGTTCGCCTTCATCGAGATGAACACCCGCCTGCAGGTCGAGCATCCGGTGACCGAGATGGTCTGCGACATCGACCTGGTGCGCGAGCAGATCCGCATCGCCGCCGGCGCGCCGCTCGGCTACACGCAGTCCGATATCCGCTTCTCCGGCCACGCGATCGAGTGCCGCATCAATGCCGAGGATCCGGAGAGCTTCATGCCGACGCCCGGGCGGGTGGAGATGTTCCATCCGCCCGGCGGCCTGGGCGTGCGCATCGACAGCGCGCTCTATGCCGGCTACGTGGTGCCTCCGTACTATGACAGCATGGTCGCCAAGCTGATCGTGCACGCCCCGACCAGGGCCGAGGCGATCGCGCGCATGCAGCGCGCGCTGGACGAGTTCGTCATCGGCGGCATCAAGACCGTGATCCCGCTGCACAAGCGGATCCTGGCCGATCCGGAGTTCCGCTCCGGCGAGTACAGCATCCACTGGTTGGAGAATTTCGTCGCCCGCTCCGGCCCTCCCGCCACCTAGTCGGAGGAATTCGGGGCCTCAGGCCCCGGCGGGTTCGGGGCGGGCGTGCGGCAGCGCGTGATAGGCGCGGCTGAAATAGGCCAGCCCCTCGCGAGGATCGCCCATGTGGATCGCCTGCACCTCGCAGAACAGCACGCTGTGGGTGCCGACCTCGACGATGCTGGAGACGCGGCAGTCGAACGAGGCCGCGGCCTCCTCCAGGATCGGCGCGCCGGTGACCAGCCTGATCCAGCTGCCGTGGGTGAAGCGCTCCTCCATCTCGATCGGCCCGGCGAAGGCGGCGGCGAGCGCCTGCTGATGCGCGGCCAGGGTGTTGACGCAGATGCCGGCACCCAGCGCGATCTCGCCGCGCGAGCGCGACCTGCGGTTGACGCAGATCAGCAGCGTCGGCGGGTCGTCGGTGACCGAGCAGACGGCGGAGGCGGTGAAGCCGGTCGGCGCCGCCGCGGCGGCGGTGGTGATGATGTTGACCGCAGCGCCCAGCCGGGACATCGCCTCGCGGAAGGTCTGGACCTCCACCGTCATTCGCTGATCCTCCTCATGCCGTCGCTCGATCCGACTTGTGCCCGTTTCACGTGAAACATTGCACCGTCCGGGACACCGCGCCAGGGACCGGGCCGCCACCGGAGCGATCCCGCCGCTACGCCGCCTCCCCCGCGGCCCATCCGCTGGCCCAGGCCCACTGGAAGTTGTAGCCGCCGAGCCAGCCGGTGACGTCGACCGCCTCGCCGATCGCGAACAGGCCCGGCACCCGGTTCACAGCCATGGTGCGCGAGGACAGGCCGCGCGTGTCGATGCCGCCGCGGGTGACCTCGGCCTTCGCGTAGCCCTCCGACCCGCCGGGGGTCAGACGCCAGCGCGACAGCTGCCCGGCCAGGCGATGCAGATCGCGATCCGCGAGTGCCGCGATCGGCAGCGAGGCCGGCCGCGGCGCCAGATGACGCTCGGCGAGGCTGCAGGCCAGGCGCTGCGGCAGCCACTGCGCCAGCACCGTGCGCGCCTCCGCGCGCGGGCGCAGGCGCTTGGCGGCGAGCAGGGCGGCGTAGGCGTCCCGCCCCGGCAGCAGGTCGAGATCCACGGCGGCGCCGACGTCCCAGTACGACGAGATCTGCAGGATGGCGGGTCCCGAGAGCCCGCGATGGGTGAACAGCGCCGCTTCCTCGAAGCGGGTGGCGCCGCACGCGGCCGCGACCGGCAGCGACACGCCGCTGAGCGGCTGCATCAGGGTCAGGTCGTCGTCGGCGAAGCGCAGCGGCACCAGCGCCGGTTCGGTGCGCGTCACCGCCAGGCCGAAGCGGCGCGCCAGATCATGCGCGAGCCCGCTCGCGCCCAGCTTGGGGATCGAGAGGCCGCCGGTCGCCAGCACCAGCGAGCGCGCTTCCACCGCGCCCTGGTCGGTCCGCACCACGAAGCGGTCGGGCCGGCTGACATCGACGATGCGCACGCCGCAGCGGATCGCCGTACCGGCGGCCTCGCACTCGGCGAGCAGCATCGCGACCACGAAGCGGGCGGAGCCGTCGCAGAACAGCTGACCGAGCCGCTTCTCGTGGTAGGCGATGCCGTGCTTCTCGATCAGGGCCACGAAGTCCGACGGCCGGTAGCGCGACAGCGCCGAGCGCACGAAGTGCGGGTTGCCGGACAGGAAGCGCTCGGGCACCGTCCCCAGGTTAGTGAAGTTGCACCGTCCGCCGCCCGAGATCAGGATCTTCTTGCCGGGCTGATCGGCGTGATCCAGCACCAGCACCGAGCGGCCGCGCCGCCCAGCGCTGATCGCGCACATCAGGCCGGCGGCGCCTGCGCCGAGCACGACGACATCGACCGCTGGCGGCAGGATCGAGGTCAGGATGGCGACGGCAGCGGCCGCCTCACTTCGGGGTGCGCTTCGGCGCGCCGCCGACGATGTGGCCGATCGGCCGCAGCGCCTCGACATGGTCGCAGACGATCTTGAACACGGCGAGCAACGGCACGCTGAGGAAGGCGCCCGGTATGCCCCAGAGCCAGTCCCAGAACATCAGCGAGCCCATCACCAGCACCGGGTTTAGCGTGAAGCGCCGCGCCAGCAGCATCGGCGTGATGGTCTCGCCCTCCATCACGTGGATGGCGAAATAGATCGCGGGCGGCACCAGCGCCTGCAGCACCGAGCTGAAGCTGAACAGGCCGACGAAGAAGTAGATCACGACGCCGGTCAGCGGCCCCAGGATCGGGATGTAGTTCAGCAGGAACGCGAGCACGCCCCACAGCAGCGGGTTGGGCAGGCCGAGCGCCCAGCACTGGATGAAGTTGGCGATGCCGACCAGCAGGTTCATGCCGGTGATGGTGGCGAGGTAGAGCGAGACGTTGCGCTCGATCTCGAAGGCGATCTGCATCGTGCGCCGCTTGTCGGCCCCGGTCGGCATGATCTCGACGAACCGCTGCAGCAGGCTGTCGCCCTCGTAGAGCAGGAAGAACAGCATCAGCAGCATGGTGAAGATCTGGCCGAGGAAGGCGCGGGTGCCGATCAGCAGCGACGAGCCGACGCTGGTCAGGCCGTTGCCGGATTGCTGCACCTGCACCACCTGCTGCGCGCCGTGCAGGGCCGGGCTGCTGGTCTGGTCCAGCAGGCCCTGCAGTTTCTTCACCATCCCCTGCGTGGCCTCGATCGGGCCGTGCAGGAAGGCGAGCTTGGCCTGCAGGGCCGGAAGGCTCTGCGGCGCCTTGCTGATCCACCCGGTGGCGGGAACCGAGATGGCGGCGCCGATGCCGCCCACGATCCCGAACAGGGCCAGGATCAGGAACAGCGCCGCCAGCGGCTTGGGGATCCGCAGCCGCTGATGCAGGAGGCGCATCGGCGGGCTGAGCAGCAGGTTGAGCACCCCGGCCAGCGCGAAGGGCAGCACGATGTCGCTGGCGAAGTACAGCGTATAGAAGGTCGCGAGCACGCTCAGCAGCAGCAGGCACGTCGACAGGGTGGAGAGCGCGCGCTGACGCCGCGCGTCGGCGGTGGCGTCCCCCGGCTGCAGCTGGGCCCGCTCCTGGAGCTGTGCCGGCTCGTCCCGGATCAGCGGCTCCCCGATCAGCTCGTTCTCGTGCGTCCGCTGATACGCCATGCCGGCCACCTATCGTGCTGCACCGCAACGCTGGTTCGGGGCGTTCGTTCTGGCCTGGCTTCGCGGCGCCCGGCCCGGTCGGTCGGCTCAGGCCGACGGCGCCTTGGGCAGCCGCACGGTGAAGCGGGCGCCGCAGACCCGGTTCTGCGCGTCATGGCGGTTTTCCGCAATGATCCTGCCCCGGAGCGCGTCCACGATCTGCCGGCTGATCGACAGGCCCAGCCCGGAATGCTGCCCGAAATGCTCGCCCTCGGGACGCTCGGAATAGAAACGATCGAAGATGCTGTCGAGCTTGCCCTCCGGTATCCCCGGGCCCTCGTCATCGACGGCGATCTCGACCTGGCCGCCGGCCTCCGACGCCTCCAGCGTGATGCGCCCGTTCGGCGGCGAGAAGCTGACCGCGTTGCCGATCAGGTTGCGCAGCACCTGCACCAGGCGGTCCTCGATCGCCAGCACCACCAGGGAGTGCGCCCGTGCCTGCACGTCGTCCGGCAGTTCCAGGATCGGGCCGTCCGGCCGACGCGTGGCGGCATGGATCTCGGCCAGCACCGCGAGGATCGGCCCCAGCGCCACCGGCTCGGCGGTCGCGCGCGAGAGCTCGGCGTCGATCCGGCTGGCGTCGGAGATGTCGGTGATCAGCCGGTCCAGCCGGCGCACGTCCTCGCCGATGATGCTGAGCAGGCGGCGCTGCTGGTTGAGGTCCTCGATGCGCAGCAGGGTCTCGATCGCCGAGCGGATCGAGGAGAGCGGGTTCTTGATCTCGTGGCTGACGTCGGCGGCGAAGCGCTCGATCGCGTCCATCCGCGTCCACAGCGCCCGCGCACTCTCATCGAGTGCGAGGGCCAGCTCGCCGATCTCGTCGCGCCGGCCGCGCAGCCGCGCCGGCACGCTGCCGGTGCGTCCGATCCCCTCGCGCATGACGTGGGCGGAGGCGGCGAGGCTCAGCAGCGGCCGCGCGATGGTGAGGGAGAGATACCACGAGAGCAGCACGGTGATCGCCAGGGCGACGAAGAACAGCACCAGGATCGAGGAGCGCACCGCGAACAGCGAGCGGTCGACGTCGCGCGCCTCGCGCGTGAGCTGGATGATGCCGATCGTGTGCCCCTCATGCGCCACCGGCTCCGCCACCGTGACCAGCAGACGATGATCGGCGGTGCGCCGTATGTAGGGCGGCGTCTCGGAGCTGTCGGGATCGCCGAACGCCTGCGGCAGGTCGGGCTGCGCCTCCGGATCCGCGCCGACGCCGAGGGTCGCGACGCGCAGCCGGCTCGCCGGCAGCAGTTCGAGCATGAGATCGTAGGCGCGATGCAGCAGATCGGGCGAGGATGGCGGCGCCACCGTCCTCGGCGTGACCGGCGGCATGGCGGCGTCACGGTCGGCGGCGCCGGCGGAACCCTCCCCTTGGGTGTCGGCGTGGGTGTCGGCGCGGCTGTTCGCGACCAGCTGCCCGTCGGGGGCGAACAGCCGCGCCTGCGCGCTCGGGCTCGGCTCGGTGAGGCGCAGCAGCAGCGGCCGGGCGAGCTCCGGCGCCAGCACGAGATCGTCCGCGCCGGGCGTCGAGGCGGGATGCGGGCGGGCGCGGCCGTGCGCGCCGCCACGCGGCCTGCCGTCGGAGGAGCGCGGCGGCGGCTTGGCCGATGCGCCGGACGATCGGGGCGCCGCCGGGGCCGGCTTGACCGCGCTCTGGCCGAGTGCGCCGGCATAGATGCGGGCCTGCTCGCGCAGCGCCGTGACCTCGGCCTCCAGCAGGCTGTTCTGGAACTGGTTGAGGTAGAGCAGGGTCGCCACCAGCAGCGCCAGCGGCAAGGCGTTGACCAGCAGGATGCGCCGCATCATCGGCGACACCCAGCGCCGCCGCTGCCCGGCGACCGCCGGCGCCGGCAGGTCCGGCTGCACGGGCGCCGGGCCGTCGGGTGCCAGGCTTTCGGCTACCAGGCTGTCGGGCATCACTCCTCCTTGTAGCGGTAGCCGATGCCGTACAGCGTCTCGATCTGGTTGAAGCCGTCATCGATCTGGCGGAACTTCTTGCGCACGCGCTTGATGTGGCTGTCGATGGTGCGGTCGTCGACGTAGATGTTCTCGCCGTAGGCGGCGTCGATCAGCTGGTCGCGCGACTTCACCAGCCCCGGCCGGGTCGCCAGCGCCTTGACCAGCAGGAACTCGGTGACGGTGAGCTGGATGTCGGCATCGCGCCACAGGCACTGATGCCGGGTCTCGTCCAGCGACAGCGCGCCGCGCACCAGGCTGCCCTGCTGCGGGGTGCCGGCGCCCTCGCGGGTGGCCTCGTTGCGTCGCAGCAGGGCGCGTATCCGCTCCAGCAGCAGGCGCTGCGAGAACGGCTTGGTGATGTAGTCGTCGGCACCCAGGCGCAGGCCCATCAGCTGATCGACCTCCTCGTCCTTGCTGGTCAGGAAGATCACCGGCAGCTGCGAGCGGCTGCGCAGGCGCTGCAGCAGCTCCATCCCGTCCATGCGCGGCATCTTGATGTCGAGCACGGCGAGATCGACGGGTTTGGCCGTGATGCCCTGCAGCGCGCTCTCGCCGTCGGTGTAGGTGCGCACCTGGAAGCCCTCCGCCTCGAGCGTGATCGAGACCGAGGTCAGGATGTTGCGGTCGTCGTCGACCAGCGCGATCGTGTGTTTCATGGCGTCCAAGCGGCCGTCTCCTGCCCGATCATGCGACGAATACGACATCATGGCACGAACCGAGGCGGAAACGGGAGGCGGCCCAGGCGCCGCCAAGGCGGCACGGCAGGCGGCACTGGGCCGCATCTTTACGGCTTGTTGATCTTAGCCGGGTCACCTAATTCACCGCCATGACCCACGACGAGACAGCGACGCCGGCGCACGAGCCGGACCAAGAGGCGGCCGCCCGTGACGCGGACGGCGCGGGCGCGCCGCAGGGCGCGGAGACGGTGATGCAGGCCGCCGCCAGCCGCATCCAGGAGCTCGAGACGTCGCTCGACGAGATGCGCGACCGCTGGATGCGCGCCGAGGCGGAGACCCAGAACGTGCGCACCCGGGCCAGGCGCGAGACCGAGGACGCCCGCCAGTATGCGGTGCAGAAGTTCGCCGGTGATGTGGTCGAGGCGGCGGAGAACCTGCGTCGCGGCATCGCCAGCCTGCCGGCTGCCTCCGCCGACGACAGCCCGGTGCTGACCAAGCTGCGCGAGGGCTTCGAGAGCGTCGAGCGCTCGTTCTTGGGGGTGCTGGAACGCAACGGCATCGTCGGCACCGACCCGACCGGCGCGCTGTTCGACGCCAACCTGCACCAGGCGATGGCGGAGCAGCCGCATGCCGCGCATCCGCCGGGCACGGTGATCCAGGCCTGGACCTCGGCGTGGACCCTGAACGGCCGGCTGCTGAAGCCGGCGATGGTGGTGGTCTCGAAGGCTGCCTCGCCGGAGGCTGCCGCCGCGGCAGAGGCGGAGACGTTCGACCGCACCGTGTGAGCCGCCGTCGATTTCTGCCTATAATTTGTGCATTGGCGACCGCGGGGACTTGTCTGGGCGCGCGTTGCTCAATACATCCATGCCGCCATCATTCCATTGGGTTGCCTCCGGTGCTTCGGGCTGGGCGCGGCTGCTGACAAGGAGACTACCGTATGAGCAAGGTTATCGGGATCGATCTCGGCACCACCAATTCCTGCGTGTCGATCCGCGAGGGTGACGACAACCGCGTCATCGAGAACAGCGAGGGCGCGCGCACCACGCCGTCGATGGTCGCCTTCACCGAGAACGGCGAGCGGCTGGTCGGCCAGTCCGCCAAGCGCCAGGCGGTGACCAATCCGACCAACACGCTGTATGCCGTCAAGCGCCTGATCGGCCGCCGCTTCGAGGATCCCACGGTCGAGAAGGATCGCGGCCTGGTCCCGTACGGCATCGTCAAGGGCGAGAACGGCGACGCCTGGGTCGAGGCGCGCGGCCAGAAGTATGCGCCGAGCCAAATCAGCGCCTTCGTGCTCGGCAAGATGAAGGAGACCGCCGAGACCTATCTCGGCGAGTCCGTGGCACAGGCGGTCATCACCGTGCCGGCCTACTTCAACGACGCCCAGCGCCAGGCCACCAAGGATGCCGGCCGCATCGCCGGCCTCGAGGTGCTGCGCATCATCAACGAGCCGACCGCGGCCGCACTCGCCTACGGCATGGAGAAGAAGAACGGCGGCACGGTCGCCGTCTACGACCTCGGCGGCGGCACCTTCGACGTCTCGGTGCTGGAGATCAGCGACGGCGTGATCGAGGTGAAGTCCACCAACGGCGACACCTTCCTCGGCGGGGAGGATTTCGACGCGCGCGTGATCGACTATCTCGCCGACGAGTTCAAGCGTGAGCAGGGCATCAACCTGCGCTCCGACAAGCTGGCGCTGCAGCGCCTGAAGGAAGCCGCCGAGAAGGCCAAGATCGAGCTCTCCTCTTCCAAGGAGACCGAGATCAACCTGCCCTTCATCACCGCTGACGCCACCGGGCCGAAGCACCTGGTGCTGAAGCTGAGCCGGGCCAAGCTCGAGAGCCTGGTCGATGACCTGATCCAGCGCACCCTCGGCCCGTGCCGCGCGGCGCTGAAGGACGCATCCGTGTCGGCGGGCGAGATCGAGGAGGTGATCCTGGTCGGCGGCATGACCCGCATGCCCAAGGTCATCGAGACCGTGAAGCAGTTCTTCGGCCGCGAGCCGGCGCGCAACGTGAACCCCGACGAGGTGGTCGCGATCGGTGCGGCCGTGCAGGGCGCGGTGCTCAAGGGCGACGTCAAGGACGTGCTGCTGCTCGATGTCACTCCGCTGTCACTGGGCATCGAGACGCTGGGCGGCGTGTTCACCCGGCTGATCGACCGCAACACCACGATCCCGACCAAGAAGAGCCAGACCTTCTCCACCGCCGAGGATGGCCAGGGTGCGGTGACCATCAAGGTCAGCCAGGGCGAGCGCGAGATGGCCGCCGACAACAAGATGCTGGGCCAGTTCGACCTGATGGGCATCCCGCCGGCGCCGCGCGGCGTGCCGCAGATCGAGGTCACCTTCGACATCGACGCCAACGGCATCGTCTCGGTCTCGGCCAAGGACAAGGCATCGGGCAAGGAGCAGCAGATACGCATCCAGGCCTCTGGCGGCCTGTCCGACACCGACATCGAGCGCATGGTACGCGAGGCGGAGCTGAATGCCGAGGCCGACCGCGCCAAGCGCGCGGCGGTCGAGGCGCGCAACCAGGCGGAGGGCCTGGTGCACCAGGTCGAGAAGACGCTCGCGGAAGGTGGCGACAAGGTCGCAGCCGCGGACCGGAGCGAGGCCGAGGCCGCGATCGCCTCGACCCGCACCGCGATCGGCGGCAGCGACCTCGCCGCGATCAAGGCCGCGTCGGACCATCTCAGCCAGGTCGCGATGAAGATCGGCGAGGCGATGTACAAGGCCGAGGCGGCAAGCAGCGCCGCCGCCGGCTCGCCTGGCGGAGCGGCCGGAGCCGGCTCGGCCGGCCCGAGCGGCGAGCGGGTGGTCGATGCCGATTTCGAGGACATCGACGACAAGAAGAAGTCGGCCTGATCGACGGTCCCGGCGCGCCCGGCCTCGCGGCAGGCGGGGTGCGCCGCGCGATCCATGGCGCACCCGTGCTTCCGGTCGGGGCGGGTACCGAGGCTTCATGACGGATCCGCGTGCCCAACCGGGACGCGGATGAGCCGCCGATGAGGAACAGATGGCCAAGCAGGATTATTACGCGACCCTGGAGGCCGCACGGGATGCCTCGGCGGACACGCTGAAGAAGGCGTATCGCAAGCTCGCGATGAAGTACCACCCGGACCGCAATCCGGGTGACAAGGCCGCGGAAGCCCGGTTCAAGGAGTTGAACGAGGCTTACGACGTCCTCAAGGACGACCAGAAGCGGGCGGCCTATGACCGCTTCGGTCATGCCGCCTTCGAGAATGGCGGCGGCGCGCCGGGCGGCTTCGATTTCGGCGGCGGCGGCGGCCTGGGCGACATCTTCGACCAGGTGTTCGGCGACATGATGGGAGGCCGGCGCGGCGGCGGCGGGCGCCAGCGCTCCGGTGCCGATGTGCGCGCCCAGGTCGAGATCAGCCTGACCGACGCCTTCACCGGCATCAAGGTGCCGCTGCGCGTGCCGAGCCGGGTGCAGTGCGACGCGTGCGCCGGTTCCGGTTCCGAGACCAAGGACCGCGCCGCGGAAACCTGTCCGACCTGCCATGGCGCCGGCAAGGTGCGCGCGCAGCAGGGCTTCTTCCTGGTCGAGCGCGCCTGCCCGACCTGCGGCGGCGCTGGCCGCGTCGTGCGCAATCCGTGCAAGCTCTGCCAAGGTGCCGGCACCGTCGAGCGCGAGCGCAACCTCGGCGTCCAGGTGCCGGCCGGTGTCGAGGACGGCACCCGGATCCGCCTCGCCGGCGAGGGCGAGGCCGGCGGTGCCGGCGTGCCCGCCGGGGACCTCTACGTGCATGTCGGCGTGCGCGCGCACGACATCTTCCAGCGCGACGGGGCCAACATCTACTGCCGGGTGCCGCTGCGCATGAGCCAGGCGGCGCTGGGCGCCGAGGTCGAGGTTCCGGTGATCGACGGCAGCCGTAGCCGGGTCAAGATCCCCGCCGGCACCCAGACCGGGGAGCAGTTCAGGCTGCGCTCCAAGGGGTTCTCGGTGCTGCGCTCGGCGGCGCGCGGCGACATGTATATCCAGGTGGCGGTCGAGACGCCGCAGCACCTGAGCAAGCGCCAGCGGGAGCTGATGGAAGAGTTCGAGGTCGAGAGCAACGAGCACGCCAAGACCAGTCCGGAGAGCGAGGGCTTCTTCGGCAAGGTCCGGGACTTCTTCGAGGGCAAGGGCTGAGCCCGGCGGACTGGCGTGGCGTTTTGGCCACGACTGTCGATAGCGATCGCGTGAGTGTCGATGCGCCCTTGACTGTGTTGTTGAAATCACGCTGGCGGGCGGCTAACTAGTCCATGTCCGTGGTGACGTCCCCCCCCAACCCGCGCCACGGACGGATGGCGGCGCGACCGTATCGGTCGCGCCGTCGCATCCGGGCCGGGCGTGTCATCTGATGCGGCTCGGAGTCGCCGGGATCGGCGGCAGGGTCGGTCGCCTCCTCGTCGAGGAGATCGAACGCGCAGGTGCCACGCTGGTAGGGGGTATCGGCAGGCCCGGGGCGCCGGCACCGTCTGGGATCGCGCCGAGTGTCTCCGCACCGCCATTCTATAGCGATCTCGACGCGCTGGCCTCACTTGCGCAGGCGGTGATCGACTTCACCCACCCGGACGCCACGCCGTCGCACGCGCTGACGCTCGCCGCGTCCGGCGCCGCCTGGGTGCTGGGCACCACCGGGCTTCCGAAGCCGGCGCAGCGTGCGGTGGAGCGGGCCGCGCGCGACATCGCGGTGGTGCAGGCGGCGAACTTCTCCCCCGGCGTCACCCTGGTGCTGAACCTGGCCGAGCGCCTGGGTGCCGCACTTCCTGGCGCGGACTACGACGCCGAGATCCTGGAGATGCATCATCGCCGGAAGATCGATGCCCCGTCCGGCACCGCGCTGGCGCTCGGCGGCGCGGTGCAGCGCGGCCGCGGCGGCGAGGCGGCGCGCGAGATCGGACGCCAGGGCCAGACCGGTCCCAGGGCGACCGGTGCCATCGGCTTCGCGGCACTGCGCGGCGGCCAGATCGTGGGCGAGCACACGTTGCTAATGACCTCGGCCGACGAGCAGATCGCCCTCACCCATCGCGCCTTCGACCGGCGCGTCTTCGCGGCCGGCGCGGTGCGCGCGGCACTGTGGGTCATCGGCCGCCCGCCGGGACTCTACGGCATGGAGGACGTGCTCGGGTTGCGGAGTTAAGGCAAGGGCTCTGCCCATGACCCGTTGGGGCCGGCGGCGCCAAACCCCATTCTCTAACTAAGGTTTTTCAGAGGCTTGCCTCTGATGGGGTCGAGGGGCGAAGCCCCTTGCCTTCTCTCGTGTCCTAGCCGCTCAGAAGCTGCTCCGGCCACGCACGTCGCGCAGGATCTCCGGCGCCGCCTCGGAGACGCTCTGCAACCCGAGCAGCGCCAGGTCGATGTCGATCTCGTTGCACAGCAGCGAGATGGCGCGCCGCACCCCCGCCTCGCCGGCCAGCACGGCCGCGAACAGGAACGGGCGGCCGATCAGCACGAAGTCCGCGCCGAGTGCCAGCGCCTTGAGCACATCGGTGCCGCGCCGGAAGCCGCTATCGACGATCACCGTCATGTCGCCGCTCTGGCGCTTGATCTCGGCCAGCACCTCCATCGGCGAGACCGCGGCGTCGAGTTGGCGTCCGCCATGGTTGGACACGACGATCCCGTCGGTGCCGCTCTCGCGCGCGATCCGCGCATCCTCCGCCGACAGCAGGCCCTTGATCACGAACGGGCCGCGCCAGAGCCTGCGGATCTGCTCGACCTGCCGCCAGCTGAAGGCGCTGTGCCCGGTGATGCGGGCGACCTTGCGCGAGAACAGGCCGATGCGCTGGTTCGCCTCGACGTTGCTGATCGCCGGGATGCCGCGACGCAACAGCGTGCGGGCGGCGGTGCCGGCCAGCCAGCGCGGGTGGGTCACGCCGTCCCAGCTCAGGCGCGGCGTCGGGCGGAGCGGCATGCTGTAGCCGGAGCGGATATCGGCTTCCCGGTTCGACCCCACCGGCACGTCCACCGTCAGCACGAACACCTCGATCCCGGTCTGGGCGACGCGGTCGATCATGCGCTCGATCTTGTCCGCCTCGGGCGACTGGTAGGCGGCGAACCAGGCGCCGGGGTTGCTGCGCACCAGCTCCTCCATCGGCGTGATCGAGTTGGCGCTGAGCACGAACGGGATGTTTGCCGCCCGCGCCGCACGCGCCATCCGGTTGTCGCCGTCGAAGGCGACCACCGCCGCGGCACCCATCGGTGCGATGCCGAACGGCGTCGCGTAGCGCCGACCGAACAGGACGGTTTCCTGCGACCGCATCGAGACGTCGCGCAGCGCACGCGGGACCATGTGCAGGTCGGCGAAGGCGGCCCGGTTGTTCTGCAGCGCCGCACCGGCCTCGCTGCCGTTCGCGACGTATCCGTACACCGCGCGCGGCAGGCGGGGCCTCGCGAGACGCTGGAAATCGTCGAGATCGAGTGCCCGACGCAGCAGCCGCCGATCGCGCGGCGACGGCGTGAGGGCTTCGTTGCTGCGGTTCGACATCTGCATCATCCTCAGTCCGGGTCTCGTGCGACAGGCGGGATTGGGTGGCGCCGCTGCAACGCGCCAGCGCCCTCCGGAGTGGCGCGCGCCATGCGACGACGATCCGTCGCTGATGCCGGGTGAGGGAAAGGCAAACCTGACCCTTCGGCGCAGCAAGAGCAGAGCGACATCAATAACTTATCGGGACAGCCTCTTGATGTCTCTGTATCACCTCCTCGGACTGCTGGCTAGGAGCTTCGGGCCTGCGGCACTGAAGCGCCGATGACAGGGAGTTGCCGGCCGCTGCGGAGGGTGTGAGCCTGTCCGCTTGACATCAGGCAATGGTGATCCGCTTCAGAAGCTCTGCGCCCGGTATCTCCGGGAGCGCTGCCTCCAGGCGAGCTGCCAGCGGCGGCTCCAGTGCAATGACCTGGAACAAGAGAGGGCCGCCGGGGCTGATCACAGCCGCGAATGCTCCATGTTCGGCGCTGACGTTGTAGCGATATTGAAATTGCCCTGAGAGATCTACCTTTCCTCGGTGGGTCGTTTGCAGAAATCCCAGGAAGTCTAGAATTGAACTGAGATCCTGGCTTCCTGGGTGCAGCGCCGGGATAAGCGAGTGCTGTAAGCCGCCGGTTAGCCTCCGACCCGTATGGCGAAGAAAGAGAGCCTTGGCGAACCGGATCGCCGTGCGCTCTAAAAATGCAGTCGTGATGTCGCCGATTTCGATGATTTCACATCCTGAAGAGCGGAAGGGTTCCGCCATATGACCAAACATCTCCCGGAAGGCGCGCTTGCGCTCTACAAAGCCGACTGGCCGGCGCCACTCGGAAATCAGATCAGGCCATTCCTGGCGAAGTCTCTTGTAGAAATGGTCACGACGCTCGACGTCTCTCCTATCTGGCCGAATGGCCGATCTGGATAAGAGAAATGCGATCGCGATGTCGTCGTATCGGAATCTTTCATTGCACGGCGAACAAGCTGGGAAAACGCATTCTTCGGGAGCCGTCCTATCGTAGAAAAACACTCGCGGCGGCAGATGATCTGGCCCCTCGTTCGGCCCGTCGCAGTAGCAGCAGGTCGGGTAGTGCGCCACTCTAGCACGATCGGACATCTGACGGTTCTTCGCCTCACCCACAGCATCGTCTCTCGTTAGATTAGAAATGGCACAGAGATGGCTCTGGCACGGAAGAAAACCAATGCTGGAATGGGCCTTACCCGGCTTGCAGATGGCGTCCTCCCCGCTTAGCCGCTCCGTAATGGAGCAACGCTCCCGGACCGAACTGCGGCCTCACCCCGGCTGGCTCGTGCCCGGTTCTCGAAGGTGATCCCCACGTGCTCAACAGGCCCCCGACACCTACCCGCCTACCCCATCCAAGTAGCCCAGATGATTTTGCGGGGCCGGCCTCGGGAGCAGTCCTTCCGACATGCCTCTCCTTCACCGTCTCCATCGCAGTAAATGCATGAGAAGCGGCACTGTCGCCGGCCAAGCGGCCAGGAGGGCTAGCAGTGTGTCATGGTCCATCGGCAAGTCTCCGTGAGATCGCTGGATGTTCAGCGCGCTCAAGTTGGATGCGAGATCGCAATCGTCTTCGGTGCACAGGCCCAGAACACGATTAGCGGCGGTTTTACCCGCAGGCTTGCCCATCTGCGCAACAGACGGATCGCTGTGCTCGAACTAGACCAAGTGTTCAGCAGGCACCCAGCGGCGCACTCCGGGGCCTTTGAGGAACCCATAGGGGGTCCTTGAAGGACCACCGGATTGTCTGGTTTGGCCCCGCCGTCCTACCCCATACCGGCGCGGCTTCAGGCACCGGGGCTGCCTTCCGGGGACCCGGAACGGTGCCTAGAACGGGCCGCCGGGGGTTGCTGAAAGGGCCGGCGGGGCTCCCCAGGGGCCCAAAGGCGGTTCTCGAAAGTGCCGCCCCCATTCCTGAGCAAACCCCCGGCACCCACCCCCTACCCCCTCCAGATGCCCCAGCCCGTTTTCCAGCGGCGCCCCTCAGTGATGAAAAGCCCGGCGCACGACTACGACAACAACGCAGCAAAGCCGAAGGAACTCGAACCAAGTCTCCAGGACATCCCTACCCGGTCGAAAACGGTCGGACGGAATTCTCGCGCGCAGCCGCCGACGACACGACGCGGCACGACAGCGTGCGATGACGACGATGGATGCCGCATGGTGGCGCCGATGATGGTTGCTGACGCAGTGCGATGCCGGCGCGGACGATCAGGGTGAAGCCTTGATCCCAGGGCCAGGCGGTGGGGCAGGCAGCCGAGCCAGCACGTAGCCATCAGTCAACAATGCCTCTGCGAGTAGGTCCGCAAGGATCTGGTTTCTCGTTGCGTCCATCTCCCGTTGAGAGTGCCCATGCTGGCGCCTCGATAGTGCTCTGAGGAGCGCGAACGCCACATCTCTCGGAGCGACAGGGACGAGCGCAGGCGGTGCGGGTGGCGCTCCAGCAGCGTCAGTCAAGGCGGGGTTCTCCTACTCCAAGCGGCATCAGCCTAAGCCCACCGATGAGAACGAAGCAAGAACATCATCCGCCACTAGACCTGGGCGCTGCTGTGTCAAACCCATCTACGAACGATGAAGCTATTGACAGAGACGAGTGTTGAAGGTCATACTCCCTAGACGGTCTCGTTCAGGACCCGGACGGAGCACCAGCCGATGACCGCTTACGTGGCCTACTGCCGAGTTTCGACCGACCGCCAAGGCGCCAGCGGCCTAGGACTGGACGCACAGGAAGCTTGCATCAAGCGGCACCTCAGGGCGGGTGAAGACACCCTCGTCATGCCGGTCATGATCGAGGTGGAGAGCGGACGGCGGAACGACCGCCCAGTGCTCCGCCAGGCACTGTCCCGGTGCCGTGTCATGGGCGCGACGCTGATCGTTGCAAAGCTTGACCGTCTGGCCCGTGATGCGGCCTTCGTCGGCACTGTGCGCAAGGCGGGAGTGCCCGTCGAGTTCTGCGACGTGCCGGCGAGCAAGGGAGCGACAGGCGAGTTCATCCTGGGCGTCCTGGCTGGCGTGGCGCAGCTAGAGGCTGGTCTAATCGGAGAGCGCACGAAGGCTGCACTAGCTCAGGCGAAGGAACAGGGCGCCAAGCTGGGCGGTGATCGGGGGCACAGGCATACAGCAGCCGACGCGAGAGCTTTTGGAGCACAGGGCGGGAAGCGTCGGGCTGAGATGGCCGATGCTGCGGCTCTGGCGGCGTCAGGCTTGCTGACCGAAGTTCAGGAGCGGCTAGGCGAGGCAGCTAGCCTTCAGGCGGTCGCTCGGGAGATGAACAGCATCGGTGCCAGGACACCACGGGGCGGGAGCTGGACCGCGACGGCCGTTAAGCGTGCCCTTGAGCGGGTCGTGAACGCTGGCTGAGCGGGCCTGTGACGGCACGCCGCGCACTGGCGAAGGCTCTAGGTCATGCCTCTAGCCGCTTCCGTTCAGGCTTCCCCACTGGACCCTGACGCCATGCCCGCAAGCATCAAAAGCCCTACCGAGAAGCTGATCTAGTAACGAGCCTTGCTACTGGTCCAGTGGCAAAGTAGCGTATCAACCGTGCCTTACCAAGACTGACACAACGAACGCGCTTTCATTGATACAACACGAAAGAGTGCTTGCGGCCTCGGTCGCTTGATGGCATAGCTACTCTAACGATACGAAACCGCAACGGCATGAGGCTGTCGCATGGGCGGATCGGACAGGCACCCAGGAACGCGCTCCATGAACAACACCATCACGGCCTCACCTGCACCGATCAACCTGAACGAGTATCTGTCTGACATTGATGTCGCTGCGATGCGTAGGAGCATTGCACAGTATCTCCCGGCAGGCTGGTTTGCAGCCGAGCCGGAACTCGTCACAGACGAAAGCTCGAACGGCACCGGCCTAGCCCGCTTCGCCAGATTGCATCAGATCAACGGCCCCAAGCTAAGCGAGCAACTTTGCATCTGGCGCGACAGGCGCGGCTTCGTAGTGACGGACGCGAAGGTTGAGGGTCTAGTCGAGTGGCCGGCTTTCGCGACGGTGGAAGCGGCTGTCCGGTCTATCGACGCGCACATCACGGACCTACTGAGGGGTTGGAACCTGAGGCACGTGGAGACGCCGCACAGGGCCGTCTAGGAGCCCGCTACAGACTCTACAGGAGCCCCTTCAGCTACCCATGTAGCAGCGCCGGTCAGAGGCCGCTCAGGGGCCTTCTACGGGCCTCCTGACGCGTCCCGTCAGAGCCGGAAGCCGCGCCAGCTCACCTAGCGGCCCAGGTCAATATGATACATTGTAACATTGGTATCCCAGTTTCGGCGGCCGGCCTTCGTTAAGAGCAAAAATCGGGCGTGCGAGCCCGTAGAAGGCCCGTAGAAGCCCTCAGCAACCCCTCAGCTACACCCGTAGCCGGAACGAGTGGAGGCCGCTCAAGGGCCTTCAATAGGGCTCTCCAGGGCTATTGCAGGTTTACGACCCCTACTGAGGGAAGCGGGCCTATGCACGGTTGGCCGCCTCCTGTCTTTCGTCAGACACCGAACATCATACTCCAGGAGAACCACGCCATGATCACCGACCGCATCATATGCCGCATCACGCCTGCGGAGCAGGATCATCTAACAACCATTGCGGAGGCGATCCGCCGCGCCGCGACCTGCCACGCGGACCGCTTTCCGACCCGCTCGCGTGCTCTCCGAGAGGCGATCCGTATCGCCGCCGAACAGGTGGCCGGCACGGCTCCCGCCGTCCCCTGACATCGCCCGCCGGTTAGCCCCGGCAAACTCCCTGAGCCTGCCTCACCGCACGCCATTTCGGGCGCTACGGCGCAACCACGTGACCAGGTCACACTGACGTCGAAACAAGAAGGAACAAGTTATGGCAACAGAGAAAGGCGACCCACGCCTTACGACTTACCGCGACGAGACCCGGCGTGGCGTAAAGAACCTTACAAGAAGGGCGGCAGCGAGCCCAGAGAGCAGGCTCGCTCCGAAGACCCACTGGGAGGAAAGGTGGCTCGGGGTCATCAGAAACTACCCCAAGACGGCGGAGGCGTTCGAAAAGCGGCGCGAACGTGGCCGAGCCATTTTCGCACGCCTTCGAGCTGAGGGCAGGGCTCCGACGCGGGCTGGAGTGCCGGACGGCTGGAAGGGACGCAAGGGCGAGATAGTAGAGATCAAGGCGCAGGCGGCGACGAAGGCAGACGAAGCCGTTGCTCGGCTGATCGCCAACGGCACTCTGCCGGTCGATGAAGAGGCCGGCAACACGGCGCTTCGGGTCGCCTTCGAACTAATGCTGGACGAGACCATCAAGACGGAAACCAGGCTGAAGGCGGCGGGGATCATCACGGACTTCACCAAGCCGAAGCCGCGACACCAAGCCGAGGTCGCTGTGACGCCTGCTGAAGAGTGGCTGGCGTTGCTGCACTCCGGGAACATGCCTGACGCCAGCAATTGATATGTCCCGTTACGTCCCCGTTCAGACACCCTCACAGAGCCCCGCAGGACTCTTCCAGAGGCCCTCTAGGCCTGCCTCAGCTACCCCTGTAGCTGCCCCGTCCCCAGGACCTTCTGCGAGCCTCCAGCAGCCTCCTAGCGGCATCCGCTAACGCTGAACGGCTGCGTAACAAAGCCGATGCCGGCGCCTCTGATCCGCACAGCGCATCGCTCCCCCAGCACCCATCAGGAACCCAACCATGCCACCTTCAACGGCCCCCTCAGGGTCCTCTGCCGACCCTAGTCAGCTACCGCCTGGCTTCATTCTCGACGGCTCGATCAACTCCGCCGGGAGCAATCTCTCCCCGGCCGCACTGCAAGCCCTCCATTCCCAAGCGGCCCAGTCTGAAGCCGCGAGTGTTCGGCCAGCTCAGGGGGCCAGTGACGACGTCCTTCTGGCCGCTCCCGGACCCTACGCAACGGCGAGCGACGACAAGCTCCTGGCTGCTCCGGGGCCGTCTGGCGATCAGCTCCATTCCCAGGCTGCCCAGTCTGGAGCGACGAAGCTTCGGCCTACCGCGCCTAACCCCTTCGACCAATTTGACACGCCAGCACAGCCGCGCGGCGCCAACCCTTTTGACCAGTTTGATACACCTGCGGCCTCGACGAGATCTCTGTCGGCCCTTCCGGCTGGCTTCACGCTTGACGCAGCGCCCTCCGATCCAGGCTACGCGCAGCGGCTCGGCGGGATTGTCGGACGGGGCCTGATCGATGGCGCAACGGGCCTCATCGGCACCGCGCAGGCGGCCGGCCGGTTCGTGGAGGCGCATACGCCACGTCTTCCCGGCATCAGCGCGCTTGATGATCGGCTCGACGCTGTTCCGGTCCAGCAGATGGCGGCGAACGCTGAGAACCGGTCGGGCTGGTATGCGCCTCAGCAGGCGTCAGGCAAGATCCTTGAAGGGGCCGTTGGCGGCGCTACGGGAGCGGCGCTAACCGGCGGTGTCGGCGCACTGCCGCTGGTGTCCTCCGGGATCATCGGGGCCGCGCAGCCTACCGCCAAGGCTCTCGGGGCCAGTGATCAGACGGCGGACGGTATTGCGTCCGGGCTAGCACTGCTGCCAATCGCCGGAGCGGCGGCCGCTGACGCGCGCAACATCGCCGGCAATGCCGTCAAGAACGCCGTTTCTCGCTCGCTGACGAAGGGAATGACGCCGGAGCAAGCTGGTCAGATCATCCTCTACAATGACGCGCTGAGGCAGACGCAGGCGGCGGCGGTCGGGGGTTCAATGACGCCGATTGCGGCCGCCAACAGCCTCAAGGGCGACCTGGCAAACAGCATCGCCGACTACACGAGAGCTGCCCGCAGCGCCGGCTACGTCAACCCGAATGAGGCGGCCGATGTCCGGACTTCGCTGTCTCAGGCGACGTCTAACAAGAACGCGCTCTCTGACGTGCCGGCCGGAGCCTTCGCTGGTGTCAGGAGCTTGGCTTTGCCTGACGGCCACGGCGAGGCCCTACAAGGCGCGCTTCAGCAACTCGATCTCGGGTCCGGTCAAGGGTTCTATAAGAACAGCCTGGGCCCGCTTGCTCAGCTTGCCCAGCAGTCTGCCCGGCCTCTGGCCTTCGGCTCGGCTCTACTAGCCGGCGCCCACGGGGACCTCCTTCATGCCGCCGAGCTGGCGGGGGCAGGCATCCTTGGACACGGAACGCCACTGGCTGCTGTTGCGGGGAAGTTCGGCCAGGCTGCGGACGCGCTGTTCGGAACCTCGCTGACGCCCGCTGAAGCGCAATACCTTGGGGCGCAGCAGATCGTGGCGCGGGCGGGTTACCAAGTCCCTACGCGGCAGCCTCTCGACGCTCTGTCGCAGGCGACCGCACAGGCCCAGCGGGAAGCCGCTGACCCCTACTTGGCTGCGCAGCGTCAGTTCGAGCAGTCCGGCGGGATGCAGGGAAGCCCGGTCGAAGGCCCACCTCCCGGCGGTCCTCAGCCCGCTCCACGGCCGGCGCCGGTTGTCCAGCCAGGCCCGCAAGCGCCACCGCAGGCAGCCCCGCAGACTCCCGCTGGAGTCTCAGCAGGGCCCTCTACCGCCCCGTCAGCTACCCCTGTAGCCCAGCCCGCTCAAACGCCTTCCAGCGGCCTCCAGGGCGGTCTCCCCGGCGGGGCTCTTGCCCTCGCTCAAATTATCCACCGAGACTACCACCCACAACAGTCAGCCCCAGCATTTGGCGAGATGGCCTCTGCCATCAACGACCTCGCCACTCAGGGGTCTATCCACCCGCTTCACGCCGCCGCAGCCATCAGCGGCCAGAACGTGCCTCGGCAAGTGGCCGGGCTGATTGCTGACAGGGTCGCCACGGCGCGCGGGCTGCCGTCGATCCTGACCCCGAGTGCCCCCTTCCAGGGCGCTCAGGAGGCGTTCGAGACGGCGATGCAGGGCACCGCTCAGCAGGCGACGGCTGACGTTCAGCAGGCGATGGGCGGGCCGGTGGGCGGGGCTATAACGGCTCCGAACGGGGTCCCTAATGGCACCACGAACGGCCGGCCGCCGATCCTCAACCTCCACCGCTGGCAGAATGCGGCGAACACCTACCAGCGCCACGCGGCGATGATGGGCCTCCTTGCGCCGACACCGGGGGAGAAGCAGGCGATCAGCCAGATCGCAACCGAGCCCACAGCAGAAGGCAAGGCAGCGATACGCGACAGCTACCTAGCGGCGCACCCTGGAGCAGATGCCGGCAGGTTCACCCCGCAGCTCATGAAGGGGATCTAGCTGGGCTCGCTGAGCCAAGGCCAGTGAAGCGCCGATCCCTCCTACACCCATTCTGAAAGCAAACCGATGAGCCTCAAACAACGCCTGAGGGGTGCCCTTTGGGCTGCCGTTTGGGCGGCCATCTCCGCATCCCATGCCTTCACTCACTGAGCCTCAAACCAGAAAGGACACCAATGCTTCTCGATAACGAACCGGTGCCCAGCGAGGGCGCCGATGACGCTGTCTTGGACGGGGCACCGTGTGGGCTTGCCCAGGCAGCCTTCAGGTCCCTTCAAGACACCTTCGCAGCCCGTAATCATCACCCCGGCGAGACCCACCTTGCGGCGTTGCGGGACACCCTGAAGACGATGGCTGCGATGGCTGACGGCACAGCAGCGCCCAGCGTCTTCCTAGCTTCGCTTGATCCCGGCATCGGCAAGTCATCCGCCGCAGTCGAGTTCAGCAAAGCTCTCGCGGCGTCAGCAGAGCACCGCGACGTCGGGATGCTCATCTGCGTCGGGCGGCTGGACGAGGCGCGGGCGCTGATGGGAGACCTGACAGCGGCAGGCATCGGCGGCCGGATCGCGGCACGGACGAGTGACGACACGATCAACGCCTTGTCGGAGTGTCGCGCACACGACGCACAAGTGCTGATCGTGACCCAGCAGAAGGTCGAGAGGGAAACGAGATGGAGGGCCTTCAAGGCGGTCTCTCTGTTCCACTATCAAGGAGCACCGCGCGCCGTTCGTGTCTGGGATGAGGCGTGGATGCCGGGCACGCCTATCACGCTAGACGCTGCGGAGCTGGGGGGCCTGTTCAGCGTCGCTCAGCGGCTCAGTGGAGCGCTGTCCACGGCGCTCCAAGAATTCTTCATCGGGCTTCGACAGGCCGCTGACGGCGAGCTAGTGACCGTGCCGGACTGGACGGCGCTATCCGGGGTGGGGGAGCTGGACGTTCTCGGAGCACTGGAACAGGGCCGGGCCTCGGCCACCGACCACCACCGACTGACCGCCTCCGCATTGTTCTTCGTCGCTGGGCGGCAGGTTAGGATAACCAAGGAGCGATACTCCGCTGACGGCGAGGGTAGGGTCGTCATCAGCTACCGGGACACGCTTCCCGAGGACCTGGCTCCTCTCGTGGTCCTGGACGCCTCAATCCGCGTTCGGCAGACCTACGCTGACGCTGTCGAGTGCCGCGACGTCGTCCCGCTTAGGCAGGCAGTCAAGGACTACTCAGCGCTGACCGTCCATCTTTGGAAGACCGGCGGCAGCAAGACCGCTTTCAGGAGCAACGGAGCGGATCTTGTGGGGGGCATGGCTGCAACGATCCTGACCAAGCCGACCGAGCGTTGGCTTGTCGTAACGCATAAGGCGGGGAAGAAGATTGCCGACGTGGATGACCAGCTCCGCCGCCTACTGCCCGACGCTGTCTTCCCGATGGTGTCGGTCATCACGTGGGGCAGTCACATGGCGACCAATGAGTACAGGGACGTCCCCAACGTCATCCTCGGGGGCACGTTGTTCATGCCCGCCTGTCACTACCTGGCGCTGACGCACATGGCGAAGGCGCGACCCGCTGAGCTACATGGCTTCGCTCATGCGGCCGACGTGCTGAAGACGACGCACGGGGAGCACCGTAACCTGATCCTTTAGGCGGCTTGTAGGGGCCGTGTAAGGCAATCTAACGGGCCATGCTGTCTGCCGATGGACCTCTACATCATCGCCTCCGCCGCGTCCTCGATCCCGACTGCGGAGAACGTCCACACGATGTTCCCAGGGGCGAAGATCAAGCGGTGGTGCCCGGTTGCTCCGAAGCTGGCTGGCAAGGCACTGGACGCCTCGCTAATCCTGGCTGCGCTAATCGACGCTGGCGCACTGACCACGGGGACGGACTTCCTGAGCTACGCCCAGGTTGCGGCGGTCATGCCAGAGAAGGGCGGGACGCCGAAGCCAATGGCCATGCGGGACTTCATGCGTCGCGTCGTGAAGAAGGAGGAATGGCGGGACCACATCGCGAACCTCGGCTTGATCGGGGCTTCAGAGGGCCGTGGCCAGCGGACGCCGTTGAAGGGTCTCCGTCTGGCTGAAGTTCAGGAGGCTCCCGACTGGGAAGACGCAGCCTGAGAGCCGAAACCGATGGGTGGCAGATCCCCATATAGAGAGCCCCTTAATGGAGATTTGCCACCCATCGTTAAGCTGCTGATTACGTTACGATCCAAGAAGGAGAACCCATGACTACGACCATCCTAGACCACGTCCGGGCCGTCCTGGAGCGAGCCGGTTACAACATCAACGGGACCAGGGACCTCCCGCATGGTCATCAGATCCGTTGTGCCGGTGGAGAAGTGGTCTGCGCCTACACCACGGGAAAGGTGGTTCCTCAGGGGAAGAACGCGGGGGTCATCAAGGCGTTATTCGAGGCCAACCCGATGCCTAAGCACGCTGCGGTCGCCAAGCCGAAGGCAATTGCTCCGGTTGAGAAGCCGGCGGCGGAGATAGTGGAGGAGCCGCTCGTCCCCAGGTTCCCGCCGGACTGGAGCTGGGAGCCTTGGGACGGGGTAATGGCCCCCTTTTAGCGGGACCTTCGATCTACACGGATTGCTGCGCCGGAATGTTGATGCGGAAGGTGCCGATGCGGCGAAGGAGCGAGGATCTTCCCGCCGGGATGACCTCCCACTTTCCTTCTACACCGACGCTTAGGAAGCCCAGGAACTCATTGCCCCCGCTATACACGGGCATCGCAGGTAGCAGACGTTCATCCCTGCCGGAGACAATACAAGCGTCGCCTCTGCTGACAGAAGAGGCGACCTCTATTCCGTCCACATCTGCCACCAAACCTATTCCTTTTGGTAGCCGCAGGCCGATTAGGTTATTGATCGCGCTGTCGGGCCACGCGCGTCCTGGAGAAGACCCACCAATCTCGATTAATCCTTGTTAAGGCTCCGCGCCTTGGAAAGAGTAGGAGCACCTGACGCAGATCGTGGGCTTATCGTCGCTTGGTCTAGAAACTAACAAAAACGTTCCCGGTGCAGTCTGATCAATCGGAACACAGGCTAACTCTTCTACTCGTAACGTCACAACACCTTCCACAACTTACCCCAACATCCCGAGGGACCGACCAGCGACAGCCGCCGGAGGTTTTTCCGCCAACAAGAAGATGGTGCGTCTCAGGTCCGTTCAAGAGGGTCGCGGGTCATCTCAATGAAGCTATTGTTAAGCTCGGGATCGATGGGGCCGCTATTCCCGTCGAACACCCTCAAGGCGCTCTCTGAGCCCACTGCCGTAGCTCAAACTGACGCATCGAGAACTCCGAGAACTCAGTCTGTTCGAGCTTACGAAGTCCCGCTTCGACGTCCTCACTCCAGCCCGGCGGATCAAGGTCGGGGATTTGCCAGCGGTTCCTCTGGGCCGCATCACGATAGAGGGAAGCCGCACCAACCCAACAACTGCTGGCAAGGCCGCCTGTTGAAGATGCCTGGAACGTCCGCCGGACGGATCGCGCTAACCTACAAAGTGCCTCCTTCGCAGCCGAACGTTCTCCTGAGCATCGAGTGCTCATGAGTAGTCGGCTGATCGGCACCGACCGACGCAGGACAGCGACATAGGCGCGATTCTCGGCGTGAAGATGCACTTCTGCGGGATCGCCAATCCTAAGCCAGATCTGCCATTCACGGTCCCAGAACCAGATCTGGCCTTTGCCGTCGAGGACATGGGTCACGGAGTTTGAGCAGGCCACTGTGATCTCACGGTGGCTCATGGCCTCGTAACACCACCGGTCAAAGCCGGCCCAGAAGCGCCACCTTGGAGCAAGCGCCTCCAAGCGCTCGCGCTCTTGCTGCTCCGGAGTTCTAGGATCAGCGTCTGCTTGCGCGTCCCACATGGTAAATCGCCCGGTTTCGTTTCGCGTGCAGACTATCATGCTGCTCCGGAACGATCCGTTAACGGATGCTCGCTTCTAGAACAGCCCCGGCGGCGGCTGAACCCTCTCCAGGTCCCGTTTAAGCCTCTTCAGCGCCTCGCCACGGGTCCCATACAGCCTCCCCGTAGTCTTCCTGGCGTGCCCCACAATGGCGTCACGGGCATCCTCAGGGATCTCAGCGTTCCGCATCTCGTCCTCCAGCCGGTGCCTGAACGAGTGGTTCGGGGCCTTCTGCGGGTCCGTGATGCCGACGACCTTCCGGACCCACTTGCCCGTTACGGTCCATGCACGGCCCCCTCTGTTGCCGTGCGGGTCAACCTTCTTGTCTGGGAAGAGCGGCCCAGCTTGGTCTGGCAGTGACCGGGCATAGTCGAGGAGCCCTTCCCGTATGAGGGCGCTGTGCATCGGCACGTTGCGCCGCTCGCCGCTCTTGACGCTCTTGCCCTCGTCATCCTCATGGACCGCAAAGAAGTCGATCCCGCCGTCCTGGCGTAGGTCGGAGACGGAGAGCTGGAAAGCCTCGCCGGCTCGCATCCCGGTGAACGCCAGTATCCAAGGGACCCACCGGAGGGACGCACGGGTCTCCTTGCGGGCCGCCTGGAGGATCTGCACAGTCTCCGCGTCGGAGTAGGGCAGACGGGTGGCGGCCTTGCTCTTAGCCAACCTGAGCTTGGCGTCGGCAGGGTTCGTCGGAATCATGCCTTCTCGGACCCCCCACTCGAACAGGTTCCGTAGGTGCGACAGACGGTTATTGAACGTGTTGTTGGTCAGACCCGCCGCCTTCGAGGCATCCCGCCATGCTGCGAGGTCAGCTCTCGTCACGCGGCTAGCATCGTCGTGGCCAAGGTGCGCGGCAAAGATGCTCAGGCTTGACCTGGCCTCCGCGACAGTCCTTGGCTTGACTACGGCGGTCGCCGTCCAGCCGTCGAAGAGGGACTGTAGGGAGACCTTCGGGGTGCCCTTGCGGGCGCGTAACGGTGGCTCCCAGGCTGGGAACGTCTCCAGCCGAGGGTCGGGGCTGAAGTCTCCATCGGCTTGCTTGTCCCACTGGACCAACGCTTGCCAGAGGCGGGCGGTCAGGAGCTTGCCCAGCTCCACCTTGCTGGCCGGCGTCGTGACGACGTGCTCCGCGTCCAGCAACTCCGTCACATAGAACATAGGGAGAGGATCTGGATCGCCGGTCCTGGAGTCGATGTGCGCGTCTTCCCGCCAGCGCTCCCACTGTAAGGCGAGCGCAGGGTCCCTCTCCCACTCTGCCAGCGTCCGCCGATACCAGACGCCAGCCAGACCATGCATCTGCCGGTGCGTCAGGGGCCGCGCGCCTGCCTTGGCAGCGTCCAGGATGTCATCAGCCCATTGGATCGCAGCCGCCATCAGGCGCTTGGCCTCTCGGATGTCCTTCGTCCCGAGCGACTGGATCAGCTCCGTTGTCCGGCCCTCAGGACGATCTAGGACGGCCGCGACCTGGACTTGAAGGGCCGCCGGGACAGCCTTCCGGAACCTGTAGGTGCCCGTCTTGGGATGCCTCTGCGGGCTAACCATCACCTTTGAAACTCGACCCCAGCCGAACGCCATTTGTGCCCCCTGTCTGTATCACCAGAGGGGTCCGAAGGCTATGATTTCGCTTAAACTACTGGCCTACCTAGGGTCCAGGTGGGGCCTATGCCGGGTGAGGGATTTGAACCCCCGACCTTCGGTTTACAAAACCGCTGCACTACCACTGTGCTAACCCGGCGACGGCAGCGGCTTAGCATCCGCCCGGGGCGCAAGTAAACGGCGCCGTTGGCGACACGGAAGAGTGGGTTGAGGAGCCCGGGGAAGCCGGCAACCTGATCTAGCGGCTGCGGTTCTCGCGCTCATAATCACAAGGACCCTCTGCTGCCTGATCTCCCGCGGCGTCGCCGGATCGACCGGCCGTGTCGCGGCCGTCACGCGCCGGATTGCCGGAAAGTAACACACGGTATGACGAGCTGCGTGAAGTTGCAGATGAGGTCTAGCTGTTCGGCGATGACACGGTCAATGCGGACGGGCTGACGCGCGAGCCGGGCGGTGCCCGACCCGTCGCGGAACGATCCCCAACGTCAACGAGGCGCTGCGCGACCTGCCACGACGGTCGAGGCCGGCCCGATCGATCGCGAACGGCTCCGGCGCGGTCATCGGCTCGACCCGAGGGTCGCGATCCGCGGTCTCCCGGACCGGCGCCGCAGGCTCGACAAGCTTTCACGATGTCCGATACCATCAACCCCGAGGCGATGACGATGACCTCCGGAGGACACCATGCACGGCGTGCCAGTTCGCCGGGTCATCGTGATCGGTGCTGGGTTCGGAGGATTGGCAGCCGCACTTCGCGCCCGCGCCCTGGGACACGAGGTCACGCTGCTCGAGCGGCTCGACCAGCTCGGCGGTCGCGGGCGCGTGCTCAAGCAGGACGGGTTCAGCTTCGATGCCGGACCCACCGTCATCACTGCGCCGTTCCTGATCGAGGAGCTGTTCTCCCTGTTCGGCGAGCGCCTGTCGGACCACGTGACGCTGCTTCCGGTCTCGCCCTTCTACCGCATCAGCTTCGCCGACGGCCGCCGCTTCGACTACGACGGCGATCCTGCGGCGATGCGCGCCCGCATCGCCGCCTGGGCGCCGGGCGACGTCGCGGGCTATGATCGTCTGCTGGCGAGGGCGGCGCGGCTGTACGCGATCGGCTATGAGCGCTACGGCGCGCAGCCGTTCCACCGCCTCTCGGTCATGCTCCGCGCGTTCCCGGCGATCGTGCGGCTCGGCGGCCACCGCTCGGTGGCAGCGCTGGTCGCATCCTGCCTGCGCGACCCCTCGCTGCGGCGTGTGTTCAGCCTGCAGCCGCTCCTGGTGGGCGGCCATCCGTTCCACACCAGCGGCATCTACGCGCTGATCCAGCATCTGGAACGACGCTGGGGCGTGTGGTTCGCGCGCGGCGGCACCGGCGCGCTGGTCGCGGCCCTGGGCGACCTCGCGCGCCGGCAGGGCGTCACGGTGCTGACCGGCGCGGACGTCGCGCGGATCGACGTGTGCGCCGGCGAGCGGTCTGACGGCCTGCGGGCACGAACCGCGCGCCGGCGCGTCAGCGGCGTGACGCTCGCAGACGGACGACGCCTGCCGGCCGATCTGGTGATCGCCAATGCCGACGCGCCGGCACTCTACGCGCAGCTGCTGCCCGGCCTGGCGCGGCGCACCTGGACCGACCGGCGGCTCGCGCGCCTCGACTTCTCGATGGGCCTGTTCGTGCTGTATTTCGGCACCGGGCGACGCTATCCAGACACCGCGCACCACACCATCCTGCTCGGCACGCGGTGGAAATCCCTGCTCGACGAGGTGTTCGGCCGGCAGCCTAGGCTTCCCGACGACCTCAGCCTGTATCTGCATCGCCCGGGCGCCACCGATCCGGACGCGGCACCCGAGGGGTGCGACGCCTTCTACGTGCTGGCGCCGGTGCCGAACCTGCGGGCGCCGATCGACTGGGCGGCGGCCGGCCCGATCCTGCGCGACCGCGTGCTGCAGATGCTAGACGCGCGCGAGCTGCCCGGGGTACGGGCGGCGCTGCGCACCTGCTCGTGGATGACGCCGCGGGACTTCGCCGTCGACTACCGCAGCCTGCACGGCGCCGGCTTCTCGGTGGCACCGCGGCTGACGCAGTCGGCTTGGTTCCGTTTCCATAACCTCTCCGAAGAGCTGGACGGGCTGCTCCTGGTCGGCGCCGGGACGCATCCGGGAGCCGGGCTGCCGGGCGTGCTGACCTCGGCCAAGGTGGCGGAGACCCTGTTGCGCACGCAGCACACGATGGCTTGGCGGCGATGAGCCTGCGGTCGCGGCCGCAGGCGGATCCGACGCGGCCGACCGCGCTCGCCACCCTCAGCCGTCATGGCCGCAGCTTCCGTCTGGCGGGCAACCTGCTGCCGCGCGACCTGCTGCACGACGCCGCCGAACTCTACAGCTTCTGCCGCACCGTAGACGACATCGCCGACGAGACCGACGATCGCCAGAGCGCCAGGATCGCCCTGCTCTCGCTGCGTCGCGCGATGCTGGAAGGCGAGGCGACGCATCCGGCGCTGGACGGCTTCCTGAGGCTCGCCGCACGCCACGGCCTCGACCCGATGGTCGCGGCACGGCTCATCGACACCATGATCGGCGACCTCGGGCCGGTGCGGATCCCGGACGTCGCGGCGCTGCTGCGCTACGCCTACGGCGCCGCCGGCACGGTCGGGCTGCTGATGTGCCGGCTGCTCGGCGTGCGCGACCCGCTGGCGGCGCCGCACGCGCTCGATCTTGGGGTCGCGATGCAGCTGACCAACATCGCCCGCGACGTGGTCGAGGATGCGCAGCGCGACCGGGTGTATCTGCCGCAAAGCTGGGTGGCGACGAGCGAGCTGCGACGACCCGAGCCGGTGTTCGCGGCGGTGACGCGCGTGCTGGACCTGGCCGAGCTGTACTACGCGAGCGGCCATCGCGGCCTCGCCTACCTGCCGTGGCGGTCGCGCCTCGCGGTGGGCTCGGCCGCGTCGCTCTACCGCGAGATCGGACAGCGCATCCGGGCACTCGGACCGGCCTACCTCTCGTCGCCCCGTCAGGTGGTGCCGCGCGGCACACGCCTGCTGGTGCTGGGCCGCAGCCTGCCCACCTCGCTGGCCAACCGTTGGCCGCACCCGCACGATCCCGACCTGCACAGCGCCCTGCGCGGCGAGCGCGGCACCGATGCCGGAGCGGACCTCGTGTCGCTGAACGGCTGCAAGCCGCGGCAGCACAGCCTGGTGCGCGGCTAGGCTGCCGATCTTGCCTGGTGCAGGCTGCGACGGAGCGGGAGCTGCCCAGTCATCGTGTTGCAGCGCAGCAGTTTAGCCAGCGGCGATAATTAGACATTGCCGAAATCTCATCAAAGTAGGAAACAAAAGCAGGCAGAACAGCCGCGGCGGGAGGCCAACAGGATCGTTCCATAATTTGGAATGGCTGCGCATCTGGATACTTCAAGTCATAGCCGCTCAGGTGCGGGCAGGTCTGACGAGTTCAACAATGTCGAGCAAGCGAAGACGATGTTCCTGATGGAGTAGCAATATGCTCGCGAGGAAAGCCTTCTCCGATGATTCTTCCGCGACCGTGACTGCGCCTGGGGCCGCGCCTAGGGCCGCGCCTGGGGCCGATGCCAGTCACAGGGGATCCTGCCTCCGATCGGCACTCGATGCCGAGCACGTCAATACCCACGCACTTCTTCTGCTCTACTTGATGCCGGTCGCGAACGGATCGGACGTCGATCCGAACACGGTGCAGGCGGTCGAGGCCCTGAGCGACGTGCAGACCCGGCTGATCGAGCCGGCGTCGGCGGAACCGCTCAACAAGGACTCGCTGGCGCTGATCTACTCGACGGTGGCTGCGATCCGCTTCGGCGCCGGCTGACCGCGTCAGGCGAAGATATCGCCAGGACTGTCGGCCCGCAGCGAGCGGGCGAGCTCTTCGGCCAGTCTGCCGCCATCCTCTGCCGGTCCCGACAGGCTGCGGCGCAGCAGGAACGAGCCGTCGTCTCGCGCGACCAGGCCGGTCAGGTGCAGCCGTCCGTCCGCGCCCATCCGTCCATACGCACCGATCGGCGAGCGGCAGGAGCCGTCTAGGCTCTGCAGCAGGGTGCGCTCCGCAGTCGCGGTGTGGCGCGCGTCCTGATCCTCGATCGTCTTGAGCAGGGTGCGCAATTCGGTGGCGTCCTCGCGCGCGGTGATGCCGACCACGCCCTGGCAGCCGGCCGGCACCATGATCTCGGGATCCAGCACCACCGAGGCCTCGTGCTCCAGGCCGAGCCGGCGCAGACCCGCCAGCGCCAGCAGGCTGGCGTCGCAGACACCGTGCCGGATCTTGTCCAGCCGCGACTGCACGTTGCCGCGCAGCATCGCGACGCGGAGGTCGGGCCGCGCATGCAGCAACTGCGCCTGTCGACGCACCGACGCGGTGCCGATCAAGGCACCGTGCGGCAGGCAGCCATAGAAGTCGCGGCCGTCCGAGGCCGGGACGCTGCCGCACGCATCGCCGAGGATCAGGGCATCGCGCGGATCCTCGCGACGCAGCGTGCAGGCGAGCACGATCCCGCGCGGCAGCGTGGTCTCCAGATCCTTCAGGCTGTGCACGGCGAGATCGATCCGCCGGTCGACCAGCGCCTCGTGGATCTCCTTGGCGAACAGCCCCTTGCCGCCGATCTCCGCCAGCGGACGATCCTGCACCGCGTCCCCGGTGGTGCGGATGACCTGCTCGCGGAACACGTCCATCTCCCGCAGCTTCGGGCAGAGCCGGGCCAGCATGGCGAGGAAGCCGCGGGTCTGGGTCAGCGCCAGCGGCGAGCCGCGGGTGCCGACGCGCAGCGGCAAGGTCGGGCGATGGCGCGGCACGCTGATCCCGGCGGGTGCGCCGGCTGCCGGATCCAGCAGCTCGGCGGCCGGGCAGTGCGTCGCGCGCGCCGCGATCAGCGTCTCCAGGGCGAGCCGGGCCTTCTCGGCGATGTCGTGCGGGTCGATGTCATACAGGCTCGGGTCATGCAGGCTGGAGTTCTGCAGGCTGCGGTCGTGCAGGTTCGCGTCGTGCCGGTCTGGAGCGCTCATGCTGGATCCGATCAGGAGGGTCGCGCTTGCGGGTTGAGCCGCACGATGATCAGGTTGAGGAATGCCGCGAACGACACCCAGACGAGGTATGGCGCCAGCAGCCACGCCGCCTTCGGCGCGCGGAGGGCCGCATCGACGATCAGCGCCAGGATCGACAGCCAGAGCAGCACGACTTCCCTCAGCGCCCAGTCCGGCCGCTCGCGATTGAAGAACAGCAGGCTCCAGCCGACATTCAGCACGCCGTTCAGCGCGAACAGCGCCAGCAGCACGACGCGTTCCAGCGAGCCGCGCAGCGACTCCCAGGCGACGACGCCGGCCCAGCCGGTCAGGCCGCCGATCACGCTCCAGACCGGACCGAACAGCCATCCCGGCGGCTGCCAGCTCGGCTTGCGCAGTGCGGCGTACCACGAGCCGATCCTGGTCAGCGCGCCGCCCACTCCGAGCACCGCGATCACCGAGGCGGTGGCGATGATGGTGGGCGCGCTCACGTCGAGAGCACGCCGGTCAAATGCAGGATGTTCTTGAAGAAGATCCTGACGTGCGCGATCGGCTTGGCGCGCACCAACTCCTTGGTCATGTAGGCGGCCCAGGTGAGATGCTGCACGTCGCGGTCGCGGCAGATCGCCACGAACCGCTCGCGCCGGCCGTCGGTGCTGTACCAGAAGCGCTGCATGATGCCGAGGATGGCGAACACCTGGCCGTGCGCGCGCATGAAGCGGCGTCTCGCCCGGCGCAGGCAGCGTGCATCGCCGCTGGCGATGAACTCGTGCGCCGCGGCGGCGGCCAGCGCGCCGCCGGTCATCGCGTAGTACAGGCCCTCCCCGGAGGCCGGGGCGACCACGCCGGCGGCATCGCCGGCCAGCACCACGTCGCGGCCATTGTCCCAGCGGCGCAGCGGCTTGAGCGGGATCGGCGCGCCCTCGCGCCGGATCGTCTGCGCCTCGCTCAGGCCCGCCGCCTCGCGCAGCGCATCGGTGGCGCGGCGCAGCCCGAAGCCCTTCTGGGCGCTGCCGAGGCCGACGCTGGTGGTATCGCCGTGCGGGAACACCCAGCCGTAGAAGTCCGGGGACAGGGCGCCGCGATAATAGACGTCGCAGCGCGCACCGTCGAAGCTCGCGTCGCGCGGCGAGCGGACGATCTCATGGTAGGCGTACACGTAGCGCATGCGATCCGCGCCAGGGATCGCCTGCCTGGCGACGGCGGAGCGGGCGCCGTCGGCACCGATGACGCAGCGCGCGCGCAGGCTGAACGGCCGCGCCGCCTCGCCCTTGGTGGTGGTCATGCCTTGCACCAGGGTGATGCCGTCCTGGTCGCGACCGAGCTGGTCGAAGCGTCCGCACAGGCGCCGCGCACCGGCGGCCTCGGCGCGGTCGCGGAGCCACGCATCGAAATCCTCGCGATCGACCATGCCGACGAAGCCGCCGCCGTCGATCGGCATGTGGGCGACGCGGTCGCTGGGGGAGATGATGCGCGCGCCGCGCACGCGGGCCATCAGCAGATGGTCGGGGATCGCGAAGTCCTCGATCAGCCTTGGCGGGATCGCGCCACCGCAGGGCTTGATGCGGCCGCCGCGCTCGAGCAGCAGCACCGAGCGCCCGGCCAAGGCCAGGTCGCGCGCCGCGGTGGCGCCGGACGGGCCGCCGCCGACGACGACGACATCGTAGAGCGGCTCCGCGTCGCGGTTGGCCGGGCTCATGGACGCAGCCCGAAGGCGGCGACCAGCATGCCGATCACGTACAGGCTGGTTCCGGTCGCATTGTACCAGGGCGCCCGCTCGCGCGGTGCTGCGAGCAGGCGCGCCATCAGGGCCGCCTGGGCGAGCACCAGTGCCGCCACCGCGGCCGCATAGAGCGGCAGGCCCCAGCGCCAGAGCAGGACGATCATGGCGAGCTGAGGAACCGTCATCACCGCGCAGGCCACGCGGCAGGCCTGCTGCGGGCCGAGCTGGGCCGGCAGCGATGCGATACCCATCTGCCTGTCTCCCTCGATGGATTTGAAGTCGTTCAGCGTCATGATGCCGTGCGTGCCGATGCTGTAGAGCAGCGCGGTCGTGACGATCCGGGCGTCGGGCATCGCCGACTGCAGGACGGCGGCGCCGGCGAACCAGGCCATGCCCTCGTAGGTGATGCCGACCGCGAGGTTGCCCCACCAGCCATTCTGCTTCAGCCGCACCGGCGGCGCGCTGTACGCCCAGGCCAGCGCCAAGCCCAGCAGCGCCGCGACCGACACCCACGGGCCCAGCGCAAGTGCCACCGCGAGCGAGAGCAGGCTCCAGCCGACGGCGAGGCCGAGGCCCCAGCGGCCCGGGACGCGGCCCGACGGGATCGGCCGGTTCGGCTCGTTGATCGCATCGACATGCCGGTCGAACCAGTCATTCACCGCCTGGCTGGTGCCGCACAGCAGCGGGCCGGCGAGCAGCACGCCGACCGCGGCGGTGAGCAGGTGCGCGCCGAGCGGCCGGCCGGACGAGACCATTCCGCAGCCGAACGCCCACATCGGCGCGAACCAGGTGATCGGCTTGAGCAGCGTCAGGATCGCCGACGGGGCGGGTGCGGCGTGCCGCCCGGAGGCGGCGGCGTGGGCGATCGAGCCCGGCCCACTCATCGCGTCGAGCCCCCCAGCGTCGCCTCGTCGGCTGCCGCCTCGGGAGCAAGCGCGTCCTCGAGGTCGCCCAGCCCGTAGCGGCGGAGCTTGACGTACAGGCTCTGCCGGCTCAGCCCGAGCATCTCCGCCGCCGAGGCGCGGTTATCGCCCGAGAGCTTCAGCGCCGCCTCGATGCAGAGCCGCTCGATCACGTCGGTGGCGTCGCGCACCAGGTCCTTCAACGATACCCGCCCGATCAGCTCGACCAGCTGCTCGGGCGAGCGGCCGAGCTCCAGCGGCTGCCTGGCGACCGCGCTCGCGATGCGTCGCGCGACGTCGCGGATCGCGAAGCCGTAGGCGACCGGCTCGCTGCCGCGCACCAGCACCGCCGAGATCTCGACGCTGGTCTCGCGCCCGTACTGGCCGCGCAGCTCGGTGGCATACAGACGGACCGAGCCGCGGCTGCGCAGGTTGGCGATCAGCACGTCCATGTCGACTTCCATGCCGGCGCGGCCGAGCCAGTCGGCGAGCTTGCGGTCGCGCGCCTGGTCGAGCGAGGCGAGCTGCGCCATGTCGAGGAAGGCGGCGTTGGCGGCGAGCACGGTGCCGACGTCGTCGGTGAACACGTAGCCGTCCGGCGCCTGCTCGAGCGCGTTGAGCAGCCTGCCGTTCAGCGTCGAGCTGGTCAGCTCGGCGCGCGGCGCGGACAGCGACAGCCGCGCCAGCAGCAGCGTGCCTTCGTCCTCGTGCAGCAGCGACGCCGAGATCGTCATCTCCCTGGCTCCGTCGGGAGTGGGGGCGGCCAGGCGCGAGCGCAGCGCGTCGGCGCGGCCGGAGCTGCGCATCGTGCGCAGGAAGCGCTCCACCGACGGCCGGTCCTGCGGGTCGAACAGGTCGGCCAGCGTCCAGCCGCGCGGCAGCACGCTGCCGGTGAGTTCGCGCGCGGCGGCGTTGATCTCGACGATCTTCAGCGTGGTCGCATCGAGCACCAGCAGCGGATCGAGCGAGATGTCGAACAGCAGCCGGTAGCGCTGCTGCGCCTGTCGCATGCTGGAGTAGTCACGCTCGAGCGATTGCTGCGCCTCGACCAGCCGCTGCTGCAGCACCGAGAGCGGACGCAGGTCGTTGCCGAAGGCGGCGATCGCGTCGCGCCCCGCAATGCCCACGGCGGAATACTGGATCGCGACGTCGGTGCCGTCCGCGGCTGGGTGGTTGAGGTGGCGCAGATGCGGATCGCCGGTGCTCAGCGCATCGCCGAGCAGCGCCTCGACCTTCGGGCGGCTCTCGATCGTGACGGTATCGATCCATGATCGGCCGAGCCAGCTCTCGACGTTCTGCAGGTCCTTCTGCAGCCGCGGATTGCGGAAGGCGAGATCCTTGACCACGCCGCGATGGTCCACGATCAGCGCCATGTCGGCGGCTGCGGCGATGATCTGCGCCGCGGCGGGCGCGTCGAGCGCCTCGAACAGTTCGGCGGCGTGCTGCAATGCATGTGAGCTCATCACACTATTGTGCGTGCGATGGTTCTCGGTCGCAAGCGGCGGCCGAGGCGGTGATCCGTGCGGAGGCGGTCGAGCGAACCCGCGCGACCCGTTTGGCGATCGCGGCGCGCCGGGACTGCAGCAGCGTGGCGGCGCGATGCACCGCCTCCTCCGCAGTGGCCGCGGTCGCGTCGGCGCCGACGAGCCGCACCAGATCGGGCTTGGCCGCGAAGATCGGGCCGCCGACCATGACCAGGATGTCGGGGTTGTAGGAACTCGCGCGCACGGCGGCGATGCAGGCGGCGAGCGCGCCGAGCTGACGATCGCTGCCGCCGGAGAACCCGACCATGTCGATCGGCCGCGCCGCGGCGAGGGCCGCGATCTGCGCGATCGTCCGGCCGGTCGGCAGGCTGACCTGCCAGGCATCGTTGCGGAAGAACTCGGCCAGCATCGACACGCCGAAGCGATGCTGCTCGCCCGGCGCGGTGACCAGCATCGCGCAGCGCGGCCGCACCCCCTCGACCGCGCTGTAGCAGAAAGCCGGCCGCAGCCCGTTCATGATGCCGTGCAGCAGCGCGGTGCCGGTGGTGACGTCCACGAACGAGCAGGCATCGTCGTTCCACATCTCGCCGAGCTGCCGCGCCGCGGGCGCCAGCACCTGCAGGCAGAGCGACTCCGCGGGCAGGCCGCCTTGGCTCAGCGCCTCGATGCGCGCCCTGATCGAGGCGTGGTCGCCGCGTATCAGTTCGGCGGTGAACGCCGCGATGAACGCCGCATCCGGAAACGCTCCATCCGGACGCGACGGCGCGTCGGGCGGCGGGTGGGGCAGTGCGTCGCCCGCCAACGAAGCGGCCCGGGTCCGCGCCTGATGGGCGGCGAGCAGCCTGGGCACGATCTGCGCCTCGACGACGCCGGCGATGGCGTCCAGGGTCCTGGTATGGTCGAGATCGGACGCGGCGGCCGTGCTCGCAGAAGCCTCGATCCTGGAACTTCCGCGCCTGCGCCTCGCGACCGCCATCGGCCCTGCTCCGTGTCCCGCATTATTGAAAGCGTTTCCCGGATTAGCTGTCAATCGCACGTTACGTCAATCTGGCTTGACACTTTAACCGACCGGGTCCTAGCGTCGCTTCACTAGCCGGAAGCGGCCGGCGATGGAGCCCTTCATGATCTCGATCTCGCGAACCGGGACCGGACCGCGGCAGGCGAAGCCACTCTACACCGCCGAGCAGCGTCGTCGCCGCGATGCGTCCCGCTGGACCCTGGTGCAGGGTGTCCTGGCACCGGTCCAGTTCGCCGTGTTCCTGATCAGCCTGTGCCTGGTGCTGCGCGCCCTGCTCACCGGTCACGGCGTCGGCCTCGCCTCCGGCTCGGTGGTGATCAAGACCCTCGTGCTCTACACGATCATGGTCACCGGCGCGCTGTGGGAGCACGACATCTACGGCCGCTACCTGTTCGCGCCCGCCTTCTTCCGGGAGGACGCGGTCAGCATGGTGGTGATCGCGCTGCACACCGCCTACGTCGTGGCCCTTCTGAGCGGCGCGCTGGGTGCCACCCGGATGCTGATCCTGGCACTGGTCGCCTACGCCAGCTACCTGATCAACGCCGCCCAGTTCGTCGTCAAGCTGCGCGCCGCCCGTCGCTGCAGGGCGCCCCAGCTGGTCTGGAGCCGAGCGGCGTGAGCGGCTGCGGCGCGATCGGCGACCTCGGCGGTATCGCCGCCGATATCGGCCCGGTGCTGCGCGAGCGCGGCCAGCGCGAGGTGTTCTGCGGGCTGACCGGGATCGTCTGGCTGCACCGCCGGATCCAGGACGCGTTCTTCCTCGTCGTGGGATCGCGCACCTGCGCCCACCTGCTGCAATCCGCAGCCGGGGTCATGATCTTCGCCGAGCCGCGCTTCGCCACCGCGATCATCGAGGAGCGCGACCTCGCCGGACGCGCCGACGCCGACGAGGAGCTGAACCGGGTCGTGACCCGGCTGCTGCAGCGCCGCCCGGAGATCCGCCTGCTGTTCCTGGTCGGCTCCTGCCCGTCCGAGGTGATCAAGCTCGATCTCGGGCGCGCCGCACAGCGGCTGTCGCGCACGTTCGCGCCCTCGGTGCGCGTGCTCGCCTATTCCGGCAGCGGCATCGAGACCACCTTCACCCAGGGCGAGGATGCGTGCCTCGCCTCGATGGTGCCGGACATGCCCGACGGCGGGACGCAGCCGGCACTGCTGGTCGCCGGCACCATGCCCGACATCGTCGAGGCGCAGATGGCCGACCTGTTCGCGCGCATCGGCCTCGACCGCACAGGCTTCCTGCCGCCGCGCCGCGCCGCCGAGCTGCCCGCGGTGGGCGAGGGCACCCGGGTGCTGCTGGCGCAGCCGTTCCTCGCCGACACCGCGCGCGCGCTCGAAGCGCGCGGCGCGCGCTGCATCGCCGCCCCCTTCCCGCTCGGCGCCGAGGGCACCCTGCTGTGGCTGCAGGCCGCCTGCGACGCGATGGGCGGCGATCTGGCCCGGCTGCGGGCGCAGACCGCGACCGCGCTCGTCCGTGCCCAGGCGGCCACGGCGCGGCTGCGCGAGCAGCTCGCCGGCCGCAGCGTGTTCCTGTTTCCCGACAGCCAGCTGGAGATCCCGCTGGCGCGCTTCCTGTCGCGCGAGATGGGCATGCGGCTGATCGAGGTCGGCACGCCCTATCTGCACCGTGCGCACCTCGCCGAGGAGCTCGCCCTGCTGCCGCCGGGAACGCGGATCAGCGAGGGCCAGGACGTCGAGCGCCAGCTCGATCGCTGCCGCGCGGCGCGCCCCGACCTCGTGGTGTGCGGGCTCGGGCTCGCCAATCCGCTGGAGGCGGAGGGGCTCACCACCAAATGGTCGATCGAGCTGATGTTCAGCCCGATCCAGGGCTTCGAGCAGGCCGGCGACCTCGCCACGCTGTTCGCCCGGCCGCTGGCGCGACGCGCGCTGCTGCGACTCTGAGATGGAGGCCGCGACGTGCAGCTGACGCTCTGGACCTACGAGGGCCCGCCGCACGTGGGGGCGATGCGGGTGGCGACCGCGATGCGCGGCGTGCACTACGTGCTGCACGCGCCGCAGGGCGACACCTACGCCGACCTGCTGTTCACCATGATCGAGCGCCGCGACCGCCGGCCGCCGGTCACCTACACCACCTTCCAGGCGCGCGACCTCGGCGGCGACACGGCGGGGCTGTTCAAGAACGCGGTGCGCGAGGCCTACGAGCGTTTCCGCCCCGAGGCGATGCTGGTCGGCGCGTCCTGCACCGCCGAGCTGATCCAGGACGATCCGGGCGGCCTCGCCCGCGCGCTCGACCTGCCGGTGCCGGTGGTGGCGCTGGAGCTGCCGGCCTACCAGCGCAAGGAGAACTGGGGGGCGGCGGAGACCTTCTACCAGCTGGTGCGCACGTTCGCAGGCGCCGCTCGCCCGGAGGCAGCCGACCGCGTGCCCGGCGCGCGTCCCCGCTGCAACCTGCTCGGTCCGACGGCACTCGGCTTCCGCCACCGCGACGACCTGCGCGAGATCGGCTCCCTGCTCGACCGGCTCGGCGTCGATGTAAGCGTGGTGGCGCCGCTGCAGGCGAGCCCCGCCGACCTGGCGCGGCTGGGGGAGGCGGATTTCAACGTCGTGCTGTACCCGGAGGTCGCCGACCTCGCGGCGCGCTGGCTGGAGAAGCGGTTCGGCCAGCCGACCGTGCGCACGGTGCCGATCGGCGTCGGCGCCACGCGGGAGTTCATCGCCGAGGTGGCGCGCGTGGCCGGGCTCGACGCGGCGTCGGTCGAGGAGGACTCGCGCCTGCCCTGGTACTCGCGCTCGGTCGATTCCACCTACCTCACCGGCAAGCGCGTGTTCATCTTCGGCGACGCGACGCACGCGATCGCCGCCGCACGGGTCGCGTCCGACGAGCTCGGCTTCAAGGTGGTGGGCCTGGGCTGCTACAGCCGCGAGTTCGCCCGCGAGATGCGCGCCGCCGCCTCGCAGTACGGCATCGAGGCGCTGATCACCGACGACTATCTCGAGGTCGAGGCGCAGATCGCCGCACTGCAGCCGGAGCTGGTGCTGGGCACGCAGATGGAGCGCCACATCGCCAAGCGCCTCGGCATGCCGTGCGCGGTGATCTCGGCACCCGTGCACGTGCAGGATTTCCCCGCCCGCTTCTCGCCGCAGATGGGCTTCGAGGGTGCCAACGTGCTGTTCGACAGCTGGGTGCATCCGCTGATGATGGGCCTGGAAGAGCACCTGCTCGGCATGTTCCGCGACGATTTCGAGTTCACCCCGGACGCAGCACCGTCGCATCTGGCCGCCCACGCGCCGCAGCCGGTGCAGGCGGCGGGCGACGCGACGGCGGCCTGGGCGCCGGACGCGGAGCGCGAGCTCGGACGCATCCCGTTCTTCGTGCGCGGCAAGGCGCGCCGCAACACCGAGCAGTTCGCCCGCGAGCAGGGGCTCGCCACGATCACCGTCGAGGCATTGTACGATGCAAAAGCGCACTTCGCCCGCTGAGATGGTTCCGGTTCGCATCGTCGTCGTGACGATGGATAGTCACCTGAGTCAGGCGGCGTCGGCCGCGCACGCGACCCTGCGGCGCGAGATGCCGGGGATTGAGCTCGCGGTGCACGCCGCCGACGAGTGGGCGGCCGACGACGCAGCGCTGGAGGCCTGCCGCCAGGACATCGCCCGAGGCGACATCGTCATCGCGACCATGCTGTTCCTCGAGGATCATATCCGTCCGGTGCTGCCGGCGCTGCAGGCGCGTCGCGAGAGCTGCGATGCGATGCTCTGCTGCATGTCCGCCGGCGAGGTGGTGAAGCTGACCCGGATGGGCCGGTTCGACATGGGCGCCGAGGCCACCGGCGTGATGGCGATGCTCAAGCGGCTGCGCGGCGGCGCCCGCGGCAAGCCGGGCGGCTCAGGCGGGCGCAACCAGATGAGCATGCTGCGCCGGCTGCCCAAGCTGCTGCGCTACATCCCCGGCACCGCGCAGGACATGCGCACCTACTTCCTCGGGCTGCAGTACTGGCTGGCGGGCTCGGAGATCAACCTCGCCAACATGGTGCGCATGCTGGTCGACCGCTACGCCAGCGGCGACCGCCAGCCGCTCGCCGGCACGCTGAGCGTGGCGCCGCCGGTGGAGTATCCCGACGTCGGGCTGTATCACCCGCGCGCCAGGAGCACGATCGCGACCGGCCGGCGCGAGCTTCCCGGCTTCGGCCGCGGCGATACCGGACGCGGCACCGTCGGGCTGCTGCTGCTGCGCTCCTACGTGCTGGCCGGCAACGCCGCGCACTATGACGGGGTGATCGAGGCGCTGGAGGCCCGCGGCCTGCGCGTGGTGCCCGCCTTCGCCTCCGGGCTCGATCAGCGCCCGGCGATCGAGGCCTACTTCATGCGCGACGGCGTGCCGGACGTGGACGCCGTGGTCTCGCTGACCGGCTTCTCGCTGGTCGGCGGCCCCGCCTACAACGACGCCGCGGCGGCGGTGGAGATCCTAGCCCGGCTCGACGTGCCGTACCTCGCCGTGACCCCGGTCGAGTTCCAGACCCTGGAGCAGTGGCAGGCGGACGCGCGCGGCCTGCTGCCGGTCGAGGCGGCGATGATGGTGGCGATCCCCGAGCTCGACGGCGCGACCGGCTCGATGGTGTTCGGCGGCCGCTCCGAGGCGTCGCAGGAGGGCCGCCGGCAGATGTCGCCCGATCCCGAGCGCGCCGCGATGCTGGCCGCGCGCGTCGCCAAGCTGGTGTCGCTGCGCCGCTGCGAGCGCGCGCAGCGGCGGCTCGCGATCGTGCTGTTCAACTTCCCGCCCAACGCCGGCGCCACCGGCACGGCGGCCTACCTGTCGGTGTTCGAGTCGCTGCACCGCACCCTGCTCGGGCTCGCGGCCGGCGGCTACACGGTCGAGGTGCCCGACAGCGTGGCGGCACTGCGCGCCCGCGTGCTGGAGGGCAACGCCGAGCGCTACGGCACGCCGGCCAACGTCGCGGTCCGCGTCACCGCCTCCGACCATGTGCGTCGCGAGACCTGGCTGCCCGACATCGAGCGTCACTGGGGCGCCGCACCGGGGCGCGCCGACAGCGACGGCACCAACATCCTGATCCTGGGCGCGCAGCTCGGGCATGTGTTCGTCGGCATCCAGCCCGGCTTCGGCTACGAGGGCGATCCGATGCGCATGCTGTTCGAGCACGGCTTCGCGCCGACGCACGCCTTCGCCGCCTTCTACCGCTGGATACGCGAGGATTTCGCCGCCCACGCGGTGCTGCATTTCGGCACCCACGGCGCACTCGAGTTCATGCCCGGCAAGCATGCCGGCCTGTCCGGCGCATGCTGGCCCGACCGGCTGATCGGCGACCTGCCGAACTTCAACCTGTACGCCTCGAACAATCCCTCCGAGGGCGCGCTGGCCAAGCGTCGCGCCAGCGCCACGCTGATCTCCTACATGACGCCGCCGGTCGCCAGTGCGGGGCTGTATCGCGGCCTGCTCGACCTGAAATCCTCGATCGACCGCTGGCGCCAGCTGGAGCCCGAGACCGAGGCCGAGCCGCGCGCCGCGCTCTCGGCGCTGATCCAGGCACAGGCGAGCGCGATCGACCTCGCCGACGCACAGCCCGAATGGGCGGAGCAAGCCCAGGGGCGGATCGACCGGCTGCGCGAGGCGCTGGTCGAGTTCGAGCAGACGCTGATCCCGAGCGGCATGCACGTGATCGGCGCGCCGCCCGACGCCGCGGCGCGCGCGGGCATGCTGGACGCCGCCGGCGTCACCGATCCCGCGCGACGCGCGGAGCTCGACCTGCTGCTCGCCACCGACCACGAGATCCCGGCGGTGCTGCACGCGCTCGACGGCGGCTACCTGCGCCCGGCCACCGGCGGCGACTTCCTGCGCACGCCCGAGGTGCTGCCCACCGGGCGCAACCTGCACGGGCTCGATCCGTTCCGCATCCCCAGCGCGTTCGCGGTGCGCGACGGCGCGCTGCAGGCGGACCGGCTGCTCGCCTGCCACGCCGCCTCCGGCCACGGCCTGCCCGAGACCGTCGCGATGGTGCTGTGGGGCACCGACAACCTCAAGACCGAGGGCGGCCCGCTGTCGCAGGTGCTGTGGCTGCTGGGGGCCGAGCCGCGCCACGACAGCTACGGCCGGCTGTGCGGCGCGCAGCTGGTGCCGCTGGAGCGTCTCGGCCGGCCGCGTATCGACGTCGTGGTGACGCTGTCGGGGATCTTCCGCGACCTGCTGCCGATGCAGACCCGGATGATCGCCGAGGCCGCCCTGCTGGCGGCCGAGGCCGACGAGCCGGCCGAGCGGAACTTCGTCCGCAAGCACGCGCTGGCCTTCCTCGCCAGCCACGGCGGCGACATGGCCGCCGCCGCCCTGCGCGTGTTCGGCAACTCCGACGACGCCTACGGCGCCAACGTCAACCTGCTGATCGACAACGGTGGCTGGACCGACGAGAACGAGCTCGCCGAGGTATTCGTCAAGCGCAAGGGCTACGCCTACGGCGTCGGCGGCAAGCCGCAGCGGCAGGACGCACTGCTCGGCGAGATGCTCAAGACCGTCGACGTCGCCTACCAGAACCTGGATTCTGTCGAGCTCGGCGTCACCACCATCGACCACTACTTCGACGCCCTCGGCGGCATGGGCCGTGCGGTGCAGCGCGCCCGCGGCGCACGCGCCGAGATCTATATCGGCGACCAGACACGCGGCGCCGGCACGGTGCGAACACTCTCGCAGCAGGTCAGCCTGGAGACCCGGACCCGGGCGCTGAACCCGAAATGGTACGAGCCGCTGCTGCAGCACGGCCACGAGGGCGTGCGACAGATCGAGGCCTGCGTCACCAACACGCTGGGCTGGTCGGCCACCACCGGGGAGGTGGAGCCCTGGGTCTACAGGCAGCTCACCGAGACCTTCGTGCGCGAGCCCGCGATGCGCGAGCGTCTGTGCAGCCTGAACCCGGTCGCCTCGGCGCGCATCGTCAACCGGCTGATCGAGGCCAGCGAGCGCGACTACTGGAAGCCCGACGCGGCGATGCGCGACGAGCTGGAGCGCGCCCGCGAGGAGCTCGAGGATCGTCTCGAAGGCATCACCATGGAGGTAGCGGCATGACCATCCTCGCCAAGCCGGATCTGCGGCAGCTGGCGGCCGGCGGATGCACCAGCTGCGCCGACGGCGAAGGCAGCGTGCAGGTGCGCATGGAGGCCACGCCGCGCATCGGCACCGCCAAGGTGTTCGCGGTCTACGGCAAGGGCGGCATCGGCAAGAGCACGACCTCGTCGAACCTGTCGCTGGCGTTCTCGCGGCTCGGCCGCCGGGTGCTGCAGATCGGCTGCGATCCCAAGCACGACTCCACCTTCACCCTGACCAAGCGGCTGATCCCGACGGTGATCGACGTGCTCGAGGAAGTCGATTTCCATCCCGAGGAGCTGCGGCCGGAGGATTTCGTGGTCGAGGGCACCGGCGGGGTGATGTGCGTCGAGGCCGGCGGGCCGCCCGCCGGCACCGGCTGCGGCGGCTACGTGGTCGGCCAGACGGTGAAGCTGCTCAAGGAGCACCACCTGCTCGAGGACACCGACGTGGTGATCTTCGACGTGCTCGGCGACGTGGTGTGCGGCGGCTTCGCGGCCCCGCTGCAGCATGCCGACCAGGCGCTGATCGTGGCGGCGAACGATTTCGACTCGATCTTCGCGATGAACCGCATCGTGGCCGCGATCGAGGCCAAGTCGCGCAACTACGACGTCCGGCTCGGCGGCGTGATCGTCAACCGCAGCGCCGCCACCGACCAGATCGACCGCTACAACGCGGCCACCGGGCTGAGCACGCTGGCGCACTTCCCCGACCTGGACGCGATCCGCCGCTCGCGGCTGAAGAAGGCGACGCTGTTCGAGATGGACCCGACGCCCGAGATCGAGGCGGTGCAGGCGGAGTATATGCAGCTCGCGGCGAAGCTGTGGGCCGGCGTCACGCCGCTCGCGGGCAAGCCGCTGAAGGACCGCGACATCTTCGACCTGCTCGGCTTCGAGTGATGGCGACGCTGCTGTACGAGCGGCGCCGGGCCTCGCTGGAGGCGTATTTCGACCGCACCGCGTTCGAGGCGTGGTCGCGGCTGACCTCGGACGCGCCGCTCGGCCGCATACGCGCCACCGTGCGCGCCGGGCGCGAGCGGATGCGCGCGACGCTGCTCGAGTGGCTGCCGCAGGACCTGCGCGGCCGCCGCCTGCTCGATGCCGGCTGCGGCACCGGCAGCCTGGCGGTGGAGGCGGCGCGGCGCGGCGCGGAGGTGGTGGCGGTGGATCTCTCGCCGACCCTGCTGGACCTCGCCCGCTCCCGGCTGCCGCCCGGTCTCGCCGGCTCGGTGCGCTTCCACGCCGGCGACATGCTGGACGCCGCGTTCGGCCGCTTCGACCACGTGGTGGCGATGGACAGCCTGATCCACTACCCGGCGCGCGAGATGGCCGACGCGGTGGCGGCACTCGCCGCGCGCGCGTCCGGCTCGCTGCTGTTCACCTTCGCGCCGCGCACGCCGATGCTCTCGGCGATGCACGCGGCCGGCCGGCTGTTCCCGCGCGGCGACCGCGCGCCGGCGATCGAGCCGATCGCGCAGCGGCGGATCGCGCGGCTGCTGCGCCGCACGCCCTCGATGTCGGACTGGACGCACGGCCGCACGCTGCGGGTGGCGTCGGGCTTCTACACCTCGCAGGCGCTGGAGCTGGTCCTCGCCGGGCCGGACGCGCCGTGAAGGGCGACGCCGTCATCGCCAGGAGCTGGAACCGGGTCGGGCTGCGCTACCTGCCGATCGGGGACGCGGTGAGCGCCGAGCTGCCGCTGTCGCGGCTGCTGCGGCTGTCGCTGTTCCAGGTCTCGGTCGGCATGGCGCTGGCGCTGGTGATCGGCACGCTCAACCGGGTGATGATCGTCGAGCTGGCGGTGCCGGCCTGGCTGGTCGCCTCGATGGTGGCGCTGCCGCTGCTGCTGTCGCCGTTCCGCGCCGTCATCGGCTTTCGCTCCGACACCCATACCTCGCTGCTCGGCTGGCGCCGGGTGCCGTACCTGTGGATCGGCACCATGCTGCAGTTCGGCGGGCTCGCGATCATGCCGTTCGCGCTGCTGGTGCTGTCGGCGGACAGCCACGGGCCGCGGATCGTCGGCTATATCGCCGCCTCGCTCGCCTTCCTGCTGGTGGGTGCGGGGCTGCACACGGTGCAGACGGTGGGGCTGGCGCTGGCGACCGACATCGCGCCGCCGCGGTCGCGTCCGCTGGTGGTGACGCTGCTCTGCGTGATGCTGCTGGTCGGCATCCTCGCCAGCGCGCTGATCTTCGGCCTGCTGCTGGCGCGCTTCAGCGAGTTCCGGCTGATCCAGGTGGTGCAGGGCTCGGCGGTGGCCACGGTGGCGCTCAACATGCTCGCCCTGTGGAAGCAGGAGCCGCGCGCCGCCTCGGTGGTGATCCCGGCGACCGGCGCGCCGCGGTTCCGCGACGCCTGGTCGGCGCTGTCGCACGAGGAGCATGCGCGGCGCCGGCTGGTCGCGGTCTGGTTCGGCACCTTCGCCTTCGGCCTGCAGGACGTGCTGCTGGAGCCCTATGGCGGCCAGGTGCTGCACCTGCCGGTGAGTGCCACCACCTCGCTGACCGCCCTGCTTGCCCTCGGCGGCCTGGCCGGCTTCGCGCTGGCGGCACGGCTGCTGACGCCGGGCCGCGACCGCTACCGGCTGGCCGCACTCGGCGCGCTGGAGGGCGTGTTCGCCTTCGCCCTGGTGATCGCCTCGTCGCCGGCGCAGTCGGCGATGCTGTTCGCCGCTGGCATCGTCGGCATCGGCTTCGGCGCCGCCCTGTTCCTGGTCGGCACCCTGGCGGCTGCGATGGACGCCTCGCGCGCCGGCCGCAACGGCTTGGCACTCGGCACCTGGGGTGCGGTGCAGGCGTTCGCCGCCGGCGCCTCGATCGCCTCGGGGGGCGTGCTGCGCGACGCCGTCGCCTGGCTCGGCGCGCATGGCCGGCTGGGGCTGCACGGCCCGGCCGCCGGCTACCAGGCGGTCTACGTGCTGGAGATCGTTCTGTTGTTCGCCACCCTCGTCGCCCTCGGCCGGCTCGTCCGCTTCGACCGCGCCGCATCGTTCCCGTCGCAGGAGGAAATCACGCCATGCTGAGAGGTGCCTTCACCGGCTATGTCGACGTCGCCCAGGTGACACTCTACGTGTTCTGGGCCTTCTTCGCCGGGCTGATCATCTACCTGCAGCGGGAGAGCAAGCGCGAGGGCTTCCCGCTGGTCTCCGACACGCCGGGCAAGACCGACCAGCCGACCCTGGATAAGTTCCCGCTGATACCGCCGCCGAAGCTGTTCCGCCTGTTCCACGGCGGCGATGTGCTGGCGCCGCAGCCCGAGCCCGCCGACCGGCTGGACCGCGCGGTGCCGGCGGCGCGCTGGCCGGGTGCTCCGATCGTCCCGGTCGGCGACCCGATGCTCGCCGGCGTCGGACCGGGCTCGTGGGTGCAGCGCGACGACGTGCCGGACCTGACCATCGACGGCCTGGTCAAGTTCAAGCCGCTGCGCATCGCGCTGGAGTATCGCGTCGACCCGCACGTGGCGCAGCCGCAGGGCATGCGCGTGATCGGCGCCGACGGCGTCGAGGCCGGCACCGTGGTCGACGTCTGGATCGACGAGATCGCCCATGAGATCGTGTTCCTGGAGATGGAGCTCGACGCCGTGCCGGCCGCGATGGGCGAGGCCGAGCCGCGCTCGTCGCGGGTGCTGGTGCCGGCGCCGATGCTGCGCTACCGGCCCCGCACGCGAAAGATCAGCGTGCGCGCGCTGCTGGCGCGGCACTTCGTCGACATCCCGCGCACCCGCCACCCCGACATCATCACCCGCATGGAGGAGGAGAGGATCCTCGCCTATTACGGCGGCGGCTATCTCTACGCGACGCCGGCTCGACTGGGGCCGCTGCTGTGAGCCGGCTGCGCGTCGTCCGCGACGTCAAGGGGCAGCGGCCGTACGGCCTCCCCGGACCGCTTCCCGCGGGCGAGACGATGCTCTGGCAGGGCGCGCCGGACTGGCAGGCGTTGGCGCGGCGGGTGCTGCACGTGCGCAAGATCGCGCTGTATTTCGCGCTGCTGGCGTCCTGGTGCGCCGGATCGGCGTACTTCTCCGGCTCGCCGCGGCTGTGGTACTCGATGATCGCGCTGATCGTGCTGGGCACGATCTCGGTGTCGCTTCTCTGCCTGTTCGCCTGGCTGGTCGCGCGCACCACCGTCTACACCCTGACCGAGCGACGCGTCGTGCTGCGGATCGGCATCGCCATGTCGATGAGCATCAACCTGCCGTTCCGCTCGGTCGACTCCGCCTCGGTGCGGCTCTATGCCGACGGCAGCGGCGACATCCCGGTGCTGCTGACTGGGCCCACCCGCATGGGCATCACCGTGCTTTGGCCGCACGTGCGGCCGTGGCGCCTGCAGCGCGTGCAGCCGATGATGCGGGCGGTGCCCGACGCCGCGCGGGTGGCGAGCCTGTTGTCGCGCGCCCTGTCGGCCAGCGCCAACCAGCCGGCGCAGGCGGCGCCGGAATTCGTGCCCGCGTCGTCGGCGCGTCCGGCGCGCGCCGACGCCCGCGCCTCGGTCGGAGCCTGAGGCGATGCGAGCCGCCCTGCCCGCGCCACGCCGCTCCTGGTTCGCCGGCCCGCCGCTGATCGCGGTGACGGCGCTGGGCGCGATCGCGATCGTGGCGTTCTGGCCGATATCGGACGCGCACCGGACGGCGAGCGTGATCGCGTCGCGGCAGCTGCGCTTCGTCGAGCGGCCCGGCGACCGGATGGCAATCATCGACGCGGGCAACGGCCTGCAGGCCGGCGAGGTGCGCTCCACCGCCGACGGCTTCGTGCCCGGCGTGATGTACGGCATGGAGGTCGCGCGCCGGCGCTACGGCGTCGACCTGGGCGCCCCGTACAAGCTGACCGAGCTGAGCGACGGCCGCGTGCTGCTGACCGATCCGCCCACCCACAACGAGATCGACCTGGAGAGCTTCGGCACCGGCAACGCGAGGGAGTTCGCGGCCCTGCTGCACAGCCGGGAAATCGACGCGAGCCGCCCACCCACCACACAGGGATCAAGATGATGTTGGGGTTCGGCGCCAGACGCATCGAGGCGACCTGCCTGGTCGAGATCGAGCAGAGCGCGCGCAGCTTCCATGCCTACGCGGTGCCGCACGGTGTGGCGATCGAGCCGGGCGACGAGGTGCTGATCCACGATGCGCCGACCTGGGTCGGCTACGGCGAGCGCCTGTCGCGCGAGTGCCGTATCACCGTCAGCCGGGCCGGCCTGGTCAAGCGGGCCTGGACACGCGTGACCTCGCTGTTCCTGCTGACGGGTCTGTACGAGGTCGGTTTCGAGGCGGGAGAGCAGGGATGAGCGAGACGATGGCGCCGCGCAAGGCGAGCATGTCGGGTTCCAGCACCGAGGCGGCGCGCGAGGACACCGTGCTGTCGCCGCGCTTCTACACCACCGACTTCGCCTACATGGACCGGATCGATGTCGGGCTGGTGCGGCGCGAGTGGGACGGGCTGATCGCCGAGCTGGAGCGCGATCTCAACCAGAAGCATTTCCTGCGCGACGAACGCTTCGACGCCGACCTGGACCGCCTGGAGCCGGAGCTGCGTCGCGAGTTCCTCGACTTCCTGGTCAGCTCGGTGACGGCGGAGTTCTCCGGCTGCGTGCTCTATGCCGAGATCAAGAAGCGCATCACCAATCCCGACATCAAGGCGCTGTTCAGCTACATGGCGCGCGACGAGGCGCGGCACGCCGGCTTCATCAACGACTCGCTGAAGGATTTCGGCGTCGGCGTCGATCTCGGCTTCCTGGCACGGGTCAAGAAATACACCTATTTCAAGCCGAAGTTCGTGTTCTACGCAACCTACCTGTCCGAGAAGATCGGCTACGCCCGCTACATCACCATCTTCCGCCAGCTCGAACGCCACCCGGAGCATCGCTTCCATCCGATCTTCTCCTGGTTCGAGAACTGGTGCGGCGACGAGTATCGTCACGGCGAGGCGTTCGCGCTGCTGATGCGCGCCGATCCCTCGCTGCTCGCCGGCCGCAACCGGCTATGGATCCGCTTCTTCCTGCTCGCGGTATTCGCCACGATGTACGTGCGCGACCATGCCCGGCCGGTGTTCCACGCCGCCCTCGGCCTCGATCCGACCGAGTACGACCTGCAGGTGTTCCGTGTCACCCAGGAGATCTGCCGCCAGGTGTTCCCGGTGGCGCTGGACCTGGACGATCCGCGCTTTCGCGCCGGGCTCGAGCGGCTGCGACGCATCGCGGTCGCGATCGGCGAGGCGCGTGCGCGCGGCGGCGCGGTCGGCCGCGTCCGGCGTGCCGGCCTGGTGGCGGCGGCCGGCGTCAGTTTCCTGCGCCTCTACGCCCTGCCGGTGCACCGACGCGCGATGCCGCGCGACGTGCGGCTGGCTCCCTCCTGGTAGGACGCGACGATGCTGCATCTGTACATCCTGCCGGCCCTGTTCGCGCTGTTCGTCTGGTGGCTGAGCACCGGGCTGATCATGTACCTCGACGGGCTGCCGCGCCGGACGTTCCGCTGGAGCATGCTGGGCGCCACGATCCTGCTCGGCGCCTCGCTATGGGGGCTGGAAAGGTCGAGCGGCGACGTCTCGGTGCGCGGCGCCTACTGCGCGTTCAGCTGCGGCCTGCTGGCCTGGGGATGGCAGGAGATCTCGTTCTACATGGGCTTCGTCACCGGGCCACGCGGCGCGCCCTGCGCCGAGGGCTGCAGCGGCTGGCGTCATTTCGGCCACGCGATCCAGACCAGCCTGTGGCACGAGCTGGCGATCATTGCCTCCGGGGCCGCGGTGGTGGCGCTCACCTGGCATCGGCCCGACCAGGTCGGAACCTGGACCTTCATGGTGCTGTGGTGGATGCATCAGAGTGCGAAGCTGAACGTGTTCCTCGGCGTGCGGAACCTCAACGAGGAGTTCCTGCCCGAGCACCTGCAGTTCCTGCGCTCGTTCCTGACCAAGAAGTCGATGAACCTGCTGTTCCCGATCTCGATCACCGTCTCGATGGTGATCATGGTGCGGCTGGTGCAGGCGGCGACCGCGACGCACGCCAGCACGTTCGACGCGGTCGGCTACAGCTTCCTGAGTGCCATGATGGGGCTCGCGATCCTGGAGCACTGGCTGCTGATGCTGCCGCTGCCGGCGGCGGCGCTGTGGGGCTGGAGCCTGAAGTCGCGCAAGGAGATCAGGCCGTTCGACATCGAGATCGTCGCGGGCTTCCTCGGCGCCGGCAAGACCACGTTCCTGCGCAACGCGATGGCCGGCTACGGCCGCGACAGCGGCACCGTGGTCCTGGTCAACGACTTCTCCTCGCTCGGCGTGGACGGCTCGCTGCTGCGCGAGCGCGGCGCGGACGTGGTGGAGCTGCCGAACGGCTGCATCTGCTGCTCGCTGAAGAAGGACCTCGCGGCACAGCTCAAGGTGATCGTCGGGCAGTGGTCGCCCAAGCGGGTGCTGATCGAGCCGAGCGGTGTGGCCGACCTCGCCTCGCTGCTGGGGGTGCTGTCGCAGCCCGACCTGAAGCCGATGGTGCGCTCGCTGCACGTGACCACGCTGCTCGATGCCGGCGCGTTCCTGCGCGACTACGGCCGCATGACCGCGCATTTCGAGGCGCAGGCCAGGCTCGCCACGGTGCTGGTGATCAACAAGACCGACCTGGTGACGCCGGCGGCGCTGCGCATGATCGAGACCACGGTGCGCACGCTCAACCCGGCGGCGCGTATCATGCACTCGACCTACGGCATCGCCGCACCGGTGGCGCGCGAGGCGGCCCCGCACCACGACCACGCGCCGGCGGCCCAGCATGACCGTGGCCACGACCACGGCCACGGCCACGGCCACGCGCACGATCACGCGCACGGTCATGAGCATGGACCCGGCCACGCGCACGACGAGGCGTTCGGCTTCGCCTCCTGGAGCGACACCCTGACGCACGGCTGCGATCCGGCGCTGCTCGCCGACCTGCTCGACGATGTCTGCGCCGGCGCCTACGGCCAGGTGGAGCGGCTGAAGGGCATCGCGCGCTCGCAGGGCGGCTGGATCCGCTTCGACGTCGCCGGCGGTCGCGCCAGCCTGGCGGCGTTCGCGCCGCAGCAGGACGAGGCGCCCCGCGTGGTGGCGATCGGGCACGCGATCGAGGGGGCGCGGCTGAAGGCGGCGTTCGACGCCTGCGCCGGCGGGCGCGACGCGGCCTGTCTGGAGACGGCGGCCTAGAAACGGTCGGTCCAGCGAGGGACCGCGGCAAACCATTCCCGGAGGATATCGAGATGGACTATGAGGGGTTCTTCCAGTGGAAGCTTGACGGTCTGCGCCGGGAGGGCAACTACCGGGTGTTTGCCGAGCTGGAGCGTCAGGCGGGGTCGTTCCCGCGCGCCAGCCTGCATGGTGCCTCGCCGCTGGGCCGCAACGAGGCGGGGGCGGAGGCGCCGCGCGAGGTGACGGTGTGGTGCTCGAACGACTATCTGGGGATGGGCCAGCATCCGGCGGTGCTGGGGGCGATGCACGAGGCGCTGGACCGCTTCGGCGCCGGCGCCGGCGGCACCCGCAACATCGCCGGCACGTCGACGGTGCACGTGGCGCTGGAGGCGGAGCTGGCGGATCTGCACGGCAAGCAGGCGGCGCTGCTGTTCGGCTCTGGCTACATGTCGAACTGGACCACGCTGGGCACGCTGGCGGCGAGCCTGCCGCGCTGCGTGGTGCTGTCGGACGCCTCCAACCACGCCTCGATGATCGAGGGCATCCGGCACAGCCGCGCCGAGCGGCAGATCTTCGCCCACAACGACCCGGCTGACCTGGCGCGCCGGCTGGCGGCACTGCCGCGCGAGGTGCCCAAGCTGGTGGCGTTCGAGAGCGTCTACTCGATGGACGGCGACGTCGCCCCGATCGCCGAGCTGTGCGACGTGGCCGAGGCGCACGGGGCGATGACCTACCTCGACGAGGTGCACGCGGTCGGGCTGTACGGCCCCGAGGGGGCGGGCATCGCCGCGCGCGACGGCGTCGCCCACCGGCTGACGGTGATCGAGGGCACGCTGGCCAAGGCGTTCGGCGTGGTCGGCGGCTACATCGCCGCCTCCGCCCTGCTGTGCGACTTCGTGCGCTCGTTCGCCTCGGGCTACATCTTCACCACCGCCACCCCGCCGGCGGTGGCGGCGGGCGCGCTGGCCAGCATACGCACCCTGCGACAGGCCGACGCGCTGCGCGCCCGCCACGCCGAGCGGGTGGCCCGCGTGCGCCGGCTGCTCGACGCCGAGGGCGTGCCGCACCTCGCCAACCCGTCGCACATCGTGCCGGTGATCGTCGGCGACGCGCTGCAGTGCCGCCTGCTCAGCGACCGGCTGCTCGCCCGCCACGGCATCTACGTGCAGCCGATCAACTACCCCACCGTGCCGCGCGGCACCGAGCGCCTGCGCATCACCCCCTCGCCACTGCACAGCGACGACGACATCGACCACCTCGTCCACGCGCTCAGCCACGAATGGTTCGAAGCCAGCCTGCAGCGGAGCGCTTGATGGACGCCGTGATGGATGCCCTGGCGCCGGAGCGGCTGGCCGATCGGAAGGAGGATGCGGCGCCGCGGCGCCGGGTGTTCCCGTTCACGGCGATCGTCGGCCAGGACGAGATGAAGCAGGCGCTGCTGCTCGCGGCCGTGGATCCCGCGATCGGCGGCGTGCTGGTGCTGGGCGACCGCGGCACCGGCAAGTCGACGGCGGTGCGCGCGCTGGCCGGGCTGCTGCCGCAGATCGAGGTGGTGCAGGACTGCCCGTACGGCTGCGATCCCGAGGACGAGCCCGGCCACTGCCCGAGCTGCAGCCGGCGCGACCGCACGGCGCGGCCGGCCAGCCGCCTCACGCGGGTGCCGACCGTCGACCTGCCGCTGGGCGCCACCGAGGACCGCGTCGTCGGCGCACTCGACCTGGAACGCGCCCTGACCGAGGGCGTCAAGGCGTTCGAGCCGGGCCTGCTGGCGCGGGCGCATCGCGGCTTCCTGTACATCGACGAGGTCAACCTGCTCGAGGACCACCTGGTCGACCTGCTGCTGGACGTGGCGGCGTCGGGCGAGAACCTGGTCGAGCGCGAAGGTCTGTCGGTGCGCCATCCCGCACGGTTCGTGCTGGTGGGCAGCGGCAATCCCGAAGAGGGCGACCTGCGGCCGCAGCTGCTGGACCGCTTCGGGCTGGCGGTCGAGGTGACCACGCCCTCCTCGCTGCACGACCGGGTCGAGGTGCTGCGCCGGCGCGAGGCGTTCGACCGCAATCCGGCAGGCTTCGTCGCGGCCTGGGCCGAGGCCGAGCAGGCGTTGCGCGGCCGTATCGGTGCCGCCCGCGTCCTGGTGCGCCAGCTGGTGACGCCCGACGAAGCACTGGAGCAGGCGGCGCGGCTCTGCCTGGCGCTGGGCACCGACGGGCTGCGCGGCGAGATCTCGCTGCTCCGTGCGGCCAAGGCACTGGCCAGCCTGGAGGGTGCGACGCGGCTGGAGACCCGCCACCTGCGCGCGGTGGCGCTGCCCGCACTGCGCCACCGCCTGCGCCGCACGCCGCTGGACGAGGCGGGAGCCGCGCCGCGGGTGGAGCGGGCGATCGCCGAACAGCTCGGCCGGTGAGCGCGCACGCCGCGTGCTGGGACGACACGGTGCTGGCGGCGACGCTGTTCGCGGTGGATCCAGCCGGCCTCGCCTGGCAGGTGCGCTCGCCGGCGTGTCCGGCGCGCGACGCCCTGCTGGCGCAGCTGCGCGCGGCGCTGCCGCCAGCCGCGCCGGTGCGTCGTTGTCCGCTCGGCATCGGCGACGACCGGCTGCTGGGCGGGCTGGACCTGGCGGCGACGCTCGCTCGCGGCCGGCCGGTGGCGCAGCGCGGGCTGCTGGCCGAGTCGGATGGCGGCGTGCTGGTGCTGCCGATGGCCGAGCGGGTGAGCCGTCGGACCGCGGCGCGCCTGTGCGCGGTGCTCGATAGCGGCGAGCTGCTGGCCGAGCGCGACGGCGTGGCGCTGCGCGACGCAGCCCGGCTCGGCCTGGTGCTGCTCGATGAGGGGCTGGAGGACGAGGCGCCGGCGGCGGCACTGCTCGAGCGGGCCGCCTTCCATACCGATCTGGACGGCCTGTCGGCGCTGCTGGCGGACCCTGGGCTGGCCGGGCGGGTGGCGGCGGCGCGGGCGCTCCTGCCGCGGGTGCGCGGCGACGGCCGGATCATCGAGGCGCTGTGCGAGACGGCGCTGCGGTTCGGCCTGCACTCGCTGCGCCTGCCGACGATGGCGCTGCGCGTGGCCCGCATCGCCGCGGCACTGGACGGCCGGCTCGCGGTCGTCGAGCAGGACGCGGTGCTCGCGGCACGGCTGGTGCTCGCCTGGCGCGCCCGCGCGCTGCCGCAGCCATCCGCCGGGCCGGCCGCGGCCGAGCAGGCGGCCTCGGACCCACCCGAGGCGGAGGCGTCCTCTTCGCGGCCGGGACAGCAGGAGCCGGCCGCCGAGCCGGGCTCGGCCGCCGCCTCCCGATCCGAGCCGGAGGGCGATCCGCAGGAGGCACCGGGGGCGATGGGCGAGCGCGTGCTGGACGCCGCCCGCGCGGCGCTGCCGGCGGACCTGCTGGCCCGGCTGCAGGCGCAGTCCGGGCCGCTCGCGCGGCCGGCCGGCGGCGGCCGGGTCGGGTCGGGGCAGGGGTCGGCGTCGCCGCATGGCCGGCCGCTGTTCGCGCGCGCCGGACGGCCGCAGCACGGCAAGCGGCTGGCTCTGGTCGAGACGCTGCGCGCCGCCGCGCCGTGGCAGGACGTGCGACGCCTGGCCCGCGCGCGGCGCGGCGCCGCCTGCCGCCGGGTCGAGGTGCGCGCCGACGATTTCCGCGTGGTCCAGCACCAAGAACGGCCGCGCAACATCGCCATCTTCGTGGTCGACGCCTCCGGCTCGGCCGCGATGAACCGGCTGGCGGAGGCCAAGGGCGCGATCGAGCGGCTGCTGGCGGATTGCTACGTGCGGCGCGACCGGGTGGCGCTGATCGCGTTTCGTGGCCGGTCGGCGGAGCTGCTGCTGCCGCCGACCGCGGCGCTGACCCGCGCCCGGCGCAGCCTGGCCGGCCTGCCGGGCGGCGGCGGCACGCCGCTCGCGGCGGGGCTGGATGCGGCCGCGGCACTGGCGCTGGCGCTGCGCGCGCGCGGCGAGACCCCGCTGCTGGTGGTGCTGACCGACGGGCGCGCCAACGTCACCCGCGACGGCCAGCCCGATCGCGCGCGCGCGGTGGAGCAGGCGGGATCCGCCGCGGCCCGGCTGCGCCTCGCCGGCGTGGCCTCGCTGCTGGTCGACATCTCGCCGCGGACCGAGGCGAAGGCGCAAGCCCTGGCCGGGTGCCTGGGCGCGCGCTACCTGAAGCTGCCGGACAGCGAGGCGCTCTCGCGCGCGGTGCGCGCCGCGGCCGCCTGAGCCGGTGCGCCACCTTCCGGTGCACGACCTCGGGCCGCGTCGCGCGCTTGGTCCGGCCTGCCGCGGCGCTGCCGCTTGATCGCCGGCGTGAACGGCACGCTGTCGTGGGAGCGCGCCGGCCGCGACTGGCCGAACCGGGCCTGCAGCCGCTTCGTCCGTGCCGCGGGCCTGCGCTGGCACGTGCAGCAGGCCGGACCGCGCCCCGACGCGGCGCCCAGCCTGCTGCTGCTGCACGGCACCGGTGCTGCCACCCATTCCTGGCGCGGGCTGCTGCCGCTGCTGGCGCGACACCACACGGTGCTGGCCCCCGACCTGCCCGGGCACGGCTTCACCGAGATGCCGCGCCCGACGCTGATGTCGCTGCCCGGCATGGCGCAGCTGCTGGACGGGCTGCTCAAGCGCATGGCGTTCGTGCCGGACCTGGTGGTCGGCCACTCCGCGGGTGCCGCGATCGCGGCGCGCATGATCCTGGACGGTCGCATCCGGCCGCGCGCGCTGGTCAGCCTGAACGGGGCGCTGCTGCCGCTCGCCGGCCGGTCGTCACAGCTGTTCCCGGCGATGGCGCGCCTGCTCGCCAGCACCAGCGTCGTGCCCTGGGTGTTCTCGCTGCACGCCGCCAACCGCGACCTCGTCACCCGGATGCTCGACAATACCGGTTCGCGCCTGCCGGCGGAGGACCAGCGCGCCTATCGCCGGCTGCTGCTGCATCCGGGTCACGTGTCGGCGGCGCTGCAGATGATGGCGCGCTGGGATCTGCCGGCGCTGGGCGCGGATCTGCCGGAGCTGCGTGTGCCACTGACCCTGGTGGTCGGCGGCAACGACAGGATGATCCCTCCGGCGGATGCCGCGCGGCTGCGGGCGATGCTGCCGCAGGCACGTATCGTCACCCTCGACGGGCTCGGCCACCTCGCGCACGAGGAGCAGCCGGCCCGGGTCGCGGCCCTGGTGCAGGAGGCCTGGACGGAGGCTGGCGCGCGCGCCGGTGCGGCATCGTGATCCTGATCGTGGACGCGATCCTGTGCCTGATCGTGCTGGAAGCCGCAGCGCTGCTGCTGCTGCATCGCGCGACCGGCGGGGGATTGTCCCCCCGCCTCGCCTTGAGCACGCTGATACCGGGCTTCCTGCTGCTGCTGGCGATGCGCCTGGCACTCAGCGGCTCGGCATGGTTGCTGGTCTGCGGCGCGCTGTTCCTGGCCCTGTGCGCCCACGCGGCGGACCTCCGGGCGCGCTGGCTGCGGCCCGCTCGCCCCGCCCGCTCGCCTCCGGCCCGTTCGCCTCGGATCTAGACCGAGAACATCCAGGCCAGCAGCGAGAACGGCACCAGCGCCAGCCCGAGGCGGCCGGCGATGCCGGGCAGGCGCTCGATGCACGGGCGATCAGCGGGCGCGTCGGCTGGCTCGCCGGACCGCGATCCGGCCGGGTGCTCGTGATGCCGTCCCGTTAGGAGGCAAGGCTGGGCTCTGCCCAGACCCGCCAAAGGCCTCGGCCTTTGGAAACCATTCTAAGACAGTCGGATTCTCGAGGCTTCGCCTTGAGCGGGTCCAGGGCAGAGCCCTGGCGCATGGGCCACATGCAGACGCCGCTGGTATCAAGGCCGACGCGCCCGGTCAGGCGCGCGCCCAGGGCGGCGGGCGCACATCCTCCAGATGGTCGTCGAGCGCGCTCAGCAGGTGATCGATCGAGACCACAGAGGCGTGCTCCACGGCGCCCGCGAGCGGCGTCACGCCGCGGCTGAGGATGCAGTCGTAGCTGAGGCGCGACGCCGCAGCGAGCGACCGGTAGCGCCAGCTGCCGAGCTGGTGCGGCTTGATCTCGATGATCCGGGTGCCGGTGGGCGCGAAGACGATGTTGCTCAGCCCCGTGCCGTGCGCGCCGACGATCAGGTCGCTCTCCGCCATCACGCGCATCTGCTCGGTGAATGCCAGCGTCTCCATGCGCACCGGCTCGATCCCGAGACGGCCCATCGCCGTGACCGCCTCGTCCTCGTTCAGCAGCGGACGCGACCGGGCGCCCCGGCGGTCGATATAGATCCGGCGTCCCAGGCCCGGCGCGTGGCGGCCATGCGGCGCCATGCCGCGCAGGAAGCGCGCGCCGACCGGGTTGATCCGCCCGTCCAGGCCAATCTGCCACGGCAGCAGCAGGCGCTCGACATCCAGGCCGTCGCCGCGGCTCACCAGGCATACGCGCAGTCCTTGCGGCAGGCCGGCCCGACCGTAGGCCAGGGCCAGCGCCACCTCGACGGCCTCGCGATGGATCCGGTTCAGCTCCGCCGGCAGCAGCACGCCGTCGATCGTCGCCAGCTGCGCGGCATCGAGCAGCGCGAGCCGCGACAGGTTGCGCAGCAGCAGACGGCCATGATCCTGCGTGTCGGCGAGCAGCAGGCTCAGCCAGGTGCCGGTGAGCCGGCCGGTCGAGGGCGGCAGCGCGATGCGGCCGGGATCGTCCAGGAAGTAGCCGTCCAGCTCGGGCCTGCTGCGGTGCAGGGTCTCGGCGATCGCCTCGCCATCCTCGGTGACCACGATGCCGCAGGAAGAATGCACCCGCACCGAGCGCAGCGTGAAGACGTGGGAGTCCCATGGCGCCTGCCGGCTGTCGGGCCAGTCGTCGGTGACGCCGAACATCTCCATGCTGCGCGCACCGAAGCGCAGGAACGAGGCGGCCTGCACCGCCTCGCTCGGGATGCGGCGCCGGGCCAGGATCGGCCCGCGCAATCCCCGCTCGAGCAGCTCGTCGAGGCGACGGATCGGGCATGTGGCGGCGGGGCCGAACATCACCCGGAAATTGGAACCGGAACCGTCAGTCCGTCAACGCGCGCACCCCTCCCCGGATGGTGGGCTCAGATGGTGGGCTCAGGCGGGCGGACGCTGACCCAGCACGGTCTTCGGCTCCTGCCGCCAGTCCGCCGGATAGAGCCGTCGCAGCGCCTCGACCTTGGGCATGTCGTTGACGGCGATGTACGGCGCGTCCGGGTTCAGCGCCAGGTAGTCCTGGTGATAGCGCTCGGCCGGATAGAAGCCGGGCAGCGGATCCACCCGGGTCGCGATCGGAAGCGCGAACAGGTGCGCGCGGTCGAGCTGGGCGATATAGGCCTGCGCCACGCGCGCCTGGCCGGCATCGGCGGTCCAGATCTCCGAGCGGTACTGCGTCCCCTCGTCCGGTCCCTGCCCGTCGGTCCGGGTCGGATCCAGCGCCACCGAGAAGAAGATGCGCAGCACCTGTCCGAGCGAGATACGCGCGGGATCGAACGTCACCTTGACCGACTCCGCATGACCGGTGCTGCCGGTGCTGACGGTCTCGTACTGCGCCGTGCCCGCGGCACCGCCGGCATAGCCGGACACCGCGCTCTCGACGCCGCGCACGTGCTCGAACACGCCCTGGACGCCCCAGAAGCAGCCGCCCGAGACGACGATCGTCTGCAGCCGCGCGTCGGCCGCGCGCGGCGCGTCCAGCAGCGGCGCCGGCAGCAGCCGCGGCGCCTCGTCGGCGCGCAGGTGCTGGCCGCTCAGGATCAGCCCGACCGGCAGCAGCGCCGCCAGCAGGGCGTAGCGGACGCCCCGCCTCACGCCGCTCACGCCGCCGCTCCGGGGACGAACTGCAGCGCCACCCCGTTCATGCAGTAGCGCAATCCGGTGGGCCGCGGCCCGTCATCGAACAGGTGGCCGAGATGGCCCTGACACTTCGCGCAACGCACCTCGGTCCGCTGCATGCCGAGGCTGCCGTCGTCGGTGCGCATCACCGCGTGATGCAGCGGCTGGTAGAACGAGGGCCAGCCGGTATGGCTGTCGAACTTGGTGTTCGAGGAGAACAGCCGCTGTCCGCAGCCGACGCAGTCGTAGCGGCCGGAGAGGAACTGCATGTCCAGGGGGCTGGAGAACGGCAGCTCGGTGCCGGCCTGGCGCAGCACGTCGAACTGCGCCGGCGTCAGCTTGCGCCGCCAATCCGCCTCGCTCAATCCGCCGCTGCCCCGGACCTCCGGAGCGGTTACGGCGGTGGCTGGCCGCAACAGGCCCAGCCCGGCGCAGGCCGCGAGGCCTGCCGCACTGCCTAGCAGAACACGGCGTGTCGTCATCGAGAGAACCTCCGCTGGCCGAACGCCCCGCCAGGCGAGCCGGCGCCGATCCTGCGCCGGACGCCGCGTTGCATGTTGGTGCTTATACGGCGTCCGCCCAGGCGCGGTTACGCGCCAGATCAGGAAATCGTCAGCAGGCGGCCGAACCAGGCCTGCACCCACCCGATCGTCTGCAGGAACAGCGCCGGATCGTAGCGCGGCCCCTCGTCGCGCAGGAAGGCGTGCGCCGCGTTCACCTCGTGCCAGGCATAGCCCGCCCCGACCGCCTCCAGACGCTCGCGGATCCGCTGCCTGCCGGCGAACGGCACATGCGGGTCCTGCCGGCCCCAGACGAACAGGGTCTCGGCCCTCAGCTCGCCCATCCGGGCCAGGCTGTCATCCTGCCCGCCCGCGCCAAGCGCCCCCGAGTGGATGTCGGTGGCGTAGCAGCAGGCCGCGGCGGACACCCGCGGATCCAGCGCCGCACGATAGGCGAGGTGGCCGCCGAGGCAGACGCCCATGCTCGCCAGCCGGCCGGTGCAGGCGGGGTGACGCTGCAGGAAGTCCAGCGTGGCGCGCGCATCGTCGTCGAACGCGGCTAGCGGCTTGGTGGTCTTGAGCGCGTTGCCCCGGTCGGTGCCCGACGGGTCGTAGCGCAGCACGGTGCCCGCCGGCTCGTACTCGTGATACACCTCCGGCACCGCGACCACGTGTCCGATCCCAGCCATCGTGGCGGCGAGCCGCCGGATCGGGTCGGTAACCTGGTAGATCTCCGAGAACAGCACCAGCCCCGGAAAGCGTGTCGACGCCGCCGGGCGGAACAGGTGCAGCCGCATCGCGCCGGTCGCGGTATCCACCGTCTCGGTCTCGTCGCTCCTGATGATCATGCAGCACCTCCCGCCTGATGATCATGCCACGCCTGCCGGCGCTGCGGCATCCGGATCAAATTGCCGACGATCCGCGCCGGCCGGCCGCGCGCCGGCAACCCTTCGGCGTCATACGGTTTGCACTGCTGCGAGCCGGAGCGAAAGCGCCGTTCTGTCGGACGTCACACCATCCCAAGCGGCCTTTCGCTCCCAGGTGATCATTGCCATCATGCGACCCGTCGTCACCCTCATCGTGACACGCAACCGGCACGCCTTGCTGGCGCGCTGCCTGCAGGCGGTGTGGTCGCAGGACCATCGCCCGGAGCTGGTGATCGTCGTCGACAATGCCAGCGACGAACCGGTGCTGCCGGTGCTCGCACCCTACCCCGGCACTCGCCTGCTGCGGCTGTGCCGCAACCAGGGGCCCGCCGCCGCCTTCGGCATCGGCATCAGGGAGGCCCTGGGTGCCGGCGCCGCCTTCGTCTGGATGATGGATGATGACGGGATGCCGGCGGACCCCGGATGCCTGTCCAAGCTGCTGGCGACCGCGCACGCCGAGCGGGCCGACCTGGCGTCGCCGCTGATCCGCGACATCGACCGCCCCGAGCGGCTGGCTTTCCCGATACGCCGTCGCGGCCGCACCCGCTTCACGGCGGCCTCCCTCGGTCCGGCGCCCCTGATCGCCGGCTTCGCCCACCTGTTCAACGGCGCCCTGATCGCGGCCGACGTGTTCTCCCGCATCGGGCTGCCGGATGCGCGCCTGTTCATACGCGGCGACGAGGTCGAGTTCGGGCTGCGCATGCGCCGCGCCGGGCTGCGCCTGGTCACCGATCGCCGCGCGGCCTTCCTGCATCCCTGCTCGGATCGCGAGATCCACCCGATCCTCGGCGGCTGGTTCTACGCCGTGGTGCCGGACGACGAGACCAAGCGGTTCTACCAGTTCCGCAACCGCGGCTGGATCTTCGCCCGCTACGGGATGTGGGGCTGGCTGGCCGCCGACCATCTCCGCTACGCCTGCTGGTACGTGTCCAGGACGCGCGATCCTGCCGGCTACCTGCGCTGGCTGCGCCTCACCTGGAGCGGCGTGCTCGGTCACATCGAGCCGCAGCAGCCGCTCGCGGCACCGGTGCCGCGCGCGGCACTGGAGGCCGCCCGGTGAGCCGGATGGTCCTGCAGCGCCTGATCCTGCGCGCACCCACCGAGACCGCACGGCTGTACTGGCGGATCGACCGTCCGGGTGCCGCGCTTCGCCTCGAGCCGCGCGCCACGCTCGACCTCGACACCTACTTCAACAGCTTCGACGAGATCGTCTGGCGCCGGCACACCCGGCTCGACGCGCTGCAGGTCGAGCTGCGCATCGCCGGCGCCGCCCACGTGCAGCTCTGGCGCCACGCCCAGACCGGGAGCGCGCTGCTGGCGGAGGCGCATACCGACGACCGCGAGGCGCTGACCCTCGACGTGCCGCGACCGCCGCATCCGCGCGCCGCCGGACGCCTCTGCCTCAGCATCACCGCCAAGCGGCAGCGCGTCACGCTCGGCGGCGGCGCCTGGATCACCGAGGCCGTCCCGCTGCCGGTGCGGGTGATGCCGGTGATCTGCACCTACAACCGCGACCGCCCGCTCGCGGAGCTGATCGCCCGCCTCGCCGCCGATCCGGAGACGCTCGAGGCGATCGCCGGGCTGGTCGTGGTCAATAACGGCCTGCCGGGGCTGCCGGTCCGCCTCGGCACCGCCAGGATGCCGGCGCGGCTGCGTGAGCGGCTGCACATCGTCGAGCAGGGCAATGTCGGCGGCGCCGGCGGCTTCGCCCGCGGCCTGCTGCAGGCGCGCGACGCCGGCGGCACGCACGCCATCCTGATGGACGACGACGTGGTGATCGAACCGGAGTCGATCCTGCGCACGGTGCGGCTCTACGGCCTGGCCGGCGACGACTTCGTCGTGGCCGGGCACATGCTCGACCTGTTCCAGCCGAACCGGCTGTACGAGGCCGGCGCGCGGCTGATCGACCACCGCCTGGCGATGCAGCCGCTGCACCAGGGTGCCGATCTCGCCGGGCCGGGGGCGCTGACCCGGTTCCTCGAACCCAGCGCGATGCATTACAACGGCTGGTGGTTCATGGGGCTGCCGCTCGCCCTGCTCGACAGCCAGGGCTGGCCGATGCCGTGCTTCATCCGCGGCGACGACATCGAGTTCGGCCGCCGGCTGCACGATGCCGGAGTGCCCATGGTGTCGATGCCCGGCATCGGCATCTGGCACGAGCCGTTCTACGCCAAGCTGGGCGGCTGGCACATCTATTACGAGTTCCGCAACATGCTGGTGCTGGCCAGCCGGCACTTCCCGGCACCCTCGCGCCTGCTCACCGCGACCGCGATGAAGTGGATCATCGCCGAGCTGCTGACCTTCCGCTACCAGCGCGCCGCCCTGCTGATCCGTGCGACGGAGGATTTCCTCGACGGGCCGCAGATCTACCGGCGCGACCCGGCCTTGGTGCATGCCTCGCTGGAGCCGATCCGCCGCGCCTATCCGGGTGCCACGGCGCGTCGCGAACAGGTCATGGCGCAGCCGGCGGCGCCGCTCGGACCGCGCAGCCGGCTCTCCTTCCTGCTCGGCCTGGCCCGCGCCCTGCTGTCCGAGTGGGTCCGTCGCGACGGCACCGCAGGCGCCATCCGGATCCAGCCGCGCGACCATCTCTGGTTCCGGGTGCGCGGCGCCGACCTAGTCGCGGTCGACGAGCAGTGGGAAGTCGACCAGCCGCTGTATCGCCGCTCCCGCCGCCAGTTCCGCGGCCTGTCGCGCCACGCGCTGCGGCTGCTGCTGCGGATGCGCCGCGAGATGCCGGGCGCGATCCGCGGCTGGCACGCGGCGCACCCGGGCTTTACCTCCGAGGCGGCATGGCGCGACTATCTCGGCCTGCCGGAGCCGGTGCCGGCCGCCGACGACGGGGCGCGTATCGCGGCGCAGTAGACGGTCGCAAGCCAAGGGCTGTGCCCTTGACCCGCTGGGGCCGGCGGCCCCAGGCCCCGATTCACCGACGTCTCAGGGCTAGCCACGTCTTTGCGCCGGCCAGCGACTGGTTGATCACCTGGTGCATGTCCAGGTACTGGTAGGTGCCGCAGCGGCCGATGAAGCTGACCCGGTCCAGCCGGTCGCCGCGCCGCTCGTAGCGTCGGTAGGCGGCGTCGTGGCGGCCGTCGCTGGTCTTGACCGGGTAGTAGCGCTCCATGTCGTTGTCGCGATAGTCGCAGGGCTCCTCGACCGTGATCGTCTTGCGGCCGGTCTCGCGCACGCGGTGGCCCGGCAGACGGCTCCAGTCGGTCTCGCGGGTGAAGGGTCCCGCATCGGTGAAGTTGACCACCGGCGTCCGGCCGCGGGCGTAGTCGTCCGGCTTCGACTGATGGTGGAAGCGGATCGAGCGGTACGGCAGCGCGCCGTCGTCGTAGCCGAAGAACTCGTCGATCGGCATGCTGTTGAAGCAATGCGCGTGATGGTCGAGCATCGCGTGGCTGAAGGCCGTGTCGAGCGCCACCGAGATGTTCGGGTGGTCGAAGATCCGCTCGAACGTCGCGGTATAGCCGTCGCGCGGCATCAGCTGGAAGCGGTCGGTCGGGAAGTAGCGATCCTCCTCGTCGCAGCGCAGCGGGATCCGCTTCACCACCGCCGCGTCGAGCGCCTCCAGCTCCATCTGCCACATCTTCCTGGTGTAGGGCCGGAAGAACAGGTCGGTCAGCACCGGACCGACATGGGCGACGAGATGGTCCGCGGCGCTGCGTATCTCCTGCCTCGGCTCGGCCTGGCTCGCGAGGAACGCGCGCACCGCCGGCTCGTCCGCCAGCGCCAGGCCGAACACGCTGTTGATCGTGATGCGGTTGACCGGCAGCGGCACGCAGCGGCCGTCCGCGAGCAGGGCCTCCACCCGGTGCTGGTAGTCGTCGAGGACCGCGAACCGGGCCAGCCATTCCACCACATTCTCATTGTTGGTGTGGAACAGATGCGGCCCGTAGCGATGCAGCCGCACGCCTTGCGCGCTCACCTCGTCATAGGCATTGCCGGCGATGTGCGGCCTGCGGTCGATCACCCGGACCGAGAAGCCGGCCTCCGCCAGCGTGCGGGCATAGACGGCGCCGGCGAAGCCGGCTCCGACGACGAGGATGCTGTGCGACACCGGCAAGACTCCACCGCTCGTCTCGCGGCATCGGAGGGCGGATGGAAACCGAAGCTTAATCTGTCGGCGCTATCTTGGTCGGAGACAACGGACAGGACGGCCATCGTGATCACGTGGGAAAGCCTCGACGAGCGGAGCCAGCTCACGCTGTCGCGCGCGGCACTCGATCGCGCGATCGGCATCATCGCCTGTCGCGCCGAGAGCCTGGCCTGCGAGATCGAGAACGGCTGCATCCCGGACCAGGGCGGCGTCGAGGCGCTGCGCCTGTTCGCCAGCCTGACCCGGTGCGCCAGCCTCAGCGCCAGCGCCATCTACGGCCAGATCGCGCACGGCCAGGTGGGGCACGCCTGACCGACGGCGGCGTGGCTAGGGCGAAGCCCCGGACCCGCCGGCGCCGGATGGCCAGCCCGCCACCGCGTGAGCGGGGCGGCTCAGCCCTGCTGGCCGTCCTGGCTGTCGTCGTCGCCGGACGCGGCGCCGCCGCCTTCACCGGACGCGGCGCCGCCATTGTCGCCCGACGCGGCGCCGCCTCCGCCCGCGGCCTGATCGGCCGGAGAGACCGCGACGAAGGCGTCGTGGCCGTCGCGCAGGATGCGCAGCGCCACGCTCTGGTCGTGCTTCAGCGCGGCATGCACCGCGTTGGCCGCATCGTGCGGCGAGCCGACCAGCTGGCTGCCGACGCCGAGGATGACGTCGCCAGGGCGGATCCCTGCCTGATCGGCGGCCGAGCCGGATTTCACCCCGCGCACCACCACCCCGCGGACGCTCTCGTCGAGGCCGAGCTGCTGGCGCAGGTCGGGCGTCAGGGCCGCCAGGGCGACGCCGATGGAGCCGTCGCTGCCGCCCGGCTGGCCTTCCTCAGGCGTGCCGCCGCCGGCCTCCCGGCCGAGCCGTGCCAGGTGGGCGCTGACCGTCTGCACCGCGCCGTTGCGGATGAGGCTCAGCTTGGCGTCGCTGCCGGGGGTCACCGAGGCCACCTTGATGGCGAGGTCGCGCGGCGACGCCACCGTCTGGCCGTCTATCGCGGTCAGCACGTCGCCCGGCTTGATGCCCGCCTTCTCGGCCGGCGAATCCTGGCTGACGCTGGCGACCAGGGCGCCCACCGGCGGCGTGCCGGCCGGACCCGGCAGCGACAGCGCGCGCGCCATCGCGGGCGTGATCTGCTGCGCCTCGACGCCGAGATAGCTGCGCGTCACCTTGCCGTGCGCCTGCAGCTGCGCCACCACGCTGCGCACGACGTCCGACGGGATCGCGAAGCCGATGCCCACCGAGCCGCCGGACGGCGAGAAGATCGCAGTGTTTACCCCGACCACCTTGCCGTCCTGGCTGAACAGCGGGCCGCCGGAGTTGCCCATGTTGATCGGCGCGTCGATCTGCAGGAAGGAGTCGTACGGACCTTCGCCGATGTCGCGCCCGCGCGCCGAGACGATGCCGGCGGTGACGGTGCCGCCGAGCCCGAACGGGTTGCCGACCGCGACCACCCACTGGCCGGGCTCCACGTCGTCGGAGTCTCCCAGCTGGATGAACGGCAGCCGGCCGGTCGGCTTGACCCGCAGCAGGGCGAGATCGGTACGGCTGTCGCGGCCGACGATCTTGGCGGGCAGCGCGGTGCCGTCATCGAGCATGACGGTGACGGAGGTGGCGCCCTTGACCACGTGGTTGTTGGTGACCACGAGCCCATCGGGCGAGATGATGAAGCCCGAGCCGCGCGCCTCGACCGTGCGGTGCGGGTTCTGCGGCACCTGGAACGGGAACGGCAGCTGCGGATGGCCGCCGCCCTCCTCCTCGGCCGTGTCCGCCTTGAGGATCGAGGTGATCGAGACCACGGCGGGCTTCACCTGCTTCACCAGCCCGGTGAAGTCGGCGAGACGCTGGGTGGGCATCTGCGGGCGGATCGCACCCGTGGCCTGGCCGGGGGGGCTCGCCCGGCCGGCCGACGACGCGACCAGCGGCGTACCGAGCGTGGTGCCGGCGAGCAGCACCGCCACCAGGCCGTGCCGGATGCGACGGCCCCGCTGGCCCGGCGCAGGGCCAGGATCCGCGTGCACTGGCTGGAGCGACGGTTCGGGAGGGGACGGATATGCCATTACTGCTGCTGCCTTCGCGCTCGCGCGCCTGATGAGATGCAGGCAACATAGGCATGCCGGGCCGCCATCCACCCCTACGCGGCGATGAAACCTTGGTTAATCGCGGCGCGACGCGAAGAAGGCGCGCAGCAGGCCGGCACACTCGATCTCGCGGATGCCGCCGATCACCTCCGGGCGATGCAGGCAGTCCGGCCGGTTGTACAGGCGCGGGCCGTGCTCGACGCCGCCGCCCTTCGGATCGTAGGCGCCGAACAGCAGCCGGCTGACACGGAAGTGCGACGCCGCGCCGGCGCACATCGGGCACGGCTCGAGGCTGCTCACCAGCGTGCAGCCGCTCAGGCGCGGGCTGCGCAGTCGCAGCGATGCTGCACGCAGCGCCAGCAGCTCGGCATGGGCGGAGGCGTCGTGCAGCGCCCGCACCCGGTTGCCGGCCTGCGACAGCACCGTGCCGTCCGGCGCCAGCACCGCGGCACCCACCGGCACCTCGCCGCGCGCGGCGGCGTCGCGCGCCTCGCGCAGCGCCAGCGCCATCGGCGCCTCTTGGATCGGCCCACCCTGGATCGGCCCACCCTGGATCGGCCCGTCTCGCGTCACCACGCCCTCCCGCCGGTCGATCCGCATTCCATGCAGGCCGATGTTGCTCTAGCAAGACGCCATGAAACGCAACCGGCCGGTGATCGGCGTCACCCTCGACAGCGAGAAGCCCGCGTCCGACGCAAGGACCGGCTACTCCGCCTATCCCTGGTACGCGCTGCGCGAGAACTACATGGACAGCATCGCCGACGCCGGCGGGCTGCCGGTGGCGCTGGCGCATCATGCGAGCCTGGCCGCCGAGACGCTCGAGCGCATCGACGCGCTGGTGGTCACCGGAGGGGCATTCGACGTCGATCCCGATCTCTATGACGGCGGCGCGCGGCATCGCAGCGTCGTCCTCAAGACCGGCCGCACCGCCGCCGAGCTCGCCCTGCTGCGCACCGCGCTGGCGCGCGACATGCCGACGCTCGGGATCTGCGGCGGCCAGCAGCTTCTGGCGGTGGCGCTCGGCGGCACGCTGATCCAGCACCTGCCCGACGAGGTGGCGGCGGCACTGCCGCACGAGCAGCCCCAGCCGCGTCACCAGCCGGGCCACGCGGTGGAGATCCTGCCGGGGACGATGCTGCACCGGATCGTAGGCGGCGAGAGCATGATGGTGAACTCGTCGCACCATCAGGCGGTGCGCGATCCGGGTGCCGCACGCATCAACGCCCTGGCATCCGACGGGGTGATCGAGGGCATTGAGGATCCGCGCTTCCGCTTCTGCCTGGGCGTGCAGTGGCATCCGGAGTTCCTGATCGACGCCGGCGACGCGCGCATCTTCGCGGCCCTGGTGGACGAGGCCGGACGCGGATGACCAAAGCCGAGGCCGACGCCGAGGCCGACCCCGCGCCGGCCGGCGAGCGCGGCGAGCGCATCGCCAAGTGGCTGGCGCGCGCCGGCGTCGCCAGCAGGCGGGACGCCGAGAAGATGCTGGCCGAAGCGCGGGTGCGGCTGAATAACGCGGTCGTGCATCACCCTGCCAGCTTCGTGCGGCCGGGCGACATCGTCCGCGTCGATCAGCAGGTGGTCGAGGCGCCGGATCGCGCCAGGCTGTGGCGCTACCACAAGCCGGACGGGCTGGTGACCACGCACCGCGATCCGCAGGGCCGCCCGACGGTGTTCGCCTCGCTGCCGCCCGGTCTGCCGCGGGTGATCAGCGTCGGACGGCTCGACCTGAGCAGCGAGGGGCTGCTGCTGCTGACCAATGACGGGGCGCTGTCGCGACGCCTGGAGCTGCCGGCGAACGGCTGGATCCGGCGCTATCGGGTGCGGGTGTACGGCATGGTCGACGAGCGCAGGCTGGCGGCACTCGCCGGCGGCACCGAGATCGAGGGCGTGCGCTACGGCCAGATCGAGGCCGGGCTGGACAGCCGCAAGGGCGACAATGCCTGGCTGACGGTGGCGCTGCGGGAAGGACGCAACCGCGAGGTGCGGCGGGTGATGGAGAGCCTGAACCTGCACGTCTCGCGTCTGATCCGCACCGCCTACGGCCCGTTCCAGCTCGGCACGCTGCTGCGTCGCGAGCTGGAGGAGGTGAACGGCAAGGTGCTGCGCGAGCAGGTCGCGGGGCTTAGAACGTTACTGAACGAGGAGAAGGCAAAGGGCTTTGCCCCTTGACCCCATCAAAGGCAAGCCTTTGAAAACCTTTGTTTTAGAAAATGGGGTTTGGGGCCCTCGGCCCCAACGGGTCAAGGGCAGAGCCCTTGCCTTGGTTCAGCAGCCTGCCAGCGCATGATCCGATCGAACGACCCCCCGTTCGATCGGATCATGCTCTAGATGCGCATCGTCGCCGGGGCCTGGCGCGGCCGCAGCATCGCGGCACCCCGCGCGGCGTCGACGCGGCCGACCGCCGACCGGGTTCGCCAGGCGCTGTTCGACATGCTGGCCCATGCTCCCTGGGCGGATCCGATCGAGGGCTGCGCGGTGCTGGACGGCTTCGCCGGCAGCGGCGCGCTCGGGCTGGAGGCGCTGTCGCGCGGCGCCGCGCGGGCAGTGTTCTTCGAGCGCGACCGCGCCGCCCTCGACGGGCTGCGCGGCAATGTCGCGGCGCTGCAGGCCGGGCCGCGCAGCCTGGTGCTCGGCGCCGACGCCACCCGGCCGCCGCCGCCGGGGGCGGGGCAGGGCGGCTGCGGCCTGGTGTTCCTCGACCCGCCCTACGGGGAGGGCCTGATCGCGCGGTCGCTCGAGGCGTTGCGCGCGAGCGGGTGGATCGCGGCCGGCGCGCTGATCGTCGCCGAGACCGCGCGCGGCGAGGAGCCGCCGGCCGCCGCCCTGCTGGCGTCGCGCCGCCACGGCGCCGCCCGGCTGTCGATCTGGCGCTGACACGGTCGGCGCCGCTCAGTCGTCGTAGCGGACCAGCGCGGTCACCGGCACGCCGATCTTCGTCCGCCCGTGCAGGAAGCCGAGCTCGATGATCACCGCCGCCGCGGTGACCTCGGCGCCGACCTTCTGCAGCAGGCTGATCGCCGCCGCCATGGTGCCGCCGGTGGCGAGCAGGTCGTCCACCACCACCACCCGCTGCCCGGGCGATACCGCGTCACGCTGGATGTGCAGGCTGTCCTCGCCGTACTCCAGCGCGTAGCGCAGCGACACCGTCGGGCCCGGCAGCTTGCCGGGCTTGCGCAGCATGATGAAGCCGCAGCCGAGCTTGCTCGCCAGCGGTGCGGCGAGCAGGAAGCCGCGGCTCTCCACGCCTGCCAGCAGGTCCGGTCGCGCGGGCGCGACCGCCTTGGACAGGCGGCCCATCGCCACCTGCCAGGCATCGGCGTCGCGCAGCAGCGTGGAGATGTCGCGGAACAGGATGCCGGGCTTGGGAAAGTCCGGGATGCTGCGGATATGCTGCTTGAGGTCCATCACGGCTCGCATCCCGGCTCCTGTGCAGCCGCGCCTCTACAGGCTGGCTCCGTCAGCGGCAAGGGCCGGCGCTCAGGCCGCCGAACTGGTCAGGCCGCCCGGCTGGCGCGGCCGGCGCCGAGCAGCGCGTCCACCTTGGCCGCGAGTTGGGCGCGCCGGAACGGCTTGCCGAGCCAGTGCATCGCCTCCTCCGCACCGGCCTCCGGCAGCGGCGCGCCCTCCAGGTTGCCCGACATGTAGAGCACGCGCGTGTCCGGCGAGTGCTGGCGCACCCGCGCCGCCAGCGCGCGGCCGTCGAGCGGGCCCGGCAGCGCGATGTCGGTCAGCAGCAGCGCGACCGCTCCGTGCGCGTCCAGCAGCCCCAGCGCCTGCTCCGCCTCGCGGGCCTCGCTGACCCGGTAGCCGAGCTCGAGCAGGATCTCGGCGGTGATCTCGCGCACCGCGATGTTGTCCTCGACCAGCAGGATGCGCGGCCGGGCGCCCTCGATGACGGGGACGGCGACCGGTGGCGCGGCCGCGACGCGGCCGGAAGCCGGCCAGGAGGTACGCGGCAGGTGGATCGAGATCGTGGTGCCGGTCGTGGCGCGCGGGTCGGTCTCCGAGCGGATGGTGGCGGTGCCACCCGACTGCTTGGCGAAACCGAATACCATCGCCAGCCCCAGCCCGGTGCCGCGACCCTCCGGCTTGGTGGTGAAGAACGGCTCGAAGGCCTGCGCCATCACCGTGGGGCTCATGCCGCAACCGGTGTCGCTCACCGACAGGCGCACGTATTCGCCCGGTGCCAGGTCCGGGTAGGCGGCGGCGTCGGCCGCCTCGATCACGGCGTTGCCGGCCTCGATGGTCAGCCTGCCTTCGCCCGGCATCGCGTCGCGCGCGTTCAGCGCCAGGTTCAGCACCGCGCTCTCCAGCTGGGCGGCATCGGCCACCACCGGCCAGAGGCCGGACTCGGCGGCGAAGCGCACCTCGATTCCCTCGCCGATGGTGTGGCGCAGCAGCGGCATCAGCTCAGGCAGCAGGCTGCCGAGATCGACCGGCTCGGACTCCAGCGGCTGCTTGCGGGCGAAGCTCAGCAGCCGGCGGGTGAGCGCCGCACCGCCTTCCGCGGCCCGCACCGCGCGGCGCATGCGCGTGGCCAGCATCGCCGCCTGCCGCTCGCCGGCGGCGGCGAGCTCGTCGGCCGGGATGTCGAGGCTGCCCAGCACCACCGTGAGCACGTTGTTGAAATCGTGGGCGATGCCGCCGGTGAGCTGGCCCAGTGCCTGCATCTTCTGCGCCTCCCGCAACATGCGCTCCGCCCGCACCCGCTCGCTGATGTCTGTCAGCGTGAGCACGAACCCGCCCTCGGGCATCAGGGTGCGCCGGATCTCGATCTGGCTCTCGCCGGCCTCGCCACGCTGCCGCACCGTCCTCTCATAGACCGTCGGCCTGATCCCGTCGGCGATCGGCGAGTCCGCGAGCACCCGCTGCAGCGGCTCCAGGAACGTGCCGCCATCGGCCGCGAGCTGGCGTTCCAGCGCCTCGTAGCGTAGCGCGGGCCGCAGCAGCGTCGGCGGCAGGTCGAGCATCTGGCGCAGCCGCGTGTTCCAGTTGAGCAGACGCCCGTCGCCGCCGAACACCGCGACCCCCTGGCTCAGGCTGTCCAGGCTGCTGCGCAGCTGCAGCGCCGCGCGTCGCTGCTCGCTCTCCGCCCGGCTCAGCCGGTGCCAGGCGCGGCTGAGCAGCCGGAACACGCTGAGCACGCTGAGCGCGCCCATGACCGCGACGGCGGCCGCGAGCCAGCGCACGGTGCGGATCTCGCGGGTGACGCGATCGAGATTCTCCTCCCGGCTGCGCTGCAGGACCTGGCCGGCAGCGGCGAGCCGGTCCAGCACGTCGCCGCCTCGCGACGGGGCGGCCGACGCGCCGAGGCCGGCAGCGGGACCCGAGGATAGCCCCGATGGGGGAAGTCCCACCGGAAGCTCCGCGCGCAGCGCCAGCTCATGCGCCAGCGCCGCCCGCCGGAGCTCGACCAGCCCGGCCAGCCCGGCCAGCATCGGTCCGTGCACCGGGTCGCGACGGCCATCCGCGGTCAGCCGGGCGGACAGCGCCTCGATGCGGCGCGACGCCGCCCGGCTCGCCGCGAGATCCGGCGCCGCGCCGCGAGGCAGGTATTCGGTCTCGGTGCGCCCGGCCTCGCGCAGCGCCTCGCCGAGCGACTCCACCCGCCTGGCCTCGTCGCTGATGATCGCCGTCGTGCCGCGCGAGCGCTGGATCGCGACCGAGCGCTGCCAGCCGAGCCCGGCGAGCGCGCCCATGACCAGCACCGCGAGGATCGGCAGCAGCAGGTTCACATCGCGGACCAGGAAACGTCGCACGCTCGGCCCTCCGACAGCTGCGGGCGATGCGAGGATCCAGACATCGGCCCGATCGACGCACTCTATAACAAATCAGGGAGCGCGCGCAGTGTTGTCTTGACGAAAAGTTAGTCTGCGCGCGCCGATCCCTCGCTCGCGTCCGACATCGCGCCGCGGCGATGCAGCAGAATCCCGCCGGCGACGCCGGAGGCGAGGAACAGGGTGACGCCGAGGGCGATCTGCGCCGTCTGGCCGATCCGGGCGCCGGATCCGACCAGCACGAAGATCACCGTCTGCGGCAGGCTGCCGAGCAGGGTGGCCGCCAGGAAGGGCGCCACGCGCACGTCGAGCACGCCGGCGAGCAGGTTGAGCATCAGGCTGCTGCCGACCGGAAGCAGGCGCAGGGTCAGGATCGCGGTGAACGGGTTGCGGGCGATGAAACCGTCGAGCCGTGCCAGCCGTCCCTGCAGCAGCCGCCGCCGCGCCCAGCCGCGCGCGACCATGCGCGCCCAGAGCAGGTCTGCCAGGCAGGCCGCGAGGTTGGCGACCGTGGTGAGCGCCATGCCCATCGTCGGCCCATAGGCGAAGCCGGCGGCGAAGCCCACGGCCTGCCGCGGCAGCCCGACGGCGCAGATCAGCGTGCCGACGCACAGGAACACCACGCGCCCGTGCAGCCCGTCGCGGAGCAGGACGCGGCTGAACATGGCCTGGTCTATGCCGGGCAGTTGCCGGATCAGCAGCCCGGCCGCGAGCAGGCCGCAGAGCAGCAGCGCCGGTCTGGCCAGCGGCCGCAGCCAGTCCGTCGTCGGGTGCCGCGACACCGCCTGTCTCATGATCCCGTCCGCACACCCATCCGGGGCGTTAGCATCGGCGGCGGCAGATCGACAAGCGGCGCCCGCGCACAGGGTGTTGTTGGCCGCTCCCGGCGCGCGCCTGCTAGAAGCGGCGCATGCCATCCGATGTCCTCCCCGCTCCGCTCGCCTCCGTCCTGCCGCGCCGCCTGGCCGGCGACTCCCGCCTCGCACTGCGCAGGCCGGAGCTGGTCTCGCTGTGGCTGTTCGCGATCTGCCTGATGCTGCTGGTGATGATCGCCCTCGGCGGCGCCACCCGGCTCACCGGCTCGGGGCTGTCGATCATGGAGTGGCGGCCGGTCACCGGCATCATCCCGCCGCTGACCCATGCGCAATGGGAGCACGAGTTCGCGCTCTACCGGCAGATCCCGCAGTACCGGATCCTGCATGACGGCTTCGGCCTGGCCGGCTTCCAGAAGATCTTCTGGCTGGAGTGGATCCATCGCTTCTGCGGCCGGCTGATCGGGCTGGTGCTGTTCGTGCCGCTGCTGGTGTTCGCAGCACGCGGCATGATCGGCACCCGGCTGATCGTGCGGCTGGCGGTGCTGTTCGTGCTCGGCGGCCTGCAGGGCGCGATCGGCTGGTTCATGGTCGCCTCCGGCTTCGATCCCGACAGCGTGCGGGTGGCGCCGGTGCGCCTGGTGCTGCATCTGTGCTGCGCCTTCGCGCTGTACGCCGCCATCCTGTGGACCGCGCTCGACGTGCGCCGCCCGGTCCCGCTCGCGATCCCGCCGAGCCGGGGTGCGACCTGGACCCGGCGCCTGGCCGCCCTCTCCTGCCTGCTGGTCGCGGTCACCGTGGTCGCCGGCGGCTTCACCGCGGGCACCCATGCCGGGTTCACCTACAACAGCTTCCCCGACATGGACGGGCGGCTGCTGCCCCGGCACTACGCGGCGCTGACGCCGTTCTGGCGCAACCTGACGCAGAACCTGGCCGCGGTGCAGTTCGACCATCGCGTGGTCGCGACGCTCACCGCGCTGACGGTCGGCCTGACGCTGCTGGTCGGCCTGCGCAGCCGCCTCGGCAAGGGGGCGCACGACGCGCTGATGCTGCTCGGCTGGGCGGTGCTCGCGCAGTACGCGCTCGGCGTGACCACGCTGCTGCTGGTGGTGCCGGTCTGGGCCGGGACGATGCACCAGACCATGGCGGCGCTGCTGCTCACCATGTCGCTGGTGGTGCTGCACAGCGTGAGGCGGCCGCGGCGCGCCCCGGCCTGATCTCCCGGGCCTGATCTCCTGGGCCTGATCTCCCGCCTCGGGGTCATGCTTTGCCTCGCACGCTAACGCAACGCTATGGTGTCGGTCCTCGACCGCCAGGAGCCCGCCCGATGGATGCATTCTCGCCCCTGGGGGCCACCGACCAGCTGTTCTTCGAGCGCGCCGGCGCCAGGCTGGAGCGAGCCGCCGCGGAACGCGTGATCGCCGAGGCGCTCGCCGGCACCGACGACGGCGAGCTGTTCCTCGAGTACCGGGAGAGCGAGATGATCTCGCTCGACGACCGGGTGATCCGCTCCGCGAGCTTCGACACCTCCACCGGCTTCGGCCTGCGCGCGGTGCTCGGCGACGAGGCCGCCTACGCCCACTCTGACGAGATCAGCGAGGACGCGCTGCGACGCGCAGCCGCCACCGTCGGCATGGTGCGCGCGGGACGCAGCGGCACCGTGGCCGACCGTCCGCGCGCCACCAACACCCGGCTCTACTCCGACGCCAATCCGCTGGCCGAGGCCGAATTCGGCGCCCGCGCCGCCATCCTGTCGGAGATCGACGGCTACGCCCGCGGCCGCGATACGCGCGTGGTGCAGGTGATGGCCTCGCTCGCCGCCGAGTGGCAGGCGGTGCAGATCCTGCGCGCCGACGGCCACCGGGTCGCCGACCTGCGGCCGCTGGTGCGGCTCAATGTCAGCGTCGTGGTCGAGGCGGACGGCCGGCGCGAGAGCGGCAGCTACGGCAGCGGCGGCCGCGTCGCCTACGCGACCGTGCTGAACCAGGCGAGCTGGAAGCACGCCGTCGACGAGGCGCTGCGGCAGGCGCTGGTCAACCTCGACAGCCGGCCGGCGCCGGCTGGGGAGATGGAGGTGGTGCTGGGCAGCGGCTGGCCCGGCATCCTGCTGCACGAGGCGGTCGGGCACGGGCTGGAGGGCGACTTCAACCGCAAGGGCAGCTCCGCCTTCGCCGGCCTGATGGGCAAGCGCGTCGCCTCGCCCGGCGTGACCGTGGTCGATGACGGCACCATCGAGGGACGGCGCGGCAGCCTGACGGTCGACGACGAGGGCACGCCGACCAGCCGCACCGTGATGATCGAGGACGGCATCCTCACCGGTTTCATCCAGGACCGGATGAACGCGCGCCTGATGGGCGTCGCCGCCACCGGCAACGGCCGGCGCCAGTCCTACGCGCACGCGCCGATGCCGCGCATGACCAACACGGTGATGCTGGCCGGCGGCCACAGCCCCGAGGAGATGATCCGCTCGGTCAAGCGCGGCCTGTACGCGGTGAATTTCGGCGGCGGCCAGGTCGACATCACCTCGGGCAAGTTCGTGTTCGCCGCCAGCGAGGCCTACCTGATCGAGGATGGCCGCGTCACCGCCCCGGTGCGCGGCGCCACCCTGATCGGCAACGGGCCCGACGCGATGACCAAGGTCAGCATGATCGGCGACGACCTGGCACTTGACCCGGGGATCGGCACCTGCGGCAAGAACGGCCAGGGCGTGCCGGTCGGGGTCGGCCAGCCTACGCTGAAGATGACCGGGCTCACCGTCGGCGGTACCGCCGGCTGACGCCACCATGCCAGGCGCCGCATCCTCCGCCGGGCGCGCCGAGCGGGCGGTCCAGCCGCTCGCATCCGGCCTGCTGGCACCCGCGCCGCTGGCCGTCAGGCGGATGCCGCTCTGGCTGATCCTGCTGCTGGGCACGCTGAGCGCCGTCGGCCCGCTCTCGACCGACATGTACCTGCCGGCGTTCCCGACCCTCGACGCCACGCTGGGCGGAGGGACGGGCTCGGCGCAGATCACGCTCGCCGCCTGGTTCGCCGGCCTCGCGGTCGGGCAGTTCACCCAGGGTCCGTTCTCCGACCGCTTCGGGCGCAGGGCGCCGCTGCTGGTGGGCATGAGCATCTACACGCTGGGCTCGATCGGCTGCGCCGCGTCGCACGGCATCTGGTCCTTCACCGGCTGGCGCTTCCTCGCCGCCCTCGGCGGCTCGGCCGGGATGGTGATCCCGCGCGCCGTGGTGCGCGACATCGCCACCGGCCCGCAGGGCGCCAAGATCATGTCGCAGCTGATGCTGGTGCTCGGCGTGGTGCCGATCCTGGCGCCGACGCTGGGCGGCCTGGTGCTGAGCGTCGCCTCCTGGCGCTGGATCTTCTGGGTGGCCACGATCTACGGCGTGATCAGCCTGAGCCTGGTGGCGGCGGTGCTGCCCGACACGCTGCCGCGCGCGAACCGGCTGCGCCTGCCGCCGGTGGAGATGCTGGGCCGCTACCTGGTGATCCTGAACGAGCGCTCGTTCCTGTCCCATAGCTGCATCTGCGGCTTCGCCACCTTCACCATCTTCGGCTACCTGTCGGGCGCGCCGATCGCCTTCGAGCGCATCCTGCACTTCTCGCCGACCCAGTTCGGCGTCCTGTTCGGCGTCAACGCCTTCTTCTACATCCTGTGCACGCAGATCAACGCCCACGTGGTGCACCGGGTCGGCATGGAGCGGCTGCTGCGCCTGGGCATCGTCATGCTGACGGTCGCCACCATCCTGTTCCTGGTGCTGGTGCTGACCGGCATCGCCGGAGCGGGACGGCCGGCGATCTTCGTCTCGCTGCCGATCATGGCGCTGATGGCCTCGATGGGCTTCATCAGTCCCAACGCCACCGTCTTCGCGCTGGCCAACCACGCCCGCCATGCCGGCAGCGCCTCGGCCTTGCTGGGCACCCTGCAGTTCGGCCTCGGCTCGATCAGCGGCATCGCGATGGGGCTGATGCGGCCCACCAGCCTGCTGCCGATGGCCTGCATCCTGGTGTGCGGCGTGCTCGGGATCCTGGTCGCCAGCGCCAGCCGGCGGCAGCGGCCGGCGTGACGCCGCGCGCCGGCCCGTCCCGGGGCCGGAAGCCGCTCGCACTGGTGATCCTCTCGGGCGGCGGCTTCAGCTTCGAGACCGGTCGGCTGCTGGACGCGATCCGCGACGACCTCGACTTCCTCTATCTGCGCACCGAGTTCGGCGGCACCCCCGGCGAGGCCGGCCTGCCGCCCGGCGAATGCCATCCGGTGCCCTCGTTCTCCAGCAAGACCCGCGGGTCGCCGGGACGCGACGTGGGCGCCTTCCTGCGCACGCTCGCGGCCAGCCTGGCCCTCGGGCGGCGACGGCGGATCGACCTGATGCTCGCGGTCGGATGCAGCCACGCGGTGCCGATGCTGCTGGCGGGACGGATGCTGCGCATCCGCACGGTGTTCGTCGAGAGCATCACCCGGGTCGGCCGCCTGTCCCATACCGGCAGGCTGGTCTATCACTGTCGGCTGGCGAGCCTGTTCATCGTGCAGTGGCCCGACCTGCGCGCCGCCCACGCCGCGAGCCGTCTCGGCACGATCCTGTGATCTTCGTGACCGTCGGCACCACCATGCCGTTCGACGAGCTGCTGGCGGAGGTGGACAGGCTGGCCGGCGCCGACGCGCTGGGCGAGCCGGTGATCTGCCAGGTCGGCCAGTCCCGCTACCGCCTGTCGCACGGCGAGCAGTTCATCGGCCGCCCCAGCATAGCGCCGCTGATCGCCGACAGCTCGTTGGTCGTCACCCACGGCGGCGCCACCGTGATCCAGCTCCTGGCCGCCGGCAAGCCGTTCGTCGCCCTCGCCAACCCGCGCGGAGCGGGCGACCACCAGACGAGCTTCCTGCGCACGCTGAGCACGGTCACGCCGATCTCGTGGAGCCGCGACGTCGGCGATCTGCATCGCCTGCTGCGGGAACGCCGGGCGCTGGGTCCGGCGGCCATGCCGGCCGATTTCCCGCGTGCCGCGGAGCTGGTACGGACCCTGCTCGGCACCACCGCCGAACCACGGCAGCTGCCCTAGCGACCCGGCCGAGGCTGGCGGGACCCGCCCCGGCCGGTCTACTTGCGGATGATGAAGATCTCACAGCCGCCGGGCGGCGCGTCCGGCACCCGCGCCCTCTCCCATCCCGGCGTGGCCGCGCTTCTGTTCAGCCGCTCCGGCTCGGCGATGGCCTACCAGATGCAGTCGGTCGCGGTCGGCTGGCAGATCTACGCCCTGACCCACCGGGCGCTGTCGCTCGGCCTGGTCGGCCTCGCGCAGTTCCTGCCGATGGTGCTGCTGATCTTCGTGGCCGGCCACGCCGCCGACCGCTTCGACCGCCGGCGCATCGCCGCGGTCTGCCAGCTGGTCGAGATGCTGGGCGCCTGCGGGCTGGCCGCCGCCTCGATCCTGCACGCGCTGACGCCGGCGCTGATCTATGCCGCGGTCGCCCTGCTCGGTGCGGCGCGCGCGTTCGAGGCGCCGTGCATGCAGGCGATGCTGCCCTCGCTGGTGCCGGCCGCGCTGTTCTCCCGCGCCGCCGCGCTGTTCTCCTCGGTGTTCCAGAGCGTGACCATCATCGGGCCGTCGCTGGGCGGCCTGCTCTACGGCCTCGGGGCGCCCGTCCCCTATGCCGCCTGCGCCTGCCTGTTCGCGGCCGCCTCGATCTGCGCCAGCCTGATCCCCGGGCGGGCGCCGCCGCCGCGCGAGCCGGTGAGCCTCGCCGCGGTGTTCGGCGGCATCGTCTTCATACGCAGCCGCCCGGACATCCTGGGTGCCATCTCGCTCGACCTGTTCGCGGTCCTGCTCGGCGGCGCCACCGCGCTGCTGCCGGTCTATGCGCGCGACATCCTGCACGCCGGACCGGTGGCGCTGGGGCTGCTTCGCGCCGCCCCCGCGGTCGGCGCCCTGGCGCTGTCGCTGATCCTGGCGCGCCATCCGATCGACGGCCGCGCCGGGCCGCTGATGTTCGCCGCGGTCGGGCTGTTCGGGCTGGCCACCATCGTGTTCGGCCTGTCCCGCTCGCTGCCGCTCTCGATCGCCGCACTCGCGGTGCTGGGTGCTGCCGACGTGGTCAGCGTGGTGGTGCGCTCCAGCCTAGTGCAATTGCGCACGCCCGACGCCATGCGTGGCCGGGTATCGGCGGTGAACATGCTGTTCATCGGCGCCTCGAACCAGTTCGGCGAGTTCGAGAGCGGCACCCTCGCCGCCCTGATCGGCGCGATGCCGGCGGTGGTGCTCGGCGGCGTAGGCACCCTCGTGGTCACGCTGCTATGGATGCGGATGTTCCCGACCCTGCGCCGGCTCGACCGGCTGGAAGCCGCATCCTGAGGCGCCTCGCCCATGCAGCACGCGATCGACCTGGTGCTCTCGCTGATCCTCGGGCTGTTCCACCTCATCGTGCTCGGCATCGCCGCGGTCGAGGCGGTGCTGCGCGACTTGCTCGCGCCGATGGGGATCGGGGCGCAGGGGCAGACCGTCGTGCTGGTGGCGGCGGCGGTGCTGCTGATCGTCGGCGCGATCCGGCTGTTCGGCGGCATCTTCGCCATCCTGATCACGATCATGCTGGTGCTGCTGATGCTGCATCTCTTGCTGCCGGGGCTTGGGGGGCGCGGCTAGGCAAGGCAATCAAGGACGCTGCCCTTGACCCGCTGGGGCCGCAGGCCCCAGACCCCCCGAGCTAGGGACCCAGGTTGCGCCTGAAGAATTCGACCAGCTCGGCATCGAAGCTTCGGTGGAAGCGGGCACGGTCGAACCCGGGCTGGCTGGTGCAGATCGCGGGCGCGACCCGGGCCAGAGCCTCCGAGCAGGGGGCGAGGAAGTCGAAATGCCCGGCCTGCGGCACGACGTGGAACTCGGGCGGGCGCGGCAGGGCAAGCCTCACCGACTCGGCGTAGAACGGGTCCGGCAGCACCGCGTCGTCGCCGGCTCGCCAGAGCTGCACCGGTGCTGCGACGGCGCGAAGCCCGCGCGCGTCGAAGGCGAAGCCCAGAGCCGGCACCGCGACCGCGATCGCCCTTACGCGCGCATCATGCGGCCACGCCGCACCCGGCGCCGGCACGGCAGGCGCACCGGGACCGCTATGGGCGGCGATCAGGCGGCAGTCGAAGAAGGAGGGGTGGGCCGCGCAGTGCGGGGCGATCCGGCCGAGATCGGGCTCGCCGCCGGCGGCGATCAGCGCCGTGAGGCCGCCGGCGGAGAAGCCGAAGGCGCCGATGCGCGCCGCATCGACCGCGCCCGGCGACCAGGCGGTGGTCACGGCGTCGATCACCGCGGAGAGCTGGCGCACCCGTCCCGGCAGATCCAGCGCCCGGCTCTGGTCGCGGTAGGTGTCGCCCGTATGGCTCGGCGCCGCCACCACGAAGCCCGCGCGCGCCAGCGCCAGCGCGGTGTCGCTGTGGCCGGCGAAGTCGCCGCCGTTGCCGTGCGAGATCACCACCAGGGGCAGGTGCCGCCCATCGGGCGCCGCGTCCGGCACCAGCGCCTGGGTGAACAATCCGACCCGCGTGGCGCGAGGCGTCCCCTGCGCCGGATACCACAGCCCGACCTCGATCGGCGGGTTCGGGCCATCGCGGACCTGAAGCAGGGTGAACCCGACCTCGCCTGCGGAGGCCGCCGTCGTGAACCAGATCATCAGCGCGGCCGTGAACAGGGTCCGTCTCATGGCGCTTCTCTCCGCTTGCCGCTCCGGCATGGCCGAGTCGTCTTGACGGCGCGAGGACCGATGCGCGATTGGGCGAGCCGGCGCGTGAGCGGGCGGATGGGCCGCGAGCGGGATGACGCGATGGTCGTGGAGACGAAGGGCCTGTTCGGCGACCGTCGGGAATGGGCGCGCGACCTCGCGATCGCCGCGGCGGCGGGACTGTTCCTCGGCCTCGTCGGCCCGTTCGGCAGCTACCTGAACCGGTCCCGGCTGGCCGTCCTCGGCTACTGGATCGGCGCGCTGCTGCTCGGCGCGATCCTGTTCGGCGTGACCCTGCGTCCGGCGGTGCGGCTGGCGCCGCGCCTCGGCGTGCCGCCCCTGGCGGCGCTGGCGGCGGCGGCGCTGCTCGTCGCCATCCCGTTGAGCCTGATCTGCCATGCGGTCGCAGTCGCGCTGTGGCCGGCACCGATCGGTCGGATCGGCCTGCTCGCCTGGTACGGGCAGACCCTGATCATCTCCGCCCCGCTTGCCCTGGGCTACGGGATGGGCGCCGGCCGCGCCGCGCCGCCGCCGGCCGCGACCGAGCCGCCGGCGCAGGAGCCGGGCACGACCTCCGATCTGCTGTCCCGCCTGCCCCTGCCGCTGGGCCGGGAGCTGCTGGCCCTGCAGATGGAGGATCACTACGTGCGCGCGCACACCAGCCGAGGCTCGGTGCTGATCCTGATCCCGATGCGGCAGGCGGTGGCGGAGCTGGCCGGCATGCCGGGGATGAGGATCCACCGCTCCTGGTGGGTGGCGCGGGATGCCGTGACCGGCTCGGTGCAGGACGGCCGCAACCTGCGCCTGCGGCTCGCCAACGGCCTGGAAGCCCCGGTCTCGAGGGCAAATGTCGCCGCAGTCAGGCAAGCCCACCTAACCTGTCTCTAAGATCGGGGGCCTGGGGCCTCAGGCCCCAGCGGGTCCAGGGCAGCGCCCTGGTCACCCCACCGAGGCCTCCGGCGCGAACAGCGTCACCAGGTCCGACAGGTGGCCGATCTCGTGCAGCCGCAGCCCATCGGGAGGCACCAGCTTCTGGGCGCCGCTGCGCGCCAGCCGTCGCGGCAGCACCGCCTGCTCGAAGCCGAGCTTGGCGGCCTCCTTGAGCCGCGCTTCGGACTGCGCCACCTGGCGCACCTCGCCCGACAGCCCGACCTCGCCGAAATACACCGAGCCGGCGCTGGTCGGCTGTCCGGTGGCGGCCGAGACCAGGGCGGCGGCGACCGCGAGGTCGGCCGCCGGCTCCAGCACGCGCAGGCCGCCGGCGACGTTGAGGTAGACGTCGGACGCGGCCAGCTTGAGGCCGCAGCGGGTTTCCAGCACCGCCAGCAGCATCGCCAGCCGGGCGCTGTCCCAGCCCACCACCGCGCGACGCGGCGAGGTGCCGCTGTTCGGCGACAGCAGCGCCTGGATCTCCAGCAGCACCGGCCGCGTGCCCTCGAGGCCCGCGAACACCGCCGAGCCCGCGATGTTGCCGCGCCGCTCGGCCAGGAACAGCGCCGACGGGTTCGGCACCTCTGCGAGGCCGCGGTCGGTCATCGCAAACACGCCGATCTCGTCGGTGGCGCCGAAGCGGTTCTTGGCCGCGCGCAGGATGCGGAACTGGTGGCCGCGGTCGCCCTCGAAATACAGCACCGCGTCGACCATGTGCTCGAGCACGCGGGGCCCGGCGAGCGCGCCCTCCTTGGTCACGTGGCCGACCAGCACCAGGCCGAAGCCGCGCGACTTCGCCAGCCGGATCAGCTCGAAGGCGCAGGCGCGCACCTGGCTGACGGTGCCCGGCGCGCTGTCGATGCTGTCGAGCCACATGGTCTGGATGGAATCGATCACCACCAGGGCGGCGTCGCGCTCGGCCTCCAGGCTGGCGGCGATCTCGGTCACGTTGATCGCCGCCGCCAGCTCCAGCCGGGGTGCCTCCAGGCCGAGGCGGCGCGCGCGCAGCCGCAACTGGTCGACCGCCTCCTCGCCGGAGATGTAGAGGACGCGTCGGCCGCCCTCGCTCTGCGACCCCGCCTGGCTCATCGCCGCCGCCGCCTGCAGCAGCAGGGTGGACTTGCCGATCCCCGGATCGCCGCCGACCAGCACCACCGAGGCCGGCACCAGGCCGCCGCCCAGCACCCGGTCGAGCTCGGCGATGCCGGTGCCGACGCGCGGCGGCGGCTCGGCCTCCCCCTCGAGGCCGACGAAGGCGATCCGCCCGGGCCGCATCTTACCCGCACGGGTGGCGGTGGCGCGCGGCTCGGCCGCCTCCTCGACGATGGTGTTCCACTCGCCGCAGGCGTCGCAGCGGCCGCTCCATTTCGGATGGGCGGCGCCGCAGGACTGGCAGACGAACTGCGAGGATGGCGGACGCTTCATGGCCGGGCTAGCGCCGCAGCTCCATGCCGATCGGACCCTCGCGCCTGCCATGGGTGAACTGGTCGACCATCGGGTTGCCGCTGCGCAGCAGCGACGCCGCCGGCCCCTGCCAGACCAGCCTGCCGCGATACAGCATCGCCGCGTCGTCGCCGATGCGGGTCGCCGACGCCATGTCGTGGGTGATGGCGATCGCCGTGCTGCCCATGCGCTTGACGCAATCGACGATCAGGCCGTCGATCACCGCCCCCATGATCGGGTCGAGGCCGGTGGTCGGCTCGTCGAAGAACAGGATCTCCGGCCGCGCCGCGATGGCGCGCGCGAGGCCGACGCGCTTCTGCATGCCGCCCGACAGCTCGGCCGGCGACAGCAGGCCGACGCTCGGATCGAGACCGACCTGGCGCAGCACGTCGGCGGCCTGCGCGCGCGCCGCGCGCCGGCTCAAGCCGCGTCGCGCCAGCAGCCCGAAGGCGACGTTCTCCCAGACCGGCAGGCTGTCGAACAGCGCCCCGTTCTGGAACAGCATGCCGATGCGCCGGTTCACCGCCTCGCGCTGGCGCCGGCCGAGCCGCAGCACGTCGACGCCGTCGATCTCGATGCTGCCGGCGTCGGGCTCGATCAGGCCGAGGATGCAGCGCAGCAGCACCGACTTGCCGCTGCCCGAGCCGCCGATCACCACGAAGGAGGTGCCTGGCATCACGTCCAGGTCGATGCCGTCCAGCACCTGCTTGTCGCCGAACGCCTTGGCCAGCCCCCGCACCCGGATCTTCGGAGTCTCGCCCGCACTCATCGCGAGAAGAACATCTCGGTGAGCACGTAGTCGAACGCCAGGATCAGGATCGAGGCCGCGACCACCGACGCCGTGGTCGCGGTGCCCACGCCCTCGGCGCCGCCGCGGCTGTGGTAGCCGTTGTAGCAGCCCATCAGCGCGATCAGGAACCCGAACACCGCCGCCTTGACCAGCCCGACATTGACGTCGATCGGCTGCATCACCGCCACCGTGTTGAGGATGTAGTTGGTCGGGCTGAAGCCGAGCTTGGCGGTCGAGACGATGAAGCCGCCCATCACGCCGAGGATGTCGGCCACCACCACCAGCAGCGGCAGCGCCAGCGTGCCGGCCAGCAGCCTGGGCGTGACCAGGTACTTCATCGGGTTGGTCGACAGCGTGCCGAGCGCGTCGATCTGGTCGGTGACGCGCATGGTGCCGATCTCGGCCGCCATCGCCGAGCCGACCCGTCCGGCCACGATCAGCCCGGCCAGCACCGGGCCGAGCTCGCGCACCACCGACAGCACGACGATGCCGGCGATGGCACTCTGCGCGTTGTAGCGGGCGAAGCCGGTGTAGGATTGCAGGGCGATCACCCCGCCCGAGAACAGCGCGGTCAGCGCCACCACCGGCAGCGAGAAGAAGGCGAACTCGACGAACGCGCCCAGGAAGGCGCGCCAGTAGAAGGGCGGACGCGCCAGGTGCGACAGGCCGCCCAGCGCGAACAGGGCCAGGGCGCCGGCCGAGCGGATCAGGCCCAGGGCGCTGGCGCCCAGGCCTGCGACGGCGGAGAGGATGCTGCTCAAGCGGTCCGCTACCGGTCGCGTATCGGGTCGGTCGGGCAGGGCTGTCGCATGGCCACGGCTATAGCCCCATCGCGCGCCGGCCGGAAGGGCGCGGCCGGGAGGCGTGAGGCGACGGCGCGGCGCGACGATCGGGCGTGCGCGGTCAGCGGTTGCCGTAGCCGTGGCCGTGCGACTGCCGCCAGGCCAGGGCGGTGGCGACGATGTCGTCCAGCGCCGGGAAGCGCGGCGTCCAGCCGGTGTCGCGACGCAGCGCCTCGCTGCCCGCGACCAGGCGCGGCGGATCGCCCGGGCGGCGCTCGGCGATCCGGTACGGCACGCCGCGGCCGCTGACGCGCTCGACGCTGCGTATCACCTCGAGCACCGAGTGGCCGCTGCCGTTGCCGAGATTGTAGGTGACGCTGCGCTCGTCGAGCTGCTGCAGCGCCAGCAGGTGCGCCGAGGCGAGGTCGGCGACGTGCACGTAGTCGCGGATGCAGGTGCCGTCGGGGGTGTCGTAGTCGTCGCCGTGGACCACCAGCTCCGGCCGTCGCCCCAGGGCGGCGTCGATCACCAGCGGGATCAGGTGGGTCTCCGGCTGGTGGTCCTCGCCGGCGCGGCCCTGCGGATCGGCGCCGGCGGCGTTGAAGTAGCGCAGGCAGGCGGAGCGCAGGCCGTGGATCCGGTCGGCCCAGTACAGCGCGCGCTCCAGCATCGCCTTGCTCTCGCCGTAGGGGGAGCCGGGGGCGATCGCGGCCGCCTCGGTGATCGGCGCCTCCGTGCCCGCGTCCGACTGGCCGAACAGGGCCGCGGTGGAGGACAGCACGAAGCGCGGCACGCCGTGCCGCACGCAGCCATCGATCAGCCGCATGCCGAGGCCGGCATTCTCGATCAGGTAGTGCAGCGGGCGCGCCATGCTCTCGCCGACCAGGGAGAGCGAGGCGAAATGCAGCACCCCGTCCCAGGGTCGGCCGCCGGGACGCTCGGCGAGCACGCGCTCGAGCAGCGACGCGTCGGCCAGGCTGCCCTCGATCAGCCGCACCCCGTCGGGCACCGCGGCGGCATGGCCGAGCGACAGGTCGTCGAGCACCGTCACGTCGTCGCCGCGGTCGGCCAGCGCCAGCACCGCGTGGCTGCCGACATAGCCGGCGCCGCCGGTGACCAGGAAACGTCCGCGCTCCGTCATCGCCCGCATCCCCGCCTGCCGCCGCCGCGTCCGGACGCGCCACGTCGTCGCAGCATCGCATCGAATTCCCAATCCGGATAGCGCGGAGCCGACAGCATGCGGCGGCGCGCCGCGGGCGGAAACAGCAACGGGCTTCCAACGACGCCGAGGCTGACGTATGGTCAGGCGCGTGCCGTTCGGATCCTCACCCAGATGACATCGCAGCCGGTCAGGAAGCGCGTCCTCGTCACCGGGGGCGCCGGCTTCCTGGGCTCGCACCTGTGCGACCGCCTGGTGCAGCAGGGCCACGACGTGCTGTGCGTCGACAACTACTTCACCGGCCGGCGGGACAACGTCGCGCATCTGCTGGGCTTGCCGAACTTCGAGGTGATGCGCCACGACATCACCCTGCCGCTGCATGTCGAGGTGGACGAGATCTACAACCTTGCCTGCCCCGCCTCGCCGGTGCACTACCAGTTCGATCCGGTGCAGACCACCAAGACCAGCGTGATGGGCGCGATCAACGTGCTCGGTATCGCGCGGCGCACCGGTGCGCGCGTGCTGCAGGCCTCGACCAGCGAGGTGTACGGCGATCCCACCGTGCATCCGCAGACCGAGGAGTATCGCGGCAACGTCAACCCGCTCGGCCCGCGTGCCTGCTACGACGAGGGCAAGCGCTGCGCCGAGACGCTGTTCTTCGACTACCGACGCCAGCACGGCCTGCGCATCAAGGTGGCGCGGATCTTCAACACCTACGGCCCGCGCATGCACCCCAACGACGGCCGCGTGGTGTCGAACTTCATCATCCAGGCGCTCCGCTCCGAGGACGTCACGCTCTACGGCGACGGCGGCCAGACCCGCGCCTTCTGCTACGCCAGCGACCTGATCGAGGGTCTGCTGGCGCTGATGGCCAGCGAGGACGACATCACCGGCCCGATCAACCTCGGCAACCCGCACGAGATCCCGGTGCGCGAGCTGGCCGAACGCGTGCTCGCCCTCGTCGGATCGCGCAGCCGGATCGTCTACCGGCCGCTGCCGCAGGACGACCCGATGCAGCGCTGTCCCGACATCACCCGCGCCCGCGACCTGCTCGGCTGGTCGCCGGTGATCGGGCTCGAGGACGGGCTGCGCCGCACCATCGGCTATTTCGAGACGCTGCTCGGGACCGGATCGCAGACCGGCGCCAGGCAACCCGTCCACTGACTTCCCCCGGCCCGCCGGCGGCGCGGCGCCGGCGGCGGGGTCGCGACCCATCGATGGAGTGACCCGTGCGTGTAGCGATGATCGGCGGCGGCTATGTGGGCCTGGTTTCCGGCGCCTGCTTCGCCGAGTTCGGCGTCGAGGTCGCGGTGGTGGAGACCCATCCCGGACGCCTCGACGCGCTGCGGGAGGGCCGGATCCCGATCTACGAGCCCGGCCTGGACCGGCTGGTGGCCGACAACATCGCGGCCAACCGGCTCTCCTTCGGCGACGACATCAGGGCCGCGGTGCAGGATGCGGAATGCATCTTCATCGCGGTCGGCACGCCGCCGCGCAACGGCGACGGCCATGCCGACCTGACCTACGTGTTCGCCGCCGCCGAGCAGGCGGCGCAGGCGATGTCGGGCTACGCGGTGATCGTCACCAAATCCACGGTGCCGGTCGGCACCAGCCGCCGCATCAGCGAGATCGTCAGCCTCGCCCGCCCGGACCTCGCCTTCGACGTCGCCTCCAACCCGGAGTTCCTGCGCGAGGGAAGTGCCATCGCCGACTTCATGCGCCCGGACCGGGTGGTCATCGGCACCGACCTCGCCAAGACCGACGGCAGCGAGCGGGCGCAGGAGGTGATGCGTCGGCTGTATCGGCCGCTCTACCTGATCGAGGCGCCGATCCTGTTCACCAGCCTGGAATCCGCCGAGCTGATCAAGTACGCGGCCAACTCGTTCCTGGCGATGAAGATCTCCTTCATCAACGAGATGGCCGATCTGTGCGAGCGGGTCGGCGGCGACGTGCACGACGTGGCGCGCGGCATCGGCCTGGACGGACGCATCGGCCGCAAGTTCCTGCACGCCGGCGCCGGCTATGGCGGCTCGTGCTTCCCCAAGGACACGCTGGCGCTGATGCGCATCGCCCAGGAGGCCGGCGCCTCGTCGCGCCTGGTGGAGGCGACCGTGCAGGTCAACGACGCGCGCAAGGCCAGCATGGGCGCGCGCATCATGTCGGCCTGCGGCGGCTCGGTGCGCGGCAAGACCATCGCGATCCTCGGCCTGACCTTCAAGCCGGAGACCGACGACATGCGCGACGCGCCCTCGATCCCGATCGTGCACCGCCTGGTGGAGAACGGCGCGCTGATCCGCGCCTACGATCCGGTCGGCATGGAGGCGGCGCGCGGCTGCATGCCGCAGGGCGCGCAGGCGGCGCGTATCACCTACTGCACCGACGCGCTGGACGCCGCCCGCGACGCCGACGCGCTGATCCTGATCACGGAATGGAACGAGTTCCGCGCCCTCGCCCCGGCGCGGCTGAAGGAGCTGATGCGGGGGCGGGTGCTGATCGACCTGCGCAACGTCTACGACCCGGCGGCGATGGCCGCGGCGGGGATGGAGTACAGCTCGATCGGCCGTCCCCGCCCGCGTGCGGCCGCTTCGGCGCAGCGCGCCTCGGCGGGCTGAGCGGGCCGACCCGGCTTCAGGAAGTCGGGGCTTCAAGCGGTCAGGGCTTCATCCAGCGCCCCACGAGGCTGTCGACATCGATCGCAATCCCGCCGAGCTGCCTGATCCGGCCGCAATAGGCGAGGCCGAGCGTGCCCGCCGCGACCAGGAACAGCGCCCCCGGGAACGGCACCGCGAGGGTGGCGAGCGTCTGCTCGAACAGCGCCGGATAATGGCCGCGCCCGCGCAGCGACGGCGCGATGTCCTGCCTGTCCAGGGCGGCGGGCACCGGATAGGTGGCGGTGCGGTCGATCTGGCTGAAGCGCGCCAGCCGCTCGGCGAGGTCGGGATAGGGGCCGACGACGCCGAGGAAGGGCTGGTCGGCCAGCAGCGGACGCAGGAACGGGATCAGCTCGTGCAGCTCGCCGAGCACCGACAGCCCGGCATGGAGTACGGTGTCGCGCGCCGCGATCCGCAGCATCTCGGCGAGGAAGCCGAAATGCTCGTGCGCCGTCGCCAGGTGGGCCATGTCCGGCACCGCGATGACGTCCGCCTCGGCGACCGCGCCCAGCATCGCCCGGCCCATCGACGAGGCGCAGGCCGCGCCGTCGGTCTCGATGCGGCTGCCGAAGGCGCCGAGCCACACCGAGTTCACCACCGCCGACATCTCCGCCTCGCCCAGGATCAGGTGCGCGCGCAGGCTGCCATAGGTCACCAGCCGCGCATGCGCCTCGGACAGCACGACGAGGCTGAAGGGCTGGCGCTGCGCGACCGCCGCCGCCAGCCGGTCCAGCAGGTGCGGCGCATCCAGCCAGGCGGCGGAGGCCTGCCTCTGGCCCAGCGTGCGCAGCACCGCGTCGCGGTCGAACTGCAGCGCCAGCTTGGCGCAGGCGAGGTGCACGAACGGACCGAACGGCGGCGGCACCTCGCGCGCGAAGCCGACCAGCATCGCCTCGATGCCGAGCAACTCGTGATAGCCGCCGGTCAGGGCCAGCGAGGTGGTGTAGTTCCACAGCGCGCTGTCGCGGTGACCCAGGATCGGGGCCGCGATCCGCAGGTGCGGCAGCGCCGCCGCGGGGCGGCCCGCGGCGCAGAGCCGAACGGCGATCCGGTAATGCAGCGACGCATCGTCCGGCTCGGCGGCGAGCAGCAGGCGCTCGGCGAGCTCGATCGGCTCGCCGGCATCGTCCGCCGCTCCGGCGAGTTCGAGCAGCAGCCTGCAGGCCGGCAGGATGTCCGGCCACAGCGCGATCGCACGACGGCAGGCGACCAGCGCGTCCGTCGCCTCGCCGCGCGCGGCCAGCAGCCTCGCCTGCAGCAGCCAGGCCCCCGCCTCGCCCGGGTCCGCCGCCAGCAGCGCCTCGACCTGTGGGGCGGCCGCGTCGAGATCGCCCTGCTCGACCAGAGCCTCGGTCTCGTCCAGCGTCACCGCCGCAACGCGGACCGGCCGCACCTCCCGGTGCCGGAACAGGTCGACCGGCTTGGCCACGCGATGCGCCCTCCTGTTGCCCGTTCGCCCTGCTGGCCGTTCGCGCCGCTGCCCATTCGCGCCGTCCTGGCGGCCACGACCAGCGGTGCCGGCAGATCGATGCCGCGACGGGGCAGACCCTGCAACATACGCCGCAGCGACCGGATGTCACAACCTCAGGCTGCGTCGGGCGGCACGACCGACGTTATTCGGAGCCAAGCCGGATCGGGACACCGTAGGATACGCTAGCGATCCAATCCGGAGATGCCATGCGCGTCCAGGCTACCCCGCTCCTCTCCCTGGTCGCCGCCCTGGTCGCCGTCCTTCCGGGCGGCATCCTCGGCGGATCGGCGCGCTCGGACGGGCTCACCGCCGCGCAGCTGCAGGCACTGCTCGCGTCTGCGCCTTCGGGTTCGGCGGCGGCGCAGGAGAAGGCGCGCGCCACGGCGGCGGAATCGTCGATCTCGGCCGCCGCCGTGCAGAGCAGCGGCGGCGACGCCAGCCGGACCATCGTGCTGCCGTCGGCTCCGGGCGCGAGCAACGGCAGGACGCTGGCGGCGCATGCCGGCGAGCGTCCGGCCGTCGCGGACTACGCCGCCCCGGGCACCCAGGTCGGCGGCGCGACGATCATCGGCATCCTGCGCAACCAGGCGGCGTCCGACCGCGTGATGTGGGTGGCCCCGACCTGGCAGCTCGCGCCCGGCGATCTGGTCACGTCACCCAGCCTGCCGTCCAACACCACGATCACCGGCATCGGGCCGGCGACCGTCACCACGCTGTCGCAGACGACCGGCGCGCTCACCCGGACCGACGCGGAGGAGCAGGCCCTGACGACCATGTCGGGGCTGTCGAACCAGCTCGCCTTCCCGTCGGTGTTCGCGGTGCCGCCCGGCAGCGCGGTTTCCGGCGCCGCGGTCACGGCCGGCACCACCGTCGTCGGCGAGACCTATCCGGCCGGTGGCGGCACCATGGTGTTCCTGAGCGCGAACGTGTCGGGCGACGTCGCCGCGGGGTCGAGCATCGGCTTCACCTACACCTCGTTCCCGGTCTACCTCTCGAACGGCTGGAACGCGGCCGCCGCGGCGGGGATGACGGTCGGCGTCGCCTCGCAGGACGACGCGGCCGCCTTCCAGAGTGCCGCCTTCTTCCTGGCGCCGCAGAACGGCGGCGCGGGCGGACGGATCTTCGTGCCGTCGGGGACCTACTACCTGTCCAAGGGCGTCACGACCTATAATGGCGTGTCGTTCGAGCTCGGGCCCGCGGTGAGCTTCACCCCCGGCTCGCAGCCGATCGACGTCGCCAACGAAGGTTTCGCCGCCAGTTCGGACATGAGCGTGTTCGGCGGCTACCGCAATCCGGTGGCGACCACCGAGAACATCTCGCAGGCGGTCTATCAGGGCCTGATGCCCAGCCTGCAGGGCCAGGCCCTGCTGGTCGATCAGCTCAACGTCGACTGCACCAACGACGGGTCCATCGCCGGCTGCGGCATGGTCGCCCAGGAGGTGAAGCAGACGATGGCGTCGGGGATCAACCGCGGCACCATGTGGGGCTACCACGAGACCGATACGGTCAATGCCGGCCAGAACGTCACCTGGGCCGGCGCCGAGATCGAGCTGATGAACGACAGCGGCATCGACAACGTCTGGAACAGCGTCGAGGGAAGCAAGACCGGCCTGCACCTGGACAATCTCGGGACCACGCCGAACAGCGTGGTGCTGCTGCCGGGCGGCACCTCGGTGGCCGCGGGCGGCGGCTGGCACCGCGCGCTCGACTGCCCGACGGCCAGCGTGCGGGACTATTGCTTCGACGTTCAGACCGGGCCGCTGCAGCCCGGCACCATGCAGCCGGTGGTCCTGGCCGGCCTCGACATGACGGGCAGATACACCGGCACCGGCCTGTCGATCACCGGCAACGGGTCGGTGCAGGGCAGCCTCCAGGCCGGCATCGTGCAATCGGCCGGCTCGGTCGTCTCCGCCCCCGCAGCGACCAGCTACACGGTCGTCGCCGGCGATTGCGGAACCACCATCGAGCCGGCCGCGTCGGCCGCCGTGACCATCACGATCCCGGCGGGGCTGCCGCTCGGCTGCAAGATCGACGTCGACGAGGTCAACGCGCAGCCGATCTCGTTCGCGGCCGGATCGGGGATGACCATGCGCTCGCTGAACGGCGCCAGCAGGACGGCCGGCAACTTCGCCAGCGCCCGCGTCCTGATGGACGGCCCCAACGTCTTCCTGCTCTCGGGCCAGATCCAGTAGAGAGGGTCGTGCGGCCGGGACGGGAGGATCGATGGGCGTGCGCGAGATCCTTTACGAGGACGATCAGCTTCGCGCCATCTGGTGCGCCGGCGACAGCGACTTCGTGCTCGTCACCTTCAGCGACCTGGTCAGCCGCGCCGAGGGAGACCGGTTCTTCGCCGACACGCCGGTCGTCAAGGGCGCGATCAGCTGCCTCGGGCTGGTGGCGAAGCGGCCGAACTGGTTTCCTGGCCGCAACGTCGAGGCGGCGATACGGGCGGCCGCACCGCGTCTGGTCGGCTACCGGAGCCGCATCGTCTATGGCGGCTCGATGGGCGGTTACGCCGCGATTAAGTTCTCCCGGCGGCTGGCGGCCACCGAGGTGCTCGCGCTGTGCCCGCAATGGTCGATCGACCCGGCGGAGTGCGGCGACGCGGACCGGCGATACGAGGCCTATTACGATCCCGCGATGGCGGCGATGGGCATACGCGCCGGCGACGCGTCGGGACGCATATTCCTGTTCTGCGATCCGGGGCACGCAGCCGACGCCTGGCACAGGAACCGGATCGTCGAGAACGCGGTCGCGGTCAGCGTCGTCGACATGCATGCATCGGACCATCACGTGACCTCGATCCTGGCGGGGACCGCCAACCTGCTGTCGCTGATCGGGGCGTGCCGACGCGATGCGGGCGGCGACCTGCGCGACCTGGTGAACGCCATCCGCAGGCGGCATTTCCTGAGGGCCGAGATCGTGCTGGAACGCGCCAGTGCATCCCGACCGCGGATCGTCGGCAGGATCCTGCGGCACAGGATCGATCGCGACGCGCGATACCGCGAGATCGGTCTGAAGCTCGCCTGCACGGTGATCGCGGCGCTGCTGGCCGGATCGCTGCTGGAGGACGCGGCGGCCCTGCTCGAGGTGCTGCGCCACGTCGGCCACGACCGCGACGGCATCAGGCATGGATTGCTGCTGTCGCTGATCGCGCGGAGATCCTCGAGGATCCGCACCCACCACGGCACGATCATGGTCTACGACGTGGCGCGCGGCGTGTGCGCGCACGCCGAGACCGAAGCGGCGCTGCTGAGCGACGGCATCCTGATGCCGCTGCGGATCCGCCTCGATCACGACCAGGCCTGGATCTTGCTCGGATCGGCCAGCATGCCGGCCCTGGTCGCGCCGGACCCGGCCGGAACGCTGGTCATCGCCGAGCCCGCCGATCCTGCTGCGGATCCCGCTGCGAACGGGGTCGCGCCTTTCGCCGTGGAACGCGATCCGCACGGCCGCTTCGCCCTGCGCCATGGCGGGCGCTACGTCTCGGCGAACGCCGACGGCGTGCTGGTCTGCAACCGCACCCGGGTGCTCGACTGGGAGCTGTTCCGCCTGGGCGCGGCATCGGCGCCGCCGCGCGGTCAGTTGTAGCCGCAGAGCCGGACGCAGCGGATGATCCACTCCCGCAGGTCCCAGCTGTGCCCGTTCCAGGTGTAGCGGGCGTGCGGCTCGTACCATGACAGCCCGAGGCGCTGCGCGACCAGCGGGTGGACCGGGACCGAGATCGAATCGTTGCCGACATAGCCCGCACCGAGACGGTCGAGCTCGGCGACCGCCGCGTCGCGCGCCGCTGCGTCCTCGACGGTGTCCGACACCAGACGGCGCAGGATCTCCGCCGTGGGCAGCGCACTGCCGCGACCCGCGGTGTAGAACAGCCGCTGCGTGCGCAGGCGCTCGGCGAGGAAGCCGGCCATCGCGATGTCGCTGTCGCGGTCGCGCTGCTGCCACTGCAGCAGGTCGCGCTCCAGGACCCGGTTGAGATCGGGCATCATCCTGGCGCTCAGCGTCATGTAGCGATCGAAGATCGTGTCGTCGCAGAAATCGTCGAGCCGTCCCTCGCCGCCTCCCATCTCGCGCCAGAGCCGTGCCGCGAGGATGTCGCTGTAGGGATACAGCTCATCGCCGCCCGGACGCGTGTCGCTGGCGCCGAACGGCCACAGCGCGGAGCAGGTCAGGGCGGGGAAGCGTATCCAGCGCGCCGCTTTGGGCACCAGCTCGCGCAGCGCCACCCGCTCCTCCGGGCTCGCCTGGCTGCTCTGCTCCCAGACCACGCGCACGCTGCGCAACAGCGCCTCGGCATCGGCGCGGCCGTGCTCTCGCAGGAACTCGCCGAGCGAGCCCAGGAAGATACGCTGCAGCGTGAACTCCCCGCGCAGCGCGTGGACCCGCACGGTGAGGCCGTGCATCTGGTCGCCCTGGCAGTTGGCGTAGAGCAGGATGGTGGCGGTCATGGATGCCTCCGCCGATCGCGGACGGCCCCGCTACCACCCGCCCGCGCGCGCCGGCTCAAGGCGCCCATTCCTGCCAGCGTATCGACCGCACGACGGCCTCGCGGTGCGTCCACAGCGAGCCGCCGAACCGGAAGCCTGTCTCGGAGGCGCACCATTCGAGGCCGAAATGCGCGGCCACGTCGGGGTGGACCGGATACTGATGCTGGGAGATGCCGTTCAGCCCGTGCGCGTGGCGCGCCACCGCGGCGGCGGCGGCTGCCGGATCGAGGCCCAGGCGGGACGCCAGCCGCTCGGCCAGCCGCATCGCCAGCCAGCGATACGCAGCACCGGCGGGGCTCGCCGGCGCGTGCAGCAGCTTGTCGCGACGGAACCCGTCGATGAAGAACAGGGTGAAGCGTATGTCGCAGATCGCGTCGCGCGTCGCCATCATCGCCAGGTCGGCGATCAGCGCGGCATCGAGATCGGGCAGCTCCGCCTGCGACCGCGCGAGATAGGCGCGGTAGAGCTCGTCGTCGCTGCCGCCGCACTGCGAGAGTGCGGCGGCACAGCGGTCGCTGAACCGGTAGCGCCCGTCCGGATAGAGCGCCTCCGGCTGGTTGCGAGGGTCCGAGCCGGCGAGCGGCCACAGGCAGCTTGCCTCGAGATAGGGGAACCGCACCAGCTCCACGCCGGACGCAAGGCCGCTCGGCACGACCCACGCCTCCCTGAGCCAGAAGCTGGTGACCTGCTGCCAGACCGCCACCAGACGGCCGTGGTCGACACGGTCTGAGTGCAGGATCTGCCCGAGCGGCTCGTGGTCGTCGAACAGGCGGATCTCGACGCATCCGGCGAGCATCGGCGTCCGCTGCAGCAGCGTCACCAGCGGCGCCGCCTGCCAGTTCGCGTGCACCAGCACCAGCGGCCTGGCCGACGCGGGATCGCCGGCGCCGCACTGCACGGCCGGCTCCGTCAGCGGGGCAGCGCGCGCTCGATCAGCCTGGCGAGGCTGTCCAGGTCGGGGACGCTGAGCGAGGCCTCCATCGGCAGCGCGACGTCGAAGGCGCTCTCGATCCCGTTGATGAACACCAGGTGGCCGATCGAGTCCCAGCCCGGGACGTCGCGCGCCGCCGTCCGGCCCGAGAGGGCTGCCGCCGGCGCGCCGAACGTCTCGTGCACGACGGCCTTGACCCGGGTAAGGATCGCTTCCTGCTCCATGTCCGGCCCTCCTCAAGCCGCGGCGATGTGGGTGTGCAGATCCGCCGCGGGCGCCGCCACGCGACGTTCCCAGCGCTGCTCCGCGTGTCGCGCCGCGCCGTCCTGCCGGTCGCACTCCGGCCCGAGCGGACTGAAGCCCAGCCTGGGAAACAGGTCGGCCACGACGGCGTTCTTCGGCGAGGCGGCGTAGCGGCCGACGATCCGCGCGAGGCCGCGCGCCCGCGTGCGCTCGACCAGCGCGCGCATCACGAACTGCTCCAGCGTGCGCGAGAACACGCGACAGCTCATCAGCCAGCTCTCGATGACCAGCGCGTCGTCGTCCGCGACCGCGATCAGGCTGGAGACCAGCCCGTGATCGCCGAACCTGTCCGACAGCGTCGCGGCCAGCACCAGCGCGTCGCGACGGGCGGCGAAGCCGCGAACCCGGGTCTCGTCGTAGCGCGGCGTGGTGAGGTTGAACTGGTTGGTCTTGCCCTCGAGCTGGGCGATGCGCGCGAGCGAGGCGTCGTCGGCGGCGAACACGCGGCCGCGCATGCGCAGCCCGCACAGGAAGCCCTCCAGGTCGGCGGCGTCCGCCGCGTCCGCGTGCGCCTCGGCGCGCGCCTGATAGGCAGCAGCGCGTCGGAAATCCGCCTCGCCGAGCTGCTGCAGGTCGAACCAGTGCGCGTCATCGAGGCGCTCGATGAAGGCCGCCGGATCGGCGCCGAGCTCGACCACCGCCACCTGCGGCAGCGCCTGGCGCACCAGGGCGCATTCGCCCGGATTGTCGTCGGCGAACACGATCGACTCCAGGCCGAGATTGAGCGTCTCGGCGATCCGGCGCAGGCCGCGCGCCTTGTCGGACCAGGAGCACTCGAAGGCGGCGAAGTCCGAGCGGGCCAGCACCGAATGCGGATGCTCGAAGCCGGCGGCGGCGATCGCGGGATCGTTCTTGCTGCACGCCGCCAGCACGATGCCGCGTGCGGCCAGCGACTTCGCGTGGCCCTGGAAGGCGGCGAAGGCCTCTCCGGCCGGGGTCTCCGGGCCGAGCCTCAGACCCTCTACGCCGTCATCGCCGATCACGCCGCCCCAGAGCGTGTTGTCCAGGTCCAGCGCCAGGACCTTCTTGGCGCGCCCGGTCGCGCAACGCAGTGCGGCGCGGAGCAGCGGGACGTAGCGGCCCAGCATGTCCTGGGCGAACGGCAGCTTGGCGGCGAACCAGCCGCGCGGGTCGGCCGACAGCGCCGCGGTGTCGAGGAAGACGATGCCGGGCCCGGCGTCGAGCAGCGCATCCCGCAACGCCTCGATCTGCCTGAGCGGGCTGGCGGGAAGCCGCAGTTCGGCGATGCCGGCGAGCTGGAACGGCGGCGGCGCGGGCAGGTGCTGGATCACGCGCGCGCCGGCGCGGCCGATGGCACTCCAGGCCGTCCTGAAGGCCGCGACCTTCGCCGCGACCGCCGCGTCCACCGTCGCCTGCGTCGCGTCGAGCGGCAGCGCGGTGACGCCGTCGCGCCAGTCGGTGACCAGGACCACGATGTCGGGCGCGAACCGGTGCAGCGACGACGCCGGGTCCAGCGCCTCCTGCCGCCAGGCTCCGAACGGCGCCTGGCTGATCGCGGCCGGCATCATCTCGGCGGCACAACCCACCGCGATCGCGCGTGCGATCAGCTCGGTCGTGGCGGAGCCCGCCACCACGATGCGCAGGAGCGGGTCTTGCGGAACCTCGCGGAGCAGCCTGGTGCCGTGCGAGAAGATCTCCGCGAGCGTGGGCTGCGCCCTTCCGGCCAGGGCGGCGCGTAGGATGTCGGGCATGATTGGCCACCGCTGATCAGCATCGGGAGGATATCGTTCCGCTCTATAACGTATCGGGAACGGATCGGGCAATCCGCGGGATGCGGCCGATCAGTCCGTCGTGCAGCCCAGGACGTGCTCGGCGAGGATGCGCTCGAGGGCGGCGTCGCCGTGCTCCCGATACCAGCCGTAGTAGACGCGCCAGTGGCTGGCGGTGCCGCTCAGGCCGTCGCGATCCTTGGTGGCGCTCAGGGCGGTGTTGGCGTTGAGGACCTTCTTGCGCAGCTGGTCCACGGTGCGGTTGGGGAAGTGGAACAGGTAGAAGTTGACGTCCGCCATCACCGCGACCGTCGAGAGGTCGTAGGGAAACGCGGTGACCGCGTGGTTTCCCTGGATCGGCGACAGGCCCATGCCGATGCGGTAGGCGATCTTGGGGACCTGCGCCCTCATGCGCGGCCAGCTATGCGGAAACGCCTCGAACAGGTCGTGCCGGTCCGGCAGGCTGCGGATCACCGCGGCACTCGAGCACTGCACCCAGTGGAACACCAGCAGGTTCTTGGAGGCATCGTCCAGCACATGGTTGAAGCGCTCGATGCTCCGCTCGTGCTCGACCGAACCGCAGGTGATGAACTCGTCGGCGTCGACGAAGAACAGCCATTCCGGAGACGTATCTTCATAGTGCAGGTAGGACTGCATGAAGGCGTCGAGCGCCTTCATCTTGGCCGCCTGGTAGTGACCGGTGACGAAGTCGTAGGCGTAGAACACGCTGGCGTCGTCGTGCGCGGCGCGGAACCTGGCGATGACCTCGGCGGTGCCGTCGGTGCTGGCGTTGTCGAGCACGAAGAAGCGGCGGAAGCCCAGCGCGTGGTGATGGGCGAGGTTCTGCCCGATGATGTCGGCCTCGTCCTTGGCCATCACGAACAGCACCGCTCTGGAGAGCGAACTCACCGGGCGTGGCGGCTGAGCCCGCCATCCCGGCTCGGCGCGGCGGGCATCGTAGATGGCGGCGGCCTGGTGGTTCGCTATCTCGCCGAGGATCGCCGCGCGTGCCGGGGGATCCGCCTCGTGGAACGCCCTCGACGATGAAGCAGGAGCACCTGACAAGGCGATTTCCTCCGTAGCCGCGCCGGCGCGATCCGGTACCGGCTCGATATCAAGCTAGCCTATTCCAGGAGAAATCCAAATCCGTTCCGCAATCGCATGGACAGGAGAACGGGCATCCATATTTTTGGACGACTTCGCGTTTCGTGGAACGTGCTCGATCCTGAACTTGCACGAGTGCCAACGGCAAGATCTCGATCGTCGAAACTGTTGTCTTGCCGCCGGCGACCTCCTAGATCTTGTCGGCTGCCCACCATCGCGTCGGACAGATCGAACATGTCAGCTCTTGGCGACGCTGCCCCCGAGATCGACCTGATGGCGAGGACGTCGCGGGTGGCGCGCGACCGCACGCTGCGGATCGGCGTGATCGCCTCGGAGTTCCCGCCCGGGCATGGCGGCATGCAGGAGCACGCGCGCGGGCTGGTCGACAACCTGGCGCGCGATCATCGCGTCTGCGTCTACACCACGCGCGGCTCCGAGATCGAGATCGGCGCCCGCGACGTCAGCGTCAGGCCGGTGATGGACTGGCAGCTCCGCGGCGATCTGCGCGAGCTCGAGCGCGACACGGTCGATGCCTGGATCACGCTCAATGCCGGCCTCGCGCCGTACAGCCTCGGCCTCGCAGCGCCGCTGTTCGCCTACGTGCACGGCAACGACTTCACCCGGCCCTGGCATCCACATCCCGACCGCCGCGTCCGCCTCGCGCGCAGGCTCTGCGGCGAGGGCGTCGTGCAGCGTTGGCGGAGGGCCCGGATCGGTGCGGGCCTGCGCGGCGCGCGCTGGATGTTCGCCAACAGCGCCTTCTCCCGCGGCCTATGCGCGCGGCTGTATCGCGTGCCGGCGGAGCGCATCACCGTGGTGCCGCCGGGGATGCGCGCGGATTTCTTCCGCCGGACCGACCCGGGCGCCAGCCTGCGGCTGCGCCTGGTGACCGTCTCGCGCCTGGCGCACGACGCCGAGCGCAAGAACATCGACGGCGTGATCGAGGCGGTGGCAGCCCTGAAGGGCGAGCTCGAGCTCAGCTACACGGTGATCGGCGACGGCGACGACCTGCCGCGCCTGCGCGCACTGGCCGCCCGGCTCGGCATATCCGACCGGGTGCGTTTCCTCGGCTCGGTCGGCACCGAGGCGATCATCGAGGAGTTCGGCCGCAGCGACGCCTTCGTGATGGCGGTGCGGCCGAGCCGCGGCGACATCGACGTCGAGGGGTTCGGCATGGTGTATGCCGAGGCCGCCGCCACCGGCCTGCCCTCGATCGGAACCCGCACCGGCGGCATCCCCGAGGTGATCGAGGACGGCGTCACCGGGCTGCTGCTGCACGACGTCTCGTCCGCGGGCATCGCCGAGGGGCTGCGTCGCTTCCAGCATCGACGGCACCAGTTCGACCGCGACACGATCCGCAGCAAGGCGGAACGCTTCTCGGCCTCGTCGTGCACCGCCGCGATCGCCGAAACGATCGCGTCGATGATCTAGCAGGCTGCTGAGAGAGGCTGGTGGCGTCAAGCGTTACGGAACGAAGAGGAGGCAAAGGGCTGTTCCCCTCGACCCCATCGAAGGCAAGCCTTTGAGAACCTTAATTAGAAAATGGGGTTGGGACCTGCGGTCCCTCGCTTCAGCCGGTCGAGCCGGGCGGCGGCACGGAGGTCAGGATCGCCGGTCCTGATGCACCAGGTCGAGATCGGCGAAGCGGGTGAACTCGCCCTCGAAGAACAGGTCGATCTTGCCGGTCGGCCCATGCCGCTGCTTCTCCAGCAGCAGCTCGGCCTTGTTGTGCACCTGCTCCATGTCGCGCTGCCACTTGTCGAGCGCTGCCTGGAACTTGTCCTCGCTGTCGAAGGCCATCTGCTTCGGGGCGCGCTGCTGCAGGTAGTACTCGTCGCGATAGACGAACATCACCGCGTCGGCGTCCTGCTCGATCGAGCCGGATTCGCGCAGGTCCGAGAGCTGCGGCCGCTTGTCCTCGCGGCTCTCCACCGAGCGCGAGAGCTGGCTCAGCGCCAGCACCGGCACCTCCAGCTCCTTGGCGATCGCCTTCAGCCCCTGGGTGATCTGGCTGACCTCCTGCACCCGGTTCTCCGGCCGCGTGCCGACGCTCGGGCGCATCAGCTGCAGGTAGTCGACCACCACCAGGCTCAGCCCCTTGGTGCGGGCCAGCCTGCGGCAGCGTGTGCGCAGCGCCGACAGCGTGATCGCCGGGGTGTCGTCGATATGCAGCGGCAGGGTCGCCAGCTCGCGCGACACCTGGATGAAGCGGTCGAACTCGCGCTGACCGATCTCGCCGCGCCGTATGCGCTCGCCGGAGACCCGCGCCTCCTCCGACAGCAGGCGGGTGGCCAGCTGCTCGGCGCTCATCTCCAGCGAGAAGATCGCGACCGATCCCTTCGGCTGCACCTCCGCACCGATGCCGTCGCGGGCGCCGTCACGCTCGCGCGCCTCCTGCATCAGCGCGCGCGCGGCGCCGAACGCGATCTTGGTGGCGAGCGCGGTCTTGCCCATGCCGGGGCGCCCGGCCAGGATCAGCAGGTCCGACGGGTGCATCCCGCCGGTCTTCTTGTCGAGGTCGCGCAGGCCGGTGGTCAGCCCGGCGACCGCGCCGGCGCGGTGGAACGCGCGCTCGGCGATGCCGATCGCCTCGGTCAGGGCGCGCTCGAAGCTGACGAAGCCGCCATCCTGGCCGCGATCGGTGGCGAGCCGGAACAGGTGCTCCTCGGCAGCCTCGATCTGGTGGGTGCCGTCCAGCTCCGGCTCGGCGCCGAAGGCGTTGTTGACCACCGTCTCGCCGATCTCGATCAGCTGGCGCCGCAGCCAGGCATCGTGGATCGCGCGGCCGTACTCGCCGGCGTTGATGATGCCGACCATGGCGGTCAGCAGCTGGCCGAGATAGGCCGCCCCGCCCACCTCGTCGAGCAGGCCGGAATGCTCGAACTCGGCGCGCAGCGTGATCACGTCGGCGAGCTGGCCGGCCTCGATGCGTCGCGCCACCGCCTGGAAGATGCGGCCGTGCAGCGGGTCGGCGAAGTGCTCCGGGGCGAGGAACTCGCTGACCCGGTCATAGGCCTTGTTGTTGGCCAGCAGCGCGCCGAGCAGGGCCGCCTCCGCCTGGCCGTTGGCGGGCGGGAGGCGCAGGGAGTGGCCGAACAGGCTTTCCCTGCGACTGGATTCGATCTGGTTCACCGCCACACCCTAGACGCTTATGCGCCGCGGTTCAGCCTCTCTCTCGCCTGTGGATAACGGGGAACCTGGGGACGCGACGCCCAACGCTTAGGACGCCGGCGGGTCGTCGGCCTCGGCCGTGCGGATGCGGGCGATCGTCGCCGTGGTGGACTGGCCTGGCAGCAGCCCGGCCAGCACCAGCCTGCCGCCCGCCGCCCGCACCAGCTCCGCCCCCACCACCGCGTCGGGCGCGTAGTCGGCACCCTTGACCAGCACGTCGGGCAGCAGTGCCTGGATCAGCGCCAGCGGCGTGTCCTCGTCGAAGCACAGCAGGCAGTCGACGTGGCGGATCGCCGCCAGCACCTGGGCGCGCGCCGCCAGCCGGTTGACCGGGCGCAGCGGCCCCTTCAGCCGTCGCACACCGGCGTCGGTGTTCAGGGCCACGATCAGCCGGTCGCATTCCGCCCGCGCCGCGGCCAGCAGCGCCACGTGGCCGGCGTGGAGGATGTCGAAGCAGCCATTGGTGAAGCCGACCCGCAGCCCCTGCGCCCGCCAGCGCGACGCCAGCGCCTGCGCGTGCGCCAGCGTCGCCAGCACGCCGGCGCCGCTGGCGCCCTGCGGCGCCGGATGCTCGCCGAACTGCCGGTCGAGCAGCTCGAGCTCCTGCATCACCTCGACGATGTCGGCGCTGGCGGTGCCGAGCTTGCCGACCACCACGCCGGCGGCGGCGTTGGCGATGCGCACCGCCTGCGACAGCGTATGGCCGGCGCCGTGCGCCAGCGCCATCGCCGCGATCACGGTGTCGCCGGCGCCGGAGACGTCGAACACCTCGCGCGCCCGCGCCGGCACCGAGAGCACCGCGCCGTCACGCTCGACCAGCAGCATGCCCTTCTCCGAGCGGGTGACCAGGATCGCCTCGGCCTGAGCCTGCCGCATCACCGCGTGCGCGGCGCGCACCGCGGCATCCACGTCGCCGGGATCGGCCGCGGCCCCGAGGCCGGCCGCGGCGGCGAGCTCGCGCAGGTTGGGGGTGATGCAGGTGGCGCCGCGATAGCGCGAGAAATCGTCGGATTTCGGATCCACGAACACCGCGATGCCGCGCCGCCGGGCGGCCTCGACCGCATGCGACAGCACCGTCGGCGCGCACGCCCCCTTGCCGTAATCCGACAGCACCAGCACCGAGGCCGCGTCGATATGGCGGTCGATCGCCGCGATCAGCGCCCGCTCCTCCTCGGGCTGCAGCGGCAGCCGGCTCTCCTCGTCGGTGCGCACCACCTGCTGCGAGGCGGCGATGAAGCGGGTCTTGCAGATCGTCGGACGCGCCGCCGAGGCGGTCAGCCCGTCGGTGACGCAGCCCTGGGACGCCACGAGCGCCAGCAGCGCCGCACCGGCGGCATCCTGCCCGACCAGCCCGACCAGCACCGCGCGGCCGCCGAGCGAGAGGATGTTGCTCGCCACGTTGCCGACCCCGCCCGCCATCTCGCGGGTGCGGGTCAGCCGCAGCACCGGCACCGGCGCCTCCGGCGAGATCCGCTCCATCGCGCCGTACTGGTAGCGGTCGAGCATGACGTCGCCGACGCACAGCACCGAGACGGCGGAGAAGTCCATCATGCCGCGCCCGGGGCGGTCTCAGGGGCCTCGCCGGGCACGGCGAAGCCCGCCACCAGCGCCGGCATCCCGAGCTGGCGCGGCGTGCTCAGGCGTGCGGCGTGCAGCACCGCGCGCGCCTCGCCGATCGAGCGGTCGAGATCGGCATTGACGATGACGTGGTCGAACTCGTGCCAGTGCGCGATCTCGTCGCGGGCGGCCAGCATGCGGCGGGCGATCTCCTCGCTGTCGTCGGCGGCGCGCGCCCGCAGGCGATGCTCCAGCACGTCGAACGAGGGCGGCAGCACGAACAGGCTGACCACGTCCTGGGGCAGCGCGGCGCGGATCTGGCGATGCCCCTGCCAGTCGATGTCGAACACCATGTCGCGTCCGGAGGCGAGCCAGGCCTCGACCGGCGCGCGCGGCGTGCCGTAGCCGCGCCCGAACACGGTCGCCCATTCCAGCAGCGCGCCCGACCGCGCCATGGCGTCGAACGCGTCGGCGCTGCGGTAGTAGTAGTGCACCCCCTCGACCTCGCCCGCGCGCGGTGCGCGGGTGGTGACGCTGACCGAGTGCCTGAGCTCCGGCTCGGAGCCGCGCAGGGCGTTGGCGATGGTGCTCTTGCCGGCACCCGAGGGCGCCGAGATCACCAGGCAGACGCCGCGCCGTCGCATCGGTTGTTGCGCCATCGGCTCGATCCTTGACAGGCGGCCTCCGGGAAGGGCCGGACCGCTGCCGCTTCTACCAGCCGTCGCCGCGTCTGCGAACCGCCCGGCTGGGCGGATGGATCGGGGTCTGCGGCCGCCGGCCCCAGCGGGTCGAGGGCAGAGCCCTCGTCCTGCCTCGGAAGTGCATCAGGCCTTGATCAGCATGACCTGGGAGCTAGGCAGCTCCAGCGGCCGCTCCGGGCGGCCGGCGAGGAACTCCGCGAACGCTTCCCGGACGCCGTCGAGATAGGAGTAGTCGTGCGACAGGATGACGCCGCCCGGCAGCATGCGCGGGTAGAAGAACTCCAGGCAGGCGCGGGTGCCCTGCTTGAGGTCCACGTCGAGATGCACGAACGAGAAGGCGCGGTCCGCGCAGCCGACGCCCTCGCCGGTGAAGCAGCCCTTGTGGAACACGATGTTCGGCTGGTCGGCGAGGTAGGCGCGCACCGCGTCGAGCGAGGCGGCGTAGTGGCCGCGGCGCATCGCCGGCCGCTCGTCGCGGTCGGGTTCCGGCAGGCCCTCGAAGGTGTCGAACAGATGCAGCTCGGTCGGCCGCCCGGCCAGGCTGATCAGCTTGGCCGAGCAGCCCTGGAATACGCCGACCTCGGCCATGATGCCGCCGACCGCCCTCTGCGCCGCCGCGGTCGAGTAGATCATGAACGCCTCGTTGCCGCTGAGCAGCGACTCCCGCTCGCGCCGGACGCGCCGGATGATGTCCAGGCGCGGACGCGGCTTATGGCCCCCCATGATGACGAGCTCGACGCGGCTCAGCACGCCCACGGTCAGCCGACGCAGCAGCCGCGAGCGCGCGAACATGCGATGCATCGCCGGCTGCGGCAGCAGGCCGGCGAGCCGGCGCGGCGGCCGTGCCAGATCATCGGCGCCGGCCTGGGGCGAGCGCAGCATCGCGCGCGAGCCCGGAAGATCCTGATCGATGCGGTTTGCTCCAAGACAGTAGGACCGGCCATGGCAGGCCCGGAGCGGCGGCGACCGCCTCCATATGCTGAAGCAGCACCCCGTGCGTCGTCCAGGATTTTTCCGCAGCCGACGGCGACGCGAGCGCCCGATCGCTCAAGGCGAGGGCGTTGCCCCTTGACCCCATCAAGGCAAGGCTTTGAAAACCTTACCTTAGAAGATGGGGTTCGGGGCCGCCGGCCCCAACGGGTCAAGGGCAGAGCCCTTGCCTCGGTTCTTCAGCCACCACCCGGCTCCGCCAGCGCCTGGCTGAGGTCGGCGATCAGGTCCTCGGCGTTCTCGATTCCGATGCTGAGCCGGATCAGCCCGTCGGTCACCCCCGCCTCGGCGCGCACCGCCGCGGGCACCCCGGAATGGGTGGTCGAGGCCGGGTGGCTCGCCAGCGACTCCGTGCCGCCGAGGCTCACCGCCAGCTTGAAGATGCGCAGCCGGTTGAGCACCCGGAACGCCTCCTCGATGCCGCCCTCGACGACGACGCTGAAGGTCGAGCCGGCGCCGGTCGCCTGACGCGCATGCACCGCAGCCGCCGGCTCGTGCTCGCGCAGCAGGTTCAGCGCGTGCACCCGGCGCACCCGCGGATGCAGGGCGAGGAAGTTCGCCACCATCTCGGCGTTGCGGGCGGCCTCGCGCATGCGCAGCGACAGGGTCTCCAGCGAGCGTCCGACCATCCAGCAGGAGTGCGGGTCGAGCCCGGTGCCGATCGCGCTGCGCAGCGTCCGCACCGGCCGCAGCGCCGCCTTGCTGCCCAGGGCCGCGCCGCCGACCAGATCGCTATGGCCGCCGATATACTTGGTCAGCGAGTAGACCACGATGTCAGCACCCAGGCGAAGCGGCGCCTGGAAGATCGGGCCCAGCATGGTGTTGTCGCACAGGATCAGCGGCGCGTGCCCTTGCGACTCCGCCAGCCGGTCGCGGAGTGCCGCGATCAGCGACAGGTCGACCAGCGAGTTCAGCGGGTTGGACGGTGTCTCCACCAGGATCACGCTGACCCGCCCGCGCGCCGCGGCGCGCGCGGCGGCGGCGTCGATGGCGTCCGGGTCGAGCCCGTCGGTGAAGCCCTCCGCCGCCATGCCGTAGTTGGCGAGCGTGCGCACCAGCAGCGTCTCGGTGCCGCCATACAGCGGCTGGCTGTGCAGGATCGCGTCCCCCGGCCGCGCATAGGCCAGGATCGTGGTGGCGATCGCCGACATGCCGGCGCTGAACAGCAACCCTGCCTCCGCGCCCTCCTGGATCGCCAGCCGATCCTCGGCGATCTCGGCGTTGGGATGGTTGAAGCGGCTATAGACCAGGCCGGCGCCGCCGGCGGGCGCCTCGCGCCGCCCCGCCGCCACGTCGAAATAGTCCCGCCCCTCCTCGGCCGAGCGGAACACGAAGGTGGAGGTCAGGAACACCGGCGGCTTGACCGCGCCTTCCGACAGGGCCGGATCGTAGCCGTAGCCCAGCATTAGGGTCTCCGGGTGCAGGCGATGCGCGCCGGCCGGCGTCGTCAGATGGGTATGTCGGCTTTGGTCTTCGGCCATGACCGGCGCCTCCGCACGCCGCCTGAACCATAGGGCGTCCCGGACGTCATGGTTGACACGTTTCTGTTCGGAGCCCTCCCTCCGATCCTCCCGGACCAAGGAAGAACCATGGAATACAGGCATCTCGGCCGCTCCGGCTTCAAGGTCCCGGTGCTGAGCCTGGGCACCGGCACCTTCGGCGGCGGCAATGAATTCTTCCGCGCCTGGGGCGACACCGACGTCCAGGGCGCCACCCGGCTGGTCGATGTCTGCCTCGAGCACGGCCTCACCATGTTCGACAGCGCCGACATCTACTCCGCCGGCGCCGCGGAGGAGATCCTCGGCGGCGCGATCCGCGGACGGCGCGACAAGGTGATCATCTCGACTAAGGCGACCTTCCGCAGCTCCGACGAGCCCAACGATGTCGGCTCCTCGCGCCACCACCTGATCCAGGCCGCCGAGCGCGCGCTCCGGCGGCTCGGCACCGATTATATCGACCTGTTCCAGCTGCACGGCTTCGACGCCAAGACGCCCGCCGAGGAGACCCTGAGCGCGCTGGACGACCTGGTACGGGCGGGCAAGATCCGCTATGTCGGCGTCTCCAACTTCTCCGGCTGGCACCTGATGAAGTCGCTCAGCATCTCGGAGCGCTACAACCTCGCGCGCTACGTCGCCAACCAGACCTACTACTCGCTGATCGGGCGCGACTACGAGTGGGAGCTGATGCCGCTCGGCCTGGAGCAGGGCGTGGGCGCGGTGGTCTGGAGCCCGCTCGGCTGGGGCCGGCTCACCGGCAAGATACGTCGCGGCCAGCCGCTGCCCGCGGGCTCGCGGCTGCACAAGACCGCGGAGATGGGACCGCCGGTGCCGGACGAGCACGTCTTCAAGGTGGTGGACGCGATCGACCGCATCGCCGAGCAGACCGGGCGCAGCGTGCCGCAGATCGCGCTGAACTGGCTGCTGCAGCGGCCCACGGTGTCGAACGTCATCGTCGGCGCGCGCAACGAGGAGCAGCTGTTGCAGAATCTCGGCGCGGTGGGCTGGAACCTGACGCCCGAGCAGGTCGCGGCACTGGACGCGGCTAGCGCGGTCACGCTGCCCTATCCTTATTGGCACCAGGGCGGCTTTGGGGAGCGCAATCCTACGCCGGTCTGATTTGCGGCCGGGAGGTTCAAGGGCTCTGCCCCTGACCCGCTGGGGCCGGGGGCCCCAGGCCCCGATCCGATGGCCTTAAGGGAATTGGCAACTAAGTCGGCTTATCTTCTGCTCCTTCACGGGAGACGGACATGCCTTCGGAGATACGCCACGTCCTGTTTCGGCCAGCCGAGGTCGTCCACGCGATCAGGGAATATCATCGCCGGTCGCAGCAGCCGCACCCGACGGGTACGGTGCTGCGCTGCACGGCCGAGGCCGGCGGGGCGGGCGGGGCGGTGCGCTTTCGCATCACGATCCTGCCCGATGCCGGCGACGGTTCGCAGCAGGACGTCGTCATCGAGGGTCCCACGCTCGCGGCGGCGCTGATCCTGCACTGCAAGATCCGTCGTATCCCGCTGCCGGCAGGAGGCGAGAAGTCGCTGCAATGCTTCGGCGAGCAGCTCGGCCTGGTCGTCGCCACGGGATCCAAATACGACCGTTCCGCCCAAAGCGCGCAGCTGCATCTTTGAGCCGCGCGGCAGGGCGGGATCGTGCTCTGTGGGCCGGCATATCTCTCACGGACCGGGCGGCAGCTCCGGGTCCGGCTCGTCCCGCGGACGTTCGCGCAGTCTCGCCACCGCGATCTCGTCGGCGACCACCGTGCAGCGCGGGTGGCTCCGCAGCGCCGAGGCGGCGACCGCGGGAGTAACCGGCCCCTCCAGCGCCCGGGCCAGCATCGCCGCTTTCGCGGCACCGGTCACCAGCAGCAGGATCTCGCGCGCCTCCAGGATGGTGCCTACCCCCATCGTCAGGGCGCGCGACGGGACGTCCTCGGCGCGGCCGCCGAACATTGCGGCGTTCTGCTCCCGGGTGCGCGCGGTCAGGACCACCTCCCGGGTGCGCGAGGCGAGCGGGGAGCCCGGTTCGTTGAAGCCGATATGGCCGGTCTCGCCGATGCCGAGCAGCTGCAGGCCGATCCCGCCCGCGTCGCGTATCGCGCGCTCGTAGCACGCGGCTTCCGCGACGAGATCCGTCCGGCGCCGTCGGGCAGCCGGGTGCGGCCCGGCGCCACGTTGACCTGCGAGAACAGGTGGCGGTCCATGAAGCCGCGGTAGGAATGCGTATCCCCCGCAACGAGCCCTACATACTCGTCGAGGTTGAAGCAGCGGCAGCGCGCGAAGTCGAGCGCCTGCTGCCGGTGCAACCGTACCAGCTCGGCGTAGACGGGCTCCATCGTGCGGCCGGTGGCGAGGCCCAGCACGATGTCCGGCTCGGCACCGATGCGCCGCGCGATCAGCGCCGCCGCGCAGCAGGCGGCGGCCGCCGCATCCGGCCGGACGACGAGCCTCATCGAGGCGCTGCCGGGGCTCCGGCGAAGGCGGCCGCCGCCGCGACCTGGTCCGCCTCCGGAGTGATCCCGGTATAGAGGATGAACTGCTCCAGCGCCTGCACGGTCTGGATCTCGGCACCGGTGACCAGGCGCTTGCCCAGGTCCCGGGCGCTGCGTACCAGCCGCGTCTCCGAGGGCAGCGCCACCGCGTCGACCACGACCTGCGACGCCTCGATCGAGGCCCGGTCGAACGCGACGTCGTCGGCCTCGGCGCCACCCTGCATGCCGATCGGCGTGGCGTTGACCAGCATCTCCGGCCGCGCATCGCCGAGATCGTCGCTCCAGCCATAGCCGAGCCTGTCCGCGAGCGCCCGCCCGGCGGGCTCGTTGCGGGCCATGATGATGCCGCGGGTGAAGCCGGCGTCGCGCAGCGCGCAGGCCATCGCCTTGGCCATGCCGCCGCTGCCGCGCAGCACGAACCGCGTCGCGGGATCGATCCCGCCCTCGCCCACCAGACGCTGGACGGCGACGTAGTCGGTGTTGTGGCCGTGCAGCACCCCGTCATGGTTGACGATGGTGTTCACCGAGCCGATCGCGCGGGCCGACGGGTCGAGCCGGTCCAGCATCGGGATGCAGGCCTCCTTGAACGGCATCGACACGCCGCAGCCGCGCACCCCAAGCGCGCGCATGCCGGCGATCGCGGCGGTGAGGTCGTGCGGCCTGAACGCCTTGTAGACGAAGTCGAGACCCAGCGCCTCGTAGAGATGGTTGTGGAAGCGGCTGCCGAACCGGCCCGGGCGCGCCGCCAGCGACATGCACAGCCCGGTGTCGCGGCCGATCGACAGCTTGCTCAACGGGCACCCTCCTTCAGCGCGCGCACGCCGATGTCGCGCCGCCAGATCCCGTCCGGCCACTCGATGCGCGCGATCGCGGCGTAGGCGGCGTCGCGCGCATCGATCAGCCTCGGTGCCGCGGCGCACACCGTGAGCACGCGGCCGCCGTCGCCGCGCAGGATGCCGTCCGGGTCCAGGCGGGTGGCGCCGTGGAAGATGCGCACGCCGGCGATCTCCGCCGCACGGTCCAGTCCGGCGATGGCGCCGCCGGTGGCGGGCGTGCCGGGATAGCCGCGCGCGGCGAGCACCACCGCGATCGCGGCGTCGTCGGAGACGTGCCACGCCCAGTCGGCCGAGGCCCAGTCGGCCGAGGCGCAGTCGGCGAGGCGGCCCTCGCACATCGCCGCCAGCGCCGGCAGCAGGTCGGCGTGCCGGCGCATCAGCAGCGCCTGCGCCTCTGGATCGCCGAAGCGCACGTTGTACTCGATCAGCCGCAGCCCGTGGGCGGTGCGCATCAGGCCGGCGAACAGCACGCCGCGGAACGGGGTGCCGCGGCGGACCAGCTCCGCCAGCGCCGGGCGGATGAACTGCCCGAGTGCGCGCTGCTGTGCCGCGCGGTCGAAGCCGGGCGGCGGCGAGATCGCCCCCATGCCTCCGGTATTGGCGCCGGTATCGTCCTCGCCGACGCGCTTATGGTCCTGGGCGGCGCCGATCAGCACCGCGTCCGCGCCGTCGCACAGGGCGAACAGCGACAGCTCCTCGCCGTCGAGGCACTCCTCGATCACCAGGGCCGCACCAGGCTGCCGCATCAGCGCATCGATCGCGGCCTCCGCCTCGGCGAGCGTCGCGGCCACCACCACGCCCTTGCCGCCGGCCAGCCCGTCCGCCTTGACCACGATCGGCGCGCCGCGCAGCCGCACGAAGGCGCGCGCCGCCTCGGCGTCGGTGAAGCGCTCCCAGCGCGCGGTCGGGATCCCGGCCGCCTCGCAGACCTGCTTGGAGAAGCTCTTGCTGCCCTCCAGCCGTGCGGCGGCGGCACTCGGCCCGGCGCAGGCGATGCCGGCCGCGGCGCAGGCATCGGCGAGTCCCGCCACCAGCGGCGCCTCCGGCCCAGGCAGCACCAGGTCGATGCGCTGGGCGCGCGCGTACTCGACCAGCACGCCGACATCGTCCGCCTCGATCGGCACGTTGTGCCCGAAGGCGGCGGTGCCCGGGTTGCCGGGTGCGATGAACAGCCGCTGCAGCAGCGGCGAGGCCGCCAGTGCGGCGGCCAGCGCGTGTTCCCGGGCACCGGAGCCGACCAGCAGGACGCGCATGGAGCCTCACTTTGTTCGCACACCGGCCGTAGCAGTGCGGCCGCGCTCTCGACTACCCTGCGGCGATGGATACACCCAGCCCGATCTCGAACCTGCCGGAATTCTCGGTCTCGGAGATCTCGGGGGCGATCAAGCGGCTGCTCGAAGGCTCGTTCGGCCGGGTGCGGGTGCGCGGCGAGATCACCGAGTTCAAGCGCTACCCGTCCGGGCACCTGTATTTCTCGCTCAAGGACGAGGGCGGCAAGATCTCCGGCGTGTGCTGGCGCGGCACCGTCTCGCGGCTCGGGCTGGTGCCGGAGAACGGGCTGGAGGTGATCGCCACCGGCAAGATCTCCTCCTACGGCGAACGCTCCTCGTACCAGCTGATCGTCGAGCGGATGGAATATGCCGGCGAGGGCGCGCTGCTGGCGCGGATCGAGCGGCTGCGGCTGCGTCTCGCCGAGGAGGGGCTGTTCGACGCCGAGCGCAAGCGCGCGCTGCCCGGCCTGCCGCAGGTGGTCGGCATCGTCACCTCGGCCCAGGGCGCGGTGCTGCACGACATACGCACCACGATCGCGCGGCGGTTCCCGCGACGGCTGCTGGTCTGGCCGGTGCCGGTGCAGGGCGAGGGTGCGGCGGCGCGCATCGCGGCCGCCATCGCCGGGTTCGACGCGATCGACGGCAGCCGCGGCATCCCGCGCCCCGACGTGCTGATCGTGGCGCGCGGCGGCGGCAGCCTCGAGGACCTGATGGCCTTCAACGACGAGGCGGTGCTGCGCGCGGTGGCCGCCTGCCGGATCCCGCTGATCTCTGCGGTGGGCCACGAGACCGACACCACGCTGATCGACTACGTGTCGGACCGCCGCGCGCCGACGCCCACCGCTGCCGCCGAGCTGGCGGTGCCGGCGCGCGCGGAGCTGGCGGCCGATCTCGCGCATCGCGGCGCCCGGCTCGCCAGCGCGCTCGCGCACCTGACGCAGGGCCGGCGGCTGCGCCTGAACCGCGCGCTCGCGGCCTTGCCCGACCTGCCCAACCTGCTCGGCGCGGTGCGGCAGCGCCTGGATGACCGCGGCCACCGGCTGTCGCTGGCGCTGCCCAACCTGCTCGCCGCGCGGCGCAACGGGCTGGCGGCGGCCGAGCGGCACATGCCCTCGCCGCACGCCCTGATCGCCGCGCGCAGCGGCCAGGTGGCGCTCGCCGGCAGCCAGCTGCGCGGCGCCCTGCCCCGGCTGGTGTCGCGCCGGCGCACCGCGCTGATCACCGCCGAGCGGCACCTGAACGTGCCGCGCGTCCTGATCGAGACCCAGCGCGGCCGCGTGGCGCTGGCCGACAGCCGGCTGCGCGCGGCGCTGCGCCGCGGCCTCGCCGAGGCGGCATCGCGGCTGCGCGAGCGCCGCACCCACCTCGACGGGCTGGTCGCCCGGCTCGACGCCGGCAGCCCGCTCGGCCTGCTGTCGCGCGGCTACGCGATGGTGCGAGACCTGCGCGGCCAGCCGGTGACCCGCGCGGCGTCCCTGCCGGCGGGTGCGCGGTTCCGGCTGCAGTTCGCGGACGGCGAGCGGCAGGGGCGGATCGAACCCCAGCTCTCGACGCAGGATCGGCTCGACCTCTAGGCGCGGCGCATGGCGGGCGTCCCCACCTTCGCGACCGCGCCCTCCTTCCTCGGCGTGCCACGACGCGATCCCGCCGACCGCCTGGTGGTCGCCGGGGTGCCGCTCGATCTCGGCACCACCAACCGCAGCGGCGCCCGCTCGGGTCCGCAGGCGATCCGGCAGGCCAGCCGCATGCTGGTCGACGGCGCGCATCCGCAGCGCTGGGTCGATCCGCAGGCGCTCCGCCTCTCCGACATCGGCGACTTCGCCATCGCGCTCGGCGACATCCCGGCCAGCCTCGCCCTGGTCGAGCGGCAGGCGGCCTCGATCGGCCACCTGGTGGCCCTCGGCGGCGAGCACGGCATCACCCTGCCGCTGCTGCGCGCCCGGGCCGGCCGCGCCGGACGCCCGCTCGGACTGGTGCATTTCGACGCCCACGTCGATACCTGGCCGGACAATTTCGGCCAGAAGTTCGGCCACGGCTCGGTGTTCTTCCACGCCATCAACGAGGGCATCGTCGATGCGGCGCGCATGGTGCAGATCGGAATCCGCTCGCCCGTGCAGCGCGAGGTGTGGGACTGGACGCTGGCGCAGGGCGTCACCATCCTGAGCGCGCAGGAGGTGCATGAACAGGGACCCGACCGCATCGCACGCCGCATCGCCGCGGTGGTGGGCGACGGCGACAGCTATCTCAGCTTCGACATCGACGCGCTCGACCCGTCCGCGGCACCCGGCACCGGCACCCCCGAGATCGGCGGCCTCGCCTCGTGGCAGGCGCAGGCGATCCTGCGCCGGCTGGACGCGGTGCGCTGGGTCGGCATGGACGTGGTCGAGGTGGCGCCGGCCTACGACGTGGCCGAGATCACCGCGCTCGCGGCCGCCACCATGGTCTGGGAATACCTGGCGCTGGTCGGGCACAGCCATGATCCGGGCGCATGAGGCCGGGGTGCGAAACGCAGTACTGCCGGTGGCCGATCCCACCTATCTAACCGTCTGCGTCGGACACCGGCGCGCTCTCATGACGCAGCCGCACGTGCCGCGAGCCCCAAGCAGGGGCACAGCAACGACGTAACGCGTCCTTTTCGGTCGAGCCGGTCACCCTGTGGGCCGGCGTCCTTAAGGGAAACGGGTATGTTTCTGTTCCGCACCGTGCGATGCCGCTCCGTCGCGACGTCATCTGAAGCACATCGCCCGAAGGACATCGCCTGAAGGACATCGCCTGAAGTCTGGCCGACGCGCTGGCGCCGGCCCGTCTTCCGCGTCCGCCCGTGCCGCGCGCTCGCCGGCACCGGCGGCTTCCTCCATGCGCCCTGTCGCATTCCCATGACCCGTGCGCGAGAGCGCGTCCGTCGCGAGGACTGCCCGATGCACCCGATCCGCTCCCGCAACGCGATCACGCCGCTGCGCCGCACCCCCGTCGCCGGTGGCGCGCTGGCCGAGGCCCGTGTGCTGCCGAGCGTCGACGCGCTGGTGGCGCGGCAGCGCCCGAGCGAGCCGATGCACTGCCTGCGCCCGGCGGTGATCCGCGACGATGCGGCGCGGTTCGTGCACGGCTTCTCCGGCGACGTGCTGTACGCGGTGAAGTGCAACCCGGAGCCCGCGGTGCTTCGCGCGGTGTGGGCGGGCGGGGTGCGTCATTTCGACTGCGCCTCCGCACCCGAGATCGCGCTGGTGCGCGGCATGTTCCCCGAGGCCGCGATCCACTTCATGCATCCGGTGAAGTCGCGCCCGGCGATCCGCGAGGCGTACGCGCGCCACGGCGTGCGCGACTTCGTGCTCGACAGCGAAGACGAGCTGGCGAAGATCCTGCTCGAGACCGGTGCGGCGGCCGACCTCGGGCTGTTCGTGCGCCTGGCGCTGCCGCCGGGCGGTGCGATGTACGACCTGTCGGGCAAGTTCGGCGCGTCGCCGGAGCAGGCGGCGACGCTGCTGCGGGCGGCGCGCGCCAGCGCCGGGCGCGTCGGCCTGTCGTTCCATGTCGGCTCGCAGTGCCTCGATCCGCTCGCCTACCGGCGCGCGATCCGCCTCGCCGGCGAGACCATCCGAGCCGCCGGCGTCGCGGTCGACGTGCTCGATGTCGGCGGCGGCTTTCCGGTGCGCTATCCGGATCTCGATCCGCCGCCGCCCGGCGCGTTCTTCGCCGAGATCGAGGCGTCGTTCGAGGCCCTGGCGCTGCCCGCCATGCGGCTGTGGGCGGAGCCGGGGCGCGCGCTGGTGGCCGGCGGCACGTCGGTGGTGGTGCAGGTGCAGCTGCGTCGCGGCGACGCGCTGTACATCAACGACGGCGTCTATGGCAGCCTGTCCGATGCCGGGGCGCCCGGCTTCCGCTTTCCGGTGCGCCTGATCGGCGACGCGCGAGCGCGATCCGCCGCGCGCGCGTACACCCTGTTCGGCCCGACCTGCGACAGCGCCGACCACATGAGGGGGCCGTTCCTGCTGCCCGACACGGTGTCGGAGGGCGACTGGATCGAGATCGGCCAGCTCGGCGCCTACGGCGCCTGCCTGCGCACCGCGTTCAACGGCTTCGACCGTGCCGGCCTGGTCGAGGTGCGCGACGGCGCGATGCTGGATGCCCGGCACCGCGAGCCCTTCGCAAACGCCGCCTGAACCCTAGAATAGGCGTCCGGGGCAACGCCCTGGCCGCCCAGGAGCAGATGCAGATGAAGCACGTGGCATTCCCCGGCCGCCTGGTGATGGTCGGCTTCGGCAGCATCGGCCAGGGCGTGCTGCCGCTGATCCTGCGCCATGTCGAGATCTCCGCCGACCGCATCAGCATCGTCACCGGCGATGCCCGCGGCGCCGCGATCGCGGATGCCCACGGCGTCCGCCTCGCGGTCCAGCCGATCACCCGCGAGAACTACCGCGACCTGCTGCTGCCGATGCTGGGCCGGGGCGATTTCCTGCTCAACCTGTCGGTGGACGTCTCGTCGGTGGCGCTGATGCAGCTGTGCCGCGAGGTCGGCGCGCTGTACCAGGATACCTGCATCGAGCCCTGGGCCGGCGGCTACACCGACCCGTCGCTGACCCCCTCGGAGCGCTCGAACTACGCGCTGCGCGAGTCCGCACTGAAGCTGGGGGAAACCGACTCCGGCGCCCCCACCGCGCTGATCACCCACGGCGCCAATCCCGGCCTGGTCTCGCACTTCGTCAAGGAGGCGCTGCTGCACCTGGCGCGGGATGCCGGCAGCCCCGAGCCGGCGCCCGATGGCCGGGAAGGCTGGGCGGCGCTGGCGCATCGGCTCGGCGTCAAGGTGATCCATATCGCCGAGCGCGATACCCAGGTCGCCGACATCGCCAAGCGGCGCGGCGAGTTCGTCAATACCTGGTCGGTGGACGGCTTCGTCTCGGAAGGCTGCCAGCCCGCCGAGCTGGGCTGGGGCACGCACGAGAAGACCTTCCCGCCGGATGCGCGCGGCCATAATTTCGGCGGCGGTGCGGCGATCTACCTGGAGCGTCCGGGCGCCTCGACCCGGGTGCGCAGCTGGACGCCGCTGGAAGGGCCGTTCCACGGCTTCCTGATCACGCACAACGAGTCGATCTCGATCGCGGACTACCTCACCCACCGCGAGGACGGCGTGATCGCCTACCGCCCGACGGTGCACTACGCCTACCATCCGTGCGACGACGCGGTGCTGTCGCTGCACGAGCTGGCCGGCAAGAACTGGCGCATGCAGCCGGACCAGAGGCTGCTGATGGACGAGATCGTCTCGGGCACCGACGAGCTCGGCGTGCTGCTGATGGGGCACGCGCGCGGCGCGTACTGGTATGGCTCGCGGCTGTCGATCGAGGCGACGCGGGCGCTCGTGCCGCACAACAACGCGACCAGCCTGCAGGTCACCGCGACGGTGCTCGGCGGGCTGGTGTGGGCGATCGAGAACCCCGATCGGGGCGTGGTCGAGCCCGACGCGATCGACCACGCACGCATCCTGCAGATCGCCCGGCCCTATCTCGGCGAGCTGGTCGGGGTGTACTCGGACTGGACCCCGCTCGCGGATCGCGGCGGGCTGTTCAGCGAGGCGCTCGACCAGGGCTCGCCCTGGCAGTTCGGCAACTTCCGCGTCGCCTGAACGACCGGTTCGGATCCACAACGATTTGACAGATCTCCGGACGCTCTGCTCTGCTCGTGCGGCACGGCACGGAGAGCGACGCTCATGCCAGACGATGGCGAGGCCGACCGGCTGAGCGTGGTGGCGCAGGTCGAACGGCTCGACCCGCGACGCCTGGAAGCCCTGGTGCCGCTGATACGCACGCCCGAGGAACGCACCGCGATCACCGCGCGGTGCCGCGACGCGGACGTGCTGCCCAAGGTGGCCGATGCCGGCGCGGTGGTCCGCGCGCCGGACGGCACGATGGTGCAGATCATGCACAACGGCGTCAGGGTGCTCGCCGGCGGCTATTACGGCGCCTGGATGCAGGACCTGATCACGCGCTGCCACGGTCATCACGAGCCGCAGGAGGAGGTGCTGTTCGCCGAGATCATGCGCCATCTCGGCGACGACGCGGTCATGATCGAGCTGGGCGGCTTCTGGAGCTTCTACTCGATCTGGTTCCTATCCGGCGGCCTGCGACGACGCAGCTTCGTGGTCGAAGCCGATCCGGCGCATCTCGAGGTCGGCCGCATCAATGCGGCGCTGAACGGCTGCGCGCCGGTGTTCATCCCCGGCTTCGTCGGCAGCGAAGAGGCGGCGCCGCGCCTGTTCCAGACCGAGCAGTCCGGTCCGGTGCCGCTGCCCTGCCTGACGGTGCCGGGGATGATGGCGCGGCACGCGATCGACCGTCTCGACCTGCTGCATTGCGACGCCCAGGGGGTCGAGCTCGGCGTGCTGGAGAGCTGTGCAGCGCTCGCCGCCTCGGGACGGCTCGGCTGGGTCATGGTCTCGACCCATGGCCACCGGATCAGCCAGGACCCGCTGACCCACCAGCGCTGCCTCGCGGTGCTGCGACAGGCCGGCGCCAGCATCCTCGCCGAGCACGACGTGCAGGAATCCTTCAGCGGCGACGGGCTGATCGTCGCCCGCTTCGGCGCGGTGCCGGCGGCGTGGCGGACGCCGCGGCTGAGCTACAACCGCTGTTCCGAGAGCCTGTTCCGCAACCCGCTCTACGATCTGGCGGCGGTCGCGCCGCACGCCGCGCCGGCCATGCCCGGGCCGTCCGACCTGCTCGCCGCCAGCCCCTGCCTCGCCTCACGCGGCGCGCTGCTGACGCTGACCGCGGCGTGCGCACTGGGTGCTGCCGGCGACAGCCTGGCGCTGCCGTTCGACCGCGCGATCTTTCCCACCGTCGCGGCCCACGGCGCCTGGGCGCCGGAGACCCAGGAGTTCCTGCGGCAGCACCTCGATGCCGGCCGCCGCTACGTGGCGCTCGATATCGGCGCCAACGTGGGGCTGTTCACCCGGCAGGCGGCACGGCATCGCAACCTCGCGCGGTTCCACTGCATCGAGGCGGACCCGGGCAATTTCCGCGCGCTGCGCTACAATGTCGGCGACCTGCCCGACGCGCGCTGCAGCCTGTGGAACGTGGCGCTATCGGACCACGACGGCGAGGCGACGTTCTTCCGCGATGCGGAAAATGCCGGCAACTACTCGCTGAACCAGGATGCCATGCGCGACCGGCGCTTCGATGTGACGCGGGTGCGCTCGGTCGAGACCGGCGGCTGGATGCGCGAGCATGTCAGGCTCGATGACGGCGACCGGCTGGTCTGGAAGTCCGACACCCAGGGCTGCGACGAGCTGATCGTCTCGCTGACGCCGATGCAGATCTGGGACCGGGTCGAGCTCGCGGTGATCGAGCTGTGGCGGATACGCAAGCCCGCCTTCGACGGCGACGCATTCCGACGCCGGATGGAAGCATTCCCGAACCGCTCGATCGGCCTCGGCCAGCGCCACGACACCGACCAGATCCTCGCCTTCCTGAGCGGCACGGACTGGCATCATGCCGACCTATACCTGTGGCGCTGATAGGCCGGGGAACCAAGGCAAGGGCTCTGCCCTCGGCCCGTTGGGCCGGCGGCCCCAAACCCCATCTTCTTAGACTAAGGTTTTCAAAGGCTTGCCTTCGATGGGGTCAAGGGGCAAAGCCCCTTGCCTTCCTCTCCTTGCGTGATCTTCGCAGCCGGCTACATGGTCAGCGGATGACGCTGCAGGTGCTCGGCGGCGACGCCGTCGGGGCCGAACAGGTGGCTGTGCGACGGGGAGATCGACAGCCGCACCGACTGGTGCACGCGGGTGGCGTCGGCGCCGTCGGTCTGCACCACCAGCATGGTCTGGTCCTGGAGCTCGATATGCAGCAGGGTCAGGCCGCCCAGACGCTCGGCGATCACCGCGTGGCCGGCGATGGGGCCGTTCGGATCGATGCTCAGATGCTCCGGACGGATGCCCAGCGTGACCGCGGTGCCGCGGCTCAGCGAATCCGGGGCGACCGGCACCGTGAGGTTGATGCCGCCGGGACCCGCGACCGCGACGCCGCCGGCATCGGCGCCGGTCACGGTCGCCGGCAGCAGGTTCATGCGCGGCGATCCCATGAAGCCGGCGACGAACACGTTGCGCGGATGATGGTACAGGTCCAGCGGCGAGCCGACCTGCTCGACCCGGCCGGCCTGCAGCACGACGATCTTGTCGGCCATGGTCATCGCCTCGACCTGGTCGTGGGTGACGTAGATCATGGTGGCGTTCAGCTGCTCGTGCAGCCGTGCCAGCTCGATCCGCATCTGCCCGCGCAGTGCGGCGTCGAGGTTCGACAGCGGCTCGTCGAACAGGAACACCTTGGGGTTGCGCACAATGGAGCGGCCGATCGCCACGCGCTGGCGCTGGCCGCCGGAGAGCTGCCCGGGCTTGCGGTCGAGATAGGGGTCGAGCTGCAGGATGCGGGCGGCCTCGGCGACCTTGGCGTTGCGCTCCTCGTTCTTGACCCCGGCCAGCTTGAGCGCGAACCCCATGTTCTGGGCGACCGTCATGTGCGGGTAGAGCGCGTAGGACTGGAACACCATCGCCAGCTCGCGCTGCGCCGGCCCGACATCGTTCACCCGCTTGCCGTCGATCAGCAGGTCGCCGCCGCTGATCTCCTCGAGGCCGGCGATCATGCGCAGCAGGGTCGATTTGCCGCAGCCGGAGGGTCCCACGAACACGACGAACTCGCGGTCCTCGACATCGAGGGTCACGCCCTTGATCGCCTCGAGGTTGGCGTAGGTCTTGCGGAGGTCGCGCAGCGCCACGGTGGCCATGGTTTCGTGTTCCTGGACGTTTCGATCAATATGGAACGGCGTTCGGCTATTTCACAGCCCCGAAGGTCAGGCCGCGCACCAGCTGACGCTGGCTGAGCCAGCCGAAGATCAGGATCGGCGCCACCGCGAGGGTGGAGGCGGCGGAGAGCTTGCCGAAGAACAATCCCTCCGGCGAGGAGAACGAGGCGATGAACGCGGTCAGCGGCGCCGCCTTCGACGAGGTCAGGTTGAGCGACCAGAACGCCTCGTTCCAGCACAGGATCAGCGACAGCAGGCCGGTGGAGGCGACGCCGGGCAGCGACAGCGGCAGCAGCACGTGGCGCAGCTCGCCCATGCGGCCGGCGCCGTCCATGCGGCCGGCCTCGAGGATGTCGCGCGGCACCTCCTTGAAGAAGGTGAACAGCATCCAGACCACGATCGGCAGGTTCATCAGCATGTAGACCAGGATCAGGCCGATCCGGCTGTCGAGCAGGCCGGTGGCGCGCATCAGCAGGTAGATCGGGATCAGCACGCCGACCGGCGGCAGCATCTTGGTCGAGAGCATCCAAAGCAGGGTGCCGCGCGTGCGGTGGGTCGGGAAGAACGCCATCACGTAGGCCGCCGGGATCGCCAGCAGCAGGGCGAGCACGGTGCCCCCCACCGAGATGATCACGCTGTTCAGCGCGAACAGCCAGTAGTTGGCCCGGCTCTGCACCTCGGCGTAGCTCTGCAGCGTGGGGTGGAAGAACAGATGCGGCGGCGTCGAGACCGCGTCCAGCTCGGTCTTGAAGCCGGTGATGAACATCCAGAAGATCGGGAAGAACATGACGAGGGCGATCGACCAGCCGAGGATCGTCAGCAGCGCCTTGTTGAGTGCCGTGGTGCGCATAGCTCAGACCTCGAGGTTGCGGGCGATCGAGCGCACCAGGAAGAAGGCGACGATGTTGGCCAGGATGATGGCGATCACGCCGCCGGCCGAGCCGCCGCCGACATCGAACTGCAGCAGCGCGCGGGCATAGATCAGGAAGGCGAGGTTGGTCGAGGCGACGCCGGGGCCGCCGGCGGTGGTGACGCTGATCTCGGCGAAGATGGTGAGCAGGAAGATGGTCTCGATCATCACCACCACGCCGATGGCGCGGCGCAGATGCGGCAGCGTGATGTAGAAGAAGCTGGCGATCGGGCCGGCGCCGTCCATCCGCGCCGCCTCGCGCTGCTCGTGGTCGAGCGACTGCACCGCGGTCAGCAGGATCAGGATCGCGAACGGCAGCCACTCCCACGACACGATGCCGACGATGGTGAGCAGCGGCACCTGCGAGAACCAGTCCACCGGCTGCAATCCGACGGCGCGCAGCAGCGCCGACACCACGCCGTAGATCGGGTGCAGCATCAGGTTCTTCCACACCAGGGCGGAGACCGTCGGCATGACGAAGAACGGCGCGATCACCAGCAGCCGGGCGATCGCCCGGCCGGGGAACTCCTGGTCGTACAGGACCGCGAGCAGGGTGCCGCCGCACACCGTGATCAGCAGCGTGCCGCCGAGCAGGATCAGCGTGTTGATCAGCGACGCCCAGAAGTCCGGGTCGGTCAGCAGGAAGCGGTAGTTATCGAATCCCGCGAAGCCGCTCTGGGTCGGATCAACAAGGTTGTAGTGCTCGAAGGAGAACCACAGCGTCATCACCAGCGGGATGATCGACCAGGCCAGCAGCACGACCACCGAGGGCGAGATCAGCGGCAGGGTGACGCCGTTGCGGCTGGTCCGGGCGCGGCCCGATGGCGTCGGTCCCGGTCGCGTCGCTGCCGCCGTGCGCACTGCCTGCGACATCGCTCTCAATCCTCGCGCTGCGCCTCTGTGGGGCGCTTTCCCCGAACCCGACGAGCGGACGGGCGCGAACGCCCGCCCGCCGATCGTATCAGAACAGTTCGATCACGCTCTTGAAGCCGAGCAGAGCGGCGTTGGGAAGGTTGCTCTGCGCGTTCGGACGGATGAAGTACTGGAAGTCCGGCGCGAAGGTGACGCCGCGGAACACGTGGATCTGGTAGTTCACTTCGAGGTTCATCGTGTGGGTCTGGATGCCGCGCGGGATCGTGCTGTCACTGACGAACGAGCCGGTGAGCGGCAGGCCCAGCTCCTGCTCCAGGCCCTGCGCCTTGCCCAGCGTGCCGGCGACCTCGGTGTAGGCGAACTCGACGCCGATGGTGTCGAACGGACGCGCCTTCCAGAAGGCGCGATCCAGCCCGGCCACGATGTACTCGTTGGCGCGGGTCGAGTAGCGGGGATCGTTGTGCACGTAGTCGCCGAGCACGAGGATGCCGTCGGTGGCGCCGGGGCCCTGGCGCACCAGCATCTGGTCGAACGCGGCCCAGGCCTGCGAGCCGCCCTTGCGCTGCTGCGCCGGCAGGCCGGTCACCCCGAACGGGCCGCCATCGACGTCGACCGCGTTGCTCGCATGGTTGTTGTTGTCGTAGCTGGCGCCGAGCTTGTAGTGGCCGGGCATCTTGTCGGGGCCGAAGGTCGGCTCGAAGCCGATCTCGGCGGGGAAGAACTCGCCGTTGATGTGCGTGCTGTCGAAGGTGAAGCCGGACCGGAAGCCGTTCGTCGAGCTGTAGATGTTGTCCTGGGTGAAGAAGATACCGGCCTGGATATAGAGCGGTGCGATCGGACGCACGCGCAGGCGCACCGCCCAGTTGGCGTCCGGATAGGACGAGTTGGAGACGTTGTCGCCGACTGCCTTGGGGTTTCCGCACAGCGAGTTCTGCTGGAAGTTGCAGTTCAGCGGCGAGGCGTCGAAATCGTTCTGCGACGGGAACCGTCCGAACGCGAACGCGACCCGGCCGTGCGCCACCGTCTCTTCGCCGTAGAAGAACACGAGATGGATCGCGACGTTGCCGCCGGCGCCGTAGATCTCCTGCGACGGGTTGAGGTTGTCGCCGAAGATCGGGCTGGTCGGGATGCCGTAGCGGCCGACCGCGACGACGTGCGTCTCGAAGCCCGGGACGTGGGCGAGCACGTTCCAGTCCTGGTCCCACTCCAGGCCGTACTGGCCGGCATTGGCCGAGCCCTTGCGCGGCCCGCTGATGATGCCGTCGAACTCGTCGACGTTGCTGAGCAGCACCGCGGTTCCGTACTGCTTGAGGTACTGGTTGACCTGAGGCACCAGCGCCTCGGGGGCCGGGATCGGCGCCATGCCGTAATCCGAGCTCGGCACGCCGGACAGCTTCTGGCTGGCGAAGGTGCCCTGCGCCTGGTCCGGCGTCTGGGCCAGGGCGGAGCCCGAGGCGACGCAGAGGAGCGCGCCGGCGCCGAGCAGCGAGGCGCGGCGGTTACGCCAAGCGAGCCGGGACTTCGCCCCGTTTGGTATCGACATTATGTTCCTCCGAACGCTTCTCGAACTCTTCTTGTTACGCAGCCGTGTCTTACGTGGCGGTTCTGCCACAGGTGGCAGAGAAGTAACGAGGCAGGGGTTGACCCATCCCGGCAGGGATCGATTATCCGCCCCATCGCCACACCGTCGCGACCGACGCGGTCACTGCCGGATTGATGCCACGAGCTGGCCACGACGTCAACTCTAATTAATTCACCCTGAATTAATTAAGTGCCTTCCCCGATCACCGCCGAGATGTCATCAGGACGCAATGACCGGCATCGATGCCGGCGGGCGATCGTCCTCGATGACCAGTCAAGACCGACCCGGCTCAAGCCAGCAGGGCAGCAACTCGACGGCGGTGCGGCATTTCAACGAGCGTCGCCTGCTGACCCTGCTGCGCCGGCTCGGCGAGGCATCGAAGGCGGAGCTGGCGCGTCATCTCAACCTCACCCAGAACGCGGTGGGCCAGATCGTCCAGGCGCTCGAGCAGCAGGGCCTGGTCGCCAGCACCGGCCGTCGCATGGGGCATCGCGGCCAGCCCGCCACCCTGCTGCATCTCGATCCCGCGGGCGCCTGTTCGCTCGGCATCAAGCTCGGACGACGCTCGGTCGACGCCGTGCTGGTGGATTTCGCCGGCGGCGTGCTCAAGAACCGCCGCTACGAGTGCCTGTTTCCGACCCCGGACCAGGCGCTGAAGCTGGCGCGGCGCGGCGCGGCCGAGATCCGGCGCTCGCTGCCCGCTTCACGTCGCGACCGGCTGGTCGGAGTCGGCCTGGCGCTGCCCTCGCCCGGCCATGGCGGCGACGCCTTCGGGCCGCCCGAGATCGCGCAGGCCTGGCGCGGCTACGACATCGCCGCCGAGCTTCGCGCCGTCCTCGACCTGCCCGTGCTGGTCGAGCATGACGGCACCGCCGTGGCACTGGCGGAGCTGTTCTACGGCCATGGCCGCGAGCTCGACGACTTCGCCTGCATCTACATCAACAGCTCGATCGACGGCGGCATCGTGCTGGACGGCGACTACCGCCGCGGGATCAGCGGCCATGCCGGCGCCATCGGCATGATCCCGGTCGGACGGTCACGGCTGCCGCACGCCGATCCGCGCAAGCGCCGGCCGGTGCTGCTCGACCGCGCCTCCGGCGCGGCGCTGATCCGCCACCTCGACGCCCACGGCATCACCGTCGCCCGCGCCACCGAGCTGCACGGGGTGATGCGCAGCCACGGCGAGCTGGTGGAGGCCTGGATGCAGGACTGCGCCGAGGCGCTGGTGGTGCCGCTGCTGTCGGTCGCCAGCCTGCTCGACGTGCAGGCGATCATCCTCGACGGCAACCTGCCGCGCGCCCTGATCGAGGGCGTGCTCGCCCGGCTGCAGCCGCTGCTGGCAGACGCCAACCCGGAGCCGAGGGGGCTGCCCGAGCTGCGGCTCGGCAGCGGCGGCAAGCGCGCCGCCGCCCTGGGAGCGGCGCTGCTGCCGCTGCACCTGCGGCACGGCTCGGTCGCGGCGTCACGCTGAGTGCCGCGCTACAGCAGCGCCACCAGCTCGAGCACGATGCCGACCAGGGCTGCGAGCCAGACCAGGGAGCGCAGCACCGGCACCCCGCCCGCGTAGAGCGGAACGTAGATCGCGCGCGCGACGACGTAGATCCAGGCGCCGAGCAGCGTCGTGCCCCCGGTGCGGCCGAGCGCCACCGCGGCCAGTAGGGCGGCGGCGAAGATCGGGAAGGTCTCGAGGAAGTTGACCATCGCGCGCTGCAGCCGCGCGGCCACGCCATGCACCGCGCGAGGCTCGTCTCGCGCGCCGGACCCCCAGGCGAAGCCGCGCTGCGTCTGCGAGGCGCTGGCCGCCCAGCCGAGCTGCAGCAGGCCGATCAGGGCCGCGGCGCCGAGCAGGCGCAGCTCGGTCTGGCCATCGAGGAGCGGTCTTGCCAGCATGCGTTGCCAACCTGTGGTGAGGATGTGAGAGCAGCCGCCGGCGCACCGGCATCAGGCACGCAACGCGACGCGGGCCGGGATCGTTCGCATGCCAAGCCATCGACGCCATACCATGGGTGCCAAACCATGAGTGCCAAACCATGAGTGCCAAACCATGAGTGATGGAACATGATCCTCATCCTCGGCCGCGGCATCGGGACGCGCCGCGACGATCACGTCTCGTCGCCCGGATCCCGGTCGCCGGCATCGCGGCCGTCACGATCGCGCCGGCCGGCCGCGCGGCTGCTGCTGCTCGGCCTGCTCGGCCTCGCGCGGTGCGAGACGCCGCCCGCCGCGTCGCCCCAGGCAGCGGCCACCGCCACGGCCCCCGCTCCGACTCCGGTGCCGGCACAGACGGCGGCGCCGGCGCAGCAGGCGGTGGCCGCCGACGAGACCGCTCCCGCCGGCGACAGGCCGACGCTGCTCAACGATCCTTCGGCGGCCGCGAACACGCCGCTCTGCGGCCAGCAGGCGCGGGAGCGCAACGCGATCGGCGCGGCGCTGCAGGGATCGCGGGTGGCGGCGAGCGGCGTCTGCGCCGGCCTGGCCTGCTACGATCCGCTGACGGCGACCTACATCGGCGCCGACGGCTACCGGCATGTCTGCCGGTGAGCGGCGCCGCCCGCGGGGATTGATGCGCGGCCGGCGGCGCGCCACATCCCGAGCGCCATCTGCGGCATGCTCCGGAGCGACATCCATGGATCGATCCCACCCGGCCGGCGCCGCCTTCGATGCTGGGCGGCGCGCCGCCTCCCCGGCCCGCCGGCTGGCGCGGCTGCGCCGGCTGGCCTGGATCATGGATGGGGCGTTCCGTCTCCCCGGCAGCAAGTTCCGCTTCGGCCTGAACAGCCTGATCGGCCTGCCGCCGGTGGCGGGCGACGCGCTGCTCGGCGCGATCTCGCTCTACATCGTCTACGAAGGCTACCGGCTCGGCCTGTCGCGCGCCGACCTCGCGCGCATGGTCGGCAACGTGGCGGTGGAGACGGCGATGGGCACGGTGCCGGTGGTCGGAGACCTGTTCGACGTCGCCTTCAAGGCCAACCTGCGCAACCTCGCCATCATCGAGCAGCACGTCAACCGGCCCCTGTAGCGCCGCACCCCTATAGCTTCGCCTCCGGGAGGGTCAGGCGGCGAAGCCGGGCAGCTGGTCCTCCTGCAGCAGGTCGACGCCGATCCTGGAGGCGAGCTGCCGCGCATCCGAGGTGCAGCGGGCATTCGAGACGATCACCGCGAGGTCCGCGCGCACCCGCTCGCGTGCCACGCAGGCCGCCTCGACCGCCTGCTCGTCCACCAGGCCGCTCGCCGGCAGGCAGCGCAGCGCCACCACCCGGCCGCGGCGACGCGCGATCAGGTCTGGGCCGCGTCCGGGCGGCCGGCTGCTGACGTCCCAGCCCGCCTCGCGCAGCAGCACGGCGCAGTGCAGCCGCGAGTCTGTCTCGTCCTCGCCGAGGCAGAGGATGCCCGGCAGGGCACGCGATCCCGCCGGCTGCAGCATCGCCAGCGGCGGCGGCGGCGCGACGGCGCGCGGCAGGGCGGCCGGCAGGGACCGTGTCGGCACGCCCAGCCACGGCGCCTCCGGCGGCGGCGGCGGCGGCGGCCGCCTCGGCGCGCGCAGCAGCACGCGCGCCAGCAGCGCCACGGCCGCCAGCGACATCAGGATCAGCAGGATGGCGAGCGCGAAGCCGATCGCGTAGCCGCGGGCGGACGCGGCGACGACCTCGGCACTCGCCGGCGGCGGTGACCGCCGCGGCGATGATCGAGGCACCTGCGCGGGCTGCACCGCGGGCGCTCCGGCGCCGGCCTGCGCCGTGCCGAGCACCAGAGCTGGTGCCGCTCCCAGCGGCAATCCCGGCGCCGCTCCCGATACCGCTCCCGGCGACGCGGGCGCCGACGACGCCGGGAGCGGCGGCAGCGTCTCGACAGCGACCTGCGCCCTGGCGAGGTCGCGGTGCCGCTGCCGCACCCGGCCCGGGCGCCCCCGACCATGCGGCGCCGGCGCCTGCGATCCGGGCGGACGCAGCGTCGGCAATGGCACGGACGCCGCGCCCGAGAGCGCGCTGTCGCGGAAGAACAGCGGCGGCACGCCCGGCTGCGGCGGCGTGCGCCGCATCAGCGTCAGGCCGCCGACACCGTAGATCCGCTCCCAATGCTCGCCCGGCTGGACGGCGAAACAGCGGCCGCGACGCCCCACGCCGGCCCGCCAGCGGGCGTTGCGACGAGACGGCCGAGTGCCGGTGAGCACGTAGGTCGCCTTCGGGTCGACGCAGGCGACCGCCGGCCGGGCGATCTCGGCGCCCCCGGCCGGAGCGGCCGCGAGCGTCTGCCAGCGAGACACCAGCAGCGACAGCAGCATCACTGCCGCGACCAACAGGCCGCGCAGGCCGAGGCCCGCCGGTCTCATGCCTGATCCGGCGGCTGCACGGGTGGCGTTGCGCATCCTATCGCAGGTCGCCCGGCAGGGAACGCCGCCGATCATCGAGCTTCACCCGGAGCAGGCCGACGCGGGGCAGCAGGATCATGGCAACTCGCGGTGGCATCCGCGCAACCTACCGCGCCGCGGGTAAAAGACCAGATAGCAGCGGCGCCGCGACGGCGAGACGACCGTTTCTTACAAAGCATTACCGTGCGGCGGCCCTCGATGCGGCCGATCTCGCGTCGTCGCACCCGGGCGCACCCGGGCGCACCCGGGCGCACCCGCTCAGCCCCGCTTGCGCAGCGCCCGCACGAAGTGCTGGCCCGCGTCGGTGAAGCCGGTGGCGCGGCAGAACGCGTCCAGGCCCGGCGACTCCGACGAGAGCTGCAGCGCGCCGCATCCCGCGAGCCGCGCCGCCTGGGCCGCCGCCTTCACCAGCAGGCGGCCGATGCCGCGCCGGCGCCGCTCCGGCCCGACCAGCAGCGTGGTGATCCGCGCCACCGGCTGGTCCGCGTCCAGCGTGGCGTGCCAGTGCAGCACCACCAGGCCGCTCGGCGGCCCCCACTCCAGCGCCAGCAGCGCGGCGCCCGGCTGCTGGCGCAGCGCGTCGAGCCGCTGCGCCAGGACGTGCCGCGACACCGCATGGCCGGCGCCGGCCAGCAGCTCGCACAGCCCCGGAGCTTCCGCGGCGGTGGCGGCACGGATCTCCATCCCGAAGCGGCTCAACCGGCTCCCCCGTGTGCTGGATCAACTCGAAGCGCTGGTACCACGCGCTGGATCCACGGACGGCTTTGCCGTAACGCTGGCCGAATGACGCAGCTGCACGGGCTCTCGGCCTTTCCGATCACGCCGGCCGACACGGCCGGACGCGTCGACGAGATGGCGTGGCGCAGGGTGCTGGGCCGCCTCATCGCGTCGGGCACGGATTCGATCGGCCTGCTGGGCAGCACCGGGACCGCACTGTACCTGAACCGCGCGGAACGTCGCCGCGCGGTCGAGATCGCGGTCGACGCGAGGCAGGCCCACGTGGGGCAGGTTGGCGCGAGGCAGGGTGGCGCGACCCGGAGCCGCGTGACGCTGCTGGTCGGGATCGGCGCGCTGCGCACCGATACCGTCGTCGGTCTCGGACGGGATGCGAGATCGGCCGGCGCGGACGCCCTGCTGCTGGCGCCGGTCTGCTACACGCCGCTGAACGAGGCGGAGGTGTTCGAGCACTATCGCACCGTGGCCGACGCGGTCGGGCTGCCGCTGTGCGTCTACGACAATCCCGCCGCCACCCACTTCACCTTCACCGGCGCGCTGATCGCGCGGCTCAGCCGCCTGCCGAACGTCGTCGCCCTCAAGACCCCGGCGCCGGCGTCGGACGCGGTCCATGACCGGCTGCGCGCGATGCGGGCCGACGCGTCGCCCGGCTTCTCGATCGGCTACAGCGTCGACTGGAACGCGACCGGCGGCCTGCTCGCCGGCGCGGATGCCTGGTACAGCGTGGCGGCCGGACTGTTCCCCGGCCCGTGCCTGGAGATCATGGCCGCGGTGCGGCGCGGCGACGACGCGGGCGCCCGTGCCCTGGACGGGCGTCTGCGGCCGCTATGGGACCTGTTCATCGAGTTCGGCAGCCTGCGCGTCGTCCATGCCGCGGCGAGGCGGCTCGGCCTGTGCGACACCGCACCGCCGCGTCCGATCCTGCCGGTGCCGGAGGCGTCGCTGGGACGGATCGACGCGGTGCTGGACGCGCTCGGCCTCGATTGACCGGCCGCCGCCGGCGGATCGCCGGCTCAGGATGGCGCCGGCTCGTCCGCCGGATCGACCAGATCGAAGAACGGCTGCCGGTCGACGGTGAAGAACGGGCTGTAGAACGGATCGCGCCGGAACAGCGGCTTGTCGCCCCAGCGCCGCTTCATCGCCTCGGTCTCGCGGAAGAAGCGGGCCTCCTGATCCGGCCGGTCGTCGCTGCCGCGTGACAGCGACTCGTGATGCTCGGCGACGAACTCGGCGCACCAGATGACGCGCCAGCCCGCCTCGCGCACCCGCAGGCACAGATCGACGTCGTTGTAGGCCACCTTGAGCTCGACCCCGTCGAAGCCGCCCACCTCGCGGAACACGCTGGCCCGTATCAGCATGCCGGCCGCGGTCACCGCACTCACCTCGTGGCTGAGCATGGCGCGGCCGATATAGCCGTACTCGGTCTCGGGCAGGCCGCGATGGGCGTGCGCCGCGATGCCTTCGGGGCCGATCACGACGCCGGCGTGCTGGATGGTCCGGTTCGGGTAGATGAACTTGCCGCCGACGACGGCGATGTCGTCGCCGAGCGCGGCCTCGCCGACCAGCGTCGACAGCCACGACGGGTCCTGGACGAACACGTCGTTGTTCATGAAGAACAGGTAGTCCGAGGCGGTCTCGGCGGCGGCGAGGTTGTTCAGCCGGGAGTAGTTGAACTCCTCCTCGACGCCGATCACCCGCACCCGCGAGAAGCGCCGCGCGCGCTTGATGAAGGCCTGGGCTTCCAGCGTCACCGACCAGTTATCGACCAGGATGATGTCGAACTGCTTGTAGGCGGTGTGGGCGAGCAGCGCGTCGAGGCAGCGCTGCGTGGTCTGGATCTGGTCCTTGAACGGGATGATGATGGTCACGCTCGGCTGCGCGCGGGCCAGCCAGCGCACGCCGTACAGCGTGAGGCCGCGGATCGAGCTCACCTCCGCCTCGATCTGCCGCCGCTTGAGGTGGTCGCTCACGCAGCGCACGCCGGCCTCGATCGCGTAGCCCTTCTTGGACACGTCGACGGCGGTGGAGTTCGGCGTCTTGCGCCAGTGATAGAGCACCTCCGGCACGTGATGGATCTGCGCGGCGGGCAGCGCCTCTGCCAGCCGCAGGATCAGGTCGTGATCCTGCGCGCCGTCGTATTCCGGGCGCAGCGGCCCGACCGCGGTCAGCGTCGCGGCGCTGACGAACAGCAGGTGGCACACGTAGTTGCAGCCGAGCAGGTAGCGGTAGTTCCAGTCCGGCTTGAGGTTGGGCTCCAGGAAGTAGCCGGCCTGGTCGATCTTGTCCTCGTCGGAGTAGAGCATGCGCGCCCCGCTCGTCCGCGCCGCGCCGACCATGAGCTCGATGGCGACGTCGACCAGCAGGTCGTCATGGTCGAAGAACGCGACCCACGCGCCGCGCACCGCCTCGAGCCCGGCGTTGGTGGCGCCGCTGATGCCGAGGTTCTTCTTCAGGGTGATGCAGCGTATCCGCCGATCGGCGGCGCAGTAGGCGGCGATCCGCTTCGCCACCTCGGGCGAGCGGCCGCCGTCATCGACGATGATCAGCTCCCAGTTCTCGTAGGTCTGGGCGATCACGGAATCCACCGCCGCGACGAAGTCCGACATGATCGGCTTGTAGGTCGGGCACAGGATGCTCACCAGCGGCCGCTCCGCCGCCGCCTCGTCGCCCTGGCGCCGCTGGCGCCGCGCCGAGACGCGCGCGCGCAGCCGGTCGTAGTAGCGTCGCGCCCAGCGGTCGTAGTCGCCCAGGGTGTAAGAGGGTGCCGGCATCACGTCGGCGATGCCGCGGCGCAGCGCGGTGATCTCGCGATACAGCCGGTCGACCGTGCCGCTGATCTCCAGCAGCCTCTGCTCCAGCGCATCGTCGACCAGGGTGGTGGTCAGCGGGCTTCCGGCCAGCTCGTGGTCGTCCGGGGTCACCACGAAGCGGAAGCTCTGCGTGCCGCCGCGACGGAACTGCTGCGGCAGGATGATCTCGAAGCCGCAGTTCGGATCGCCGCCGAGGGCGGCGGCGACGTCGCCGCGATAGCGGTCGGCCTTCACCTGCGCCACCCGCGTGCCGTTGGCGGTGAGCAGGATGTGGCAGCCGCCCGAGCGCTCGCGGGTGGCCACGTCGAGCTTCTGCACCCAGCCGCGCAGCGCGCCCTGCTTCATGCCGTCGATGAAGCTCTGGAACTCGTACTTGCGCCGCAGCACGAACGCGTGCTCCTCGGCGAACTCGTCCGGACGCGCGGGGTCGATCAGCGGCACGATGCTGCGGTCGGTGAAGCGGAACGACAGCGCGTGCAGCTCGCCGTCGATGAAACGTTCCGGCACGTTGAAGCGGAATCCGAGCCGGCCGGTGGGATGGCCGAGTGCCGCCTGCACGTCCTCGCGCAGGTCGTCGCACAGGATGGTCGCCACCTCCTGGCGGTCGATCAGCACGTGCAGCCGCACCGGCATCGTGTTCTGGCGTGCATCGACCGCCCAGCCGCGCGCCACGCCCTCGTCGAAGGCGTCGAAATAGCCGAGGAACGGCCGCATCGCGCTCTGCGTCGGCCCCTTCGCATTGATCATCCGCTCTGATCCCATGCCGGCACGCGCCCTCTGCCGGACGGCATCGGCCGCACGGTCGATCCGCTATATCACAGATTCGATATCGTCCAAGGACCGCCTGATCCTGTAGCGCGTGACTGCAGAAACGAAATCCTGACGATGAGCGCGCGTCGTGCCGCCGCCGCGTCGCGCGCCAGTCCGAGCAGCGCCGGCAGCTGCCCCGGCCGGCCGGCGAGCGAGGCCAGCATCGCCAGGGCCGACAGGCCGCCATTCGGCCGCAGCGCGGTCCGCGCCAGGTGCGGCAGGTCGCGCGAGGCCGGATCGCAGACCGCGCGCAGCGCCGCGAACGGCAGCCCGGCGCGCCGGGCCGCCTGCGCCACCATGCCGCTCTCCATGTCGAGCGCGTCGCAGCCGCTGGACCGGTGCAGCGCGCGCTTCTGCGACGCGGTGGCGACCACCGCCCGGCTGTGCAGCAGGCCGCCCTCCTCCCCGTCCCCCGGCGTAGCGCCCAGCCAGGCGCGCAGCGACGGATCGGTCGGGTAGTCGCGGCCATCGACCACCACGCGCGACGGCACCAGCACGTCGCCGGGCGCTGCCCGCGGATCCAGCCCCGCCGCCAGCCCGAGGCTCACCAGCTGGCGGACGCCGCCGCGTATCAGCCGCAGCACCGCGTCGCGGGCGCCCGCCTCGGTGCCGCCGCCGACCGCGACCGGAGCGCGGCCGCCGAGCGGCCGCAGTAGCCTGGCCTCGGCGCGCATCCCCACCACGAAGCCGACGCTAGAAGCCGTGCACGACACGCCGGCTGTTGCCCTGCTCCAGGTTGCGGTAACGCGCCAGCGCCAGCAGCGGAAAGAACATCCTGTAGCCGTGGTAGCGCAGGTAGAACACCTTGGGGAAGCCGACCGCGTTGTACGGCAGCTCCTGCCACTCGCCGTCCTGGTCCTGGGTGCGCAGCAGGTGGGCGATGCCGCGCGCGACCGCCGTATGGGCGTGCTCGCCCGCCGCCATCAGCCCGAGCAGCGCCCAGGCGGTCTGCGAGGGCAGGCTCTGGCTGTACTGCCCGGGCGGCGCGCCCTCGAAGCTCGCGCAATCCTCGCCCCAGCCGCCATCGTCGCGCTGCACCGACAGCAGCCAGTCCACCGCGCGCCGCACCGCGGGATCCTCCGGCGCGACGCCGGCGACGTTGAGCGCGCACAGCACCGACCAGGTGCCGTAGATGTAGTTGGTGCCCCAGCGGCCGAACCAGCTGCCGTCGGGCTCCTGCTCGCCCTTGAGGTAGTCGACGCCGCGCGCGATCACCCTGCGGTCGCGGATGTCGCCGAGCTGGGCCAGGAACGAGATGCAGCGCGCCGCCACGTCCGCCGTCGGCGGGTCGAGCAGCGCGCCGTGGTCGGCGAACGGGATATGGTTGAGGATGTCGTGGTTGTTGTCGACGTCGAAGGCGCCCCAGCCGCCGTTGCTGCTCTGCATGCCCACCACCCAGATGCGGGCACGCTCGACCGCCTCGGCGCTGTCCGGATCGCCCGACAGGGCCGCCTGGCGGTGCAGCAGCATCGCCACCACGGCGGTGTCGTCCACGTCCGGGTAGTAGTCGTTGCGATACTGGAAGGCCCAGCCGCCCGGCGGCAGGTCGGGGCGCTGCACCGCCCAGTCGCCCTTGACGTCGAGCACCTGGCGCTCGCGCAGCCACCCCGCGGCCGCCTGCAGCCGCTCCTCGGCGGCGCGCCCGGCCTCGAGGGCCGCGAACCCGGCGAGATCGTCGCAGGCGGCCTCGATCATGGCGTGCCCGGCGAGTGCGGTGTCCCAGATCGGCGAGACGCAGGGCTGGCAGTAGCTCTCCTCGCCGTGATCGACCAGCAGGTTTCGCACCGAGCGCCAGGCCATCGCCGCGTTCGGGTGGTCGGCCGCCACGCCGAGCACGTCGTACATCATCACGCTGTTGGCCATCGCCGGGTAGATCGCGCCCAGCCCGTCCTCGCCGTTCAGCCGCTGCTCGACGAACCGCACCGCGCGGCGGATCGCGCGTCGACGCAGCGGGCCGGGCGTGAACGGGTCGAGCACCCGCAGCACGCTGTCCACCCCCTTGAATACCCGGCCCCAGGGCGAGCGGTCGGGCCCGTGGTTCCAGTTGCGCACCTGTTCGGGCGGTGTCACGAACAGCTCGCGCATGGTGACGCCGTGCGGATTGCGCGCGCGCGGCTTGTGCGTCGCCAGCACCAGCAGCGGCGCCACCACGATGCGCGACCAGTACGACATGTTCCAGATGTTGAAGAAGAACCAGCGCGGCAGCAGCATCAGCTCGATCGGCATGATCGGCGTGCCGCGCCACGGGATCTGCCCGAACAGGGCGAGCTGGAAGCGGGTGAAAACGTTCGCGCGCTCCGCACCGCCCATGGCGAGGATCGCCTCGCGGGCGCGCCGCATGTGCGGGGCATCCGGGTCGTCGCCGATCGCCTTGAGCGCGAAATAGGCCTTCACGCTGGCCGAGAGATCAATGCGGCCGTCGTGATAGAGCGGCCAGCCGCCATGCGCGCCCTGGATGCGGCGCAGGTAGACGCCGAGCCGCGCCTGCAGCGGCGCATCGATGCGATCGAGGAAATGCTCGAGCAGGATGTACTCGGCCGGAATCGTGGCGTCCGCCTCGAGCTCGAACACCCAGTGCCCGTCGCTGGACTGCCGGCCCGCCAGCGCCGACTGCGCCGTGGCGATCGCCTGATCGAGATCCGTGACGCGGGATGCCAGATCCGATTTGGTCAGCATCGTTCCAGAGTTGGCATGCGACCCATCAAGCGGGGCTCCGTCAACGGCTCTTGCTCCGGGCTCGGTCAGGACGCGGCCAGCAGGCTCGCCGCGGTCGCACCCGACCTGATTGCACCTTCGATGGTTGCGGGCAAGCCTGTGGCGGTCCAGTCGCCCGCCAACACCATGTTCTTCAACGCGGTGCGACATCCTGGCCGCAGCCGGTCCTGTGCCGCTGTGGCGGCGAAGGTCGCCCGCTTCTCGCGCAGCACGCGATGCGGCGGCGCCGGCTCGGGCAACACGACGCCCGGCCGCAGCCACGGCGACAAGGCCCGCCGCAGCTCGCGCCACACCTGTGCCGCGAGTTCCTCGCCGTCGCGTGCCGCCAGATGGTTGGCGGCACTGATCGTCACCGAGACCACCGTCGGCTTGACGAACGCCCACTCGCCGAGCCCGCCGACGATGCCCAGGAAGCCGGCCTCGCCGAGCGCGCCGCGGAGCCGGCCGCCCAGCGCGATCCGGTAGTGCAGGTTGACGATGCTCTCGAAGCGGTCCGGCACGGTCAGCCCCGGCAGCACCGGAGCGGCGAGCTCGGCCGCCACCGGCGCCGGCACCGCCAGCACCACCCGGTCGGCCTCGCCCAGCGCCTGCTCGCCGTCGGCCAGCGCCAGCGCGCGCAGCGCGCCGCCCTGCGCCCGCAGCCCGGTCACGCGGCAGCCGGTGCGCACCTCGACCCCCAGCTCGCGCAGCCTCGCCACCGCCGGATCGACGAAGCTCTCCGACAGCCCCTCGGTCGGGAAGCGCGGCAGGCAGGCGGCCCCGCCCCTCGCCAGCGACTCGCGCATCATCGCCGCCATCAGGCCCGCACTGCCGGCCTGCGGCTGGGTGTTGAGCACCGCGATCGAGAGCGGGATCAGCAGCCGCTCGGCGAACGCGCCGGGCACCAGGCAGTCCGACACGCTGGCCCCGGCGCGGGCGCGCAGCAGCCTCGCCAGCGAAAGCAGCTCGCGCAGCCGCATCCCGGGCACCCGGCGGCGCTGGTCCAGCACCCACCATGGGATCCTGCCGCTCGACAGCCGCAGCGTCCAATGGACGCCGGCGTCGAGGTCCACGAACGGGAACAGCGGCTTCGCCGGGCCGGTCAGGGTGGCGTACGTGCCGATCCGGTCCAGGAAGCCGAAGGTCGCATGGTTCGCCGACAGCAGCAGATGGTTGCCGTTGTCGATGCGGCAGCCGAGCTGGCGGTCCTCGTAGGAGCGCGCGCGGCCGCCGCACTGGGGGCCGGACTCGTAGAGGCGGACCTGCCTGCCGGCTTCCGCTAGGTCCAGGGCTGCGGAGAGGCCGGCCAGGCCGCCGCCTATGACGTGGACCAGGCCAGGGGGGACCAAGCCAGGCGAGGGCGCTGCCCTCGACCCGCCGGGGCCGGCGGCCCCGGACCCCGATCGGTGGGGAGTCACGGGCGGACCGCCTGCAGGGCTACCCAGGCCTTGCGCCATGCGGGCAGGCGCACCCGCCTCGACGGGTCGCGCCAGCCGGCGCGCTCCTGGGCGCGCAGGATCGCGTCGTAGCTCGCCGCCATCAGCCGCGCGGGACGCATCGCGGCGCGGTCGCAGCGCGCCATTGCCCGGCGCGCGTCCTGGAAATTCGCCCTCGCCACCCGGGCCATGGCGCGGCAGGCCTGCTGCAGCCTGGGCGACGCCAGCGCCGCACCCGGCGCGCACGGCACCCCGGCCTGCAGCAGCTGCTCGCGCGGCAGGTAGAGCCGGCCGCGCTCGGCGTCCTCGCCCAGGTCGCGCAGGATGTTGGTGATCTGCAGCGCCCGGCCGAGATGGTGCGCCACCAAGTCGGCGTCGGCCGACGCGTCGCCGAAGGCGCGCACCGACAGCCGCCCCACCGCACTGGCGACCCGGTCGATATAGAGGTCGAGCTCCGCCTCCGGGGGCGCGACGATCACCCGTTCGGCGTCCATCTGCATGCCGTCGATCACCGCCTGGAAATCCTCGGCGCGCAGCCGGTAGCTCGCGATCGCCGCCAGCAGCACCCGGTCCAGCCCATCCCCGGCGATGCCCAGATAGAGCCCGGCGATGCGCGCGCGCCACGCTGCGAGCAGCGGCAGCTTGGCCTCGAACGGCCCCGCCTCGTCGGCCACGTCGTCGACCAGCCGGCAGAACGCGTAGATCGCATACATCGCGTAGCGGCGATCCGGCGGCAGCACCCGCATGCCGCGCGCGAACGAGGTGCCGGAGCGCCTGACGATGCCCTCGACCAGGGCGAGGTCGGCGGCGTCGCACCCCAGCGCCGCGCGGCCCCGCATCACCGGCTCCGCCAGGCGCGCGCGGCACCCAGCAGGCCGCGCGCCAGGTCGCTGCGGCGCAGCTTCACCCGACGCGCCAGCGGGTCCTCGCGACGCAGCCGCGCCGCCAGGCGATGCGACAGCCCGACGATCACCGCCGCCTCCAGGCGCATGCGCCGGTCCGCCACCAGCCCGGGCAGGGCGGCCGCCTGCCGGTGCAGGCGGTCCACCTGGTCCAGCAGCCGGTCGAGCACGCGGCGCAGGGCGGCGGGGCAGCGCGGCTCGCGCAGGATCTCGACCTGCAGCCCCTCGTCGGCCAGCCACGAGCGCGGCAGGTAGCAGCGGTCGAGCTCGGCAAGGTCGGCCTGGCAGTCCTGCAGGTGGTTGAGCAGCTGCAGCGCCGTGCACAGCGCGTCGGATGCGGCGAGACAGCGGGCGCCCTCGCCGTGCAGCGCCAGCAGGTAGCGCCCGACCGGGTTCGCCGAGTAGCGGCAGTACCAGGCCAGCTCCTCCCAGTCCTCGGTGCGCGGCCGCAGCGCGTCGCGGCGGAACGCCACGATCAGGTCGGTCGCGGTGGCGGGATCGATCCCGGTGACCGCCAGCGAGCCGCGCAGCCGCCGCGCGTGCGCGAGCTCGCCCGGCATGGCGCCCGAGGCGGGCGGCTGGCGGCCGAGCACCGCCGCCTCCATCGCGTCCAGCCGTGCGATCTTGGCCGGCGGCGGCAGCACCGCGTTGTCGGCGATGTCGTCGACGGCGCGCGCGAAGCCGTAGTAGGCGTGCACGTGCGGCCGCAGGCGCGCGTGGATCAGCCGCGAGCCGACCGGGAAGTTCTCCTGGGCGCGGCCCTTGCCGGAGGAGACGTCGACGCAGGCAGGGGCGATCTCCGCGGGCAGGTCGTTCATGATGCGGACGTGTCCCCCTCGCGATAGGCGCGCTGCTTCCAGACCACGCCGCGGCCGCGATGATGGTCCAGCGCGGAGCCGATGGTGGCGGCGGTGTAGAACACCGCCACCGCCGGCAGCAACGCCGCCCACAGCGGCGACAGCCGGAAGCGGCGCAGCGTCGGCAGGAACGACAGCGTCGCGATCGCCCAGGCCAGGCCGCCGCACAGCCGCGCCGCCCCGCGCCCGGCGAGTGCCGCCAGCGGCGGCACCAGCCAGATCAGCGCCATCGCCGCCACCGTCGCGGCCAGCAGCAGCGGCGAGAAGCGAAGCTGCACGTAGGCGGTGCGCGCCACCATGCGCCAGACGTCGAGCGCGCCCGGATAGGGCCGCACCGAGCGCGCCAGCAGGCTGTGGCCGAGCCAGATCGCACCGCCGCTGCGCTTGACCCGGGCGGCGAGTGCCACGTCGTCGATCAGCGCGCCGCGCAGGCTCTCGATGCCGCCGATCCGCGCCAGCGCCTCGTTGCGGATCAGGATGGTGCCGCCGGCCGCGGCCGCCACCCGGTGCCCGGGGCGGTTCACCTGGGCGAACGGATACAGCAGCTGGAAGAAATAGACGAAGGCCGGCACCAGCGCGCGCTCCGCCAGGCTCTCGGTGTTCAGCGCCACCATCTCGGAGACCTGGTCGAGATCGTCGCGCACCGCCTTGGCGACCAGGGTCGCGACGTGCGCCGGCTGGTGCACGATGTCGGCGTCGGCCAGCAGGATGTAGCCGTCCTCGGGCATCAGCCGCCGCACGTGCGCAACACCCTGGGCCACCGCCCACAGCTTGCCGCTCCAGCCCGGCGGCGGATCGCTGCCGTCGAGCACGTGCAGGTGCGGCGAGTTCAGCTCGCGCGCGATCGCGCCGGTGCCGTCGCTGCTGCGGTCATCGACCAGCACCACGCCGTACGGCCCGGGATAGTCCTGCGCCAGCAGCGACAGCAGGCTTTCCTGCACCTGCAGCGCCTCGTCGCGCGCCGGCACCACCACGCACAGCGCCGGCCAGGTGGTGGGGTCGGGGCGGACCGCCGAGCGTACCGGCGCCAGCACCGGCCCGGACTGCCAGAAGCGTCCGTGCAGCAGCACCAGGCCGAGCCAGACCAGCAGCGACAGCGCGACGAGCGGCAGCACCGCCATCAGCCCAGCATGCCGTGCGCCGCGAACCACGCCACCGCGTCGACCACCGCCTCGCGTGCCGGACGCGGCGCGTAGCCGAGTGCCGCGCGCGCCTTGTCCGACGAGAAGAACATCTTCTTCCTCGACATCGCCAGCATCTCGCGCGTCACCCGGGGCTCGATGCCGAAGCCGCGCGACGCCCACTCCGACGCCAGCGCCACCGGCCACAGCACGGACTGCGACAGCCGGATGCGCGGCGGCCGCACCCCGGCCGCCTCCGAGACGGCGGCGAACAGGTCGCGCAGCAGCATGTCCTCGCCGCCCAGGATGTAGCGCTCGCCGATCACGCCGCGCTCGTAGGCGAGCGCGTGGCCCTCCGCCACGTCGTCGACATGCACGATGTTCAGGCCGGTCTCCACGTAGGCCGGCATCCTGCCCGCGGCCGCGTCGGCGATCATCAGCCCGGTCGGCGTCGGCTTGATGTCGCGCGGCCCCACCGGGGTCGAGGGGTTGACGATCACCGCCGGCAGGCCGCGCTCATGCACCAGGCGCAGCACCTCCTGCTCGGCGCGGTATTTCGAGCGCTTGTAGATGCCGATCACCGCGTGCTCGTGCACCGGCGTGGTCTCGTCGGCGACCGTGCCGTCGCCGACCAGTCCCAGTGCCGCCACCGACGAGCAGTGGACGATGCGCGCCACCCCGGCCTCCTGGGCCGCCAGCATCAGCCGCCGCGGGCCCTCGACGTTGGCCTGCATCATCGTCGCGGGGTCGGGCACCCACAGCCGGTAGTCGGCGGCGACGTGGAACAGGGCGCGGCAGCCGCGCAACGCGTCGGCGAAACCCTCCGGCCGGGTCAGGTCGCCCTCCGCGAGCTCCGCCTCGATGCCGTCCAGGTTGCGCCGGTCGCCGCCGCGCCGCACCAGCAGGCGCAGCCTGTGGCCGCGCGCCGCGAGCACGCGCGCCACCGCCGAGCCGACGAAGCCGGTGGCGCCGGTGACCAGGGTCGGGGCAGGGTTCATGCGGGCGGCCGTTCCAGGAAATTGGACGAGCGGCTGTATAGCGTCGCGCGCCGGGTTCAGGAAGCAAGCCCGGCGCGGCGCGGCGCTTGACCGGTCGGAGTTCAGGCCCCAGACCGCGAGCTGACCTGCGGCCCGATATCCGGTCCGAACCCTGGAGGGCGGAGCCATGTCCGAGACCGTGTTCCGGCGGCTGACGGTGATCGGGCTGGGGCTGATCGGCAGCTCGGTCGCGCGCCGCGCGATGCGCGACGGCAGCATCGCCGCGGAGATCGTCGCCTGCGACCGGTCGCCCGAGGTGCGCGAGCGGGCGCGGGCACTCGGCCTCGCGCACCGCATCGAGGCCGATCCGGCCGAGGCGGTGGCGGGTGCGGACGGCGTGCTGCTGTGCGTCCCGGTCGGCGCCCTCGGGGCGGTGGCGGCGGCGATCATGCCGCACCTGGCGCACGCCGCGATCCTCAGCGACGTCGGCTCGACCAAGCAGTCCATGCTGCGCGAGATCCTGCCGATCCTGCGCAACGACGTCGCCCTGGTGCCGGGCCATCCGCTGGCGGGGACGGAATATTCCGGACCCGACGCCGGCTTCGCCACCCTGTTCGAGGGCCGCTGGTGCCTGCTGACGCCGCCCGACGGCACCGACCGCGAGGCGGTCGGGCGCATCGAGCGGCTCTGGCGGCTGTGCGGCGCCCGGACGCGCGAGATGGACGCCGCCCACCACGACCGGGTGCTGGCGATCGTCAGCCACCTGCCGCACCTGCTCGCGTTCACCATCTGCGGCACCGCCGACGACCTCGCCGACGAGACCCGCGGCGAGGTGCTGGAGTTCGCGGCCTCGGGGTTTCGCGACTTCACCCGCATCGCCGCCTCCGACCCGGTGATGTGGCGCGACATCTTCCTCAATAACCGCGAGGCGCTGCTGGAGATGCTCGCCCGCTTCACCGAGGACGCCCAGGCGATGGCGCGCGCGATACGCTGGGGCGACGAGGGCTTCATCGTCGACCGGATCGAGCGCGGCCGCGCCATCCGGCGCAGCCTGATCGAGATCAGGCAGGCCTGAGCGGGGCGGCCGGCTGCCACCATGACCACGACCCCGACCACCACCACGACCCCGGCGAGGCCGGCCGCGGCACCCCGGCTGCTGCTCGGCCATCCGCTCGGCCTCGCCTTCCTGGTGTTCGCCGAGGGCTGGGAGCGCTTCTCGTTCTACGGCATGCAGGCGCTGCTGGTGCTCTATATGAGCCACGACCTGCTGCGGCCAGCCCATGTCCGGCACGTCGCGGGCTTCGCGGGATTCCGGGCCGCGATCGAGGGCGTCTACGGGCCGCTCTCCACGCCGGCGCTGGCCTCGGTGATCTTCGGGCTCTATGCCGGCGGCGTCTACCTGACCCCGCTGGCCGGCGGCCTGCTCGCCGACCGCCTGCTCGGCCGCACCCGCACCGTCACGCTGGGCGCGCTGCTGATGGCCGCCGGCCACTTCCTGATGGCGTTCGACGCCTCGTTCCTGGCCGCGCTGACCTGCCTGCTGGTGGGCGTCGGCTGCTTCAAGGGCAACATCTCCAGCCAGGTCGGCGAGCTCTACCCGCCCGGCGACCTGCGGCGCGCCGAGGCGTTCCAGATCTTCCTGATCGCGGTCAGCGTCGCCGTGATCGTCTCGCCGCTGGTGTGCGGCACGCTCGGCCAGGAGCGGGGCTGGCACTGGGGCTTCGGCGCCGCCGGGGTCGGCATGCTGGTCGGGCTCGGCGTCTACCGCGCCGGATCGCGCTGGCTGCCGCCCGAGCCGCGACGCCGCGGCGGCGCGCAACGCGGGCCCAGGCTCGCGCCGACAGAAGCCAGGACGGTCGCGGTGCTGGTCGCCCTGCTGCCGGCGCTGGCGCTGGCGATGCTGTGCAACATGCAGACCTTCAACGCCTACCTGATCTGGGCCGACGCCAACTACGACCTGGTGTTCTTCGGCCGCTCGATGCCGGTGACCTGGCTGCTCTCGCTCGACGCCGTGATCGACACCGGCACGATCGTGCTGACGATGCTGTCCTGGCGCTGGTGGGCGCGGCATCGCCCGGAGCCGGACGAGATCACCAAGCTGGCGATCGGCACGCTGCTCGCCGCGACCGCGCCGCTGATCCTGTCGCTGGCCAGCGCGCGCGAGGCGCCCGGCAGCCACGCGGTCGGGCTCGCCTGGGGGCTCGCGTTCCACGTGGTGAACTCGATCGGCATCGCCAACGTGCTGCCGGTCGGGCTGGCGCTGTTCTCGCGCGCGGCGCCGCGCGCGGTGTCTGGGCTGATGATCGGCGTCTACTACCTGCACCTGTTCGTGGCCAACATGGCGGTCGGCTGGCTGGGCGGGCTGCTGCAGACCATGCCGGCGGCGGCGTTCTGGCTGCTGCACGCGGGGCTGGTGGCGTCCGGCGGCGTGGTGTTCCTGCTGTTCCGGCGGCACTTCGGCCGCCTGCTCGCGCCGACCTCGGACCCGCAGGCCGGGAGCAGCGACCGCGTCACGCGCCGAGGCATCCCCGACGCCGCCGTGCCGTTGCCTGCGTTGCAGCAGCCAGGACAGCGGTCATGATCTCCACCCGGGCGCACGCGCTCATCGACTACGCGCTCGTCTCGTTCGCCGGCGCGATGTCGCGCACGCCCGCGCTGCCGCCCTCGGTGCGCGGACTGCTCGGCGTCGCGGCACTCGGCCACGCCGGCTATGCGGCGCTGACGGATTACGAGGGCGGGCTGCGGCCGCGTCTGACCATGCGGCAGCACCTGGCGCTCGATGGCCTCGGCGGCGCCGGCTTCTGCGCCGCCGCCCTGCTGATGCGACGACAGCCGCTGGCGGCGCGCGCGCTGCTGCTCGGGCTGGGGCTGTGCGAGTTCGCCGTGCTCGCCGCCAGCAGCGCCACCCCGCTCAGCGGCCCCGGCCAGCGCTCCGGTCCGGTGCCGCGTCTGCTGCTGGGCGCCGCACGGACGCCCGACGCGGCCGGCTATCCGCCGCTCGACACGCCCAAGCCGGTCGCGGACAACCTCTTCATCGTCGACAGCCTGCTGTCGGGCCTGCTCGGGACGGTGCTGCCGGCGCGCATGACGGTGATCCGACTGCCGGACGGCGAACTGCTGCTGCACTCGCCCACGCGGTTCAGCCCGCAGCTCAAGCGGCAGCTCGAGGCGCTCGGCCGCATCCGTCACCTCGTCGCCCCCAACGTCGTGCACTGGACCTTCCTCCGCGGCTGGCAGAATGCCTGTCCGGAGGCCGTCACCTGGGCGGCGGCGGGCCTGCGCGAGCGCTCGCAGCCGCGCCGGAGCGGCGTGCGTCTCGAACACGACCTGCCCGAGCAGGCGCCGGCGGCGTGGGGCGGCGTGATCGGGCTGGAGACGGTACGCGGCGGCCTCGGCTTCCGCGAGGTGGCGCTGTTCCACCGGCCGACGCGCACGCTGGTGCTGACCGACCTCGTGCTCAACCTCGAGGCCGGCAAGCTGCCGGCGCCGCTGCGGCCGGTGGCGCGGGCCTTCGGCAGCGTGGCGCCGGACGGGATGCCGCCTCCCTACGTCCGCGCCGTGATCAGGCTGCGACGCGACGAGGCGGCGCGTGCCGCGGCGCGGCTGCTGGCGCTGCAGCCCGAGCGCGTCGTGTTCGCGCACGGCCGATGGTTCGAGACCGACGGCGCCGCCGCCCTGCGCCGCTCGCTGCGCTGGCTGCTCGACTGAGCACCGGGGGGGAATCAACGGGCGTCGGCGATCTGCCAGCCGCCGCCGAGGGCGCGGTACAGCGCCACCAGGTCGGTCTCGATCCGGGCGTCGCTGCCGGCGAGCGAGTTCCGGCTCTGCAGCAGCGCGCTGCGCGCCGCGAGCACGTTGAGGAAATCCACCGCACCCTGCCGGTAGCGCTGACGCGCCGCCGACAGCGCGATGCGGTCCTGCCGCACCGCCTCATCGAGCTGCAGCCGCTGGTGCTGCGCCTGGGCGTAGGCGGTCAGCGCGTCGTCGACATCCTGCCAGGCCCGCAGCAGGGTGCTTCGGAAGCTGATCGCGGCCTGCCGCTGCTGCGAGCGGCGCAGGCGCAGCGTGCCGCGCAGCCGGCCGCCCTCGAACAGCGGCACGTCGATCGAGGGTCCGACCATGTAGAAGCCTGAATACAGGTTGAAGGCCTGCGGGAACTGCAGCGACTGGGTGCCGATCTGCCCGGTCAGCCGCACGTCGGGATAGAAGTCGGCGATCGCGACCCCGGTCTCGGCGGTCGCCGCGTGCAGCCGCGCCTCCGCCTCGCGCACGTCCGGGCGACGACGCGCCAGCTCGCCGGGCAGGCCGACCGGCACCGCGGGCGGCACCGGCGGCTGCGGCGCCGCGCCCATCAGCTCGCCCTCCAGTGCGCGCGGCGGCAGCGCCAGCAGCACGCCGATCGCATTCACCAGCCGCGCCTCCGTGGTGCGCAGCGGCGGCAGGCCGGCCGCGATCATCGCCCGCTGCGCCTCGGCGTTGGCGATGTCGAGCCTGGTGCCGACGCCGCTGGCGAACTGGTCGCGCACCAGCGCCGCGTCGCGCGCCGCGTCGTCGAGGCTGGCCTGCGTGATCGCCTCCATCGCCTGCGTGCCGCGCAGCTGCATGTAGTCCTGGGCGAGGTCCGAGATCGCCATCAGCGCCACCGCGTGCCGGACCTCGATCGCGGCCTCGGTGTCGGCCTGCTGCGCCTCGACCTCGCGCCTCACCCGCCCGAACAGGTCGACCTCCCACGCCGACGACAGGCTGTCCTGCCACAGGTCGAACGCCACCGGCGCTCCGGGTGCGGGGACCACCAGGGTCTGCAGGATCTCGGGGTTCAGCCGCAGCCGCTGGTAGGAGCCGTTGGCATCGAGGCTGGGCAGGCCCTGCGAGGCCGCGATCTGGCGCTGCGCCCGGCCCTGCTGCACCTGCTCGGCGGCGACCTGCAGATCCAGGTTCTGCCGCGCCAGCCGCCCGACCAGCGACGAGAGCTCCGGATCGCGGAAGGCGTTCCACCACTGCGCGTCCACCGCGCCGCCGTAGCTGGTCAGGCTGGCGAGGCCTTGCGGCGCCGGTCCCCACCAGCCCGGGGGCGCCGACGCGTCGGGCCGTCGGAAGTCCGGCCCGACGGTGCAGCCGGCCGACAGCAGCGCCAGCAGCAGTGCCGGCAGCACGGCGAGCAGCACGGCCAGCTCGCGCACCGCGAGGCGCGTCATCGGCTCAGCGCGCCGTCACGCGCGTCGCGGTGCCGCGCTGCTCGCCCTTGACGTCGGCGAGCCCGGTCTGGATCGTCGTCTCCACCGAGAAGCCGATGCGCAGCAGCCGCGCCTGGTCCTGGCCCGGCGCCACCAGGATCTTCACCGGCAGGCGCTGCACGATCTTGGTGAAGTTGCCGGTGGCGTTGTTCGGCTGGATCGGCGCGAACGCCGCCCCGGAGGCCGGCGGCACGCTCTGCACGATGCCGTCGAGCCTGAGATCGTAGGCATCGACGTGGATGCGCACCCGCTGCCCCGGCAGCACGTGCCGCAGCGCCAGCTCGCGATAGTTCGCGACGATGTAGATCTGGTCGAGCGGCACCACCGCCATCAGCGCGGCACCCGGGCTGACATAGTTGCCGACCTGCACGCTGCGCTCGCCGACCATGCCGTCGACCGGTGCCAGGATGCGCGTGTAGGACAGGTTGAGCCGCGCCTGCGCCACCTGCGCCCGGTCGGCCCGCACCGTCGACAGCGCCGAGGCGTACTGCGCCTGCAGGATCGGCAGCTGGCGCTGGGTGGTGTCCTGCATCGCCTGGGCGCCGGCGAGCGAGGCCTGCGCCTGGCGCAGCGCCATGTCGGCCTGCTGGCGTTCCTGGAAGCTGCCGGCGCCGGTGCTGGCGAGGTTGCGGTAGCGCCTGGCGTTGGCCTGGGCGAACACCAGCTGTGCAGCCGACGAGGCCACGGCCGCCTGCGACGCCGCGACCTGCGAGGGCAGCCGCGCGATCTGCGCGGCATCGTCGGCCGCCTGCCCCTGGTCGCGCGACAGCAGCGCCTCGTCGTTGGCGAGCGCGGTGCGGAAGTCGCGATCGTCGATCGTGCTCAGCACCTGGCCCGCGCGCACCGGCTGGTTGTCGTCCACCTCGACGCTGGCGATCTGGCCGGAGACGCGCGGCGAGATCGTGGCGTAGTGCGCGGTGACGTAGGCGTCGTCGGTCCAGACCGAGGTCGAGGGCAGGAAGATGATCGCCAGCACCACGACCACGAACCCGAGCACGACGATGCCGGCCACGAACCAGGGCCAGCGCGGCATCGGGCGCTGCGTCTCGCCCCCATCGGCGGCGTTCCCGTCGGCGACTTTCCCGTCGCCGGCTTTGCCGTCGCCCTTCTTCTCATCGCCTTCCTTCTCATCGTCTGCCATGGCCGCCGCTACCGCTTCGCCAGCGCGATGCGCGGCGGATAGGTGCGCACCGGCAGCACCAGCAGCACGACCATCAGCCCGACCGTCAGCCCCGCGACCACCAGGAAGCCGTCGCTCAGCGTCAGCACCGTCGCCTGGCGCTGCACCTCGGCGCTGAACAGCTGCAGGCTGCCCGGGAAGGCCTGCTGCCCGTCGGGCCGCAGCGGCGGGATATCGCCTTGGATCAGGCCCTGCCCCTGGATCACGCTGTAGCGGCCCTGGCCGGACTGGTCGACGATCCGGTCGTAGTGCAGCCCGCCGCGCCAGCGCATGATCAGCTGCAGCAGCCAGGTGCTGATCGCTTCCGACAGCCCGCGCGACGAGTTGACCAGTCCCGACGCCAGCGGTCCCTCCTCGGGCTTGCGGATCGCGTTCGTCGTCATCATCAGCAGCGGCATGATGATCATCGGCTGTCCGATCGCCTGGAACGTCTGCCAGATCAGGAAGCCGCCGCCCTGCACGACGCTGGTCAGGAACACGTTGCCGATGCACGCGACCAGCACGCAGGCCATGCCGATGAAGCTGACCACGCGCGCATCGACGCGCTCGAAGTTCAGCAGCACCGCCATCGCCGGCAGCATCACCAGTTGCGCCAGCGCGATCTGCAGCGTGACCAGCTGCGACTGCAGCGGCCGGTAGCCGGCGACGTCGGTCAGGAAGGCGAGCGGCAGCGTCGAGGAGGACAGGTTGAGCAGCAGGAAGGTGACCAGCGCGATCAGCCCGTAGGCGACGTTGCGCCGCTTGAGCAGGAAGAAGCCGAACAGCGGCAGCGGGTGCAGCACCTCGTTGACCACCAGCAGCGGCAGCGCCACCACGCTGACCAGCGCCAGCACGCAGATGGTCTGCGAGTTGAACCAGTCGTAGCGGTCGCCCTGCTCCAGCATCGTGGTGAAGGCGCCGAAGCCGATGACGATGAGCAGCGAGCCGCGCCAGTCGAACTGCCGCAGCCGCCGGTATTGCGGCGCATCCTGCTGCACGCCGTACCAGGTCAGCACGAGGCTGATCGCGCACAGCGGCAGCGCCTCGAGGAAGACGAAGTGCCAGTCCACGATGTCGGTCCACAGTGCCGCGAGCGTGGTGCCCATGTTGGGTCCGAAGGTCGTCGTCAGGGCGTAGGCGGCGAGCCCGTACAGCCGGATCGGCGGCGCCAGCACGCGCAGTCCGACGACCAGCAGCAGCGGGATCAGCAGGCCGCCGGAGAGGCCCTGCAGGAAGCGCAGCCCGAACAGCAGCGTCAGGTTGCCGCTCCACGGAATGCACAGCGTGACCACGCAGCACAGCGCGATCGAGCCGAGCGCCCAGCGCCGCACCGTCATCGTCACCGCCCACCAGGGCGATAAACCCATCCCGATCACCTCGCCGGTCACGTACAGGCTGGTGAGCCAGGTTCCGGGATCGCTGCTGACGCCGAGCCCGCCGCGCACGTCGACCAGCGCGATCGACGTCACCTGGTCGTTGAACTCCGAGGTCAGCGCGGCGATCAGCACGCCCAGCAGCCCGACCAGCGGTCTGATCTCCATTCGACCTCCGGATGAGCGGCGCCCCCGGTCACGGCGGCGCCAGGACCCCTACTGATCACACTCGCCCGGCGATGGCCACCGTCGCGGCCGTCACTTCCCGGCAAGCTACTGCGTCGCCGGGCCGATCCCCTCCATGTTCAGCGCGGCCCCGATCAGCGCCAGGTGCGAGAAGGCCTGCGGGAAGTTGCCGACCTGTCGCCCGGCGATGGGATCATACTCCTCCGACAGCAGCCCGACATCGTTCGCCAGGCCGACCAGGCGCTCGAACAGGGTGCGCGCCTCCTGGTCGCGCCCCTGCATCGCGTAGGCGCCGACCAGCCAGAACGAGCAGGGCAGGAACGCGCCCTCGCCGCCCGGCAGGCCGTCGCCGCCCTCGTCGTCGCCATCGGTGCGGTAGCGCAGCATCAAGCCGTCCACCAGCAGGTCGCGCTCGACCGCGGCGATGGTGCTGGTGACGCGCGGGTCGTCGATCGGCAGGAAGCCGACCTGCGGGATCAGCAGCAGGCTGGCATCCAGCGCCTCGCCGCCGTAGCTCTGGGTGAAGCTGTCGCGGGCGCGACTGAAGCCCTGGTCGCAGATCGCGGCGTGCATCCGCTCGCGCAACGGCCGCCAGCGCTGCAGCGGCGCCGGCAGCGCGTAGGCTTCCGCGTCGCGTATCGAGCGGTCCAGCGCCACCCAGGCCATCAGCTTGGAGTGGGTGAAGTGGCGTCGCTCGCCGCGCACCTCCCAGATGCCGTCGTCGGGCTGGTCCCAGATCGTCTCCAGGTGCTCGACGATCTGCACCTGCAGCGACCAGGCGGTCCGCGGCTTGACCAGCTGCTTGGCGCGCGCGATGTGCAGCGTCAGCATCATCTCGCCGTAGACGTCGAGCTGCACCTGCCCGGAGGCGGCGTTGCCGACCCGCACCGGCGCGGCGCCCTCGTAGCCCGGCAGCCAGGTCGGCGACCACTCGATCAGCCGGCGCTCGCCGGCGATGCCGTACATGATCTGCAGCTCGGTCGGACTGCCGGCGGCGGCGCGATACAGCCACTTGCGCCAGGCTTCGCCCTCCTCCTGGTAGCCGCCGGTCATCAGCGCCATCAGGGTCAGGCTGGCATCGCGCAGCCAGCAATAGCGGTAGTCCCAGTTGCGCGAGCCGCCGAGCCGCTCGGGCAGCGAGGTGGTGAGTGCCGCGATGATGCCGCCGGTCGGCGCGTAGGTCAGCGCCTTGAGGGTCAGCAGCGAGCGCAGCACCGGCCGATGCCACCGCCCCCGGTAGGCGCAGCGCCCGGACCATTCGCTCCAGAACGCCTCCGTGTCCGCCAGCGCCTGCGTCACGTCGAACGCCTCCGGCGCCGGCAGGTGCGAGGGTCCCCAGGTCAGCGCGAAGTCGGCATTCTCGCCGTCGCCGAGGGTGAAGTCGGCCAGCGTCGCCCGGTCGCGTCCCTCCAGCGGCACCGCGGTGCGCAGCACCACCACGTTGGGGCCGGCGATCGCGCTGATCCCGCCGCCATCCTCGAGCTTGGTCACCCAAGGGACCGAGCTGCCGTAGTCGAAGCGCAGCGTGATCTCCATGCGCATCGCCACCCGGCCGCCGCGGCCCTCGACCCGGCGCAGCACCGAGGAATCGTCGCGCCCCGTCGGCATGAAATCGATCACCGCGACGCGGCCGCCTTCGGTCTCGAACACGGTCTCCAGCACCATGGTGTCGCCGCGATAGCAGCGGCTGACACGCGGCGCCGGCTCGCCCGGCTCGCAGTGCGGGTGCAGCAGCCAGCGCCCGTGCCTGCTGGTGCCGAGCAGGGCTGCGAAGCAGGCGTCGCTGTCGAAGCGCGGCCAGCACAGCCAGTCGATCGAGCCGTTGCGGCCGACCAGGGCGCCGGTGCGGCAGTCTCCGATCAGCGCGTAGTCCTCGATCCGCGAGGGCGGGTTGCCGTCCGGCGCCGGCCCGGCCTGCGCCGCCACCTCCGCTTCCGCCGCCACCTCCGGCTCCGGCTCGTACGACATCGTCACGGCGCGGGGGCCTCGCCGCTGCCGCCCCGCTGCGCGCGCAGGAAGCCGGCCAGGCCGGTGTTCATCAGCCTCGCCCCGCGGGCGTAGAACAGCCAGGCCGAGACCCACTGCACGTAGACCAGGATGCGGTTGCGCATGCCCACCAGCAGGAACAGGTGGACGCAGCTCCACAGCAGCCAGGCCGGGAAGCCGGTCAGCTTCAGGTGCGGCAGGCTGGCCACCGCGGCGGAGCGGCCGACGATGGCGAGGCTGCCCTGGTCACGGTAGACGAACGCGGGCGGCGGCGCCGCACCATTGGCGCGGGCCGCGATCACGCCGGCGACGTAGTGCCCCTGCTGCTTGGCCACCGGCGCCACCCCGGGCAGCCAGCCGCCGTCGGCCGCCCTGCAGCCCGCCACGTCGCCGATCGCGAAGATCTCCGGATGCCCGGGCACCGAGCAGTCGGCGCCGACATCGAGCGCGCCGTGCCTGCCGGGTGCCGCGCCGACCCAGCGCGCGGCCGGGTTCGCCGCGACGCCGGCGCACCAGAACACGTTGGCGCTGGCGACCCGCCGGCCGCCCGCGATCACCCCCTCGGCGTCGACCTGCTCCACCTGCACGCCGGTATGCACCTCCACGCCGAGGTGCCGCAGCCGGCGTCGGACGTAGCGCACCAGCCGGTCGGGGAAGCCCGCCAGCAGGGTCGGGCCGCCCTCGAACAGCACCACCCGCGCCAGCTCGGGGCGGATGCGGCGGAACTCGCGCGCCAGCGTGTCGCGCGCCAGCTCACGGATCGAGCTGGCCAGCTCCACCCCGGTGGCGCCGCCGCCGACCACGACGAAGGTGAGCAGGCGACGCAGCTCGGCGGGATCGGGATGGCTCTCGGCATACTCGAAGGCGCCGAGCAGGCGCAGCCGCAGGGTCTCGGCGTCCTGCAGGCTCTTCAGCCCGACCGAGTGCGCCGCCCAGTCTTCGTGCCCGAACCAGCTCGACGCCGCGCCGGTGGCGATCACCAGCTGGTCGTAGCGGATCGTGCCCACGTCGGGCACCGAGACCGTGCGCGCCGCGACGTCGATCCCGTCCACCTCGCCGAGCAGCACCTCGACGTTGCGCTGGCGGGCGAACATCGAGCGGATCGGCGAGGCGATGTCGGACGGCGCCAGCGCCGCGGTCGCCACTTGGTAGAGCAGCGGCTGGAACAGGTGATGGTTGTTGCGGTCGATCAGCACCACGTCGACCGGCACCCGGGCGAGGCCCTGGACCACGTTGATGCCGCCGAAGCCGGCACCGATCACCACCACACGCGGCCGCGCCATGCGCGCACCCTACTCCAGGGCCAGCCAGTGCCGTCCGTCGCGTTCGAGCAGCGCGTCCGCACCGGCCGGACCCTGGCTGCCGGCGGCGTAGGGCTCCACCTCGCCCTCGCCGCGGCCCCAGGATTCCAGCACCGGCTGCACCACCGCCCAGCTGGCGTCGATGGCGTCGGCGCGCTGGAACAGGGTGGTGTCGCCCATCATGCAGTCGTACAGCAGGGTCTCGTAACCCACGCTCGGCGGCTCGTCGAAGAAGTCCTTGAAGCGCAGCGAGCTCTGCACCCGCCCGAGCCGCATCTGCGGGCCCGGCACCTTGGCGTCGAACTGGGTCTCGATGCCCTGGTCGGGATCGATCAGGAACTTGACCACGTTGGGCGTCAGCCGATCGACCGGGGTGTCGCGGAACATCCGGTACGGCGCCGGCTTGTGGTGGATCGAGATCTCGGTGCGCCGTCCGGCGAGACGCTTGCCGGTGCGCAGGTAGAACGGCACCCCCGCCCAGCGCCAGTTCTCGATCGACAGCTTGAGCGCGATGTAGGTCTCGGTATGGCTGTCCGGGGCGACCTTCGGCTCCTGGCGGTAGGCGACGACGTCGGCGCCGAACTCCTTTCCCGCGCCATACTGGCCGCGCACCGCCTCGTCGGGCCGCAGCGGCCGGATCGCCTCCAGCAGCTTGGCCTTCTCGCTGCGCACCGCCTCGGCGTCGAACGAGTTCGGCGGCTCCATGGCGACCATGCACAGCAGGGTGAACAGGTGGTTGGGCACCATGTCGCGCAGCGCCCCGGTTGGCTCGTAGAACGGGCCGCGCATCTCCACGCCCACCGTCTCGGCGGCGGTGATCTGCACGTGGTCGATATACTCGCGCCGGAAGCTCGGCTCGAACATGCCGTTGGCGAAGCGCACCGCCATGATGCTCTGCACCGTCTCCTTGCCCAGGAAATGGTCGATCCGGTAGAACTGGCTCTCGTCCGCCTGCTCGAGGATGCTGGCGTTCAGCGCCTTGGCCGAGGGCAGGTCGGCGCCGAACGGCTTCTCGATCACGACGCGCCGGAACGCGGTGCCGGGCTGCTTGAGCAGGCCGGCGCGCCCCAGCCCCTCGACGACGGTGCCGAAGAAGCGCGCCGACACCGCGAGGTAGAAGATCGCGCTGCCCTCGCCGATCGCCTGCCCGATGCGGCCGAACGTCTCCGGCTGGCTGAAATCGCCCTTCAGGTAGTGCATCCGGTCGGTCGCCCAGCCCCAGGCGGCCTCGTCGATCTTGGGCGTGTAGAACTCGGCGGTCTTGTCCCTGGTGAAGGACTGCATGGTCTCGGTCAGCGACTGCTTCCACTTGTCGTCGCCGCTGTCGTCGCGGTCGACGCCGATCACCTTGAACTGGTCCGACAGCAGGTGGGCGCCGGACAGGTTGTACAGCGCCGGCATCAGCAGGCGCTTGGTCAGGTCGCCGCCGGCGCCGAAGATCACCAGCGTGCAGGGTGGCGCCGGGGTGGCGCCGGGTGGCGATCTGTCGTTGCTGCCGTGTGACATCGTGACTGCCTCCGCTCGACCAAGGGGAGCCGCCCGCTCGGCAGGAACGGCCTGGCGCGGCGGACGCCGAAGCGGGCCGCCGCGCAATTGCTCGCATGCCTGCATCGGGGAGGGCAAGGCGTGCGCGGCCTCGCCGCCGCCCGCCGGATGCGCTAGAGCAGCACCGGCGGCCCGACCGCCGCGGCGCCCGCTGGAGATCGCCTGCCATGACCGGATCGAGCTTCCTGGTGACGCTGGCGGTGCGCTACCTGCTGGTGGTGCTGTTCTTCCCGTTCAGCGCGCTGGACAAGATCCTGAACTTCAAGGGCGCGGTCGGCCAGGCGCAGGAGATGCTGCCGTCGCGCGGCGCCGCCTCGCTGATGCTGACGGCCGGGCTCGCCGTCGAGATCCTGATGCCGATCGGCATCCTGACCGGCATCGCCGACCGGCTGGCCGCCTTCATCATGGCCGGCTACTGCATGGTCACGGCGCTGCTGTGGAAGCGGTTCTGGGCCACCGGCGATTTCTGGGCCGGCAGCGAGAGCAAGGGGCGCGGCCTGTTCTGGGACTTCCTCAAGAACTTCTCGCTCGCCGGCGGCTTCCTGCTGATCAGCTTCGGCAGCATGAGCCTCGCCAGCCTCATCGCCTCGCCGCTCTCCTCGACGCATCCCTACGCGGCCGCGCGGTGAGCCGGCCGCGCGCCGGCGGCACCTGATCGCGGATGGCGATCACCCGGGCGGAGCTGGAGGCGCTCGACCGGGCGGACCCGCTGGCCGCGTTCCGCGACGCCTTCGCGCTGCCGGACGGCGTCATCTATCTCGACGGCAACTCGCTGGGCGCGCTGCCGCGCGAGACGCCCGGCCGCATCGCCGAGATGCTGCGCCACGAGTGGGGCGAGGGGCTGATCCGCTCCTGGGACCGGGGCTGGATCGACCTGCCGCAGCGCCTCGGCGACGACATCGGCCGGCTGCTGGGAGCTGCGGCCGGCACGGTGATCGTCTCGGATTCCACCTCGGTGAACCTGTTCAAGCTGCTCGCGGCGGGGCTGGCGCTGCGGCCGCAGCGGCGCGTGATCCTGTCCGAGCGCGGCAACTTCCCGACCGACCTCTACATCGCCGAGGGCCTGGTGGGGCTGCTCGGCGACCGCCACGCGCTGCGGCTCGCGGATCCGGACCGCATCGCGGCGGCGCTCGACGCGGACGTCGCGGTGGTGATGCTGACCCACGTGAACTACCGCACCGGGGCGATGCACGACATGGCGGCGCTCACCGCGGCGGCGCACGCGGCCGGCGCGCTGGTGCTGTGGGATCTGGCGCATTCCGCCGGAGCGGTGCCGGTGGACCTGACCGCCGCGGACGCCGACCTCGCGGTCGGCTGCGGCTACAAGTTCCTCAACGGCGGCCCCGGCGCGCCGGCGTTCCTCTACGTGGCACCCCGCTGGCAGGCGCAGGCGCGCTTCCCGCTCACCGGCTGGCTCGGTCACGCCGAGCCGTTCGGCTTCCACGAGACCTACCGGCCGGCCGCCGGCATCGTGCGCGCCACCGTCGGCACGCCCTCGATCCTGGCGATGACGGCGCTGCAGGTGGGCGTCGAGATCGCGCTGCGGGCGCCGATCGCGGCCGTGCGCGCCAAGTCGCTGCGCCAGACCTCGATCCTGATGCGGCTGGCCGCGCAGGAATGTCCCGACGCCGGGCTGGAGCTGATCACGCCGCAGGCGGAGGCGGCACGCGGCAGCCAGGTCTGCTTCCGCCATCCCCGCGCCGGGGCGGTGATGCGCACCCTGATCGAGCGCGGCGTGATCGGCGATTTCCGGCCGCCCGACATCCTGCGCTTCGGCGTCACCCCGCTGACGCTGCGCCATGCCGAGCTGTGGGACGCGATCGCGATCCTGCGCGACGCGCTGGCCGCGCCGTGCCAGCGCCGCGGCCGGATGGACAGCCGGGGGCCCAGGGACTAGTCGGTCCGGACAACCTCGCAGGATGGCCCGCGTCATGAGCGACCCCCGCTTCGAACTGTTCGCGTACTGGCGCACCTCGGCGACCTATCGGGTGCGCGTGGCGCTCAACCTGAAGGGTGTGGTCGCCCACGAGCGCTTCGTGGACATGGAGGCCGGCGAGAACCGCGGCGAGGCGTTCCTCAGGATCAACCCGCTGGGCGCGATCCCGGCGCTGATCGACCGCCAGGCGGCCGGGGCGTCGCCGATCACGCAGTCGCTCGCCATCCTGGAGTATCTCGAGGAGGTGCATCCGCAAGCGCCGATCCTGCCGAGCACGCCGATCGGGCGCGCCAGGGTGCGCGCGCTGGCCTCGATGCTGGCGGCCGACGCCCACCCGCTGGTCACGCCGCGGGTGATAAAATACCTCACCGAGGAGGCGCATCTGGACGCCGAAGCCGCGCGCGCCTGGCGGGTCAACTGGTTCACGACCGGGCTGCACGCCTTCGAGAAGCGGCTGGCGAGCGATCCCGAGACCGGCGCGTTCTGCCATGGCGACAGCGTCACGATGGCCGATATCTGCCTCGCCAGCATCAAGATCGTGATGCCGATCTTCAAGATCGAGGTGCCCGGCACGCCGATCGTGGACCGGATCTTCGCCGCCTGCGAGGCGCACGAGGCGTTCGCCCAGGCCGCGCCGTCCCGCCAGTTCGGCGCGCCAGAATAGGCAGGCAACCGGGGTCCGGGGCCGCCGGCCCCGGCGGGTCAAGGGCAGAGCCCTTGGCTTGCTGCCCGATCACCCGCTGCAGCGCGCGCCGCCCAGCATGCAGAACCGCGCGCAGTGCGGGTGGTTCAGCATCACCGTGCCGGCGGCGCCGCGCAGCGTCGGGCCGAGATCGAAGCCCGGCGCATGGGGCGTCAGCGTGCACGCCACCACGCTGGGCGCGGCTCCGCGACGCTTCACCACCATGCGGCTGCTGGCGCACATGAGCGCGTCGGGGCTGCGGCCGAGTATGCCCCAGCAGGCCTCGGTGATCTCCGGCACGTCGGCTGCCGCATCCATCTCCGGGAACAGCACCAGCCGCGCGGGGTCGCCGGCGTCGATCCCCACGCCCAGGCTGCCGAACAGCCCGGCATAGCCCTCGCGCGCCGCCGGCTCGTCCTCGCCGGCGACCAGGCGGCCGGCGACGGCGTGGCGGAAGCCGTGCCGGTCGAGCCAGCGCAGGCCGTCCAGCGCGATCGGCCAGCTGCCGGCGCCGCGCTCCGCCTCGTGGATCGCGGCGGTATGGTGGTCGAGGCTGACGCGCAGGGTCAGGCGGTCGCCGTGGCGGTCGCGCAGGCCGAGCAGCCCTGCCTCGTGCAGCCGCATCGGCCGCATCGCGTTGGTCAGCACCAGCGCCGCGTGGCCGCGGCCCAGCGCGTCGTCGAGCATCGCCGTCAGCCCGCGGTTGAGGAACGGCTCGCCGCCGGTGAAGCCGATCTCGCGCGTGTCCCAGCCCAGCGCCTCGACCTCGTCGAGGTAGCGCGCGACGTCGGCGGCAGCCAGGTAGGAGAGCGCGTCGTTGGACGGCGAGCTCTCGATGTAGCAACGCGCGCAGGCGATGTTGCACAGCGTGCCGGTGTTGAACCACAGCGTGCGCAGCCCCGCCAGCGCGACCCTGGCGCGAGGCTCGCCGCGCGCGGTAAGCAGAGGATCGCGGAACTTGCCGGGGTCGAGCCGTGCGGCGTCGGTCATGGGGGAGCAGCCCTGAGGTGGCTCAGAGATGGCCCCTGCACCGCCGGCGCGACAAGCCCCGGCCGCAGCACTACCAACGCCAGGCCGCGACCAGCCGCGCCCAGCGTCGCATCCAGGGGCCGAACAGGCGGCCCTCGTAGGCCGAGAACGCCAGCGCCCTGGAGAGCTCCGACAGCGTCGGATACGGCACCACGGCACCGGACAGGCCCCACAGCGAGGTGCGGCGCGACAGCAGCATCACCCAGGGCAGCACCAGCTCGCCGGCGCCGGCGCCGACCAGCGTGACCCCGACCGGACGGCCGCCGGCCAGCACCAGCTTGGCAAACCCCTCGGTCTCGCCCTGGCACACCGCGCGGTCATTGTCCGCGAGGCTCTGGCGCACCACCCGCACCTCGCGGTGCCCGCACCTCGCCGCCGCCTCGGTGAGGCCGACCTGCGCCAGCTCGGGCTCCGTGTAGGTCACCCACGAGAGGGAAGCGGGATGCACCCGCGCCGGCAGCCCGAGGGCGATGCGCATCACGGCGACCGCGCCGTCCTCCCCCGCGGCATGGGTGAGGCGCGGACCTTCCCGGCAATCGCCCAGCGCCAGCACGCGCGGATTGGAGCTGCGGCGGCCCGCATCCACCACGATGCCGTCCGCGCCGCTACGCACGCCGGCGGCCTGCAGGTCGAGTGCCGCGGTGTCCGCCACCCGGCCGGCGGCGACCAGCAGGTGGCTGCCCTGCAGCGCGGTTCCGTCGGCGAGCGTCAGCCGCACCCCCGCCGCCGTCGCGCGCGCGCCGATGACGGCCGTGCCGGCGCGGATCTCGACGCCCTCGGAGGCGAGGCGACGCAGCACCAGCGCCGCCGCCTCCGGATCCTCGCGGGCCAGCGGACGATCTCGCTCCACCAGCGTCACCGCCGCACCGAGGCGCCGGAAGGCCTGGGCCATCTCGACGCCGATGCCGCCGCCGCCCAGCACCAGCAGGTGACGCGGCAGCTCCGGCAGGTCGAACAGCGTCTCGTTGGTCAGGAACGGCACCGCGGACAGCCCCTCGATCGGCGGCAGGCGCGGTCGCGAGCCGGTGGCGATCACCAGGCGTGGCGCCCGCAGCACGCGGTCGCCGACGCGCACCGAGCGGCGCCCGACGAAGCGCGCCTCGCCGCGTATCACCTCCACACCCCAGGCGCGGAAGCGCGCCTCGGAATCGTGCGGCGCGATGCGGCCGATCGCGTCGCGCACCCGGGCGCGCACGGCGAGCCAATCGGCGGCCGGCGGGTCCGTCACCGAGGCGGCGGCGCGATGGGCGGTGGCGCGATGGGCGGCGGCGAGCAGCGCCTTGGAGGGCACGCAGCCGGTATGGAGGCAGTCGCCGCCCATGCGGTCGCGCTCGATCAGCGCCGTGCGCAGCCCCAGCCTGGCGCAGCCGCCGGCGGCGGTCAGGCCGGCCGAGCCGGCGCCGATCACGATCACGTTATGAGTAGATCGCATTGCTCTGCTCCGTGTGGGCCTTCCGGGCCGGCGGCGATAGCGATATCGTGATCTTGCAACGGCCGGTGAGGCACGCGTGATCCTTCGAGCCAGCCGGAGCGCCGGAGCCTTGTCCGGCAGGTCCCGCCACGCGACCCGGTTCCGGCCGAAGCTGCCCTAGGCCACGATCATGCGCATCTTCCTGACCGGCGCCGCCGGCCTGATCGGCGGCGAGCTTGCCGGGCTGCTCGCCGCGCGCGGCCATCGGGTGACGGCACTGGTGCACCGCGACCGCGACGTGCAGCGCAACGACGGCCGCGCCGTGCCGATGCTGGCGTCCGACGAGGGGTGGCGACCGGGCGCCATCCGCCTGCTGCGCGGCGACATGCGCCAGCCCCGGCTCGGGCTGGAGGCATCGCGGCACCAGTCGCTCGCGGACGAGCTCGACCTGATCGTGCATCTCGCCGCGGTCACCGCCTTCGACGCCGATCCCGCCCAGCTGCAGGCGGTCAACGTGGACGGCACCCGGCAGATCCTGGAGCTCGCCACCGGCGCCTCGCGGCCGGTGCCGCTGCTGCATGTCAGCACCGCCTACGTGTGCGGCGCGGTGTCCGGCCCGGTCGCCGAGCGGGACCGGCCCGGCGCCGGCGCCTTCACCAACGGCTACGAGGCCAGCAAGGCGGCGGCCGAGGCGCTGGTGGAGCAGGCGCGGGAGCGGGGCCTGCCCGCGGTGATCGCGCGCCCCTCGATCGTGGTCGGTGCCTACGCGGACGGCATGATCAACCGCCTGGACGGCGTCTACGCGCTGATCCGGCTGGTGGCGGAAGGGCGGGTGCGCACCCTGCCGGCGGTTCCGGGCGCCACCCTCGACCTGGTGCCGATCGATCACGTCACCGCCGGGCTGCTGCACCTGGTCGAGCACATGGACCGCGCGGCGGGGCAGAACATCCACCTGGTCTCCGGCGCGCCGGTCGCGGTGTCGATGCTGGTCGGTCTCGCCTCGCAATATCCGCACTTCTGCAGCCCGCGGCTGATGTCGCCCGAGGCGTTCGACCCCGGCCTGCTGACACCGCGCGGCCAGGCGGTGCATCGCCAGGTCACGGCGCACTATGCCAGCTACCTGCAGCGCGACCCGCGCTTCGCCGACGACGCACTGCGCGGGCTCGGCGGCCGCCCCTGTCCTCCCACCGACGTCGCCTTCCTGCGCCGCCTGGTGGATCGCTGCATCGCCACCGGCTACCTGAAGGCGGCCTGAAGCGCGGCCGCCCCGCTGGATCCTCGGATCAGCGGACCTCCGGATAGCAGGCCTCCAGCCGGCGCCGCAGCCCCAGCCCCCAGCGCGCCCCCACCGTGAGGTAGATCCAGTTCGCCCGCGGCGCTCCCCAGGCGGCGACGCGCCGGTCCGAGGTGATCACCACGCGGTTGACCAGCCGGGTGCGGCCCAGGCGGCAGAACCGGATGCACAGGTCCGCCTCCTCCATTAACAGCATGCGCTCGTCGCAGCCGCCGACCGACAGGAACTGGTCGCGGCGGAAGAACATCGCATGGTCGCCGAACAGCAGCCGCGCGCCGCGCAGGAACAGCAGCGGCCGGAACAGCAGCGGCGCGTACCAGGTCTTGATCCAGTTATGGAAGCTGGTGCCCCAGCGCACGCGATCCGGCCCGCTGAGCAGCGGGGTGAACCCGGCCAGCACGGTGCGCGGGTCGGCCAGCACGCGACGCATCACCGCGACCGCGTCGTCGGGCAGCAGGGTGTCGGCGTGCAGGATGCAGACGATCGGGGCACGCGCCTGCGACACCGCGTGGTTGATCTGCGCCGCACGGCCGCGCACGGGGCTCTGCAGCACGCGCAGCCCGCCGGCGCGCGCGATCGCGACCGACGCGTCGCGGCTGCCGCCATCCACCGCCAGCACCTCGTCGGGCGGCGGATGCAGGCCGGCGAGGCCGCGCAGCAGCCGGGGCAGCGCCTCGGCCTCGTTCAGCATCGGGATCACGATGGCGACGCCGCTCAACGGCGCCCGGGGCGGAAGGCGCGGGACGGGCGCTTGTCACCGGGCGCGGGCGCGAACATCCTGCCCGCCATGCCTTCTCCCGCCTCCGGGCGCGGCCGCCCGGCCGCCGCCGACCTGCTCCTCGCCGCGTGCCTGCTCGCCATCGCCTGCGGCGAGCGGCTGTCGCCGCTGCGCCGGCCGACCCAGCCGCCGTCGCGAATCCTGGGCAACCTCGCGCTGGGTGCCGCGAGCCTCGCGGTGGTCTCGGGGCTGGAGGCGCCGATCCTGCACGCGCTCGCCGGACGCGCGGAGCGGCGGCGGCGGGGCCTGGCACAGCGATTGCCGCTGCCGTCCTGGGGGTGTGATCTGATCGGCATCCTGCTGATGGACTACACCACCTATGTCTGGCACGCACTGACCCACGAGGTGCCGCTGCTCTGGCGCCTGCACCTGGTGCACCATGTCGACCTCGATCTCGACGCCAGCACCGCGCTGCGCTTCCACGCCCTCGACATGCTGGTCTCGATCCCCTGGCGCGCGGCGCAGGTGGCTCTGCTCGGCGTGTCGGGCCGGGCGCTGCGGGCTTGGCAGGCCTTCTTCTTCCTGTCTGTGCTGTTCCACCACTCGAACCTGCGCCTGCCGCCGCGGCTCGACCGGCGGCTGTCGTGGCTGCTGACCACGCCGCGCATGCATACCATCCACCACTCCGTCGTGCGCGGCGAGACCAACAGCAACTGGTCGAGCGGGTTCAGCCTGTGGGACCGGCTGCACGGCAGCTTCCGCTGGGATGCGGCACCGCGCGAGGGCGGCATCGGCGTGCCCGGCTATCGCGATCCGGCGGAGACGCGTCTCGCGCGCTCGTGGCGCATGCCGTTCCGCCGCCGGCTGCGCGACGCCTGGAGCGCCGCGGCCTGAACCGGCGTCGTTGAGCCGCCTCCCCGCGCCGCTCGCGGCCAGGCTGCCGGTCGTGCGGCTGATCGGGCCGCTGGTCGTGCCGCTGGGTGCGCTGCCGCTGCTGGCGGCGCGGCCGGCGCCGCTGCAGGACTGGCCGAACCACGTGGCGCGGATCCACGTGCTGATCGGTCTGTTGCACGGCGACCCGTTCTGGAGCGCGCATTATCGCCTGACCGGCTTCCTGGTGCCGGGTGCGGCACTCGATCTCGGCATGCTGGGCCTGACACGTGCCGGCCTGTCGGTCGAGGCGGCGGCGCAGCTGTTCCTGGTGCTGACCTACCTCTGCTTCGTCGTGGGCTTCCTCGCCTGCGCGCGCGCACTCGGCGCCGCGGGGCCGCTCAAGCCGGCGTTGGCGATCCTGCTGTTCGACTGCAACGCGCTGTTCTGGGGCCTGGTCAACTACATGCTCGCCGTCGGGCTGATGCTCGGCCTGCTGGCGCTGTGGTTGGGCGCGGCGCGCCGGCCGTGGTCGCGGATCGCGCTCGCGGGCGCCGGTGCGGCGGCGCTGCTGTGCGCGCACGTGGTGGCCGCGGTCGCCTGGATCCTGCTGCTCGGCTGCTTCGGGCTGTGCGAGCAACGCGGTGCCGCGTCGGCGCGCGACCGGATCGTCGGCGCCGCCTCGCCGGGGCTGGCGCTGCTGGTGGTGGGCGGCCTGCTGCACGCGCTGCCGGGCGGCACCGGGCACGACTTCTCGCTGCATTTCGCGGGCGCCGGGGCGGGCACCGACCTGGGCAGCCTGGCGCTGCGCAAGCTGGCGCTGTTCGCCCGCGTGCTGCTCGGCGGCAGCCCGGCGCAGGACGCCGCGAGCCTCGCCGCCCTGCTCGCCTGCGCGGCTGCCGCCGCGTGCGCCCGGCCGCGACTGGCGGCCGCACCGGCGCTCGCGGCGGCAGCGCTGGTGCTGCTGGTGCTGGCCGCACCGGAGCGGATCGGCACCGGCTCGGTGCTGGATACCCGCCTCGCGATCCTGCCGCCGCTGCTGCTCGCGTCAGCACTGCGTCTCGAGCCTGCGCCCCGCGCCGCCGGCTGGGCGACCGCGGCGGTGCTCGCGCGCACGCTGGTGCTGGCGGCCTACTGGCACGCGGCGGGAGGGGTGTTCCGCGACTACCGGCAGCGCATCGCGACGCTGCCGGCAGGCGGCGTGATGATGGCGGCGTACGGCACCCCGCTGCCGTCGCTGCGCTGGCAGCAGATCTGGTGGCCGCCGCTCAGCTCGCTCGACACCCAGGCCGCGTTCCGCGACCTGCTGGTGCCGTCGCTGTTCGCCAACCCCGCACAGCAGCCGATCGCGCTGCGCCCGGCGGACGCGGCACTGACCCAGCCCTGGAACCTGACCGATGCGACGCACCTGCGCGCCGCCGCCGACGCCCTGGCCGCGATCTGCGCCGGTCAGCGCTTCGGCGGCGTCTACCTGACGGTGCTGTATCCCGGAGGCTTCCTGCCGCACCGTGCCGGCGCCTCGCTGCTGCAGGCGCGGCCGCACTTCCTGATCCTCGACGCCTGCCGGCTGCCGCGCTGAGCCGGCGCGCGGCGGCCGGGGAGGCTGTGGGAGCAAGGCAAGGGCTCTGCCCTTGACCCGTTGCGGCCGCAGGCCCCAAACCCCATCTTCTGGAGTAAGGATTTCATGGCCTTGCCGCCCAGGCGTCGCGGTAGCGCGGCACCAGCCAGGCGTTGAACGCGCGCTGCGCCCCCTCCTGCCAGGAATAGCGGCCGCGCGGCGCGAAGCGCGAGCGCAGCCCGACCTGCACCAGCGCGTCGACGTGCAGGTCCTGGGCGACGATCTCCATCGCGGCCGCCATGTTCATCGCCATGCGATGGCCGAACGCGGGATCCAGCATCGCGCCCGGCGCCACCAGCACGCCCTGGTCCATGCGGTGCGTCTCCGGCCCGTCGGCGCGCAGGATCATGTAGATCACCATGTCGCTGGTCAGCACCAGCGACAGCGTCGGCGGCAGGTTGGCGAACACCATGCGGTTGCGCTCGACCTCGCCGAGGCCGGGGAACACCGGCAGCAGCGCCCGCTGCGTCGCATTGAAGCTGGCGTCGGCGTGCAGCGTGCCGTTCAGCCGGTAGTAGCCGGCGGTGTCGGGCGGCAGCTCGGGGAAGCTCGCGAGGTGGCTGGGGACGAAATCGTGCAGCACGCCGTGATGCAGCTTGTCGGCGTGGTAGCCGTCGTTGTTGTTCTCGAACATCACCTTCCAATTCCAGGCGTACTGCGGCGCCTCGCCCGGACGCGGTCCCTCCGCCTCGCCGAGCCGGTACGGCTCCAGCACCTGCGAGACCGCCTCGAGCCGGGGCGCCAGCGGAGCCGCGTCGGGATCGAGATTGATGAACACGAAGCCCTGCCAGACCTCGACGCGAAAGCTCGGCAGGCCGCCCGCCGACCGGTCGAAGCCGCAGGAGCGGCCCATCGCCGGGGCGCCGATCAGGCTGCCGTCGAGCCCGTAGGTCCAGTGGTGGTAGGGGCAGACGAAGGCGCGCCGGCTGCCATGCCCTTCCGCCACCAGCATGCCGCGATGCTGGCACACGCTGGACATCGCGCGCAGCACGCCGTCGCGGTCGCGCGCGACCAGGATCGGCTCGCCGACGATGGCGGTGGTGAAATACTGCTCCGGCTCGGCGACCCAGGATTCGCGTCCGACGCAGAGCCACTCGCGGTCGAACACGGCGGTCTTCTCGAACTCGTAGAAGCCGGCGTCGGTGTAGCACAGCGGCGGCAGGCTCTGTGCCTGCTCGGTCGGCAGGATCGAGCTCTGCAGCCCCTCGAAGAAGGCGTCGTCCAGTACGCGCGCGGTCATGCTCGGTTCTCCGTAGGCGTGGCGGGATCGCCCCAGCAGGTTGCGGAACGAAGAGAAGGCAAGGGGCTTTGCCCCTCGACCCCATCAAAGGCGAGCCTTTGAAAACCTTGATTTCAGAAAATGGGTTTGGGGCCTGCGGTCCCAACGGGTCGAGGGCAGAGCCCTTGCCTTGGTCTTTCAGCAGCCTGCTAGAACGGGCGGTCGCCGGCGATGGTGACGCGGTAGCCGGAACGCAGCTCGGGGAAATAGTCCCACACCGCCATGTGCTGGGTGCAGCGGTTGTCCCAGAACGCGATCGAGCCCGGCCGCCAGCGGAAGCGCACCTGGAAGTTCGGGTTCATGCAGTGCACGTAGAGGAACTGCAGGATGGCGTCGCTCTCCGGCTTGGGCAGCTGGTCGATCTTGGTGACGTAGGAGGAATTGACGTAGAGGCACTTGCGGTCGGTCACCGGATGGGTGCGCACCACCGGATGACTGTTGCAGGGAAAGCGCTTGCTCAGGTCGGGCGTCATCGAGCGGTAGACGTGCTCGCCGTCATGCGTCGCGGTCAGCCCGTGCAGGTACGTCTTCATCGGCTCGGACAGCGCGTCGTACGCCTCGTACATGCTGGCGAACAGGGTGTCGCCGCCCACCTCGGGCACGATCGGCAGGTACAGCATGCTGCCCATCGGCGGCTCGGCGTTGCAGCTCAGGTCGGAATGCCAGTTCTCGCCGGCGATGTAGGTCGAGTTCGCGTCGGCATGGATCGCCACCAGCTCGGGATGGCCAGGCAGTCCGGGCACGCCGCTATGGATCGCGAGCGCGCCGAAGGCGCGGCCGACGCGCTCGTGGTCGTCGTGGCTCAGCGACTGGTCGCGGAAGAAGATCACCTGGTGGCGCATCAGCGCCTGGTGCAGCGCCTCGCGCCGTGCGGGTTCGAGCGGCTGCGACAGGTCGACGCCGTGGATCTCGGCCCCGATGCGCCGCGTCAGCGGCCGCACCTCGATCGGCTGGTTGCTCATGGCTGTTCCTCCGTGTCAGAGAGCCCGCACACCGCGATCGACGCGAGCGCGTAGAGCCGGGTGCAGTCGATGAAGTCGGCGAGGCTGGGCCGGTGCCGCGGCGGCCCGATGGTCGCCGCCGGCACCCGGTTCATGTTGAACACGTTATGGTCGCGCCACATCGAGGCGTACACCGGGTGCGCCGGGCGCAGCGTCTCGCCGCGCACCGCCCGCAGCGCGCCGTCGAGTGCCTGGCGGAGCGGTGCGATCTCGGCCTCGTCGGCGGCGCAGCCGTGCCGCACCGCCACCGGCTGCAGCTCGAAATCCTCGAATCCCGCCGCCGCCAGTGCTGCCGCGATCTCGCGGCGCACCGCCTGCAGCCGGCTCGCCGGCGTCAGCCCGACCTCGAGATAGAGCGCGCAGACCGCGGTGCCGCCGCCGATCGCGTGCGGCACGCCGCCGCGCACCGCGCCGATCTGCAGCTTCGGCACGCAGACGCCCCAGGCGCTCTCGAAGCGGTGCGCGCGCTCGTAGTCGCGCCCCCAGCGGTTCAGCGCCGCGATCGCCTCGCCCAGGTGGTAGATCGGGTTGGGATGCGCGCGCGGCGCGGCCGGGCTGTCGAGCACCGGCGTGAACACCGCGGTGCCGAACAGCCGGAGCCGGAAGATGGCGTAGCCGCCGCCCACCGAGGTGAAGCCGAAATCGGTGCCCTCCGCGGCGATCATGTAGTCCGGCGACACCCCGCCATGATGCAGCATGTAGAGCGCGCCCACGTCCTTGCCGGAGTTCGCGACCCCCTCCACCTCCTCGATCGGATCGGGGCCGATCTCGCCGGGGCAGGCGGTGAGGTGCAGGGTGCCGGCGAGCCCGATGCCGGCCCGGCGCAGCGCCTTGGCGGCCATCAGGAAGCAGCTCATCGGGCCGCGGTCGTTGGCGATCGCGGCACCCAGGAACACGCCGTCCTCGATCCGCACCGGCTCCGGCGGCGGCGTGCCGGGCCGCTCGCGGTAGCTGTCGCCGTGGTCGCCGAGCGGTCCCTCGGTATCGAGATGCGCGCTGAACAGCAGGTCGCGCCCCGCGTCGCCGCGCCCGGCTCCGCCCCGGCCGCCATAGCTGCCGACCACGCTGAAGCGGTGCGGCACCGCCGCCACCCGGCGCGGCGCGAAGCCCTCGCGATCCATCCAGCGGAACACGTACTCGCCGGCCTCCGCCTCCTGCCCCTGTCCGGACGGGATGGCGCTCAGCTCCAGCACCAGCGCCCGCAGCTCGTCCGGGTCGAGCGCCGCGTCGATGCGCGCGAGCAGGGCCGCGCTCATGGCACGGCGAAGCGGGTGCGCAGCGCCGGCAGGATGCCGGCCGCGAAGCGGCGCAGGCCGGCATCGTAGTCGGGGAAGATCAGCATCATCCCGTCCAGCGTCGCCCCCTCCAGCAGCTCGGTCATGCGACGGGTGATCGTTTCCGGGCTGCCCGCCGCGTGCGGCGCGGTGATCCCCGAGCGCGCCCGCGCGGTGAAGGCGTTCTCGCGGCCGATCTCGGCGTCGATCATGCCGTACGAGCGCAGCATGCCGCGGAACGCCTCCTCGTCGAAGCCGTCGCGGAAACGCGTCAGGGTCGCCGCCGCCGCGTCGTCGCTGTCCTCGATCACCAGGATCAGCATCGCGTAGGTGCGCAGGCTGCGGCCGGCGGCGCGCGCCATCTCCTTGGCGCGCAGGCTGACCGTGCGCAGCTCGTCGTCGTCGCGGCCGCCGATGAAGATCGCGTCGGCCTCCTCGACGGTGAAGCGCATGCCGCGCTCCGACATGCCGGCGGCGACCAGGAACGGACGCGGCCGCTGCACCGGCTTGGGCTCGGACTGGCAGTCGTCGAGGGTGAAGTAGCGGCCGTGCTGGGTGACCGACGGCTCGGTCCAGAGCCGCTTGACCGCGTGCAGCCACTCGGTGGCGAGCTCGTAGCGCTGGTCGTGGTCGATCTCGATGGGCCAGGCGCCCATCTGCTCGAACTCGCCGCGATAGGCGCCCGGCACCACGTTGAGGCCGGCGCGGCCGTGGCTGACCTGGTCCAGCGTCGCGATCATCTTGGCCGCGACCGCGGGATTCTGCAGCAGCGTGTGGAAGGTGGTCCAGATCTTGACCCGCTCGGTCTGCGCGGCGAGTGCCGACATCAGCACCAGGCTGTCGAGCGCGCTGCGCCAGTGCTGGGTGACGCCGCCATAGCCGCGGAACTTGGCCATCGACATGATGAAGTCGAGGCCGATCTGCTCGGCGAGCAGGGCGGCGCGGCGGTTGTACTCGTAGGAGCCGTCGATGGTCGGCGTGGTCGAGGACAGGATCCAGCCGCCGTTGGCGATCGGCATGAAGATCCCGAGATCCTTGCCGCCCCGGTCCGAGGGCAGCCCGAACGCGATCGGCTGTGGCATGTCGGGCTCCTCGGGTTCAGCGGGCGGCGCGCAGGCCGTCATCCGGCACGCCGCCGGGGTCGGCCTGGCGCGCGGGCTCCCGGCGCACCAGCACCGTCGAGAGCAGGGCGAGCAGGAACAGGCCGGCCACGATCAGGAAGATCGGCGCGAAGCTGCCGGTGCGGTCGGCGATGCGGCCGGCCGCGACCGGTCCGATCACGGCCGCGGTGGTGAGGGTGGTGGCAAGCGCCACCAAGTCGGGCGCCACGACGCGGCCGTAGCGGCGCAGCAGGAACAGGTGCGCGCTGAGCCAGGCGACGCCCCAGCTGACGCCGAACAGGCCGGCGGCGAGGAACACCAGGCCAGTGTCGCGCGCCATCCCGAACAGCAGGAACGAGAAGCCGCCGAGCACCAGGCTGCCGAGCAGCATGCGCAGCGGATGCACGCGCTCTGCCACCGCGCCGGTGACCCCCTTGGCCAGGGTGCCGGTGAGCGCCACCAGCCCGATGCCGAGCGCCCCGGCGGCGGCGCCCGCGGCGGGGCTGGCGCCGATGCGGCTCATGTGCGCGACCAGCGAGCTGTTGACCACGGTCAGCGCCGTCTGCACCACCAGCATCGCGAACGCGATGGCCAGGAACGGGTGGGTCAGCATCGCACCTCGCGTGGTCCAGCCGGTCGCGGCCCCGACCACCGGATGCCCCGCGGTCTCGTCGCGCAGCGCGCTCTCGCTGCGGTCGCGCACCAGGGCGGCGCAGGCCAGCGCCAGCAGGGTCGCGGCACCCGACATCAGCGCCCAGTGCAGCCGCCAGCTGCCGGTCCAGGCGACGCTGGCATGCACCAGCACCGGCCCCAGCACGCCGCCCGCCGAGCCGCCCATGAAGTAGAAGCCGATGATCCGCGGCGCGTTCTCCGGGAACCAGCGCGGCAGCAGGAACATGCCCGGCACCGGCGCCAGCAGGCTGAAGCCCGCCCCCATCAGGCAGACGGCGGCGAAGAACGCGGCGATGCCGTGCGACAGCGCCGCGATGCCGAACCCGGCCGCCAGCACCAGCGCGCCGCCCGAGACGGTCCAGCGCGCGCCGATCCAGCGTATCGCCACCGCCGGCAACGGGCTGGTCAGGCCGCAGGCGAGACCCAGCAGCGAGAAGCTCAGCCCGGCCTCGGTCTGCGACCAGTGCAGGTCGGCGCACATGGTGAACAGCACCACCGCGAGCGACGTGAAGGTGGTTCCGGTCACGAAGAAGAACGCGAGCGCCAGTGCCGCGAGCACCACCCATCTGCCGTTCATAGCGTCTCCCCTTCCGGGCACGGTCGAGCATGCCATCGCGAGGCCGGCAGCGCTTGCACCAGTGCGCCCCTCGTTTGGCCAGATCGGCAGCCTAGCCTGCATCGGCCGCGGATGCAGGCATCGCGTCGCGGGCGCTAGCGGTGGCGCCAGCCCGCGATCACGGCGTCGCTGTCGACCACCACCGCGAAGCTGCGCCCGAGTGCTGCGAGCGAGGCGGCGTGGCCTGCGGGGTCGTAGTCGGCGCAGGCATCGGCGACCACGAACAGGTTGAAGTCGCGGTGGAAGCCGTCGCGCACCGTGCTCTCGACGCAGCAATCGGTGGTCATGCCGGTGACCACCAGCGTGTCGATCGCCCGCTCGCGCAGCGTCGCCTCCAGCCCGGTGCCGACGAAGCACGAATACAGCGTCTTGACGATCTCGAGGTCGCCCGGCCGCGGCCGCACCCGATGATACGCCGCACCCTCGGTGCCGGCGCGGCAGATCGCCGCCGCCGCTTCGTTCTGGCCGGTACGCTGGTGCAACAGCCGCAGCGCCCGCGTGTCGGTCTCCGGCCGGGTCACCACCCGCGCGAAGCCGACCGCGACCCCGGCGTCGCGCGCCGCCTCGATCAGCCGCTCGATGCGCCCGATCGCGGCCTCGCCGGCGGAGAGGTCGAGGCCGACCTGCCCCATCGCCCCGTGCGGCGCGGCGAAATCCACCTGGACGTCGATCACCAGCAGCAGCGTGCGACCGCGCGCGGTCATCTCCGCCATCGCCTCGGGGGCGAAGGCGCGCAAGCTCGGCGCGGTCGGGCTGAGAACGGTTCCCATCTGCATGAATCTTGCTCCTTTCTCGAAGTTGTGTGGGAGATACGCATCGGGAGGGCGGCATGAAGGCCTGGAAATGCGAGGTCGGGGTCGAGCGCGCGGCCCGCCCGAACCCCTCGCTGTGGCAGGACGTGCTGGGGCGGCTGTGCCTGCCGGCGTCGCGCCTGCTCGGCGCGCCGGAGCAGTTCTTCGGCCGGGTGACCTGCCTGGTGTCGCCGCTCGGCATCGAGATGGCCCGCATCGACGCCAGCGCCCAGGAGATCTCCGGCCGCTTCGTCCGCCAGCCCGACGGGATCTGGCTGGCGCTGCTGCTGCACGGACACGGGGTGCTGAGCGGCGCGGAGGGGCCGATCGGGCTGCGCGCCGGAGACATCGCCTACGGCCCGGTCGCCACCCACGGCGCGCTCACCCTGCCCGGCGACTTCTCGCTGCTCTACGTCCGGCTGCCGCGGCTGGCGCTGCACCCGCGCCTGCTCGGCCCGGCCCCGGTGCGGCTCGGCGTGCTGCCGCAGCGCAGCGCCATCAGGCACGTGTTCTCCGGCATGCTGCGGGCGGTCGCGGAGTCGCTCGACGAGCTCACCGCAGCAGAGCTCCGCCCGATCGAGCTGGCGATCCCCGAGTTCCTGATCGGCAGCGTGCTCGGCGACGTCCGCTCGAACCCGGTGCGCACCGCCTCCAGCGTCCGGCTCGCCCTGTTCCACCGCATCTGCCAGACCATCGAGGCCGAGCTCGGCGATCCCGCGCTCAGCCTGACCAGGATCGCCCGCCACCAGGGGATCTCGCCGCGCAACATGCAGAAGCTGTTCGAGTTCGGCAGCCAGAGCTTCGGCCAGTACGTGCGCACGCGCCGGCTGGAGCGCTGCCGCGGCGACCTCGGCAGCCCGCTGCAGGCCCACCTCTCGATCTCGGAGATCTGCTTTCGCTGGGGCTTCAACGACGCGGCACATTTCAGCCGCGCCTTCCGCGAGCAGTACGGCACGACGCCGCGCGACTGGCGCCGGGCGTGCCGGTCCGAGGCAACGGCGATGCTGGCGGCGGCCCTGCTCTCGTCGCCTGTCGCGGGCGAGCCTTAGGAAAAACCAAGGCAAGGGCTCTGCCCTTGACCCGTTGGGGCCGGCGGCCCCAAACCCCGTTTTCTAGAACTGAGGTTTTCAAAGGCTCGCCTTTGATGGGGTCAAGGGGCAAAGCCCCTTGCCTGCTCTTCGTTCCGTAATCTGCTAAAAGGAATAGGCGACCGTGCCGATGACCTGGAACGGCGCGATGAACTCCTCGCTGGTCTGCCCGGTGCCGTACGGATCGGTGTAGCGCGAGTTGACGCCGGCGATGTTGGTCAGGTTGCTCAGGCCCAGCTCCACCACCCAGCGGGTGCGGCCCGGCGTGTAGCGGAAATCGAGGTTGACGATGCCGTAGGTGGGCACGTGGTCGAGCGTGTCGCTGTTGAACACGCGGGCGTACTCGCTGCCGCGATAGACGTACTCGACGCGCGAGGTGAGCTGTCCCCACGGCACCGCCATGGTGTACTCGGCGTTCACCTCGGCCTGCACCGTCGGCAGGTTCGGGGGCTTGTTGCCGTTGACGCTCTTGGCCGCCGCGATCACCGCGGCGAAGCAGGCGGGATTGTAGTACTGGCCGCCATAGGCGCAGGCCGGGCTGGTGGCGTAGACTTGGTTGGTGGTGACGGAGTCGATCGCCTTGTAGCCGCCGATCATCTTGCCGTCCTCCAGCGTCAGCTGGCCGTTGAAGCGCAGCCGGCCCTGCAGCGCCAGATAGGATGCCTCGGCCTCGCCGCCCCAGATATGGGTGTTGGGGACGTTGGCGATGCCGTAGGCGAACGGCACCGGATCGGTCTCGATATATTGCAGGTCGCGATAATCGTAGAAGAACGCGGCCACGTTCAGGCGCAGGCGGTCCTGCAGCAGCCGGTTCTTGGAGCCGACCTCGAAGGCGGTGATGTCCTCGGGCAGAAACGTGAGTCCGACCACCTTGGACTCCTCGTTGCCGTTGACGCCGCCCGGCTTGTAGCCCTCGGTCACGCTGCCGTACAGCAGGTTGCGCGGGGTCAGGTCGTACTGCAGGTTGACGTTGCCGGTGGTGCGATCGGTCTGGTAGCGCGTATTCGCCTTGCTGCTGCCGAACGCGGCGAAGCCGAAGTTGAAATCGTTGTAGTGGTCGTAGTTGTAGCGGATGCCGCCGGTCAGGCGCAGGCTCGGGATGATGTGCACGGTCGCCTGCACGAAGGGGGCGACGGATTCCCGGTTGACGGTGGTGACGTTGCCGTAGGCGAGGTTTTGCGGCGGGCTGGTCTCAATATCCGGGCCGATCGTGAGGTCGGGGTTCGGATCCTTGCCCTCGAACTCGGCGACGAACTGCTCGCTGCGCTGCTTGGTCAGGAACAGCCCGCCGATCCAGTCCAGCCGGTTGCCGGGATGGGATTCGATGTCGAGCTCCTCGCTGTAGTTCTGCATGAACGTGTTCCAGGCGGCGACGTCGTCGTACGAGTGCAGGATGGCGTAGGACAGGCGCGAGCTGTCCTCGGACTGCTTGTTGGTCAGGTTCTGGTAGGCGGTCACCGAGCGCAGCGTCGCCCAGGGCAGCGTCCATTCCAGGTTGAGGTGGTACAGCGAGGTCTCGAGGTCGAACCTGGCCGGGAAGTCCTGGTTGACCCGGCGCGGGTCGGGATCGGGATCGAGGATATTCTTCTGCTCGGCCCCGTCCTGGTCGGAGCCGTACCACTGCGCGGTGAAGGTCGCGGAGAAGTTCTCCGAAGGCCGGTACAGGATCGCGACCTTGCCGCTGGTGTCGTGCGCGTCGTCGAGCTGGTAGTTCGGGATGTCGACCGACTGTCCGAAGCCGTCATGGTCGTATTTCTGGAACGACAGCCGCACCGCGACCTGGTCCGAGATCGGCAGGTTCACCGCCGCGCGCTCGCGGAACAGGTCGTAGTTGCCGACGCCGAAGTCGGCGTGGCCGCTGTACTGGCCGAGCACCGGCTGGTTGGTCACCAGGTTGATGACGCCGCCGATCGAGCTCTGCCCGTACAGCGTGCCCTGCGGGCCGCGCAGCACCTCGATCCGGTCGATGTCGAACAGGGTCTGGTCCAGCGAGATCGTGTTGGCGATGTAGACGCCGTCGATGAACTGCGACACGCCGGGCTGGGTCACCAGGGCGTTCTCCGGCGTCGCCGAGCCGACGCCGCGTATGTTGATGAGGTTCTCGAACCCCGCCGCCTTGGTGATGCTGAGGCCCGGAACCGTGCCGTTCAGCCCGGCTAGGTTGGTGATGTTCGCCTTGTCGAGCGCGGTCGACGAGATCGAGGTGATCGCGACCGGCGTCTTCTGCAGGTTGGTCTTCTGGCGCAGCGCGGTGACGGTCACCTGCTCGACGGTGCCGAGCGGCGGCGTGCCCGCGGGCTGCTGCCGCGCCGCGGCCGCGGCCGCGGAAGGCACGGTGGCCGGGGTCTGGTTCTGGGCCGGAGCCGGAGTCTGGGCGTGAGCCGGTGCCAGCACGGGGAGAAACAGGAAGCCATAGATGCCGCCATGGAGGACGATCCTGCTGCGCGGTGTCCTGAAAGGCTGAGCCATGGGAGCTCCCTGGTGAAGTTCGTGCCGGGACCGCCGGCCGGGCTCGCGATGATGCCTGCCCGGCGACGTCTCGATCTTGCACCACCGAGCAGAAATATGAACGGAAATAGCCGATACGCGCGATCCGCCGCCCGCGCGCGCTCAGGCCGGCACCTTGACCCAGAGCCGGTGCAGGTGGCGCTCGTAGCGCTGGTCGTCGTACAGCGTCGCCGAGTGCAGCGTGCAGAGATTGCTCCAGATGACGACGTCGCCGGCGCGCCAGCGATGCCGGTAGACGAAGCGCTCGTCGGTGACGAACTCGGTGAGCCGGGCCAGCAGCGCCCGCCCCTCCTCGTCGGGCATGCCCTCGATGCCCCGGGCGCTGCCGTTGCTCATGTAGAGGCCGCGTCGGCCGTCCGACCGCCGGGCGACCACCAGCGGATGCGAGACCTCCGGATTCTCCTCGTGCTGCTGCCGGCTGATGACGTAGTCGGGGAAGCGGCTCTGCATCAGGTAGGCGAAGCTGTACACCACGCGCAGCCCTGCCAGCCGGCGCTGCTCCTCGGGGTCCAGTGCGGCGAATCCCGCGCAGCTGTCGGCAAACAGCGTGTCGCCGCCCTCCGGCGGCACCTCGAGCGCGTGCAGCAGGGTGGCGGCGAGCGGGCGGCGCAGGTAGGTGCCGTCGGAGTGCCAGCCGAGGCCGTCGAGATGCACGCCGATCGGCTGCCCGTCCTGCTTCTTGTTCGACAGCACGTAGATCTCGGGCTGCCCGGGCACGGTGTATTCCAGCCTGGTGTGCGGCATCAGCTCGCCGAGGCGGCGGCCGAGCGACACGTACTGCGCCGCCGGGATCGACTGGCCGCGGATCAGCACCAGGCTGTTCGCCGCCTGCAGCGACGCGATGCCGCGCCACAGCGGATCGGACGGGCAGGAGAGGTCGACGTCGAGCACCTCCACGCCGAGCCCGCCCCCGACCGGCCGGGTGCGCGGGAGGGCGGCGGGGTCCTCGATCGGCGGTCGGTCGCGCATCTCGATCTCCTACGAACTCGGCGTCGCCTCAGCGTTCCGGCCGCATCGCGCTCTCGTGCCAGCGTCGCAGGCACAGGTGCTGCACCAGCGTCAGGCAGCCGGAGATGGCGATCCCGAGCAGGGCGAGCAGGAACAGGGCGGCGAACATGCGCGGCGTGTTGAGCCGGTCGGCCGCCTCCATGATGCGCCAGGCGAGCCCGGTCGCGGTGCCCGACCCGGCGACGAACTCGGCCACCACCGCGCCCACCAGCGCCAGGCCGCCGGCGATCCGCACGCCGCCGAGGATCTGCGGCAGCGCGCTCGGCAGCTCCAGCAGCAGCAGGCGCTGCCAGCCGCTGGCGCGGCGCATGGTGAACAGGTCCTGCAGGTCGCGATCGACGCTCTTCAGCCCGAGCAGCGTGTTCGACAGCACCGGGAAGAAGGCGATCAGGGTGGCGAGCGCCAGCAGCGCCAGCGCCACGTGGTCGAGCCCGATCCAGACCAGGATCAGCGGCGCGATCGCCACCACCGGGGTGACCTGCAGGATCACCATCAGAGGCCCGACCGCGAGCTCGAGCAGCCTGGAGCGGAACAGCGCCACCGCCAGCGCCACGCCGATCGCGGTCGCCGCCAGCAGCGCCTCCAGCGTCACCGCCAGCGTGTTCAGCAGCGACGCGGCCAGCGAGGCGCGGTCGCGGTAGAGATCGCCGAGCACCGCCGAGGGCGGCGGCAGCAGCAGCGGCGAGACCTGGCCGAGCCGCACCGCCGCCTCCCACAGCAGCAGCAGCAGGGCGGCGAAGCCCGCCGGCGCCAGCACCCGCAACCACGGCGGCGGATCGGCGAGCAGGCCGTCCTCGCTCATGGCGGCATCCCGCGGCCGATCACGGCCGGGCTGCCGGCGCGCAGCGCAGGCCGTGCAGGAACCGCGTGGTGTAGATCGTGCCGAGATCGAGCTGCTTCGGATACAGCCCCGTCGGCGCCATCTGATCCAGGTAGCTCTGCCAGCGCGGCGCGTTCATGGCGCCGATGCCGGCGACGGCGGCGTCGCCGCCTTCCACCAGGCCCGACGAGCGGATCGCCGCGACCGCGTCGTCGGCGTCCTGCCGGGTATAGTCCGGGTTGCCGCGCAGGATCAGGGCGTCGGCGGCGGCGCGGTCGCCGTGCAGGTAGCGGCACCAGCCGAGCAGGGAGGCGTCGACGAAGCGCTGCACCAGCTCGGGGCGCTGCTCGACCAGGCTGCGCCGTGCCGCGATCAGCGTGCCGTAGGCGCTGTAGCCGGCGTCGGCGAGCAGGAACTGCCGGATCGGCACGCCCTCGCGTCGCAGGCGCTGCACGTCGTTGGTCAGGTAGCCCTGCTGGGCGAGGTTGGGGTCGGCGATGAAGATCGCGTCGTTGCCGGTGTAGCGGCGGATCTGGCTGTCATTGTAGCCGTAGCGCCGCTGCAAGAACGCCCAGTAATTGTCCCGCGCCTCGGGGCTGATCATGATCGGCCGGCCGCGCAGCCCGGCCAGCGAGGTCGGGGCGCCGGCGCCGGCATGGACGATGAGGACCGTGGGCTCCTTCTGGTAGATCGCGGCGACCACGACGTAGGGCAGGTGCGCCAGCGCCATGCTGAGCGCCACGCCGCTGTTGGAGATTCGCACGAAGTCGTAGGCGCCGGTCGCGAGTGTCATGATGCCGCCGTTCTGCGCACTGCCCGGCAGCAGCGACACGTCGAGCCCGGCGCGTGCGTACAGCCCGTCCGCCGCGGCGGCATAGAAGCCGCCGAAATCCGCCTGCGGCAGCCAGCCCATCTCGAAGCGCAGCGGCGCACCCGCGAGCGCCCGCCCCCCGCAGAGCAGCGCCAGCAGCATCCCCCAGACCGCCCCGCGCCGCACTAGCGGATTCTCAAGGCCGAGCCTTGAGCGGGTCCGGGGCAGTGCCCTGGCCTTGCATCCCCCCGAACATGTCGCGCCCGATTCGCCCGTGCACCCCCTGCCGGCCGTCGACCACCTGGGTGACGCCGAAATCCGCCGCCACGCTCATCAGCGCGTAGGCGTCGTTGCGGCTGAGCCCGCGATGCTCGACCAGCAGCTCCAGCATGTCGGTGGCGGCATGGCGCATCGCCTGGTTCAGGTCCTCGTGGAAGCCGTGCACGATCCAGTGCTTCGGCGTCTCCAGCAGCGGCGAGGGGAAGCGGAAGTCGCGGCGCAGCACGATCTGCATCAGCACGTCGAGCGAGGCCTCGATCGCGGTGCCGGAGATCTCGCCGTCGCCCTGGGAGATGTGCGGATCGCCGATCGAGAACAGCGCGCCGTCGACCGCGACCGGATAGAACATCGTGGCACCGGCGCCGATCCGCCAGTTGTCGATGTTGCCGCCGTGCAGCCCGGGCGGGATCGTGCTGGTGCGGCCGGGGGTATCGGGCGCCACCCCGGCGGTGCCGAGATGCGGCCGCACCGGCACGCGCACCCCCTGCAGCGCCTGCTGCCGGTCGCATTCCGGGCAGCGGGTGACGGTGCCGGGGACCAGGTAGGTGCCCGGGAAGTCGTAGGCGTAGAGCGCGTGCGCGGTCAGCGCGTCCTCGTCGAGCTCGAAGATGGTGACGCGCTCCCTGTGCTCGAACTCGCGGTAGAGGTAGCCCCAGTTGGCGGCGAGGTTGGAGCCGTGGCGCAGCCGCGGCGTCATGCGCAGGTAGCGCACCTCCAGCATGTCGCCGGGCTTAGCCTCCTCGACCAGGATCGGCCCGGTCATGATGTGCACCCCCGGGTTGCGGTCGGCGGCAGGGATCTCGTCGAAGATGCGCTCGATCGCGGCATCCATCATCAGCTCGGGGGCGTCGCCGGCGTGGTGGGTCACCGCCTGCGCCTGCACCAGGTCGCCGCTGCGCACCCGCAGCGCCGGCGCCAGGGCCGGATCGAAGTAGCCCCAGTGCACGGTGCGGGGCGTGGCGCGCAGCGTGTGCAGCGCCCCCGGCAGGGTGTCGGGACGGCGCTCGGCGGAGCGGCAGATCAGCGGCATGGCTCTCTCCGGTGCGTGCGGTGGCGGGTCGGCTCAGGCGGCGACGGCGGCCCGGTCCGGCTCCAGCACCACGCTCAGCATGCTGAGCGAGCCGTGCTCGATGTGGTCGGGCCCGAAGCGCGGCACGTCGCCGGCGGCGCGCGCGCCCAGCACATAGAGCAGCGGCCAGTAATGCTCCGGCGTCGGCACCGCCGCCCGCGCGTCCTCGCCGAGGGCCGCGAACTCGATGGCCGCCTGCGGCCGGTCGTCGCGTATCGCGTCGTGCACGTGGTCGTGGAAGTGCTGAGCCCAGTCGAAGGCCGGCGCGTCGCGCTGCTGCCAGTCCATGCGGCGCAGGTTGTGCACGACGTTGCCGGTGCCGACGATCAGCACCCCCTCGTCGCGCAGCGGCCGCAGGCGCTGCCCGATCGCGTGGTGCCACGATGGCGGCCGCTCGGCATCCATGCCGAGCTGCACCACCGGCACGTCGGCGTCGGGATAGGTGTGCATCAGCACCGACCAGACGCCGTGATCGAGCCCCCACTGGGTCTCGTCCAGCGTCACCGGCAGCGGCGCCAGCAGTGCCTGCACCCGATGGGCCAGCGCCGGATCGCCGGGTGCCGGGTATCGCACGTCGAACAGCGCCTGCGGGAAGGCGCCGAAATCGTGGATCGTGCGCGGCGCCGGCATCGCGGTGACCGCGGCCCCCTGGGTCAGCCAGTGCGCCGAGATGCACAGGATCGCCCTGGGCCGGCCGAAGCGCTGATCGATGGCGCGCGCGATCGATGCCCAGCGGCGTGTGGTGTCGTTGCTCTCGAGCGCGATCATCGGGCTGCCGTGCCCGAAGAAGACGACCGGCATGCGCGTCATGGGCTGCTCCTGGAAGCGTGGCGACAGGCTGGTGTCCTGCCTCCGGAATTCGTACACGAACTTCGGAGATGAGCAGGCCACTATCTTGTTGATAAGGCTAGTGTCCACTTGGAATCGGAAGTCTTACAGACTTCTGATTCGGGACACTAGACGCCGGGGTCGGCATCGTCTTGCCCCTGCACGCACGCCACTTGTTCGGGCTGATGCTATTCGGCCGCCGCCTGGAGGCAAGCGTGCGGGCCGGGAAGCGGCTAGGCTGGCGCCACGACAGCGGGACAGATGGGCCATGCAGACAGACATGATCGGGATCTCGCCGATGAAGCCGGGCTTCGGCGCCGAGATCGCCGGGGTCGATGCGGCGCACGCCGGCCCGGAGATCCTGGCCGGCGTGGTCGAGGCGTTCCACCGGCACGGCGCCATTCTGCTGCGCGACCAGTCGATGACGCCCGAGGACCTGCTCCGCTTCGTCGGCCTGTTCGGCGAGCCGGAAGGCCATACGCTGCGGCAATACACCCTGCCCGGCCACCCGCAGATCTACGTGCTGTCGAACCGGGTCGAGGACGGGCGGCCGATCGGCGCGCACAACGACGGCGTCGGCTGGCACACCGACTATTCCTATCGCGAGCAGCCGGTGATGTGCACCATGCTCTACGCGGTGGAGGTGCCGCCCGAGGGCAGCGACACGCTGATCGCCGATGGCTGCGCCGCCTACCAGGCGCTGCCGCCGGGGCGCCGGGCGCAGCTCGACGGCCTGGCGCTGCATCACAGCTACCGCCACTTCATGGAGACGCGCGAGCATGGCCGGCTGACGCTGAGCGAGCAGCAGAAGCGCGACAACCCCGACGTGGTGCACCCGCTGATCCGCACCCACCCGGCCGACGGCCGCCGCGCGCTGTGGGTGTCGACCGGCACCGTCACCGAGATCATCGGCCAGGAGGATCCGTCCGACCTGGGGCTGCTCGACGAGCTGGTGGCGTTCCTGACCCAGGAGCGCTTCGTGCATCGTCACCGCTGGCGGGTGGGCGACATCCTCATGTGGGACAACCGCTGCACGCTGCACACCGGCACGCTGTTCGACGACACACGCTACATCCGCACCATGCACCGGCTCTGGGTCAAGGGCGACCGCCCCCATTGATGTCGAGGATCACCCGATGCCCTACCCCAACACGCTGATCTTCGTCGACCTGGCCTCGGACGATCCCGCCGCGGCGGCCCGCTTCTACGCCGAGGTGTTCGGCTGGCAGGACGATCCGCGGCCCCGGGGCGTCTATCACCGCATGGTGCCGGGGCAGGAGTTCCTCGCCAGGGACGGCAGCCCGAGCGGCGTCGGCAATCTGCATCTGGGCATCTTCGACGCTGCCAACGCGCGACCGCATCCGCGCGCCGCGGGAGTGGCGCCGCGGGTGCTGGACCGCGCGTCGCGACGGGCGCGGGTGTGGATCCTGATCAGCGACGACGATTCCGCCGAGCGCATCCTGTCGGCGGCCGAGGCGCGCGGCGCGGAGATCCTGTGGCGGGATCATTACTGGCGCGAGTTCAACGGCTTCAACCACGGCCTGCGCGACCCGTGGGGCAACGAGATCGTGCTCTGGGGCAAGGCCAGCCCGGAGCCGGCGATCCCGCAAGGCTTCACCCGCGAATAGCGCGGCCCGAACGGCCGCGGCGGCTACTTGAGGTGCTGGGCGAGCAGCTTGTTCATCTCGAACATGGTGACCTTGTCCTTGCCGAACACCTTTTTGAGCTTGTCGTCGGCGAGGATCTCGCGGCCGTCGGCCGGGTTCTGCAGCTTGTGGGACTTGATGTATTCCCAGACCTTGCTGACCACCTCGCCGCGCGCCATGGTCCCGCTGCCCACAACCGTCGCCAGGTCGTCCGATACCTGGAGCGGCTGCTGCAGCGCGTTCGGCTTGTGGCCCGCCTTCGGCTTCTCGACGGCGGCGGCCTTCGGCGGCGGCGCCTCGACCTTCGGCTTCTTCGGCGCGGCGGTCGTCTTGGTGGGGGCTTTGGTCATGGTTTCCTCCGGTGCTTCGTCGAGGCGTGACGGACTCGACGCGCTTCGATCTGGGGCGGCGTATCAGAACCGTAACTATGCAGGTTTTCATCGGCTCGCGTGATGGTCAAGATGCCGCGCTCGCTTCGCACGCAATCGCCGCCGCTTCAGGCCGGCCCGATGCGCCAGCAGGCGAGGTCCTGCGGCGCGATGGTCGGGCCGCCGATCAGGAACGACCGGCTGCCCGCGCCGGCCGGCTCCGGCAAGGTCCAGGACCCAGGCCCGTAATTGAAGGCGAACGCCACGTCGCCGCATCGCCGCAGCCGCACCCCGGTGGGCAGCTCGACCGGCTCCAGCCGGGCCGCCGCCAGCAGGTGACGCACCGACGCCTCCAGCAGGGCGGCATCCGGCCAGCAGGCGAGGTAGGTGAAGCGGCCGGCCTCGATGGCGGCCGGATCGCCGTCCTCGAAGCGGGCGAGCACGGCGGCGGGTGTCTCGACCCGCTCGCGCCAGCGCCGCGCCGCGCCGGCCAGCGCTCCGGCGACGGGATGCGACAGGCCGGGGCGCAGCGAGGCGACCTCGGTGACGCGCAGCGGGAGCAGCGCCTGCAGCGGCCCGGGCGGCAGCTCGGCCGGGATCTCGAAGTTGGCGGTCTTGGAGCCGGTGCGCGGCCCGATCAGCACCGCCGCCTCGCTGTCGCGCAGCGCCGCCAGTGCGGCGTCCGACAGGTGCGGCAGGCTCGGCACCAGCACCGCGCGGTAGCCGGCGAGCGAGGCGCCGGGTGCCACCAGGTCGACATCCTGCCCCAGCCGGCGCACCGCCTCGTACCAGCGGAAGCACAGCTCGAAATAGCCGAAATCGGCACCCTGCGGCTGCATGCCGGTGATCCAGGCGGCCTCGTAGTCGAACACCAGCGCCACCCTGGCGGCCTCGCTCGCCGGCAGCGTGCCCGCCACGCGCAGCTCGGCCGCGACCTGCAGCGCCTCCGCCCCGCCCGGCGAGCGCGAGCGGTCCGGCCGCTGCAGCCCGGCATGCATCTGCTCCTGGCCGAACGGGCACTGCCGCCAGCGGAAATAGCAGACCAGCTCCGCGCCGTGCGCGAACGCCTCCCAGCTCCACAGCCGCACCATCCCGGGCTTCGGCACCGGGTTCCACGGCGCCCAGTTCACCGGCCCGGGCTGCTGCTCCATGATCCAGAACCGGCCGCGGCCGATGCCGCGGTACAGGTCGTGGTGGAATGCCGCCATATCGGGATGCGCGGTCTCGGCGAACAGGTCCAGCTCGGCCTGCTCGAAGCCGAACTGATCGGTGAAGCCGAGCGGGTAGGAGTCCCACGTGGCGAAATCGAGCTCGCTGCCGACCGCGTGATGGTCGAACTCGGTGAAGCGGCCCATAAAGTTGTGGGTGACGAAGCGGCCGGGCGAGCGCGCGCGCAGGATCTCCGCCTGCATCCGGCAGTACGCGCGCACCTGGTCGGAGCAGAAGCGCTGGAAATCGAGCCGCGCCGCCGGCGCCGTCTCGGTCACGGCGGCCACCGGCAGCGTCACCTCGTCGAAGCCGCGGAGCTCGGCCGACCAGAACACGCCGCCCCAGGCCAGGTTGAGCTGCGCGACGCTGCCGTACCGCCGCTCCAGCCAGAGCCGGAAGGCGCGCAGGTCTTCGGGCCCGTACGAGCGCACCGTGTCGTGGCAGCCGAACTCGTTGTCGATCTGCCAGCCGACCACCGCCGCCACCTCGCCGTAGCGCGCCGCCATCGCCTCGACGATGCGCCGGCTCTCGCGGATCCAGGCTGCGGACGAGAAGCTGCTGTGGCGGCGCGAGCCGAAGCCGCGGGTGCGGCCGTCCTTGCCCACCGGCAGGATGCCCGGCTCGCGGTCGATCAGCCATTTCGGCGGCGTCGCGGTCGGGGTGCCCAGCACCACGCTCAGGCCGGCCTCGCCCAGCACCGCGACCGCGCGGTCGAGCCAGGCCCAGTCGAAGCGGTCCGGCTCGGGCTCGATCCGGCCCCAGGCGAACTCCGCGATGCGCACATGGCTGATGCCGGCCTCGCGCATCGCGCGTGCATCCTCCGGCCACCAGGCCTCCGGCCAGTGCTCGGGATAGTAGCAGACGCCCAGCATGGTGGCTCCTCCGGTCATGGGTTCAGGCAAGCCGACAGCTCCAGCAGCAGCGCCGTCTCGGGCTGCATCTCCGGCAGTGCGATGCCGGCGTCGGCGAGCAGCGCCCCCGGCAGCACCAGCCCGTCCGCGAACAGCCGCTCCTGCGAGGCCGACAGCGACACCTCGAGCCGCTGCGGCGGCGGCGCGTGCAGGCGGTAGGACAGCGACGGGTCCAGGCCGGGCAGCACCAGGGGCGGGGCGCGCGACGCATCGGTGCGCTCCTGTGCCACCAGGAACGCGGCGTGGCGGCGGTCGGGCGCCACCACGCCGCGCAGCGAGCGCCCGGCGCGGGCCGCGCACGCCTGGTGCAGCCCGCCATGCAGCAGCGGCCGCAGCCGCTTGTGCAGCGCGATCCAGGAAGCGAGCTCGTCGCGCGACGCAGCGTCGAGCAGCGTCGGATCCAGCTCCACCCCGAGATGGCCGAACAGCGCCACCGCGGCGCGGAAGCCGAGTGTGTGCTGGCGCCCGGTCTGGTGGTTCGGCGAGGCCGCGACGTGCGCGCCCATCAGCTCCGGCGGCAGCAGCCGCGAGAAGCCGCGCTGGATCGACAGCCGCTCCAGCGCGTCGGTGCAGTCCGAGGTCCAGACCCGGTGGGTGCGGCGCAGGATGCCGAGGTCGGGCCGGCCGCCGCCGGAGGAGCAGCTCTCGATCTCCAGCGCCGGGTGTTCCGCCAGCAGCCGGTCGAGCAGCGCGTAGGCCGCCAGCAGGTGGCGCCGATAGGCCGGCCTGCCTTCGGCGTCGCCCGCGGCCACGAAGTCGCGGTTCATGTCCCATTTCAGGTACGAGATCGGGTGCGCGCGCAGCAGCCCGTCGAGCTCCGAGAAGATGCGCTCGGCGATCTCCGGACGGGTCAGGTCGAGGATCAGCTGGTGCCGCGAGAGATGTGTCGGCCGGCCTTCGACGCGCAGCACCGCCTCGGGATGGGCACGCGCCAGGTCGCTGTCCGGGTTGACCATCTCGGGCTCGACCCAGAGGCCGAACTCCATCCCGAGCCCGTTCACCGCCTCGATCAGCGGACCGAGCCCATGCGGGTACTTCACCGGGTCGGGACGCCAGTCGCCGAGTCCGGCGCGTGGGTCGTTTCGCGCCGCCATCCAGCCGTCGTCGAGCACGAAGCGCTCGATGCCGATCGCCGCCGCCGCCGCCGCCTGCGCCACCAGCCGGTCATGGTCGTGGTCGAAGTAGTTGCCCTCCCAGGTGTTGAGCGTCACCGGGCGCGGCCGCATCGCGCCCCCCGGCTCGTCCCCCGGCCAGCGCAGCACCTGGCGGCGCACGCCGTCATGGAACCGGCGCGACAGGCCGGCGAGCCCGTCAGGCGACAGCGACGCGTAGGCGATGGGCGTCCGGTACGCCTCGCCCGGCGCCAGCACCACCTCGCCCGGATGCAGCCACTCGCCGGTGGTGAGCAGCACCCGGCCATCCTCCAGCCGCTCGGCGACGGTGCGGTGGTTGCCGCTCCAGCCGAGATGCACGCCGTGCACCAGGCCGCGATCCTCGTCGAAGCCGGCGATCCCGGCGATCAGCGCGCCGAAGCGGTCGTGCATGCGGCCGCGCCGGTTCTCCGACGCCCAGGCGCCGCTGTCGAGCGACACCCGGCGCTCGCTGAACTCCATCCCCCAGCGCCCGTCGAACACCAGCAGCTCGTCGGCGCCGGCCGGCAGCAGGAACACCCCGGCCGCGAGCCGTTCCAGCTGCAGCGGCGTCTCGCCCGCATTGCTCAACCGCGCGTGCATGCTCAGCAGGTCGCCGTCCGGGGGCAGCGCCAGGGTCAGCTCGAGCAGCAGCCGCGCCACCGGATCGCGCGCCGCGATGCGCAGCGCGCCAGCTTCGGCCTGCACGGCCACGTCGGTGAAGTCGGCGGTCCAGTCGATGCCGCCGCGGCTCGCGACCAGCGCCGGCGCACGCAGCGCGCCGGTGCCGAGTGTGGGCATCAGCACCGCCTCGACATGGTCCGCGTCGAGCCCGTTGCGTCGCGTCGCGCGGTCGCGCAGCGCCGCCACGCCGTCGAGGTCGAGCCCGTCCGGCAGGCGGGTGCCCCAGTAGACGATCTCCGGCAGCTCACGCGCGCGCTGCAGCAGCAGCAGCGTCGTCGCCGCGCCGTCGAGCCGGTGGCTGGTCATTCCTTTACCGCTCCCAAGGTGAGGCCGGAGATGAAGTGCCGCTGCATCAGGAAGAAGATCGCGACCGACGGCGCGGCGGCGACCAGCGCCCCGGCCGACATCAGCTGCCACGAGGCCAGCCACATGCCCTGCAGCGCCTGCAGCCCGGCGGTGATCGGACGCGCGCTGTCGGACTGCACCAGCACCAGCGCCCAGAAATAGTCGTTCCAGATGAAGGTGAATTCCAGCACCGCGAGCGCCGCGAGCGCGGGGCGCACCAGCGGCAGCACGATCCGGCTGAAGATCGCGAACTCGCCGGCGCCGTCCATGCGCGCGGCCTCGATCAGGCTGTCCGGCAGCTCGCGCATGAAGTTGCGCATGAACAGCGTGCAGAACCCGGTCTGGAAGGCGACGTGGAACACCACGAGCGCCCAGATCGTGTTGTACAGCGGGAACACATGGATCATCAGGTCCCGCACCGGGATCATCAGGATCTGGAACGGCACGAAGTTGCCGGCGATGAACACGGCCAGGATGGCGGTGTTGCCGCGGAAACGGAACTTCGACAATCCGAAGCCGGCGAAGGTGGACAGCACCAGCGTGCCGATCACCGCCAGCACCGTGATCTCCATCGAGTTGCGCAGATACTCGCCCATCGGCGACGAGGTGAACACCGCCTCGTAGTTGCCGATCAGGTTGCTGCCGTGCGGCCAGCCCCAGTAGTTGCCGCGCGCCAGGTCGGCGGCGGTGCGCGCCGAGGTGAGGAAGATCGCCAGCAGCGGCAGCAGCCAGATCAGCAGGCTGAACGGCAGCGCCACGCGATACAGCGCCCGCGCGCCGGGCGATGCGGTCTGGATCGGGCGTGGGAACATCAGCGTCGCTCCCGGCGCAGCATGTAGAACAGGAAGAACGCGATGTAGACATCCATGATCGCGAACAGCACCACCGCGATCGCAGCACCGTAGCCGTAGCGGAACGACAGGAAGGTCTGCTCGTACATGTAGTAGGCCAGCACCGCCGAGCTGTCGTACGGGCCGCCCTTGGTCATGATCGAGACCAGGTCGAACGAGCGCAGCGCGCCGACCACCGACACCACGACCGCGATGAAGGTCGCGGGCCTGAGCTGCGGGATGATGATGTTCCACAGCATCCGCCAGCCGACCGCGCCGTCCATCCGCGCGGCCTCCACGATCTCGCCGTTCACCGCGGTCAGCCCGGTCAGGTACAGGATCATGCAGTACGCGGTCTGCGGCCACAGACCTGCCACGATCACCGCCGGGGTCGCCCAGCTAGCACTGCCGAGCAGCTCGACGCTGGGCAGGCCGAGGGCGCGGAGCCCGACATCGAGCAGGCCGAAATCGCCGTTGAAGAACCAGGAGAACACCAGCCCGACCACCACCTGGGAGATCACGAACGGGAAGAAGAACAGCGACTTGTACAGCCGCATGCCGAGCACGTTCTGGTTCAGGAACAGCGCGATCGCGAGCCCGAACACCGGCGCCAGCATGTAGGCGAGCAGCCACCAGATGTTGTTGACCAGTGCCGTGTAGAACACGTCGTCGCCGAACAGCTCGACATAGTTGCCGAGCCCCACCCAGCGCATCGGGTGCACGCCGTCCCAGTCGTGCAGCGAGACCCAGATACTGTCCGCGATCGGCCACAGCACGAACACGGCGAAGAACAGGGCGGCGGGCGCGATGAACAGCAGCGGCGTCGCCGTCCGCCGCATCCCGATGGCGGAGCCGGACACGCGGTGCGTCAGTTCGTCGGCTGGTAGATGCGCAGGCGCGCGCGGTCGATGTCGGCGAGGATCCGGTGCAGGCGCGACGGGACCACCATGAACTCCTGGAAGCCCTTCATCGCCAGGGTGGCCAGGGCCTCGTTGGTGTCGCGGTCGAAGAACTGCGCATGGTCGGGCGTATCGGCGAGCAGCTTGCGGCCGGCGATCAGGAACCGGTCATCGACCACCTGCGCCTGGCCGTTGGCCGGGATCTGCATCTCGTACTTGTTGATAAGCGTCTGCACGTCCGGCTGCATCATGAAGGCGAGGAACTTCATCGCCCCGGCCTGGTTCGCCGCCCCCTTGGGGATCGACACGCTGTCCATCGGCGCGTCCTCGGCGGGGCCGACGCCCGGCTTGATGTTCGGGAAACGCTCGAACTGCATGACCGGCGCGAGCTCGGGCGGGAAGTTGGCGGTGATGAAGTTGCCGATCAGCATCATCGCGGCGCGCCCCTGGAACAGCACCGACTGGCTCTCCTGCATGCTCAGCTCGGTATGGTCCTTGACGAAGCATTTATGATCGAGCATCTGCTTCCAGTGCGCGAACACGTCGAGCACCTTCGGGTCGAGATACGACATCTTCCCCGACGCGAGCTGCATGTGCGAAGCATAGCCGTTGATGCGCAGGTCGAGATAGTCGAACCATCCGGCCGTCGGCCAGAGATCCTTCGAGCCGAGCGCGATCGGCGCCACACCGATGGCGTTCAGCTTGTCGCAGGCGCCGAGCAGGTCGTCCCAGCTGGTGATCGGGCCGACCCCGGCCTTCTTCAGCAGGTCGCCGCGCAGATACAGGCCCCACTGATACTGCGTGTACGGCACCGCGTACTGCTTGCCGCCATCGGTGACCAGGTCGACCGCGGTGTTGCCGAAAGCCTGCTTCATCGGCGCGGTCCAGAGCGTGCTGACGTCGGCGAGCAGGCCGGGCTGCACGAACTGACGCATCCGGGTGCCGGTGTACCAGAGCACGACATCCGGCGGCTCGGAGGTCAGCCAGTTGCGGATCGACTGCTTGTAGCTCTCGTGGTCGTAGACGTTGAGCGTCACGTGGGTGCCGGGATTGGCCGCCTCGAAGCGCTTCACCACGTCCTGGAACGCGGCCTTTGGCTTGGGATCGGAGGTGTCCGCGTTGACGATGAGGGTGTCGGCGCGGGCAGCGCCCGATGCCGCGCCGCCGAGCGCCAGGGCGACGAGCGACGCCAGGCGGACGGCGAGCCTGAACGACTTGGACATTCCTGTTCTCCCACGCGGCCCTTATGGTCTCGGGCCGTTGCAGGCAGTTCTGGCACGGCCCGGGTGGCTTGTCGTCCGGTTTGGCGTTACGGATCTCCCGGATCCTCAGATTGCCGGATCCTCAGATTGATAGGGCTTGCGGATGTCGCTCCCTGAGGAACCGCCCGATCCGCCGCCGCACGTGTTCTGGACCGGGCGGCGCACCGAGATGCTGCCGATGGCCAGCGCGCACGCGCACAGCCAGCTCGAGATCAACCTGATCCTGGGCGGCGGCGCCAGCTACGCCTTCGGCGGCCGGGACGTCGCCGTGACCGCCGGCGAGCTGGTGCTGTTCTGGGGTGCGGTGCCGCACCGGCCCGCGACCGTCGCCGAGGGCACCCGCTTCGTCTGCCTGTACCTGCCGATCGAGATGTTCCTCGCCCTGCCGCTCTCCGCCTCGCTGCGCTGCGCGGTGCTGGCGGGCGGCATGATCGCCGCGCGCGAGCCGATCGAGGCGGCCTGGGCGCAACGTCTGCATGAGGAGCTGCTGTCCGGCGACCAGCGCCTGATCGAGCTCGACCGGCTGGAGATCGAGCTGCGACTGCGGCGCGTCGACCTCACCGGCTGGAGCGACCGCGCGGGCGGCGGCGGCGAGGCCGGCGGGCGGAGCGGCGGCCGCGACGCCAAGGTGTGCGCGATGGCGCGCTTCCTCATCTCGCACGCCACCGGCCGGATCACCGCGGCGTCGGTGGCCGACGCGGTCGGGCTGCATCCGAACTACGCGATGACGCTGTTCAAGGAGGCGCTCGGCATGACGCTGGGCGAGTATCTCACGCGCTACCGGCTCTACCTGGCGCAGTCGATGCTTCTCGCCGACGGGCGCGACGTGGCCTCGATCGCCTTCGATGCCGGCTTCGGATCGTTGTCGCGGTTCCACGAGGCCTTCCGCCGCCGCTTCGGCGTCTCGCCGAACCGCTTCCGCCGCGCCGCCGGCGGCGGCGAGCCGGGCCTCTCGACGCAGCCTCTCTGAGTGCCGCTCACGCTGCGGCGAGCCGCACGCCGCGGCCGCGCTTTGCGATTGACGCGGCGGCGCCGCACGATAAACTCGCCTTCGTATCAAAATCTGGATCGTCGCCATGGCGGAAGACACATCGCGTTCGGCCGAGATCGTGCGCATCCCGCTGGATCCGCAGGCTCGGCTGCGCGGCGCCCTGCGCATGCTGGAGACCAGGCTCGACCAGCAGCGCGCCAGCATCGCCACTTGGCGCGACGCGCTCGGTGGCCTGCGGGTGGTCAGCCGCGAGCTCCGGGAGGGTGCCGAGGCCTGCCAGATCTCGGTCGACCAGCTCGCCGGGCGCCTCACCGAGGCACGGCGCGCGGTCGCGACGCTGGACCGGACCGCGGACCGGCTGGCCGAGGCCGCGATCGGCTGAGACGGCTGGCGCCGGAGCGGTCAGGCGGCCGTCTCGCGATACCATCTGAAGAGATCGAGCATCGGGTTGGTCGCTGCGTTCCGCGCCGGGACGTCACGCTCCATCTGATCTGCCGCCAGATCGAGCTCGATGTCGGTCAGGGCACCATGCTGGTGCCCGGGCCGCCGCGCTCCGTACAGCGCCGTCACGATATCCTCGGCGGAGATCGGGTAGCCCTCCGAGGTGGCGTAGGCGGCGAGCCGCTCCGGCCCGCGCGCAGCCTCACGCAGCAGACCCCTGGCCAGCTCCGGGATCTGCTCGGTGTTCTCGATCAGGCGTCGCAGGTGGTCCATACCGTCCGCTCCCCGTCTCGATCGCTACCGCCTCGATGGTTCCAGTCGCCCGCCGCCTGCCTCCCTGCTGCGGCAGCCCGGAGCCGGCACGCGTCTCCTCGCGCATGTCGGGCATCATGAGGAATACGTTATTGGACCGCAACGTAATTCGGATCCGCGGGCGGCCGTTCGGCTGCCGCCGGCAGGTTCCTGCCGCGACAGACCCGCGGGCGCGCCGCGTCACGGGCGATTTTAGCTTGCCGAACGACCTGCCTCGACGGACGTTGCCCCACTGCAAGCTGGAGCGCTGACATGCTGACCCTTCTCGTCGTCATCCTGGTCATCCTCGCCCTCGGAAGCGGCGGCTACGGCTTCCGTTCGGGCTGGTATGGCGGCTCGCGGGGCACCGGCTTCAACGGGCTCGGCTTGCTGCCGCTGCTGCTCATCATCATCGTGCTGTTCCTGCTGTTCCGCGGGATCGGCACACCGGTCGCGACCGCACCCTAAGTCCGGACCCTAGCCCCCGATACGAGAACGGCCGGCGCCCACGCGCCGGCCGTTGCCGCGATCATGCCCCTCGGGCGCAGGCGATCAGATGGTCCGGCGGCCGACGACGGCGTGGTAGATGAACAGCACGATCACCGCGCCGACGATGGCCACGATCAGGCTGTAGAGGTTCAGGCCGGTGACGCCGCCGGCTCCGAAGGCGCTGAACACGAAGCCGCCCACGACCGCGCCCACGACACCGAGGACGATGTCTAGGATCAGGCCCTCGCCGGACTTGTTGACGATCTTGCTGCCGATGAACCCGGCGACGAGGCCGAGTACGACCCACGCGATGATTGACATAAGACGATGCTCCCGAAATTCTGCTGCTGGAACTGATGTAGCCGACGCCACCTGGACGAGAGACATCGCACCGGCAAGCCGGTCCGCTCCGCCTGAACGTGAGGACGCGTCAGGACCGCGTTGGTTGCAACCGGCGCGGCGACGGCATCATTTCTGAGATGTCATATCATCTTCCGAGCCTGTCATCCTCCGATCCGGGGTGCGGCGGCGGCGCCTCGATCGCCGCCAGCGCCGCATCGACGCCGGCCCCGGGGCGCAGCGACATCCCGGCACCACGCAGCACCGTCTCCAGCGCGCCCAGCGTGATCAGCACGTTATGGCCACGGCAGTTATAGCCCATGGTGCCGATGCGCCAGATCCGGCCCGCCAGCGGCCCGAAGGCGGTGCCGATCTCGATCTCGAACTGCGTGCGCATGCGGCATCGCACCGCCTCGCCGTCGATGCCCGCAGGGATCACGATGCCGACCACGTTGTCCATCTTGTGCGCGAGGTCGCCGAACAGCTGCAGGCCCATCGCCTGCAGGCCGAGCACCATCGCCCGGCCGATCCGCCGGTGCCGGCGGATGCGGGCCTCGAGCCCCTCCTCGAGCACCAGGCGGGCGCATTCGCGCGCGCCGTACAGCATGGTGGTCGCCTCGGTATGATGGTTGAGCCGCCGCTCGGACCAGTATTCCATCAGCATCGCCAGGTCGAAATAGTTCGAGCCGATGCGCGGCCCGGGACCCTCCGGCGCGACATCCCGGCCCGCCCCGGCGGCGGCGCTCTGGGCGATGCCCCGCTCGACGTGGCGGCGCCGGGCGATCTGCGCCGCCGCCCGGTCGGAGATGGTGATCGGCGCCACCCCGGCGGGTCCGGCGAGGCATTTCTGCAGCCCCGCGGTGACGATGTCGGCACCCCATTCATCGACCGGCACCGGCATGCCCGCCAGGGTGGCGGTGGCGTCGACGTAGAGCCGCGCGTCGTACTCCGCGCAGATCCGGCCGATCTCGTGCATCGGCTGCGCCATGGTGGTGGAGGTGTCGCCGTGCACGCAGGCGACGACGCGCGGACGCGTCCGACGCACCGCCTCGTGCACCGCATCGACCGCCAGCACGCGGCCCCACTCGGCCTGCACGCTGCTGACCACGCCGCCGCAGCGCTCGGCGATCTCGCGCAGCAGCAGCCCGAAGCGGCCGAAATCGAGGATCAGCACCGGATCTCCCGGCTCGATCAGCGACACCAGTGCGGCCTCGATCGCGGCCCTGGCACTGCCGTCGATCAGGAAGGTCCAGCGGTTCGCGGTCTGGAACACGTGGCGATAAAGCGCCATCGTCTCGTTCATGTAGTGGGTGAACTCAGGATCGAACTGGCCCAGCAGCTGCGCCGACATCGCCCGGAGCACGCGCGGATGGGCGTTGATCGGTCCCGGCCCCATCAGCAGGCGGGCAGGCGGGTCGATCTCGGCGAAATCGTGCGGCGACGGCGACGTCGTATGATCAACCTTCATATGATGATCCCCTGGGAAGCTTCCGGCCGCCCTGCCGGCGGGTCGTCCCCGGTTGCAGCCGTGCGGCGGAGGCACCACAAGAGAGCGGCCGGCACCGGAACACAAGTGCCGGCACCCGCATCGCTCGGCAGGAGACCTGACCATGGACGGCCGCACCCCCTCCCCCGCTTCGCGGCGCGACGCGATGCTCGACCGGCTGGGCGAGGTCGTCGTCCGGATCGGCCTCAACCTCGCGGCGGGACAGGAGCTGGTGATCACGGCGCCGATCGACGCCGCCGAGCTGGTGCGGCGCGTCACCGAGCAGGCCTACAAGGCGGGAGCCTCGCTGGTGACCACCTTCTTCACCGACGAGATCGCCAAGCGCGCCCGCTTCCGCTACGCCCCCGACGCCGCCTTCGACACCGCCGCGACCTGGCTCGCCGACGGCATCGCCCAGGCCTTCCGACGCAATGCCGCCCGCCTCGCCATCACCGGCGAGGATCCGGCCCTGCTGTCCGGCGAGGACCCCGAGCGGATCGCGCGCGCCAACCGGGCGAACTCGGTGGCCAACCAGGCCTCGCTCGAGCTGATCACCAATTTCGCGATCAACTGGAACATCATCGCCTGCGCGACGCCGGCCTGGGCGCGCACCATGTTCCCGGGCGAGCCCGAGCCGGACGCGATCGACAAGCTCTGGGACGCGATCTTCGCCGCCTCCCGGCTCGACGGCGCCGATCCGGTCGCGGCCTGGCGCGCCCACGACCAGCGCCTGCACGCGCGCGCGGCGGCGCTGGACGCGCGCCGCTACGCGACGCTGCACTTCCAGGGTCCGGGCACCGACCTCAGCGTCGGCCTCGCCGACGGGCACAGATGGCTCGGCGGCTCCGGGACCGCGGCGAACGGCATCACCTGCATCCCCAACATCCCGACCGAGGAGGTGTTCACCACCCCGCACCGGCAGCGCGTCGAGGGGACCGTGCGCAGCACCAAGCCGCTCTCCTACCAGGGCACGCTGATCGACGGGATCGAGGTGCGCTTCGAGGGGGGGCGCATCGTCGAGGCGCACGCGACCCGGGGAAGTGCCGTGCTCGACCGCGTGCTCGGCACCGACGAGGGCGCGCGCCGGCTCGGCGAGGTGGCGCTGGTGCCGCATTCCTCGCCGATCTCCAGCAGCGGCCTGCTGTTCCAGAACACCCTGTTCGACGAGAACGCCGCCAGCCACATCGCGCTCGGTCAGGCCTACGCCAGCTGCCTGCATGAGGCCGTCGGACAGGACGCATCGGCGCTGGCGGCACGCGGGGCGAATGCCAGCCTGATCCATATCGACTGGATGATCGGCTCCGGCGCGATCGACCTGGACGGCATCACCGGCTCCGGCGCGCGCGAGCCGCTGATGCGGGCGGGCGAGTGGGTCAGCGCGGCCTGAACCGGCCCGGCGCGGGCGCCGAGCGCTGGCGCAGCGGGCTGCGCTGGGCGCTCGCCGCGATCTACCTGGCGGCCGGTGTGTTCCACCTGCGCGACACCGCCGCCTTCGTCTCGATCGTGCCGGACTGGGTGCCCGACCCGCATGCCACGGTGATCGCAACCGGCTGCTGCGAGATCCTGGGTGCGGCGGCGCTGATCACGGTCCGCCTGCGCCGGCTCGCCGGGATCATGCTGGCGCTGTATGCGGTCTGCGTCTATCCGGCGAACATCAAGCACGCGGTGGACGGCATCGCGATCGGCGGCACCCGGCTCGGCTGGGGCTATCACGCGCCGAGGCTGGCGTTGCAGCCGGTCCTGGTCTGGTGGGCGCTGTTCTGCGGCCAGGTGATCGACTGGCCGTTCTATCGACATAATCGGGTGAATCCGGAAAGTTGATGAGCTGCGGCCTGCCGTGGCCGGAACCGAGGCTGGACGAAGGAGCTTGCCCACCGGATACCTATCCCGATCCGAATTCGCGAGGCTCAGTCCATGCTCGATATCGAAGCTTCCGCCGCTGGCACTTCTCCGTCCTCGGACGCCTCCCCCGGCACCGGGCGGCGCGAATGGGTGCAGCGGCTGGGCGCCGGCGCGGTCGGCTCCGCGGTCGCGGCGTCGATCGGCGGCGCGGCCGTCGCGCTGAGCGGCAGCGCCGCCAGGGCCGCCACCATCACCGATGCCGACATCTTCAACTTCGCGCTGAACTTCGAGTATCTCGGCGCCGAGTACTATCTTCGCGCCATCTCGGGCAGCGGGCTCAACGCGTCGATGCTGACCGGCACCGGCACCCAGGGCACGGTGACCGGCGGCAGCATGGTGCCGTTCAACGGCTCGGCGATCGAATCCTACGCGCAGCGGCTGGCGGTCGACGAGATCGCCCATGTCGAGTTCATCCGCGCGACGCTGGGGTCGTACGCGATCTCCGAGCCCTCGATCAACCTGGACACCAGCTGGACCACGCTGGCGATCGCGGCGGGGCTGATCGCGGCGGGGCAGACCTTCAACCCGTTCGCCGATCCGATCTCGTTCCTGCTCGGCGCCTACGTCATCGAGGATGTCTGCGTCACCGCCCTGACCGGTGCCGCGGCCCTGCTGACCAACCCGAACAACGTCACCGCGGCGGCGGGCCTGCTGGGCACCGAGGGCTACCAGGCCGGCATGATCCGCACCCTGCTGTCCGACCTGGGCGCGGGTGTCGCGACCGACGCGATCTCCAACCTGCGCTCGGCCCTGTCGGGCGTGGTCGACGATGCCGGAACCACCATCCCCGGCAACGCCTACAACTTCATCCCGAACGATATCAACGGCTTGGCCTACACGCGCACGCCGGCGCAGGTGCTGAACATCGCCTATGGCGGCGGTGCGTCGGCGAATTATGGTTTCTTCCCGAACCGCGTGAACGGGCTCATCAACTAGGCACGGACAACCAGACGCCCGGATCGGCACGATCAGGGCGTCTCCACATCACGGCCGAGCAGGCCGTGCGTCTTGAGATGGTGGCGGAACTGATAGTAGGTCAGCCCGAGCGCGCGTGACGCCGCGCGCTGACTGAACCGATGCGATCGTAGTGCCTGCGTCAGCAGGCTGTGCTCGAATGCCCGGGTTCGCGCCGAGAAGTCTTACTCCTCGATCGGCGGTTCCGCTGTTGTCGTCGGAGCCAATGCCTGGATCTGCGCGGCGTTGCGGGTCGGGAACGGGTTCAGCACGATCCGCTCCAGTGGCTTCGACGCGGCTGTCATACGGTAGACGCTGCGCTCGACCACGTTGCGCAACTCGCGCACGTTGCCCGGCCAGTCATGCTCCTGCAGGGTCTTCATCGCTCTCGGCGCGGAGCCCGCGAACATCTCGCGCCCCAGCTCTCGCGTCATGCGTATCGCGAAGTGGCCGCCGAGCAGAGCTATCTCCTCGCGTCGCTCGCGCAGCGCCGGCACCTTGATCACGTCGAACGCCAGCCGGTCGAGCAGGTCGGCGCGGAAGGCCCCGGTGCGCGACAGCTCCGGCAGGTCCGCGTGGGTCGCGCCGATCACCCGCAGCAGCTTCTCCTGCACCGGCAGCGGCGCGGTGGCGATCTCGTCGAGGACAGGGTGCCGCCATCGGCGAGCGGCGACATCTCGATCCATCGGCTCGTGCGGGAGTTTCGCGATCGTGACGCGGCGGATCGATAGGCAAGGGCTCTGCCCTTGACCCGTCGGGGCCGGCGGCCCCAAACCCCATTTTCTAGAATTGAGGTTCTCAAAGGCTTGCCTTTTATGGGGTCAAGGGCAAAGCCCCTTGCCTTTATCCGCAGCCGCTAGCGAACACTGGTTCCCGGCCAGAGCACCACCCGCAGGGTCTGCAGGATGATCAGGATGTCGAACAGCACGCTGAAGTTCTTCACGTAGTACAGGTCGTAGCTCAGCTTGGAGCGTGCATCGTCGACCGAGGCGCCGTAGGGGTAGTTGACCTGCGCCCACCCGGTCAGGCCGGCCTTGACCAGGTGGCGCTCGTTATAGAGCGGGATCTCGCTGGTCAGCATCGAGACGAAGCCGGGCCGTTCCGGACGCGGACCCACCAGCGACATGTCGCCGCGTATCACGTTGAGCAATTGGGGCAGCTCGTCCAGCCGGGTGCGGCGCAGGAAGCTGCCGATCCGGGTGATGCGGCTGTCCTTGGCCGCCGCCCATACCGCGCCGCCGGCTTCCGCGTTCACGCTCATGGTCCGCAGCTTGGTGATGGCGAAGTCCCGGCTGCCGCGGGTGACCCGCGTCTGGTGGTAGAACACCGGGCCGCGATCGTCGAGCTTGATCGCCGCCATCGCGAGCAGCAGCAGCGGCGTCGCCGGGATCAGCAGCAGCATGCTGACACCGATATCGAGCATGCGTTTCAGGCCGCGCTCCATCACGCCGAAATCGAACCCGTCCGAGTACAGCAGCCAGCCGAGCTCCAGGCGCCTGAGGTCGATCCGCCGGGTCTCGGTCTCGACGAAGCTCAAGTACTGCTTGATCGGGAAGCCCGCGGTCTTGCAGCTCAGCAGGTCCATCTGCGTCATGCCGCGACGTTCGTCCGGCGCCACCACGATCTGGTCGGCATTGAAGTCTCGCGCGATCTGCAGCAGGCCGAGGTTGGAGGCCGCCACCACGCTGCCTTCGCCACCGTCCGCCAGGCGCGGGTCGATCGCGCCGAAACCCTGTTCATGCGCGAAGACGATCTCGTACTGCAGGTTGCGCCCCTCGTTGCGAAGCAGCCAGACCAGGTCCCAGGCGCGTTGGCCGGCGCCCACCACCAGCAGGCGGCGGCGGATGACGCCGTGCCGGCGCAGCACCCGGAACACCATCCGCGCGCCGAGACCGCAGACCAGGAAGCAGGCGAAGGCCACGACCAGGGTGCGCGCGAGGCCCGGCAGCGGCCCGAGCATGGAGAACACCGGCCAGGCGAGCGTCACGCTGAGCGCGGTGCCGCACACCGTGCTCATCGCGGCCACGAACGGCAGGCGGCGCACCGACTTGCGCCCCTCGGCCAGGATGTCGCGGCGATACATGCCCAGCGCGTAGAGCAGCACCAGGTGGACGAGCGGGTAGGCCAGCGCCGGCAGCATGATCTGCAGGCCGTGCAGTGACGCGCAGGTGGCGAGCCCGCTCGCCAGCAGGACCGGCCACAGGATCGCCAGCGCGACGATGTCCAGCGCCAGCATGATCCGGCTCGTGGTCAGGCCGATGGGACAGGAGCGGAGATGCCGACGCAGTTTTCTGAGCACGGACCTGGCCCTCAACGATCAGGAACTGCGGCGGGGCGGCCCGGCCCGGCGGCGATGCCGCTGAGATGGGCGAACAGCGCCTGCGTGTTGCGCTCCCAGGTGAAGCGACGGGCGCAGGCGCGGACCGCCTGCTGCGGCGGCGGATCGGCCAGGACGGCCGCGATCGCCGCGGCCATCGCCGAGGGGGTACGCTCGTCGACGAGCCGGCCGGCTGGCGGGTCGATCGCCTCCGCGGCACCGTCCACCCGCGGCGTCACCACCGGCGTGCCGCACGCCATCGCCTCGATCCACGCGTTGGCGAGCCCTTCGCTGGCGGAGGCCAGGGCCATCACGTCCGCAGCCGCCAGGATCGCCGGCAGGCTCGCATGCGGCAGGCTGCCGAGCAGGCGCACCCTCTCGCCCAAGCCCCGCGCGGCGACCAGCCGGGCGAGCGTCTCGCGTTGCGGCCCGGCGCCGACCACCAGCAGCGTGGCACCCGGCAGCGAGGTCATCGCCTCGATGACGATGTCATGTCCCTTGCGCGCGATCAGGGCGCCGAGACTGACGACCAGCGGGCCGTCCACCCCGAGCGCGGCCTTGGCCGCCGTCCGCTCGACCGGCTGGAAGCGGTCGAGATCCACGCCGGTGTAGTGCACCGTGATCTTGCCGGGATCCATGCCGAGGGCGGCCATGTCCTGCTTCAGCGAGCCGGCGACGGCGAGCAGGCCGGACGCGGCCTGCGCCGCTTCCAGCATCAGCCGCAGGCAGGCCGGACGCCTGGCCCAGTAGTGGATGTCGGCACCGCGCGCCTTGATCGAGAACGGCACCCCGAGCGAGGCGGCCAGCCGCGCCGCCGCCGGACCGTCGGGATAGAAGAACTCGGCGTCGATGACGTCGAAGGCGATACCGGACGCGTGCAGGCGGGCCAGGACCGGGCGCACCGCCCGGTCGATCGCGGCCGGATTGAGCGCGCCGCTCAGGCCGGGGACGGTGGCGAAACGCGGCCTCGCGGTGGGCACGCCCTTCCAGTCCTCCAGACCGGGCAGCGCCCGCTGGCGGCGGTAGCGCGGATGCAGGCTCAGCGGGAAGCGCGGCCGTCCGACCGGGTTGACGACGTGCAGCGCCACGTCCGCGCGAGCCGCGAGGCGCAGCGTCTGGCCTTCGACGAAGACGCCGAAGCTGGGCTCGATCGCGCTGGGAAACAGCGTTGAGAGGGTCAGGACCCGCAGCATTGCGCACCGGAGGATTTCAGGGCCGCAGCATGCCGGATCTTGGTTACGATTCAGTAAAGTCCGTCCGGACGGCACGGCGACGACGCGCGAGCCCGTTGAGCTTTGCCCCGGAAAGGTCCAATGCAGACGATGCTCGTTATGATATCGTATTCACAGGTCGTAGCCCATGCACCGGACATCGCCGCCGCTCGTGCTGCACGTGTTTCCGAGCTTCGCGGTCGGCGGCGCGCAGGTTCGCTTCACGGCACTCGCCAACCGGTTCGGCGACGCATTCCGCCACGCCCTCGTGGCTCTGGACGGCATCACCGAGTGCAGCAGCCGCTTGGCGCCCGGTCTCGACGTGACGTTCCCCGCCATCGAGACCGCCAAGCGCGATCCGCTGGGCAACCTGCGCCGGATCCGCGGGCTGCTGGGCGGCCTGCGGCCGGCGGTGCTGGTCACCAGCAACTGGGGATCGATCGAGTGGGCGCTCGCCAACCTGGCCCCGATGGCCCGTCACATCCACACCGAGGACGGCTTCGGACCGGAGGAACGCCATGTCCAGCTGCGGCGACGGGTATGGACGCGACGACTGGCGCTGCGCCGGAGCATCGTGGTGCTGCCGTCGCGCACCCTGCTGCGCATCGCGACCGAGACCTGGCGGCTCGACCCGCGACACCTGCGCTACATTCCGAACGGCGTCGACCTGCAGCGCTACGCCCCGCCGCCGGATCACGTCCGCGACCATGACGTCGCGGTGATCGGCATCGTGGCGGCGCTGCGGCCGGAGAAGAACGTGGGCCGCCTGCTGCGCGCGATGCGACAGCTCGAGACCCCTGCCCGCCTGGTCGTCGTCGGCGACGGCGGCGAGCGTGCCACGCTGCAGCGTCTCGCGGCCGGGCTCGGCCTGGCCGATCGCGTGGAGTTCACCGGCCATGTGACAGATCCGAAACGGTTTTATCATGACTTCGACCTGCTCGCCCTCTCTTCGGATACCGAGCAGATGCCGCTCTCGGTGCTGGAGGCGATGGCGGCGGGCTTGCCGGTGGTCGCCACCGACGTGGGCGACGTGCGCACCATGCTCTCCGAGGAGAACGACCGCTTCATCGTGCCGCGAGAGGACGCAGCGCTCGCCTCGGCGCTGCGCGCACTCCTGGACGACCCGGCGCTGCGACGTCGCGTGGGGCAGGCCAACCGTCGCAAGGCCGCGCAGGCCTATGATCAGGAAGCCATGTTCCAGGCCTATGCCGGCTTGCTGACCGGCGGCTCGGGAGCGGCGGTAAATCCTTGGCGGGGGGACGGCCGCACGAGTTAGATTGATAACCGTAACGAAAGCGTCCGCCGCACTGCGTCGGCTCGCGGGAGGACGGTGATGTGCGGGTTGGCGGGCTTGTTCCATCATTCCGGCGGCGAGATCGACGCGGCGCTGCTGCACCGGATGACCGACGCGCTGCGTCATCGCGGCCCTGACGGCGAAGGCTTCCACGTCGAGCCGGGGGTCGGGCTCGGTCATCGCAGGCTCGCGATCATCGACATCGCGGGCGGCCAGCAGCCGATGTACAACGAGGACCGTTCTGTGGTCATCGCCTTCAACGGCGAGATCTACAACCACGCGGCACTCCGTGACGTCCTGCAGGCGCAGGGTCACGTCTTCCGCAACCGCTGCGACACCGAGACGATCATCCATGCCTGGGAGAGCTGGGGGCCGGGCTGCCTGCAGCGGCTGTCGGGCATGTTCGCCTTCGCCCTGTGGGACCGCAACCGGCAGGTGCTGCTGCTGGCGCGTGACCGGCTCGGCGAGAAACCGCTGCACCTGATGCGTACGCCGGATGGCGGCTTGGCCTTCGCATCCGAGCTCGCGGCGCTCGCGGGGGTGCCCGGCCATGCGCGGCGGATCGATCCGACCGCCGTGGACGATTTCTTCGCCTACGGCTACATCCCCGATCCGGGCACGATCTACCGGGGGATCAGCAAGCTCGCCCCCGGCCACTACCTGCTGCTGGAGCGCGGCGGCGGCGAGGCAAAGCCGGTGCGCTACTGGAGCCCGGCGGTCACGGTTCCGGGCCGGCAAGCCGACGCCGCCCCGGCCCTGCTCGGGCACCTGCGACGCAGCACCGCCGAGCGCCTGGTCGCCGACGTGCCGCTGGGCGCCTTCCTGTCCGGCGGCGTCGATTCAAGCGCCGTGGTCGCCGTCGCCGCCGGGATGCGCGCGTCCCCGCTCACCACCTTCACCCTCGGCCTCGAGGCGGGCGCCGACGAACGGCCATACGCGGCTTGGGTGGCGCTGCGCTACCGCACCGACCATCACGCCGAAGCCACGACGTTCGACTACATCGAGGCCGCGCGCACCCAGGCCGCGATCTTCGGCGAGCCGTTCGGCGACAGCTCGTCGGTGCCGACCCTCGCCGTCTGCGCGCTGGCGCGACGGCACGCTACGGTGGCGCTGTCCGGAGACGGCGGCGACGAGGTGCTCGGCGGCTATCGCCGCTACCGCTGGCACCTGCTGGCCGAGGCCGTGCGCGCGAGCGTTCCGGGTCCGCTGCGCCGGCAGGTGATCGGCCGCATCGCCCGCTTCTATCCCAAGCTCGACCGGGCGCCGCGCTGGCTGCGGGCCAAGCATACCCTGACCGAGATCAGCCTCGACAGCGCGCTCGGCTATTACGGCACGCTGTGCCGGGTGCAGCAGCGCGGGCGCCGCGCGCTGTACTCGCCCGACCTGGCGGCGCGGCTGGAGGGCTATGATCCGGGCGCCCGCATCGGCGCGATGATGGACGAGTGCGACGGGCTCGACCCGCTGCAGCAGGCGCAGCGGATCGACCTCGCGACCTACCTGCCCGGCGACATCCTGACCAAGGTGGACCGCACCAGCATGGCGGCCTCGCTCGAGGTGCGGCCGCCGCTGCTCGACCACGAGTTCGTGGCCTGGGGGCTGAGCCTGCCGCGCCGGCTGAAGCTGCGCCGCGGCGCCGGCAAATACCTGCTCAAGCGCGCCATGGAGCCGTACCTGCCACCTGAGATCCTGTATCGCGGCAAGCAGGGCTTCGCGATGTCGCTGGCGTCCCAGCTCCGCGCCGGGGCCGACCGGCTGCAGCAGCGGCTGCTGGGCGAGACCATGCTGGAGTGCGGCCTGTTCGAGCGCGCGGCAATCGCCCGGCTGATCGAGCAGCACCGTGACGGCCGCTTCGACCACAGCGCGACGCTCTGGCTGCTACTGGTGTTCGAGGGCTTCCTGGTGTCGCAGGCGGCCGCCGACGCTCCGTCCGCGCCGCGACCTCAGGGTGCCGAGCGACAGGCCGCACTCGCGTGACGTCATCGGCGTCCCGCGGTAGTTAACGGTTCAGCAACCAAATTCGGCCATAGAGGAACTCGGCGCGGGCTGAAGAGGGCAGGATCGATGGGTCGCTTCCTGGTCACCGGCGGGTGCGGGTTCATCGGCTCGCACCTCTGCGAAGCCCTGCTCGGCGAGCGCCATGACGTGCGCGTGCTGGACGACCTGTCCTCCGGCAGCCTGAACAACCTCGCCACCGGCGCCACCCTGATCGAGGGCAGCATAACTGACCGCGAAACGGTCGCGGCCGCGCTCGACGGTGTCGATGGCTGCTTCCACCTGGCCGCCATCGCCTCGGTGGAGCGCGGGGTGCGCGACTGGGCCGACACGCACCGGGTCAACATCACCGGGACGATCACCATCTTCGAGGCGATCGCCCGCCAGCATGTCCGCCTGCCGGTGGTCTACGCCTCTTCGGCCGCGGTCTATGGCGACTGCACGGTGCTGCCGATCGCCGAGGCGGCCGAGCGTGCCCCCGCCTCGGCCTACGGCGCCGACAAGTACGCCTGCGAGCTGCACGCCCGGATCGCGACCCAGCTGCATGGGATCCCGACCACCGGGCTGCGCTTCTTCAACGTCTATGGCCCGCGCCAGGACCCGCGATCGCCCTATTCCGGGGTCATCTCGATCTTTGCCGACCGGCTGGGCCGCGGCGTACCGATCGACATCTATGGCGACGGCGAGCAGACCCGCGACTTCGTTTTCGTCGCCGACGTGGTGGCGGCACTGAGGGCGGCGATGACGCGCTCCCTGCCCGGCGCCCCGGTGTTCAACGTCTGCACCGGCGCGCCGACGTCGGTCCTCGATGTGGCCCGGATCATCGGCGCGCTCTGCGGGGTGTCTCCGCAGATGCGGTTCCGGCCGGCGCGTGGCGGCGAGATCCGGCACTCGATCGGCAGTGCCGCGCGCGCGCGCGAGGCACTCGGACTCGGCGCGCCGTGCGACCTCGGAACCGGGCTGCAACAGGTCCTGGCCTGGCTGGACGGCAGCCCGGCCGCACGCCCGCCGGGGATCGCGTCGGCGGCGAGGGCGGAACCCGAGGCGGCGCTTGTCCTGGACCTCGTGGCCGGCGCATGAGCGGCCGGCGCCGCGCGCCGAACGTTCGCTACGCCGCGATCTCCCGCGCCACGGCGGCGCCGGATAGGTCGGCCCGCGCCATCGCCACGATCCGCTCGGCGTTGCGACGCCAGCTGTAATCGCGCCGCCCGATCTCCTCGCGCGCGGCAGCACCCAGGCGCTCGCGCAGCGAAGGGTCCTCGGCCAGGCGGCGGATCGCCTGCCACAGCCCGTCCGGCTGCGCCGGATCGAACAGCAGCGCGGTACGTTCGTGCTCGAGGATCTCGCGGATGTTAGGCTGATCGGGTGCGACGATCGCCCGGCCTGCCGCCATGTACTCGAAGATCTTCAGCGGCGAGGCATAGCCGACGACACGCGGCTGCAGCGCGATGTCGAAGCCGGCGACGCGCTCGGGTATCGCCTCGTGCGAGGCGAGGCCGGTGAAGCGGACCCGGGCGGCGAGACCGATCGCCGCCGCCTGCCGCTCCAGCTCCGGGCGCGCCGGACCCTCGCCGACCACCACCAGATACAGGCTGCGCGCTTCCGCCTCGCGAGCCAGCGCGTCGATGACGACGTGCAGCCCGTGCCAGCGCCGCACGAACCCCACGAACCCGAGCACGACCGGACCGGTGCGCTGCTCGGCGGCTATGGCGAAGCGGGCCGGCTCGATGCCGTTGGGCGTGACCTCGATGCGCCAGCGTGCCACGCCCGCGGCCGCGACCATCTCCTTGAGCACGCCGGTCACCGCCAGCAGCCGATCGGCCGACCGCCAGACCAGGCGCTCCGACGCCCGTCCGAGCCGACGCAGCCGGAGGTCGCCGAAGCGGCTGCGCTCGTCGGCGAGCGGCGCGTTGACCTCGACGTAGAACAGCAGCCGACGCCGCCGGGCGACCAGGGCACCGGCCAGGTAGAACAGGTTGTAGCGCTCGTAGACCAGGTCGGGCCGGAAGCCGTCGCAGGCCCGGGCCAGGCGCCGGTAGGCCGGCAGGTTGTAGGCCAACTCGGCGATCTCGCTCAGCATGCCGGGCAGGCAGCGCCGGATCAGCGCGACCCAGCGGCTCTCGCCGCCGAAGCTCGCCTGGTCGTAGAAGCGCGGCCCCACCACCAGCACCTCGTGCCCGGCCTGACGCAGCGCCGCGACGATGGCCTCGACATGGACGCCCTGGCCGTCGCGGGACTGGATGCGGTGGCTGTAGAGGATACGCATGGGCGTCGTCCCATCGGCTGGAGAGGGGCCAAGGCTCGGCCCGTCATCGGGTTCAGGCATGTCGTGGCGAGGGCCCGCGCAGTCCGGCGCGCGCCCTCGACAGCGCGCCGCGCGCGATCGCGAGCAGGCCCGCGGGCCGGCGCGGGTTGATCAGCAGCAGTCCGATTCTCTGACGACGCTGCGTCGTCCAGAGCGCCTTGTAGGGATCGTCGCCGCGGCCGAAATCGAGGCTGTCGACCCGCTCCTCGTCGAGCAGGCGACGCACCATCATCGCGGTCAGCACGGTGCCGGGCGACAGCGGCCTGAACCGCTCGTCATGCGCCAGCTTGACGACGGTCGCGCGCCCGTCCGCCACGATCCAGAACTGTGCCGCGGCCGGACGATCTCCGGCCCAGAGCACGCCGAGCCTGAGCGCGCCGCGCGCGGCCGCGTCGCGCATCAGGGCGGCGTTGAAGCACGGGAACGGTTCCGGCTGCTTCCAGCTCGCCCGGTAGACGCTCTCGAAGACCTCGATCCCGCACTCGAGCCGCGGCTCGCCGACGAAGATCTCGAGGCGCGTCTCGCCGGCGCATCGCTTCAGCTTGCGACGCACCGTCTCGCGCAGCGCCCCCGGCCGGTCGGCGAGGTAGTCGGCCCAGGACCGTCCGGCGACCGGCTCGTGGCGGTTGACGAAGTGATCGAAGCGCTGCACTCGCAAGCCGGCCATGCGCAGCCCGCCGATGAAGGCCGCGAGGTCCGGCCACTCCGCCGGGATCGCGTCCAGGCGGACCGTGCCGCAGGCCCGGCAGAGCCGTCCGAGCTCCCGCCCGACGACCCGTGACGCAGCCGGCGCGGCGCTGCCCGACGACGGCCAGTAGACGCAGCTGTAGGGCGTCGTCAGGCTGCCCAGTCGGGCCTGTCGCCGCGCCAGCGGAACCACGGCGTGCGGACGGCCATCCTGGATCAGCACCGCGAAACAGGCGGCGACGCCGGCGGGCAGCGCGTGCGCGCTGACGGTGCGGTACCAGCCCAGGCTCGCGAACGGATCGGACGGGAACAGCGCCTCGCAGCCGGGCGGCAGCCCGTCGACCGACTCCGCGAGCAGCAATCGTATCGCCATGCCGCTAGCGGGACAGCGCGTAGTCGACGCACCCGATCCACTCGTGCAGCGCGTAGTAGCTGGCGAGCCAGGCGCTGGTACGCGGCACCAGATCGACCGCGCCGGCGGGCACCGGGTCGAGCCGGACCGGGGCGGCCGTGATGGTGATGCCGGTGGCGGCGAAGGCGATCAGCGCCCGGCGCATGTGCCAGGCGTGGGTGACCAGGTAGACCGAATGGATGCGCTGCGCCTTGAGGATCGCCGCGCTGTGCTGCGCATTCTCCCAGGTATCCCTCGCCTGCGGCTCGATCCAGCGCACCGGAACGCCGAAATCCTGCCTCAGGCTGCGCGCCATCACCGCGCCCAGCGTGTCCTCGCCGGCCGGGCCGCCGGTCACCAGGATGGGCAGCCCGGTCCGGCGGAACAGCGCGGCACCGGCCTGCTCGCGCTCCAGCGTCAGCGATCCCGCCGCCAGATCCGGTGTGCCGGCGCTGCGCACCACGTCGGCCGAGAGGATCACGATCGCCCGCGGCGGGTCGCCCGCCGGCGGGATCAGCGGCAGGTTGCGCTCCAGCGAGGCGATCAACCAGCCGGACGCCAGCGGTGTCGCCAGCAGCGTCAACCCGGACAGGCCGGTCGCAAGCAGGACCATCCCCGCGCGCGGCCGACGGCGCACGATCAGCAGCCCGGCGAGACAGATCGGCACCAGGCTCAGCGGCGGGACCGTGAGCGCGATCGGCAGCGCGCTCAGCGACATCCCGCTGCGCCCCCGCGCCGGCGGTGCTGCGTCGCACCGAGGCAGATCTCGAGGAAGGCTCCGGTCTTGCCGGCCCAGCCGGCGGCTCGGGCCACCGACAGGCCCTGCTCGCGCAGCGCGTCGCGCAGCCCCGCCTCCTCGCGCAGCCGCAGCATCGCGGCCGCGACCTCGGGCAGCGAGTGCCCGTCCACCACCAGGCCGTTGACGCCGTCGCGCACCGCATCGGTGCTGCCGCCGTCCCGGCCGGCGATCACCGGCAGGCCGCACGCGTTCGCCTCCAGGAACACCAGGCCGAACCCCTCGGTGTCCCCGTTCGGCAGCGCGCGATTGGGCATCACGAAGGCGTCGCCGAGACGGTAGTGGTCGGCCAGCTCCTCATCGGCCACCTGGCCCGCGAACACCACCCGGTCGGCCACACCCAGCCGGTGCGCCAGCGCCTGCAGCTCGTCCTCGTACGGCCCGGCGCCGACGATCAGGTAGCGGCTGTCCGGATGGCGGACCACCAGCTCGGCGAAGCCGCGCATGGCCGTATCGACGCCCTTCTTCTCGAGCAGCCGGCACACCGAGACGAACACGAAGCAGCCGGCGAGGCGATACAGCTCGACCAGGTCCTCGGCCTTGGCCGCGGGATGGAAGCGCCCGCCATCGACCCCGTTCTCGATCAGGCGCACCCGGTCGGCTCCGACACCGTCAAGCAGGCCCAGGACCGCCTGCTGGGTGAAGCGGCTGACCACGACGATGCGGTCGCTCTGCAGCAGGGTGGCGCGGGCGCGGCGATGTCCGGGATCGTAGCGATCCTCGGTGGTGATCTCCTCGCCATGCACGTAAGCCACCGTGCGCACGCCGGGGACGAAGCGGAACAGCCGGATCACCCAGCCGCTGGCGAGCAGCTCGCCTACGCAGATCGCGCGCGCGCGCTGCGTCGCGACCAGCCGCAACAGCGAGGCCGCCAGGCGCAGCCGCAGGGCCGCGTCGCGCGCCACGAACAGCAGCTTAGCCGGACCCGGCCGCGGCACGCCGTCGATCCGTGTTCGCAACAGATTCAGCCGAAGCACCGGGTAGGGCTTGCCGCGGTCGTGCTCGCGCCAGCCGATCACCGGCAGGCCGGCATCGTAGCCCGACCGCGGCGCCACGACGATCATCCGCTCGGACGCACAGCGCGCGAGGTTCGCGTACACCACCGCCGATCCGCCGCGCACCGGCGGGAAGTTGTTGGCGACCAGCGCCACCCTGTCACGGCCCACCGCTCACCCCGCCTCGCCCAGGTAGCGCGGCAGCTCGGCCAAGCTCGCGAAGCGGAACTGCATCCGCAGCGCCATCGTCTCCAGCAGTGCCGAGAGGCGATCATAGAAGCCGTGCAGCTCCGCCCGGCTGCGCACGTACGGGTTGCGGCCGACGGCGAGCGAGGAGCTGTGGAAGCTCAGCACGAAGACGGTCTGCCCTCTGGCGCGCAGACGCCGCAGCAGGCGCAGCATGGCGGCCAGATCGTTGCCTTCCGGCGACAGCGTGATCCGCTCGGCGAGGCGAAGCCGGGTCACCAGGCTGGGAATGCTGCGACGGGCCGGCGTCGAGGTCGCCGCCGTGGGCCTGGCTAGCGCGCGATAGAGCGGGGGCGCCAGCCTGCCGCCCCAGCCGACGACGCTGCGGCAGAGCGGCAGCTCGAGCAGACGCCGCCGCTCGCCGAACCAGAAGGCCTGGCAATCGAACCGGCTGTGATCGGGGCCGCCTTCGTCCGTCGCATCGGTGCGCGGCGCGAGGCTGGTATCGACGGCGAAGCCGTGCCTCTCCAGCATCGAGGCGGTGTGCGGCCCGAGGCCGTAGCGCCCCGCGCGATACAGCCGCGGCTCCCTGCCGAAGCGTTCGACGAAACGGCTCTTGAGCGCCACCAGCTTGCGCTCTTCCAGCCCCGCCACCAGGTTGCCGGAGAACGACATGCCCGGGCCGTCGCCGCCTTCGAAGGGCGGGTTGACCCAGGGGTGCAGCTGCACGCCGACATCGCACTGCCCGCGGCCGAGCTGTCGCCGCAGGATGCGCACCACGTCGTCATCGTCGAGCACCGGATAGGTCAGCAGGTAGCTCGGTACGATACCGTAAGCACCGACGATCTGCTGCAGCTCGCGCGTGTTCCTCATGCACGCGGTCGAGTACTCGGTCGCGCGAGAGGGCCGGCTCCAGTCGAAATCCTCCTCCGCATCCACCGCGACGGCGCAGACCGGGGGACCGGTCAGCGGCGCGCAGGGGACGACGTTGGCGAACATGGCACTCTCCGTCGCGACCGCTCGCGGTCGAGCGCCGCCACGTTTATGTAGCATGCTCGAAACGATCATGCTCGGCTTGTCGATGCCGAGGCGGCATGATCACGTGCTGCGGAGAATGGCCAGGCGGATGCTGACGATCGAAGCGATGGAACCGGCGTCACTGGATCTCGTGGAACAACGATGGCGGCAGCTCGAGCCTCATGTCGAATGCTCATTCTTCCAGAGCTGGGCCTGGGTGGGGTGCCTGGCGTCCGAGCGCTTCGACGATCCGGTGCTGATCGAGGCGCGGCGCCAGGGCGAGCTCGTCGCGCTGGCGCTGTTCAACCGACGCCGCCGAAGCTGGCCGCGACGCGACCGCCTCTGGCTGTCGGAGAGCGGCCGGCCTGCCTGGGATCGCCTGTTCATCGAGCATAACGGGGTCCTGCTCGCGTCAGGCGCGGATGACGCGCTGCGCGGCTGCCTCGGGGCGGCGCTGCACGGCGGCCGGCACGGCCGCTCGCTGGTGCTGAGCGGGATCGGCGCCGCGCAGCTTCGGCTGGCCGACAGCCTGGAGGCCGCCTGCATCGGCCGGCGGACGCGCGAGGCGCCCTACGTCGATCTCGCGGCGATCCGGCACGCCGGCAGCCGGCCGATCGACCGGCTCAGCGCCAATGCGCGCTACCAGCTGCGCCGCTCGGCGAGACGCTACGCCGAGATCGGCCCGCTGCGGGTCACCCGGGCGGGCGGCCCGGCGCAGGCGCACGCGTTCCTGGGCGAGATGGCGTCGCTGCATCAGGCCACCTGGACCGCGCGCGGCCGACCGGGCGCGTTCGCCGATCCTGGCTTCGGCCGGTTCCATGGCGCCCTGATCGACCGCACGGACGCGGTGCAGCTGCTGCGCATCGATGCCGGCGACCAGCCGGTGGGCTACCTGCACGGCTTCTGTTTCCGCGGCCGCATCTCGGCCTACCAGAGCGGCTTCGACTACGCCTCGGCCCCGCCCCACGCCAAGCCGGGCATGACCTGCCACCAGCTCGCGATCGAGCGCTACCTGGCCGAGGGGATGCAGACCTACGACTTCCTCGCCGGGGCCGATCGCTACAAGACCAGCCTCGCGACCGCCTCCGTCCCGCTGCACTGGGTGACGCTGGCGCCGGCGCGGTCGTCCTCGGCGATCGCGCACAGGCTCGGGAGCGGCCTGCGCCGCCTGCTCCGGGCGCTGCCGCTGCTGGGATTGGGCTGGACCGCGTCGGCCGCCTGCGCCGCGCCCATGACACGGCCGGAACCTCCTCCGCTGGTGGGTCTGGTGTTGCAGAACGAGCGGCGTGCGGCGATCCCGGCGCGCATGCTCAGCTTCGGCCAGGCTTTCCTGCCGGGACAGCTTCCTGCGGGCAGCGGGCTTGCGGCCCTCGCGGCCGGCCGGCGGATCCCGGTGCAGCTCGACGTGAAGGCGAGCTACCCCGATGGCTCCACCCGCCTCGGCGTTCTCACCCTGATCGCCCCGCCGCTCGCAGCGCTCCGGTCGGCGGCGCTGACGCTGATGCGCGCACCGCCCCCGGCCGGTCCGGCTCTCGACCTCGTAGCGGCCCTGGGCCGCTACGATCTCACCGTCGATCTGACGATCCGTTCGGGCGGCCAGGTAAGGCCATACCATCTCGACGTGCGCGCCCTGCTCGGACAGGCGCTGTCGGACGGGTCCGCCGCCGGCTGGCTCCGCGGACCGCAGGCCGGCGAGGTGCGGATCGATGCCCCGGTCGCCGGGTCGCTGCATCTCAGCCTCGACATACGCGGCTACGGCGACGGCACCAGCCGCACCGACCTGCAGTTCCGCAACGACCTGGCCATGCAGCGCGAGGGCGGTGCGATCAGCTATGGCGTGACGATCCGGCTCGGCGGCAGGATCGTCTATGCTTGCCCCGGCATCCACCAGTTCCAGTACCAGAGCTGGCACCGGCTGGTCTGGAGCAACGAGGCGCCGCCGATCAACGTCCGACACGACGTGGCGGCGCTGGAGCGGACCGGGCTGGTCGCCGGCTACGACCTGACGGGCGGCATCCCGCGCGCCGTGCTCGACGAGGAGGCGGCGGCGATGGCGCAGCCGGATTGGGGCGAGCCGCTGGCGGCGAACGGGGTGACCCGCTACATGCCCACCACCGGCGGGCGCGGCGAGATCGGCCCGACCACGCGGGGCAACGCCGTCTGGCTGGTGACGCAGAGCGCGCAGGCGGCGGCCTTCGCCCTGGGACAGGCCGATGCCGCGGGCGCCGTGCCCTGGCAGTTCTGGGATCGGGCGCGCGGAACCTGGCTGAACACGGACGCCTATCCCGAACTCTGGATCGACGGTCGCGGCGGCACCGGCGCCACCACGGGGCTCACGCAGCCGGTCGATGCCGCGACCGGCTGGACCGCCGACACCTCGCACGAGCCCGACCTGGCCTACGTCGCCTACCTGATGACCGGCAGCCGGCGCTACCTGGACCTGCTCAACGCGCAGGCGGCATTCAGCATCCTGTTCACCTGGCCCGACCCGCAGATGCGCCACGGCCGCGAGGGCAACGTCATACGCGGCAACCAGCTCCGCGGCGCCGCGTGGAGCCTGCGCCAGATCGACGAGGCGGCATGGATCAACCCCGCCGGTTCGCCCGAGCAGGCGTATTTCGCCAGGATCGCCGGCGCCAACTGGCGCTGGCTGGCGGCACGGCTGCCCGCCTGGTCGGAGCGGGAAGGCGAGACCTACGGCTACGTGCTGGACGGCGAGTACGGCACGCGCGGCCAGATGCCGCCATGGCAGCAGGACTACTTCGTCGGCACTGCGGTGCAGGCCGCGGCGCTCGGCGACCGCGATGCCCTGACCTACCTGCGGTGGGCGGAGAACTTCGTCGCCGGACGTTTCCTCAGCGCCGCCGCGGGCTTCGCGCCGCATAACGGCGTCAGCTACCTGCTCGGCAACGTCGCGGGCGGCGTGACCTGCCGCAGCTGGGCGCTGCTGCAGCAGGCGACCGCGGCGGCCGGTCAGGATAACGGCGCCGGCTGGGCGCACAGCGACGGCGACTATGCCGAGCTGGCGCTCGCCTCGCTCGCCGGCATGATCACCCTCACCGGGTCGCCGCGGGCGACCGCCGCCTACGGCTATCTTCTCGGCGCCGGCGCGCCGCACAGCGACGCCGCCGCGCGACGATCCGACCCGCAGTACGACATCGTGCCGCGCCCGCCCGGCACCGGCCGGCGAGCGTCGCGAGCGCGTTAGACCAACGGCCTGACCGACCGTCAGAAAGCAAGGCTGGGCTCTGCCCAGACCCGCCAAAGGCCTGGGCCTTTGGAAACCATCCTAGGATAATTGGATCCTCAAGGCTTCGCCTTGAGCGGGTCCAGGGCAGAGCCCTGGCGCACGGGTCACATGCAAAGGTGATTGGTATTACCTGAAGACGCGGGCGAAGGCGTGCCTCGCCATCCCCGCCAGGTCGCGCTCCGCGCCGGCGGGGCGCCCCTCCGTGAGCCAGCACGCGCCGACCGCCGCGCCGTACAGCGCCGCACCGGTCACCACGGCCAAGACCAGGTCGCCGATGATCGCCCCGGTGCGGTACGGCACCGCGTTCCAGCCGAGGCCGACCCGGAACAGGCCCGCCGCCATCACCAGCGCGCCCACCGCGCTGCGCCAGGTGCAGCGCAGGATGTCGGTGATACGGAGCCCGAGATAGCGCAGCGTGATCGAGAGATAGAGCAGATGCTCGAGCATGGCCGCCAGACTGACCGCAATCGCGGCGCCGACCAGCCCGAAGCGCATCACCAGCGCCACCAGCAGGACCAGCTTGACGATGACGGCACTGATCTGGATACGGAACATCGTGCGCAGCAGCCCGTGCGCGTTCATCAGCGCATTGCTGATCAGGCCGAGGATCGTCACCGTCAGCGCCACGCCGAGGACCCGGATCACCGCGGTGGCACCGGTCCAGTGGACGCCGAAGGCCAGCTTCACGATCGGGTCGGCGACCAGCGAGATCCCGACGCCGGCGGGCAGCGCGATCAGAGTCGTGCTGCCGACCACGCGCAGGAACGCGCGTCCGGCGTCGGCGGTGCTGCCATCGCTGCCGCGCGCCGAGGCGAAACCGGAGAAGCAGGCGCGCGACAGCGGCGAGACCAGCTCGGTGGTCGGCAGCGAGGCGATCTCGTTGCCCAGCGAGAACACGCCGACCTGGGCGAGGTTGAACACCCTGCCGATGACGAAGCTGTCGCAGCGGTCGCGCAGCAGCGTGCTGAGGCTGAGCAGCCAGGACCAGAACGAGAAGCCGGCGATCTGTCGCCAGGCGCGCAGGCGGAACCAGGGCCGGTACGGGTGCATCACGTAACCCATCGCGACCCGGATCACGATCGAGCCGACGATGGCGCAGACCAGCGCCCAGTAGCTGCGGAACAGCCATGCCAGGCCGATCGCGGTGACGATGCCGATCAGCCGCGGCACCGACATCAGCACGAACTCCTTCTCGAAGGCGATCTCGCGCCGGAAATCGACGATGCCGATATTCTCGAACGACGACACCAGCGAACCGGCTGCGATCGCCAGCATCACCGGGAACAGGCGCATGTCGCCGAAGAACCGCGCCACCGGCCACGCCGCCGCCGCCACGATCGCCGTCGTGCCGATGCCGCGCAGGACGTTGATGGTGAAGGCGCTGTCGTACAGCTCGCGGGTCGGCTGCCGCTCGCGTATCACCGCCTCCTCGACGCCGAGCGACGAGAGCTGGTCGATCGCCTGCGCGAAGCTCATCGCCAGCGTGACCAGGCCGAAATCCGCCGGCAGCAGCAGGCGGACCAGGAACAGCGTGCTGACCAGACCCAGGATGCGGGTGACCATGCGCCAGCCGATGACCCAGCCGGCTCCCTTCGCGGTCTTCGCGAGGATCGAGTCTCCCGTCGACGGCATCGCTTCAACCGAGATGGTGCCGACGCTCATGACGGACCGGTGGTGAACGCGGCGAGGCGTGCCGAAAGCGCGGCCGCGCCGGCATCCCCCAGCGACGGGAGCGGACTGGCGCCGACGGGCTCCAGGACCGCCAGCAGCACCGGATGGCCGCCGCCGACGAGGCTGCGGCGCGCCTGCAGGGCCCGGTCCCGCAGGCTCCCCTGCACCGGGCGGCCGTCGATCCACAGCGCCGTCGCCGAGCGATGCTGCGGCTTGCTGGTGGTGACCTCCCGCCAAGCCGGCGCCGCCGCCAGCGGCGCGGTCGCCACTTCTTCCGCGACGTCCTGGCCGGTCAGGCTGCGCTGTGCGGCCAGGATGCGCGCCGGATCGGTGCGGGAGGGAAACGCCACCGTCAGCAGCCGGACCGTGCCGCCCCGACACAGGAAGGTGCCTACGGAGGCGCCGACGCGAGACAGGGTCGCCTGGTGCACCGGATCGACCGGCGCGCCATCGGCCACGACGCAGCCCGCCAGCGCGGCCGGTGGCGAGACCCGAGCCGAGGCGGCCACGGCGTCCAGGTCCGCCGCCAGCAGCGGCCCCACCGCCGCCAGCGGCGCCAGCAGCAGGGCCGGCCTGACCAGGCGCAGCGCGGAGGCCGGCGTGCGCGGCATCACGCCGGAAGGGCCGGCGGGCTCCGCAGCTGTATCCTCGCGGAACGGCAGGCCGGCCAGGATCAGCACCAGGATGACCGCGGAGAAGAACAGCCAGCCATAGATCAGGTGGTCGGCCGCCGCCGCGCGCGCGCTCCCGACCCAGTGGCCGGCGGCGACGATGCCCAGCGCCCGCACCCCGTTCGCCAGCACCGGCACCACGGCCGAGACCGCCACGAACAGCACCCGCCGCAGCGGGCTGCGATACAGGGTCATGGCGTAGAGCGCGCCGAACGCCACCGAGGCGATCAGGAAGCGCAGCCCGGCGCAGGCCTGGGCGACGAAGAACACGCCCTCGGGGATCTCGATCCTGTGGCCGTTCGAGCGGTTCGCGATGCCCAGCAGGTCGAGGCCGAGGACGACGAAGCGGGTGGTGAAATCCTGCAGCGGCGCGGTCAGGAAGGCGCCGAACGGCACCAGGAAGATCAGGTAGAGCAGCGGCGCGCGCAGCGCGCGCACCATCCGCCGGCCCAGCACCGCGAGCAGCAGCAGCTCCACGAAGCCGAGTGCGGCGAACTGCCGCCCCTCCATGATGCCGAGCCGCTCGAAGAGCAGCCAGATGCAGCCCAGCGGCAGCGCCAGCAGCACCGCCCCGGTCCACGGCCGGATCGGCACCGCCGGCAGCAGGTGGCGCCGGTCATAGGCCAGCCACAGTGCGATCGGCAGCACCAGGAAGCAGTGGTTGTAGGCGGTCGAGCCGCGCCACACCGAGAGCGCGGCGAGGATCTCCGGCCGGAACACCAGTCCGAGCAGCAGCAGGCCGAGCAGCAGCGCCGGAGCGCTCACCCGCAGGCCGCGCGGCAGGGCGTGGCTGGTTGGCATCACCTCACTCATGCCGGCGCCAGCAGACGGTCGAGCCCGCGCAGCGTGACCTCCCAGGGATAGCAGCGCTCCACCGCCGCGCGTGCCGCGAGGCCGAGGCCGGCATGGGCGCCGTCGAGGATCTCTCCGGCGCGCGCCGCCATCGCGTCCGGCGCGTCGGCCACCAGCAGGTCCCGCCCCGGCTGCGCCCGCAGCCCTTCCAGAGCCTGCGGCGAGACCAGCACCGGCCGGCCCATCGCCATCGCCTCGAGCACCTTGTTCTGGATCCCGCGCGCGATACGCAGCGGCGCCACGGCCAGGGCGGCGTGCGCCAGGTAGGGCCGCATGTCCGGCACGGCTCCGGTCACACGGATGCCGGGCAGCGCGACGAGAGCGCGCACGGCGGCGGTCGGGTTGGCGCCGACGATGTGGAACGCCGCGTCCGGATGACGCGCGCGCAGCAGCGGCATCACCTTGTGGGCGAAGAAGTGCGCGGCATCGACGTTGGGTCGGTAATCCATCGTCGCGGTGAACACGATGGCGCGGCGGGCGCCGCCATAGGGATCAGCACCTGCGCGTGCGGCGGAGAAATAGACGAGATCGACGCCGTTCTCGACCCAGCCGGCGCGGTCGCGGCTCTCGGGGGCCAGCTCCACGAAGCGGCGGCACTCATCCTCGGAGACGAACAGCGTATGGTCGAACCGGGCGGCGATGCGTCGCTCGTAGGCCAGCAGGGTGCGGCCCTCGCGCGCCCAGACCGGCCGCATCGGCAGGCGGCTGCGCGCGGCATAGCTGGCCCATTTCTCGGAGTCGACGTCGACCATGTCGAGGATCGCCGGCCCGCTCGCCTCATGGCCCAGGACGTACTGGGCCATGGCGGAGGAGAACACGAACAGGCCGGCGCGCGGCGAGCCGCTCAAGGTCTGGCGCACCCACTGCTGCAGACCGGCGTGATGGAAATAGTCCAGCGTGAGCGGCCGGCCGGGCCGCAGCCGGGTCAGCGCGCGCAGGCGCTGCCGCCCAGGGTCGATGCGCGGGCACGCGACGCTGGCGCACAGCCCGCGCAGCATCGGCAGGTGCTCCAGGTCGGCCGGATCGTCGGCGAGACAGCCGAGATGCACGCGGTAGCGCCGCGCCAGGTGCTGCAGCATGTGCCAGGCGCGGATCTTGTCGCCCTTGTTCGGCGGGTAGGGGATGCGGTGGCAGAGGAACAGCAGGTCCCGCATCGGCTCAGCCGATGCCGCGCACGATGGCGGGACCGATCAGCTTGGTCAGAGGCAGCGGCAGGCGCTTCCAGCCATCGATGAACAGCCGGTATTTCGGGTTCAGCGGGTTATGGTCCGGCGGCACCGTCCCGGTACGCAGCAGGTAACGATAGTGCAGCGGCACCGGCTCGAAGCCGAGGTTCTTCTTGAACGCGAACGCACCGGTGCCGATCTTGCTGCGGCCGAAATCGAACAGGCGGCACCCGCGTTCGCCGGCGCGGCGCATCACCTCCCAGTACATCAGGTCGTTGCCGCCACGCCCGCGTGCCGCCACCGTGCCGCCGCCGTAGTAGGGCAGCACCTGGTCACGGAAATAGAAGCTCAGCACCGAGGCGATCGGCCGCCCGTCATCGAGCACCGTCAGCACGTCCGCCTGCGCGCCGAACACCGCGCGCAGGATCCGGAAATAGGCGCGCGAGAACACCGGCGTGCCGAGGTTGCGCACGCTCTCGGCATAGATCCGGTGCAGCCGGTCGACATCGTCGTCCACCGCGACGGTAAGGCCGTTCTGCATTCCCTTGCGCACCACCGCGCGCTGCTTGCGCGGGATCGCCTTGAGGTTGGCATCGGCGTCGGCGACGATCGGCTTACGGAACGTCACGTACAGCCCGTCGGCGCGGCTGGCCCATCCCTCGCGCAGCGGCTCCGGGGCATCGAGGAAGCGGAACTCGAGCGTCGGCACGCGGGTTGCGCGCATCATCTCGACCGCGTGGGCGGTCAGCGCGTCGGCACTCTCCGCGTCGGCCGCCAGCGGGCCGCCATAGACGCAGAACGGGTTGGACACCAACGCGTTGCCGAACAGCCGGCTGCGCATATGCACCATCGGCAGCACGCCGGTGATCGTGCCGTCGCGTTCCGCCAGCACGTAGCGGGTGCGCTGGCCGAAGGCGCGGTCGATCACCCGGCGCCATCCGGACAGGTGGAAGAAGGTGCCGGCCTCGCGTGCCGTCACGAAGCCGTCCCAGGCGGCTTCGGTGGAAGCGTCAAGCGGGCGGCAGCGCACGGTCACGGCCGGCCACCCCGACCCGACGGACTCCAGAGCGGCGCGAAGACGCGGTCCATCCGGTCCCAGGCGAGGTCGCGCAGCAGCCTGTCGAGCCGGCCCGCCATGCGCGACAGGTTGACCGTGTGCCGGAAGCGCGACAGGCGGCCGCTCCCCTCGATGCGCGGCTGGTCCGGATCGATCTCCCACGGATGGAAGTAGAAGATGCCGGGCCGACGCTCGACGCGGTTTAGCCGACGCAGGCCGCCGCGGAACAGCGCGTAGGGCAGCAGCCGGAAGTAGCCGCCGCCCGAGCAGGGCAGGTTGCGACGCAGCAGCCGCACCGTGGTCATCGGCAATTCCCACAGCGCACCCTGGCCCGGCCGGAACGGCGCGCGCGGCGCCTCCGGCGCGCCGTAGAGGTCGTGGCGGATCGGGAACACGCTGGAGCTGTAGCGGTAGCCCTCGCGCTCCAGCCGCTCGAACGCCCACGGGTTGCGCGGCCCGATCGAGAAGGTGGGCGCGCGATAGCCCACCACCGGCACGCCGCCGATATCCTCCAGCATCCGCCTGGTGCGGCCGACATCGGCGGTGAACTCGGCCGGCGTCAGACGATGCGCCAGCACGTGGTCGTAGCCGTGGCTGGCGAGCTCGTGCCCCGCCGCCACGATGCGCCTGATCAGCCCGGGATGGCGCTCGGCGATCCAGCCCAGGGTGAAGAAGGTCGCCTGCACCCCGGCGGCGTCGAACGTCTGCAAGATGCGGTCGGTGTTGGCCTCGACCCGTCGCGGGATCGCATCCCATCCCGCCCGCGGCACCACGTCGGCGAAGGCCTGCACCTGGAAGTAGTCCTCGACGTCGACGCTCATCGCGTTGCGCATCGCGGTCGGGGCGTTCATGCCGCACCGCGCGCCGGGACGTCGAGCAACGCGAACAGGCGATCCAGCTTGCCTTCCAGTGCCGCGATGCGCCCGCTCAGCTCCGAGCCCTGCGGCGCCGACGCGTGCTCGATCCCTGGGGCGTCGCCGATATCGGCGTCCAGCTCCGATGCGGTGTCCTCCACCATCGCCGCGGTGATCAGCGCGGTCTCCTCCAGGGCGCCGTACAGCAGCACGCGCGAGCAGAGCCGGTTGATCCGGCGCGGGATGCCGCCGCTGTGCCGGTGCACGCATTCGAAGGCAGCCGACTCCCAGTCCGGGGCGCCGTTCCAGCCCACCGCGGTCAGGCGGTGCCTGACATAGGCCTGTGTCTCCTCGGCGGAGAGCGGACCGAGATGGTAGCAGGCGAGGACGCGCTGTCGCAGCTGGTTCAGCTGCGGCCGCGCGAAGGTCTGGCGGAACTCCGGCTGGCCCAGCAGGATGATCTGCAGCAGCGACCGACCGCCCTGGGCGATGTTGGACACCATGCGCAGCTCCTCGAGGCCGCTCACCGACAGGCCCTGCACCTCGTCGACGATCAGCAGCGGCCGGCCGCCCTGCGCCCTCAGGGCCAGCAGCTTCGCCTCGATGCGGCGCAGCAGCATCGCCTTGTCGGGTGCATCCTCGACGCCGAAGCCGGCCGCCACCAGGCGAAGCAGGTCGTCGGGCGACACCAGCGTCATCATGATCCGGACCATGACGAACTGGGAGTGGTCGAGCTGCGACCAGAGCCAGTCCACCAGCGTGGTCTTGCCGGCGCCGACCTCGCCGGTGATGACGACGAAGCCTTCCTGCTGCTGCAGGCCATAGACCAGATGCGACAGCGCGCGGCTGTGGCCGCTGCTGCCGAAGAAGAACTGGCTGTCGGGGGTCAACTGGAACGGCAGACCGTTCAGCCCGTAATATTTGCTGTACATGATCATCGCTAGAAGCTTTGGCGCAGGCCGACGAGGACGGCGTTCTGCAGGCTGCTCTGGCCAGCGGAACCGGCCGAAACGTCGCGGATGAAGTAGCCGAAGGTGGCGCTCAGCGACGGGCCGATCGCATAGCTCGCATCCAGATCCAAGCCTGCGGTTTTATATTTTGATACCGGAACGGTTTCGGTACGGGTGTCGCTGTAGCGCAGCGTCGTCGTCACGGTCAGCTTCGGCGTGAGGTCATGGCTCCAGCTCAGGTCGATCGAGGTTCCGCGGTCGGAATAGCCGGGTGCGGACGAGGCGCTGGCGATCTCGTTGCGCTCCTCCTGCTCCACCGTCAGTGCGAACACGTCGCGCGCGTAGGTGCTGACCGCAGTCGCCGAAAGACGCTGCACGCGGTAGAGATCGTTCTGCAGCGACAGCAACTGGTCGGAGACCAGCGTCGGCGCGCCGGTCGCGGTGCTGACCGTGTTGCCGAACTGATCGACCGACGAGCGGTCCAGGTTGTCCTGGATCTCCTCCTGGCCGCTGGTAAGACCCTCCGAGTAGACCGCGAACACACGCAGGCGCGCCGTGACGGCGTAGGAGGAGGCGAGCCTGAGGCTGTCGAAGCCGTCCTCGTGGCCGTATGTGGCGGTCAGGCTGCTGGCCTGGTTCGGCGTCAGCCGGATGCCGGCGTTCCATACCGCGTCCCGGATCCTGATCGGCGGCAGCCCGGAATAGGCGATGTCCTCGTAGCCGGCGCTGCCGAGCAGTGCCACCGCGCGGCTCAGCCCGTAGCCGAAATCGTCGATCGCGGTCGAGCGATGGGCGCGGTTCAGCACGCTGTCGCCGCTGCCGTCGTAGCGCGTGACGTCGAGCCGCGCGGTATCGGTGAAGCGCCCGAGATTCTCGCCGGTGGTAAAGAAGGCGTATCCCTCGTTCGAGCGCGTCACGCTGTTGCCGAGATCCTGGGAGAACAGGTCGGCGGGTTCGGCCGGGGTTCCGGTCTGCGGGCCAGTCTGAGAGGCCGTCTGGCTGCTGTAGTCGAAGACGTAGCCGGCGCGCAGCGTCCCGTCGCCGCCGAAGCGATGCTGCAGATAGGGCGAAACCTGCAGCGCCACGACGTCGGTGCGGTTCTGCTCGCCGTAATAGGGCAGCCCGCCCGGTCCGTAGCTGTCGATGGTGGATTGCTGGTCGCCGGTGCCGCGCAGCGAGAGGAACAGGGTCTGCGGAACCGCCGTCAGCTGCGCCTGACCGTTGAACTGCTGGACGACCTGGTCCTGCTGCGACGTCTTGGCGTAGAGCTGGATGTCGGGCGTGTAGCTGATGTCCGCCTGCGCGAGCGGGGTTTGACCGCTGAGCAACAGCTCCGGCAGGATCGACGTCACCAGGTCGGCGACGCGTGGGCTGCGGGCCTCGTAGACGTTGTCGGTCAGCAGCTCTCGCACGCCGATCGCCGGCTGCAGGGTGAACGCACGGTCCTCGGGCGTCGAGCCTATGAGCAGGCTGCCGACCAGCGCGCGCAGGTCCGGCTGCGTATCCGTCACCGTCGGCGCGAAGGCGGCGGTATCGGCCTCGTTGGCCTGCGCCGCGCAGGGGGCGAAGCCGCACACGCCGATCATGCCGGCGAGCCCGATGCACCGGATCGCCGGCACGTCGAGCACGAGCTGGCGAGCCGCAGGTCGATCACGATGCGGCTCAATAGCCATAAGCCCCGAACGTGTCGCTCGCGGTGAGCTGCACCTTGTTGAGCAGCAGCAGCACCGTGGGGCAGGCATCGACCAGATCGAGCGCCGCCTCCAGCTCCGCGCGCTGGGTCTTCTGGGCCTCGACGAGCATGACGATCCCGCGCACCAGCGGTGCCAGCATGCTCGGCGCGCTGCTCGAGAGGCAGGCCGGGGTATCCAGCACGATCAGGCAGTCCGGATAGCAGCGGCCGAGGCGCTCGATCGCATCGATCACCAGCCTGCCGCCCGGCACCATCCCCTGCTGCTCGAGCTGGCCCACCGGGATCACGCGCAGGTTCGGCAGGCTGGTCTCGACCAGGAACCCGTCGATGTCCGTATCGGAGTGCGAGGACAGGTCGAGCAGCCCCCGCTGCGCGGCGAGGCCCAGGCGCGTGCTGAGAGTACGCTGCTTGGCGTCCACATCGACCAGCACGACCGGCTGCTGACCGTAGCTCGCCAGGCTGGCCGCGAGGTTGAGCGAGGAGAATGTCTTGCCCTCGCCCGGCCTGGCACTGGTCAGCATGATGGTCCTGGCCGAAGCAGTCTCCCTGACGGCGGCCTGCGCCATCGCCTGCAGCACCTGCCCCTGGACGATGCGGAACTCGTCCGACAGGCGGGAATGTTTCTGCGTCGGATCGATCAGGCCAGCGCGCCGCAGCATCGCGGCATCCAAGCCGGTCGGAGGGTCCGGCGCGGCCATCGGCGCCGGGAGATCGTGGGCGCCGACGACCGCCGCGGGCTCGAAGGCCGATCGTGCCGCTGATCGTGCCGCTGGAGGCGTCGCAGGCTGCCGACGGAGCAGTTCGGAAGCGACACGGTCGTTATCTTCCCGCAACCGCGTCGCCGCGCGCTCGATCAGGTTCGGATGGGTGGTCATACCAAGCGAGCGAGCCAGAGCGGATAGCTGGCAAAGCCGCCGAACACCATGAACAGGGAGGCGATGCTGGCCGCAAAGCCGACCAGCCCGGAATAGCGCCGCCGCCCCTTGCGTCGTTCGCGCAGCGAGACGCCGCCCAGCACCGGCAGGCCGATGCCGCGCAGATCCTGCACCGAGAAGAACGAGCTATCGATCTGCACCGACAGGAACACGAGGCCGATGCCGGCGCCCACTCCGGCGAGCAGGACGCCGAACGTGAGCAGCAGCCGCTTCGGGCCGACCGGGATGGCGGGGATCTGCGGCGCATCGACGATGCGCAGCTTGACCTCGTCGGCCTCGTCGTTCGCCGCCGCACCGATCCGCATCGACTCGCGCCGCGCCAGCAGCTCGTCGTAGTTCTTGCGCAGCACGTCGTAGTCGCGGTTCAGGTTGATGTACTGCGCCTGCACGCCCGGCGCGCCGCGCGCGATCGCGGCCAGGTCGGCTGCCTCGCGCTGCGCGTCGGCAGCCTGACGCTGCAGCGAGGCCAGCGCGCTCTCGGTATCGACCAGGCGCACCTTGAGCTGCTCGTAAACGGGGTTCGGCACCGACCGGCCATGCGACGACGGCGCGCGCGTCCCGTCGCTGCCCGCGCCCCGAGCGCCGGCGCCACGCAGGGCGGCGACGAGATTTCGCGCGGCGACGACGTCGGGATACTTGTCGGTGAAGCGAAGCTGAAGCTGCTGCAGGTTCTGCTCGGCGTCCGTCAGGCTCATCGGCCCGGCGGAACTTCCCGTGCCCGCGACGAAGCCGCCATAGCTCTCGGTGACCAGCAGCGGCGGCGTGCTGTTCATCTCCTGCCGCAGCAGGTCGCGCCGGCTGCTGGCATCGATCACCTGCCCGCGCAGCAGCTGCGCCTGCTCGCGTGCGGCGTCCAGGCGGGAGACGCCGCCGGCGGCCGGCAGCAGGTCGGCGTAGCGGACCTGGAAGGCGGCGCGCGCCTGCTCGGCGGCGCGCAGCTTGGTCTCGTAGGAGGCGATCTGCCGCTCCAGGAACAGCCTGGCGCTCTCCATGTCGTCGCGCGAGTTGCCGGTGGCGTTCTCGACGAACAGCGCGACGATGGTCTGCACGACGTCGCGCGCGAGCTTCGGGCTCCTGTCTGCGTACTCGATGGTGAACAGGTTGCTGATCTGCGGCTGGATGCGGATGCTCGTCGCCAGGGACTGGATCAGCCGCTCGCGCTGCATCGGCGTCGAGGCCCTGAGGTCGAGATCGGTCTTGGAGATGAGCTTCTCGAGGTTGGGCCGGCTGAGCAGGGTGCGCTGCAGGATGTCGACGTCGCTGCTGGTGGAGCTGTCGAGCGCCAGGCCCTTCAGCAGCGGCGTCAGCACCGCACCGGTATCGACGTAGAGCCGCGCCGTCGAACGGTATTGATCCGCGATCGAGGCGACCCCGAGCCAGCCCGCGAGGCAGATCGCCCAGGCGAGGATCACCGCCGCCCAGCGACGCCGCCAGGCGACGATGCCGTAGCGCTTGAGCAGGTTCTTCAGCGTGATCATGAGCGCGCCGTCAGAACCAGGTCTGCGGGATGACCAGGGTGTCGCCCGGACGCATCGCGACGTTCTGGGTGACGTCGCCGTCGCGGATCAGGTCGCCCAGCCGCACCGGTATGGTCCGCAAGCCGTGGCTGTCGCGCCGCACGATCTTGGCGCTGTTGCCGGCGGCGAAGCGGGTCAGGCCCTTGGCCTCGATCATCACGTCGAGCAGGGTCATGTGGTCGCTGTACGGGAACGCCAGCGGCTGGGTCGCCTCGCCGATCACCCTGACCTGCTGGTCGAACGGGCCGACGAAGCCGGTGACGATCACCGTGACGTCGGCGTTCTTCACGTAGTCCTTGAGCTGCGCCTGGATGTCGTGGGCAAGCTCGGTCGGCGTCTTGCCGGCGGCGACCATGTCGGTGACCAGCGGCATCGAGATCCGGCCGTCCGGCCGCACCGGCAGCGACAGGCTGAGGTCGCGGACGTGGTAGACCGAGACCATCAGCGTGTCGCCCGGCCCGATCACGTAGCTCGGGGAGGCGGCATCCATGGCGGCGGGATCGGCACGCGGCGCCTGCGCGCAACCGGAGAGGCACGTCGCGGCGGCGATGACGAGACGGGCGATCATCGCGGACATACGCATCATGGTCTGGTTCCCGCTGCCGGCGGCGTATGCTGCCCCAGAATGCTTGATAAGAGATGAACGCGGGGACCAGCCGGCATCGGGCCGGACCCTGTCGGTCCGGCACCATAACAGTTCTGATATCGTTATGTATAGGCCGCGGGCGCCCGATCAGCCGGGGTCGAGCGCCGACCGTTGCAGGTCGTCGAGCGCGCAATGCCGCAGCGCGCTCGCCTCGGTCGAGCGGAGAACCACCCGGGGTGCGGCGCCGGCGCGCAGCGCCTCCTGCCATCGCGGCGCGCAGAGGCACCAGCGATCGCCCGGCTTGAGCCCGGGGAAGCCGTGATCCGGCGCCGGCGTGACCAGGTCGTTGCCGCGCGATCTGCTGAAGTCGAGGAACTCGGCGGTCACGACCGCACATACCGTGTGGCTGCCGACGTCCCGCGGGCCGGTGGTGCAGCAGCCGTCGCGGTGGAACCCGGTCAACGGATCGATCGAGCAAGGCTCCAACGCGCCGCCCAGGACGTTAAGAGATTGCCGGGGCCGGCCGGCACTACTATCCAGTGGCATGTGCATGCTTCCTCTGCTGGGCAGGATCGCGCCGTGCGCCGGACCTACGATATCACCGGGCCCATGGGCCGGCGAGACGGCACCCGGAACCCCGGGTGCCGGGACGTGACACATCCATCGACCGAGGGGCTGGCGGACCGGCTGGTCGGCCGCCTGTTCCGCTATCTCGCCGTCAGCAGCCAGAGCGACGCCGCCGCGCGGACCCTGCCCAGCACGCCGGGTCAATGGGAGATGGCGCGCCTGCTGGCCCGGGAGCTGACGCTGCTGGGCCTCGCCGACATCCATCTCGACCGATCCGCCATCCTCACCGCGCGACTGCCCGGAACCGCCGCGGGCGCACCGCGGATCGGCTTCTGCGCCCACGTGGACACCGTCGACGTGGGCTTGTCGCCCGACATCCGTCCGAGCCGGGTCACGTTCACCGGCGAGGATCTCTGCCTGAACCGCGCCCAGGACATCTGGCTCCGCGTGGGCGAGCATCCGGAGATCCTGCCCTACCGGGACCAGGAGGTGATCGTCGGCGACGGCACCAGCGTGCTCGGCGCCGACAACAAGGCCGCGATCGCGGTGGTGATGACGCTGCTGGAGACGCTCTCACGCGGGCGGTGCCCGCACGGCGACATCCTGGTCGCCTTCGTGCCGGACGAGGAGATCGGCCTGCGCGGCGCCAAGGCGCTGGACCTCGCCCGCTTCCCGGCCGACTTCGCCTACACGATCGACGGCTGCGAGATCGGCGAGTTCGTGTTCGAGACCTTCAACGCCGCCTCCGTCGAGATCGCGATCGAGGGCGTCACCGCCCACCCGATGTCCGCCAAGGGGGTGCTGGTCAATCCGGTCCTGGTCGCCGCCGACCTGATCGCCCGCTTCGATCCGCTGGACACGCCCGAGCACACCGAGGGCCGCGAGGGCTATTGCTGGTTCAACACGGTGCAGGCGAACGCCGCCACCGCGACGCTGAAGATGTCGATCCGCGACTTCGACGACGTGTCGTTCGCGCGCCGCAAGCAGATGGTCGGTACGGCCGTCGAGGCGACGCGGACGGCGCATCCGCGTGCACGGCTGCGCTGCCGCATCGAGGACGTCTACGGCAACATCGCATCCAGCCTCGGCGAGGACCGGCGCAGCGTGGCGCTGATGCGCGCCGCCTTCGACGATCTCGGCATCGCGCCCAAGGTGATCGCGATGCGCGGCGGCACCGACGGCTCGGCGCTGTCGTCGCGCGGCATCCCGACGCCGAACTACTTCACCGGGGCGCTGAACTTCCACTCGCGCTTCGAATTCCTGCCGCTCGCGTCGTTCGTGCGCTGCTATGAGGTGACGGAGCGGCTCTGCGTGCTCGCCGCTGCCTGACGCCGGCGGCCGGCGCCGGACGAGGGCGGGCGATGCTTCACCCCTGGCGCTGGTAGAACGATGTCCGAGACGGTTCCACGGTCGCCTAGGATCTCGCCCGAGCCGAATCGCCGGCCGCCCTGCGCGGTGCCCGCCGCCGGACTCCGACGCGGGAGCCGCCGATGAGCCGGCAGTCCGCCGAGCGGTCGCCCGGCGAGCTCGAGCAGCGGCTGCACCAGCAGGCCCTGCTCGCCGAGATCGGGCGACGCGCGCTCACCGACACGCTGTGGGACACCCTGATCGAGGAGGCCGCGCGGCTGTGCGCGCTCGGCCTGGGGGCCCGCTACTGCAAGATCCTGGAGTACCTGCCGAGCCAGAACAGCCTGCTGGTGCGCGCCGGCGTCGGCTGGCATGCGGGGGTGGTCGGCCAAGCCACGATCGGCGCGGAACTGCATTCGCCGGCCGGCTACGCGCTGCATACCGGCAAGCCGGTGATCTCCAACCATCTGTCGTCCGACGATCGCTTCAGCACGCCCGACCTGCTGGTCGAGCATGGGGTCGAGCGCGCGATCAACGTCATCCTCAGCGGCGAGAACCGGCCCTACGGCGTGCTGGAGGTCGATAGCGAGACCCCCGGCGCCTTCTCCGAGCACGACATCGACTTCCTCCAGGGTGTCGCCAACCTGCTCGGCATCGCGCTCGACCGGCGACGCGCCGACGAGGCGCTGCGTCGGCTGAACGAGGAGCTGGAGAGCCGGGTGGCGGCGGAGGTGGCGGAGCGACGCCAGGCGGAGGACGCGCTGCGGCAGGCGCAGAAGATGGAGGCGGTGGGCCAGCTCACCGGCGGCGTCGCGCATGATTTCAACAACCTGCTGCTGGTGATCACCGGCAACCTCGATCTGCTCGCGCGTGCCGTGGCCGGCGACGCGCGGCTGGAGCGCCTGGTCGCGACGGCGCAGAAGGGTGCCACGCGCGGCGCGCAACTGACCTCGCAGCTGCTGGCCTTCGCGCGGCGGCAGACCTTGCGCTCGGAGAACCGGTCGATCAACGCCATGGTGCGCGAGTTCGACGTGCTGGCGACGCGCATGCTGGGCGAGGCGATCGAGGTCGAGTTCATCCTCGCCTCCGACACCGGCGCCTGCAGCGTCGATCCGGCGCAGTTCGGCTCCGCACTGCTCAACCTGGTCGTCAATGCGCGCGACGCGATGGCCAGCGGCGGCCGGCTGACGATCCGGACCTACAACGCGACGCTCGACGAGCGCGGGGCCAGCCGACGCTCCGGCACCCTGATGGGGGAGTACGTCGTCGTGGAGGTGGTCGACAGCGGCAGCGGCATGACGCCGGACGTGCTGGAGCGCGCGACCGAGCCGTTCTACACCACCAAGCAGCCCGGCCAGGGCACCGGCCTCGGCCTGAGCCAGGTCTACGGCTTCGCCCGTCAGTCCGAGGGCTTCCTCGAGATCGAGAGCACCCCCGGCAGCGGCACCACCGTGCGGATGCATCTGCCGCGGGTGACGGCGAGTGCCTCGGATGCCAAGCACAGCGCCGCGATGCGCGGCGGCTCCGGCACGGTGCTGGTGGTCGAGGACGATCCCCTGGTCCGCGAGCTGGTGACGGCGCAGCTGCAGGATCTCGGCTACGCCACCGTGAGTGCGGGCAGTGGACCGGAGGCGCTGCAGGCGCTGAGCGGGGCGGGCGCGGCCGCGATCGACCTGATGCTGACCGACATGGTCATGCCCGGCGGCATGAGCGGGGCCGAGCTGGTCCGGCAAGCGCGGGCGCTTCACCCGGGGCTGCGGATCGTGCTGACCTCTGGCTACGTGGCCGGCTCGGCACCCGGATCGGGGGAGAGCCTGTCCGGGGTGCCGATGCTGCCCAAGCCGTACCGGCAGACCGACCTCGCGCGCATCATCGAGCAATCGTTAGGACGATGACGAGTTAGGCGGCGCCATCGGGGAGGCGCAGCGGCTCGGGGCGCGCGGCGAGTGCCGCGGGATCGCGGTAGCGGGCGCCGAAATGCTGCGCCGGCAGGCGGGCCTGGCCGGCGCCGAACAGCCGCTCGCGCAGCGTCTCGCCGTCCGTGTAGCTCGAGCGGAAACGGCCGCGACGCCGCAGCTCGGGCACCACCAGCTCGATGAAGTCGCGCGCCGTCTCGAAGGTGAGGTACTGGCGCAGGTTGATGCCGTCGATGCCGTCCTGGTCAAGCCAGAGCTCGATCCGGTCGGCCACCACGTCGGGAGTGCCGGCGACGAAGAACCGGTCCTCGCTCAGCCCGGCCATCTGCTGCAGCGCCTGGCCGACGCTCTGCTCGGGCCGGAAGCGGCGCAGCAGCGTGGCGGCGCCGGGTTCGCCGCGCGCGATCAGGTCGCCGATCAGCAGCTCGCGCGGGTAGCCGGTCAGGTCGAGTGCGGACAGCGCGTGCGCCAGCGCTCCCTCGACGCTGACCAGGCTGCGGTAGCTCGCGAGCTTGGTCGCGACCTCGGCGTCGTCGCGGCCGACCACGATGCCGGCCATGACCACGAACCTGATCGCGTCGCGCGCGCGGCCGTGTGCCGCCAGCCGGTCGCGGGTGCGGGCGATGTTGGCGCGCACCGCCTCCTGGGTATGGCCGCCGATGAACAGCACCTCGGCGTGGCGCGCGGCGAACTCCAGCCCCGCCGCCGAGCCGGAGGCCTGGAACAGCAGCGGCGTGCGCTGCGGCGAGGGCTGGCAGAGATGCGGCCCCGCGACCCGGTAGTGCGGCCCGACATGGTCGATGTAGCGCACCTTGGAGGGGTCGGTGTAGACGCGCCGCTCGCGGTCCTGCAGCACCGCGTCGTCGTCCCACGAGCCTTCCCAGAGCTTGTAGAGCACGTCCATGTACTCGTCGGCGATCAGGTAGCGCCGGTCGTGCGGCAGCTCGTCCTCGTGGCCGAAATTGCGCGCCGCGTTGGGCAGGTAGGAGGTCACGATGTTCCAGCCGACCCGGCCCTTGGTGAGGTGGTCGAGGGTGGACATGCGTCGCGCGAAGGCGAAGGGCGGCTCGTAGCTGGTGGAGAAGGTGGCGCCGAAGCCGAGATGGCGGGTCGCGGCGGCCATCGCCGGGATCAGCAGCAGGGGATCGTTGCACGGGATCTGCATCGCCTCGCGCAGCGCGGTCTCGGGACCGTCGCGGAACCGGTCGTAGGTGCCGATCACGTCGGCCAGGAAGATCGCGTCGAAGGTGCCGTGCTCGGCGAGCTGGGCGAGCTCGATCCAGAAATCGAGGTCGTTGAAGCGGTGCCGGTTATTGTCCGGATGCACCCACAGCCCGTGCATGATGTGGCTGACGCAGTTCATCTCGAACAGGTTGACGTGCAGCTGCTTAGGCATCGCGATCCCGGATCACCGCCCGGATCGCGCCGGTCAGGCGGGAGAGCTCCTCCGGGGCGATGGTGAAGGCGGGCGTGAGATACACGATGTCGCGGAACGGGCGGACCCAGACGCCCTGAGCCACCAGCCGGGACTTGAGCGCGTCGAGGTCGGGCACCGGATCCAACTGCACGACACCGATCGCGCCGCGCACCCGCACGTCGCGCACCCCCGGCAGTCCGCGCAGCGCGCCCAGCTCGGCCTCGAGCTGGCGCGAGATCGCGGCGACCTGCCCCAGCCGGTCCTCCCGCTCGAACAGGTCGAGCGAGGCGTGGGCGGCGGCACAGGCCAGCGGATTGGCCATGAAGGTCGGGCCGTGCATCAGCGCGCAGGCCGGGTCGTCGGACCAGAACGCCTCGAACACGTGGCGGCGCGCGACGGTGGCGGCGAGGCCGATGGTGCCCCCGGTGAGCGCCTTGGACAGGGTGATGATGTCGGGCACGATGCCGGCCTGCTCGCAGGCGAACAGGCTGCCGGTGCGGCCGAAGCCGGTGAACACCTCGTCCAGGATCAGCAGCAGGCCGTGGCGATCGGCACTCGCGCGCAGCCGGCGCAGCACCGCCGGGTCATGGAAGAGCATGCCTCCGGCTCCCTGCACCAGCGGCTCGATCAGGATCGCCGCCACCTCGCCGGCGTGCCGCGCCAGGAAGCCGTCGAACGACGCGTGCGCCGCCTCGTCGTGCGGCAGCGCCACCACGTGATGCTGCGGCAGCATGGCGGCGAACAAGCTGTGCATGCCCTCCTCGGGGTCGCAGACCGCCATGGTGGCGAAGGTGTCGCCGTGATAGCCGCCGCGGAAGGCGACCAGCTTGCCGCGGTCGCGCACGCCCCGGTTGAGCCAGTACTGGCAGGCCATCTTGATCGCGACCTCGACCGACACCGAGCCGGAGTCGCTGAAGAACACGCGCTCCAGGTCGCTCGGCAGCAGCGCCGCCAGCCGGGCCGCGAGGCGCTGCGCCGGCTCGTGGATCAGCCCGCCGAACATGACGTGCGGCATGCGCGCCAATTGCCGCGCCACCGCGCCCGCGATGTGCGGGTGGTTATAGCCGTGGCAGGCGGTCCACCAGGAGGCGATGCCGTCGATCAGCACGCGGCCGTCGGTCAGGGTGATGCGACTGCCCTGCGTCGCGGTCGCGCTCAACGGCGGCGGGGCGGTCTTCATCTGGCTGTACGGCAGCCAGAGATGCTGCGTCATCCGGCCGTGACCCGGCAGCGCGCGGCGCCCGGGCGGGCGTCGCCGCCGGTCAGGCCGGACCCCCGGCCTGGCTCAGCCGTGGCCGAGGCGCACCAGCCACAGATGCGCGAGGTCGGCGGCGCCGTCCGAGCCCGACACCTGCTGCAGGGTGCCGATCGCGCCCGGCTTGTCGCCGGCGGCGAGGTAGGCGAGGCCCAGATGCAGCGTCGCGTCTTCCGGCGCGACCAGTCCGCCACGCGCGATGGCATCCTTCATCACCGCGATACCCTTCTGGTACTGGCCCAGATCGACGTAGCTGTAGCCGACATCGAGCAGCGCGTCGCCGGTCTTCATGGTGCGCGCGGCGGCCTCGTCGGAGGCGATGCTGGCCTTCTTGTCGGCGATGGTTTTCTCCACCAGCGCCTTCAGGCGCGCCTCGCGCGCCGCCTGCGCGTCGTGTCCGAGCACACCGCTGGCGAAGCCGCGATCGATCACCGAGAGCGCCTGCGCCGGCAGCCCGGCCTGCACCGCGAGCTCGGTCATGTCCATGTAGTCGGGCATCGTCGTCAGCAGCCCGACCTCCAGGCGCAGCCGGTCGATGTCGTACTGCAGGCGGTCCGGCACGTTCGGGTTGGCGCGCAGGCCGTGCATGAGCTGCGCCCAGTAGTCGGGCTTGGGGTAGTAGGTCACCAGCCGCACCATCGTGCGGGTGAGCCCGGCCTGGTCGTTGGACTGCAGCTGGCAGTTGGCCAGCAGCTGGAGCTGGGCCTCCGGCGGAACCTGGCGCGCCCGGATCTCGGCCTCGATCTGCTGGGACTGCGCGACCGAGGCCTGCGTGTAGTCGCGCTGCAGATAGTAGCACTGGATCAGCAGCTGCTGCATCGCCGGCAGGTTGCCGCCGGCCTTGGTGTAGCGCTCGATCGCGGCGATGGTCTGCGGGTAGTCGCGCAGCTGGTAGGCCGACGAGGCTTCCGCCATCAGCAGCTTCTGCTGCTCCGCGAGCCCGACCCTGCCGGAGCGGATCAGCGCGTCGTCGGCGGCGATCGCCCCCTTGTAGTCGCCCGATTGCTGGGCGATCGAGGCGCGCAGCTCGGTGATGACGAAGATCTCGTTGGGGGTCTTGTCGCGGGCCGCCTCGGCGATGTCGACCTGCGCCATCGCGGCCGGGAACTGGCGCTGACGCGCGAGCGCCTCGGCCTTCTCCAGCGGCTTGCCGACGACGGGGCGAAGCGCGTTGGGGTCGGCCGGCTTGTCGTCGGTCTCGGTCTTGGCGGGCGCGTGCCTCGGCCTCGCCTGGGCCTGCACCGACAGCGACGCCAGCGTGGCGCCCGACAGCAATACGCCGGTCAGGAGACCGGCGAGGGGAAGCAGGCGCGCCCGGGCATGGGGGGGCGAGTGCCGTGGAATCATTATTGGCTTCCCATGTATTGCTCTTGCCCGACCAGTCCGAGCTTGGTCATCCCGAGGCGCTGCGCGTCGGCCATCACGTGCGCCACGTCCTTGTAGGGCGCCAGCCGGTTCGGCCGCAGGTGGATCTCCGGCTGTTCGGGCTGCAGCGAGGCGTTGGTGAAGCGTGCCTGCAGCTGCTGCTCGTTCGGCACCGGGTCGCCGTTCCAGGAGACCGTGCCGTCGAAATCGACGTCGATCGTGACCACCTGGGGCGGCGTCGGCGGCGGCGGCGGGTTGCCCTGCGGCAGGTCCAGCTTCACCGCATGGGTCTGCATCGGGATGGTGATGATCAGCATGATCAGCAGCACCAGCATCACGTCGATCAGCGGGGTGGTGTTGATGTCGACGACGACGTCGGGATCGCCGTTCGCACCCTCCGGTGATCCCACATTCATGGCCATGGCGGCGTTCCTCTCGACATGAAGTCAGCGCGGCGGATCAGGCGCCGTGCGGCGGCGGCTCGGTGATGAAGCCGACCTTGAAGATGCCGGCGCGCTGGCAGTCGGTTACCACCTTGCCGACGAACTCGTAGCGTGCCCGGGCGTCGCCGCGTATGTGCACCTCCGGCTGCGGCTTGATCACCGCGAAGGTCTTCAGCCGCGTCAGCAGGTCGTTGTTGTCCTTGACCGGGATCGCGTTCCAATAGGTCTGGCCGTCCTCCGTGATCGCGATGATGACGTTCTCCGGCTTGGTCTGGGTCGGCTGGTTGGTGTCCTTGGGCAGCTGCACCTTGACCGTGTGGGTGACGACCGGGATCGTGATCAGGAAGATGATCAGCAGCACCAGCATCACGTCGACGAGGGGGGTGGTGTTGATCGCCGACACCACCTCGTCCTCGTCGCCCCCGTCCGTGGGGCCGACGTTCATCGCCATCGGTCAGGCGACCCGGGTCACGCCGGCGGTGGTCGTCATCGGCCCGCTCATCGCCGGCGGCGCGACCGCGCTGGGCTGACCGACGCGCATGGCCGGAGAGCAGGATGGAGTGCAGGTCGCTGACTGAGAAGTTGCGCACCTTCTCGGCATCGCCGTCTTGTTGCGGCGAACCAGGAAGTTGTAGCCCAGCACGGCCGGCACCGCGGTTGCCAGACCGATCGCCGTCATGATCAGCGCCTCGCCGACCGGGCCCGGCCACCTTGTCGATGCGAGGCCTGTCCGGCGATGCCGATGGCGGTCAGCGCGTGGTAGATGCCCCAGACGGTGCCGAACAGACCGACGAACGGTGCCGTGGAGCCGACCGTCGCCAGGAAGGCCAGGCCGCCCTGCAGACGCGAGCTGGATGGTTTCCTGACGGCACGCTGGATGCGACATCGTCACCCAGGTGTGTCAGATCGATGGACTGTCGGTCAGCGCGCCCTCATGATGCTCGCTCGGCGTTGATGCCGTTCTCGGCGATGTAGCGGAACGGGCTGGAGCTCGGCTTCAGGCGGTCGCGGCACCGTCGCTGCACCGAGGTGGCCTTCTTCCAGAAATCCTTGGCTGCGGCACGCGTTGGCGCGCGAACAGGCTCGCCTGCTCGATATACTTGGTGATCATGAT
>CBDCAC010000002.1:0-575000 GCA_965213775.1 uncultured Lichenicoccus sp.
GATATGGGTGAAGAGCATCTTGACACTATTTACAGATTGTGCTGATTACTAATTTGGTATGGTATGGTATGGTGAGCACCATTGAAGGGCTTGTGATGGGCTGCAGGAGGAGTTTCCCTACACCATCATCATTACTATTATCGTTATTATTATTATTATTATTATTATCATCATCATCATTATTATTATTATTATTGTTGTTGTTGTTATTATTATTATTATTATTATTATTATTATTATTATTATTATTATTATTATTATTATTATCATCAGGCTGGAGAGCACCATCACTGAGAGCAATGGAAGCAGCTCCATGGCCTCAGTCTGCAGCGGCTGCGCAGGCATGCCGTGTCACGATGGGATGCAGGTAGACAATGTAGCAGAGTTACCTGTTGCTGCAAACTGCTGCATCACAAGCTGCTGCAACTTCTTGCTGTGTGCGCACAGATGCAAATGACATGAACAGAACACTGGTAGCAGCTCCATGGACCTTTTCTGCCATGGCTGCAACCCTGCTGTGTTGTATTGGAAAGATACAGTTGGTGTGCAGCAACATGAAAGAGAGCAATGGCAGCAGATCTACAGCCTGAGTTTGCAGTGGATGCGTACTGCTGCTCTGAATTCCAAGCCTGCCTTCTGAGCACAGAACAGTATGAAGAAGAGCAATGGCAACAGCTCCATGGCCCGGGTGTGCGGCGGCTACCTGGCCATGATGAGTGCAAGTACCCTTTGATGCTGTGAGGCACCTTGTGGCTTTACTGCGTCAAAGCTTACTTACACTCATCCTGACCATATCATCGCCACAGACTGAAGTGAGGCTGCTGTCGCTGCTCTTTTTCATGTTGCTTTGCACTTGACGCAAAATTTGAAACATCAGGTGATCCAAATGTAAAGTAAAGCCACAGAGGTGCAGTGCTTTGCATGGCTACAATATGTACAAGTCTGTACAAAGAAGACTAATGGCGCCAGCTGTGTAACTGAAAAATCCCTGACTGACTAATTGAGTTCATCTGTAGCAGCTGCACACTGTTGTAATTTATTGCAGCCTTAACTGTGCTGAAGAGGAGCAACGGCAGCAGCTTCACAGGCTGCGTCTGCCTCACTTGTGGCTTTGTGAAAAGTTGTGCAATTAGCATCATACGCAGCTGCGGCACATTATGCTCAGTTGCGTTTGTAAGGATAAGAAAGACGCCTCAGTGACAGCTTGCATGAGGCAACTACACCCACCCTCTGGAACCATTGTCCACAGGTTTTGGGATTTATTTTGTTTGTTTCTTTGTGCTGGCACAGAAGCTACATGCAAGCCCACCCAACAAGTGTCCATGTGATGATGCCGTCACAAGCTGCACATAACGGAGCTGTGCCCACACGCCTGTACGCAGAAGGAACGCCAGTCTTGAACGTCAAGTGATCATGCTGCCAGCGTTCTGTTCCAATCCATGGAAGCTACAATGGCTGCAGGTTCAGTGACTGACGTCTGTCTTGCACCTTGTGAATTCATGATTCGAATCACATCCTATCATACTGACTTAAGTTTGTTTGTGTCCACAGAATCTGATCTACTTGGTGACCGGGATGTCATTCACCTGGAGCTGCACATCTTCTTCTGCCAGTACCAAATCCATGGGTTCACTGGCTGCCATATATGCTGAATGGGCGCACCTGCATTTCCAGTGACAAATGACTGGATGATGTACATCATACGTCTGGCTACACAGTAGTAACTGCTGGTGATTGAGCAATATTGCTAGATGCGCCTGTCAAGCATGCGCTTGCTGCCCAGCAAAGCTCTTTAAAGTAGGGAACATGCACAGGATGGATGTGAAGGTGCTGCATCACGACAAGAAAGTTGTTGGCCACAAATTTGGTTTTTTTGTGTGATGAGATGTCATAGCAGTTGCGGCCCATTACACGCACCCCCGACGAATCTGTGGTGTTTGCATGCGATGAACAATATTGATTTGACAGGATTATAAATAAGCGCTTCATGGCTTTTCGTGTTTACTAATTGTACGACATTTTGACTAATGTATGTCGCGAAGTGCGATGCAGTCTGGAAGATTGACCCGCCGAGGGCGCGAACGGACCGTGGTAAGGCTTGGACTCCGCATAAGCTGTGTTGAACGTTGATTTTTTGCCGTTCACCTACGCCCTGCACGTCTTTCTCGTTCTCAGCTGGTCCGGACTGCTACCCGCATGATTAGCTTGGCTCATTGCGTGAACGAGCCTTACTGCAGTGTTGACAGCAGTTAAACATACACTGAATCAGTATTTGGCTGCGGCAACGACCCGCGCACATCGCCAGCCTGCTGCACAACCCTGCAGCAACAACCCAAGTTTCGAGGTAGTTCGGTGTGCGAAAGGACAGCCTGTCGAGCCTGAAGGCAACGACAGTCCTTGAGGCCAGTGCCACCCCCTTCTCTTGTCCTTCCTGATATGATAGGATCGGTGCTGCAGTAGCATGACTACAAGCAGTTGCAAGAAAGCAAGTATCTAGGTCAGGTAAGTCAATGGTGCACAAAGTTGTTGTGAGTCAGTGCGGCGCTCTGCCAGTGCTGCAGAACAGAAATTCCTGTCCTGAGCCTATCGCCAAGTACTGCATTCTGCGCGCTGCTGGCACTGAGTTGCATACAACATAAAGGTGTATACTAGGCTTCTGTTTGCAACCTGCTCAACTCACCCCCAGTGCTGCGCCATGTTCACTGATTGTCGCTGCATGCATCTCCATGCAGCATGCATCTCTGAAGAAGCTGAGGAACCTGTCTCCCTGCTCAGCTTCAGTGTGTCCAACACTCGATATGCCCACAAAGCATGCCACTCAGCATTGCTGCGTGCATATGCTTCCATGTGCATCTCTCTAAAGGTTTTTGCGCAAATGCATCATCCCCTTTAATTCTTCTCCTTCTTGCTTGTCAGAACCCATTCTCATTTAACTTGCAGGAGGCCACTTTGTCACAACGGAGACAGCTTCACATTCCTCGCCTCACCCTGTACTTTGAGAGTCTTCGCCCAGAACTTCACGTAGAATTCCATCTGGAAGTTCAGCCGAGTGGGCCTCCAACAGAGCAGCAATGACGGCGTGTTTCATCAAGAATGCTCCACAATTACACCTGCTCTGGAGGATCCTACAAACCTGAGGCAGCCAAGTTATGCTTCAGCTACTGTCTCAGCTTCCTCTGTATGTCACATCAGGAATGACCCTCCTGGTGGCATCAGGGGTTTGTCTGCTCATTGCAGCGACAACTGAAGGTAAGCCTGCTGCCTGCGTCTTTGATACATACGATATCATTACAGCGGTATTATGGCGGCATTGTTACTCGCTTGCTACCTTGGGTGATATTGCAGGGGGTCACGAGAATGAAAGGCCTTATGCGTGACTGATTGTAACATTGGCATGTTCATGTCAGAGGTCACAAGCTCAATGCGCATCATGCATGACTGATTGTGGCCTGGACACATCCAAGGCAGGACTCAGAAGAAGAACGGGCGTTATGCATGGCTGATCGTGACATTGGCATGTTCATACCAGAAGTCACAAGCTGAATGGGCGTCATGCATGACTGACTATGATATTGGCGTGTTCATGTCAGAGGTCACAAGCTAAATGGCATCATGCATGACTGACTGTGGCATGTTCATGGCAGGGGTCTGAACGAGAAGACCAGGCCTTATGCATGACTGATTGTGACATTGGCATGTTCACGTCAGAGGCCAGAAGAACAGGCCTCAAGCATGACTGATTGTGACATTGGCATGTTCATGTCAGAGGTCAGGAGAAGAATGGGCGTCATGCATGACTAGTCTTGACATTGGCATGTTCATGTCAGAGGTCACAAGCTGAATGGGCATTATGCATGACTGACTATGTTTATGGCAGGTGTCAGAAGAAGAGCGGGGCTCATGCAGGCCGAGTTGCAGCGGCAGTTCACAGCCATTGCTTGCATTGAGGCAAGGATGGCAGCAAACAGCCAAGGCATCAACGAACTCAGCCTCAGCTATTCACAGCTCACGAAGCGAGTTGAGAAAGACATTGCTGCTCAAGATCTTTTGAAGCGGCTGGCAGGTTGGTTATTGTTTGGTCTCTACAAAACAAGCAGCTTCAGCAGAAGCTGTATAGTCGAAGCAGTGCAGAGCGGGTCCAGAATAAGGAAGAAACAATTGCTCAAAAGCTGCTGAAGCGGCTGACAGCTGTTGGTTGGTCCCTTGTTTGCAATTGCAGGAAAAACTCGATCCCCCATGAAACTTTGAGTTGTGGCAGAGGATCAAAATTACATGTCACGCCCTTTCAAATGAGAAACAAATTCTAGGGGTGAAAACACACCAGCTTTGACCTCAAAGTACAGGAACAAAGCTACAGACAGAATACATTATTTTTTCTGTCTGATGACCAGCAGACAGCTTTGTGATTTGCAGTGCATGGGCAAGCATGTCCTGTCAATAAGCTTTGTATGTTCTGCGTTTGCATGTCTTTGTCTGGCATGAACAGGATCCCCTGCATACACGCCAGCCTTGTCCTCTGGGAAGCCCCATCCCAGAAAGGCATGTGACCATGAATTTTCCTCCACTATGTATGCTTCTTGTCCATGCAAGCTCTTAAGTAAGTACCCGACTCACAGTGTGACTACCATCTGTCTGTTAAACTCAGTCAAACAGCTCTGCACCACACAGTGCTCATCCACTGCATGCCTTTCTTTCATGTTCAGGTGTCGTAACTGAGCTCAGAGCTCAGCTGAAGGTGAGTGTTGAGGGCCATGAGCTTCTGAGCTCACGCTCAAGCTCCATGGAGCAGCTCAGGGGCCAGGTGCAGATGAACAAGAACGCCCAAAAGGAGCTAGAGCGTCAGGCTTTCATTGTGTCTCAGCTGAAGGGTCAGGTCAGTAGCTGCGAGAGCAGCTGGCGTTTGGAGATTAGTCAACAGGTGGGCATGACCCATCCCTCAGCTTGTTTAGGCAATTCTGTAGACAGGCTTCCATTAGAGTCATTGTGCCATTGTGAATATACAATGCCAGAGATAACATGAGCAGTACCATGCAGCTTCTGTGATGTCTTGTTGGCTTTGATCACTTGGATGAGACCATTTTGCATGCAATAAAGTTGTATCTATATATATGTTTATGTCGTGTGTACATGAGTTTGTGTGTGTGTGCGTACATATATATCCATGTTGTATATGTTTACACATATGTGTAAAGATACACATGTTCTCAAATGTATGTTAACATTACAAACAGTTTTTGTATTGATCTGCAGGCTGGGCTGTTGGAGGATCTCAGGGGTCACATGGGCAGCTCCATGCAGTTGCTGCAGCAGCTGCAATCTCAAGCAACCAAGCTGGACCACGCTCAAACAGCTATAGCTCAGGAGCTCAGAGCTCAGAGGCGCGAGAGAGGAGAGACTCTGAGGACGGCCACTCTTGAGCTTGCTCTTGCTGAGTTGACTCACGGGCCAGTGGATCATGTCGGACAGAGTGCAGCTCGGGGTCTTACACATTCTCTGGTATGAACTTATCACTGTTAACATTGTCTTTTTTGTTGCTGTTTTGTTTGTCACTGTTGTCGTTACTGTTGTTGTTGATGTTGTCATGAGTGACTTCCTTTCATGTCCAGCTGTTTTGTCCCAATAACCTTCTCTGTCTTCAGCAGATGTTGCTGCTCTTATACACTCTTCTCCGATGGGGAAGATATGCATCTGCATGATCATTGCACCACACCACACCACACCACACCACACCACACCACACCACACCACACCACACCACACCACACCACACCACACCACACCACACCACACCACACCACACCACACCACACCACACCACACCACACCACACCACACCACACCACACCACACCACACCACACCACACCACACCACACCACACCACACCACACCACACCACACCACACATATGTTGTGTGGTGCAGATTGACAAGACTTTCAGAAGGCCAGCAAGGCAGAGTTCTGCTCCATCCTCCATGTCAGACTTGCTGGAAACAAAGAGGGCCTCAGAAGGTCGGCCCTATACACCGGAGGATAGCTCGCACTCAAGCAGCCTCGCATGTCCAAGTGAACCCTTAACAATGGGGAATTATGCCCAGGTATGGGATGCCTCTTTATAGGGTTTGCATTCAGGTCCGAGCTGCCAGATCAACAGTGCAATTCTGCAGTGCAGCCATTGCTTGTAATGCTCTACGCCCTGAGCTATCCGACAAGTAGTGCAACTCTGCATTCACCGCCAGTTTTGCCGACTTATAGCAGTGTGTTGCAGGAGTGTGTCAAGTTGCAGTCAAGCACACAGGCGATAAGTAAGGCAAGGAGGGTGTGGGGGTCCCCAGGGCGTGAGGTACCAACAGCTTGCTCAGCCCGGGGGGATCTTTTCAACAACTTGCGCAGCTCAACTAGGGTACGCTTGATTGCTCACAAACTGTAAAGGTAGTCGATGGATGTCTGCTGCATTTGCCGACTGCGTGGTGCACTTGACTGCTTGCAAAACTATCAACTATATCACTTGATGTTTGCTGTGTTTGCATGTTCTGTGCTTGTTAGCATACAAAGCAGTCAGCAGACAACCCTTACAGGAGCTTCAGTCCTGACACAGTGCCCTATTTGCCCTTGCGCAAGCTTGCTGCCTTGCCTGAAACAATGCTTTGTGTTGCTTCCTTCATGTCTGGTTTTACTCTCCAAATCAGGTGCGTGAAAGTTGCCCTGGATGCAAGCGCTTCGCACGGGCGACCGCATCGGACGCGGCCGGCCCCGCCACCATCAGGCTGGCGGTGCTCAGCACGCCCTCGCGATGCGCCTGCTCGACCGCCTCGTTGATCTCGGGTGCTGAGGCCGAAATCGTCCGCGCTGACGATCACCCGTCGGGCGGCGGCCGGTCCCGGGGTCGAGCCGCCGCGGCTCAGGCCGCGTGGCGCTCGCGCAGGAACTGGAAGAACTCCACGCCCTCGCGCAGGCGTCGCTTCATCATCTGCGGGCTGCGCACCATCTCGCCGACGATGGCGGCGATCTTCGGCGCCCGGAAATAGAACTTCCGGTAGAAGGTCTCGACGCTGTCGAAGATCTCGGTGTGGGACAGATGCGGGTAGCTCAGCGGGGCGATCTGGATGCCGTGCTCGTCGATCAGCTCGGCGTTCTTCTCGTCCAGCCAGCCCTGCTCGGTCGCCTGCTTGTGCAGGAAGGTGCCGGGATAGGGGGGCGGCCAGGCTGACCTGCAGCGTGTGCGGGTTGATCTCGGTGGCGAAGCGGATCGTCTCCTGGATCGTCTCGCGGGTCTCGCCGGGCAGGCCCAGGATGAAGGTGCCGTGGATCTTGATGCCGAGCTCGTGGCAGTTGCGGGTGAACTCGCGTGCGACCTCGATCCGCATGCCCTTCTTGATGTTGTACAGGATCTGCTGGTTGCCGGTCTCGTAGCCGACCAGCAGCAGCCGCAGCCCGTTCGCCTTGAGCACCTCCAGCGTCTTGCGCGGCACGTTCGCCTTGGCGTTGCACGACCAGACCACGCCCATGCGGCCGAGCTCGCGGGCGATCGCCTCGGCGCGCGGCAGGTCGTCGGTGAAGGTGTCGTCGTCGAAGAAGAACTCGCGCACCTGCGGGAACAGCTTGCGCGCGGCGCGGATTTCCTCGGCGACGTGCTGCGGGCTGCGGGTGCGGTAGCGATGGCCGCCGACGGTCTGCGGCCACAGGCAGAAGGTGCAGTGCGACTTGCAGCCGCGCCCGGTGTAGATCGAGATGTAGGGGTGCAGCAGGTAGCCGATGAAGTAGTCCTCGATGCGCAGGTCGCGCTTGTAGACGTCGGTCACGAACGGCAGGCTGTCCATGTTCTCGATCATCGCGCGCTCGCGGTTATGCACGATGGCGCCGTCGGGGCCGCGGAACGAGATGCCGTCGATATCCTTGAAGTCGCGGCCCTCGGCGACCTCCTTGATGGTGAAGTCGAACTCGTTGCGGGCGACGAAGTCGATCGGCGCACCCTTCAGCAGGCTCTCCTCTGGCTGCACCGCCACCTTGGCGCCGACCATGCCGATCTTGAGCGAGGGCTTGGCCTCCTTGAGCGCCTGGGCCACCTTCACGTCGGAGGCGAACGAGGGCGTGGAGGTGTGCAGCACCACCAGGTCGCGGTCGCGCGCGTCGGCCAGCACCGGCTCCAGGCCCAGCCGTGCGGGGGGCGCGTCGATCAGCCGGCTGTCCGGGATCAGGGCGGCCGGCTGGGCGAGCCAGGTCGGGTACCAGAACGACTTGATCTCCCGCTTGGCCTGGTATCGCGAGCCGGCGCCGCCGTCGAAGCCGTCGAAGGAGGGGGGCTGCAGGAACAGGGTCTTCATCATGACGGATCGGTCACCTTGAGCGAGAGTCTGGTGCTGCGCGCCAGCAGCGCGTGCGACATGGTGTGCGGCGCGATCGACTTGACCGGCTCCCGGTGCGCCGACCAGCCTGAGACGCGCATCGTCCGGCCGCGCCAGGCGACGCGCCGGCCGGTGAAGCTGGCGGCCATGATCGCCGCCGACAGCCAGTCCCGCGCCGGCAGCAGGAGCAACGGCATGCTGCCGCCACGGCCGCCCATGCTCGCGATCAGCCGATCGATCCGCGCGGCGACCGCGCCGCGCAGCGCCCACATCACGGCGAACAGCGCCCAGGCCCCAGCCAGCCTGGGGGGCCGCGATCACGGCGAGGCTGGACCAGAACAGCGGGAACTGCACCGACGAGAGGGCGTAGCCGAGCGGCTCGACCGCGCGCACCGTGCGGCCCCAGCGCAGCTCGTGGGCGAACAGGTCCGCGGGCCCGGTCTCGGCGATCGTGGTGGCGGTCAGGCAGGGTGCGACGGCAATGCCCAGCCCCTGCCCGCGCACCAGCTTGCCCAGCACGGAGTCGTCGGCGACGTGCGGCGACAGCATCGCCAGGCCGCCGACCGCCTGCAGCGTGTCGCGGCGCAGCGCCATGGTGGAGCCCAGGCAGTCCTGCCGCCCGAGCACGCGCGACAGCAGCACGCCGGGCAGGAAGTTGTGGTTGATCTGGCCGGCGCCGAACCGGCGCGACAGGGTGGGGGAGGCGGGGATGCCGTGATACAGCGTCGTGACCAGCCCGACGCCCCGGTCGGCGAAGCTGCGCGCCACCTGCAGCAGGTAGTCCGGCCGGACGTGGATATCGGAGTCCGAGATCACCAGCAGGTCGTGCGACGCGTGCGGCAGCATGTTGATCAGGTTGCCGATCTTGCGGTTCTGGCCGTGTTCGGTCGGATCGACCACCAGGCACAGGTCGCGGTCGGGGAAGCGCCGGCGCAGACGCTGCACCACCGCGATCGCCGGATCGGCGGCGCTCTGCACGCCGAACACGACCTGGAACCGCGGGTAGCCCTGGGTGACGATGCCCTCCAGCGCCGCCTCCAGCATCGGCTCGTCGCCGTGCAGCGGCTTGAGCACCGTGATCGGCGGCAGCTCTAGCTCGCGGCCGGAGCCGGCCTGCTGGCGCGCCGAGCCGGCGGCGGAACCGCTCGACCGCGATCGCGCCGGCCACGGCCTGGACGCAGCCCAGCACGGCGATGCCTTCTCAGAGCGGCGGCCAGCAGCGCCGGCGAGAGCGACAGGACGGTCATGGGAAGGTCATCCGGCGGCGGACCCTGCGGCTGGCGGTTGACGGCGCGGCAACGGTCAGGTCTCGGAGAAGCTCTGTATCTTCTTCCTGAGGCTCTCGATCAGCGGGGGTGGCGTCACCCGCTCGACAGCGTCGAGTCGAAGTCGGATCGCTGCACCGCGACTTGGCTGATGTGGCCGTCGAGCAGCACGTCGATCGCCTGCCAGCCCTGCGGAAACCGCCGCATGACGTAGTCCACCTTGGTGACGCCGCCGGAGGCGGAGACGATCTGGGTCTGCACGATCTGATCCGAGCCCGTAGGGCGACGGATGGGTATCGGGCAGCACTCGCAGCATGTCGCCGCTGTTGGCGAAGTTCGAGACGTAGCGGGCGATGGTGAACTGCCGGAACACCTGCCCGAGCTGCTGCTTCTGCGCGTCGGGCAGGGTGCGGTAGCGCAGCCCGATCGAAGTCTGCAGCACGATTGGCAGGTTGGAACGCCGCGGTCCACCGCCGGTGCGAGGCGCTGCGCGCGCTGCTCGAACGAGGCCTGGCCACCCTTTTGGATCGAGGTCAGGGCGGCATACAGGGCGGACACCGGCGCCACCGCGGCATCGGGCATCTCGGCTGCGGCCGCAGGCGTCGCCGCGGGCACGAGCAGGGACGGCACGCCCAGCAACAGGGCGCCGAGGAGCGGGAGGTGTCTCATGCGCCTCATGATGTCGGGCCGGAACGTCCGACCGACAAGCCCTCCAGCTCGTCGGCCGCGCCGAGCGGCACCCCGAGTGCCGCGAGCGCCACGGCGACCACGTGCCGGCTCGACAGGCCGGCTTCCGCGATCTGCGCCGCCGGCGTGTTGTGGTCGATCAGCTTGTCGGGCAGCGTCATCGGCCGCACCCGCACGTGGTCGAGCAGCCCGGCATGCGCCAGGTGGTGCATCACCGCGCTGCCGAAGCCTCCGGCGGCGCCCTCCTCGATGGTGATCAATACGGCGTGGTCGCGCGCCAGCCGCTCGATCAGCGTGGTGTCCAGCGGCTTGGCGAAGCGGGCATCGACCACCGTGGGCGGCAGACCGCGGCCGGCGAGCGCGTCGGCGGCGCGCAGCACGTCGCCGAGACGGGTACCCAGCGAGAGCAGCGCGATGCCGCCCTTCTGCCGACCGCTCTGCCGCCCCGCCTCGCGCAGCACCCGGCCGCGCCCGATCTGGATGACCTCGCCCTGCGCCGGCAGCGACAGCCCGAGCCCGTTGCCGCGCGGGTAGCGGAACGCGATCGGGCCGGCGTCGTAGGCCGCCGCGGTCGCGGTCATGTGCAGCAGCTCGAGCTCGTCCGACGGCGCCATGATGGTCATGTTGGGCAGGCAGCCGAGAAAGTTCAGATCGAACGAGCCGGCATGGGTGGCGCCGTCCGCGCCCACCAGTCCGGCGCGGTCGATGGCGAAGCGCACCGGCAGGTTCTGCAGCACCACGTCGTGCACGACCTGGTCGTAGGCGCGCTGCAGGAAGGTGGAGTAGATCGCGCAGAACGGCCGCAGCCCCTCGGTCGCGAGGCCGGCGGCGAAGGTCACCGCGTGCTGCTCGGCGATGCCGACGTCGAAGAAGCGGTCAGGAAAGCGGCGGGCGAACTTCTCGAGCCCGGTGCCGGACGGCATCGCCGCGGTGATCGCGACCAGGCGCGGATCGGCTTCCGCCGCCGCCAGCAGGCCCTGGCTGAACACGGAGGTGTAGCTGGGCGGCCCGGGCGGGGTGGTCGCCTGCTCGCCGGTGACCACGTTGAACTTGCTGACGGCGTGGAATTTATCGCCCGAGGCCTCGGCCGGCGCGTAGCCGCGGCCCTTCTGGGTGATCACGTGCAGCAGCACCGGGCCGCGCTCGTCCGCCTCGCGCACGTTGCGCAGGATCGGCAGCAGGTGGTCCATGTTGTGGCCGTCGATCGGGCCGATATAGTAGAAGCCCAGCTCCTCGAACAGCGTGCCACCGGTCAGGATGCCGCGTGCGTACTCCTCGGCCCGCTTGGCGGTGCGCTCGATCGGCTGCGGCAGCCGCCTCGCCATCCGCCCCGCCAGCTCGCGCAGGTTGAGGAACGAGCGCGACGACATCAGCCGCGACAGGTAGGCGCTCATCGCGCCGACCGGGCGGGCGATCGACATCTCGTTGTCGTTGAGCACCACGATCAGCCGGGCGCGCGACGAGCCGGCATTGTTCATCGCCTCGTAGGCCATGCCCGCCGAGATCGCGCCGTCGCCGATCACCGCGATGACGTGCCGGTCCTTGTACGAAGGGTCGTCGGCCGACAGCAGGTCGTGCGCGGTGGCCATGCCGAGGCCGGCCGAGATCGAGGTCGAGGAGTGCGCGGCGCCGAACGGGTCGTACTCGCTCTCCGAGCGCCGGGTGAAGCCGGACAGGCCGCCCGGCTGGCGCAGCGTGCGGATGCGGTCGCGCCGCTCGGTCAGGATCTTGTGCGGGTAGGTCTGGTGGCCGACGTCCCAGATCAGGCGGTCGTACGGGGTGTCGAACACCGCGTGCAGCGCCACCGTGAGCTCGACCACGCCGAGCGAGGCGCCGAGATGGCCGCCGGTGGTGGAGACGGTGTCGAGCGTCTCGGCGCGCAGCTCGTCGGCGACCTGGGTGAGCTGCTCGGCGGTCAGCGTGCGCAGGTCGCGCGGGCTCTCGATGCGGTCCAGCAGAGGCGTGCGCAGCAGGCCGGCCGAGTTGTGTCCCAGGCTCGGCGCGCCCTTGCCGCTGTCGACCGGACGCAGCCTCGCCTCGCGCCCGCTCTTGTCGGCGCTCGCCTTGGCGGCGGCCGGATCGGGAGCTGTGCTCGGCTGGTCCATGGCGATCAATCCCTCTCGTTGCCGTCAGCTGCCGCTGGGACGCCGGCGCCTGAGTTCGGGCAGGTGTGACCCGATCGGCGCTTCTAACGCTAATTCCGTCTGTTTTGCCAGACGGGGGAGACTTAATGTTGCAAGCAAGCCACAACGTCGCCGCAGATGAGGATGACCGCCACGACGCGGCTGTTTGCGCGCGAACCGAGCCCTAGCTTATAGGGATCGATCCGGGGTCCGGTGCCGTCGCGATCCCGACCGGCGCCGGGTCCGCCATGCGCCGCGCCGGGAGTGCCAGCGGGTGCGGACACCCACTAGAGCCGGCGGTCCGCCGCCGGGACAGGAGCTGTAATCCATGGCCGTACCGTTGATGCAGGCAGTGAGGGTCGGCGCCTACGTCGTCAAGCAGCACATGCGCGGACGCAAGCGCTACCCGCTGGTGCTGATGCTGGAGCCTTTGTTCCGCTGCAACCTCGCCTGCGCCGGCTGCGGCAAGATCGACTACCCGGCGCCGATCCTCAACCAGCGCCTGTCGGTGCAGGAGTGCCTCGACGCCGACACCGAGTGCGGCGCCCCGGTGATCGCGGTCGCCGGCGGCGAGCCGCTGCTGCACAAGGAGATGCCCGAGATCATCGGCAAGCTGCTGGCGCGCCGGAAATACGTCTACCTGTGCACCAACGCGCTGCTGCTCGAGAAGAAGCTGGACGACTACCAGCCGAACCCGTTCTTCTCGTGGGACGTGCATCTCGACGGCGACCAGGGCGTGCACGACCAGTCGGTGTGCCAGGATGGCGTGTACGACCGCGCGGTCGCGGCGATCAGGAAGGCCAAGGCGCGCGGCTTCAGGGTCTCGATCAACTGCACCCTGTTCGACGGCGTCGACGCCAAGCGCACCGCCGACTTCTTCGACGAGGTGATGGCGCTCGGCGTCGACGGCATCATGACGGCACCCGGCTACGCCTACGAGCGCGCGCCCGACCAGGCGCACTTCCTCAACCGGCAGAAGACCAAGCAGCTGTTCCGCGACATCTTCCGCTACGGCCGCGGCAAGAAGTGGAAGTTCACCCAGTCGCCGCTGTTCCTGAACTTCCTCGCCGGCAACGAGACCTACCACTGCACGCCGTGGGGCAAGCCGCTGCGCAACGTGTTCGGCTGGCAGCGCCCCTGCTACCTGCTCGGCGAAGGCTACGCGTCGAGCTTCAAGGAGCTGATGGACGACACCGCCTGGGAGCAGTACGGCACCGGCAACTACGAGAAATGCGCCGACTGCATGGTGCATTCCGGCTACGAATCCACCGCGGTGATGGACGCGGTGAAGCGTCCGCTGCACATCCTCAAGGTGGCGCTCACCGGTCCGCAGACCGAGGGCCCGATGGCGCCGGAGATCTCGCTCGAGCATCAGCGTCCCGCCGAATACATGTTCGCCAAGCACGTCGACGAGCGCATGGCCGAGATCGCCGCCAACAAGAAGCCGTCACGGGCGCCGGTGGTGCGGCTGGTCAAGAACGACGCGGTCGACGCCGCCGACTGAGCACCGGGCCGCCGCCGGCTTCGCGCCGGCGGCTTCGGTTCGTGACCGCCGCGCGGCGGCGGCGGCTTCGGTTCGTGACCGCCGCGCGGCGACGGCTTCGGTTCATGACCGCCGCGCGGCGGCGGCTTCGGTTCATGACCGCCGCGCGGCGGCGGCTGGCTTCGCCTGGGTCCGCATCCTAGGATGCGGCGATGCTGCTCTCGATCCTTCTGGTGCTGCTGTTGATCCTGATCAACGGCGTGTTCGCCATGGGCGAGCTGGCCTTGATCTCCGCCCGCCGTTCGCGCCTCGCGGTGCTGGAGCGGCGCGGCGTGCCGGGCGCCGAGCGCGCGCGGGTGCTGGCGGAGGAGCCGCAGCGCTTCCTGCCGACGGTGCAGGTGGGCATCACCCTGGTCAGCATCGTCGAGGGCACCTTCGGCGGCGCTCGGATCGCGGGAGACCTCACCCCCTACCTGTCGCGCCTGCCGCTGCTGCGGCCGGTCGCCAGCGAGCTGTCGCTCGCCCTGGTGGTCATCTGCATCACGTTCGCGATGCTGGTGCTGGGCGAGCTGGTGCCCAAGCAGCTGGCGCTGCGTCATCCGGAGACCATCGCGGCGCGGCTTTCGCTGCCGCTGGTGATCATCGCGCGCACCGCCAGCCCGGTGGTCTGGGTGCTGGGCCGCGCCTCGTCGCTGGTGCTGCGGCTGTGCGGCATCTCGCGCGAGCCGCGGCAGACGGTGACCGAGGAGGAGCTGCGCGCGGTGCTGGCGGAGGGGGCGCAGGCGGGGCTGCTGGAGGCGGAGGAGCACAACATGATCGAGCGCCTGCTCCGCCTCGCCGACCGGCCGGTGCGCGCGATCATGACGCCGCGCAACGAGATCTCCTGGATCGACCGGCACGCGGCCCCGGTCGAGCTGGCGGCGGCGCTGAAGGCCGGCGCCCATACCAGGCTGGTGGTTTGCGACGGCCGCGTCGACGACCCGGTCGGCATCATCCTGGTCAAGGACGCGCTCGACCTGCTGCTCGACGGCCACCCGATCAGCGTCGAGGCGGTGATCCGGCCGCCGCAGGTGGTCCCGGAGACGATCAGCGCCTTCGATGCGCTGCAGCGGTTGCGCGGCCTGGGGCTGGGCCTGCTGCTGGTGCTGGACGAGTACGGCAGCTTCGAGGGCATCGTCACCAGCGCGGACATCTTCGGCGCCATCGTCGGCGAGCAGCCCGAGGCCGGGGCGGCGCTGGCCCTGGCGCCGGCGCATGACGGGCCGGTCAGCCTGGAGGGCACCTCGCCGGCAGACGAGGTCAAGGACCGGCTGATGCTGGGCGACCTGCCGGCGGCGGGCAGCTACCACACGCTCGCCGGGCTGATCCTGGCCCTGCTGCGACGGGTGCCGGCGGTGGGCGACAAGGTGGCGTTCTCGGGATGGATGTTCGAGGTGGTCGAGATGGACGGCCGGCGTGTGCAGCGGGTGCAGGCAAGACGGCAGAAGCTGGCCGAGAACTAGCCGCAGGCGGAGCAGGCAAGGGGCTTCGCCCCTTGACCCGATCAAAGGCCAAGCCTCTGAAAAACCCGCACTTAGAAGATGGGGTTTGGGGCCCATGGCCCCAACGGGTTAAGGGCAGAGCGCTTGCCTTGATGTCTCACCGGCCGCGCCGTCCAGGGTCCGGCGCAGCAGCAGCAGATCGTGCCAGGCCTCCCGCCGTGACGGCGGATGGGCCAGCAGGTGGCTGGGATGGCGCATCGCCAGCGCCTGCATCGGACTCATCTCCCCCGCCAGGTCCGGCATTGGCATTGGCAGCCAGCGGCCGCGCAGCCGCGCGATCGGGGTCTCGCTGAGCAGCAGCGCGCGCGACGGGCGCGCGCCCATCAGCACCAGGCGGGTCGGCCGCACCAGGACCAGCAGCCGGTGCAGGAACGGCAGGCAGGCGGCCATCTCGACCGGGTTCACCTTGCGGTCGCCGGGAGGCCGCCAGGGGATCAGCGGGGCGATCAGCAGCCGGTCGCGCGACAGGCCGATGCTCGCGAGCATGCGGTCCAGCAGCAGACCGGGCGCGCCGGCGAAGGGATGGCCGGCGCGGTCCTCGTCGGCGTCCGGCACCTCGCCGATCAGCACCAGCCCCGCCGCCGGGTCGCCCTCGGCGAACAGCGTGTGGCTCGCGGTGTCGCGCAGCGAGCAGCCGGAGAAGCCGGCCACCGCCGCACGCAGCGCGTCCAGGCTGTCGGCCGCGGCGGCGCTCTCCCCGGCGCCGTGCGCCGGCCCGCGCAACGCCGTCACGGGCGGTGCGGGCATGGGCGGCACGGCCGCGGGCCGCAGTGCCGCCGGTGCCGAGAGCCGCTGCTGCGGCTGCTCGTCCAGCGCCTCGTCGGCACCCCATTCGAGCTGCAGGCGAAGCAGCTCCAGCGTGTCGCGGGCCGACATCTGCATCGCCAAGGCTCTCCCGCTTCTGCCACCGGCCTCGACGGTCGTCAGGATAGCCGGAGCGAGGCCGCCCTGGTAGCCTGCGACGATCATGCCGACCCGATCACGCGCCCTGTCGTCCTGTCTTGCCGTCGGCCTCGGCGTCTGCGCGCTCGCGCCCGCGGCCCGCGCCGGCACCGCGACGCCGCCGGCGCCGCTGATCTATGGCAGCTACCTGAGCGGCGTCGTGGCCGGCGCGCTCGGCGATGCCGACGCCGCGTCCGCCCGGCTGCTCGACGTGCTCAAGGCCGATCCCGACGCCCAGGGCGTGCGCGGCCAGGCGCTGCTGTTCTCGATCCTCGCCGGGCGTCCGGAGGCGGCGGCGCTCGCGGCGTCGCTGCCGGCATCGCCGGCGAGCCCGCTGGCGCCGATCGTGCTCGGCAACGACGCCGCCGCCGCGGGGCGCTGGAGCGTCGCGAGCGCGGATTATCGCGGGATCGAGCACTCCCCGCTGAACGACCTGCTGCAGCCGCTGCTGATCGCCTGGTCGCAGCAGGGTGCGGGCCAGACCGACCTGGCGCTGGCGACGCTCACCGCGCGCGCCGCTCCCGGCCCGATCGACGGCGTCTATACGCTGCACGCCGCGATCATCGCCGATCTCGCCGGGCGCACCGACCAGGCAGGCCGGCTGTATCAGCAGGCGCTCGCGCTCTATCCCGGCTCGGACCTGGTGTTCGCGCAGTGCTACGCGAGCTTCCTGGCCCGCAACGGCAGGAAGGCGGACGGCCAGGCGCTGGTGCACGCGCTGGTGCACGCGCTGCCGCTGCTCTCGCTCGCCGAGCCTGGTCTCGACGCGGCGCTGCCCAGGGCGCCGGTGGCGACGCCGGTGCAGGGCCTGGCCCATGCCTTCCTGACGATCGCCTCGCTGATCCAGCAGCAGGGCGGTACGCGCGGCCAGGAGGCGGAGGGCTTCATGCTCCGCTTCGCGCTCGGCCTGCAGCCGGACCTCGCCTCCGCCAGGCTGCTGCTGGCCGACCTGCAGGCTGCGGATCAGCCGCAGCAGGCGCTGGCGAGCCTGCGCCGGATCCCGGCGGGCGATCCGCTGCAGCCGGTGGCAGCCCTGCGCGCCGGCGTCATCGGCGCCTCGAAGGGTCGCGGCGACGCCGCCCGCTCCACCCTGGAGCGCCTGGCGCGCAGCTTCCCCGGCCGTGCCCAGCCGCTGCAGGCGCTCGGCGACCTGCTGCAGGACGCCCATCAATACGGCGCCGCCATCGACGCCTACGACCGCGCGATCCGGCTGATGTCGCCGCTCAACGGGCAGGACTGGCCGATCCTGTTCGCCCGCGCCACCGCCTACGACCGCAACCAGCAATGGACGCAGGCGCAGGCGGACCTGCAGCACGCGCTGCAGCTCTCTCCAAACCAGCCCTTCCTGCTGAACTATCTCGGCTATAGCTGGGTGGAGCGAAAGCACGATCTGGGCGGTGCCCGCATCATGATCGAGCGCGCCCTCGACGCCGAACCCGACGACGGCTCGATCCGCGACAGCCTGGGCTGGGCGATGGTCCGGCAGAACGACTTCGCCGGCGCGGTGCGCCAGTTGGAGCGGGCGGCGGAGCAGATGCCCGAGGACCCGACCGTGAACTACCATCTCGGCGTCGCGTACTGGGCCAGCGGACGCCGGGTGGAGGCGCGCGACCAGTGGCGCTGGGCGCTGAACCTGCATCCCGACCGGCAGGAGGAGGCGCGCATCCGCACCGCGCTGCGCTCCTCGTCGCGTCCCGGCGGCGACCCGGTGCTGGCGGCGGACGCGCTGCCGGTCTCGCATCCTTGAGCGTCGCGCGCAGCGTGCGCTTGACCAGCAACGCGCCTGGGGCGCGCTCGACGGATATCTCGCGGAGCGTGCGCTGAGCGCCGGCCTGCACGAGGCGGCGCACGCCAAGGTGAACCTGTCGCTGCACGTGACCGGGCGGCGCGACGACGGCTATCATCTGCTCGACAGCCTGGTGGTGTTCGCGGGTGCCGCGGACCGGCTCGGCGTCGTCGCCGACCCGCTGCAGCGGCTTTCCGTCACCGGGCCGTTCGAGCCGCTGCTGCGCGGCGATGGCGAGGACAACCTCGTGCTGCGCGCGGCGCGCCGGCTCGCCGCCGTCGCGGCGGTGGCGGTGCCCGGCGCCCACCTGACGCTGGAGAAGCACCTGCCGGTCGCATCGGGGATCGGCGGCGGCTCCGCCGATGCGGCCGCGGCACTGCGCCTGCTGCGCCGCTTCTGGCCGGACATCGCGGTCGACGACGACCGGCTGCACGGGCTGGCGGCCGGGCTCGGGGCGGACGTCCCGGTCTGCCTGTCGCAGCGGCCGGCGCGCCTGCAGGGCGTGGGCGACGTGCTGAGCCCCGCGCCGGCGCTGCCCGGGCTCGGCATGGCGCTGATCAATTGCGGCCAGGCGGTCGCCACCGCGTCGGTGTTCCGCGCCCGCGAGCCGGGCTTCAGCCCGCCGGCGTCGCTGCCGCGCGGCTGGTCGGACACGGCGTCGCTGGCGGCCGGGCTGGCCGCGCTGTCCAACGACCTGGAGGCGCCGGCGCTTCGCATCTGCCCGGCGATCGGCGACGTCCTCTCGGCGCTGCGCGCGCTGCCCGGCTGCCGGTTCGCGCGCATGAGCGGGTCGGGCGCCACCTGCTTCGGCCTGTTCGACGATCCCCCGGCCGCGCTGCGGGCGACCGCGGCGCGAAACTGGCCGGCCGGATGGTGGGTCTGGTCCGGCGCACTGCACCGTCCGGTATGAGTCCGGCGGGGCGCTTGGCCCGGCCTCCTCGCCTCTCTATATCTCTCCGTATATAGTGCAATACGGCAACGAGTCCGGGGACTGAGATGAGCGCACGCATGCGGGTCACCGTCGCCTCCGATGCGCACAGCGCCACCCTGAGCCTGCTGCCCGAGAGCGGCCTCGAGGGCGACATCTCGCTGAGCCTCGACCAGATCACGCAGCTCATCTTCGGCCTCGGTCAGGCGCGCATGGCGATGATGCACAAGGTCCCGGTGCCGCCGATCGAGGGCGCGCACTTCAATCCGGTGTTCCAGACGCAGTGGGTGGTGCAGCCCGAGGCGCTGACCGAAGGCTCGGTGATCGCCTTCCAGCATCCCGCCTACGGTCCGGTCGGCTTCGTGCTGCCGGCGCCGGCGGTCGAGAAGGTGGTGCGCGCGCTGACCGCGCACATGGGCATGGTGCACAGCCAGGTGGGCGATCAGCGCAGGCCGAGTTGAGGCCGTCCCCGCTGGCGCTCGCCGGACGCTCGGCGAAGCTCGCCATGGTCGCGAGCCTCGCCGCCTTCGCCCTGCTGGTGACCGCCAACAACCTGGTCGATTACGGCTCCAACGCCCTGTTCGTGCGTCACGTGCTGAGCATGGACACCACCTTCCCGGCGAACGCCCTGCTCGTCCGGGCGCTGCCGCGTCCCTGGGAGTGGCGACTGGCCTACGCCGCGATCATCGCGGGCGAGGCCTGCACCGGGACGGCGTTCGCCGCGGCCTCGGTCGCGATGCTGCGCGCGCTGCGTGGCCCGGCCGCGGCGTTCGAGCGCGCCAAGCTGCTGGTCCATGTCGGTGCCGCGATCGGCTTCCTGGTCTGGTTCACCGGCTTCCTGGTGGTGGGCGGCGAGTGGTTCGCGATGTGGCAGTCGCAGCTCTGGAACGGCCAGGAGGCCGCGTTCCGCTTCTTCCTCACCCTGCTCGCGGTGCTGATCTACGTGAACCAGCCCGAGCCGGCCTCCGGCTGATCGCTGCTACCGCCAGGCCGAGCCCGGCCATCGCGGCGAGCTTGTGGCGCGTGGTGAACAGGGGCGCGCCCACCTTGCGCGACTGCGCGTCGAAGCGTCCGTGCGCCGCATGATCGCCGGGCACGCTGTGATGCAGGTTGTTCGGCGCGTGCGGGTCGGCAGCGTCGTGGCCGAGCTGCCCGGAATAGCCGGAGCGCGACAGGTAGCGGTCGGCGAGGCCGGCCGCGATGCCGTTGGCCATGATCGCGATCACCGTCGAGACGCCGACCCAGATCTCGCGCCGGTGATGGAAGGCCGCGAACACGACCGCGCGCGCCGCGATCTCGGGCTCGAAGATCGGCGGCATCGGCTGCGCGCGCTTGCCCGTCCGGTTCAGCGCCCAGGCGAACTGCGGCGTGTTCACCGCCGGCAGGTGCACCAGCGTCAGGTGGATGTCGTCGCCGTCATGCAGGATCTCCGAGCGCAGGCTGTCGGTGAAGCCGCGTATCGCCGCCTTGGCGCCGCAATACACCGACTGCAGCGGCACCGAGCGAAAGGCCAGCGCCGAGCTGACATTGACGATGCTGCCGGAGCCTCGCCGACGCATCCGGCGCAGCGCCGCCATGGTCCCGTGCACGGTGCCCAGGTAGGTGACCTCGGTGCCGCGCCGCACCTCGCCGGCGGTCAGCTCGGAGACCGGCGCGAAGACGGTCGCCATCGCGTTATTCACCCATACCGTGATGGGTCCGAGCACGGCCTCGATCTGGTCCGCGGCGGCCTCGACCGCCTCGCTGTCCGCCACGTCCGCGATCGCCACCGTCGTGCGCACGCCGTAGGCGCGCATCTCCTCGGCGGCCGCCTGCAGCCGTTCCGCGTTGCGGCCGAGCAGCCCGACATCGCAGCCCCTCTTGGCGAACTCGCGCGCGGTCGCACGACCCACCCCGGCGCCGGCGCCGGTGATCACCACCACATGGTTCGGCATCCGCCCTCGCTCCCGCTGCTGCTGGCCTGCGAACGCCCGCGACTCGACTGCGGTTCTGCGTCGGCGTTGCCGCAGCGGTCCGGCGATGCCACAAGGGCCGCGGCACTGCGCATCGGAAGGCTGACCCACTTGATCGGAATCCTGGCGGCCTGGATCACGGCCGCGATCTCCGCCGGCGGCTATGGCGGCGTGGCGGCCCTGATGATGATCGAATCCGCCTGCATCCCGCTGCCCTCCGAGATCATCATGCCGTTCGCCGGCTACCTCGTCTCCGCCGGCCGGTTCAGCCTGTGGATGGTGGCGCTCGCCGGGGCGATCGGCTGCAACGTCGGCTCCACCTTCGCCTACTGGATCGGCGCCTCGGGCGGCCGCCGCTTCGTGGACCGCTACGGGCGCTGGGTGCTGCTCGACCATCACGACCTGGACGTGGCCGAGCGCTTCTTCGCCCGCTTCGGCACCCCGGCGGTGCTGATCGGGCGGCTGCTGCCGGTGGTGCGGACCTTCATCGCACTTCCCGCCGGCATGGGGCGGATGCGGCAGCTGCCGTTCCAGCTCTACACCTTCGTGGGGTCGCTGATCTGGTGCTACTTGCTCGCCGCGGTCGGCGAGCAGCTCGGCCGGCGCTGGGAGAGCGATCCGCGCCTGCGCGCGGTCATGCAGCAGCTGCATCTCTTGGTGTTGGTGATCCTGCTCGCCGGTGTTGGCTGGTTTCTCTGGCATAAGCTGCGTCGTCGTCGCGGCGGGTGAGTGAACAAGGCGAGGGCTCTGCCCTTGACCCGCTGAAGCCGGCGGCCCCAGGCCCCGATCTTGCCCCTTCGGCTAGGCTAGCAGCGTCACGGTTGCCCGCAGACCGTGCGGCCTGCGGTTGCTGAGCGTGATGTCGCCGCCATGCCCGCGCACGATGTTGCGCGCGATCGACAGCCCGAGCCCGGTGCCGCCGGTCTCGCGGTTGCGGCTGGCCTCGACGCGGACGAAGGGCTCGAACACCCGCTCCAGGTCGCCCGGGGCGAGCCCGGGCCCGTCATCCTCGATCAGCACCGCGACGTTGCCCTGGTGCGGCGGCCGCAGCGTCACCCTTGCACCGCCGCCATAGGCGATGGCGTTGCCGATCAGGTTCGAGATCGCCCGCTTCAGCGCCATCGAGCGGGCCTGCACGGTGATCTGCGGCGGCTCCACCTCGAAGCCGATCTGGTTGGCCATGTCCGGACGGCCCTCGATCGCCTCGTCCAGGATCGTGCGCATCAGCGCCGCGAGCTCGAGCCGCACCAGCGGCTCGCGGTTGGCGCTGTCGCGGCCGAAGGCGAGGGTGGCGGAGACCATCGCCTCGAGCTCGTCGAGGTCGGCGGTGAACTTGCGGCGCAGCTCGTCATCCTCGATGAACTCCGAGCGCAGCTTCAGCCGCGTGATCGGCGTGCGCAGGTCGTGGCCGATCGCGGTCAGCAGCAGGGTGCGGTCGGTGACGAAGCGCCGGATCCGGCTCGCCATGGTGTTGAAGGCGATCGCGGCGGTCGCGACCTCCAGCGGACCGTCTTCGGGCAATGGCGGCGCGTTGACGTCGCGCCCGAGCGCCTCCGCGGCCGCCGCCAGGGTGCGCACCGGCGCGGTGAGCCGGCGCACCGCCCAGTGCGTGAGCAGCCCGGTCGCCACGATCATCAGCGTGAAGGCGATCGGGAAGGTCGGCGAGGCGAACGGATTGGGCGAGGGGATGCGGAACGCCGTGCTGACCCAGCGCCCCTCGTCGGGCAGGTGCATCGAGACCGTGAACTGCCGGCGCGCCGGACTGAAGCCGACCAGCGTCTGGGTCGGACGCAGGCGCGCCGGCAGCGGCACCATCTGGATGTTCATCCGCATGGCGTGCTGCATCGGCGGCCCCGCCGCGTCGATCCCGCCGACGTCGGGCCCGGGCGTCAGGCTCACGTGGAAGCTGGGCGGCAGCTTCATCCGCGCCGCCTCGCGATCGCGCTGGTCGCCGTCGGTCTCGACGATGGAGCGGTAGATCCCGGCGACGCGCATGCCGCTCTCGCGCAGCATCTCGATGCGGTCGATGCTGATCCGGTCGAGGGCGTGGATCGCCAGGCCCGCCGCCTGCACCACGCCCAGGCAGGTCAGCAGCACCAGGGCGGTGCGCGCCGCCAGGCTCCTCGGCCATAGCCGCAGCGTCCGGACCGTGCGCCGCGCGGCGCAGGCCGACGGGTCGCCCGCGCCGGTGTCAGACCCGTTCGACATCGGCCGCCAGCACGTAGCCGCCGCCGCGCACGGTCTTGATCACCTGGGCGTTGCGCCCGTCATCCTCGAGCTTGCGCCGCAGCCGGCTGATCGCGACGTCGATCGCGCGGTCGAACGGGCCGGCCTGCCGCCCGCGCAGCAGGTCGAGCAGCATGTCGCGGGTCAGCACCCGGTTGGCGCGATCGAGCAGCGCCACCAGCAGCTCGTACTCGCCGCCGGTCAGCGGCACCTCGACGCCGTCGGGGTTGAGCAGGCGGCGGCGCGTCGGCTCCAGCGCCCAGCCGGCGAAGCGCAGCACCCGGTTGTCGCTCTCCGGCCTGCGTTCGCTCTGCTCGCCGGTGCGCCGCATCACCGCACGGATCCGCGCCAGCAGCTCGCGCGGGTTGAACGGCTTGGGCAGGTAGTCGTCGGCACCCAGCTCCAGCCCGATGATCCGGTCGGTCTCGTCGCCCATCGCGGTCAGCATCACGATCGGCACGTTGCCCTGGGTGCGCAGCCAGCGCGCGACCTCGAGGCCGCTCTCGCCGGGCAGCATCAGGTCGAGCACGACGAGCTGGTAATGACCGGCACTCCAGGCCCGTCGCGCTTCGCGCCCGTCGCGCGCCGCGGTGACGCGGAACCGGTTGCGCTCGAGGAAGCGCGCCAGCAGGTCGCGGATCTCGCGGTCGTCGTCGACGATGAGGATGTGCGGGGACGGGTCCATGGTTCGGTTACACTAGAGCGTGCCGCCCGGGCGCGGCAGTGCGCGTTGCAGTCCGTTTCAATTCCGACTGTTACCCGGCATACAGCATGCGGCGCGTCATGCCGCCGTCGGTGACGAACTCGGCGCCGGTGACGAACCCGCTCTCGTCGCCGAGCAGCCAGGCGGCCAGTGCGGCGACATCCTCGACGCGTCCCACCCGGCCCGCGGGATGCTGGGCGTGATCGAGCGGACGCAGCGTCTCGCCCGACACGTCGATCCAGCCCGGGCTGATGCAGTTGACGCGTATCGCCGGGCCCAGGCTGACGCTGAGCGCGTGGGTGAGGGCCAGCAGGCCGCCCTTGGAGGCGGCATAGCTCTCGGTGTCGGGCTCGGACATGTGCGCCCGGGTCGAGCCGATGGTGACGATGCTGCCGGCGACGCCGCCGCCTGGGCCGCGGTCGCCGGCGCTCAGCAGCGGCGCCGCGGCGCGCGCGAGCAGGAACGGGCCGCTCAGGTTGACCGCGATCACGCGGTTCCACTCGGCGAGCGAGAGTGCCAGCAGCGGCTTGCGGATCATGATGCCGGCATTGCAGACCAGGCCGTCGAGCCGCCCTCCCTGGTCGGCCACGTGGTCGGCTACCCTGCGCAGCGCGGCCTCGACGTCGATCTCGAGGGCGACGTCGGCGACGATCCGGTGCAGCCGTCCGGCGAGCCTGCCGCACTCCTGCGCCAGCGCGTCGAGACGCGCGGGCCTCGCGGTCGAGCGCGAAGACGGTCCATCCGTCGCCCAGCAGACGCCGCACGATGCCGCGCCCGATGCCGCGGGCGGCGCCGGTGACGATGACGCTGCGCGGTCCGGGTCGCGGCGGTGCCACTTGGTCCATGGGCAGCCAACGCGGCGGCGTGGCCTCGGATGCGAGCTTGCCGGGCCGCGGCGGGGCGGGGAAGATCGCGCCGACAGGAGACCGCCATGTTCCCGATGCCCGCCGCGCATCGCCGATCCGATCGTCGATCCGCCGGGGTGCGGGCGATGCTGCTCTGCCTGCTCGCCGGGACCGCCGCGACGTCGGGACGCTGCGTGGCCCAGGGTGCGGTGGCCCAGGGTGCGGTGGCCCAGGGTGCGGTGGCCCACGGCGCGCCGGCCCAGGGCGCGCCGGCCACGCCGCCACCGGTCGGCTCGCCGCCGGTCGCCTCGCCGCCGGGGCCCGCCTCGCCGCCGCCGGTCCAGCCGATCCCGCTCAAGCCCGCCGCCACCGTGGAGCGGCCGCAGCAGGAGCGGAGGCCGCCGCAGAGGCCGGAAAAGCCGGCCAAGCCGCCGCTGCTCGGGCCCGGCGTCAACGAGGCAGGCCACGCGGCCAACACGTTGCGCACGACCAAGCAGTCGCTGTTCAGCCTGATCGATCGCCGCGTGATCGGCAGGGAGAAGCGCGAGATCGGCCACGTCATCGACGTGCTGGTCGATGCCAGGGGCCAGCCGGCGGCGCTGGTGGTCGATGTCGGCGGCTTCATGGGCATGGGCAACCGCCGCATCGCCATCGCCTGGGAACGCTTCGTGCTGGCGGGAGGCAAGGCCGACGATGCGCTGCAGCTTCCGCTCACCGACGCGCAGGTGAAGGCGGCGCCGGCCTATGACGGCTCCGACGGCGTGACCGTGGTCCGCGACGCGGTCGAGCCGGCCAGATCGTCCGCCTCGAGCCGGGTCGATCTCGGCCTCGGTCCCGCCGAGTCCGGAGATGCCGGCTCGGCATCCGATCCGCTGAACCCGGACTGAGCGCGCCGGGGTGCGCCTCGTGCGGATGAACAGCCAGCAGGGTCTCGACTGGCTCAACTTCTTCGTCGCCAACCTGCAGACGGCGTTCGGCCCCTTCATCGCGGTCTACCTCACCGGCGAGCACTGGACGCAGGGCGAGATCGGCCTCGCGCTGACCGCCGGTTCGGTCACCGCGATGGTCAGCCAGGTTCCCGCCGGAGCCGCGGTCGACGCGCTCGCCGACAAGCATCTCGCGGCCCTGGTGGCGATGATCGCGGTGATCGCCTCGTGCCTGCTGCTGGTGCTGTTTTCCGCAGCGGTTGCCGGTGACGGCGGCGGAGATCCTGCACGGCTTCGCGAGCTGCATGCTCAATCCGGCGATCGCGGCGATCACGCTCGGCATGGTCGCGGCACGGCTCGCCCAGGGCGCTCAGCCGGGCGAGCTCGGCCGCAGGCTCGGGCGCAACTCCAGCTTCGCTGCGATCGGCAATGCGGTCGCGGCGGGGTTGATGGGCGGTGTCGGATGGCTGGTCTCGGCGCGCGCGACCTTCTTCCTCGGCGCGCTGCTCGCGGTGCCGGGCATGCTGGCGCTGCGCGCCATCGAGCGCCCGAAGGCCGGGCTCGACGACGTCGCCGCGGTCGCCGATCCCGATGACGCGATCGCGGACGGTGCCGCGCCGGCGGCCGACGCCGAAGCCGGCGGAGCCTCGCGCGGCATCATGGTGCTGCTGCGCGACCGCCGACTGTTCACGTTCGCGATCTGCGCCGCCCTGTTCCACCTGTCCAACGCGGCGATGCTGCCGCTGGTGGCGGGCGAGATCACCAAGGAGGCGGCGGGGCAGGCCGAGCTGATCATCGCCGCCTGCATCCTCGCGCCGCAATTGATCGGCGCGGCGATGTCGCCGCGCATCGGCCAGCTCGCCGAGACCATCGGGCGGCGTCCGGTGCTGCTGGTCGGGTTCGCGGCACTGCCGCTGCGCGGGCTGCTGCTGGCCACCACCAGCGACCCGTGGCTGACCGTGCTGTTCCAGCTGCTCGACGGCGTCAGCTCCGCCACCTTCGGCGTGATGCTGCCGCTGATCGCGGCCGACCTGACACGCGGCACCGGGCGCTTCAACCTGTGCATGGGGTTCTTCGGCCTGGCGATGGGGATCGGCGCCAGCTTCAGCACCACCCTCGCCGGCTTCGTCGCCGACCGCTCGGTGTCGCTGAGCTTCCTGATCCTGGCGCTGGCCGGCGCGATCTGCGTGCTGATGGTGTGGCTGCTGTTCGGCGACACCACGCCGCGCCGCCGTCAGGCCAGGACGCCGCTCTGGCCGCGCCGGGTTCGGGCGGAAGCGCCGGGCGGCAGGCCGCGGGCGCCGCCGATCTGACCCCTGCGTGCGGCGCTACGCCTCGCTCAGCCAGGGTGGAACCGGCAGCTCCTTGCTGCGCAGGAACTCCGGGTTGAACAGCTTGGACTGGTAGCGCGCACCGCTGTCGCACAGGATGGTGACGACGGTATGCCCCGGCCCCAGGCCGCGCGCCACCCGGATCGCGGCCGCGACGTTGATGCCGGCCGAGCCGCCGATCGAGAGGCCCTCGTGCTGCAGCAGGTCGAACACCTGCTCGAGCGCCTCGGCGTCGGGGATGCGCATCGCCTCGTGGATCGTCACCCCCTCGAGATTGCCCGGCACACGGGACTGCCCGATCCCCTCGGTGATCGAGCTGCCGCTGACGCTCAGGTCGTTCGACTTCACCCAGCCGTACAGGCCGGAGCCCTCCGGGTCGGCCAGCACCATCCGCGGCGCCGCGCGACCGGCCTGCGCGGCCAGCCGGTGCAGCCCGAGCGAGACGCCGGCGAGGGTGCCGCCGGTGCCGCAGGCGCAGGTGAAGGCGTCGATCCGGCCGTCGGTCTGCCGCCAGATCTCCTCGGCGGTGGTGCGCCGGTGGCCGTCGCGGTTGGCCAGGTTGTCGAACTGGTTGGCCCAGACCGCGCCGGTCTCCTCCGCCAGGCGACGCGACAGGTGCACGTAGTTGCCGGGATCGCGGAACGGCTTGGCGGGCACCAGCCGCAGGTCGGCGCCGATCATGCGCAGGAAGTCGATCTTCTCGCGGCTCTGCGTCTCCGGCATGACGATGACGCTGCGGTAGCCGCGCGCGTTGGCGACCAGCGTGAGCCCGATCCCGGTATTGCCGGCGGTGCCCTCGACGATGGTGCCGCCGGGCTCCAGGCTGCCGTCGGCCTCCGCCGCCTCGATGATCGCGAGTGCGGCGCGATCCTTCACCGAGCCGCCCGGGTTCATGAATTCCGCCTTGCCCAGGATCTCGCAGCCGGTCGAGGCGGAGGCGCGCGCGAGCCGGATCAGCGGCGTGTTGCCGATCGCCGACAGCATGTCTGGGCACGGCACCGGCCAGCTCCGTGCGTTGGACGGAACGGCGTTTGTGCTTTCGCTCATCGGGAGCCACCTTTGCCTCGAAGCATGGGAGTACACGAGATGGTTGAGGACATTGCCCCGCGCCAGACCTGGCAGGCGCTCACGGCCAATCCGGACGCGCGGCTCGTCGACGTGCGCACCGAGGCGGAGTGGACCTATGTCGGACTGCCGGAGCTCTCGGAGCTGGACAAGCGCGTGCTGCTGATCGCCTGGCAGGGGTTCCCGACCGGGGAGGTGAACCGGCACTTCCTGGAGCAGCTCGGCGCCAGCGGCCTGACCCCGGCGCACGAGATCTATTTCATCTGCCGCAGCGGCGCCCGCAGCCTGTCGGCGGCGGAAGCCGCGCGCGCCGCCGGCTACCAGCGCGTCTACAACGTGGCCGACGGCTTCGAGGGGCCGACGGACGATCAGGGCCACCGCGGCGCGGTGGCGGGCTGGAAGGCGAGCGGACTGCCGTGGCGACAGCGTTGAACGCGCCTCAATCGTCGCTGCCCGGCTCGGCATCGGCGTCGTAGAGCACCTGCAGCACCGCGCACCAGGCGTAGCGCGTGTCGAGCAGGTTGCCGTTCTGGTCCACCAGCAATCCGGTCGCGGCGATCGGCACGTGCGTCAGCGTGACGGCGTCGTCGACGTTGCCGCCGATGATGCTGAGCTGGTTCGGCTGCCGCGACACCACCAGGCCGCAATGGGCGGGAAACAGGTCGCGCGTCGGCAGGTTGTGGAAGCGGATCACGCGGCTGGAGCCGCGTCCGGCGCAGAGCAGGTCGCCCAGGACGGGGACGTAGTGCGCCGGATCCTGCGCCCGCAGTCCGGTCGCATCGCCCGATGCGGCCGCATCGATGTAGGTGGCGTGGTTGGGCGCGTAGGGAAAGCGCGTGCCGGCGCCGGCGATTCGCATGACGTAGGAGATGAACGCCGCCGACCAGGCATAGCGCCCGTCATGGACGAAGTCGAAGGGAAGGCCGTCGTTGCCGTGCTTGCCGGTCCAATCCACCTCGCTCTCGTCGGGATCCTGCCCGATCCACCAATATTCGCCGACGCGCTGCCACAGGCCGGGAAGTCGTTCCGGCTTGACGCTGCTGCTGGCAGGATCGGGACGCTGTTCGGGATCGTCGTCATCGACCGGCTCGCCGAACAGGCGCCATTCGCGCAGCGCGATCGCCACCGCATCGGTGCGGCTGAACGGCTCGAAGCGTCGGGTGGCGAAGGCCGGGACATGTTCGTCGGGACCGACCGGACCCTGGGTGTGGCGATACTGGGCGACCGGCGTCTGGCCTGAAGCGGCGAGCGGGCCGGTCTGCGCGCAGCCGCCCGGCAGCATGATCGTCAGCAGCAGCACGATCCCGGTCGCGGCCGGCGACCGCGCGCCGCACCTGCCGCGTGGTCCGCATGCGCCGGATCCGGCGTCGCGGCCGATCGATGCCGGACGGCGAGCGGGTCGATTTCGCGCGCGCGGCTTCATGCCTTCTCCGGGAACAGCCTCGCGAGCCCGGCCGCGCTGGCATCGCAACGGCCGCGTTCGGTGATCAGGCCGCTGACCAGCCGCGCCGGTGTGACGTCGAACGCGGGGTTGGCGACCGCGCTGCCGTCCGGCGTGACCTGCACGGTGGCGAGGCCGCCATCGCGCGTGCGTCCCGTCATGTGCGTGACCTCGACGGCGTCGCGCTGTTCGATCTCGATCTCCCGCACGCCGTCGCGCGTCCGCCAGTCGATCGTCGTCGAGGGCAGCGCGACCCAGAACGGCACCTGGTTGTCGCGTGCCGCGAGCGCCTTGAGATAGGTGCCGATCTTGTTGGCGACGTCGCCCTCCCGGGTGACGCGGTCGGTGCCGACGATCACCAGATCGACCGCCTCGTGCTGCATCAGGTGGCCGCCGGCATTGTCGGGCACGACCGTGTGCGCGACGCCGTGCCGTCCCAGCTCCCACGCCGTGAGCGCGGCACCCTGGTTGCGCGGCCGTGTCTCGTCCACCCAGACATGCACGTCGAGCCCCTGGTCGTGCGCCATGTAGATCGGTGCCAGCGCGGTGCCCCAATCCACCGCCGCGAGCCAGCCCGCGTTGCAGTGCGTCAGCACGTTCACCCGCGAGCTGCCGGCCGGCGCGGCACGCGACTTGCGCGACGCCACCTGCTCGATCAGCGTCAGGCCGTGCCGTCCGATCGCCTCGTTCTGTGCTGCGTCCTCCTCGCAGATCTTGGCGGCCTCGTCGTAGGCGACGCGCACGCGTTCGGCCGGCGGCGTGTTGCGCAGCCGCGTCAGCATGCGAGCGATCGCCCATCGCAGGTTGACCGCCGTCGGTCGCGTCCGCGCCAAGCTCTCCGCGTCGCGCTCCATCGCCTCGCTGCCGCAGTCGGCGTGCAGCGCCAGGGCGACCCCGTACGCGGCCACCGCGCCGATCAGCGGCGCCCCGCGCACCTGCATGGTCGCGATCGCCGTCGCGACCTGCTGCCAGCTGGTGAGCGTGAGCACCTCGAGCGACCAGGGCAGCTTGGTCTGATCGAAGATGCGCACCGACCATCCGTCCGCCGGATCCACCCATACGCTTCGGTAGGCGACGCCATCGATCTTCATGTGGTTCCTCGGGCTGCGGTGGATGATCAGCCGGTCGCGTCGTCGCGATGCTCTCCGATCAAGCCGAGCCTGAGCATCGCCCCGACGGTGGCCCCCTTCACCGGCCGTAGCAGAAGCATCGCGATCATCACCGTCACCGGCAGGAAGAACGCGATCATGGCCCAGATCGGCAGGTCGGTCTGCCGGTCGATAAGCACGACCGCCGCGATGATCAGGTGCGCGGTGATGAAGATCGTGAAGTAGGGCGGCGCATCGTCCGCGTGCACCATTCCGAGTGGGGCCGCGCAGCAGGCGCAGCACGCGACTAGCCTGAGGTAGCCGCGATAGAGCCTTCCCTGGCCGCAGATCGGGCAGCGTCCGGCACCGCCGCGTACCATCATCACCGGCAGCCCCGGCAAATCCTGCCGTGTCAGCCAGGCGCGGGCAGCATCGTCACCTGCGGCCGTGCCGGCATCCCCATGCGCGCCGACGTCCGTCCGGTCGATCAGCTCATCGAGTTTGGCCATGTTCGCTGCCCTCAAGATGCCGCGCGTCCGAGATCAGCGAGTATGTCATCCCCGCCGCACGCGCAATCAAGCCCGCAGCCGCGGCGATCACGCGTGCGGGTCTGAGCGGAGGCACATACGTGTCCGCGCCGTCGCGCCGCGACCTAGCCCGCGCGAGACCGACGCGGCGAGCCGGCCTGCAGCCGGGGTTCGTCTCACGGCGTCGCGCCGAACCGCGGAATCTCCTGACCCTCGCTTCATCGCTGCGCTTCGGCGAGCTCGTCGGCACGTCCCGATCGGCCGCGGGAGGGCTGTTGCACCCGGCGGAGTCTGCCGGAACTTTCCTGTAACGGTTGCTTTTGATTGACAGGAGCAGAGCGAGCGAGGAATAGCTTTTGCTCGTCATGTGCCTGGAGCCGCGATTCGCGGAAACATCCCGCATCAGCGGGTCGAAGAAGTGGCCCTTGAGCATCGTCCATCGAATGCAACGTTGCCGATACCCATGAGCAAATCGCGATCGCGGCCGCATCGCAGACTACCGATCAATCCAGGGAGGGCTACACCATGAGCAGTGACAACGACACCAAGACACCGGGGCGCCGGGCTCGCGCCATGGCGATACGGTCTGGCGGCCGTCGAACGGCCGGGGCAAGTGGACGCAGCACCACCTCGCGCACCATGCGTACTGCCAAGAGCCCGGCTGCCCGCTCGGCTGCGGCCAAGAGCCTCGCCAGCAAGTCCACCGCGGCGCGAGGCACAAAGGCAAGCAAGACCCCAGCCCGTACGACGACCAAGAGTTCGGTTGCGCGCACGCCGAAGAGTGCCACCACCCGCACCAAGAGCGCACCGGCGCGCAGCACCTCGACCGCTCGCGCCAGTGACGCCCGCAAGGCGCCGGCACGCAAGACGCCGGCCAAGTCGAGCCCCGCTGCCGCCGGTCGCAGCCGGACCACGGCGGCGAAGTCGACGACCCGAGCCTCGACCCGCGTCGCGAAGACGCCGGCAACAAAGCGGGCGGCGCCCACCGGTCGGACCGCGGCGACCGGCCGCAAGACCGCCACCAAGGCCACGGCGTCACGCACCGCTCGTACCGCCAAGCCGGCAGTTACCGCACGCGTCGCTCGCTCCACCAGTGCTGCCAGTGCGACGACGTCAAAGTCGACCACGCGCAAATCCACCAAGCCTGCGGCTGCGAGCAAGACCGCGACGCGCAGTGCCAAGACCTCGCGAAGCGACGCCGCCGTCGCCATGCGGCGTTCGCCGAGCGCTGGGACCAGGAAGAAGGCGGCAGACACCATGCGCGAGGCATCACCGGTAGCGCGGCGCAAGCGGGAGCGTGCGCCGATGCAGCTTGCACCGGAAATGGATCATTCGATTGCTCAGGAGGAGATTGAGGGCGGAGCGCAAGGCGAGACCGCGGGCACTGACTAACTGCGCATCCAGGGCCGCTCCGGTCGTCGCCCGGATGCCTGGACGAGGGGCACCTGGGTGACGATGTCGAGGTCTTCGGTTCAGACCCGTGCAGCCGGCCTCCAGGGTCTAGCACGAGATGTCGGTAGCGATTTGCCCGATGACGATGCGGCAGTAGGGGCCGCTTCGTGTGCCCACTAGATCCTGCGTCGGCGGTGTATTCGACGCTTCGCCGCCTAGGGCTTGCCAGGACCGTGATGCCGATCGGCGCCGACAGGTTAGCCGGCACGTCGTCGGCGCCCGGATAGCGTGAGATCTACGCGCGTGCGCTCAGCGCGAAGGCGCTATCTGTCTGCCGACCGGTATAACCGCCATGCGCTCCATATCGTCCGCAGGGACGACTCTGCCGGGCCGCATGTGCCAGGAGCGACATCACGTGGTGCTGCGCCCGCATCGCCCGTTCCAGTAGACGCTTGTTCTCGGTCGCGGCATCTCGAAGCCGTCCGGCGAGGACACGCATCGCCGCACCCACGTCATCCTCCCGAGCGTCTTCGCGGCGGCGCGACTCGAACATGGCCAGTGCCGCCCGCTTGGCGTCCAGCAGCATGGTCGCCGCCGGCAGATCGAGCTGACGCAGCGCGGTGTTCTCCTGCTCCAGGACGTCGAGGAGGCTTACAGCGGCCGTCTGGAACAGGCTCATCCCCGCTTCTCCTGCATCTTCAGCATCTGATCATAGACCGGTGCGGCAAGGCCGATGCCGCCACGCTGCTCGATCCCCTTGGCCATCTCCGTGATCAACATCGGACGGAAAGTCTGCTCACCGGTGCCTCCACCGAACAGGCCTTGCGAGGTGTCGACGGTTGAGAACATCGGCTGCAGGAATTGCCCGATCGCCATTGCCTCGAAATCTTGCGCGGCCTTCCAGACCTTGGCATCCGCGGGGGACGGACCCGCCGGCAGCGGTTCCGCCGCCGCCGCACCGGCGATCGCTCGCGTCGTCGTCATCGCACCACCAGGTCCGCCTGCAGCGCTCCAGCAGCCTTGATGGTCTGCAGGATGCTGATCATGTCACGCGGCCCCACTCCGAGGGCGTTCAGGCCACTCACCAGATCGCGCAGGCTCGGCCCATCCTTCAAGATACCCAGACGCTTGCCGGCACCAGTATCCACTTGAACCGAAGTGCGCGGCAGTATGGCAGTCTGCCCTCTGGAGAATGGACCTGGCTGTGAGGCCTGTGGCGTCTCGGCAACCTGTATCGTGAGGTTGCCTTGCGCAATGGCAACGGTGCTGATGCGGACGTTGTCGCCCATCACGATGGTGCCGCTCGCTTCGTCCACCACCACGATCGCGGGTGAATCAGGTTGCACCATAAGATCCTCGATCTGCGACAAGGTTTCGACGACGTCACGGCCGGCTAGGGAGAGCACGACGGTCCGTGGATCGGTAGCCCGCGCCACACCGCCCCCGATCGTCTGGTTGATCACCGACGAGATCCGTTCCGCGGTCGTCAGGTCCGGGTTGCGCAGCGAGAGACGCAGTTCGCTCTTCAAGCTCAGATCCACCGGCACTTCTCGTTCAACGGTGGCGCCGTTCGCCATGTGGGCGCTGGTCGGGATGTTGCGCGTGATCGAAGCCGCCGCACCACGCGCGGAGAAGGCGCTGGACACCATCTGGCCCTGGGCGACTGCATAGACCTCGCCGTCCGCGGCCATCAGCGGCGTCACCAGCAGCGTCCCCCCCGACAGGTCGGTGGCGTCGCCAGCAGCCGAGATCGTCACGTCGATCCGGCTGCCGCCATGCACGAAGGCAGGAAGGTCGGCCGTGACCATCACGGCGGCGATGTCCTTGGTCTGCAGCTTCGCCTCCTGATCTCGTATGTTCACCCCCAACCGCTCCAGCATGCTGATCATCGACTCACGCGTGAAGACGGAGTTGTTCAGCCGATCTCCGGTTCCGTTCAGCCCCACCACCAAGCCGTAGCCGATAAGCTGGTTGCTCCGGATCCCCTCAACATCGGCGATGTCCTTGATCCGCACCTGTTCGGCATACGCCGGAAAGGAGACCAACAGGCTCAGCAGGGCGATCAGCAGCCGGAACGTGTACATGGAGTCCTGTGTCAGAGGTCCAACGAGCCATGCCTCATCCTACCCCCTCAATTACGAACAAATTATCAACGACAACACCGGATCCGTAATGATAAGCAGCGTGCGGATCCGGCTGTCGCCCTAGTCTCGAGGATGTTGATGACCATCATCGCCCCTGGCGCCGTCCTGCCCTCGACGGCGCCATCGTTCTTGCCTCGTGGATCGGCGGCCGCCGACAGCGGCTTCAGGATCCCGTCGCCGCCGGAGGCGCCCAATCAGCCGGCAGTGGGTCAGGCCGGTGCCGCGCCCTCGACGATCGCGACCAGCGCCATGCTGGCGCTTCAGGAGCAGACCGGGACCGGAGCGTATAGCGGTCAGGATGCGATGGATCGGGAGGCGCGGCGTCATGGCCAGCAAATCTTGGAAGCCCTGGCCGCTCTGCAAAGGACGCTGCTCACCTCCGCCGGCTCCGCGGAAGGCCTCGCCCGCCTGGCCGCCCTCGCGGAGGTGGATCCCGCCGTGCACGATCCGGCGCTCGCCCGCATCCTGAGCTCCATCCGCCTTCGTGCGCGACTGGAAATCCTGCGTCGGGCACCTCCCCGCCAGGACCTGGAGCCTGCATCGGCGGCCGCCGACAACACGGTTTCTGTGACCAGCTCGTGACGAGCGGTCAAAGGCTCTTGGCGGCAGAGATCCCTGTAGCTATAAGCCGCGCAATTCTGGAAGCCGGTCGTCGGTCTCATGCTGGCAGGCGATACTCGGGTGAATGGGCGTTCGAGGGTCCCTCCCTTCGGCTGCATCTCTTTAGGATCGGCGACGATGATCACCTTACCTGCCGACTATCGCCCGTCCGAAAATGAGGAGTTTATGAACCCGATCCAGGTGGAGTATTTCCGCCTCAAGCTGAGTAGATGGCGGGCGGATCTGCTCAAGGAAGCCGATGGAACCCTCGCCAGCCTGTCGGAGGGCGGTATCCACGAGGCGGACATTACGGATCGAGCGACCGTTGAGACGGACCGAGCGCTAGAACTACGGACTCGGGACCGCGCTCGCAAGCTCATCGCCAAGATCGGCTTGGCGCTGCTTCGCATAGAGAACGGAACCTATGGTTACTGCGAGGAGACCGGTGAGCCGATCGGCCTGAAGCGGCTAGAAGCCCGGCCGATCGCCACCCTGTCGATCGAGGCACAAGAGCGTCATGAACGAATGGAGAAAGTCCATCGTGACGACTGAGCGGGGTTTGAGCTCAGAACGGTAGCACGATGTCCATCAGCTGCTGTCCGTATCGCGGTGTTTGCAGGTCGGTGAGCTGGCCACGGCCTCCATAGGAGATCCGTGCTTCCGCCATCCTGTCGTGCGTGATGGTGTTGTCGCCGGTTATGTCTTGCGGACGCACGATACCGGTCACCTGCAGGATCCGGAGTTCGCTGTTCGCCCGAACCTCTTGCCGTGCGGCCACTACCAGATTGCCGTTCGACATTACTTGGGTAACGATCCCGGCAAGCCGCAAGGTCATGGTTTCGGTGCGGGCGATCTTCCCGGTCGCAATGTTGCTGTTATTGCTGTTGGTACTTAAAGAATTTGCTCCGGTTACCGCTGATATCACCTTACCCTTCAGCCCGAAGAGGTTTGGGATGCCCATCGACTCCGCTCCGGTCCGGCTTGCGGTGGTATTGTTCTCAAAGTCGGCATTGTCTGTGATGTTCACCAATACGGTCAGCAGGTCTCCAACCTGAGCTGCCCTCTGGTCTCGGAAGAAGGCACGACTTCCAGGTCGCCAGAGACTCGCGAGCTCAGTGGGTGGCGGTTGCACCGGTGGCATGGGCATCGTGACTGGCCGATAATCTCGCGCGGCGGTCGGGTCCGCGATCTGACTCATGGTCGGTGGTCGCCCGATATCGGAAAGCCGGTCGAAAGTCCCACATCCGGAGAGCATGAACGGAGTGAGCAGGAGAATTGCCCATCTTGATCGTGTCACGGGGCCATCTCCCGCTGCTTCGAGAACTGTGTCATGGCCGCCACACTATAAGCAGGAGGAAGTCCACTCTCTTGCGGTGCCATCATGACCGGCGTGCTTGCTGGATCGACCTGTACGGTGCCTCCCCCTGTCACTCGAGCGATCAAGATGGCTCGGGAAACCGGGTTGAGGACGTGGATACGATCATCCAGCCCTCCATCTTCAATCGCTACTCCTTTGGCGACCAGGATCAGCCCGGTATCCTCTAGCCTCAGGAGTACGGACATTCCGCGCGAGACTAGTGAAGGACGGCTGAGCTCGTCAGGCGACAACGGGTTGCCCACCATCATCTGATGTCGCAGCGCGAGGCCTATCGCCGCATCTGGAGTCAGAAGTGTTCGATCGCTAATTATGGTCTTGCGCACGCGTCGGACCTGCAGGTCGGAAGGCGTGATCACGCTGCCAGCGCCCATATTGTGCGCCAGCACCGGGATCTGGATCATCTCCTGGATGATCCCTGAGATCTGCAGCGGCACGGGGTCGCTTCCCGGCGTCTCGAACAGGAGGTTCGCGGAGAAGCGGCCGTTGCTGCGATCAAAGTTGAGCGACGCAATATCGGGTTGGCTCGAGGCCTCCGCGGGGAGAGCCAGAGTGACGTAGGTGCTCAAGCTGACCTCGCTTGCTTCCGAAGCTCCAGCGGCGACGAGGGCGGATCGAACCACCGGCATTAAGTCGTCCCGGGTGATTACACGAGCCTTTCGCTCCAGGACGACGCGAGCAGGAGCCGGACCGGGCTGCCAGTTGACGCCGAACTGCTCGGCGATTGCTGCGAGCTGAGGTTGCTCGATGACGATGCGGCGACCCGGTGCAGGAGATGACCCGATATCGCAGTCCTGACCTGCTTCCAGACCGGAGAACAGGTCCGACAGCTTCACGGCTCCCGACCTGACGATAGTAGAGACACGTGGTTGTGCTGCTGACGCGGCGCCCGGCTCCGTCACTAGGCTTAAGCCTACTGCCGCGATGAACGCGAAGACGACCTTCAGCGTATCGATCATTTCAGGTTGGTCAGTGTCTGCAGGAGATCATCCGACGCGGTGATGACCTTGCTGTTCATCTCGTAGGCGCGCTGGGCGGTGATGAGGTCGGTCATCTCCGTGACGACGTTGACGTTCGAACTCTCGACGAAACCCTGCATAACGCTGCCGAAGCCGGCCGCATTCGGCGCACCCGTTGTCGGCGTGCCCGAAGCCGTCGTCTGCAGAAACAGGTTGTCGCCCTGCGCGTCGAGGCCTGCCTCATTCGGAAAAACCGCGAGTTGCAACTGTCCGACGGTCTGAGCCGCAGTCTGGCCGGCGATCGTTGCCTGCACCTGTCCGGAGGTGTTGATGGTGATACTCTGCGCATTTGCAGGAACCGTGATGCCTGGTGCTACCGCATAGCCGTCGGACGTCACGATCGTCCCGTCAGCTCCCAGGGCGAAGGTACCGTCGCGTGTATAGGCTGTGTCCCCTGAAGGCAGCGTCACCTGAAAGTAGCCATTGCCTTGGATCGCAAGATCCAGACTGTTGCTGGTCTGCGTCAGACTTCCTTGCTCACTGACCCGATAGATTGCGGCAGTCTTGACGCCCAGTCCGACCTGCGCTCCTGATGGGACCACCGAGCCGCTATCGGAACTATTGGAGCCGACCCGGCGAAGGTTCTGATAGATGAGGTCTTGGAATTCAGCCCGACGACGCTTGAAACCGGTTGTCGTCATGTTGGCGATGTTGTTCGAAATGACCTCGACGTTGGTTTGCTGTGCCTGCATCCCGGTGCCGGCGATGTCGAGTGCGCGCATGGTCTTCTCCTGCTAATGACCGCAACCGCGGCCTGGACTAGCTCTGCTGCTGAGTAATCTTGTCGATCGCGCTCTGCTGACGGTCGGCTTCACTCGATACAAATTGAGAAACGAACTGGAATTCACGCTCGGTCTGCATCATCTGGGTCAGCTCGGTGACAGGCTGTACATTGCTTTCTTCCAGAGAACCTTGAACAACACGCGGCTTGGTCGCTGGCTGCGGAGTGAGATCGCTACGAAACAGCTTTCCGCCCTCGGGAAATAGTTGGTTAGTGTCACTGACATCGACGACGCCCACCTGTGCGATGCGCCCGCTTTCCGCGCTGATGGTTCCGTCTGCGGCAATTTGAATATGGCTGTCTCCGGCGGGCAGCTGGATCGGGCTGCCACCGGTGTCGAGCAGAGCATTTCCTGAGGAGTCTGCAACGGTTCCATCGGCAAGCAGACCGAACCGGCCGGAACGCGTCAGGCGGACGCCGTTGGAAGTCTGCACTGAGAAGAAGCCGGTGCTGCCGAGCGCAAGATCTAGCGGGTTGCCTGTCTGGGTAAGGGTGCCTGCGGAGTGATCGCGGTAGGTCGCGCGGTCTTGGGTGAAGGATAACGTCTTGCCCCCGGGCGCCGTATGAGCATCCTTCTGTTTGACCAGAAAATCGCTGAACAGGACCCGCTCTGCCCTATAGCCGACCGTGTTCGCGTTGGCGATGTTGCCGGCGATAACGTCCATCGTGCGCTGCTGTGCCTCGAGTTTTGACAGCGCAATGTAGGTCGGGTTTTCCATGTCCTATCCTCTCGGTCGAGGGATCATCCATCACGAAAGCTACCAATTGGTTAGCAAAACATGGATATCTGGGCTTCGAGGCTTATGAGGCGCGGTCACCACTCCTTAACCTCTTCATGGCACCTTTCTCCCGACCGTCAGAAGGACGGGCCGGATCGCTACCAGCAGTTGTTGGGGAACGCCTTGATGAGCAACACGGTTGCGACGACTGACGGAGAGGAGGCGGCGACCAAAAAACCAATCGTCAACCGGAAGCTCATCCTGCTCGCGGCATCGTTGCTGCTGGTCGTAATTACAAGCGGTCTCTGGCTCAGCGGCGTCTTGCCCACCAAGTTCTATGGCGGTAGGCGGAATCAGACCGATGCGGTAGTCGAGAAACCGACGCTGATCGACGTCCCTGATATCGTAACGAATCTGGACTCAGGCAACCATCGCGCTATCTTCATAAAAATAAAGGCAAAAATAGAAGTTTCTCATACGCTAGATCAACCTCCGATCCTGACGAACATGCCGCAAATTCTAGACGCTTTTCACACCTACCTACGGAGCATGCGTCCGGAAGAGCTGCGCGGCGGTGAGGGAACATACCGCCTCCGCGAAGCCTTGATGAACCGGATAGATGCGATAGCGGCTCCTATCCAGGTAACTGACGTTCTTTTCGTCGAGATGCTCATCCAATGAGCGATTCCGATGAGGACATGGCGGCCGCCTGGGCTGCCGGGCTCGATGAGGAGGTGCCTGACGGGCAACCCTCGGTCGCAGAGCCGGCTGAAGTCGCAAGGATCTTGAACCAGGCAGAGATCGACTCGCTTCTTGGTTTCGATGAAGTGGGCGGCGAAGATGGACCGGAAAGTGGCATCGAGCGCATCATCAGTTCTGGCTTGGTCTCCTATGAGCGCCTGCCGATGCTGGAGATCGTGTTCGATCGTCTGGTTCGGATCATGTCCACGAGCTTGAGAAACTTCACCAGCGATAACGTCGAAGTCTCGATCGACAATGTTGTGTCCTTGCGTTTCGGCGACTACCTGAACTCGGTACCACTCCCAGCCATGTTCGCGGTGTTCAAGGCTGAAGAGTGGGAGAATTACGGGCTTATGGTAATCGACTCCGCGATGATCTACTCCATCGTTGACGTGCTTCTCGGCGGGCGCCGGGGAACTGCTGCGATGCGTATCGAGGGACGTCCCTACACCACCATCGAACGGATGCTGGTGGAGCGCCTGATCCGCGTCGTGCTGGCAGATCTCTCAGCGAGCTTCGACCCGCTTTGTTCGATCAGCTTTCGGTTCGAGCGACTCGAGGTCAATTCCCGCTTCGCCGCTATATCCCGACTCTCTAACGCAGCCGTGCTGGCGAAGCTCCATATCGATATGGAGGATCGAGGTGGACGCATGGAGCTGCTGCTGCCATATGCGACCCTAGAGCCGGTACGTGAACTACTTCTGCAGCAGTTCATGGGCGAAAAATTCGGACGAGACTCCATCTGGGAGACGCACCTTGCTGAAGAACTATGGAGCACAGAAGTAGATCTCGACGTCGTGCTTGATGAGCAGCCGATGCGTCTGTCTGACGTCATCGCGTTGAAGCCGGGCGACCAGTTTACGTTAAGACAGGGTCCTGATGCTCCTGTACAACTTCGATGCGGCCAAGTGACGTTGTTTGAGGGCAGGGTCGGCAGACGAAAGAATCAGATCGCAGTGCGCATCGATCAGGTGCTGGGACGACCTCAAGTCAATCCCGACACGATCGTGATGCGTCGGCCGTGACGAGGAGCTGAGCATGAGCAGCATGCAGTGGTTGTTGGAAGTCCTGCTGATCGGTCTTCTCGTGGCGACCCTATTCCACGCTCTGCGACTGGAAAGGGCTCTGGGGGTACTTCGCAGAGACCGAGCAGCATTGGAGGAACTGGTGGCTGGCTTTAACGACAGCACGCGGCAGGCGGAGGGAGGTATCGACCGACTTCGTGTCGTCGCCGATGGCGCCGGCCGTCAGATTGCTCGACATGTGGATCAGGCTAAAGCTCTGAAGAGCGACCTAGTCTTTCTGACCGAACGTGGTGAGAAACTTGCAGACCAACTGGATACTCTTGTTCGGCAGGCACGTCCATCCGCCGAGCCAACACCTCTGCTGCAGCGATCATCGACTCGACCTATCCCGATGCTTCACGCAGTGCCTGAGGAAGCTCCACCCGCGGAGGGCGACGGTCGTATCCGGAGCCAAGCCGAGAAAGAGTTGCTTCGCGCCCTGCGGATGGCACGGTGACCAACATGGCCTCTCGTCTGCTTCCACTTCGTCTTTTGCCAGTCACCATGATCGTCATTCTTTTGCTTCTCTTGGCGAAAGTCGTGACCTTCGCGAAGAACGCTGATGATGCGCTCGCCGCGGCGCCACCGCCCGTCTCGACAGCGCCCTCTCCGGGACCTATCGGCCCGACGACCGCGCCGACAGTGAGCATACCTCCGACGTCAGCAGCAGAAGTCAGCACTGCTGAGCGAGCGTTGCTGCAGGATCTTCGTAACCGGCGCGAGAAGCTTGATGCGCGCGAGCACGCTCTGGAAGAGCGCAATGCGGTTCTCGAGGCGGCAGAAGCCCGGCTGCAGAGTAAGATTGATCGTCTGACCGCGATCGAGACCCGGCTGGACAAACTCGACCATGCTCGAAAGCAACGCCAGGATGAGAATTGGAGCGGCTTGGTCAAAGTCTACGAGACTATGAAGCCGCGCGATGCCGCCGGTATCTTCGACGTTCTCGATATGCACGTGCTGCTCGAGGTCCTCGACAGGATGAATGAGCGAAAAGCAGCAGGAATATTGGCTGCCATGCAGCCGGAGCGGGCTCGTCTGGCGACGCAGATGCTGGCACAGATGCGTCTACGCCAAGATGTAGTTGCTCTGCCCACGCCTGCTATAGCAGACGCAAACCCCTAAAACTTCACGGTGAAGGTTGAGATTATGTCCGTTGATAAGTCAATGAATGTCCTGATCGTCGACGATTACAAGACGATGTTGCGGATAATCCGCAATCTGCTCAAACAAATTGACTTTAACAATGTTGAGGAAGCATCCGATGGAGGTGAAGCCCTCAGTAAGCTGAAGACGGGGCATTATGGTCTTGTGATCAGCGATTGGAACATGCAGCCGATGACGGGTCTGGAGCTTCTTACGGAAGTACGCAAGGACATCAAGCTGAAAGCGCTGCCTTTCATCATGATAACCGCCGAGAGCAAGATTGAGAACGTTGTCGCGGCAAAGCAGGCCGGTGTTTCAAACTACATCGTCAAGCCGTTTAACGCGGAAACGCTCAAGGATAAGATCGAGAAGGTGTTGTGCCATGCATGATGCCAAGTCGCTCTCCAAACGCATGACGGAGTTGCGCGCACGTTACCCAGATGGCGAACCTGACATGGTGACCGACGTCGTAGTCGCGGTGCTCGGAAGCATGACCGGCGATATCAGCTTGCGCGAGACGGCGCTTCTCTACGAGATCGGTGCTCTGGGCGAGGCGGTAGCAACTGCGCGGCAGGAGATCGCTGCCCTCAAAGTCGATGACATCACGGCAAGCTACATTCCGTGTGCGACCGATGAGCTGGATGCGATCGTCGCTCATACCGCTGCAGCCACGGAGTCCATCCTGGAAGCCTGTGAGACATTAGATGCTTTAGGTGCGACCTTACAGGGTGATGCCGCGCGAAGCATGCAGGAAGCGACGGTGAAGATCTATGAATCCTGCAGTTTCCAAGATATCACAGGCCAGCGTATCACGAAGGTTGTCTCTACCCTGAAGACGATCGAAACTACGATTGCCCGCATCGTTAAGAGGTTTGGTCAGGCACCGGCAGAGCGGCAGGCTGTCGTAGCGGTCTCCGAGCCAGAGAGCCTTCTGAACGGTCCGCAACTTCCTGCGAGTGCGATGGATCAGTCGGATATCGACAAGCTGCTGGCAAGCTTCGACTAGGCAGTGATGCGAAGTCGCGTCTCCCACTCGGTCGCCGGCGTGGGCGTCATAATCTTCTGTCTGCTCGTGCAATGCGCTGCCGCGCGTTCGCAGGAGGAGCGGGGTCATCTGTTTGACCAGCACGCGATCTCTGGTTCAGAACTTATCTTGCCGAGACCCCTCAGCTACTCTCCACGAATGGCTCATAACCGTGCGGCAGGTCATTTCGGTCATCCGTCGGCGGTGCCCAGCATGATCAAGAATGTGCGAAACCGTGTGGGAGCAGTGTCTGACCAACCTGATCATTCCTTCGATCCTGAGGCAGCGAGGCTGCTTCGGAAGCATGATACCGTTCTCCCTGGTCTCCCGGATGCGCTAGTCGCAGTGGTGGAGGGTGTTTCACCTGACGCCCTGCAGAAACTGGCTCCATCACGAGCGCCGGTGTCGGTGCAGCCGGCAGTTTCCAGCGTCGCGCCGAGTTCGTCAGCGTCGGCTAGTCCAGTGTCCTTGACCGCGACGATCGTCGAACAGACAGCGTCCATGGGACGTGGGCTGTTCTTGCCGTTCGAGAGAGGAGTCGGTGCTGCTGCTTTCGAACGTGATGGTGACCTGTTGCTCGTGTTCGATGCGGCACGTCCACTTGATCTGTCGACTGTACAAGACGATCCGCTTGGTGCAGGGTCCTCGATCCAGCTTCTTCCGGAGGGAACGGTCCTGCGGCTGTCGAGGCATCGTGCAGACCAAGTCAGGCTGCGTCGCTTGCCGACCGGATGGTTAGTAGAACCGAGAACGTCAGGCGAGCCAACCCGAGCTATCATACCTCAGATGCGTGGCTCTGACCTCAGCCTGCCGATCGAGTCGCCTGGACGAACAATCATCGTGCCCGACCCACGAACGGGTTGCGATCTCCTCGTGGGCACGACCCGGAGCGACCATGATGCGCTGGCTGCAGCACGGCGGGAAAGCGTCGCCACGATCGAGAGGACCATACTCGGTATCGTGATTACGCCACTGTCGGACCGCCTCGAGCTCAGACCGACAGCTCAGGCTTTCCTGCTCTCTGGATCACCACCCGAAGCCCTTACCCGTGAAGAGGCTCCACTTGGTCAGGATGGGAGAAATGGCGAGCCGCGCTCCCGCGTCATGTCACTCCGCGACGATCCGGAGGCGCTACTCTACCGTCGTCTCAAGGAGGCGGAGGCGGCCGCCGCGGCGGCGCCTGCGGCATCTCGGTTCCTGCCGAGACTTGCGGCTGCGCAGGAAGCATTGGGCTTGGGCGACGGTCATCAAGCGACTACGATCATCCGGATCGCCGCGGCAGATGACGCACGAGAGGCCTCCGCGCTGCGGCCGCGGCTCGTTCTTGCTGCGGCAGCTCTCGTTGATCACCATGCGAACAATGTCGACCTTCTCGACGACCCACAGCTTGCCGCTGCCGGCGAGATCGGATTCTGGCGCGCGGTCAAGCTCGCCGAGCGAGACCCCTCTTCGCCGGAAGCAGCACGACGGTTCGCGGCCAACATCGCCTTGCTCCAATCCTATCCATCTCGGTTGAAAGAAGTCCTGGTGCCGCTTGCAGGCGAGGCGCTGGTGCGCGGAGGCACGGAGGCGCAGGCGGCGCTCGAGTCCCAGTTGCAGCCGGCGACCTCCCTGATCTTCGCGCGCGCGCTTCTGGCTGCACGGCAGGGCCGGAAGTCCGCCGCTCTGAAAGACCTCGACTCCCTGGCGCTCGATCGAGATCTTCGTCTAGCCGACAAGGCCGTCGAAGAGGCGATCTCTCTCCGGCAAACTATGGCGGGAGCCAAACCGAAAGAGTTGGCTGACCTGCTGGAGGCTCATCTGCTTGATGCACGCATCGCTGGACATGAGGCCGCGAGCGAGCTGCATCTCGCCGCGCTGCGCCTGCAGGCCGGCCAGTGGGAGAAGTCTCTGAAATTGCTCAGGGAGGTGGCCATTCAGCATCCCGAACAGCAGGGTGAGGTCCGTGATCGGGTGGCTCAGGTCCTCAAGAGCCTCGCCTCCGCTCCATCTCAGGGAGGCGAAGGGGCGCTCGACCAGGCGGCCATGATCGAGGCGAACGCCGACATGCTGCCGGATGGTGCGGTTGGCAGCCAGGTCTCGCTTTTCCTGGCCGCCCGGCTGAAGGCGCTCGATCTACCAGAACGTGCGGCGCCGATCGTTCAACGGATGATGCGAGCAACCGCTCCCGGTGCCGACAAGGCGCAGCTTGGGTCGCAACTGGCCGCACTCGACCTGCAGCAGGATGATTTCACAGGAGCGCAGGCAGCATTGAACGAGACCGACTGCGAGGGCCTATCGCGAGAGGCGACCGAGGCGCGCCTCATCCTGTCGGCACGCTCTCTGGCCGGGAGCGGTCAGCTTGACCAGGCGCTGGCCACGGTCGCTCCACTGCAAAGCTCTGCAGCCCTCGATCTGCGGGCGAGCCTGCTCGCGGGTCGCGGAGACTGGGCAGGCACGACCGACGCGTTGCTGCTCTCCGCTAGCCATGACCTGTCCCCCAAAGGAAAAGTAGACTCAACTACCCAGGATCTGCTGCTGCGACTGGCGTCTGCTGCCTCCCGCACCGCAGATCGGGCTCGGATAGCACGGGTGAGACAGCTAGGTGACGATCGCTTCGACGATCCCGGCAAGAAGGCGCTGTTCGACCTCCTCACCGCCGATCCAGTTGCGGATGATGTTCATACGGCCATGCCATCGTCCGAGGTCGCGGTTCTCGGCCATACGCCTGCGATCCTCAATACGATCTCGAAGTGAGCGATCGGCGGACGGACGCGCCGTCCAAGAAAGTCCTTGCAACGCTTGCCCTTAGGACCTAATTGACCCCCCCTTGGCCCATGGGGGCGATCCCGCCCAACAGGCTGTCTACTGGTTCGGGGGTACGTGATGAACGCACTTGCTCAACTGGGGATGGTCTCGGATATTCCGAGCAATAACCAGACGTCCGTCGCATCTTCTTCCGGAGATGCAGATTGCAAGGATTATTTCGTCGAGAAAGACGGGATGAAGTTCGCCGGAATGCATCTTCTCGTCGACCTGTGGGGTGCAAGGAACCTTTCTGATCCGGCGTTGATCGACACCGCACTCTGCGAGGCCGCGCGCGCTGCGGGCGCCACTATCCTGCACAGCCACTTTCATCACTTCTCGCCAAATGGCGGTGTATCCGGGGTCGTCGTGCTCGCCGAGAGCCATATCTCGATACATACCTGGCCGGAACGCCACTTCGCGGCGATCGACATCTTCATGTGTGGTGATTGTGATCCTCACCTCGCGATACCGGTCCTCCAGAGGACTTTTCAGGCGGGTCGCGTCGAGCTCGATGAGCAGCGCAGAGGACGGATATCCTAACCCGTCCCACGCTTTCATCGTTCGTCTGGTTCACCCGCCGGCTCATAGCTGAGCCGCAGCCATGATGATCTGGTGGATCAGGAGTAGGAGTTGACCCGCCATGTCGTCCAATGCCTGGATCGATGAAACGCTCTATCGTTCATGGGGACAGCGTTTTCGAGTGCAGCGCGAACTCGTGCGTCTGAAGAGCGCCTTCCAGGACATCGTCATCTTCGAGAGCGAGACTCATGGCCGAGTGTTGATGCTCGACGGTATCGTCCAGATCACGGAGCGCGACGAGTTCGTCTACCAGGAGATGATGACGCACGTCCCCTTGCTTACCCACGGTGCTGTGAAGAGCGTGCTCATTATCGGAGCCGGGGACGGAGGCGTGCTCCGACGAGTGCTGCAGCATCGAGGCGTGGAGCGGGTGGTCATGGTCGAGATCGATGACGATGTCATCAGCCTATCGAAGCAATTCCTTCCCGATATCGCTGGAGATGCTTGGCAAGACGCACGAGCAGAGGTGATTGTCGGAGACGGGATCGATTTCGTCATCAAGGCGGCGACGGGATCGTTCGACGTCATCCTCGTCGACAGCACCGATCCGGTAGGTGTCGGCGAAGTGCTCTTTACCGACAAGTTTTATGAACATTGCGAGAGGGTGTTGACCGAGAACGGGATCATCGTGAACCAGTGCGGCGTCCCGTTCATGCAGGCTGACGAGCTCAGACAAAGCAGTCTCCGCCGTGCGAAATTTCTCCCGCATGTCGCCGCTTATGTCGTGGCCGTACCCTCCTATGTCGGTGGTTTCATGACCCTCGGCTTCGCGACCAAGGGACACAGATCGGTCCAGCTTGATGTCGGGCTGCTCCGGGATCGTGCGCGAGCCGCGGGCATACTCGGCCATACCCGGTATTGGACACCCGAGATCCACCTCGCTGCCTTCGCTCTCCCGCCCTACATTTCCGAACATCTGCCGGATCGGTAGCCCGTTCTTTCGTATTAGAGCCGGCCGAACTCGTCCTGTTCCGGTGACCGCTCCGCGTGCGGACCTACCTTGTCGGTGACGTCATCACCCAGAGCGTTCTCCACCGGGGCAAGTTGTTCCTTGCCTGCATGCGTCGCTATCTGGTCGGTCTCCGCCGGCACCGCCTCCACGTTCTGGCTGCCTGCTCGGCTTCCGCCGAACCTATCTGCTCCTCCAGCGTCCGCAGCGTCGGGTATCTTGTGGTTCCCGGTGTTCTGCTGGTCCTCGGTATGATCGACGGCGTCTTCTGAATGGGCCTGCTTCACGGCTCTGCTCCTGCCTATACCGGAGAAACGTATCAGAGACGTGAAGTTTCAGGACAGACGGCGGCATCACTGGGTTGCGAAGCTCTGCACGAGGCTGCCGGCGATCATGTGCCAGCCATCGATAAGGACGAAGAAAATCAGCTTGAACGGCAGCGAGATCGCGCTGGGCGGCAGCATCATCATTCCCAGCCCCATCAAGACGCTGGAGACCACGATGTCGATCACGAGGAAGGGCATATAGAGCAGGAACCCCATCTCGAAGCCGCGCCGCAACTCGCCGATCATGAAGGCCGGGACCAGGGCTCGCCAGGGCGTCCCATCGGCTGCTGATTGCGGCAACTTCGCGATATCGAGGAACAAGGTGAGATCTGCCGGTCTCACGTTGAGGAGCATGAAATGCCGGAACGGCTCAGCCGCGGCGCGCAGGCCGTCCATCTCGCCGATGCTGCCGGCCAGCAGGGGTGAGATACCGCTCTCCCATGATTGCGTCAGGACCGGCTGCATCACGAAGAAGGTCAGGAACAGGGCGAGACCGATCAGGACGGTGTTCGGCGGTGTGCCCTGGGCACCCAGGGCTCCCCGGAGCAGGGACAGGACGATCACGATCCGGGTGAAGGCGGTGACCATCACCAGCAGGCTCGGTGCCAGGGAGAGCATCGTGATCAGCGCGGTGAGCTGCACCAGACGACCGGTTGCACCTGTCTCCCCGGCATGGCCGAGATCGATGCTGACCGACTGAGCGTGCGCCAGTCCGGCAGTGAGCAGCAGCACGGTGATGAGAATGAGCGCCGCCTGCATGAGCAGGAGCAGGACCCGACTGCGTGTCATCGGCGGTCAGAAACAGGCGGATCGGACGGAAGCCAGCCCAGCACTACGTCGGACGAACCACCGGTCAGCAGGAGCACCTGACGCCCTTGGCATCCGACGAGGGTCAGCCGGCGCCTCTGATCGAGCGGCAGGGTGGCCAGCAGCGACAATGCACCCTGGCTCATGCCGCGGCGCGGCACGAGACCGATGAAGCGTGTGCCGAAGCGGGCGAGCAGGATCATGACGATGACGGCTGCGAGCGCCGTCACCGTGGTCAGTATGTCATGGACGGACATGGCGCGCGCTCTGGCAGGGCAGCCTGGAGCTCCATCGTGACGTCCAGCTCGGCGCGCAGGGCGAGCATAAGCTGACGCAGGCTGCTCCGGTCCTGTCTCTCCAGGCCGAGATAACGGGCGCAGAGCTGCGCCACCTGCGCCTCGAGCCCGTCGAGGCGGACGAGGCCGCCGGCTGCTGCCAGAGCCCGGGTGACGCGCAAGGTCTGGATGACGCCGTCTGCGGAGGTCGCTACCTCGGTGCGAGCAGTAGCCGCGCTGATCGAGGACCGCGACATATGGGTGATGGCTTCAGTCATAGTCCGATCATGACACGAAAAGAATAACATTTCGATAGCGAAGCGACGAGACGAAGGTGGTTCGTCATTAACCTTTCGGAAGCTATCTCGTGTCAGGATCCAGCGCGGAACAGTGGAGGTTTCGGCGTGATGGAGGTGTCTTCGACCGACCTGTTCGGACTGGCGGAGCGGAAGCTCAACTGGCTCGAGAGCCGCCAGCGGGTGCTGGCGCAGAACGTCGCCAACTCCGACACGCCGAACTACCAGGCCCAGGACGAGCGGCCGTTCAGCAGCAGCCTATCCGCGCTGACCGTCACCCCCGTGCAGACCAACGCCATGCATATTGCCGGCGGCCTGGCGGGGCAGGGAACCATCGCCGTTCGGAGCTCAGGCCGCTCGCCCGATGGCAACGAGGTCTCGGTCGAGGCAGAGATGACCAAGGTCGCAGAGACCGACAACCAGCAGCGTTTCGTCACCAACCTCTACGGCAAGTACATGGCAATGTTCAACACCGCACTGGGCAAGGGTTAAGCGATGGATATCTCGCGCGCTCTGGACATCTCATCGGCCGGTATGGATGCGCAGACGAGCCGCCTGCGGGTGATCGCGGAGAACCTCGCCAATCAGGACACCACCGGCTCGACTCCGGGAGCCGATCCATACCGCCGCAAGACGGTAACGTTCGCGGAGACGCTCGATCCGGCCCTGGGAACACCGACGGTTTCGGTCAAGAAGATCGGCGCGGACATGAGCGACTTCACGCTCAAGTATGATCCATCGCATCCTGCGGCGAACGCGCAGGGTTACGTCAAGATGCCGAACGTCAACAGCTTCGTAGAGCTCATGGATATGCGCGAAGCGGAGCGCTCCTACAGCGCCAACCTGAACGTGATGCAGGTCACGCGCTCGATGCTCACGCGCACGATCGACTTGCTGAAATGAGCACCGACCCGTTGACGATGACGTCGTCCGGAGCCGCCGGCGCCTATGCCCGGGTACAGGGCACAGCAGCCTCAGACATCGACGGCGCGGATCAGGGGGTTTCCGCATCGGACACCTCCGGATTCGGCTCGACGCTGCAGCGCGCGTTACAGGATGTGGTGCAGACCGGTCACGACGCGGACACCAAGACGATCCAGGGAATGAGCGGGGAGGGCAACATCACCGACGTGGTGATGGCGGTGTCACGTGCTCAGCTCGCGCTGCAATCGACGGTCGCGATACGCGACCGGGTGGTGCAGGCCTATCAGGACATCATGAAGATGTCGATCTAGCTCAGGAACCCGATCCGATGCAGGAAGGTGACGTGGGCCTGGTGCTCCGCGACCTGTTCATGGTCGTGCTCAAGCTGGGTGCGCCGGCACTGGTGACGGCGATGGCGGTCGGGTTGGTGATCTCGCTGATCCAGGCGGTGACGCAGATCAACGAGAGCACCCTGGCGTTCGTGCCGAAGGTGCTGGCCCTGGGTGCAGCCCTGATCCTGGCCGGTCCGTTCATGTACGCCACCCTCGCGGACTACTCGCACGGCATCTTCGACAGGCTGATCGCCGTAGGCGGTCGATGAATGCGGACGCCCAGGCTCTGCTGGGCAGCCTGCCGAGCCTCGCCTTCGGCTTCATGCTGGTGCTGTGCCGGGTCAGTGCCGCGGTGATGGTGCTGCCGGGGTTCGGCGAGACGGAGATCCCGGTCGTGGTGCGGGCGGGGCTCGCGGTCGGCATCGCGTTGCTGATCTTCCCCGGCGTGCAGGCGATCCTGCCGCCGTCCGGAGACGCGGTGCTGCACGATGTAACCCTGATCGCGGTCGAGCTCGGCTGCGGCGTGCTGCTCGGCTGGCTGGCGCGGCTGATGGTGCTGTCGTTGCCCATCGCGGGGCAGATCATCTCCACCATGATCGGCCTCTCCAGCGTGTTGCAGCCCGATCCGGCGCTCGGCTCGCAGACCACGGGGGTCAGCCGTGTGCTGGCACTGGCGGCGCCGGTGCTGATCCTGTCGTCCGGCCTCTACGCGCTGCCGCTCGGCGCGCTGGCGAACAGCTACCGTCTGATGCCGCCCGGCACGCTGCTCTCGCTGGGCGATGCCGCGCAGAGCGTCGCGATCGCGACGGAGGGCTGCTTCTCCCTGGCCTTGCGGCTGGCGGCACCGCTGATCCTGGCGGATTTCGTCTGGCAGGCGATGCTGGGCCTGCTCGCCAGGCTGGTGCCGTCTTTGCAGGTCTACAGCCTGTCGCTGCCCGGGCAGGTGCTGGGTGGCCTGCTGCTGCTGGCGTTGCTGATCGGTCCAATGCTGGCGGTCTGGATGCAGGCGATGCGGGTGAGCTTCTCCGGCCTGCCGGGCCTGTAGTGCGTCGAGCTTCCCGCACCGCACGGCGCAAGATCAGGGTCCGGGGCCGCCGGACCCGGCGGGTCGAGGGCAGAGCCCTCGCCTCGCGAGCTATCGCGAGCCGCTAGATGGCGCAGGCGGACAAGGAAGACCGGACGGAGGCCCCCTCCGCGACGCGGCTGGCACGGGCGCGCGAGCAGGGTCAGGTCGCGGTGTCGCGCGAGCTGCAGTCCCTCGCCGGGCTGGGGATCGGCGTGCTGGCCCTGGTAATGATGGTGCCGCCGCAGGCTATCCGCTTCCTGGTCCGCATGCGCGGGCTGATGGAGAATGTCGGGCGCATCGACCTCTCCGGCGGCGGTGCGCTGGCGGTCGCGCAGGAGGGGTTCCGGTCGTGCGCGCTGCTGGCGGGACCCGTGCTGCTGGCGTCCACCGCAGGCGCCGTCGCGGTGACGATGATGCAGACCGGGTTCCTGTTGCGGTTCGAGGGGTTGATGCCGAAGCCGGAGCGGCTCAACCCGATGAAGGGCCTCTCGCGCATCTTCGGCGGCACGACCGCGGTCGAGGGCCTCAAGTCGCTGGCCAAGCTTGCCGCCTTCGGCTTCGCGGTGTGGCACGTCATCGGCGGCCTGTTTCCCCTGCTTCGTCGCTCGGAGGGCTGGGATGCGGCGGTGCTGGTCAGCCAGATGACGCGTCTGACCTTCCAGGCGATCCTGCTGGTGCTGTCGGTCCAGGTGGCGATCGCGCTGCTCGATGTCGGCTACGTGCGCTACAAGCACCTCAGCGGGCTCCGGATGAGCCGGCAGGAGCTGCGCGACGAGCATCGCGAGAGCGAGGGCGATCCCAAGGTCAAGGGACGGATCCGCCAACTGCGGCGGCAGCGTGCCGCCAAGCGGATGATGGCCGCGGTGCCGAAGGCGACGGTGATCATCACCAACCCGACGCACTACGCGGTGGCACTGCTCTACGAAAGCAACAGCAAGGCCGCCCCGAAGGTGGTCGCCAAGGGAATGGACGAGCTGGCGGCGCGGATCCGCGAGGCGGCGCTGGACAACAAGGTGCCGCTGGTCTCCAACCCCCCCCTGGCGCGGGCGCTGTATACGCTGCCGCTCGACTCCGAGATCCCGCGCGAGCATTTCCAGGTCGTCGCCGGGATCGTGGCCTATGTCTGGCGCCTGCGACGTCCGCCGCCCGGCGGCCCTCCGGTCCGCTAGCGACCGGCCACCTCCAGGTCGCCTCCCTGATCGCCCCTTGGTCGCCTCTTGAAGCACGAGGCCACGCGATCATGTTATGTTCTGGTAGAACGAATGAGAACGTTTCCTTAATTTATGTTCTCTCTACAAAACGAACTGAGACGAAGACCAGGGCGAGTTCGGTTGCGGCGGAACGTCGCTCTGTGACACTGTCGGGGAACACCAAACTGGCCGACCTCTCGACGTCGCGCCCGGGGAAAAGCAAGCATGGACAAGTCGAAGGCGCTCGAGGGCGCGCTCAGCCAGATCGAACGGGCCTTCGGCAAGGGCTCCATCATGCGCATGGGGCAGCGGCCCAGCGAGGTGGCCGAAGTCATCTCGAGCGGCTCGCTCGGACTGGACATCGCGCTCGGCATCGGCGGCCTGCCGCGCGGCAGGATCGTTGAGATCTACGGCCCTGAGAGCTCGGGCAAGACGACCATGGCGCTGCACGCGATCGCCGAGGCGCAGAAGCGCGGCGGCACCTGCGCCTTCATCGACGCCGAGCATGCGCTCGACCCGGGCTACGCGCGCAAGCTGGGCGTCGACGTCGACAACCTGCTGATCAGCCAGCCCGATGCCGGCGAGCAGGGGCTGGAGATCGCCGACACGCTGGTGCGCTCGGGTGCGATCGACGTGCTGGTGGTGGACAGCGTCGCGGCCCTGGTGCCACGGGCCGAGCTCGACGGAGACATGGGAGACAGCCATGTCGGCCTGCATGCCAGGCTGATGAGCCAGGCGCTGCGCAAGCTGACCGGATCGGTGTCGCGCTCGAACACCATGCTGATCTTCCTCAACCAGATCCGCCTCAAGATCGGCGTGATGTTCGGCAGCCCGGAGACCACCACCGGCGGCAATGCGCTGAAGTTCTATGCCTCGATCCGGATGGATATCCGGCGGATCGGCCAGATCAAGGAGCGCGACGAGGTCGTGGGCAACCAGACCCGCATCAAGGTGGTAAAGAACAAGATGGCGCCGCCGTTCCGGCAGGTGGAGTTCGACATCATGTACGGCGAGGGCGTCAGCAAGATGGGCGAACTGATCGACCTGGGCGTGAAGGCGGCCATCGTCGAGAAGTCCGGCGCCTGGTTCAGCTACGACAGCCAGCGGATCGGCCAGGGACGCGAGAACTCCAAGCAGTTCCTGCGCGATCATCCCGAGATGGCGGCCTCGATCGAGAAGCGGATCCGCGAGCAGGCGGGCGTGGTGGCGAACGCCCTGATGGTCGCGCCTGACGAGCAGGAAGCCGCCGACGCCGCCGATTGAGGCGGCGCCTCGGGCGCAGGATCCCGGCGGCCAGTGCCGCCGAGCCAGGGTTGCTCGCCATAGCTCGGAATGCGAAGCAGGGCGCGGTCAGCGTCGGCATCGGGCCGGCCCAGCTAGACAGGACGGAAGATGGCGAAGATCAAGGTGAAGGAACCGGTCGTCGAGCTCGACGGCGACGAGATGACCCGAATCATCTGGAGCTTCATCAAGCAGAAGCTGATCTTGCCCTATCTGGATATCGACCTGAAGTACTACGACCTGGGCATCGAGCACCGCGATGCGACCGATGACCAGGTGACGCTCGACAGCGCCCACGCGATCAAGACCTACGGCGTCGGCGTGAAGTGCGCGACCATCACCCCGGACGAGGCGCGCGTCGCCGAGTTCAAGCTGAAGAAGATGTGGCGCTCGCCGAACGGCACCATACGCAACGTGCTGGACGGCACCATCTTCCGCGAGCCGATCATCTGCGCCAACGTGCCGCGTCTGGTGCCGCACTGGACCCAGCCGATCGTCATCGGCCGTCATGCCTACGGCGACATCTACCGCGCCGTCGAGACCAAGATCCCGGGTCCCGGCCGGGTGACGCTGACCTACCAGCCGGCCGACGGCGCAGCGCCCCTCGAGCTCGAGGTGCACGACTTCAAGGGTCCTGGCGTCACGCTCGGGATGCACAACACCAGGGCCTCGATCGCGGGCTTCGCGCGCGCCAGCTTCCGCTACGGCCTGGACCGCAAGATGCCGGTCTACCTGTCGACCAAGAACACCATCCTCAAGGCCTATGACGGCATGTTCAAGGACGTGTTCCAGGAGGTGTTCGACGCCGAGTTCAAGACGGAGTTCGATCAGCTCGGGCTGACCTACGAGCATCGCCTGATCGACGACATGGTGGCGGCGGCACTGAAATGGACCGGCGGCTATGTCTGGGCCTGCAAGAACTATGACGGCGACGTGCAGAGCGACATCGTGGCCCAGGGCTTCGGCAGCCTGGGCCTGATGACGTCGGTGCTGCTGGCGCCGGACGGCAACACGGTGGAGTCCGAGGCGGCGCACGGCACCGTGACGCGGCACTACCGCGAGCACCAGAAGGGGAGGCAGACCAGCACCAACCCGATCGCCTCGATCTTCGCCTGGACCCGTGGCCTGATCTATCGCGGTCGCTTCGACGGCACGCCCGACGTGACGCAGTTTGCCGAGACGCTGGAGCGGGTCTGCATCGACACCGTCGAGGCGGACCACATGACCAAGGACCTAGCACTCCTGGTGGGCCCGCAGCAGCAATGGCTCAACACGGAGGATTTCCTCGGCAAGATCGACGAGAACCTGCGCAGCGCCAGCCGACTCTGAGGCGCCGCACGGGGCGGAGGGCGCCCGGCAGGCGCGTCCTCACCTCGCGGCATGCTCGAGCGGCGGTCCGACTACTTGGACAGCGGATCCAGCCGATCCTGCTCGTGGATCTGGCGCAGCGCCTCGGTCCAGTATTCTTCGTTGCGGCCATGCGGCCGGCCATCCTTCTCCCAAAGCTCGTAGGCACGCACTCGAACGCGCTCGTCTGTACGTTTTGCTTCATCGCTCATGGCTCGTAGACCTCGTACCCGGCAGCATCTCGCGATCATGCGCCGTGCGCCTGTCGCATGGAAACCCGTGCCGTCCGGGTCTGAAGCCAGACGATGAAGCGCGGCGCACGGATCTTCAATCGTCCTGGCGATAGGGCGACAGCGTCGCCAGCTCCTCCATCTCGGCGAGCCGCGCCAGCCGCTCCTGCTCCACGAACCCGGCGACCGCCTCGCGCAGCCCGGGATGGGCGATCCAGTGCGCCGAGTAGGTCGGCCGCGGCAGGTAGCCGCGCTGGATCTTGTGTTCACCCTGTGCGCCGGCTTCGACCCGTGCCAGGCGGTGCTCGATCGCGAACTCGATCGCGCGATAATAGCACAGCTCGAAATGCAGGAACGGCCAGTCGCCGACGCATCCCCAGTTGCGCCCGTAGAGGGTGTCGCCGCCGAGCAGGTTCAGCGCGCCGGCGACCGGACGGCCCTCATGCTCGGCCAGCATCAGCACGACGCGGTCGCCGAGCCGCTCCGACAGCATCGGGAAGAACCGTTCGCTGAGGTAGGCGCTGCCCCATTTGCGGTCCACGGTCGAGGTGTAGAACCGGTAGAACGCTCGCCAGTGCGCCGGCGTGATCTCGCTGCCGCGCAGCGTCCGGTACACCAGGCCGCAGCCGTTGGCATCCCGACGCTCGCGTCGCATCGCCTTGCGCTTGCGCGAGTTCAGGCTGCCGAGGAAGTCCTCGAAGCTGCCGTAGCCGGCATTCTCCCAGTGGAACTGCGTCCCCAGCCGTTGCAGCCAGCCGGCCTCGCCGAGCTGCTCATACTCGTCGGCGGCGCAGAAGGTGACGTGCACAGAGGACAGCTTCAGCTCGCCGCAGGCCTGGCTCAGCGCGCCCGCCATCGCGCGCAGGATCGCGCCGCGTTGCGGCGCCGGCAGGTCCGGGCGCAGCAGCAGGCGCGGCCCAGGAACCGGGCTGAACGGCGAGGCCACCTGCAGCTTGGGGTAGTATCGCCCTCCGGCGCGCTCGAAGGCCGCCGCCCAGCCATGGTCGAATACGTATTCGCCGTAGCTGTGCGACTTCGCATACATCGGCGCGGCGGCGAGCAGTCGGCCCTCCTGGTCATGCAGCGTCGCGTGGCGCGGCAGCCAGCCGGTGCGCGATCCGGCCGAGCCGCTATCCTCCACCGCGGAGAGGAAGGCGTGGCTGACGAACGGGTTGTCGTCGCCGGCGCAGCGGTCCCACTCCGCGGGATCGATCGCACTGATCGCGGGATGCAGGCTGAGGGACAGGGTTGGATCAGGCATGCGCCCGATATGGCATGGCGCCCCGTGATCCCAAACCCGTCGTCGGGCGCCGATGCGAAGCCGTGACCAGAGCGAGCGCACGGCTCACGCGATCTCGAACAGACCTTCCACCTCGACCGGCGCGTCCAGCGGCAGCGAGGGCACGCCGATGGTGGAGCGGGCGTGGCGTCCGGCCTCGCCGAACACCGCCGCGATCAGGTCCGAGGCGCCGTTCATGACCGTCGCATGCTGGGTGAAGTCGCCGGTGCAGGCGATGAAGCCGCCGAGCCGGACCACGCGGGAGACCCGGTCCAGCGAGCCGACCGACGCCTTGATCTGGGCGAGCAGGTTGATCGCGCAGGCACGCGCCGCCTGTGCGCCTTGCTCGATGCCCACGCCGCCGCCGAGCTTGCCCACCGCGCTCAGACGCCCCTCGATCAGCGGCAGCTGGCCCGACACGACCAGCAGCCGGCCGGTGACCACGCTGGCGACGTAGTTCGCCACCGGCGAGGCGGCGACCGGCAGGACGACGCCCAGCGCCGCCAGTCGCGCTTCCAGATCGCGGTCGGACATACGATGCTCTCGCTTGGTTCAGCCGACCAGGCGCAGCCCGTGGCGCTGACGCACGCCGGCGTTGCTGGAGCGCGGCAGGTCGAGCGGCAGCAGCGCATCGTCGGCCTCCTGCGGCTCGTGGTCGTGCGGCGCATCGGGCATCGCGTGACCGAGATAGGCCTGTGCGAGGGTGCGGAACACGTAGTCCAGCGGCGAGGTGGCGGTCGCGACCGAGGCGTCCCCCTCCACCGTGCCGCTGGGTCCGAAGCGGGTATAGGCGAACGCCTCGACGAAGCGCTCCAGCGGCACGCCGTGCTGCAGCCCGAGGCTGATCGCCTGGCAGAAGGCGTCCATCAGCCCGCGCTGCGCCGGACCGTCGCGCGTCGGGCTGATGGTGAGCTCGCCCAGGCTGCCGTCGGCATACTCGCCGGTGCGCAGATACAGACGATGGCCGCCCACCGAGGCCTTCTGGGTGAAGCCGCCGCGTCGCGACGGCAGCTCCCTGCGATGGGCCCCGACCCGCCGCGGATCGGGCTGGCCCGGATCGGGTGGGGTCTGGGGCGTGACGGCCGCGCCGACCGGGCGCAGCGACGACGTTCCGCGGTCGATGAACGGGCGGACCGCGCGCTGCATCGCCTGGACGGCGGTGAAATCCACCGCGCGCAGCACCGGCTCTCCGGCCAGGCTGGCGGCCAGCGCCGATGCCGGGCTCATCCCGCGCGCCGCCAGCCGGGCCAGGGTGCTCTCGGCGAGCCTGCCGTCCGGGCGCAGCGGCGAGAAGATCGGGGCGATGCCGCAGGCCTCGAGACCGAGCAGGGCATCGGCCGGACCCGGGGCCGACAGCCCGGTCTCGATCGACCGCTCGCACTCCGCCGCCGCCGGCCGCCACGCCGAGCGCGCGCGCGCCGCGAGCCCGGGGACCGGGACGCCGCGCGAGGGCGGCATGTCGCCGCCATCGCCGCCGGCCTGGCCGAAGCCGGCGCCGCCGGCTGGGCCGAAGCCGGCGCCGCCGGCCGGGCCGGAGCGGGCGCAGCCGCTGGCCAGCGCCAGCAGGCAGGCTGCGGTGTCGCGCGCCGCGTCGCTGTCGTAGTCGAGCCCGAGTCGGGCCAGGCAGGCATCGAGGTTGCCGAGCAGCAGACGGCCCGGCCCGCCACCGCCGCGTCGCAGCAGGTGCAGCGCCTCGACCAGCGTCGCGATGGCGGACACCATGCCGTCCAGGTTGAAGCCATCGCCGGGCTGCGCGAAGGCGGCGAGGTTGAGCACGAAGGCCGGCCGGTCGGCATGCGCCAGCTGCCAGATCGACAGGTCGGGACAGGCGGCGCGGCGCAGCAGCAGCAGGCTCAGCCGGGCGCCCAGCTCCGGAGCGGCCCCAGGCGCGTCGGCCAGCGGCGCGATCCAGCGTGCCGCGGCCTGCGCCAGCACGACCCCCGCCTGGCCGGGCGCCAGCTCGGCCAGCGCCGACGCGGCGTCGTCGTCCCAGTCCGCCGGCAGGGTCACCGGGCGCGTCGCGCGGTCCGGATCGGCGCCGGCGGCCAGCTTACGCATGCGCACCCCGTTCCAGTGCGCGGCGATCCGCGAGCGGCTGCCGCGCACGGCACGCCGGGCAGGTTCGGCAGGGTTGGTCGCGATGGTCTCGGAAGCATCCATGGGCACTATGCTACGCCCCGGCCGGCACGATCCCAAGCTGTATGTTGATGTCAAACCCCCGGCAGCGCCACAGCATGTTGTGGATATCCGGGATAAGTCGCGGCCGGGCGGCGTCGCCGCGGCGCCGGATGGACCGGCCTCGCCACGGCGGGTATAGCTGGCGCCATGACCAGCCTCGGCACGCGCCTGTTCACCATGCTCAGGGGACGCCTGATCGGGACCGATCCCGACGGCCGCAGCTACTACCAGGAGCGGCGGGCGAGCCGCGTCGGCGGACGGCGGGTGCGTCGCTGGGTGATCTACCGGCCGGGCGAGGATCCGTCGGCGGTGCCGGCCGAGTGGTGGAACTGGCTGCATCATTCCGACGACGCGCCGCTGCCGGTGGCCGTGCGTCAGCCCTGGCAACTGCCGTTCCAGCCCAACCGCACCGGCGATCCGGAAGGCTACCGGCCGCCGGGCAGCGACTATCTCGGCGGCCGCCGCCGGCCGGCGCGCGGCGACTACGAATCCTGGTCGCCGGACGCGTGAGCGACGCCGCTCCGGCGCGGCCGGCCGAACGCGCGCGCCGGCATGATCCGGTCGAGCTGCTGGCCGGGATCGTGGTGCTGGCGCTGCTCGCGGCGCTGATCGTCGGCGCCGTGCTCGGCAACGGGCGGCGCGCCCAGACCGGCACCGTGCTGACCGCCCAGTTCGACCATATCGACGGGCTCGATGTCGGCGCCGACGTGCGCATGGCCGGCGTCACCGTCGGCCAGGTGCTGCGCGAGACCGTGAACCCCAAGGACTACCAGGCGATCGTCACCCTGACCGTGCGCCCGGACATCAGGCTGCCGACCGACAGCTCGGCGGTGGTCACCTCCGACAGCCTGCTCGGCGGCAAGTATCTCTCGCTGGCGCCGGGGGGAGCGGACAGCGTGCTGACGCCCGGCGGCCGCATCACCCAGACCCAGGGCGCGATCAGCCTGGAGCAGCTGCTCAGCAAGTTCATCTTCAGCGTCACAGACTCGATGACCAAGAAGCAGCCGGCATCCTCCGCTCCGGGCACGGCTCCGGCGACGTCGCCGGGCGCACCCGGCGGGACGGCGCCGTCCGGGCCGTGACCGTGCGCTGGCCGCGACCCGACGGCACCCCGGTCGCCTGCCGCGAGAAGCTGCGGGTGCTGGAGGAGAACCATGCCGAGCTGCAGTCGGTGCTGCGTGACGCCTTCGAGGACGCCGTGCTGATGGGGGTGGACGGCGCGGCGATGCGCCGGATGCTGGTGGCGATGGTGGAGACGCTGGAGATGCCGCGCACCGCCCGGGAGGCGGCCGGCTCGCCGGGGCCATGAGGCGACGGCCGGCATGGCTGCTCGCCCTGCCGCTCTGCGCCCGAGCGGCGACGGCGGCGGAGCCCGTCACCCCGCCGGCGATGTACCCGCCGCAGACCTGGGAGGGCCGCTCGGCGGCGATCGTGCGGGTGCTCGACAAGCTCGACGCGCATGTCGAGACCCTGACCATCCCGGTCGGCGGCAGCGGCAGCTACAAGAGCCTCGGCATCGCGGTCCGCAGCTGCCTGCAGCATCCGCCGGGCCTGCCCCCGGACGCCGCCGCCGCACTCGGCGTGCGGGACGGCGAGGCGGCGGCGGCGTTCGAGGGCTGGATGTTCTCCGCCGAGCCGTTCGTCGCCGTGTTCGAGAGCCCGGTTTACGGGGTGCAGCTTGTCTCCTGCGGCGGCGGCGAGGCGGCACCCGCGGCGCCGCCGCTGCCGACGCCCGTCCTGCCGCCCGCGCTGCCCCCTGCCGCGACGCCGACGGAGACCGCGCCGCCGCCGACGCCGCGCAACGAAACGCCACCGGACGCCGAGCCCAGCCCGGTCTATCCGTCCGGCGCGCCGCCACCGGACGCGCCGCCGCCCGACGCGCCACCCCCGGACGCGGCACCGCCCGACTGACGCCCGATGCAACCGTGCCGGTAACCGATGGTTCTCCACCCATGACGCAGCAGCCCGTCCTCGCCCTCCGTCCGCCGCTGCCGACGCCCGGCGAGGCCGCCTTCCTGCTGGATTTCGACGGCACCCTGGTCGATATCGCCCCGGCGCCGGAGCTGGTGCAGGTGCCGCCGGGCCTGGCGCAGACGCTGCGGCGCCTGCGCGAGCGCTGCGGCGACGCCCTGGCGGTAGTCAGCGGCCGGCCGATCGCGCAGATCGACGGCTTCCTGCCCGGCGTGCCGTTCGCGGTCGCCGGCGAGCACGGCATCGCGATACGCCACGCGCCGGATGGCCCGGTGCGGCGGCCGGCGCTGCCCGCCCTGCCGGGGCAGTGGCTCGATGAAGCCGCGGCGCTGGCGGGCCGCCACGAGGGCGTGCGCGTCGAGCAAAAGGCGACCGGCCTGGTGCTGCATTTCCGCGCCAACCCGTCGGCCGGCGCCGCGCTGAGGCAGGCCGCGGACGCGCTGGTCGCGGGCTCGGCCGGGCGCTTTCACGTGCAGTCGGCGAAGATGGCCTGGGAGATCCGCCCGTCGGGCATCGACAAGGGCACCGCGGTGCGCGCGCTGATGCGCCAGGCGCCGTTCGCCGGCCGGCGGCCGGTGTTCGTCGGCGACGACGTCACCGACGAGGACGGCATCGCGGCTGCGATCGCACTCGAGGGCACCGGCTACCGCATCCCCAGCGACTTCGCCGATCCCGAGGCGCTGCGAGGCTGGCTGCACGGGCTGGCGCATGGCGAGGTCGCCGCGTGGGCCGCTTAGTCGTCGTCTCCAACCGGGTGCCGGCGCCGCGCGAGCGCGGCAATCCGGCGGGCGGCCTGGCCGTCGGGCTGAAGGACGCGATACGCGGCCAGCCGACGCTCTGGTTCGGCTGGTCCGGCCAGGTCAGCGCCGGCGGCGACGCCGACCCGAAGCCCAGATCCAGCGCCCAGGCGGGGGTGACGTACGCCACCATCGACCTGACGCCGGCGCAGAACCGCGGCTTCTACGAGGGCTTCTCCAACCGCATCCTGTGGCCGCTGTGCCACTACCGGATGGGGCTGGTCGAGTACAGCCGCGACGATCTCGAGAGCTACCTGTCGGTCAACGCGCTGTTCGCGCGCTGCCTGCTGCCGATGCTGCGCGAGGGCGACGTGATCTGGGTGCATGACTACCACCTGATCCCGCTGGGTGCTGCCCTGCGCGACCTCGGTGTGGCGGCGCGGATCGGCTTCTTCCTGCACACGCCGTTCCCGCCGCTGGCCCTGTTCGGCGCACTTCCCGGTGCCGGGCTGCTGATACGCGCGATGGCCGCCTACGACCTGGTCGGCCTGCAGACCGAGGAGGATCGCGGCCATCTCGATCAGTCGCTGCGTGCGGAAGCGGTCGCGGCCACCACCGCTGCCTTCCCGATCGGCATCGATCCCGACCAGTTCGCCAAGCAGGCGGCGAAGGCGAGCCGCGGTCCGGACCTGCTGCGGCTGACCGAGAGCCTGAGCGGACGCGCCCTGATCCTGGGCGTGGATCGGCTGGACTACTCCAAGGGGCTGCCGCAGCGCTTCCAGGGCTACGAGCGCCTGCTGGAGCGCTTTCCCGAGCATCGCAAGAACGTCACCTTCCTGCAGGTGGCGCCGGTCTCGCGCGGCGAGGTCTCGGAATACAAGGCGCTGCGGCGCCGGCTCGACGAGCAGGCCGGCCGGATCAACGGCTCCTGGGCCGAGTTCGACTGGATGCCGATCCGCTACATCACCCGGTCGATCGCGCGCAACACCCTTGCAGGCTTCCACCGCTTCGCGCGCGTCGCCCTGGTGACGCCGCTGCGCGACGGCATGAACCTGGTCGCCAAGGAATACATCGCGGCACAGCGGCCGGACGATCCAGGGGTGCTGGTGCTGTCGCGCTTCGCCGGCGCGGCGCCCGAGTTTGCCGAGGCGGTGCTGGTCAATCCCTACGATCCGGACGAGATCGCCGAGGCGCTGCACCTGGCGCTGTCGATGTCCGAGGACGAGCGTCGCGCGCGCTGGCAGGCGCTGGACGCGGCGGTGCACAGGGTCACCGCCGCCAGCTGGGCGCGCGACTTCCTCGCCGCGCTGGACCGGCAGCCGCCTCATGCGGCCTGAGCGGCATGCGGCCTGAGCGGCATGCGGCCTGAGCAGCGGGCCGGCTTGGTCGCGGTGCTGGCCGGCACGGTGGCGCTCGCGGTCGCCTGGATCGCCGAGCACGGCCTGGCGATGGCGCCGTGCGCGCTATGTCTGCTGGAGCGCTGGCCGTACCGGGTGCTGATCCTGCTCGGCGTCGCGACGCTGCTGGCGAGCGCGCTGGCCCCGCCCCGCGCCGCCCGAGGCCTGCTGCTGTGCTGCGCGCTGCCGCTCGCCGCCGCATTGGCGCTGTCGCTGACCCATCTCGGGGTGGAGCAGGGGTGGTGGCCCGATCCGTGGCCCGCCTGCATGGCGCCGCACTTCCGTGCCGGCACGATGGCGCAGCGCCTGGCCGCGATGCCGCTGCGTCCGGCCAAGCCGTGCGACAGCCCGAACCGCCTGTTCGCGTTCCTGCCATTGTCGATGTCGTCGCTCGACCTGATCTATGCGGCGCTGGCGTCCCTCTCGATCGGGATCGCCGCGCGCAGCCGGAGAGCGTCATGAGCGAGAGACTGAGCGTGCAGCCCGGCGAGCCGGACCGGGCAACCCGGCTGAGCCGGATGATCCGGGTTGACCATGCCGGCGAGTACGGTGCGGAGCGCATCTATGCCGGCCAGCTCGCCGTGCTCGGGCGCGGCGACAAGGGCGAGCTGCTGCGCCACATGATGGCGCAGGAGACCCACCACAAGGAGGTGTTCACCGCTCTGATCGCCAGGCGTCGGGTGCGCCCGACGGCGCTGCTGCCGCTGTGGCACGTGGCGGGCTTCGCGCTGGGCGCGCTGACCGCGGCGATCGGCGAGCGCGCCGCGATGGCCTGCACGGTCGCGGTCGAGGAGGCGATCGACGAGCACTACGCCGAGCAGGCGGCGAGCCTGGACGACGAGGAGCAGGAGCTGCGCGGCACCATCGAGCAGTTTCGCCTCGAGGAGCTGGAGCATCGCGACATCGGCCTCGCCAACGAGGCCGAGCTTGCTCCCGCCTACCGCGCGATGTCGCGGGTGATCAAGGCGGGGTGCCGGGCCGCGATCGCGGTGAGCGAGATCCTGTAGCGGGGCGACTCCACGGCGGCCACGCTCACAGCCGGGTGCGTCGTCCGCGGCCGAACAGCAGGCTGATGACGAACAGCACCAGGAAGACGAAGAACAGGATCTTGGCGATGCCGGCGAAGGTGGCCGCGAAGCCGCCGAAGCCGAGTGCCGCGCAGACCAGCGCGACCACGAGGAAGATCAGGGTCCAGTGCAGCAGTTCCACTTCAGCCTCCGGCGATCATGAACTCACGGGCCGGTGCCGTAACGGTATCGCACCGGCATGGTTGCGGGGACCCTCGCCGCCTCAGTACGGGCGCCGCGGGCGGTAATAATGATGATGCCGGTGACGATACGGACGATGCAGCAGCGGCCGCGGCGGCGGCGGCGGCCCGCGATAGCCCGGCGCGATCGGCTGGGCGTGCGCCGTCGCCGGCAGGGCCGCGATGATCACGCCGAGGATCAGCATGGCGTGCAGGGGGCGTCGTAATATGTCGTGCATAAGCTACCTCGCTTAGGGACCGAAATGATGCAGCGTGACCGCGATCCGCAGGTCGTCGCTTCCGACCGTGATCGCGCTGGCGGAGAAGGAAGGCGGACCGAACGAGAGAGCGGGATCCCGGGAGAAGCCCAGATCCTCCTGCGGCATGCCGATGAAGTTGCGCTTCAGGCGTCCCGAGCCATCCCGGTCCTGATACACCGCAACGCCGTACTGGCCGGGCGGGATCCCGGCGACCTGCGTGTCGACCTCGCCGCGGCGCGCCGGGATGACGGCGTGGTAGGCGCAGGCCTGCGACAGGAACTCCCGCTCGCGGCACACGCCGATCCGCAGGCTGCCGCGGTCGCTGCGAACCCCGCGCACCGTGATCTGCAGCGTCGCTGCCGAGGCCGCGATCGCGGGGCATCCGGCGACGAGGGCGGCCAGCAGGAAGCGCGTCCTCATCGCCTCACTGCATCGGATAGGCGCGGCCGCGCCAGGTCGCCGGACGGCCGCGCGCGGCGCGCAGCAGCGCGTTCCACTGCAGCACCAGCATCAGCGCCACCCCGAGCGGGCTGAGCAGCACGCCGCGCGGATCCTGCCTGAACCGCACCCCGAGCATGACGCGCAGGCCGAGGCTCAGGGCGCAGGCGGCGAAGCTGACCGGGCCCGGCGAGAGCACGGCGAGCGGGAACGGCAGCACGTGGCCGCCGCCGAGCAGCAGGGTCCAGAGCGGCAGCGCGCGTCGCGTCGCCATCCCTTCGGTGGCGTTCTTGCTGAGCCCCTCCCACACCTCGCTGAGACGGGTGTACATGCGGCAGCGCGCGAAGTGGGTGGCGTCGAACAGCCCGGTGGCGTAGCCGGCGGCGCGGAAGGCGCGCGGCAGCTTCAGCCCGTCATGCATCGAGGCGCGTATGACCGCATGGCCCCCGGTGCGACGGTAGGCGTCGCTGCGGACGATGAAGAGCTGACCGCAGCCGGCGGCGAAGCCGGCGATGCGCGGGTCGCGATCCAGGACCTGCGGACGGTAGCCGAGCAGCAGCAGGTGGATCAGCGGCAGCAGCAGCCATTCCGACCAGCTGCGCGTGATCTGCTGGGGGAAGCCGCTGGCGAGCCCGAGTTCCGGCTGCGCCTGCATCATCGACGCCATCCGGGACAGCGCGTCAGGGGCCAGCACCACGTCGGCATCGACGAACACCATCAGCGGATGATGCGCCTCGAGGGCGAGGCTGGCGCAGGCATGCTGCTTGCCCGACCAGCCGGGCGGCAGGCTCGGCCCGCTGATCACGCGCAGCCGCGGGTCGCCGACGGCGGCCAGGATCGAGGGCGTGTCGTCGGTCGAATGGTCGTCCAGCACCAGCAGCTCGAGCTCGCAGCCGCGGCTCGCCAGCACCGCCGCGACGGCCGGGCCGATATGCAGCGCCTCGTTGCGGGCCGGGATCAGCACCGAGATCGACGGCGTGGTCGCGGCCAGAGGCGGCGCGCGCAGCAGCGCGAAGTTGCTCAGCGCGATCAGCATCGGCAGCAGCGCCAGTGCCAGCGAGATCCAGGCGAGCGACCCGAGCAGGCTCATGCCTTCTCCTCGTGCGCCGCCGAGAAGCTGCGGCCGGACAGCAGCGCCCGGCCGCGGCGATACAGGTCGTAGAGCAGGTCGCTGCCGGCGCTGCCGCGCAGGATCGACCGGAACCGGGCCGCTTCGCGGCTGGTGGAGTCCGCGGCCAGCGTGTCCATCTCGCGACCGAGTGCCAGCTGCAGACGCTGCGTCCACTCCGCCGGGCGCAGCGATGGGTCGGCGTCGATCGGCGGCCCGAAGCGAAGCAGCAGCTCGGGACGGCTCTCGTTCCAGAACACGTATTCGGTGGCGAGCGGCAGCAGCAGCGCGTCCGGCACCGCGCGCGCCAGGTGCGCGATGCCGGAGCGCAGCGCCAGCGGCCGCTGCCGCGGGTCGGCGAAATCGCCCTCCGCCGTCACCCAGATCATCGCCCGGCCGCCGGGGCCCCGGCAATGCTGCAGCACCTCGCGCGCGACCTCCAGGAAGCGGCGGGCACCGGCGACGCTGTGCCGGTCGATGCCGAACACCCCGAGCTTCTCGAAGAAGCGATAGCGGGCCAGCGAGTGCTGGTCCATCGGGCCGAAGCCGGGACGGCCGCGGAACAGCCCGTCGGCCAGCACCATGTAGAGCGCCGGATCCCACCAGGAGGGATGGTTGCCGTAGATGATCACCGGCCGGTCGCGCGGCAGGTCCGGCAGCGCGCCGGAGTGCCGGATCGCGTGGAACGAGCGGCTGAAGCGGAACCGCAGGTAGAAGCTGAACAGCCGGAACAGCAGCTCCGAACGCTGCGCCACCGGACCGGCGTGGCGCATGCCGGTCATGTCAGACGCTCCGGAGCGCCATGTCCGGCTGCCTGACGCCTGCCGCCGCGACAGCCCTCGCGGCGTCCGCCCGTTCGGGATCTCCCGGCTCGAGTTCTCCTGGCACCCGGTTCGACCGGCGGTCCTGGTCGAGGCTGTCGGCGGCGATCCAGCCCGACATCATCACCATCGGCATGCCGGGTCCCGGGTGCGCCGCCCCCCCGGCGAGGTACAGCCCTTCGACCTCGCGCGAGCGGTTGCCCGGCTTGAAGGCGCCGACGAAGCGACCGTGGCTGGCCAGGCCGTAGATCGCGCCGTCGAGCACCCGGTAGCGCTCGTGGATGTCGGCCGGGGTCAGCACGCGCTCGGTGCGGATGCGCGATTGCAGGTCGGTGAGGCCCGCGGTGCGTGCCAGCTTGTCGAAGATGACCTGGCGGTAGCCCGGCAGCATCGCCTTCCAGTCATGGTGCGGCCGCAGATAGGGGGCGTGCACCAGGATGTAGAGCGCCTCGCCGCCCTCCGGCGCCACGCCGGGCTCGGTGCGGCTGGGGGCTGCGAGGTAGCAGGTCGGATCCGGCGCCGGCTCGCCGCGGCGGTAGATGTAGTCGAACTCCTCGTGGGCGTCGCGGGAGAACACGAAGTCGTGGTGCGCGAGGTGCGGATAGGCCCGGTCGAGGCCGAGATACAGCACCACGCCGGAGCAGGCCGGCTCGCGCTTGCGTCTGGTGAAGCGCCTGCCGGTCTGCCCGCCGATCAGCTCGCGGTAGGTGCGCACGCTGTCCATGTTGGAGACCACCGCAGAGAGTGCCACCCGCTCGCCGCCCTCGGTCAGCACGCCGCAGACCGCGCCATCCTCGCGTCCGTCCTCGCGCTCGATCCTGGCGATGCCGGTCTCGGCGCGTATCTCGACGCCGAGCCGCTGCGCCAGCGCCGTCAGCGCTTCCGGCACCGCGCGGGTGCCCCCCATCGGATACCAGACGCCCTCCTGGGTCTGCATGTGCGCGATTGAGCACAGCACCGCGGGGGCAAGATAGGGCGAGGAGCCGACGTACTGGACGAAATGGTCGAGCATCTGCGAGACCCGCTCGTCCGGCACCCGCTTGCGTATCTGGGCCGCCACCGTCGAGCCCATGCGCAGGCTCAGCACGTCGCGCAGCGTCGCCAGGTCCATGTTCTTGCGCAGGTCGAGGGTATCGCCGATATCCTCGACCGAGCGCCAGAAGAAGAACTTCCGGCTCACCTCGTGCAGCTTCTCGCTCAGCGCCAGGAAGTCGGCGTAGCCCGCTTCCGAGCGCGGCGAGAAGGCGCGCAGCCGCTGCCCCATCGCGACCGCGTCCTGGTCGAGGTCGAGCACCGCGCCATCCTCGAAGAAGCAGCGCCATTGCGGGTCGATCCGGCGCAGGTCGAGATGCGCCTCCATGCGCTCGCCGGCCTCGGCGAAGATGCGCTCCAGCACCGAGGGCACCGTCAGGATGGTCGGCCCCATGTCGAAGCGGAAGCCGTCGGCTCGGTGCTGCGCCGCCTTGCCGCCGAGCCAGGCATTCTTCTCGAACAGCACCACACGGTGACCGCGCGCCGCCAGCGTGCAGGCGGCGGCCAGGCCGCCCAGGCCGCTGCCGATGACGCCGACCGGCGCCAGGCGGGCCGACGTACGGCGGGAGCCGTTAGTGGGGAGCTTCACCCTGATGTCCTCTCTGCGAAGGCTGGTGCCGCGGACACCCCCGCCGGCATCGGCTGGTCCGCCCATCTCATCTCGGTCTGCACCGAGCGCAGCCCGAGATCCTGCGCCAGCAGGCGGGCGCTGATGCGCGCGCCCTCGAAGATCACCGGCAGGCCGCTGCCCGGATGGGTGCCGCCGCCGACCAGGTAGACCCCGTCCAAATCCTCGAAGCGGTTGCGCGGGCGCAGGTGCAGCATCTGCGGCAGCGAGTGGGCGAGGTTGAACACCGCGCCCCGATGCACGTCGAGCCCGCTCTCCCAGTCGTCCGGGGTGACGATCTTCTCGAACACGATACGCTGCTCGATGTCCGGCAGCCCGGCCTGCGCCAGCCGCTTCAGCGCGAGCCCCCGGTAGCGCGCCCGTTCGGCGGGGTTCCAGTCGGTGCCGCCCTCGCGGGTATGGCCGACCGGCACCAGCACGTAGAGCGTCGAGTAGCCGGGCGGCGCCAGCGTGGGGTCGGTGACGCAGGCGTTCTGCATGTAGAAGGAGGGGTTCCGCGGCGGCGTCTTGCCCTCGTTGATCTCGCGGAAATTCTCTCGGTAGTCCTTGGAGAGGAAGATGGTGTGGTGCGCGGTCTCCGGCAGCTCGCCCTTGATGCCGAGATAGAGCATGAAGGTCGAGCAGGAGAGCCGTTTGCGGGCGATCTTGCGGTCGGTCCAGCGGCGGCGCAGCCGGTTCGGCACCAACGAGCCCATGCTGCGCAGGAAGTCGGCGTTCAGCACCACCGCGTCGGCTGCCCGGACGCCCTCGTCGGTGCGCAGGCCGGTCACCCGCCGGCCCTCGAACAGCAGCTCGCGCACCGGCTCGTTCAGCCTGATCCGCACCCCCATGCGACGCGCCGCGTCGGCCATTGCCGTCATCACGGCACCGGTGCCACCGCGCGGATGGAAGATGCCGAACTCGTACTCCATGAAGGCGAGGATGGTGAACAGGCTCGGGCAGCGATACGGCGACATGCCCAGATACTTGCTCTGGAACGAGAAGCCGAGCCGGATCCGCGGGTCGGAGAAGAAGCGCTTGAGGTCGGTCTCGACCGAGCGGCCCGCATGCAGCAGCGGCAGGGCGCGCAGCATGTCCGGCGTGAGCAGGTCGCGCCAGCCATGGAACGGCCGTTCCAGCACCGGCCGGAACGCCGCCAGCTTGGCGCGGTTGTCGGCCAGGAAGGCCGGTATCGCGGCCGCATCGTGTGGCGAGATCCCGGCCACCGAGCGCTGCAATGCCGGGATGTCGCTGCTGGCGGTCAGGCGGGCGCCGTCCTCGAACAGCAGCTCGTAGTGGGTGCCGAGGCGCATCAGCTCGACGCTGTTCTCCAGGCTGCGGCCGCACTCGGCGAAGATGTCGGACAGGATGCGCGGATAGAGAAAGAAGGTCGGACCGATATCGAACCGGAACCGCCCCTGCGCGCTATGGGCCGTGATGGTGCCGGAACGGCCGCCGACCTCGGCGTGGCGTTCATGCACGGTGACGTCGGCGCCGGCATGGGCGAGCAGCATGGCGCTGGCGAGACCGCCCGGCCCCGCCCCGATGATCGATACAGCCCGACTCACGGCTGGTTACGTCTCATGGCAGCAGGTTCTCGCGTGACATCCATCTAGTCCCTGATTCTATACGCTTTCTCCCGTGCCGGAAGATGCGATGTTTCTCGTGAAGCTCTTGAAAAATGAGTCCAGCCTCCCTTGTGCCGACCTCAGCGTCAGCCCATGACATCACCCATGGCAGCCAGCGTCGGCAACCCCTCAGAGTTTCACGGCGCCTCGGCGCAAGGCGCGCCGGAGCACGGCGAGGCGTCGTTCCGCTCGATCTACCGGCACGGCTTCGCGCGCGTCGCCGCCTGCACGCTGCCGGTCAGCCTGGCCGATCCGGCCCGCAACGCCGAAGCCACCGCAGCACTGGCGGCGCGCTGCGGCGATGACGGCGCCGTGCTCGCGGTGTTCCCCGAGCTCGGCCTGTGCGGCTACACGATCGAGGATCTGCGCCAGCAGGACGCGCTGCTCGACGCGGTCGAGGCGGGGCTGGCGCTGCTGCGGCAGCGCTCGTCGGCGCTGCTGCCGCTGATCCTGGTCGGGGCGCCGCTGCGACACGACGGCGCCCTGTTCAACTGCGCGGTCGCGATCCATCGCGGCCGCATCCTCGGCGCGGTGCCGAAATCCTACCTGCCGAACTACCGCGAGTTCTACGAGGCGCGGCAGTTCGCCGCCGGCGTCGGCCGTCTCGGCGAGACGGTGACGCTGGCCGGCGAGCGCGTGCCGTTCGGCACCGACCTGCTGTTCGAAGCGGGTGATCTCGCCGGCCTGGTGGTGCATGTCGAGATCTGCGAGGACCTGTGGGTGCCGTCGCCGCCGAGTTCCGCCGCCGCCCTGGCCGGGGCGACCGTGATCGCCAACCTGTCGGCCAGCAACATCACCGTCGGCAAGGCCGAGACGCGTCGCCTGCTCTGCCGGGCGCAATCGGCGCGCGGCCTGTGCGCCTACCTCTACGCCGCCGCCGGCGAGGGGGAGTCCACCACCGACGTCGCCTGGGACGGCCAGGTCTCGATCTTCGAGGCCGGGGCGCTGCTCGCCGAGACCGAGCGCTTCCCCTCGGGCCCGGTCAGTGCGCTCGCCGACATCGATCTCGATCTGCTGCGCCAGGAGCGTGCCCGCATGGGCACCTTCGAGGGCAACCGACGCGCGACCCAGGGGGATGCGGCGCGGGACGCCGGCTTTCGCCGCATCGGCTTCACCCTGTCGCCGCCGCGCCTCGACATCGGCTTCCGGCGTCCGGTCGAGCGCTTCCCGTTCGTCCCCTCCGACCCCGCCCGCCTCGGCCAGGACTGCTACGAGGCCTACGGCATCCAGGTGTCGGGGCTGGAGCAGCGGCTGCGCGCCACCGGCATCCGGCGCGTCGTCATCGGCGTCTCGGGCGGGCTCGATTCGACCCAGGCGCTGATCGTGGCGGCACGCGCGATGGATCGGCTCGGGCTGCCGCGGCGCGACATCCTCGGCTACACCATGCCCGGATACGGCACCAGCGACGGCACCCGCGACAACGCCACCGCGCTGATGCAGGCGCTCGGGATCAGTGCCGCGACCTTGGACATCCGCCCTTCGGCGAAGCTCATGCTCGAGCAGATGCACCACCCGTTCGCGCGCGGCGAGGCGGTGCACGACGTGACGTTCGAGAACGTCCAGGCCGGCCTGCGCACCGACTACCTGTTCCGCCTCGCCAACCAGCATGACGCGATCGTGCTCGGCACCGGCGACCTGTCGGAGCTGGCGCTGGGCTGGTGCACCTACGGCGTCGGCGACCAGATGTCGCACTACAACGTCAATGCCGGCGTGCCCAAGACGCTGATCCAGCACCTGATACGCTGGGTGATCGCCTCGGAGGGCTTCACGCCGGAGGTGCTGCGCACGCTGCGCCTGATCCTGGAGACCGAGATCTCGCCCGAGCTGGTGCCGGCCGGCGCGGACAGCGCGCTGCAGAGCACCGAGGCGCGCATCGGGCCCTACGCGCTGCAGGATTTCAACCTGTTCTACACCCTGCGCTACGGCTTCCGGCCCTCGAAGATCGCCTTCCTGGCGCTGCAGGCCTGGGGGGAGGCGGAGCGAGGCGGCTGGCCGCCGGGCTTTCCGCAGACGCGGCGCCATGCCTACCGGCTGGCCGAGATCCGGCACTGGCTGGAGCTGTTCCTGAGGCGCTATTTCGGCTTCAGCCAGTTCAAGCGCTCGGCGATGCCGAACGGACCCAAGCTTGCCTCGGGCGGCGCGCTGTCGCCGCGCGGCGACTGGCGTGCGCCCTCCGACGGCAATGCCCGCGCCTGGCTCGACGAGCTGGCGGGCGTGCCCGACGAGGCGTAGCTCAGCCGGCCGAGGCGAAGCGCTTGAGGAAGGCCGACAGACGATGCCGGCGCAATTCGGTGCGCGCGCGCGCGCCCTCGGCCATGTAGTTGAGCTGCACCGCGTAGCGCCGGCCGACATAGGGCCGGTGCCCGTGCCAGCTATCGGCGCCGTTGGGAAAGGCGAGCAGGGTGCCGTCCACCGGCGCCACCTCGACGGCGTAGTCCTCGATGTCGTCCTGCCGTCGCAGCAGCCGCAGGCAGCCCTCGCGCCGCGCCCAGCTCTCGCTCTCGGGGTTGAGGTAGAGCAGCACCGTTACCCGCTTGGCCGCGGAGTCGCGGTGGATGCGCCCGTCGCGGGCGCGGGTGCGGCCGCGCAGGGTGAGCATGGTCGGCGCATCGTCGAGGTCGAGGCCGAACTTGGCCGCGATCGCACCTCTCAGCCTCGGCCCTTCCAGCTCGCGCACCAGCGCCTGGGCCGCCGGACGCAGCCGCAGCGAGGCGGGCGGGAAGGAGCCGCCGCTGGACATCGGCGGCAGCGCTGCGACGATCAGGCGCAGGCTGTCGGGCGGCACGAAGTTCGGCACCACGATGTGGGCGAAGGGATCGTTGGAGATCGCCGCGGCGTCGAGGGCGGCGTATCGCAGGTCCGGGTCTTCCAGTGCGAGCATGCGTGACGATTAGAGGAGCGGCGGCCGGCCTTCAAGCCGCGGCGCGTCGGCGCCTGGCCTAGCTGCGCCAGCGCTGCTGCGGCAGCACCACGGTGTTGGTGGACAGGAACTGCGCGCAGCCGAGCCGGCCGTCGCAGCACGGCAGCACCGCCTCCGCCAGCCGCGGCCGGCTGCCATGGAACGCCACGTGGGAGAGCGACACGCCGCCGCGCTCGCAGGTGAAGCGCGGCTTCTCGACGGTCATGCGCAGATCCCCGGCCCATGCCGAGCCGCCCGCAACGAGGCCCGCGCCGAGCAGCAACCCGGCGGCGAAGGCTCGGTGCTGACGGCGGCTGGGGGATGGCATCGTGGGACCTCGTCGGCGGGCGGATGTTCGGGTAATGGATCGTCGAGGCGGAAGGTTACCACCTCGCAATTGGTTGAAGCCGCCGACGAATGACCCCGCCACCCGCATGATCCAGCTCCTGCCCGCCTCCTCGCCGCCGGCACCGGCACCCGCTCCGGCACCCGCTCCGGCACCCGCCCCCGCCTCGGCGGCGGCGCCCGCCGCTCCCGGCGGGCCGCTCGCCGCCTACCGGCAGCGGCTGGAGCGCGGCACGCTGGATCACGACCCGGAGCAGGAGCGGGCGGCGGCGCGGCTCGACCTGCTGTTCGAGGGGCTGCGCGCCCAGCCGCGCTGCGAGGCGCGCCGCGGCCGCGCCCTGGGGCGGCTGTTCGCGCGCGCCGCGATCCGCGCCTGCCGGCCGCGCGGCGTCTACCTGGTGGGTGCCGTGGGTCGCGGCAAGTCGATGCTGATGGACCTGTTCTTCGAGCTGGCGCCGGTGTCGCGCAAGCGGCGCATCCACTTCCACCGCTTCATGCAGGAGGTGCACGCCAGGCTGTTCGCGATGAAGCGCGCCCATCCCGAGCTGTCCGACCCGATCCCGCCGCTCGCCGCCATCATCGCCGCCGAGGCGCGGCTGCTCTGCTTCGACGAGTTCCAGGTCAACGACATCACCGACGCGATGATCCTCGGGCGCCTGTTCGACGCCCTGTTCGAACGCGGCGTGGTGGTGGTGGCGACCTCCAACACCGTGCCCGACGAGCTGTTCCAGCATCGGCCGGGACGCGACGCCTTCAAGCCGTTCATCGCCAGCATCAAGCGCGAGATGGACACCCAGCTGCTCTACAGCCCGCGCGACTACCGACGCGGCGGGCTGCGCGGCATCGCGGTCTGGCACGTGCCGGCGAACGACCGCGCCGACCAGCAGCTCGACGTCGCGTTCCGGCAGCTCTCAGGCGGCACGGCGCCGGCGCCGGTGGCGCTGACGGTGACCGGCCGCACGCTGTCGGTGCGGCAGGCGGCGGGAACGGTGGCGCGCTTCGATTTCGACTGGCTGTGCGGCCGGCCGCTCGGGGCGGGCGACTACCTGGCGCTGGCGACGCGCTTCGCGAGCGTGATCATCGACGACGTGCCGCGGCTGGGTCCGGAGAACTTCGACGTGGCGCGGCGCTTCATCGTCCTGGTCGATGCGCTGTACGAGCACAAGACCAAGCTGATCGCCTCGGCCGCCGACCGGCCGGACCGTATCTATATGCGCGGCGAGGGGGCCACGGCGTTCGAGCGCACCGCCTCGCGCCTCGAGGAGATGCAGAGCCAGGCCTACCTGGACCTGCCGCACCTGGCTTGAGCGGCGCCCGCGCCGCGCCGTCCGCGCCCTTGTCGCGCCATCCCCGAAGGATTAGCAAGCCGCGTGGCAGGCGTGATCCGGCATCCGTCACCGGCTTCGGCATCGCGCACATCAACCTGGGGGATCCATGGCTCGCAGCAAGATCGCGCTCATCGGAGCCGGCAACATCGGCGGCACGCTCGCCCACCTGATCGGCCTCAAGGAGCTGGGCGACGTCGTCCTGTTCGACGTGTTCGGCGGCGTCGCCGCCGGCAAGGCGCTCGACCTCGCGCAGTCCTCTCCGGTCGACGGGTTCGACATCTCGCTGAGCGGCGGCTCGGAGTACAGCGTGATCCAGGGCGCGGACGTGGTCATCGTCACCGCCGGGTTCCCCCGCCTGCCGGGCATGTCGCGCGACGACCTGCTGGCCAAGAACGCCGAGGTGATCGGCCAGGTCGCCGAGGGGATCCGGAGCTATGCGCCGGACGCCTTCGTCATCGTCATCACCAACCCGCTCGACGTGATGGTCGCGGTGATGCAGGAGAAGTCCGGCCTGCCGGCGCACAAGGTGGTCGGCATGGCCGGCGTGCTCGACAGCTCCCGCTTCCGGCTGTTCCTGGCCCAGGAGTTCGGGGTCTCGGTCGAGGACGTCACCGCCTTCGTGCTCGGCGGCCACGGCGACACCATGGTGCCGCTGACCCGCTACTCCACGGTCGCCGGCATCCCGGTGCCGGACCTGATCAAGATGGGCTGGACCACCGCGGAGCGGATCGAGGCGATCGTGCACCGCACCGCCAACGGCGGCGGCGAGATCGTCAAGCTGCTGGAGAAGGGATCGGCCTTCTACGCCCCCGCCGCCTCGGCGGTGGCGATGGCGGAGAGCTACCTGCGCGACAAGAAGCGCGTGCTGCCCTGCGCGGTGAAGCTGAACGGCGAGTACGGCCAGACCGACTTCTATGTCGGCGTGCCGGTGGTGATCGGGGCGGGCGGCGTCGAGCGCATCGTCGAGGTATCGTTCACCCCCGAGGAGCAGGCCGCCTTCGACGCCTCCTGTGCCGCGGTCAAGAAGCTGCTGGCGGATTTCCGCGCCCTCGGCGTCTAGCGCCTCCCCGGGGCCGCCGCGGCGCGGGCTGGACAACGTCCATGCGCCGGGAGCATTGCTGCCAGAGATGAAACCCGGCGGCGTCATGGCGCGCCAGGGCCTATCTGATATCCGCGCGTCCTCGCGGCGCAGCCCGGTTCGGCGCGGTGCAGGCGCCGGACGCGTTCCTAGGAGAAGCACCATGGCGGGCGTCGATATCCTGGCGACGGCCTTCAGCGGCGGCAACGCCGCCTACCTCGCCGACCTGCATGCGCGCTGGGTCGAGGATCCGGCCGCGGTCGATGCGAGCTTCGTCGATCTGTTCGCGGCGCTCGACGAGGAGGCGGTCGCGATCACCCAGGACGCCGCCGGCGCCTCCTGGGCGCCGCGCCGCTTCGAGGTCGAGCCCGCCGACGCCAGGCCCGCGGACGCCAAGTCCGGTCCCGCCAAGCCTGGCCCCGTCAAGCCCGGCGAGGCCAGGGGCGCCGCCGAGGCGCCGGCGCCGGCCGCGATACGCGCCGCCGCCGACGACAGCCTGCGCGCCATGCAGCTGATCCGCGCCTACCGGGTGCGCGGCCATCTGGAGGCGCGCCTCGACCCGCTCGGCCTGCAGATCCCGAAATCGCACGCCGATCTCGATCCCGCCTCGTACGGCTTCCACGAGGCCGACTTCGACCGGCCGATCTATCTCGGCCACGCCATGTCGACCATGCTGGGGTCGGAGACCGCCTCGGTGCGCGAGATCCTGACCGCGATCCGCTTCACCTACTGCGGCCCGGTCGGGGTCGAGTCGATGCACGTGCAGGATCCCGCGCAGCGCGAGTGGATCCAGCGCCGCATCGAGTCCGGCGGCTGGCGCGACCGCTTCTCGACCGACGACAAGGCCGCCATCCTGCGCCACCTGACCGAGACCGAGGGCTTCGAGGCGTTCTGCCAGAAGCGCTATGTCGGCACCAAGCGCTTCGGCCTCGAGGGCGGCGAGGTGGCGATCGCCGCCCTGCACGCGATCATCGACCAGGCGGCAGCGGACGGCGTGCGCTCGATCACCATCGGCATGCCGCATCGCGGCCGGCTCAACACGCTGGTCAACATCGTGCGCAAGCCGTACACCGCGATCTTCAGCGAGTTCAACGGCGCCTCGTTCAAGCCCGACGACGTGCAGGGCTCGGGCGACGTGAAGTACCATCTCGGCACCTCGACCGACGTCGAGATCGCCGGCCACATGGTGCACCTGTCGCTGCAGCCGAACCCGTCGCACCTGGAGGCGGTCGATCCGGTGGTGGTCGGCAAGGTGCGCGCCAACCAGGACATGACCGGCGACACCCAGACCCGCCGCTCCGGCATGGCGCTGCTGATGCACGGCGACGCCGCCTTCGCCGGCCAGGGCCTGGTCTACGAGACCATGGCGATGAGCCAGCTGATCGGCTACCGCACCGGCGGCACCGTGCACCTGGTGGTCAACAACCAGATCGGCTTCACCACCGTCTCGGCGCACGCCTATTCCGGCATGTACTGCACCGACATCGCCAAGGCGGTGCAGTCGCCGATCCTGCACGTCAACGGCGACGAGCCCGAGGCGGTGGTGTTCTGCGCCGAGCTCTGCGCGGAGTTCCGGCAGCGCTTCGCCACCGACATCGTGCTCGACATCGTCTGCTATCGCCGGCACGGCCACAACGAGAGCGACGAGCCGGCCTTCACCCAGCCGACCATGTACAAGGCGATCCGCGCCCGGCCGACCAGCCGCACGCTGTATGCCGAGCGCCTGGCGCGCGAGGGGGCGGTGTCGGCCGAGCAGTCCAAGGGGATGTGGGACGCCTTCCAGGCCCAGCTCGACGACGACTTCAAGGCGTCCAAGGCCTACCGGCCCAACAAGGCGGACTGGCTCGAGGGCAGCTGGCTGGGCATGAAGCAGCCCGGCCAGGGCGGGGCCGCCGCGGACTCGCGCACCGGCATCTCGACGGACGTGCTGGAGCAGGTCGGACGGGGGCTCGCCACGGTGCCCGCCGATTTCGACGCCCACCCCAAGATCGCGCGGCAGCTCGAGGCCAAGCGGGCGATGTTCGAGAGCGGGCAGGGGATCGACTGGGCGACCGGCGAGGCGCTCGCCTTCGGCTCGCTGATGCTCGAGGGCCACCGGGTCCGGCTGTCGGGCGAGGACTGCCAGCGCGGCACCTTCAGCCACCGCCACGCGGTGCTGATCGACCAATCCAACCAGAACGAATACGTGCCGCTGAACAACATCGCGCCCGACCAGGCCGGGATCGAGATCTACAACTCGCTGCTGTCCGAGTTCGGCGTGCTCGGCTTCGAGTACGGCTACTCGCTGGCCGATCCGCGCACGCTGGTGCTGTGGGAGGCGCAGTTCGGCGACTTCGCCAACGGCGCGCAGGTGATCATCGACCAGTTCATCGCCAGCGGCGAGACCAAGTGGCTGCGCATGTCCGGCCTCGTGATGCTGCTGCCGCACGGCTACGAGGGGCAGGGGCCGGAGCACTCCTCGGCACGGCTCGAGCGCTATCTGCAGCTCTGTGCGGAGGACAACATCCAGGTCTGCAACCTCACGACGCCCGCGAACTACTTCCACGTGCTGCGCCGCCAGCTCAAGCGCAGCTACCGCAAGCCGCTGGTGCTGATGACGCCGAAGTCGCTGCTGCGGCACCGGCTGGCGGTGAGCGCGGTGTCGGAGATGCAGGCCGGCACGCACTTCCTGCCGGTGATCGGCGAGATCGACGAGATCGCGCCAGCCGGCGAGGTGCGTCGGGTCGTGCTGTGCTCGGGCAAGGTCTATTACGACCTGCTCGCCGAGCGCCGCGAGCGGCAGGCCGACGATGTCGCCGTGCTGCGGCTGGAGCAGATCTACCCGTTCGACGAGGAGGCGCTCGGCGCCGCGCTGGCGCCGTACGCGAGGGCCGCAGTCGTCTGGTGCCAGGAGGAGCCCGAGAACATGGGCGCCTGGTCGTTCGTCGACCGGCGCATCGAGCGCGTGCTGCGCGCGACCGGGCATGCGGCGGAGCGGCCGATCTATGCCGGCCGCGTCGCCGCCGCGAGCCCGGCCACCGGGCTCGCGCGGACCCATGCCAGCGAGCAGGCGGCCCTGGTCCGCGAGGCGCTGGGGCTGGACGCCGTGACCAGTCCGGTGCCGGCGGCGGCGCACTGAGACATCATCGCCGTCGTGGCGGATGACGGCCGGCCGCACCGGCCGCAGGATCGAGACCGAAGGAAGCCCATGTCTGCCGAGATCAAGGTTCCCACGCTGGGAGAGAGCGTCACCAGCGCCACGGTGGCGCGCTGGCTCAAGCAGCCGGGCGAGACGGTGTCGGCCGACGAGGCGGTCGTGGAGCTGGAGACCGACAAGGTCAGCGTCGAGGTCGCGGCTCCCGAGGCCGGCGTGCTCGGCGGCCACGCCGTGGACGAGGGCGGCGAGGTCGAGGTCGGCGCCCTGCTGACCACCGTCGAGGTCGGCGGGTCGGCCAAGGCGAGCCCGGCATCGGTCGAACCCACCCTAGCCCAACCGGCGCCAGCCCAACCCGCGCCGGCCCAACCCGCTCCCGCACCGGCCGCCCAGCCGGTGGCCTCCGGACCCGCCGCGGCGAGCCGGCCGCCGCGCGAGGCGGCCAACCCGAGCGGCGGCATCAACCCGCCGCCGCGCACCAGCGGGCCGGTCTCGCGTCCCGCCACCCCGCCGGCCGACGTCGCGACGCACGCGCCGATGCCCTCGGCCAGCAAGATGATGGCCGAGCGCGGCGCCAGTGCCGCCGAGATCGGTGCCGGCAGCGGCAAGGACGGCCGCATCACCAAGGGCGACGTGCTCTCGTTCCTGGAGCGGCCGGTCGCGCCCCTTGCCGCACCTGCCGCGGTACCCGTATCCGCCCGCGCCGCGCCGCCGCGCACCGACGATCCGCGCGAGGAGCGGGTCAAGATGACCCGGCTGCGCAAGACCATCGCCGGCCGGCTGAAGGACGCGCAGAACACCGCCGCTATTCTCACCACCTTCAACGAGGTGGACATGAGTGCCGCGATGGCGATGCGCGCGGAGTATCGCGAGGCGTTCGAGAAGAAGCATGACGGCGCCCGCCTCGGCTTCATGTCGATCTTCGTGCGCGCCTGCGTCGCCGGGCTCAAGGAGTTCCCCGCGGTCAACGCCGAGATCAGCGGCGACGACGTGATCTACCGCGAGTTCGTACATATGGGGATCGCCGTCGGCGGCGCGAACGGGCTGGTGGTGCCGGTGCTGCGCGACGCCGACCGCATGGGCTTCGCCGAGATCGAGCGCGGCATCGCCGGCTACGGCAAGCGCGCCCGCGACGGCGCGCTCAAGCTCGACGAGCTCACCGGCGGCACCTTCTCGATCACCAACGGCGGCATCTACGGCTCGCTGATGTCGACGCCGATCCTCAACCCGCCGCAATCGGCGATCCTGGGCATGCACAAGATCCAGGAGCGCCCGATCGCGGTGAAGGGGCAGGTGGTGATACGGCCGATGATGTACCTCGCCCTGTCGTACGACCACCGGATCGTCGACGGCCGCGAGGCGGTCAGCTTCCTGGTGCGGGTGAAAGAGGGCGTCGAGGACCCGCGACGGCTCCTGCTCGGGCTCTAGCGACCCCATATAGGGGCGGTCCGGGGCTTCGGTCCCGGCCGATGCGGGGCTGCGCTCCGCCTTCCAGAGACTGCCGAGGACGAGACACAGCATCATGGCGACCGAGATCAGGGTGCCCACGCTGGGCGAAAGCGTCACCACGGCGACGGTGTCGCGCTGGCTCAAGCAGGCCGGCGACGCGGTCGCGGCCGACGAGGCGATCGCCGAGCTGGAGACCGACAAGGTCAGCGTCGAGGTCAACGCGCCGGAGGCCGGCGTGCTGGGCCCGCTCGCCGCGGCCGAGGGCGAGGAGGTCGAGGTGGGCGCGCTGCTGTCCACCGTCGAGGCCGGCGCTGCCGGCGCCGCCTCACCCGCGGCACCCGCCGCGGCACCGCTGCCGGCCTCGACCGGCAGCGACGCCAAGCCGCCACCGCCGCCGCCGACCGAAGCGCCCGCGGCGCCCGCCGGGAGCGTCGCGCAGACCGACTACGACCTGATCGTGATCGGCGCCGGTCCCGGCGGCTATGTCTGCGCGATACGCGCCGCCCAGCTCGGCCTGCGCACCGCCTGCGTCGAGAGCCGCGCGACCCTGGGCGGCACCTGCCTCAACATCGGCTGCATCCCCTCCAAGGCGCTGCTGCAATCTTCGGAGAACTTCCACGAGGCCAGCGCCGGCTTCGCCGAGCACGGCATCCTGATCGATAGCGTCAAGCTTGACCTCGACCGCATGCACCGGCGCAAGGCCGGGGTGGTGGAGGCCAACGTCAAGGGCATCGAGTTCCTGTTCAAGAAGAACGGCGTCACCTGGCTGAAGGGCTTCGGCAAGGTGACCGGTCCCAACCAGGTCGAGGTCGCGGGCAAGTCGTTCTCCGCCAAGGACATCGTCATCGCCACCGGCAGCGACAGCATCGCGCTGCCGGGCATCTCCATCGACGAGAAGCGGATCGTCACCTCCACCGGCGCGCTGGAGCTGGCGCAGGTGCCGGGGCACCTGGTGGTGATCGGCGGCGGCGCGATCGGGCTGGAGCTCGGCTCGGTGTGGCACCGCCTGGGTGCCGAGGTGACGGTGATCGAGTATCTCGACCGCATCGTGCCGGGGATCGACGCCGAGGTGGCCAAGGCGTTCCATCGCGTGCTCGGCAAGCAGGGACTGCAGTTCCGGCTCGGCTGCAAGGTCACCGCGGCCGAGGCGAACCAGGCCGGCGTCACCCTGACCGTCGAGCCGGCGCGCGGCGGCGAGGCGGAGACGATCCAGGCCGACATCGTGCTGGTCGCGATCGGCCGGCGCGCGGTGAGCGAGCAGATCGGGCTGCAGGAAGTCGGCGTGGCGCTCGACGCGCGCGGCCGGATCGCGACCGACGCGCACTACGCGACCAATGTGCCCTCGATCCACGCCATCGGCGACGTGATCGCCGGCCCTATGCTCGCCCACAAGGCCGAGGAGGAGGGGGTGGCACTGGCCGAGATGCTGGCTGGACAGGCCGGCCACGTGAACTACGACACGATCCCGGCGGTGGTCTACACCTGGCCGGAGGTGGCGGCGGTGGGGCGCATCGAGGAGGACCTCAAGGCGGAAGGGGTCGACTACGTGGTCGGCAAGTTCCCCTTCACCGCCAACGCCCGCGCGCGCGCGATCGGCAACACCGACGGCTTCGTGAAGATCCTGACCGACCGCAAGACCGACCGCATCCTCGGCGCGCACATCCTGGGCCCCGATGCCGGCACGCTGATCGCCGAGCTGGTCACCGCGATGGAGTTCGGCGCCAGTGCCGAGGACGTGGCGCGTATCTGCCACGCCCATCCGACGCTGAGCGAGGCGGTCAAGGAGGCGGCACTCGCGACCGACGGGCGGGCGCTGCACATCTGACGCCGCCGGATGCGGCCGGCGCGGCGCGCTCAGCCGGCGTCGCTGTGGGCCACCGGAGCCACCTGGTTCAGCGCTGCCAGCGCGTCGTCGGGCAGCGCCAGCGTCGCCGCCGCGAGGTTCTCGCGCAGGTGGCCGACCGAGGCGGTGCCGGGGATCAGCAGGATGTTGGGCGCGCGGCGCAGCAGCCAGGCCAGCGCCACCTGCATCGGCGTGGCGCCGAGCCGGCTCGCGACCTCCGACAGGCCGGAGGATTGCAGCGGGGTGAACCCGCCGAGCGGGAAGAACGGGACGTAGGCGATGCCGTCGCGGGCGAGCTCGTCGATCAGGGCGTCGTCCGCCCGATGCGCCAGGTTGTACTGGTTCTGCACGCAGACGATTCGGCAGATCCCGCGCGCCTGCGAGACCTGCGTGGGCGTCGCGTTGCTCAGCCCCACGTGACGCACCAGTCCCTGCCGCTGCAGCTCGGCGAGGATGGCAAGCGGCGCCTCGACGGAGCCTTCCGCCGGACCGTGCCTGTCGAACATCAGGCGCAGGTTCACCACGTCGAGCACGTCGCGACCTAGGTGGCGCAGGTTGTCGTGCACCGCCCTGGTCAACTGCTCGGGCGAGAAGGCCGGATTCCAGGATTTGTCCTCGCCGCGCCGGGCGCCGATCTTGGTGACGATGATCAGGTCGTCCGGGTACGGCGCCAGCGCCTCGCGGATCACCTGGTTGGTGACGTGCGGGCCGTAGAAGTCGCTGGTGTCGATATGGTTCACGCCGCTCGCCACCGCCTCGCGCAGCACCGCGAGTGCGGCGTCGTGATCCTTGGGCGGCCCGAACACGCCGGGTCCGGCGAGCTGCATGGCGCCGTAGCCGAGGCGCCGCACGCTGCGGTCGCCCAAGGTGAAGCTGCCGGCCTGGTCGATGCTGGACATGATCTTATCCTTCATGGAGGGCACAGAGTTGGGTGCTGGCGACACGCGCGATAATAGCCGCAAACCGGTACAGCTCGTACGGCGCGGCGAACAGTGAAGGTCGACCTGGCCGACCTGAGCGCCTTCGTCGCGGTGGCGCGCGCCAGAGGCTTCCGGGAGGGCGCGCGCGCCCGCGGCGGCAGCGCTTCGGGTCTCAGCGAAGCGGTGAGACGGCTGGAGCAGCAGCTCGAGGTCAGGCTGCTCAACCGGACGACGCGCAGCGTCGCGCTGACCGAGGCGGGCGAGCGCCTGCTCGAGCGGCTCGCTCCGGCGCTGACCGAGGTGGAGCAAGCCCTCGACGTCGTGAACGGCTTCCGAGACCGGCCGGCCGGCTCGCTGCGGCTCAACGTGCCGGTCAGCGCCGCGCGGCTGGTGCTGCCCGGCATCGTGCCGCCGTTCCTCGCCGCCTACCCCGACATCCGGCTGGAGGTGGTCGCCGAGAGCAGCTTCGTCGACGTGCTCGCCGCGGACTGCGATGCCGGCATCCGCTACGATGACCGGCTGGAGCAGGACATGATCGCGGTCCCGATCGGCCCGCGCGTGCAGCGATTCGCCACCGCGGCGTCCCCCGCCTATCTCGATCGTCACGGACGGCCGCAGCATCCACGCGACCTGCTGGGCCATGCCTGCCTGCGCAGCCGCTTCGCCAGCGGTGCCATGACGCCCTGGGAGTTCGAGCGCGACGGCGAGGTGGTGCGGGTCGATCCCACCGGGCCGCTGCTGGTGCGGACCGGTGCTGCCAGCGACCTCGCGGTCGACGCCGCCATCACCGGCACCGGCATCGTCTACCTGTTCGAGGACTGGCTGCGCCCGCATCTCGATCGCGGCGCGCTGGAGGCGGTCCTCGAGCCGTGGTGGCTGAAGTTCCCGGGGCCGTTCCTCTACTATCCCGGCCGGCGCCTGATGCCCACGCCGCTGCGCGCCTTCGTCGACTTCATCAGCTCGCCGCCCGGCCGGTCCTGAGGTCCGGCGGATCCCGGTCAGCGCCCACGACCTTTCCGGCGCGCTTCGGGTCCGCCCGCTCCTCGTCCTGGAGGTCGGCGAAGATCGCCTCCAGCGTGGCACCCAGCACCAGGGCCATCAGCCGCGCCGCTTCCGCCTCGTCGCCCAGAGCCTGGCGGAACAGGGCCAGCCACCGCTCCCGCTCGCCCCGCAGCACCGCGACCGCGGCCGCGTCGCCGCCGAGTCCGCGTGCCAGCAGGGTGCGGAACAGGGTGCGCGTCGCACGCTGCGCCGGCTCGCGGAAGCTCCGCATGATCGCCTCCGCATCGAGCGCGCCGCCGCTGCGCGCCAGCATCGCCATCGCGTCGTCGCGCATCCTGGCCTCCACCGTCTCGATGACGGCGCGGTCGAGGCCGGCCTTGCTGCCGAAATGATGCACCAGCATGCGCGCCGACACGCCGGTCAGGCGCGCGAGCGCCTGCAGGCTGAGCGCCCGGCCGCCGGCCGCCAGCGTCGCTGCCACGCAGGCGGCCAGCGCCCGCGTGCGCGCGTCGTGAACATCGTCGCTTGACATGTAATGCCTGTTACGCCGGTATGTAACGCACATTACATGTCTTGAGGGAGACCGTCACATGACCGGCCCTTTCGCACGCGCGATCTGGCTCGGCGGCGCGCTCTGGTTCGTCGCCACGGTGGCCATACGCCTCGCCGGACAGTGGGTGCTGCGCCCTGACCCGACGTTCCTGCTCGCCGATTTCCTGGTCGGTGGTGCGGCGATGGCGCTGCTCGGACCGCGGCTGCGGCTGCGGGTCAGCGCCGATGGCCGCGACGCGGACGCGGTGGCGCTCGGCCTGATCCTGCCCGGAATGCTGGCCGATGCCGCCGTGGCGCTCGCCTTCCGCCATGTCTACCCCAACCTTTCGCCGGCGCTCGGCAACGGTTTCGGCGCCCTGATGCTTTGGTACTATGCCGTGGCCGCGCTGGCGATCACGCTGCAGGCGCGGGGCGGAGGACGCGGTGCTGGCGCTGACGATGGGGGATCCGGCCGGGATCGGCGGCGAGATCACGATCAAGGCGTGGCGCGCGCTGCGTGAGGCGGGACCGGGCTTCCTGCTGCTCGCCGATCCCGAGTGGCTGCGCGGCCAGCCCGGCGCCGACGGGCTGCCGATCGAGACCCTGTCCGACCCCCCCTGCGCCGCCGCGGTGTTTCCGCACGCCCTGCCGCTGCTGCCGCTGCGCCTCGACGCTCCCGTCATGCCGGGTCGCGCGGACCCGGCCAATGCGCCGGCGACCACGGCGAGCATCGCGCGTGCCGCTGGGCTCGCCCTGATCGGCGCGGTCCGCGGCCTCGTCACCAATCCGATCAGCAAGTCGGTGCTGCAGCGCGCGGGTTTTGCCTATCCCGGCCACACCGAGTACCTCGGTGCGCTGGTCGGCGCGCCCGGGAGCGAGGTGATGATGCTGGCCGGGCCGTCGCTGCGCGTCGTGCCGGTGACGGTGCACCTCCCGCTGCGTCAGGCGATCGATCGCCTCGATATCGGCTCGATCGTGCGGGTCGCGCGCACGGCGCACGCGGCGCTGCGTCGCGACTTCGCCGTGGCACGGCCACGGCTCGCGATCGCCGGCCTCAACCCGCATGCCGGCGAGGAGGGCCGGATGGGCGACGAGGAGGCCACCCTGATCGAGCCCGCGATGCGGATCCTGCGCGACGAGGGCATCACGCTGATCGGCCCGATGCCGCCCGACACCATGTTCACGCCGCGGGCGCGCGCCCGCTACGACGCGGCGATCTGCATGTACCACGACCAGGCGCTGATCCCGCTGAAGACGCTCGACATGGCGCACGGCGTCAACGTCACGCTGGGGCTGCCGATCGTGCGCACCTCCCCCGACCACGGCACCGCGTTCGACATCGCCGGTCGCGGCGAGGCAGATCCGACCAGCCTGATCGAGGCGATCCGGATGGCCGACCGGATCGCCCGCAACCGGAGTGCTGCATGACGCCACCGATCCCGCGCCTCGGCGTCAACATCGACCACGTGGCGACCGTGCGCAACGCGCGCGGCGGCGTCCACCCCGATCCGCTGCGTGCGGCGCGGATCGCGGTCGAGGCCGGCGCCGACGGCATCACGCTGCACCTGCGCGAGGATCGACGCCACGTGCGTGACGACGACCTGCGCCGCATCGCGGCCGGCATCGAGGTTCCGGTCAACCTGGAGATGGCGGCGACCGAGGAGATGACGGCGCTCGCGGCCGCACTCGCCCCGCATGCCTGCTGCATCGTCCCGGAGCGGCGCGCCGAGGTCACCACCGAGGGCGGCCTCGACGCCGCGGGCGGCGGGGCGGCGCTGGGCGCGACCATCTCGCGGCTGCGCGCGCGGGGCATCCGCGTCTCGCTGTTCATCGACCCCGATGCGCGGCAGATCGAGGCCGCGGCGCGGCTCGGCGCGCAGGTGGTCGAGCTGCATACCGGCCGCTACGCCGCACGGCCTCCGTCCGAGCTGCCGCGCCTGCGCGAGGCCGCCGCGCTGGCGGCGGCGCGCGGGCTCGAGGTGCATGCCGGGCATGGGCTCGATTTCGACAATGTCGGCGCGGTGGCGGCGATCGCGCAGCTCGCCGAGCTCAATATCGGTCACTTCCTGATCGGCGAGGCGATCCTGCACGGCCTGCCGCACGTTGTCCGACACATGAAGGGATTGATCGCCGCGTCCCGCACCTGAATGGAGCAACGATATGGAAACCACCAGACTAGGCCGCAGCGGCCTCAAGGTCTCGCGCCTGTGCCTCGGCTGCATGACCTACGGCGAGCCCGATCGCGGCCCGCACGAGTGGACGCTGGGCGAGGAGGCCAGCCGCCCGTTCATACGCGAGGCGCTGGAGGCGGGGATCAACTTCTTCGACACCGCCAACGTCTACTCCGCCGGGTCCAGCGAGGAGATCCTCGGCCGGGCGCTGCGCGACTACGCCCGACGCGACGAGGTGGTGGTCGCGACCAAGGTGCACGGCAAGATGGCCGAGCACGCCAACGGCGGCGGCCTGTCGCGGCGCGCGATCCTGAGCGAGATCGACCACAGCCTGCGCCGGCTGGGCATGGACCATGTCGACCTCTACCAGATCCACCGCTTCGACCCGCACACGCCGATCGAGGAGACGCTGGAGGCGCTGCACGACGTGGTGAAGGCCGGCAAGGCCCGCTATATCGGCGCCTCCTCGATGTTCGCCTGGCAGTTCTGCAAGGCGCTGTATCTCGCCGAGAAGCATGGCTGGACCCGCTTCGTCTCGATGCAGAACCATCTCAACCTGCTCTACCGCGAGGAGGAGCGCGAGATGCTCGGGCTGTGCCTGGAGGAGGGGGTGGGCGTGATCCCGTGGAGCCCGCTGGCGCGCGGCAAGCTCGCACGTCCCCCCTCGGCCGAGGGCAGCACCGACCGCGACCGCACCGACAAGTTCTCCCGCACCCTGTACGATTCCACCGCCGAGGCGGATGGGCGGGTGATCGACGCGGTGGGCCAGCTGGCCGAGGCGCGCGGCACCTCGCGCGCGGCGGTGGCGCTCGCCTGGCTGCTGGCCAGGCCCGGCGTCACCGCGCCGATCATCGGCGCCTCCAAGCCGCACCATCTCAAGGACGCGCTCGCCGCACTGGACCTGGTCCTGGATCCCGCGGAGCTCGCGCGGCTGGAGGCGAACTACGTCCCGCATGCGGTGGCGGGGTTCTGATCGCCCTCGCCGCGGGAGCCGCCCCGGCTCTCCGCGGCGCAAGCGGCCTCGGCCGTCGCGATGAGGGACGCCAGCATCGGCGCGAGCGCTGCTGCGACACGGTCGTGGCCCGCCTGATTGGGATGAAGCTGGTCCTCCGTGAGGTTCGCCCGGTAGCCGGCGGGGCTGCCGCCGTCGCCGAGCAGGCCGTTCAGGTCGACGACGAGCTCTCCTCCGGCGGCCAGGTCGGCGCAACGCGCGACCGAGGAGAGGCGCGCCGCATCCTGCGCCGCGGTGATGCATTTCGTTCGCTGCGGGACCGCGCTCAGATAGATCGGCACCCCGCCCTGGTCGCGCACCAGGCGGGCGTGGCGCATGGCGCCATGCCAGGCGATGTCGGCGGCGACCTGTGCCCGGTCCGGGGTCATCGCCGCGTGGACGTCGTTGCCGGACCATGTCTGGATGATGGCGATCGCCACCTTCGACACGTCGAGATCTCGCGCCGCAGCCTGGAAGAAGCCGGCCGATGGCTGGGCGTAGGTGCCGCTCTGCAGGAAATGCACCGCGAGTGCCGCGCCTGACGCACGCGCCGCCGCCAGTTGCGCGAAGCCGGTATGGTCGGTCATGCCGCCATAGCCGGAGCCGATGCTGTCGCCGACCATCTGCAGCGTGACGCCGGGCCGGCGGCAGATCAGCTGCAGACCGTAGAGCAGGCTCCTGCCCTGTGCCGGTGGCGGGAGGGAGTTCAGTTCGGGCATCCGGCTCGCGCCCGACGTCGCGTCCCCGGTCACGTAGCAGGTCTGGTAGCTGCGCCCGGTCAGCGGATACGGGTCCGCCGGGTTGTTCCGGCCGTCCATCGATGTCGTCACGCCACGCATCGCGCTCGCGGGCGCGATCGCGGTCCGGACGTGGATCAGCCGGCCGGGACCTCCATCGCTGCGCGGCACGCTCCGGACGCGGATCCAGTCCGAGAAGTAGAGTTGCGGGACGACGGCGTTCGCGTCGCCGGTGAGCCACGGGAACGGGGGCAGATCGAGAGACGTCGCGACCGAGGCGGATCCCTCCGCGATTCCTGGGACATCGAGGTCCGCGGCACGGCCGCGGCGGTTGAACGTCACCGGCCGCAACGCGACGGGATGCCCCCGCTCATCGACCGGGTTGTTGCTCAGCCTGCTCGTCGCGGCTGCGGCCGCGCCACCGATGGCGAGGTTCTCGTCGGAGGAATCCACCATGTAGATCAAGCGCAGCTGATCGAAATCATCCTCGCTCGTCCAGTTCTCGATGAAGGTGTGGTCGCCATTGTTGTGGATCGCGTTCACGCCGTTGCTGACCGCGGTGATCCGCATCGTCGCCAGGCGCGACAGCATCGGCGCCTGCCGCGCCGGCGCCGGCGCCGGCTCGACCGGGACCAGCGCAAGCGGATGGAACCGCTCCCACAGATCCGCCCGCGTCCGGTCGGCATGGATGTCGCCGTTCGGCTGCTTGCTCAGATAGTGCCCCTCCGACAGCAGGTGCGAGCAGTTCGAGGCCTCGCGAAGCTGCAGTCGCGACCACGGCGTCGCCGCGACCGCTTCGATGCCCCCGTCCAGGCGCCGATAGGCGAGCGAGGCTGCGCCGCCGCTCCCGCCCCACAGCATGACGGGATGGTGGCGCCTCCTCGGTCGCAGGTCTCTCGTCGCAGCCAGTCTGTTGCCGATCGGATCGAAGGTCAGCAGCTCGCCGTCGAAGGTGAAGCATAGGGTGCCGTCGGCGACGAAGCCGCGCTCCGACCCCGCGCCGTACAGCGACAGGTAGAGCAGCGACGCGGCGGCGGGCCGGCGCCCCGCGGCGAGCAGGGAGACGAGCAGCGACCTGACCAGCGCGAGATCGGCCGTGACCATCTCGCGTGCGCCGGATCGTCGGGCCCTCGGGCAGCACAGGGCCCGGAACGCCAGCAGCGGATGTCGCCCGATCGCCGCCCGGATGATGTTGCTCTGGTTCAGGGCGCTGCTTCGGCGCGCGTCCGAGATCGCCGCGCGCAATGCGGAAGGCTGCCGGATCGAGGACAGCAGCTTCTGCAGGTTCGCAGTACCCTTGATGGTGTGCGAGACGACGTGGCCGGTATGGAAGGTCGGGATCACCGTGGCCCCGTGCACGTTCGATACGATCCAGTCGGCGTGGACGACGTCCTCACGATCGTTGCTGTCCAGGACGATGTAGATGTGCCCCATGACGTCGCGCGTGCGGATGCCCATCGATCGCATGGTGTCGGTGTAGTAGGCGTCGAACTGCGTCGGCGGCCCGCTTCTCTCTCTTCTGTCGAGCGACCATTGCGGCGCCAGCGCCAGCACGTGGTTCGCGCGCAGCACGCGGGAGTATTTGATCGCGGCGTAGCCGCCCATCGAGCTGCCGTAGGCATAGACGTCGTCGTAGCGGGCAGTGTGGCGCTGCATCTCGCGCAGGGCGTCATCGATCCCCGGAGCGCGATACCAGCTGTTCGTCTTGGCGACCAGGCCCACCGCCGTGATGTCGAGCTTGTCGCAGGGTTGCTTGGCGAAGAAGGTGCCGTCGATCGCTTCCTGCGCGCGTATCGCGGCGAACGTCACCAGGACGAACGAGGAGGAACCCTCCCGCAGATGCGCGACGTATTCCTCGTCCTCGAAGATGATCATGTCGTTCTCGCCGGATCCCTCAAGACCAGCCTGAAGCATGCGGTGGGAACGGCGTCACGGCCAGCCCCGATCACCCGGAACCCTGCCTCAGGGGCAGGCGGTGGCCCGACCCGTGGTGTCGCCGTGGTCCGGCAGGAACCGGCGCGCGTGCTCGGTCAGGTACAGCACCACCTCGTCGATCGCCGGCATCGCGCGGCGCACGGCCAGCCGCACCACGCACCAGCTGCGCACGATCGGCAGGCCCGCGACGTCCAGCACCGCCAGGCGCTGCGTCTGCACCTCCAGCTCGATGGTGTGGGCCGACAGGAAGGCGATGCCGAGGCCGGCCATCACCGCCTGCTTGACCGTCTCGTTGCTGCCGATCTCCATGCCCAGGCGCGGCGCGAGGCCGACGCGGTCGAAGAATTGCTGCATCAGCATGCGGGTGCCGCTGCCGCGCTCGCGCACCACGAAGGTCTCGCCGGCGAGTTCGCCCGGCGGCAGCGCCGGACGGCCGGCGAGCGGATGCCCGGGTGCCGCGACCACGACGTGGGGATGCTCGCCGATCACCGCCAGCACCACCTCCAGATCCTCCGGCGGCCGTCCCATCACCGCGAGGTCGAGCTCGCGGTCGCGCAAGCCGGCGACGATCTCGGCGCGGTTGCCGACCACCAGCCGCAGCTCGATCCCGGGATGGGCGCGCGAGAAGGCCGCGAGCACGCGCGGCGCGAAGTATTTCGCCGTGCTGACCACGCCCACCTGGACCAGGCCGGTCCGCAGCCCGGTCAGTGCGGCGATGCCGGCGGCGCCGTCGGAGAGCACGATCTCGACCCGCCTGACGGTGTCGACCAGCAGCCGCCCGGCGGCGGTCGGCACCATGCCGGCGGCGGAGCGCTCGATCAGCGGCACGCCGAGCTGCTCCTGCAGCAGCCGCATCTGCAGCGTGATCGCCGGCGGCGAGACGTGCAGCGCCTGTGCGGCGCCGGTGACGGAGGCCGTGCGCACCACCGAGGCGAAGGCGCGCAGCTGCTTGAGGGTGACGTGCTTCATTAAGTTTTCCTGAAGCGAACACTAAGTTCTTTATGCTGGCCTAACAAGACGCCGGCGACCGATGCTGCGCCTTCCGGTCACGGTGCCGGGAAGCGGGAGGGCGAGCCGATGGCCAGCGGAGGGCGTCTGGAAGCGTTCCTCGGGCGGCGGCGCACTCCCGGCGACGCCTACGCGTCGGCGATCGCCGGCACCGTGCTCGCGATCGCGCGTGCCGGCTGCCAGATCGCCGACCTGCTCGCCGCCGGACCGCTGGAGCCCGGCATGTCGGCGTATCGCGCTACCGGGGGCGGCGCCGAGGATGGCGACCCCCAGACCGAGCTCGACCTGCACGCCAACCTGCTGATGGTGCGCGCGCTGCGCGAGGCGCCGGTGGCATGCGTGGCCTCCGAGGAGTTCGACACGGTGCTGGCGCTGCGCCGCGACGGGGTGCTGGCGGTGGCGATCGACCCGCTCGACGGCTCGTCGAACATCGACACCACGGCACCGGTCGGCACCATCTTCTCGATCCTGCCGGCGATCGATCCCGACGCCGATCCGGCCACCGCCTTCCTGCGCCCCGGCACCGAGCAGCTGGCGGCGGGATGCCTGATCTACGGCTCGCAGACGGCGCTGCTGCTCACCCTGGGCGAGGGCACCCACCTGTTCACCCTCGACCGCGAGCGCCAGGTGTTCTTCTCGGTCTCGGATCCGCGCAGCATCCCGCTCGAGACCAGCGAGTACGCGATCAACGGGTCCAACCAGCGGCACTGGCCGGCGGCGGTGCGACGCTACGTCGCCGAGTGCCAGCTGGGCCGCGAGGGCCCGCGGCGGCGGGACTTCAACACCCGCTGGATCGCCTCGCTGGTCGCCGAGATCTACCGCATCATGGTGCGCGGCGGCGTCTACCTCTATCCCGCCGACGCCCGGCCGGCCTGCCGCGAGGGGCGGCTGCGGCTGGTCTACGAGGCGAACCCGATCGCGCTGCTGGTGGAGCAGGCGGGCGGTGCGGCCAGCGACGGCCGCACCCGCATCCTCACCCTGGTCGCGAGCCATATCCACCAGCGCGTCGGGCTGGTGTGCGGCGCGGTCGAGGAGGTGGCGCTGATCGGCAGCTACCACGTGCTGCCGGACGCGCCGCGCGAGGACCCGCTGTTCGCCAGCCGCACCCTGTTCCGGCCCGACCACGACCATCGCGGCGCTAACGCATGAGCCTGCGCCACCCGATCATCTCGGTCACCGGCTCGTCGGGCGCGGGCACCACCTCGGTGCGCAACGTGTTCGAGCAGATCTTCCGTCGCGAGAAGATCGCTGCCGCCTTCATCGAGGGCGACGCCTTCCACCGTTACGACCGCGAGGGCATGCGCGCCAGGGTGCGCGAGGAGGCCGAACGCGGCAACCATCATTTCGGCCATTTCGGTCCCGAGGCGAACCTGCTGGAGGAGCTCGCCGCCACCTTCGGCGAGTATGCCCGCAGCGGCGGCGGCCGCACCCGGCACTACGTGCACGACGCGCGCGAGGAGGCGCTGTTCGAGGCACCCGCCGGCAGCTTCACCGCCTGGCAGGAGCTGCCCGCGGACACCGACCTGCTGCTGTACGAGGGGCTGCACGGCGCGGTGAAGCACGGCGCGGTCGATACCGGCGCGCAGGCCGACGTGCGCATCGGCGTGGTGCCGGTGATCAACCTCGAATGGATCCAGAAGATCCATCGCGACCGCTCCAGCCGCGACTACGCCGCCGAGGCGGTGATGGACACCATCGTGCGGCGCATGCCGGACTACATCCGCTACATCTGCCCGCAATTCACCCAGACCGACATCAACTTCCAGCGCGTGCCGACGGTCGACACCTCGAACCCGTTCATCGCCCGCTACATCCCCACACCGGACGAGTCGATCGTGGTGATCCGCTTCCGCAATCCGCGCGGCATCGACTTCCCTTACCTGCTCTCGATGCTGCACGGCAGCTTCATGTCGCGGCCCAACACCATCGCAGTGCCCGGCAACAAGATGGACCTGGCGATGCAGGTGATCCTCACCCCGATCATCCTGCGGCTGATCGAGCGCAAGCGCGGCGCGCGATGAGCGGCGCCCGAACACCAAGTTCCCGGAGCACAGCATGAACGAGATCAACAGCCCGCCCGCGTCGCAGACCGTGCGCGGCAAGCAGCGTTACGTCTCGGGGGTGATGGAATATCGACGCATGGGCTACTGGGAGCCCGACTACCAGCCCGGCGACACCGACCTGATCGCGATGTTCCGGATCACGCCGCAGGACGGGGTCGATCCGGTGGAGGCCGCCGCCGCGGTGGCCGGCGAGAGCTCGACCGCCACCTGGACCGTGGTCTGGACCGACCGACTGACCGCCTGCGAGAAGTATCGCGCCAAGGCCTACCGGCTCGACGAGGTGCCGAACGCGCCGGGGCAGTATTTCGCCTACATCGCCTATGATCTCGACCTGTTCGAGCCCGGCTCGATCGCCAACCTGACCGCCTCGATCATCGGCAACGTGTTCGGCTTCAAGCCGCTGCGCGCGCTGCGTCTGGAGGACATGCGCTTCCCGGTCGCCTACGTGAAGACCTTCGACGGCCCCGCCACCGGCATCGTGGTCGAGCGCGAGCGGCTGGACAAGTTCGGCCGGCCGCTGCTGGGCGCGACGGTGAAGCCGAAGCTCGGGCTCTCGGGACGCAATTACGGCCGGGTGGTGTACGAGGCGCTGCGCGGCGGGCTCGATTTCACCAAGGACGACGAGAACATCAACAGCCAGCCCTTCATGCACTGGCGCGACCGCTTCCTCTATTGCATGGAGGCGGTGAACCGGGCGCAGGCGGCGACCGGCGAGATCAAGGGCACCTACCTCAACGTCACCGCGGCGACCATGGAGGACATGTACGAGCGCGCCGAGTTCGCCCACGAGCTCGGCTCGGTGATCGTCATGATCGACCTGGTGATCGGCTACACCGCGATCCAGTCGATGTCGAAATGGGCGCGCCGCCACGACATGATCCTGCACCTGCACCGCGCCGGCCACGGCACCTACACGCGCCAGAAGACGCACGGCGTCTCGTTCCGGGTGATCGCCAAGTGGATGCGCCTCGCCGGCGTCGACCACATCCATGCCGGCACCGTGGTCGGCAAGCTGGAGGGCGACCCGGCGGCGACGCGCGGCTACTACGACATCCTGCGCGAGGACCACAACCCGATGCGCCTGGAGAACGGCGTGTTCTTCGACCAGGACTGGGCCGGGCTGCGCAAGACCATGCCGGTGGCGTCGGGCGGCATCCATGCCGGGCAGATGCACCAGCTGCTCGACTATCTCGGCGAGGACACGGTGCTGCAGTTCGGCGGCGGCACCATCGGCCATCCGATGGGCATACAGGCGGGTGCCACCGCCAACCGGGTGGCGCTGGAGTCGATGATCCTGGCGCGCAACGAGGGCCGCGACACCCGACGCGAGGGGCCGGACATCCTCGCCGCCGCCGCGCGGCATTGCCAGCCGCTGCACCAGGCGCTGGAGACCTGGCGCGACGTGACGTTCGACTACGCCTCGACCGACACCCCGGACTACGTGCCCACCGCCAGCGTGTCGGCGTAGGGAGAGCGGTCATGCGCAACACGCAGGGATGCTTCTCCTTCCTGCCGGATCTGAGCGACGAGCAGATCACCCGGCAGGTGCAGTACTGCCTCGATCGCGGCTGGGCGGTGAACCTCGAGTTCACCGACGATCCGCACCCGCGCAACACCTACTGGGAGATGTGGGGGCAGCCGATGTTCGACATCGCCGACGCCGCCGGGGTGATGCTCGAGCTCGCCGCCTGCCGGCGCGCCTATGGCGACCGCTACATCCGCCTGTCGGGCTTCGACTCCACCGCCGGATGGGAGTCCGTGCGCCTCTCTTTCCTGGTCAACCGGCCGGAGGTCGAACCGGAGTTCCGCCTGGTGCGCACCGAGGCCGGCGGCCGCGCGGTGCGCTACACCACCGTCCCGTCGGCGGGCTGATGCCGGCCGACACCGACCGCGTCGACCTGCGCGCCGAGTTCGACGCGGCCGGCATCGGCGAGATCCTGGGCGCGCTCGACCGCGACCTGCTGGGACTGCAGCCGGTGAAGCGGCGCATATGCGAGATCGCGTCGCTGCTGCTGGTGGAGCGGGTGCGACGGCGGATCGGCCTGGTCGGCGAGCCGCCGACGCTGCACATGTCGTTCACCGGCAATCCCGGCACCGGCAAGACCACGGTGGCGCTGCGCATGGCCGGCATCCTGCACAAGCTGGGCTTCGTCCGCCGCGGCCACCTGGTGTCGGTGACGCGCGACGACCTGGTGGGGCAGTATATCGGCCACACCGCGCCGAAGACCCGGGAGATCCTGAAGAAGGCGATGGGCGGCGTGCTGTTCATCGACGAGGCGTACTACCTGCACCGCGCCGAGAACGAGCGCGACTACGGCCAGGAGGCGATCGAGATCCTGCTGCAGGTGATGGAGAACCAGCGCGAGGACCTGGTGGTGATCCTGGCCGGCTACGCCGACCGCATGGACCGGTTCTACGCCACCAACCCCGGCTTCCGCTCGCGCATCGCGCACCATATCGATTTCCCGGACTATGACGAGCCGGAGCTGCTCGGCATCGGCGAAGCGATCCTGGCGCGCCAGGCCTACCGGCTGACGCCCGACGCGCGCGAGGCGATGCGCGGCTATATCGCGCGGCGGCGCCGGCTGCCGCACTTCGCCAACGCGCGCTCGATCCGCAACGCGCTGGACCGGGCGAGGCTGCGACAGGCCAACCGACTGGTGGGCGAGGGAGGCGGCGAGGCGGCGGCGGTCTCTGCCGACGATCTGGCCAACATCGAGGCCGCCGACATCCTGGCCAGCCGCGTCTTCCGCGAGGTGGGTCTCGGCTGACGCCGCTATCCTGTGACCGTCAGGAGGCAAGGCTGGGCTCCGCCCAGACCCGCCAAAGGCCTCGGCCTTTGGAAACCAGTCTAAGATAACGGGATTCTCAGGGCCACGCCTTGAGCGGGTCCGGGGCAGGGCCCTGGCGCCTGGCCCACATGTGGCGGCGGGTCGGCAGGTCCTGGAGGGAGAGTGCGGTGGGTCAGCTCGACGACAAGATCGCCTGGGTCACGGGTGCCGGAAGCGGCATCGGCGAGGCGGCGGCGCGGGCGCTGGCCGCGGAGGGCGCGCTCGTGGTGCTGACCGGGCGGCGGCAGGAGGCGCTCGAGGCGGTCGCGGCGGCGATCGCGTCGGCCGGCGGACGCGCGGTCGCGTCGAGAGGGGACGTGACCGACAAGGCGGCGGTCGCGGCGATCGCGTCCCGGATCGAGGCCGATCACCGGCGGCTCGACATCGTGGTCAACAATGCCGGCGCCAACATTCCCGATCGCGCCTGGTCGACGCTGACCATGGACGGCGTCGACGCGGTGATCGACGCCAACCTGCGGTCGGCGTTCTACTGCGTGCTCGCGTCGCTGCCGCTGATGCGCGCCGGCGGCGGCGGCGTGATCATCCACACCGCGAGCTGGGCCGGGCGGCATCTCGCGCCGGTCTCGGGTGCTGCCTACTCGGCGGCCAAGCACGCGGTGGTCGCGATGAGCCATCTGCTGAACGCCGAGGAAGCGGTGCACGGCATCCGCTCGACCGCACTCTGCCCCGCAGAGGTTTCGACGCCGATCCTGGACCGGCGACCGGTCCCGACCTCGGCGGCGGCGCGGGCGCGCATGCTGCAGCCATCCGACCTGGGCGACCTCGTTCGCTACGTCGCGACCTTGCCGCCGCACGTCTGCGTCAACGAGATCCTGGTCTCGCCGACCTGGAACCGGATGTTCGAAGCGGTGCGCGCAGCCCCCTAGCTCCGCCCCTCGCGCCGCCAGCCGATGAACAGCAGCGCCAGCACGCAGGGCAGCAGCAGCCAGACCGGCAGCAGGCGCTGCGACTCCGTACCGGTCACGATGTGCGCGCCGGTGCGTCGCAGCCCGATCCAGCCGGCGCCGCTCGCCGCGTCGCCCGCTCCGACCAGCCGCAGCTCCGGCACCCGCAGCGAGGCCGGATCGTCGCCGAGCCAGCGGGTCGCGCCACCGCTCTGCCGGGCGATCGGCGCCAGCCGGCTCGCGGTCGCCCGCAGGTCGGCGATCTCCTCGGGATCCTCCGGCTGGCTCGCGGCATAGGCGTGCCGGCTGCCGTCGGAGACGTCCCAGATCCCCGGTGCCGGCGCCTCGACATGGCCCGACAGGGTGCCGTCCGCGCCGGCGGTCAGGTCCAGTGCGCTGCGGCTGCCGTCGGGTGCGGTGATCGAGACCCGTGCGGCGGGATGCTCCTGCACCGAACGGCGGGTGACGGTGAGGCGCTGGTGCGCGATCGTCGCCGAGAGCTGCTCCTCCTCCAGCTCCGGCTCCTTCATCAGCCAGTGCGCGATCCGCCGCAGCAGCTCGGCCTGCGGGCCGCCGCCGCCCTCGCCGCGCGACCACAGCCAGATCTGGTCGGACAGCAGCATCGCGGTGCGGCCGCGCTCGACATGGTCGAGCACCAGCAGCGGTGCCGCGCCGCCGCGGCCGTCCGGCGCCGTCAGCAGCACCTGGCCGTGCGACTCGTCGCCGCGCAGCGCGCGGTACCACGGCCCCCAGCCGGTGTCGCGTCCCGTCTCGCCGCCTGCGGAGGCATCCGCGGACGCCGGCGGGGGCATCTGCGGCAGCTCCGCGGTGACCGGATGGCGCCGGCCGAGCGGCGTCGGCGCCGGCTGGTAACGCCCCTCGACCAGGCCGCCCTCCACCGGGACGTGCACCGGCAGGATGTCGCCGAGCGGGGTGTCCTGGAGGCTGTTGCGGCCGATGAACTCGGGCCCCGCGGTGAGCAGCAGGCCGCCGCCGCCGCGCACGAAGTCGGCGATGTTCTGCAGGTAGCCGAGCGGCAGGATGCCGCGGTTCTCGAAGCCGTCGAGGATGATCAGGTCGAAGCTGTCGATCTTCTCGGCGAACAGCTCGCGGGTCGGAAAAGGCGATCAGCGCCAGCTCGTTGAGCGGCGTGGTGTCGTCCTTGTCGGGCGGGCGCAGGATGGTGAAATGCACCAGGTCGACCGCCGGATCGGCCTTCAGCAGCCCGCCGCCAGACCCGCTCGCCCTGGTTCGGCGTGCCCGAGACCAGCAGCACGCGCAGCCGGTCGCGCACCCCGTTGATCTGCACCACCGCCTGGTTGTTCAGCGTCGAGACCTCGCCGGGCAGCGGCTGCGCGTCGAGCTCGACCAGCATCGGGCCCGGGTGGGTGACCGGCAGCGTGATGTCCTGCGGCACGCCGACCGGAACCTCGCGCGAGATCGCCGGCTCGCCGTCGCGACGCAGCCGCACGGCGGCATACCCACCGGGGGGCATGCGAACCGGGCGACGCCGCGCCGACGCCTAGGTCCTCGACCTCGACCCGCAGCGTCGCGTCGTGGCCGATGATCGCGTACGGCGGCGCCTGCAGGACGCGCAGCCGCCGGTCGGTCTGCTCGCCCGACGCCGTGATAAGCGCCTGGAACGGCACCGGCGCGCGGCCGGGCCCCCCGGCGAGCCGCTCGGGCAGGCTCGCGGGCACGTCGTGCACCTGGCCGTCGGTCAGCGCCAGGATGCCGGCGAGCTGCGACGACGGGATGTCGGCGCTGGCGCGCGCGATCGCCTCGAACAGCCGGGTGCCCCCCGACGGACCGCTGCCCACGACGACGCTGCGCAGCTCGATGCCGCTTGCACCGATGGCCGGCGCACCGGCGCCGAGGCGGGCGGCGGCGGCGCGCAGCGCCGCGGCGGCGCGGGCGGCGACGGCGCGGCGCTGCCCGACCGCCATCGATCCGCTGCCGTCGATCACCAGCAGCGCGGTCTGCGGCAGCGCCTGCCAGGTCGCGCGCACCAGGTGCGGTCCGGACAGCCACAGCAGCAGCAGCAGCGACGCGAGCAGCCGCCAGACGGTGCCGCTCGCGCGGCGTGCGAAGGCGAGGCCGAGGGCGAGCGCGCAGAGCACGCCGAGCCCGATCAGCAGCCCGGTCGGCAGCAGCGGCGCCCAGTCGAGCGACGCCACGCGGAGGCTCGGCCCGGCGGCAGTCGCGGCGGCGGTCGGGCTCATTCGCCCAGCCGCTGCAGCAGCGCGGGGACGTGCACCTGGTCGGACTTGTAGTTGCCGGTCAGCGCGTAGATCACCGCGTTGACGCCGAACCGGTAGGCCAGCGTGCGCTGCGCGTCGCCCCCCGGGATCACCGCGTACGGGGTATCGCCCGACGCGTCGGTGGCCCAGGCCGAGGCCCAGTCGTTGGCGCCGAGGATCAGCGGGCTGACATTGTCGTTGCCCTGCTCGCCGCCGGCCGCGACCCAGACCGGGGCGCCGACGTAGCGGCCGGGGAAGCTGCGCAGCAGGTAGAAGCTGTGCGACAGCACGTGGCGGCCATCGACCGGGGTCAGCGGCGGGATGTCGAGCCCCCGCGTCGCCTGGCGCAGCGCCGCCGGACCCGCCCCGTCCAGCCCGGTGAAGCCGGCCGCACCGGGATCGCCGCCGCCCTTGGCGTCGATCAGCAGGATGCCGCCGCGCGTCATGTAGCTGTTCAGCGCGGTGATCGCGGCGGGCTCGGTGGTGCTGCCCTGGGTGATCGGCCAGTACAGCAGCGGGTAGAAGGCGAGGTCGTCATGGCCCGGATGCACCGCGTCGGGATGGCCGAGCACCGCCGAGGTGCGGGCGTTGACGTAGTTCGACAGCCCCTCCAGCCCCTCGCGCGAGACGCTGTCGGTCTGCGCGTCGCCGGTCACCACGTAACCCAGGCGGGTCTGCAGCGCCGCCGGCGGCACGTCGTCGGCGCGCGCCGGCGGGGCGTGCGGCAGCGCCCCGAGCAGCGTGCCGAGCAGCGCCCCCAGCAGCGCGCCGAACAGCGGCGACCGCCCGGCCCGCCTGGCGCCGGCCGGCAGCGACAGCAGCCCGCGCAGCCTCAGCGTCGCGACCAGCTCGATGGCGAGCAGGAGCAGCGCCAGCGCCAGCAGCCACGGACCGAGCGGCCGGTCCGGCACCCCGCCGCCGAGGTCGGAGGCGGCGGCGAACGGCCCTGCCGCGGCCAGCGGCGGCAGCCCGTCCCCGGCATTGAGGGTGCGACGGTCGGCGGTCGGCCCGTACAGCCCCGGCGGATGCAGCGGCGTCGCCGGGGTGCTGCCGAAGCCACGCGCCGGCAGGCCGCGGGCCGCGGGCGGCGGCGCGCCCAGCACGCCGTCGCCGTCGAAGATCGAGACCGGCGCCAGCACCGCGTCGCCGCCCCGGGCGTCCAGCCCGACCGAGCGCTGCACCAGCCGGTGCAGCATCTGGACGAACAGGCCGGAGAACGGCAGCGTTGACCAGTCCGACGTGCTGGTGACGTGGAACAGCACCACCTGGCCGGCGCCCAGCGCGGCGTGGGTCACCAGCGGGGTGCCGTCCGACAGCCGCGCCCAGCTCTGCGCGTCCAGCCCGGTGGTCGGCCGCGCCAGCACCTGGCGCGAGACGGTGACGTCGGCGGGCACGTGCAGCCCCGCGAACGGCGTGTCGGCGGCGAACGGCGCCAGCGTCGCGGGCCGGCTCCACGACATGGCGCCGCCCAGCGTGCGCGCGCCGTCGAGCAGCGGCGCCGGCAGCAGGGTGCGCGAGACGAAATCGGCGGGCGCCACGCCGTCGGGCGTATCCGCGCGGTCGCTCGCCGCGAGCCTCGGCCCGGCGAAGCGGATCAGCATGCCGCCACGGCGCACCCAGTCGGCGATCCCTCGCCGCGCCTGCGCGTCTTGCGGCGTGCCGTCGGGCGGCGTGCCGTCGGGCAGCGTGCCCTCGGGCAGGGTGCCGTCGGGCGCGATCAGCACCGAGAGCTGCCGCGACAGCAGGGCGGCCGCGTCGCCGGTGCGCAGCTCGGTATCGGGCGAGAGCGCGCGACGCAGGTAGAACAGCGGCCCCAGCAGCGGTGCGTCGGTGAAGCTGCCCGACGCGAGCAGCCCGACCGGCCGCCGGCGGTCGCCCTCGTCGAGCAGGCGCAGTCCCGCCGGTCCCGGCGTGCCCTCCAGCACCAGCCGCGCCAGCCGGTTGCGCAGCTCGACCGGCAGGATGATCGCGGCCTCGCCCTGCGAGGCGCCTGCCGCGATCACGCCCTCGATCCGGGCCAGGGTGCCGCCGTCGGTGTCCTCGGCACGCACCGAGAAGCCGCGCGCCGTCGGCTGCGGCAGGGCACCGACGCGCGCGGTCAGCCCCGCCGCGGTGGAGGCGGGCGGCAGCATCAGGCGCAGCCTGCCGTCGCCGGCGCGCCACTCGCGCACCGCGGCGAAGCGGTGCAGTGCGGCGCGCAGCGCCGCGTCGCCCGGCGTCGCCAGCCCGTCGCATAGATAGACGACCTCGTCCGAAGCTGCGGGCAGCGGCGCCAGGGCGCGCGCGCTGGCGGCGTGGTCGGTGTTCCACGGGCGCGGCCGCCTCAGGTCCACCGCGGCGCGCAGCGTGTCCGGCCGCACCGGCGGGCCCGGCGGCCGGATCGCGCCGGTCTCGTCGGCGGCGGTTCCGAGCAGGCGCACGCGCTGGCCGGACCGGCCGGCGCGATCGAGCAGCGCGTCCAGTGCGGCGATGCGGCGCGGCCACTCGGCCGCGGCCGCCCACCCGTCGTCGAGCACGATCAGCAGCATGCGGCCGCGCGCGGGCGCCGCACCCTGCCGCACCAGCACCGGCTGCGCCAGCCCGAGCACCAGCGCGCCGCCGACCAGCAGGCGCAGCAGCAGCAGCCAGAGCGGCGCGCGCTGCGCCTCCTGGCGGCGCGCCTGCAGCCCGGCGAGCAGCCGGATCGCCGGGAAGGGCTGCCGACGCGGTGCCGGGGGGATCGCGCGCAGCAGCCACCAGAGCAGCGGCAGCGCCAGCAGGCCCAGCAGCATCAGCGGTGCGGCGAGGATCATGGCGCCACCGTGGCGGCGTCCGACGCCGGGCCGTGGCGCGCGCCGCCGCCCGCAGGGTGCAGCGCCTGATGCAGCGCCAGCAGCCCGGCCTGCGGCGGCTGATCGGTGCGATGCCGGATCAGGGCGAACCCGGCGCTGGCGCTCAGCGACGCCAGACGCCGCTGGTGCGCCGCCATCGCGGCCGCGTAGGCGGGCCCGAGATCCTGCGCGCGCGGGGTCAGCAGCGCCGCCTCTCCCTCCAGGCCCTCGAAGCGCAACCGGCCGCTGTAGGGCAGCGACAGCTCCGCCGGGTCGAGCAGCTGCAGCACCGTGCAGTCGACCGGGATCGCCGACAGCCTGGCGAACAGCGTCTCGATCGCGTCCGGCTCGGCCAGCATGTCGCCGATCAGCACCAGCCGGGCGTGCCGCGGCATCGGTAGCGTCGCCGGCGGCAGGCCCGGATCCGCGGAAGGTGCGTAGGCCGCGGGCGCCGACAGCGCCGCCGCGAGCCGCTCCAGGCCGGCCTGGCCGGCGACCGGCACGCCGCCGGCCAGCGTCCGCACGTGCTCGCCGCCGCGCAGCAGCAGCGACGCGAGGGCGAGCAGCAGCAACTGCGCCCGCTGCAGCTTGTGCGGCAGCTCCGGGCGTGAGCGCCAGCGCATGCTGGGCGAGCCGTCATGCCAGAGATAGACGCTCTGTGCGGCCTCCCACTCGGTCTCGCGCACGTAGGCGCGGCTGGAGCGCGCCGACTGGCGCCAGTCGATGCGCGAGGCGGGCTCCCCGGGCAGCGCCTGCCGGTATTGCCAGAAGCTGTCGCCCATGCCGGCCCGCCTGCGGCCGTGCACGCCCTGCGCCACCGTGGCGGCGACCCGCTCGGCCGCCACCAGCAGCGCGGGCAGCCGCGCGCCGAGCGCCTGCGCCTCGGCGAGCCCCGGATCGCCTGCCGGATCGCGCGCCGGATCGCGGCCGCGCCGGCCGAGCCATGCGTTCGGCGACCAGCTCACCCCAGGCGATGCACCAGCCCGTCGATCAGGCCCGACAGGGTGGCGCCTTCCGCACGCGCGGCGAAGGTGAGCGCCATGCGGTGACGCAGGACGGGTTGGGCGAGGGCCGCGACGTCGTCGATGCTGGGCGACAGCCGCCCATCCAGCAGCGCCCGTGCCCGGCAGGCCAGCATCAGCGCCTGTGCCGCGCGCGGTCCGGGACCCCACGCGACGTTGCGCGCCAGCCTGGCATCGTCGCTGCTCTGCGGTCTCGCGCTTCGCACCAGCCGCAGGATCGCGTCCACCACACGCTCGCCCACCGGCAGCCGCCGGATCAGCGTCTGCGCCTCGACCAGCTCGCCGGCCTGCAGCACCGGCTCGGCCGCCTCCTGCCGCGCCCCGGTGGTGGCCAGCAGCATCGCGCGCTCCTCGCGCTCGTCGGGGTAGGAGAGCTCGATCTGCAGCATGAAGCGATCGAGCTGCGCCTCCGGCAGCGGGTAGGTGCCCTCCTGCTCGATCGGGTTCTGCGTCGCCAGCACGTGGAACGGGTGCGGCAGCGCGTGGTCGATGCCGGCGACCGCCACGCGGTGCTCCTGCATCGCCTGCAGCAGGGCCGACTGCGTGCGCGGGCTGGCCCGGTTGATCTCGTCGGCCATCAGCAGCTGGCAGAACACCGGTCCCGGTACGAAACGGAACCCGCGCCGTCCCTCCTGGGTCTCCTCCAGGATCTCGCTGCCGGTGATGTCGGCGGGCATCAGGTCGGGGGTGAACTGCACGCGCTTCGGCGACAGGCCGAGCACGGTGCCGAGTGTTTGCACCAGCAGCGTCTTGCCGAGCCCGGGGACGCCAACCAGCAGCGCGTGGCCGCCCGACAGCAGGCACACCAGCACCTCGGCGATCGCCCGCTCCTGGCCGAAGATGACCCGGCCGACCTGGGTGCGCACCGCCCCCAGCCGCCCGGCGAGACGGTCGGCGGCGGCCACTGTGTCATTCGCGTCGATCCCGCTTGCGATCGTCATCGTCCCTCGCATCCAGCCCGCAATCTGACAGGTCCGGGGGTTTCATCAAGCCGGGCACCCTCCCTATATCGCGGAAGTGCGAGCGCATCAGCGAATGGGAAGACCGGTGGTTCCTGAGCGTCCAGACCAGTCCGGCGAAGCGGCGGGGATGTGGCACGGCGCGTCGGGCCTCGATCCCGGAACGCCCCGGAAGCTGCCGTTCGAGGTGCCGGCTCCCGGCCGTCCGGACTACGTCCTGGGCCAGTCCGCGGGCCAGACCCAGTGCGGCGCGCTGCCCTTCCTGATCCAGCGCGACGGCACCTGGCTGTATCGCGGCTCCCCGATCCGTCGCAAGCCGCTGGTCTGCCTGTTCGCCAGCGTGCTGCGTCGCGACGAGGCGGGCACCTACTGGCTGGAGACGCCGGCGGAGCGCGGCTCGATCGAGGTCGAGGACGCGCCGTTCGTCGCCGTCGAGCTGGATTGGCGCGGCTGCGGGCGCGACCAGGTGCTGGCCTTTCGCACCAACGTCGACCAGATCGTCTGCGCCGGTCCCGAACACGCGCTGCTGGTGGATTGGCGACGCCCATGCCACGACGATGGCGGGGGTGCCGCGCCCTACCTGCACGTCCGCGGCGAGGGGCGCCAGAGCATGCAGGCCCGGGTCGGGCGGGCGGTCTACTACGAGCTCGCGGCACTGGCGGTGCGCGGCCACAGCCAGGGGCAGGACTGCCTCGGCGTCTGGAGCCAAAACATGTTCTTCCCGATCGGCAGGCTGCCGCCGGAAGAGGGGTGAAGCTCGACCGCTCGGCGCTGGACCGGCATCCGGCCGGCGGGCCGGCGCTGGCGCAGGTCTGGTCGGCGCTGCCGCGGGCGCGGCTGGTCGGCGGAGTGGTGCGCGACCTGATCGCCGGCCGGGCGGTGGCGGATATCGACCTCGCGACCCCCGAGCCGCCCGAGACCGTGATGCGTCGGCTTCGCGAGGCGGGCCTGCGCGCGGTCGCCACCGGCCTCGCCCACGGCACCGTCACGGCGCTGCCGCACGGCCAGCCGATCGAGATCACCACGCTGCGTCGCGACGAGCAGACCGACGGCCGCCACGCCGTGGTCGCCTGGACCGAGGACTGGCGCGAGGATGCGGCTCGCCGCGACTTCACCATCAACGCCATGTCGCTGGCGCGCGACGGCACGCTGTTCGACTATTTCGGCGGTGCCGACGACCTGCGCGCCGGCCGTGTCCGCTTCGTGGGGGAGCCGGCCAGCCGGCTCGACGAGGACGCGCTGCGCATCCTGCGCTTCTTCCGCTTCGAGGCGCGCTACGGAAGCGGCGCGCCGGACCTGGCGGCCACCGACGCGGTCGCGGCCGCGGCGCCGGCGCTGGCCCGGCTCTCCGCCGAGCGGGTCTGGTCGGAGCTGCGCCGGATCCTGGCCGGCCCCGAGCTCGCGCGCATCGTCACGCTGATGCGCCGGCTCGGCGTGCTCGACCGGCTGCTGCCCGGCGGCGCGTCGTCGTGGGCGGCGTCGCCCGGCCTCGCGGCACTGCTGGATGCCGGGCTGCCCTCGACGCCAATGCTGCGGCTGGCGCTGCTGATCGGCGGCCCGCCGGCGCCGGTGGCGCAGGCGCTGCGCCTGTCCAACACCGAGGCCGCCCTGCTGCAGGCGCTGTGCGAGGCCCCGCCGCCGCATCCCGGGCTGGACGACGACGCGCTGCGCCGCCTGCTCGAGGAGCAGGAGCCCGGCCTGCCGGAGCAGCGCAGCTGGCTCGCGCAGGCGACGGCCGAGCCGCATGGCCACGATCCGGCCGCCTGGGCGTCGCTGCGCCGCCGCCTGGCCGCGATGCCGCGGCCGGTGTTCCCGCTGGCCGGCCGCGACGTGCTCGCCTGCGGCGTGCCGCCCGGGCCCGAGGTGGGGCGGCTGCTGACGCGCCTCCGCGACTGGTGGCGCGACGGCGGATGCAAAGCCGACCGCGACGCCTGCCTCGACCGGCTGCGCGCGCCGGGCGCCGGCCCGACGTCCCGCTAGGCCGCGCCTTTCCCCGCTCGACGGCCCCTGCTAGAGGCCGCGCATGGACGCCGCCCCTGCAACGGCCGAGCGAACGGGACTCGAACCGCCCGGGCCTTCGAGCATGGCGCTGCTTGCCCGTCTGTGGCGCAGCGAGATCCGGCGGCATCGCGGGCGGCTCGCGCTGGTGCTGCTGCTGACGGTGCTGATGGCCGGCCTGACCGGCCTGTACCCGCTGGTGATCAGCCGCGCGCTGGACATGTTCGCCGCCCACGACCCGCGCATCCTGTATCAGGTGCCGGCCCTGGTGGTGGTGATCACCGCGGCCAAGGCCGCCTCGCAGTACGGCCAGACCGTGGCGGTGCAGGACCTGGTGCTGATCGTCATACGCGGCCTGCAGGGCCGGATGTTCGCCCACCTGCTGTGCACCGACGTGGCACGCATCGAGCGCGAGGCGCCGGCACAGCTCGCGGCCCGCTTCACCACCGACGCCATCACCATACGCGAGGCGATGATCCGCGCGGTCAATGCCGGCGGCGACACCATCACCGTGGTCAGCCTGGTGGGCACGATGCTCTACATGGACTGGGAGCTGAGCCTGATCGCGGCCCTGCTGTATCCGGTCGCCGCGGTGCCGATCCAGCGCATCGGCCGGCGCGTGCGACGCGCCTCGGGCGGCATGCAGGAGCAGATCGGCGACACCGCGACGCTGCTCAACGAGAGCTTCGCCCAGGCCCGCACGGTGCGCGTCTACCGGCTGGAGCAGGCCGAGGAGGAGCGCGCGCGGCACTCCTTCGACCTGCTGCACCGCTCGCTGCTGCGCATCACCCGCGGCCGCGCCCGGGTCGAGCCGGTGCTGGAGTTGCTCGGCGGCGCCGCCGTGGCCGCCGTGCTCGGCTTCGCAGGCTGGCGTGCGGCGACCGGCGGCAGCACGCTGGGCAACTTCTCCGGCTTCGTCGCCGCCCTGCTGCTCGCCTCGCGTCCGCTGCGCGCGCTGGGCTCGCTGAACGCGGCGATCCAGGAGGGCCTGGCCGGGCTGGTGCGCATCTTCGCCGTGATCGACGAGCCGCCCGACGTGTCCGATGCCGAGGATGCCGGCCCGCTGCCGCCCGGCCGCGGCCACCTGCGCTTCGAGGCGGTGTCGTTCGCCTACCCGGACGGCCGCGACGGGCTGCGCCGGCTCGATTTCGACGCCGAGCCCGGCCTGACGGTGGCCCTGGTCGGACCGTCGGGTGCCGGCAAGTCGACCGCACTCTCGCTGATCCCGCGGCTGCACGACGTCGGCGGCGGCCGCATCCTGCTAGACGGCGTCGACCTGCGCCGGATCCGCCTCGACGCGCTGCGCGGCGCGATCGCCTATGTCAGCCAGGACACGCTGCTGTTCGACACCTCGGTCGCCGCCAACATACGCATGGGCCGGCCGCAGGCGTCGGACCGGGCGGTGCGCGACGCCGCCCGCGCCGCGGCCGCGGAGGAGTTCATCGACCAGCTCCCCGAGGGTTTCGACACCCGCGTCGGCACCGGCGGCCAGCGCCTCTCCGGCGGCCAGCGCCAGCGCGTCGCACTCGCCCGGGCGCTGCTGCGCGACCCGCGCCTGCTGCTGCTCGACGAGGCCACCAGCGCGCTCGACACCGAGAGCGAGGCGACGGTGCAGCAGGCGCTGGCGCGGCTGCGCCGCGGCCGCACCACCATCGTGGTGGCGCATCGGCTGTCGACCGTGCGCTCGGCGGACCTGGTGGTCGTGCTCAGCGACGGAAGCTGCGTCGAGTGCGGCACCCATGCCGCGCTGCTCGAGCTGGACGGTCTCTACGCCCGCCTGGTGCGCACGCAGGCGCTGCAGCTCTAGCAGGCTGAAGGTTACGGAACCAAGGCAAGGGGCTTTGCTCCTTGACCCCATCAAAGGCAAGCCTTTGAAGACCTTAGTTTAAGAATGGGTTTGGGACCTGCGGCCCCAACGGGTCAAGGGCAGAGCCCTTGCCTTGACCAAGACGCTGCCCTCACCCGCCGGCTTCCAAATCCGGCCTGGCATTGAAACGTATCCCTCAACGTATCATTCTCGCCGTCTCCGTCGAGCCGGCGGGGATCGTCGCATCACCAGCCTGATCCGGTGCTGACGCGAAGCGGAGCGTGGCCGATGGATCTGCAGGACGTCATGTCGGTCCCCACGCCGCCCTCGCTGGCGGCGACCCTGGACCTGTTCCGGCCGCAGGGCGCGCTCGACCACGCGGTCATCCTGATCGATGCGGCGGGCCTGATCCGCAGCTGGGGCGACGCGGCGGCGGCGTTGTTCGGTTGGCCGCGCGACGAGATCATCGGCGTCGAGTACGGCGCGCTGTTCATCGACGAGGACCGCGACGCCGACATCCCGCGGCACGAGCTGGCGCAGGCGGAGCAGCAGGGCTGCGTCGATGATTTCCGCTGGCACGTCCGCCGCGACGGAAGCCGCTTCTGGGCCACCGGCATGGTCCTGGCCTGCCTGAGCGGCGAGGCGCGCTGCTTCGTCAAGGTGATACGCAACCGCACCGACCTGAAGCAGGCGCAGGAGCTGCTGCAGCACAGCGAGGCGCAGCTCCGGCTGCTCGCCGAGACCATCCCGCAGCTGGTCTGGCGCTCCAGCTCGGACGGGGACTGGGACTGGGCGAGCCCGCAATGGACGCAGTTCACCGGCCAGACGCAGGCGGCGAGCCTGCGCCATGGCTGGCTCGAGATCATCCATCCTGCCGACCGCGCCGCGACCGAGGAGATCTGGCGGGTCGCAACCGGGAGCGAGCGGGAGTTCGTGGTCGAGCATCGTCTGCGCCGCGCCGACGGCAGCTACTGCTGGTTCAAGACCCGCGCCGTGCCGGTGCCTGGCGTCGATGGCGACCAGGCGGGCCTGCGCTGGTTCGGCACCTCCACCGATATCGGCCAGATCAGGGAGAGCCAGGCGCACGTGCTGTTCCTCGCACAGCACGACACCCTGACCGGCGCCGCCAACCGCGCGCTGCTGCGCGACACCCTGGCCGACGAGATGCGCTCCGGCCGCGTCGGCCGGACGCTCGGCGTGCTGTGCCTGGACCTCGACCGCTTCAAGATCTGCAACGACCGGGTCGGCCATCGCGGCGGCGACCAGATCCTGCGCGAGAGCGCCAGCCGGCTGGCGGCGTGCCAGCGCCCCGGCGACCTGCTGGCCCGGATCGGCGGCGACGAGTTCGTGCTGCTGCGCGACGACGACGACGTCGCCGGCATCGCCGCGTTCGCCGATCGCGTGGTCACCTCGCTCGCCCGGCCGTTCCGGGTCGAGATGCACGAACTTCTGCTCGGCGCCAGCATCGGCATCGCGGTGTCGCCGCAGGACGGCGAGGACCCCGACGAGCTGCTGCGCCGCGCCGACGTCGCGCTGTACCGCGCCAAGCGGCTCGGCGGCAACCGGGCGTGCCGTTTCGAGACCGTGATGGACGAGGAGGTGCGCGAGCGCCGGCTGCTGATCGGCAGGCTCGAGCAGGCGATCGCCGGCGACCGGCTGCATCTGCACTATCAGCCGTTCTTCGACATCGTGGGCGGCAGGCTGCGCGGCTTCGAGGCGCTGGTCCGCTGGACCGATCCGGAGCATGGCGAGATCCCGCCGAGCGCGTTCATCCCGCTGGCCGAGATGTCCGGCCTGATCGTGCCGCTGGGATCGTGGGTGCTCGAGCAGGCCTGCCTCGCCGCCTCGTCGTGGAACACGCCCTGCGCGATCGCGGTCAACCTGTCGCCGGCGCAGTTCCGCAGCGGCCATCTGCTGATGCAAATCGAGCGCATCCTGCGCCGCGCCGGACTGGCGCCGGACCGCCTGGAGCTGGAGGTGACGGAGAGCCTGCTGATCGAGGATGTCGACCAGGTGCTCGAGAGCCTGCGGGCGATCAAGCGCCTGGGGGTGCGGGTGGCGCTGGACGATTTCGGCACCGGCTACTCCAGCCTCAGCTACCTGCGCCGGTTCCCGTTCGACAAGGTCAAGATCGACCGCTCCTTCATCCACGCGATGGCCGAAGACGAGGCGTCGCGGTCGATCGTCGACGCCATCATCTCGCTCGGCCACAGCCTGCGGCTGCGGGTGACCGCCGAGGGCATCGAGACCGAACACCAGCTGGCGATGCTGCGCGCCTGTGGCTGCGACGAGGCGCAGGGCTTCCTGCTCGGCAAGCCGGCCGCAGCGGGCGCGTTCGGGCTGCTCGCCTAGCAGGCTGCTGAAGAACCAAGGCAAGGGCTCTGCCCTTGACCCGTTGGGGCCGGCGGCCCCAAACCCCATTTTCTAGAACTTGGGTTTTCAAAGGCTCGCCTTTGATGGGGTCAAGGCGCAAAGCCCCTCGCCTTCTTTTCCTGCCGTAACGTTCCACGCCAACGGCTTTTTTCAGCAGCCTGCTAGCGGCTCCTACCAGCTGGTATAGCCGCCATCGGCGAGCACGATGCTGCCGGTCAGCAGGCTCGACGCGTCGCAGGCCAGGAACAGCACCGTCGAGGCGATCTCGTCGGGCTGGCCGAGCCGGCCCATCGGGGTCATGTCCAGCCAGGTCTGGAACATCTCCTTGTTCTCGGCGCCGAACAGGGTCAGCGGCGTTGCGATGTAGGTCGGCGCCACCGCGTTCACCCGCACGCCGCGGCTGGCCCACTCGGCGGCGAGCGAGCGGGTCAGGTGGTGCACCGCCGCCTTCGAGGCGTTGTAGAAGCTCTGCGGCTGCGGCTTGTTGACGATCTCGCCCGACATCGAGCCCATGTTCACGATCGCGCCGCGGCCGGCCTCGAGCATCAGGCGGCCGAACGCGCGGCAGCACCAGAACACGCCGTCGAGGTTGACGTCCATGTGCAGCCGCCAGTGCGCATCCGTGGTGTCCTCGGCGCGCACGTCGCTCTTGGCGATGCCGGCGTTGTTGACCAGGATGTGCGGCACGCCGTGCGCGTCGCGGACGCGCGCCGCCATCGCCGCCACCGCGTCGGACCTGGTCACGTCGACCGTCTCCGCGTGCGCGCGGATGCCGAGCGCGCTCAGCGTGCCGGCCGCCTGCGTCGCGCGCGCCGCGTCGATCTCGGCGAGGATCACGGTCGCACCCGCCTCGCCGAGCGCCTGTGCGCAGGCATAGCCGATGCCCTGGCCGCCGCCGGTGATCACCGCGACGCGGCCGTCGAGCTTGTATTTCTCCAGGTACATGGATGCCCTCCCGAGTTTCTGCTCATGCCGTCCGGTCCCGCCGTTGCCCGGGATGGCGTGCCGGCGCATCTTCCGCCGAGCCGCGCGTGCCCGACGATACAGGCATCTCCGGGAGGGAGCCAATGAACCAAGCCAGACAAATTGCCTTCATCGGCGTCGATGTCGGCAGCACCAGCGCGCGCGCCGGCGTGTTCACCGCCGACGGCCGGGCGCTCGGGCGCCACGTGGCGCCGATCCGCACCTGGCGGCCGCAGCCCGACCATGTCGAGCAGTCCAGCGAGGAGATCTGGCAGGCGGTCTGCGCCTGCGTGCGCGAGGCGGTGCGGCAGAGCGGCGGCGTGCGGATCGAGGGCATCGGCTTCGACGCCACCTGCTCGCTGGTGGCACTCGACGCCGAGGGCGCGCCGGTGAGCGTGAGCGCCACCGGCGAGGACGCGCAGAACGTCGTGGTCTGGATGGATCATCGCGCCGAGGCGCAGGCCGAGCGGATCAATGCCGGCCGCCACGAGGTGCTGCGCTATGTCGGCGGCCGGGTGTCGCTGGAGATGGAGACGCCCAAGCTGCTGTGGCTGCGCGAGCGGCTGCCGCAGAGCTGGCAGCGCGCGGCGTCGTTCTTCGACCTGCCGGACTTCCTGACCTGGCGCGCCACCGGCTCGCCATCGCGCTCGCTGTGCTCGACGGTGTGCAAATGGACCTATCTCGGCCACGAGCACCGCTGGGACGAGAGCTATTTCCGCGCGATCGGCCTCGGCGACCTCGCCGACGAGGGTTTCGCCCGCATCGGCCGCGAGGTGCTGCCGATCGGCACCCCGCAGGGCGGCGGCCTCGACGCGGCGGCGGCGGCCGCCTTCGGCCTGGAGCCCGGCATCCCGGTCGGCGCCTCGGCGATCGACGCCCACGCCGGCGGCATCGGTACCATCGGCGTGACGCTCGGGGAAGGCGAGGCGTCGGATTTCGACCGCCGGCTCGCCCTGGTCGGCGGCACCTCGAGCTGCCACATGACGGTCTCGCCGGAGCCGCGCTTCGTGCCCGGCATCTGGGGGCCGTACTTCTCGGCCATGATCCCCGAGCTGTGGCTCAACGAGGCCGGCCAGTCCGCGGTGGGCAGCCTGGTCGACCACGTGGTGCAGACCCACGCCGCCTATCCGGCGCTGCAGGCCGAGGGCGGCTCCATCTTCGAGCGGCTCAACGACCGGCTGTCGCGGCTGGCGGAGGGGGTCGCGCACCCCGCGACGCTGGCGGCCGCGCTGCACGTCGATCCGGACTTCCACGGCAACCGCTCGCCGCGCGCGGATTCCAGCCTGCGCGGCATGGTCTCGGGGCTGAGCCTGTCGGCCGGCCCCGACGACCTGGCGCGGCTCTACCTCGCGACGCTGCAGGCGCTGGCCTACGGCACCCGGCACATCATCGAGACGCTGAACGCCACCGGCTACCGCATCGACACCATCCTGGCCTCGGGCGGCTTCACCAAGAACCCGGTGTTCCTGCGCGAGCACGCCGACGCCACCGGCTGCCGCATCGTGCTGCCCGAGGAGCCGGAGGCGGTGCTGCTGGGGGCGGCGATCCTGGGCGCGGTCGCGGGCGGCGCCTACGGCTCGGTGCAGCAGGGCATGGCGGCGATGACCCGGGCGGGCCGGATCATCGAGCCGGATCCGGCCTCACGGGCCTTCCACGACCGCAAGTACCAGGTGTTCCTGCGCATGACCGAGGACCAGCTCGCCTATCGCGGGCTGATGGCCTCCTGAGGGGGATGCGGGTCAAGGGCAAGGCAGGGGCTTTGCCCTTGACCCACTGGGGCCGTGGGCCCCGGACCCCCGAGGTTGGCGGGAGCTACTGAGCGGGTGCGGCGACCGCCTGCTCCTGCTGGTGCAGCGTCGCCAGCTGCGCCTGCACGCTCGCCGCCTTGGCGAGCTGGCTGCTGGTCATGACGTTGCGGATCGCGAGCGCGGTCTCGATCCGGCTGACGTCGAGCTGCTGGCGCAGGCTCTCCTGCTGCTGCAGCAGCGGCAGGATCTGCGCCTCGGTGGTCCCGGGCGCCAGCATGGCGCCATCGATCTGCTGCTGCAGCGCCTGCACCTGCGCCCGCTGCGGCGCGTTGCGGGTGCGGGCGGCGTTCATGATGCCGTGCACCTGCTGCCGCTGCTCGCCGCTGAGCTGCGCGGCACCGAGCGCCTGTGCCAGCCCGTGTCGGCCGTCATGGCTGTAGCCCTGCGCGGCGGCCCCGACGCTGGCGGCGAGGCCGGCGGTGACGGCGGCGGCGAGAAGGGCTTTCTTGGGGGACATCGCATGATCCTCGGCGTTGAATGGACGGCCCATGATGGCATCGCCATGTTACCGCTTTCGGTGACCCTCAGTACGGAATGTAACGTTCTACGGCCTCGGCTTGCGGCCCTCCCGGGCGCCGTAGAGGATGTAGTGCAGGAACGGGTTGGTGCCGGTGCCCGACACGTCGGGGTTGTTCGACAGGTACCACGCGGTGCTGAAGAACGGGTTGGGATCGCGCCCCTCGCGATGTCCGTCGGCGAAGTAGTGCTGCACCGGGTCGAGTCCGGCGATCTCGACGTCGCGGTATTTCCACAGGTACCAGAGCGGATCGAAGATCAGCGAGATGGTCTCGATCCGTGCGGCGGTGACGCGCAGGTCCAGCGACGGCGTATCCAGCGCCGCCGGCGGCGCCTCCGGGCCGGGGGAGGCCGCCTCGGTCGGCTCGCCGCGGCTAGAGCTTGCTGGGCGTTTACGTTGCGGCATCGTTCCAGACCTCCGACGTCGCACTCTAGCGCAAGCGCCGCCCTGGGAAAGATCCCGGGCGGTTGCCGCCTGCGGCGGATCGTGCCAAAGAACTGACCGAACGGGTCGGTCAGCAGCGTCGCCGGCGCCGCGTTTGGTCGGACGGGCTGGAGTTTTTGGATGGCCGAGAGCGAAGCGTCCGGAGAGGCCGGAGGCAAGGATCAGGACGACCGCAAGAAGCAGGAGCAGGAGCAGGAGCGCGACGAGGCGCGGGCCAAGTCCAAGCCCTGGGTCAAGCTCGGCCTGTTCGTGTTCATCGTCGCGGTCGTGGTCGGCGGCTTCTTCTACTGGTGGACGACGCGCTTCGAGGAGAGCACCGACGACGCCTTCACCGCCGGCCGGACGATCACCATCGCGCCGCACGTGGCCGGCTACGTGACCGAGCTCGCCGTCAACGACAACCAGTTCGTGCATCAGGGGCAGGTGCTGATGCGCATCGACCCGCGCGACTACCAGGCCACCCGCGACAGCGCGCAGGCGGCGCTGCAGCAGGCCCGGGGCCAGCTGGAGAGTGCGAGGTTCTCGGTCGAGGTGGCGAAGAAGAACTTCCCCGGCCAGCTCAAGCAGGCGCAGGGCCAGCTGCTGGTCGCCCAGGGCGAGGCATACCTGGCCCAGTCCGAGTACAAGCGCCAGCACAACATCGCCCACGCCGCCACCACCCAGCAGGCGATCGACCAGTCCACGGCGCAGATGCAGCAGGCTCAGGGCCAGCTGCAGCAGGCGCAGGGCAACGTCGAGCAGAACACCCCGGTCGATTCCAACATCGGCAGTGCCGGGACGCGGGTGGCGCAGCAGGAGGGAACCCTCGCCCAGGCGATGGCGCAGGAGGAGACCGCCGACCTCAACCTCGAATGGACCGTGATACGCGCGCCCAACGACGGCTGGATCGCGCAGCGCAACGTCGAGCGCGGCAACTACGTGCAGTCCGCCCAGTCGCTGTTCTCGATCGTGCAGCCCGAGGTCTGGATCGTCGCCAACTTCAAGGAGACGCAGCTGACCAGGATGCGCCCCGGCCAGCCGGTCAAGATCTCGATCGACGCCTACCCGTCGATCCACCTGTCGGGCCATGTCGACAGCATCCAGAAAGGCTCGGGCGGCCAGTTCAGCGCCTTCCCGCCGGAGAACGCGACCGGCAACTTCGTCAAGATCGTGCAGCGCGTGCCGGTCAAGATCATCATCGATGACGGGCTCGATCCGAACCTGCCGCTGCCGCTCGGCCTCTCGGTCGAGCCCACGGTGACCGTAAAGTGAGCGGCGAGGCGGGGAAGTGAGCGGCGAGACCGGCAAGGGGGGCGACAAGCAGGCCTGGGCGCCGAAGCACAACCCCTGGCTGATCGGCGTCGTGGTCACCATGGCCGCGTTCATGGAGGTGCTCGACACCACCATCGTCAACGTGTCGCTGCCGCACATCGCGGGCAACCTGTCGACCTCCTACGACGACGCCACCTGGGCGCTGACTTCCTACCTTGCGGCCAACGGCATCGTGCTGACCATCTCCGGCTGGCTCGGCCGCGTGCTGGGTCGCAAGCGCTATTTCATGATCTGCATCGGCATGTTCACGGTGTGCTCGTTCCTGTGCGGCGTCTCGGACAGCCTGCCGCAGCTGATCATCTTCCGGCTGCTGCAGGGCTTCTTCGGCGGCGGGCTGCAGCCCAACCAGCAATCCATCATCCTCGATACCTTCCCGCCATCGAAACGATCCGGCGCGTTCGCGATCACCGCGGTGGCGACCATCGTGGCGCCGGCGCTGGGGCCGACGCTCGGCGGCTACATCACCGACAATTTCTCCTGGCGCTGGGTGTTCTTCATCAACGTGCCGGTCGGCATCTTCGCCCTGCTCGCGGTCGCCGCCCTGGTCGATGACCCGCCCTGGGCGCGCAAGCAGCGCGCCTCGATCGACTTCATCGGCCTGTCGCTGATCACCCTCGGGCTCGGCTGCCTGCAGGTGATGATGGATCGCGGCGAGGACGATGACTGGTTCGGCTCGCCGTTCATCCGCATCCTGGCCCTGCTCTCGGTGACCGGGCTGCTCGGCGCCGTCGGCTGGCTGCTCACCGTCAAGCGCCCGGTGGTCGATTTGCGGGTGTTCGCCGATTGCAACTTCGCGATCGGCGCGATGATGATCGGCACGCTGGGCTTCACGCTGTACGCGTCGGCGGTGCTGGTGCCGCAGTTCGCCCAGCAGGTGATCGGCTACACCGCCACCCTGTCCGGGCTGGTGCTGTCGCCGGGTGCCATCGGCATCATCCTGCTGATCCCGCTGGTGAACATTGCCATGAAGCGGGTCCAGCCGCGCTACGTCATCGCCTTCGGCTACACGCTGCTGGGCGTGGCGCTGATCGTCTCGGGGCATCTGGTGCTGAGCGTCGACTTCCCCACCCTGGTCAAGTACCGGATGCTGCAGGCCGCACCGCTTGCCTTCCTGTTCGTGCCGATCAGCATCGTGACCTACCAGACCCTGCCCAAGGAGCTGAACGGCGACGCCTCGGCGCTGTTCGCGATGATGCGCAACGTGTTCGGCTCGATCGGCATCTCCTGCGCGACCTCGCTGATCACCGAGCGCACCCAGATCCGCGAGAGCCACATCGTGCACTGGATGACGCCGTTCCATCAGCCGTTCAACGACTACAACGCGCACACCCGCGCCTACCTGATGCAGCTCGGCCGGCCGCCGAACCAGATTACCGCCGGCGTCAACCACCAGATCTACACCCAGTACATCAAGCAGGCTTCGGCGCTGGCCTACAACGACACCTTCATGAGCTTCGCAGTGATCTGCTTCGCGATCGTGCCGTTCTGCTGGCTGCTCAGGGCACGCAAGCCGGGCTGAGCCCGGCTCGCGCGCGCGCCCGCCGATGCCGATCCCGCTCCTCGCACTCGCCGTCGCCGCGTTCGCCATCGGCACCAGCGAGTTCCTCATCGTCGGCCTGCTGCCCGACGTCGCCCGCGACCTGCGCGTGACCATCCCGACCGCCGGGCTGCTGGTCACCGGCTACGCGCTCGGCGTGGTGCTCGGCGCGCCGATCCTGGCGATCGCCGCGGCGCGCGCGACGCGCAAGACCGCCCTGCTGGCCCTGATCGTCGGCTACGCCGCCGGCAACCTGCTCTGCGCGATCGCGCCCAACTACGCCCTGCTGATGGCCGCCCGGGTCGCGACCGCGCTGTGCCACGGCGCGTTCTTCGGCATCGGCTCGATCGTCGCCGCCGAGCTGGTGCCGCCGGCCAAGCGGGGCCAGGCGATCGCCATCATGTTCAGCGGCCTGACGCTCGCCAACCTGCTCGGCGTGCCGGCCGGCACCGCACTCGGTCAGCAGGCCGGCTGGCGTGCGGCGTTCTGGTGCGTGGTCCTGATCGCGCTCGCCGCCGCCGCGGCGATCGCCCGGGCATTGCCGCGCCTGCCGCCGCCGCGTCCGGGCCGGCTGCTCGCGGAGTTCGCCGTGCTGCGCAGGCCGCAGGTGATCCTGGCGATGCTGATGAGCGTGATGCTCTCCGCCAGCCTGTTCAGCGTCTTCACCTACATCACCCCGATGCTGGAGCGGGTCACGCGGCTCGCCCCGGCCGCCGTCACCTGGCTGCTGCTGCTGTTCGGGATGGGCACCATCGTCGGCAACCTGCTCGGCGGACGGCTGGGCGACTGGCGGCTGCTGCCCGCCATCGCCGGCGCGCAGGCCGGCCTGGTCGCGGTGCTCGCCGCCTTCACGCTGACCCTGCCGATGGCCGTGCCCGCCGCACTCACCCTGCTGGTCTGGGGGATGCTGACCTATGTCAACGCGGCGCCGCTGCAGATGCGGGTGGTCGACACCGCGCCGGACGCGCCGAACCTGGTGGCGACCCTCAACCAGGGCGCGTTCAACCTCGGCAATGCCGGCGGCGCCTGGCTGGGCGGCGTCGCGGTGGCGGCGGGCGCCGGCTACCGCGCGCTGCCGTGGCTCGGCGCCGGGCTGAGCCTGCTGGGCCTGGCGATGACCGCACTGTCGGCGATCCTGGACCGGCGCGAGCGGTCCGAGGCCGCCGGCGGATCAAGGGCAGAGCCGCGGGCTTCCTCTCCCGTCGATCACTAGCAGGCGAGAGGCTTTGCCCCTCGACCCCATCAAAGGCCAAGCCTCTGAAAACCTTGGTCTAGAAATGGGGTTTGGGGCCGCCGGCCCCAACGGGCCAAGGGCAGAGCCCTTGCCTTGGTTCTTCCGCACCCTGCTAGGCCAGCATCGGCCCCAGCGGAGCACCACCGAACAGGTGCACGTGGAAATGCGGCACCTCCTGCCCGCCATGGTCGCCCATGTTGCTCAGGATGCGGTAGCCCGGGGCGTCCAGCCCGAGCTGCGTCGCCACCAGCCCCACGGCGCGGAAGAACGCCACCACCTCGTCCCCGGAGGCGCGGCGGACGAAGTCCGCGAACGACACGTACGGCGCGCGCGGCACCACCAGCACGTGCACCGGCGCCTTGGGTGCTGCGTCGGTGAAGGCGACGACGTGGTCGTCCTCGAACACGACGTCGGACGGGATCTCGCCGCGCAGGATGCGCGCGAACACATTGTCCGGATCGTAGGCACCCAATCCTGCCACGGTCATGCGGCATCCTCCTCGCTGTTTCTGGGCATGATCCGGCTGCGGGGAAATCAAGGCAAGGGCTCTGCCCTTGACCCGTTGGGGCCGACGGCCCCAAACCCCATTTCCTAGAACAAGGTTTTCAAAGGCTTGCCTTTGATGGGGTCGAGGGGCAAAGCCCCTTGCCTTTCCTTCGTTACGCTCCAGGCAGCCTTCGGGCGACGCGCGAGGCCTTCTCGGCGATGCCGCTGACGCCCTCGCGATGCCGCAGCTCGCTCCAGATCGCCTCCGGATGCAGTCCGGCGTCCACCCACATCACGATCAGGTGGTAGAGCATGTCGGCACTCTCGCCGATCAGCTTCTCGCTGTTGCCGGCCACCGCCTCGATCAGGCACTCCACCGCTTCCTCGCCGAACTTCTGCGCCACCTTGAGCCGGCCGCGCGACAGCAGCCGCGCCGAGTGGCTGAGGTTCGGGTCGGCGTCGCGTCGCGCGGTCACGGTCTGGAACAGCCTGTCCAGCACCGCGGCGGTGGCGCCGTCCTGCAGCTCCGGCGAGAGCTCGCGCGGCAGCCGCCGCTTGCCCCCGTCCTTTCCCGTGCCCTTCCGGGCGCCCGCGAGCTTGGCCACCGCCTTGCGCGTCGCCGCCTTGCGCTTCGGCGCGGCCGGCGGCTGCTTGCCCTTGACCGGCTTGCTCATGCCGCCCCCGCCGGCGCGGTGATGCGGACCGGCAGGCCCGCCGCCCGCAGCGCCTGCTTCACGCCGTCCACCGTCAGCTCGCCGAAATGGAACACGCTCGCCGCCAGCAGCCCCGACGCGCCGGCCTGCGCCCCGTGCACGAAATGCTCCGGCGCGCCGACGCCGCCCGAGGCCACCACCGGCAGCCGCACCGCCGCGCAGCAGGCGCGCAGCAGGTCGAGGTCGAAGCCAGCACCAGTGCCGTCGCGGTCCATCGAGGTCAGCAGGATCTCGCCGGCACCCGCCTGCTCGACCTCGCGGCACCAGGCGATGGCGTCGCGCCCGGTCGGGGTGCGGCCGCCGTGGGTGTAGACCTCCCAGCCGCCATGGCCATCGGCGCGCGCGTCCACGGCGACCACCACGCACTGGCTGCCGAACTTCCGCGCGGCCTCGCCGACCAGGGCCGGGCGCGCCACCGCGGCGGAGTTCATCGCGCACTTGTCCGCACCCGCGAGCAGCAGCCGGCGCATGTCCTCGGTCGAGCGCACGCCGCCGCCGACGGTGAAGGGCAGGAAGATCCGCGACGCGGTGCGGCTCACCACGTCGAGGATGGTGTCGCGCCGCTCGTGGCTCGCGGTGATGTCGAGGAAGGTCAGCTCGTCGGCGCCGGCGGCGTCGTACAGGGCGGCCTGCTCGACCGGGTCGCCGGCGTCGCGCAGGGCGACGAAGTTGACGCCCTTGACCACGCGCCCGTCCTTGACGTCGAGGCAGGGGATCACGCGCAGCTTCAGCATCGTCCGCGCTCGCCCCCGGCGCCCCCGGCGCCCTCGTCGCCCTCGTCGCCCTCGTCGCCCTCGCGCGCGTCGCGCAGCGCCGCCAGTGCTGCGGCCGGATCGACGCGCCCGTCGTACAGCGCCCGCCCGACGATGACCCCGTCGAGGCCGGGGCAGCCTCGTGCCGCGGCGCGAAGTGCCTGCAGGTGGGCGAGCGTGCCGACCCCGCCGCTGGCGATCACCGGCAGCCGCACGCCGGCGGCGAGCCGGACCGTCTGCTCGAGGTCGAGGCCGCCGAGCATGCCGTCCCGCTCGATCTCGGTGAAGATGATCGCGGCCGCCCCCGCCTGCTCGACCCGCTGCGCCAGCTCGCCGGCATCGAGCGCGGAGGTCTGCGACCAGCCTTCGGTCGCGACCTTGCCGGCGCGCGCGTCGATGCCGATCACGATCCGCCCGGGGAAGCGGGCGCAGGCCTCGCGCACCAGGGCGGGGTGCTTCACCGCGGCACTGCCGAGGATCACCCGGGTCACGCCGGCCTCGAGCCAGCGCGCGATCGCGCCGAGGTCGCGCAGGCCGCCGCCGAGCTGCACCGGCAGGCGGGTGGCGCCCAGGATGGCGCGCACCGCCGCCTGGTTGCGCGAGCCGCCGGCGAAGGCGCCGTCGAGATCGACGACGTGCAGCCAGGCGAAGCCGGCATCGGCCCAGGCCAGCGCCTGGGCGGCGGGATCGTCGGAGTAGACGGTGGCGCTCGCCATCTCGCCGCGGCGCAGCCGGACGCAGGCGCCACCCTTGAGGTCGATCGCGGGGTAGAGGGTAAGCGCCCGGCTCGGCACTCCGTCCGGCGCCCGCTCAGTCATCGAGGCCGGCGATCGGATCGCGCTCGAAGCCGGAAGCTGCCCTGCCCTCGAGCTTGCCGTCGTCCCGCAGCCGCTTGGTGTAGAAGAAGCCGCGCACGGTGCGGCCGCCGATGCGGGCATAGTGCGGATGCGTGCCCCAATGCTCGAAGCCCAGGCTCTCATAGAGCGCGATCGCGGCGCGCTGGGTCTCGCGCACGTCGAGGTTCAGAACCTGGTAGCCCATGGCGCGGGCGCTGTCCTCGACCGCCTGGGTGAGCTTGCGCGCCAGCCCGTGGCCGCGCGCGTAGGGGGCGACGTAGCTGTGCATCAGCGTCGCACTCATCGCCTGCGCCTCGTTGTTGCGCGGCGGCCGGACCATCTGCGAGGCCGCGACGATGACGCCGTCGAGGCGGCCGACGAACAGCGAGCGCTCCGGGACCATCATCAGCCCGCGGAAATAGCGCTCCAGCATCTGGCGTCCGGGTGCCGTCACCCAGCCGAAGCCGCCGCCATCGAGGATCGCCGCACTGGTGGCCTCGCACAGCGCGTGCAGGTCGTCGTCGTCGATGCCGGTGACGCGCTCGGTCGACAGCGCCGGGGGTTGGCCCGAGCGTGGGTCGGGGGGATCCATCTCAGGGCGTCCAGCGCAGGAAGTTGCCCAGGATGCGCAACCCCACCTGCTGGCTCTTCTCGACGTGGAACTGGGCGCCGCATCGATTGCCGCGCGCCACCAGCGCCGGCACCGCGCCGCCATAGTCGGTGGTCGCCACCAGGTCGGCCGGATCGTGCTCGCGCAGCGCGTAGGAATGCACGAAATAGCCGTGGTCGCCGGGCCGCAGCCCCTCGGTGAGCGGATGCACGCCCGGCGTGAAGCGCAGCTCGTTCCATCCCATCTGCGGCAGGCGCAGCCCGGGCACGCGCATCGGCGCGACCTCGCCCCTGATCCAACCGAAGCCCCGTGTGGGACCGTGCTCCAGCCCGCGCTCGGCCATCAGCTGCATGCCGACGCAGATGCCGAAGAACGGCGTGCCGGCCGCGATCGCGCGCTCCAGCGCCTCGCGCAGCCCGGCGCGACGGGCGAGGCCCGCGGCGCAGTCGGCGAACGCGCCCTGTCCGGGCAGCACGATCCGGTCGGCACGGCGCAGCGCCTGCGGATCGGCGGTGATCGACACGTCCGCGCGGAGGCCGGCGCGCGAGGCCGCCTCGCTCAGAGCGCGCGCGGCGGAGGCGAGGTTGCCGCCGTCGTAATCGATCACGCAGACCTGCATCACGGGCCGGCCAGGCAGGTGGCGATCATGTCCGGCCCCCGACCAGCTCGGGTCTGCGTTCGAGCAGGCGCAGCAGCGCTGCGTCGGCATCACGCCCGGCCACCAGCGGGCCGGCGACGAAGCCGCGCAGGCCGAGCTCCCAGCGGCGCAGGTCGTTGGCGAACAGCGCGAGCAGCAGCTGCAGGCCGGCGGCGATCGGCCAGCCCCCGACCAGGTGCCGCAGCAGCAGCCCGGTCAGCAGGCTGGCCGCGGCGACCAGCAGGGCTCCGATCCAGCTTCCCGACAGCAGCAGCCCGATCCAGCCGAGCAGCAGGCAGGGCCAGGAGAGACCCTCCTTGACCAGCAGCGGCGGCGCGTCCTGAGCGGCGGACGCGCGGAAATGGGTGCTGTACAGCCTCACAGCACGCCCTTGGTGGAGGGGATCGCGCCTGCCGCGCGCGGATCGAGCTCGCAGGCCTCGCGCAGCGCCCGCGCCACCGCCTTGAAGCAGGCCTCGGCGATGTGGTGGTCGTTGTGCCCGCTCCTGCGCGTGACGTGCAGCGCCAGGCCTGCGTTGGACGCGAAGCCGCGGAAGAACTCCTCGAACAGCTCGGTATCCATCTCGCCGACCTTGTCGCGGGTGAAGCCGACCTGCCAGACCAGGAAGGCGCGGCCGGAGATGTCGATCGCCGCCTCGACCAGCGCCTCGTCCATCGGCAGCAGTGCCTGGCCGTAGCGGCGGATGCCGCGCTTGTCGCCGATCGCGCGCGAGAAGGCCTGGCCGAGGCTGATCCCGACATCCTCGGTGAGATGGTGGAAATCGACCTGCAGGTCGCCGGTCGCGTCGACCTCGAGGTCGAACAGCGCGTGCCGCCCCAGCGCCGTCAACATATGGTCGAGGAAGCCGACGCCGGTCGCGATCCGGGTCCGGCCGCTGCCGTCGAGCGACAGCGAGAGCGCGATCTCGGTCTCGCCGGTGACGCGACGGATGCGCGCAGTGCGGGCGGGCGCATCGGCGGTGACGAGCGCGCTTGCGGCCGGATCGTCGGTGCTGCGGGTAGTGTCCATGGGGCGCAATTTCTACAGGAAGCGGGCGCGCGACGCCAAGGGTGCGCGCGCAGCGGCCAGCGCCTGTCGCCGGCGGCTCGGCCGTCGCGGCCTTGCCGTGCCTGGGAGATCGAGCCAGATCAAGCGACGGTGCGGGATCGTCCGCGGCCGGCAAAGAGTTGAGCGAGATGACGCAACTTCAGGAAATCGCCGTGACACGTATCGACGGCAGCGACACGACCCTGGCCGCCTATGCCGGCCAGGTGCTGCTGTTGGTCAACGTCGCCTCCAAATGCGGGCTGACGCCGCAGTACGAATTGTTGCAGACGCTGTATCACGGCTATCGCGATCAGGGTTTCCAGGTATTGGGGTTTCCGTGCAATCAGTTCCTCGGTCAGGAGCCGGGCGACGAGGCCGAGATCGCGTCGTTCTGCGAGAGCCGCTACGGCGTCGACTTCCCGCTGTTCGGCAAGATCGAGGTGAACGGTCCGGGCCGGCATCCGCTGTATGCGGCCCTGACCGAAGCGCTGCCTGAGGCGCGCGCCAGGCCCGACAGCACGATGCGCGCGAGACTCGCCTCGCACGGGGTGGTGCCGGCATCGGGTGACGTGCTGTGGAATTTCGAGAAGTTCCTGATCTCGCGCGACGGTGTCGCAGTGGAACGTTTCGCGCCGGACCTGCCGCCCGACGACGCAATCGTTCTAGACGCGTTAAAAATGCAGTTGGGGGGCTGAAACTTCACAATAACTATAGCAGCGGGCGAAAAAAACGGCTATCACGGCCATATCGTGCCAGTAACGATGGTTACTGCGTCGCTGGTGTTCTGTGTGTTTATATCAAGGAAAGATAAGATGCGCTCATTTCTCGCTGCTGGACTGGTGCTCTCCTTCTGCTACGGCCAGGGATCGCTGCCTGCGGCTCGTATCGCGTCGGCCCAGCCGCAGCCGCCGGTCGCGGCGCTGCAGCCGCAGCCGCCGCTGGCGATGATGCAGCCGCAGCCGCCGCTGGCGATGATGCAGCCGCAGCCGCCGCTGGCGATGATGCAGCCCCAGCCGCCGGTCGCGGCCATGCAGCCCCAGCCGCCGCTGGCTGCCTGAGTCTCCTTCCCGACCCGCGGGCCGGGGTACGTTGTCAGCCTCCGTCGGCGGCGCTATCAGCGGCCGATGGACATCTCGACCAACGATCTTGAGATGCTGCTATCGCGCCGCTCGGTCTCGGCACTGGTCGATCCGGCGCCTGCCGGCGAGGCGCTGGAGCTGATCCTGCGCGCCGGCCTGTGCGCGCCAGACCACGGCCGGCTGGCACCCTGGCGCTACGTGCTGGTCCGGGGTGGCGCGCGCGCCCGCCTCGCCGACATCGTCGCGGCCGCACTCGGCCGCCGCGATCCGGACGCGACCGTGGCGATGATCGACAAGCAGCGCGGCAAGTTCCTGCGCGCGCCGCTGATCGTCGCGCTCGGCGCGCGGATCCGCACCGACCACAAGGTGCCGCCGTCGGAGCAGATGTTGGCGGTGGCGGCGGGGGCGATGAACCTGCTCAACGCGATCCACGCGACGGGCTTCGGCGCGATCTGGGTGACCGGCGCCAACGCCTACGATCCCGCGGTGGCCTCGGCACTCGGGCTGCACGCGCCGGACTGCCTGGCCGGCTTCCTGTTCGTCGGCACCCCGGCCGGGCCGCCGGGCCCGACGCCGCGACCGGACCTGGCCGATCACGTGCTGGACTGGTCCGGCGACGCCTGAGCGGCGGCCGCCGCAGGGTCAGCGCATCACGCCCTTGGTCAGGATCACGTTGCCGTAGAGGCGCGCCTCGCCGGTCTGCACCACGGCGTAGGCGGCGCGCGCCGTCTCGTAGAAGGCGTAGCGCTCGATCGCCACCGGCGCCGGACCGTCATGGGCGTGAAGAATACGGGTGAAGTCGGCCACCGCCTCTGGCACCGCGGCGGCGTCGCCGACCACCTGCATGGTCACCGCCGCGTCGTCGACGAAGTCGTCGAGCGGCAGCAGCGACAGCACCGCCCGCAGCACCGCCGCCGCGTCGAGGCCGGGCAGCCAGTGCACCCGCCTGCCGCAGCTCGCGGCGGGGAAGTTGGCGTCCACGATCGCGATCCGGTCGCCATGGCCCATCGAGGCCAGGCTGTGCAGCAGGTCCGGGCTCAGCAGCGGGTCGATTCCGCGCAGCATCGTCGTCGTCTCCCGGGTCCGCGCAACGCTGCCCGCAACTGGACAGTATCCCGCGCCCGCGACGCCTGTCGATCCGCCGACAGCGATCGGCCGCCGGCGCGGATTGCACGTTGACAGCGGCGTCGCTCCTCCATCCAATGAAGCCAAGCGGAGCAAGTCCGCACGGTCCGGTGCCGCAGAAGGCGGCGTGAATACCGGCGCGGGGAGAGCAGGTCACGTGAGAATATATCCGCAGGATCGCACGGCCGCGGGGCGTCGCGCCGCACTTGTCATGCTTGTCGCGGTCGCGTCCGGGCTGCCGCTGCTCGCCCCGTCCCGTGCGCAGGCCGCCGAGACCATCCCGATCATCGTCAAGGATACCACCGCGCAGTACTGGCAGATCGTGCTGGCGGGGGCGCGCAAGGCCGGTAAGGATCTCGGCGTCAACGTGCCGGCGATGGGCGCGCAGAGCGAGGCCGATATCCCGGGCCAGCTCAGCGCGCTCGAGAACGCGACCGCCTCGCATCCGGCCGCGATCGTGATCTCGCCGACCCAGTTCGCCGCCCTCGGCCCGCCGATCACCGACGCCGCCAAGACGGTCAAGATCATCGGCATCGATTCCGCCGCCGATACCCAGGCTTTCACCTCGTTCCTGACCACCGACAACGTCAAGGGCGGCGCCGCCGCCGCCGACGCGCTGGGGGCGGCGATCAAGGCCAAGAACGGCAAGGCTTCCGGCGACGTCGCGATCATCGTCTCGCTGCCCGGCGTCGGTTCGCTCGACCAGCGCGTGAAGGGCTTCAAGACCGAGCTGGCGGCGAAGTATCCCGACCTGAAGATCATCGCCGTGCGCGTCGCCGACGGACAGGTCACCACCGGGCTGAACATCGCCAACGACCTGCTCACCGCCAACCCCGATCTCGCCGGGATCTTCTGCGTCAACCTGACGATGAGCCAGGGTGCCAGCCAGGCGATCGCCGAGATCAAGCCGCCGAAGCTGAGCATGGTGGCGTTCGACAGCGACCAGAAGCTGGCCGGCGAGGTGCGCGACGGGCTGGTGGCGGCGATGATCGTCCAGGACCCGTATCGCATGGGCTATGACGGGGTGAAGACCGCGCTGGCGGCGTCGCGCGGCCAGCCGGTGCCCAAGAACGTCGATACCGGCGTCAACACCATCGACAAGACCAACATCGACACGCCGCACTCGCAGGCGCTGCTCAATCCCAAGCTGAACTGAGCGCCGCGGTGACCGCCGCGGGCGCGGCTCCGGTCCCCGCACCCGGCCAGGGCGCGTCTGGACCGAATGCGTCTGGACCGGATGCGTCTGGGCCGATCATGGAGCTGAGGCGCGTCGACAAGCGCTTCACCGGCACCTACGCGCTCAAGGCGGTCAGCCTCGCCTTCGAGGAGGGCGAGATCCACGCCGTGGTCGGCGAGAACGGCGCCGGCAAGTCGACCATGATCAAGATCCTCACCGGCGCCTATCCGCGCAGCGGCGGCGAGATCCTGTGGCGCGGCCGCGAGGTGGCGCTGCAGACCCCGCATGACGCGATCGCGCTGGGCATCAGCGCGGTGCACCAGGAGGTGGTGCTGTGCCGCCATCTCGACGTCGCCGCCAACATGTTCCTCGGCGACGAGAAGAGCGGCGGCGGGCTGCTGCGCAAGCGACAGATGCGCGCCGCCGCGCAGGCGGTGCTGGACGATCTCGGTTTCCAGATCGACGCCGCCGCCCAGCTCGGCGCGCTCACCATCGGACAGCAGCAGCTGGTGGCGACGGCGCGTGCCGCGATGCGCGGCACCAGGTTCCTGATCCTCGACGAGCCGACCGGCTACCTGACCCGACAGGAGACCGACCAGCTGTTCCGGCTGGTGCGCCGGCTGAACGCCGAGGGCGTCACCATCATCTATATCAGCCACCGCATGGAGGAGATCTTCGAGCTCTCGCACCGCGTCTCGGTGCTGCGCGACGGCGTGCTGATCTCGACCCACCGGACCGCGGAGACCGACGAGCGCGCGCTGATCCGCGACATGGTCGCGCGCTCGATCGAGGAGGTGCACTACAAGGAGCCGGTCGCGCGCGGCGCGGCCCTGCTGCAGGTGTCGGAGCTGAGCGGGCCGGGCTTCTCCGACGTCTCGCTCGACGTCCACGAGGGCGAGGTGGTCGGGCTGTACGGGCTGATCGGCGCCGGCCGCAGCGAATTCGTGCAGTGCCTGTTCGGACGCACCCGCAAGTCCGCCGGCAGCGTCAGCTTCAAGGGAAGGCCGGTCGACATCAGGCGCGAGCGGCAGGCGATCGACCTCGGCATCGCCCTGGTGCCGGAGAGCCGGCGCGACCAGGGGCTGTGCCTCAATCTCGGCGTCGGCTTCAACCTCAACCTGCCGATCCTGGATCGCCTCGGCCGCGGCGGCATCATGGATGGCGGCGCCGAGCGCGAGGCGGCGGGCAAGCAGATCCGCGACATGCGCATCGTCGCCGCCTCGCAGCAGATCCAGGCCTCGACGCTGTCGGGCGGCAACCAGCAGAAGCTGGTGATCGGCAAGTGGCTCAGCCACGGGGCGGACCTGTTCATCTTCGACGAGCCGACCGTGGGCGTCGATGTCGGCACCAAGGTCGAGATCTACAAGCTGTTCGCCCGCCTGCTGCATCGCGGCGCGGGCATCATCCTGATCTCCTCCTACCTGCCCGAGGTGCGCGACCTGTCGGACCGGCTGCACGTGTTCCGCCGCGGCCGGCGCGTCGCCAGCTACGCCCCGCGCGAGGTGGAGGCCGAGACCATCCTGAAGGAGGCGATCGGTGTCTGACGCCGCCACCCTGTCGACCGCCCGGAGCGGCGTCCGCGCCCGCCGCTTCGGCTTCCTGCTCAGCCTGACGCTGCTGGGCCTGCTGCTGCTGCTGTGGCTGATCCTGGCGGTCTCGACGCGCAGCTTCGCCAGCTACGGCAACTTCACCAACCTGATGCGCCAGGCCTCGCTGTGGATCATCATCGCGATCGGCCAGACCTTCGTCATCATCACCGCCGGCATCGACCTGTCGGTCGGCGCCGTGGTCGGGCTGGCCAGCACCGTGGTGGCGCTGCTGCTGGTGGCGCACGTGCCGATCGCGCTCGCCTGCCTGGTGACCATCCTGATGGGTATCGGCATCGGCGCCTTCCACGGCTTCGCCATCGTCAGCATGCGCCTGCCGCCCTTCATCACCACGCTGGCGACGCTGACGACGCTGCGCGGCATCGGCCTGCTGATGACCGGCGGACAGACCATCGCCGGCTTCCCGCACAGCTTCGGCGCGTTCTCGCGCGGCGCCCTGCTCGGCATCCCGAACCTGTTCTGGATGGTGATCCTGGTCGCGATCCCGGCCTACCTGCTGCTGCACCAGACCCGGTGGGGCCGGCACATCTACGCCGCCGGCAGCAATCCGGAGGCGGCGCGGCTGTCGGGCATCAACGTGGGTGCGACGATCTACCTGGCCTACATCCTCTCCGCGACGCTGGCGGCGTTCGTCGGCATCCTCACCGCGTCGCGCATCGGCATCGGCGTCGCCACCACCGGCGACGGCTGGGAGCTGCAGTCGATCGCCTCCTCGGTGATCGGCGGCACCTCGCTGTTCGGCGCCGTCGGCACCGTGATCGGCCCGATCCTGGGCGCGATCCTGCTCACCACGATCAACAACGGCGCCAACCTGCTCAACGTCAACCCGTTCTGGCAGCGGATCATCACCGGCGGGCTGATCATCGTCATCGTGTTCTTCGACCAGAGGCGGCGCCGCGGGCGGGGATAGCGAGGCCGCCGGCGGCCTTGTGCATCCAACGGCGGAGGCGCTGAATAACGGCAACGAAGAACGAATGCGCGAGCGGGGAGATCGTGACCGAGCACGAACAGGCGGCAATGCTGCCGGCGCTGGAGATGCGGGGCATCTCCAAGACATTCACCGGCGTGCGCGCGCTGCGCGACGTCAAGCTGCAGGCGTGGAGCGGCGAGATCCTGGCGCTGATGGGCGAGAACGGCGCCGGCAAGTCCACCCTGATGAAGATCCTGTCCGGCGCCCACCGCGCCGATCCCGGCGGCGAGATCCTGATCGACGGCAAGCCGCTGGTGATCAACGGCCCGCAGGACGCCAAGCGCGCCGGCATCGCGATCATCTACCAGGAGCTGGCGCTGGCGCCGAACCTGTCGGTGGCCGAGAACATCTATCTCGGCAGCGAGCTGCGCCGGCCCGGCTGGCAGGTCGATCGCGCCGCCATGGAGGCGCGCTGCGCGCCGGTGCTGCAGCGCCTCGGCGCGCCGTTCGGGCCGCGCACGCCGGTCGGCAGCCTGTCGATCGCCGAGCAGCAGATGGTCGAGATCGCCCGCGCGCTGCACGGCGACAGCCGCATCCTGGTGCTCGACGAGCCCACCACCGCGCTATCCTCGCGCGAGACCGAGCACCTGTTCCGGTTGGTGCGCCAGCTGCGCTCGGAGGGCATCGCGCTGATCTACATCAGCCACCGTATGGCGGAGGTGTACGAGCTCGCCGACCGCGTCACCGTGCTGCGCGACGGCAGCTTCGCCGGCACGCTCTCGCGCGACCAGATCAGCGCCGAGGCCATCGTCAAGATGATGGTGGGCCGCGACCTGTCGAGCTTCTACACCAAGGCGCACGATCCGGACGCCACCCACCCGCACGTGGTGCTCGAGGTCGACGGCGTCACCGATGGCGGCCGTCGCGTCAAGCCCTGCTCGTTCCGCCTCAACAAGGGCGAGGTGCTGGGCCTCGCGGGGCTGGTCGGCGCCGGGCGCACCGAGCTCGCCCGGCTGATCTTCGGCGCCGACCGCAAGGCCGGCGGCAGCGTCCGGATCGAGGGCCGGGAGGTCTCGATCCGCAGCCCGGCCGAGGCGCTGGAGCGGGGCATCGCCTACCTCACCGAGGACCGCAAGGCGCTCGGCCTGTTCCTCGACATGTCCTGCGGCGCCAACATCAATCTCGGCGTCATCGCGCGCGACGCCCGCGGCCGCAGCCTGCTCGACCTCGCCCGCGCCCGCGCCCGCGCCCGCGACGCCTTCCGCAACCTCCGCGTCCGCGCGGCGAGCGCGCTGGTCCCGGTGGGCAGCCTCTCCGGCGGCAACCAGCAGAAGATCCTGCTCGCGCGCCTGCTGGAGACCGGGCCGAAGGTGCTGATCCTCGACGAGCCGACCCGCGGCGTCGATGTCGGCGCCAAGTCCGAGATCTACCGCATCATCGACGAGCTGGCGCGTCGCGGCATCGCGATCCTGGTGATCTCGTCGGAGCTGCCGGAGATCATCGGCATCTGCGACCGCGTGCTGGTGATGCGCGAGGGTCATATCGCCGGCACCGTGGGCGGGCCGGGGGGTGCCGCGATCAACCAGGAAAACATCATGGCGCACGCCGCGGGGATAGCGGCTTAGGGAGGCAAACCATGGACACGCTCGACCAGACGCCGACCGCGCCGCAGTCCGCCGCCGCGATCGACACCCAGCCGCCGCAGGGCGGCGCCGGCCTGTCGGCGCGCCAGGTGCGGCTGCGCGCCGCACTGCAGGGTGCCGGCATGCTGCCGGTGCTGATCATCCTGGCACTCGGCTTCCACTTCCTCGGGGGCCACCGCTTCCTGAGCGTGCAGAACCTGTCGATCGTGGCCCAGCAGGCCGCGATCAACACCGTGCTCGCCGCCGGCATGACCTTCGTGATCCTGACCGGCGGCATCGACCTGTCGGTGGGCTCGATCCTGGCCGCCTCGGCGATGGGTGCCCTGATCGCCTCGCTGTGGGGTGCCGCCGGCGGTGCGCTCGCGATCCCGGTCTGCCTCGCGGTGGGCCTGGGCATCGGCCTGCTCAACGGCCTGCTGATCGCCTACGGCAAGCTGCCGCCCTTCATCGTGACCCTCGGCTCGCTGACCGCGGTGCGCGGCCTCGCCCGCCTGATGGGTGCCGACAACACCGTGTTCAATCCGAACCTGAACTATGCCTGGATCGGCAATGACGGGATCACCATCCTGCCCGGCATCGCCATTCCGTGGCTCGCCATCATCGCCATCCTGGTGATCCTGGTCTCCTGGTTCGTGCTCAAGCGCACCGTGCTGGGCGTGCGCATCTACGCCGTCGGCGGCAACGCGGCGGCGGCGCGTCTGTCGGGCATCAACGTGCCGGTGATCCTGCTGTTCGTCTACGCGGTGTCCGGGGCACTCGCCGGGCTCGGCGGCGTGATGTCGTCGGCACGGCTCTACGCCGCCAACGGCCTCCAGCTCGGGCAGAGCTACGAGCTCGACGCGATCGCCGCCGTGATCCTCGGCGGCACCTCGTTCGTCGGCGGCGTCGGCTCGATCTGGGGCACGCTGATCGGCGCCCTGATCATCGCGGTGTTGACCAACGGGCTGATCCTGGTCGGCGTCTCCGATATCTGGCAGTTCATCGTCAAGGGGCTGGTGATCATCGGCGCCGTGGCGCTCGACCGCTTCCGCCAGCAGGGCGGTGCCCGCACCTGAGACGCGTCTTCCCTCGCGGGGCGGGATCGGCCCGACCGCCTCGCCACCCCATCCTCTGACGGGCCCAAGGAAACTCTCGATGTCCAGGATCAGCCTGCTCGCGGCGGTCGCCTCACTCAGTCTCGCCGCCGCCGTCCCGGCCACGGCGAAAACCCTGCAATCTGTCGGGATCACCCTGGGCTCGCTCGGCAACCCGTATTTCGTGGCCCTCACCAAGGGCGTCACCGCGCAGGCGAGGGCGGTCAACCCGCAGGTGCGGGTGGTCTCGTCCTCGGCCGACTACGACCTGAACAAGCAGTTCACCCAGATCGACAACTTCATTGCCTCGGGGGTGAACGTCATCATCCTGAACGCGGTGGATCCGAACGCGATCCTGCCGGCGATCAAGCGGGCGCAGAAGGCGGGCATCGTCGTGGTGGCGGCCGACGTGGCGGCGACCGGCGCGGACGCCACGGTGGAGACCGACAACGTGGCCGCCGGACGCATCTCCTGCGAGGCGCTGGCGCACGATATCGGCGGCAAGGGCAACGTCATCATCGAGAACGGGCCGCAGGTCTCCTCCGTCACCGACCGCGTCAAGGGCTGCAAGCAGGCGCTGGCCAAGTCGCCCGACATCAAGCTGCTGTCGAGCGACCAGGACGGCAAGGGCTCGCGCGACGGCGGGCTGGCGGTGATGCAGGGCTACCTGATCCGCTACCCCGACATCGCCGGCGTGTTCGCGATCAACGACCCGCAGGCGATCGGCTCCTCGCTGGCAGCCAAGCAGAGCCACCGCACCACGGTCATCACCTCGGTGGACGGCGCGCCGGACATCGTCTCGGCGCTGCGGGAGCAGAACGCGATGATCAAGGCCTCCGCCTCGCAGGATCCCTACACGATGGGCAAGCTGGCACTGAAGAACGCGGTCTCGATCATGAACGGCGACAAGCTGGCCGACCCGGTGATCCTGATGACGCCCAAGCTGATCACCGAGCAGAACGTCGCGAGCTATACCGGCTGGACCCAGCACTAGCCAGACAGCAGGCCGGGGGCCCCAGGCCCCGGTCAGGTGTTCGCTACTCTTCGGGTTCGGTGGTGAACAGCAGGGGATAGCCCTTCTTGCGTCCGGCGTCGGTCGCGGTCGTCGCCTTGGCCTCCGCGATTTCCTTGGTGAACACGGCGACCACGCACACCCCGCGCTGGTGCGCCGTCATCATCACCTGCCTGGCCTGCTCCTCGCCGAGCCGGAACTCCGCCTTGAGCACCCTGGTCACGAATTCGCGCGGCGTGAAATCGTCGTTGACCAGGATGACCTTGTGCAGCCGTGGCCGCTCGACCTTGACCTCGAGCTGCACCCGCGGCGTGGTGACGGTGTCTCGCATCTGAACCTCCACCTGACGGCGGATGGATACGGGATCTTCGCTGTGCATGCCAAGCGCGGCGCTTGCCGGGGCCGGGCCGTCGCGGGCGGTCACCGGCCCCGCGCCGCCTCCCTTGCGGGTCCCGGCACCAGGTCGAACGCCACGCTCAGCCGCGTCGCGTCACCGGAGAACGGCACCGTGCCGTGCCACATGTAGGAGGGGAACAGCACCAGCAGTCCCGGCTCCGGCCTGATGAAGTGCTCCGCCGCCAGTGCCGGTCGGGTCGGGATCCCCGGCTCGCCGAACTTGATCCAGGCGTCCCGGCCCGCCGCCGCCGCGGGCGGCAGGGCGATGTAGCAGGCCGACGACAGCCAGCCTTCGGGGTGGATATGGTCGGTGTGGAAGCCGCCCGGACGCAGCCGCACCGACCAGACGCCGTGATAGCCGTAGCCGCCGGTGTTGCGGGCGCGCAGCGGGTCGCCGCCTCGGCCGAGCTCGGCCAGGTGGCGGCGGATCGGGCCGTCCACCGCCTGGAAGAAGGCGCGTATGGTCGGATCGTCCGAGCGGAGCAGGTGCGCCGCCTGGCTGCCGTGCCGCAGCGACTGGTCCAGCGGGTGGGTGCGAAACGCGTGCAGGCCGCCCAGCGCCCGGGCCAGGTCGCCGAGATAGCCCTCCAGGCTGTCCCACCCGTCGGGGACGTCCATGCGCCAGCTGCGCACCAGGGAGGCGTAGTCGTAGCGCGCCGCGTAGCGAGGGTCGCCGAGCAGGCGCCAGGCCGTCGCCTGGTAGGCCAGCGCACGCTGGTCCGACGGGCAGCGCTCGACCATCCGGGTCGCGATGGCGGCGGCCCGCGCCGGCTGTCCGGCGGCGACGCAGGCTGCGAACAGCGCGTCGTCGGCATGGTCGCCCGGCGACAGCGCCGCGGCGCGTTCGGCAAGATCCACCGCCGCGTCCGCCTCGCCGCACAGTGCCGCGAGCCGCGACGCCGCGAGCTGCAGCGCCGGCTGCCCGGGATGGATGCGGATCGCCGCGAGCAGGGTCGCGAACGCGCCGTCCGCGTCGCCGGCATGGTGCAGCAGGTTGGCGCGCAGCCCCCAGAGCGCGTGCCGCGCCGGATCGGCGCGCAGCTCTTCGTCCAGCAGCGCCGTCGCGGCGGCCGGATCCTCGGTGCGCATCCAGATCAGCTGCGCCAGGTCGCGATGCGCCTCGACATAGCCGGGCTGGCGGCGGATCGCCTCGCGGAAGGCGTGTTCGGCCTCGTCCAGGCGTCGCAGGCCGAGCAGGGCGCGGGCCTGGACCAGCCAGGTCTGCGGCGCGTCGCCGCCGCGCGACAGCGCGCGTGCGGCACTTCGTTCGGCGCGCGCCGCATGGCCGAGATCGCCGAGGCTGCCGGCGAGATTATGGTGCGCCACCGCGCTGTCCGGGTACAGCCGTGCCGCGCGCTCGTAGACCGACAGCGCCTGCTCCGGCATCGCCGAGCCCGCGAGCCTGGCGATGAGCTGCAGCGTCTCCGCGGCGCGGTCGCCGGCCAGCAGCATCTGCGCGAGCCTGACCGCCAGCACCGGCGAACGGCGATTGGCCGCCGTCGCGGTCCGCAGGATGCGCTCGGCCTCCGCGTGCCGCCCGGTCGCGACGAGCAGGTCGGCCAGCTCGGCGGCGAGGTCGGGATCGCCGCGCTCGAGTTTGAGCCCGGCGCGAAAGCACGATTCCGCGCCGGCGAGGTTGCCCTGCCGTCGCAGGCACAGGCCGAGCAGGCGCTGCGCCGCCACGAGCCTCGGCCGGGAGGCGAGCACGCGTTCGCTCAGCGCCCGCGCCTCGGCGATGCGGCCTTCGCCGCTCAGCCGCCCGGCCCTGGCGAGCTGGTCGTCGCATTCTGCCATGGGTGGCGCCGCGGTCATCGCCCAGCCTTAGCAGGCGCAGGCGAGGCAGGGAGCGTCCGTATCGCCCGACCTGATCGCCCGACCTGATCGCCCGGCCTGATCGCCCGGCCTGATCGATCGGCCTGATCGATCGGCGCGGCGAAAGCCGTTGCCCGGCGCCGGCCTGCTGACTAGTCTCGCATCGGCGGCAAAGCCGCGGAAGCGACCGCATCTGATGAGGCTTGTCCAGATGGCGAACGGCCCGATCGGTATCCTCTCGGCGGCGGTCTATCCCAGCCCACGGCCCGATCTCCCGCACCTCGCGGTGCTGTTCGAGCCGAGCGGCGCGGTGCTGTCGGCGGTGCCGATGGCGACCGAGCAGGAAGCCCTGCTTCACGTCGAGCGCGCGATGCGGGAGGCCGCGGCACTGCTCGGCGAGCCGGTGCACGAGCTCTAGCCGCGCCAGCCTGTCAGCGGCCAGCCTGTCAGCGGCCAGCCTGTCAGCGGCCAGCCTGTCAGTGGTCGGCCCTCTCAGCGGTCGGCCCTCTCAGCGGTCGGCGGCCTCACGTGCCCGCTGCAGCGCCTGCCAGGCCGGGGCGTAGTGCCGCGCCTCGTCGTATCTCGCGAGCGCCTCGCGCCTGTGCGACTGCCGCATCAGCACGTCGCCCCACGCCTTGAGCGGATCCGCCCAGTGCGGCCCGCGACGGTTGGCGGCGGCCAGCTTCGAGACCGCGCCGACCAAGTCGCCATGCCGCGCCAGCGCCAGGCCCCAGGAGTAGTAGCCGGCGGGCAGGTCGGGTGCGAGCGCCACCGCGTCCGCGTAGGCGTGCTGCGCGCCGCTCCAGTCGCCGCGGCCGTCGAGGATGTCGCCGCGGAAGCGGAAGCAGTCCACGAAGCGGCCGCCCGCCCTGAGCGCGGCGTCCGCCCGGTCGCGATGTCCCGCCGCCTCCTCGGCCGGCGCGATCCAGCAGCTGTAGGGGGCGTAGTTGCTGGAGACGATCGGATCCGCGTTCGAGGCGCCGAACGCCTCCATCTCGGCGACGGCGCGCGCGGTGTCGCCGGCCTCCATCGCCAGCAGGCCGTGCGAGAAATGCGCCATCGCCATCAGTGACGGATCGGTGGCGTTGCCCTGCGCGGTCTGCAGGTCCAGCGCCACCGCGACCTGGTCGTGCAGCCGGGCGTCGATGTCGGTGATCACGGTGCCGTCGATGAACACGTCGGTGCCCACGCCGACGTGGGAGTCCGCGTCGGTGACCTCCTCGGCCCGCCAGACCGACAGATTCCAGGTCAGCATGTCCCAGTTCTGGTAGTCCAGCTCCGGCGCCTGGCCCGGTCGGCCGCCGGCTGCCTTGCGCATCGCCACACCCGCCTGCCAGGCGCCCTCCTCGTCGCCGAGCGCCCAGTAGGTGGCGATCAGGTTGTTGTAGGCGGCCCAGTAGTCCGGCTTGAGCTTCAGCGCCGCGCGGAAGAAGGTCAGCACCTCCTGCTGCGAGCCGCCGAGGTTGGACAGCGCGTTGCCCCACTGGTTGAGGATGTAGGGGCGGTCTGCCTTGTCGGCGACGGCGAACGCCGCCCTGCTGAAGGCGACGGCCTCGGCGTCATGTCCCGAGACGCTGAGATAGACGGCATACAGTGCGGGCTCGGCGGTGCCGTACAGGTAGCCGGCGGCCTGGTGGGTCAGCAGGTCGAGCTGTCCCGCGCCGCCGGTGAAGGTCTTGGACAGCAGCCCGTCGCCGCGGACAGTCAGCGCCAGGCCGCCATTCTCGGTCTGCAGCAGGTCGCCGCCGATATGCAGGTCGTGGCCGAGACGCGACTTGAGCAGCCGGTCGAAGCCGCCGATGGAGAACTCGCCATCCGCCGGCTGCACCCGGATCTCTCCGGTCCAGGCATTGGAGAGATTGCGCTTGGAGGCCGAGCGTCGGCTGGCCGCCTGCAGCCGGGTCAGCTCGTCGGCGAGGCCGGCGGCGACCACCCGGCCGCTGAGGCCGCGGGCCGCGAGCAGCGGCGGCGTGCCGAACGGCTCCACCACCACGGCGTTGTAGCTGAAGGCGTCGTAGAGCATCAGCAGCAGCCCGACCGCCGCCGCCGTCGCCACCAGGGCCGCGAACAGCTGCAGCCCCACCCGGATCAGCTGGCTGAACCGCCGCAATGCGCGTTCGCGCGAGCGGTTGCGCGCCTGCAGCACGCGCAGCCGCTGCTCCTGTGCCGCGTGCGCCGCCTGCAGCTGCACCAGCCGGGTCTGCTCGTCCAGCAGCGCCGCCTGCTTGCGGGCGACGGTGGGGTCAGCCTTCGGCTGATCCACCGCCATCATCAGGTTCAGCCCCTCGTCGGCGGCGGCCGAGATCCGTCCGACATCCTCGTCGTGTTCGCCGTAGGCCCCTGCCAGCAACCCGTCCGCCAAACCGGCCCCCATAACGAAATCGTGTGTAGCATCCGACGATCAGATCGAAATAGCAATCACGCAATCGTGTTGGCGAACTGTTCCACCGCCCAGTCCACCTCGGCCTCGGTGATCACCAGCGGCGGCGCGATGCGTATGGTGTGGGTCTGCGTCTCCTTGCACAGGATGCCGCGGCGGCGCAGGCGCTCGCACACCGGCCGCGCGCCGCCGGCATCCGGCTGCAGCTCGAGTGCGATCATCAGGCCGCGGCCGCGCACTTCGCGCACGGCACCGCTCCCGGACGCCGAGCCGCCGGTGGCCTGCCGCAGACCCTGCCGCAGCCGCTCTCCCATGCGGGCGGCGTTCTCGATCATGCCCTCCTCGACCAGGACCTTCAGCGCCATGCGCGCCACCGCGCAGGCCAGCGGGTTGCCGCCGAAGGTGGAGCCGTGCTCGCCGGGCTTCAGCACCCCCAGCGCCGCGTCGTGCGACAGCACCGCCGAGACCGGGTAGAAGCCGCCCGACAGCGCCTTGCCGATCAGCGTCAGGTCGGCCTCGACCCCCTCGTGCTCCTCGGCGAGCAGGGCGCCGGTGCGTCCCAGCCCGGTCTGGATCTCGTCGAGGATCAGCAGCACGTCGTGCGCGCTGCACAGCGCGCGGGCCTCGCGCAGGTAGCCGTCGGGCGGGATGATCACACCGGCCTCGCCCTGGATCGGCTCGACCAGGAAGGCCGCGGTGCGCAGCGTGATCGCGGCCGCCAGCGCTGCCGCGTCGCCGTAGCGGACGATGCGAAAGCCGGGCGTGAACGGACCGAACTCGGTGCGCGACGCCGTGTCGGTGCTGAACGACACCACCGAGAGGGTGCGGCCGTGGAAGTTGCCGGCGCAGACGATGATCTCGGCCTCGTCGGGCGGCACGCCCTTGACCTGGTAGGCCCATTTGCGGGCCACCTTGAGCGCGCTCTCGACCGCCTCGGCGCCCGAGTTCATCGGCAGCACCCTGTGCGAGCGGGTGAGAAGGCAGAGCTCCTCGTAGAACGGGCCGAGCTGGTCGTTATGGAAGGCGCGCGAGGTCAGCGTCAGCCGGCCGGCCTGCTCGGTCAGCGCGGCCAGGATGCGCGGATGGCAGTGGCCCTGGTTGACCGCCGAGTAGGCCGACAGGCAGTCGAGGTAGCGGCGTCCGTCGACGTCCCATACCCAGACGCCCGACCCGCGCGTCAGCACCACGTCGAGCGGCTTGTAGTTGGCAGCGCCGTAGCGCGCCTCGGCCTCTAGCAGGTTGCCGGACAGAGTCATGGCCGTTCCCGGTCTGTGGCGGGGCAGCATAGGCCCTGTCGTCGTCTCGGGGCCGCAATATTTTCGGCGCGTGCCAGGAAACGGCCGGCCCCCCGTGTCCCCGATCCGGCCTCAGCCCTCGAGAAAGACGCTCGCCGGATAGCCCTGCGCGAACAGCAGCGCGCGCAGGTCGGCGTGGTCGATGCGGGTCTCGATCGCCTGCCGCACCGCGGGCTTGGCGTGGAACGCGATCCCGAGCCCGGCCGCGGCCAGCATGTCGAGGTCGTTGGCGCCGTCGCCGACCGCGAGCGTCGCCGACAGCCGCAGCCCGCGCGCCTGCGCCAGCCGGTGCAGCGTCTCGCACTTGGCGGCGCGCCCCAGGATCGGCTCCAGCACGGCGCCGGTCAGCCGGCCGTCCGCCTCGCCGAGCACGTTGGCATGATGCGCATCGAACCCGCACAGTGCGGCGATACGGGCGCTGAACCAGGTGAAGCCGCCCGACACCAGGACGCAGTGCGCATTGTGCGCCCGCATGGTGGCGACCAGGGTGCGGGCGCCGGAGGTCAGCCGGGTCCCGTCCAGCGTGCGCTGCAGTGCGGCGACGTCGAGCCCCCTGAGCAGCGCCACCCGTTCGCGCAGCGCGTCCTCGAAGGCGATCTCGCCGTTCATGCTGCGTGCGGTGATGGCGGCCACCCGCTCGCCGACCCCGGCCTCGCGCGCGAGGTCGTCCAGGGTCTCGCCGACGACGATCGTGCTGTCCATGTCGGCGACCAGCAGGCCCTTGCGGCGGCCGCGCGCCCGGGTGATGAGCACGTCGACCGAGGCGCTCGCGAAGGCGGCGCGCAGGGTGGCGATGCCGGGCTGGCTGAAGCTGTGCGCGGGGCAGGGGATCTCCGCCGCCTCGCCGTCGCAGAGCAGGCGCGGCGGCCCGCCCGACACCATCTCGCGCGCCTGGGCGATCTGCGATGCGGTCAGGCTGCCGGCCTTGCGGTCGGCGATCAGCGACAGGATACGGGGCAGGGACCGGATGGGGGGCATCGGCATGCCGGCTGCGTGTGGCAGGGATGGCGGCGTGAGGCAAGGCGAGGCGGGAGCAGCGGGCGGGCAGCGCGCCGAGAACGAGGGCGAGGGCGGGGGCCAGGCGGTGATCGTCGCCGGGCCGACCTGCAGCGGCAAGTCGGCCCTGGCCCTGGCCCTGGCGCGCGCCCTGCGCGGCGTGGTGATCAACGCGGATTCGATGCAGGTCTATCGCGAGCTGCGCGTGCTCACCGCGCGTCCGACGCCGGACCAGGAGGCCGAGTGCCCGCACGCGCTCTACGGTGTACGCGCCGCGCGCGAGCCGGGCAGCGTGGCCTGGTGGCGCAGCGAAGCCCTCGCCGCCCTGCGCGCCGCCTGGGCCGACGGCAGGCTGCCGATCCTGTGCGGCGGCACCGGGATGTATCTCGCCGCCCTCACCGACGGGCTGACCGACATCCCCGAGCCCGGCGCGCCGGCCCGGCAGGCCGCGCGCGCGCTGCTGGCGGAGATCGGCCCGGCCGCGCTGCACGACCGCCTGGCCGGCCTCGATCCGGACACCGCGCGCCTCATCCGTCCGACCGACGGCCAGCGCCTCGCCCGCGCCTGGGAAGTGCTCGCCGGCACCGGACGGGGTCTTGCGGCCTGGCGGTGCGACCGCCATCTGCCGGCGGCGCCGGCGCGCTTCACCGCGGTGCTGCTGGCGCCGCCACGCGTCTCGCTGCGCGCGGCGATCGCGGCGCGCTTCGACGCCATGCTGCAGACGGGCGCGCTGGACGAGGTGGCGGCGCTGCTGTCGCTCGGGCTGTCGCCGGCGATGCCCGCGATGCGCGCCCATGGCGTGCCGGAACTGGCCGCCTACCTGCGCGGCACCACGAGCCTGGAGGCGGCGAGTGCACGCGCCATCCTCGCCCAGGGCCGCTACACCAAGCGGCAGGCGACCTGGTTTGCCCACCACGAGCTGGCGCCGGCCTCCCGGACCGACACAATACACTCGTGCATGGCTGATATGACGAAATCTTCGGCAAGCGATCAGGGTAAAATCATCGCATTTGTTAAGAGGTGCGTTGACGATGCCGGTTCCGGTCGGCCATAAGGCGCAACCTCGCGCGCCCGGCTGCCGGGTCCGCCGAAGCGGAGCAGGACATGAACGCGACCACCGACCTTTCCGACCGCCAGGCGTGCCACGGCAGCCGCAGCGACGCGGCACCGGTGCTCAACGGCGCCGAGGTGCTGTTGCGGGTGCTGCAGGAGCAGGGCGTTGAGGTCGTGTTCGGCTATCCCGGCGGCGCGGTGCTGCCGATCTACGACGCGCTGTTCAAGCAGGACCGTATCCGGCACATCCTGGTCCGCCACGAGCAGGCCGCCGTGCATGCCGCCGAGGGCTATGCGCGCTCCACCGGCCGCGTCGGCGTGGTGCTGGTCACCAGCGGCCCGGGTGCGACCAACGCGGTCACCGGCCTGGTCGACGCGCTGATGGACAGCGTGCCGCTGGTCTGCCTGACCGGCCAGGTGCCCACGCACATGATCGGCAACGACGCCTTCCAGGAGGCCGACACCACCGGCATCACCCGGCCCGCGACCAAGCACAACTACCTGGTCAAGCGCGCCTCCGATCTCGCGGTCACCGTGCACGAGGCGTTCTACGTCGCCCGCAGCGGCCGCCCGGGGCCGGTGGTGGTCGACCTGCCCAAGGACATCATGGTGGGTCCGGCGCCCTACGCGCCGGCGTCCGGCGCGCCGCACCGCTCGTACCGGCCGATCACCGAGCCGCGGCGCGAGGCGGTGCGCGAGGCGGTGGCCCTGATCAAGCGCGCCAAGCGGCCGCTGTTCTACACCGGCGGCGGCGTGATCAACGCCGGACCCGGCGCGTCGGAGGCGCTGCGTCGGCTGGTGCGGCTGACCGGCTACCCGTGCACCTCGACCCTGATGGGCCTGGGCGCCTATCCCACCAACGACCCGCAATGCCTCGGCATGCTCGGCATGCACGGCACGGTCGAGGCCAACATGGCAACGCATGGGTGCGACGTGCTGATCAATCTCGGCGCCCGTTTCGACGACCGCGTCACCGGCCGGCTCGACGCGTTCTCGCCGGGCTCGCTCAAGATCCACGTCGATATCGACCCGTCCTCGGTGAACAAGATCGTGCCGGTCGACGTCGCCGTGATCGGCGATGCCGGGCGCGCCATCGAGATGATGATCGAGGCCTGGCACGCGGATCCAGCCGAGCCCGACCGTGAGGCGCTGGCGGGCTGGTGGCGCCGCATCGACGGCTGGCGCGGCATCGATTGCCTGCGCTACGGCCAGGATCCGTCGCCCGCGGCGATCATCAAGCCGCAGCACGCCATACGCCGGCTGAACGCGCTCGCCTACGAGACCGGGCGCGACGTGTTCGTCACCACCGAGGTCGGCCAGCACCAGATGTGGGCGGCGCAGCATTTCTCGTTCCCCGAGCCCAACCGCTGGATGACCAGCGGCGGCCTCGGCACCATGGGCTACGGCCTGCCGGCCGCGGTCGGCGTGCAGGTCGGCCATCCCGACGCGCTGGTGATCGACATCGCCGGCGAGGCCAGCACGCTGATGAACATCCAGGAGCTGGGCACGATCTGCCAGTATCGCCTGCCGGTGAAGCTGTTCATCCTGAACAACCGCTACATGGGCATGGTGCGGCAGTGGCAGGAGCTGCTGCACGGCAGCCGCTATTCCCACAGCTACAGCGAGGCGCTGCCCGACTTCGTCAAGCTGGCCGAGAGCTTCCACGGCACCGGCATGCGCGCGACCCGGCTCGGCGAGCTCGACGACGTGATCCGCGCGATGCTCGCGCACGATGGACCGGTGATCGCCGACATCTGCGTCGACGAGCACGAGAACTGCTTCCCGATGATCCCGTCGGGTGCCGCGCACAACGAGATGATCCTGGGTCCCGACCAGAACGAGCAGGCCGCGCGCATCACCGACGAAGGCCTGATGCTGGTCTGAACGTATCGGGTCCGGGGCCTCAGGCCCTGGCGGGTCCAGGGCGGCGCCCTGGCCTTGCTGAGGAACTCACATGGCGACGACGGACGAGACCGAGACCAGGGCGGTGATCTCCGTGCTGGTGGAGAACGAGAGCGGCGTGTTGGCGCGCGTGATCGGCCTGTTCTCCGGACGCGGCTACAACATCGAGAGCCTGACCGTGGCCCCGGTCGAGGACGGCCGCGGCCGCTCGCGCATCAACATCGTCACCTCCGGCACGCCGATGGTGATCGAGCAGATCAAGGCGCTGCTCGACCGGCTGGTGCCGGTGCATCGCGTATCCGACCTGACCAAGGAGGGTCCGCACGTCGCGCGCGAGATGGCGCTGATCAAGGTGGTCTCCAGCGGCGAGCCGCGCTCGGAGGCGCTGCGCATCGCCGATGCGTTCCGCGCCCGCCCGGTCGACACCACCGCCGGCAGCTTCGTCTTCGAGCTGACCGGCGCCACCGAGAAGCTCGACGCCTTCATCGAGCTGATGCGCCCGCTCGGACTGGTCGAGATCTCCCGCTCCGGCATCGCCGCGATCGCGCGCGGGCCGCGCACCATCTGACCATCACAGGAGAGGCTCTTCCCCATGCGCGTCTACTACGACAGCGACGCCGACGTGAACCTGATCAAGTCCAAGCGGGTGGCGATCATCGGCTACGGCAGCCAGGGCCACGCCCACGCCAACAACCTCAAGGATAGCGGCGTCGAGGAGCTGGCCGTCGGCCTGCGTCCGGGTTCCGCCGGCGTCGCCAAGGCGGAGGCCGCCGGGTTGCGCGTGATGGCGCCCGCGCTCGCGGCGTCCTGGGCCGACGTGGTGATGGTGCTGACGCCCGACGAGGGGCAGGGCGACCTCTATGCCGAGCAGCTCGCGGGGCAGCTGAAGCAGGGTGCCGCACTCGCCTTCGCGCACGGGCTCGCGATCCATTTCCGCGTCATCGAGCCGCGTCCCGACCTGGACGTGTTCATGATCGCGCCGAAGGGCCCCGGCCATACCGTGCGCTCGGAGTATCAGCGCGGCGGCGGCGTGCCCTGCCTGGTGGCGATGGCGCAGGATCCGTCGGGCAACGCGCTGGACATCGCGCTGTCGTACGCGAGCGCCATCGGCGGCGGGCGCGCCGGCATCATCGAGACCAGCTTCCGCGAGGAGTGCGAGACCGACCTGTTCGGCGAGCAGGCGGTGCTGTGCGGCGGGCTGGTCGAGCTGATCCGGGCCGGCTTCGAGACCCTGGTGGAGGCGGGCTACGCGCCGGAGATGGCGTATTTCGAGTGCCTGCACGAGGTGAAGCTGATCGTCGACCTGATCTACGAGGGCGGCATCGCCAACATGAACTACTCGATCAGCAACACCGCCGAGTACGGCGAGTACGTCACCGGACCGCGCATCGTCACCGCGCAGACCAAGGCGGAGATGAAGCGCGTGCTCGACGACATCCAGAGCGGCCGCTTCACCCGCGACTGGCTGCTGGAGAACAAGGTGGGGCAGGTCGGCTTCAAGGCGACGCGCGCCCGGGTGAACCAGCACCAGATCGAGCAGGTCGGCGAGCGCCTGCGCGCGATGATGCCGTGGATCGGCAAGAACCGGCTGGTCGACAAGGCGCGGAACTAGGCTCACGACCTTCTAGGCGGCTCGACGGGGCGTGGGTCCGAGGGCATCGGGGTCGTCCGATGCCCGACGTTCCGCTGCCGCCGGCAGTCCGCATGCGCCCGACGGTCAATGTCGTCGTGCTCTGAGACACGATCTACAGGAACGCGGCTCCGAACCGGCCATGCTCGGCCGTGACGCTTTCACGGGCCGTCGCGAGACCCCGGGACATCGACGACGAGGGCTGACCCGAACGTCCGACTCCGCTCACGGTCCTCAGGGCCCACGGGTTCGATCGACCGGCAACTCGATCGAGCTGGGTGGGTTGACCCGGGTACGGCCGGCGCCGGCACCATCGCAACCCGGAAGACCCATACATGAACATTCGCCTCAGAACCATGGCCATGACTGCCGCACTTTGCTGCGGCTTCGTCTCGCCCGCCTTCGCCGCGTCGCTGTCGTCCGCGGATCGCGACTTCCTGGTCAGCACCGCGCAGGGCGCCACGTACGAGCTGAGCGCCGCCAAGCTCGCGCTGAGGAAGGCCACCCGCGGCGACATCAGGAGCTACGCCCACACGATGATCGCCGACCACAAGAGCCTCAATCCGAAGCTGCACCAGATCGCCAAGCGCAACGGGGTCGACCTGCCGGCTTCGATGACCGACGAGAAGCAGGGATCCTACGACCATCTCCAGGGCCTGGACGGAAAGGCGTTCGACACGGCCTTCTTGAACGAGGAAACCCGAGACAACAGGACCGACGTCGCCAGCGAGCAGAAGGAGACCGAGACCACGGACAATGCGCCGGTGAAGGCATTCGTCGAGCGGCTGAAGCAATCCGACACCAGGCACACGAGGCTCGGCGAGGCATTGCAGCAGGCTAGCCAGTAACCCGTCCGCGGTCCCGCGGCGCCACTGCCGCGCGATCATACGGCCCGGCATCTGCATGAGGACGTCGTTTCGTCCTGCGTCGCGGCCGCCAGGAAGATCCGACGGCAGCAGGATCGCGCCGTCGCGTCGGTGCCGCGCGGCGTTTGGAGAGACGGACCCACGGCTCCTGCGGACGAAGCGGTCGTATAGCCGGATCCGGCGCACGTCGCGGAGCGGCGGGATCGCTCCCGCCCTCAGGCTCTCAGAACGACGAGCTCTGCGGCCGCTCGGCATCGCGGCAGGCGCCGGCCGCCTGACGATCGGGCTGCAGCACGTCTTCGCGTTGCGGCTCCTGCCGGACGATCTGGAAGCCGGCGCGCCGCAGCGAGCGGATCGCCAGCAGGTCGAGCGACGGCACCGCGTCGCGGATGTCGCTGAGGTCCTTGTTGTCGAGCATGGTGGTCTGGGCGAACGGCATTGGGGCTCCTCTCCGTGCCTCGGGTCGTCTCATTTAAGCCCAGGCGTCTCGCCGCATGCGACCTAAATCAGCTTCTTGCACGTTATTTTTGCAGCTAAACTGTAACGCACGACGGATGCCGTGGCGGGTCGTGGCTGCCATGCGAGCGGCTCATGGCGGCGGCGGCCGCGTAAGCAGGCGGCAGTGGCACCGACGCGATCATTGCCGTTCAATGCCCTGGCGGGCGAAGCTGATCCGCGCACACAGCGCCCAGGGGACAGCGGACGGGATCACGTTCGCGCATCCCATCGGCCGCGGTCAGCACCTCGGCGGCTCGCCGGCCGCCGACTCGACGCGTCAGCCGCCGCTTCCGTTCCCGGCGAAGCCCGCCAGCGCCTGGCGCAGCCGCGTCCAGTGCGCCTCCTCCGCGGGCAGTCCGAGCCGCAGCAGCCGAGGATCATGGTCGAAGCGCCGGGTGAGGATGCCGGCCGCGCCGAGTGCCGTGAACAGCGCCGGCGCCTGCTCGCCGCGGCAGAGCCGGAACAGCCGGGTGCCGCCCGCGGACGCGAAGCCGCTCGCGTCCAGCAGCGCGTCGAGACGCCCGCCCGCCTGCTGCAGCCGCGACGCCATCGCCTCGCGCCAGCCGGTGTCGGCCAGTGCCACGGTCGCCGCCGCCAGCGCCGGCCCGGACACCGCCCAGGGGCCGAGCGCCTGGCGGATCGGCGCCACCCGCTCCGGCGCGCCCAGCAGGAAGCCCAGCCTGAGGCCGGCCAGCCCGTAGCTCTTGCCGAACGAGCGCAGGATCAGCAGCCCGGGATGCGGCAGATGGCGCGCGAGACCGGGGTCAGGCGTCTCGAGGTCGGCGAACGCCTCGTCGCAGATCAGCAGGCCGCCCCGGCGCTGCAGCCTGTCGGCGAGCGCCAGCAGGCCATCGGCCGGGCAGCGCCTGCCGTCCGGATTGTTCGGGTTGCACAGGATCGCCGCCTGCCCGGGCGCATCGCAGCCCAGGAACGCCGACGGCTCCGGCTCCACCTTGACGGCGGCGCCGGCCGCCTCCCAGGCGCGCTGGTGCTCGGCATAGGTCGGGCCGAGGATGATCGCCCGGCGCAGTCCGAGCAGGTGCGGCAGCAGGCTGATCAGGATCTGGGTGCCGGGTGCCGCCACCACCATCGCCGGATCGGCGGCACCATAGGCCGCCGCCGCGACCGCCTGCAGCGCCTCGACCGCCTCCGGCTCCGGCAGCCGGGTGATCCGCTCTAGGGCGAAGGGTGCTGCCGGATAAGGGTGCGGGTTGATGCCGGTGGAGAGGTCGAGGAACGGCGCGGGGGCGTGCGGGAACCGTCGCCGCGCCTCGATCAGCCGGCCGCCATGTGCGATGCCCGGGCACATGCTCTGCACCGACCTCGCCGTCGCCGCCTCAGCCTTGGTGATCGAAGCCATCCTCGGCTACCCGACGCTGCTGTTCCGGCTGCTCGGGCATCCGGTGGTCTGGATCGGCCGGATGATCGGCGGTCTCGATCGCGGCCTCAACCGCGCCACCCTGCCGCAGACCCGGCGGCGGCTCAACGGCGTGCTGGCATTGCTGCCGGCGGTCGGCCTGCCGGTGGCGCTGGCGCTGCTCGTGCAGCTGGCGGCGCTGCGTCTGCTGCCGCGGCCGGCGGCACTGCTGCTGCTGGGTGCTGCCGCCAGCACGCTGCTGGCGAGCCGCAGCCTGCACGCCCATGTCGGCGCGGTGGCGCGCGGCCTGCGCCACGGCGGCATCGCCGGCGGCCGGGAGGCGGTCTCGCACATCGTCGGGCGCGATCCGGCGAGCCTGGATCAGCCCGCGATCCTGCGCGCGGCGATCGAGAGCCTCGCCGAGAACTTCTCCGACGGCGTCGTGGCACCCCTGCTCTGGTGCGCGCTGCTCGGCCTGCCGGGGATCGTCGGCTACAAGGCGATCAACACCGCCGACAGCATGATCGGCCACCTGACGCCGCGTCATCGCGATTTCGGCCGGGCCGCGGCGCGTCTGGACGACCTGGTCAACCTGCCGGCCTCGCGCCTGGCGGCGCTGTGGATCGTGCTCGCCGCCGGGCTGGACGAGCGGCCGGCCTTGGCCCGGGCCTGGCGCATCCTGCGCCGCGACGCGCGCCTCCACCGCTCGCCCAACGCCGGCTGGCCGGAGGCGGCGATGGCGGGCGCGCTCGGCCTGCGGCTCGGCGGGCCGCGCGTCTACGGCGCGACCCGGATCGAGGATGCTTGGCTCGGCGACGGCGAGCTTGCCGCTGCCACCTTGGATCTGGAGCGGGCGCTGCGGCTGTATCGCCGCGGCTGCGCGATCCAGCTCGGGGTCGCGCTGCTGTTGGCGCTTGCTAGCCAAGGGCTCTGCCCTTGACCCGCTGGGGCCGGCGGCCCCGGACCCCGACCGTTGAGCATCGGCTCTCATTATCCGGCCAGGGTCAGCAGGCGGTCTATGTCGACGTGCCGCTCCAGGTGGGCGGCCAGCGCGTCCAGCGCCGCCTCCACGCTCGCCTCGTGGTCGCGCGGGGGGGCTGCCAGGCCTAGCCTCCCGAGCAGCCGCCGCCTGGCCGCGTCGGCATGGAACAGGCCGTGCAGGTAGCTGCCGCTGACCCGGCCGTCGCCGGACACCGCGCCCTCCGGCCTCCCGTCCTGCAGCCGCAGCAGCGGCCGGGCGGTGTCCGGACCGGTGGTGATGCCCATGTGCATCTCGTAGCCCTGCACCGTGCTGCCGTCCTGCACCAGCCGGCCGCGCGCGTTCGCCAGTCGCTTGTGCGGGGCCAGCACGGTCTCGACCGCGAGCAGGCCCAGCCCCTGCGCCTCCCCCGGCGGCCCCTCCAGCCCGTCGGGATCGGCGATGCGGCCGCCCAGCATCTGGTAGCCGCCGCACAGCCCGATCACGTGGCCGCCGCGCCGCCGATGCGCGTGCAGGTCGATGTCCCAGCCCTCGGCGCGGAACGCCGCGAGATCGGCCAGCGTCGCCTTCGAGCCGGGCAGGATCACCAGCCGGCACGGCGCCGGCAGCGGCTGCCCGGGTGCGATCATCGCCAGGCTCACGCCTGGCTCGGCGCGCAGCGGATCGAGGTCGTCGAAATTGGCGATATGCGGCAGCATCGGCACCGCGACGCGCAAGCGTCCATCGCCGCCGATGGGGCAGGCCGCGAGGTCGGCCGCGTCCTCCGCCGGCAGGGCGCGCACCGCCTCCAGGAACGGCACCAGCCCGAGCGGCGGCCAGCCGGTCAGGCGGGCGATGGTGCGCATGCCCTCGTCGAACAGCGAGGCGTCGCCGCGCATCCGGTTGACGATGAAGCCCCTGATCATCGCCGCATCCTCGGGGTCCAGCACGGTGCGGGTGCCGACCAGGCTCGCGATCACCCCGCCGCGGTCGATGTCGCCGAGCAGCACCACCGGCGTGTCGCTGGCGCGCGCGAAGCCCATGTTGGCGATGTCGCCGGCGCGCAGGTTGGTCTCCGAGGCGCTGCCCGCACCCTCGACCAGCACGATGTCGGCCTGCGCCCGCAGCACCCCGAAGCTGTGCATCACGTGGGTCATCAGCGACGGCTTGAGCGCCTGGTAGTCGCGCGCCCGGAAATTGCCGCGCACCCGGCCCTGCACCACCAGCTGCGCGCCGATCTCGCTCTGCGGCTTGAGCAGCACCGGGTTCATGTGCACGCTCGGCGCCACGCCGCAGGCGCGCGCCTGCAGCGCCTGCGCGCGGCCGATCTCGCCGCCGTCTTCGGTCACGGCCGCGTTGTTCGACATGTTCTGCGGCTTGAACGGACGCACGCCCAGCCCGCGCCGGGTGAGTGCGCGGGCGAGGCCCGCGACGATCACCGACTTGCCCACCGACGAGCCGGTGCCCTGGATCATCAGGGCGCGCATCAGTACTCGATCCCCTCCTGCGCCCGCACGCCGCTCGCGAAATGATGCTTCACCGCGCCCATCTCGGTGACCAGGTCGGCAGCCTCGATCAGCGCCGGCTTCGCGTTGCGGCCGGTCACCACCACGTGCAGCATCGGCGGCCGCGCGGCGATCGCGGCAAGCACCTCCTCGAGCGAGAGGTAGTCGTAGCGCAGCGCGATGTTCAGCTCGTCCAGCACCAGCAGCGACAGCTCGGCGCTGGCCAGCAACGTGCGTGCCCGCTCCCAGGCCTGCCTGCAGGCCGCGACGTCGCGGTCGCGGTCCTGGGTCTCCCAGGTGAAGCCCTCGCCCATGGTGTGCCACTCCACCAGCGGGCCGAAGCCCTCCAGCATCCGTCGCTCGCCGGTATCCCAGGCCCCCTTGATGAACTGCACCATCGCGGTGCGCCGGCCGCGCCCGATCATGCGCAGCATCAGCCCGATCGCGGCGGTGGATTTCCCCTTGCCCGGACCGGTGTGGACGATCAGCAGCCCCTTCTCGACGGTCTTGCCCGCGACCTCGCGATCCTGCACCGCCTTGCGCTTGGCCATGCGCATCCGGTGCCGCGCCGCCTCGTCCTGCTGGCTCATCGCGATGCCTTCATGAGCGGCGGCCCCTTCAGCGTCAGCGGCAGGCCGGCCGCGACCAGCGCGACGTGGTCGGCGCGCGCCGCGAGCCGCTGGTGCAGCGAACCGGCGGCGTCGCGGAAGCGTCGCGCCAGCGCGTGCTCCGGCACGATCCCGAGCCCGACCTCGCTCGACACCAGCACGGTGAGGCCGGAGCGCCGTTCCAGCCCGCGCTCGAGCGCCTGCGCCGCGGCTTCGACGTCATGCTCGCCCAGCATCAGGTTGCTCAGCCACAGCGTCAGGCAATCCACCAGCACCGGCGCCGCCGGCACCCGGTCCAGCGCCTCGCCCAGCGCCAGCGGCGCTTCGACCGTGCGCCAGCCCTCGTGGCGTCGCGCCCGATGCGCCTCGATGCGCTCGCGCATCTCGTCGTCGTGCGCCGCCGCGGTCGCGATGTACGTCCAGGGCGGCGGCCGTGTCATGACTAGGCCCTCGGCGTGTCGGCTCTTGCCGGAACGCGCGCCGCCGAGGACGAGCGCCAGCTTCTGGGACGGATCGGTCAGTTCGTCACCTTTGACGGTCGCGGCCACGAGGGCATACCCTGCGCGCCGCGGGGCTTCCATCACCATGATCGAGATCGCATGACAGGGCCACGCTCTCCGGCACCCACGATCTCCGCGTCGAGCTGACCCCGTGCACCTGCTGGTTCGCGAGGCCCTGACGCTCGACGAGGCGGAGGCGGCGGTCGACCCGGGGCTGGCGCCGGCCGAGCTGGTGTTCCTCTCCTTCTCCGACAGCGACCTGGGGAGCTGGGCGCAGGCGGCGGGGGAGGGGCCTTCGCTGCGCCTCGCCAGCCTGGCGCGTCTGCGCCATCCGATGTCGGTCGACCTGCTGGTCGAGCAGCTGATCGCGCCGGCGCGCTGCGTGGTGATCCGGCTGCTGGGCGGCATCGAATACTGGCGCTACGGCGTCGAGGAGGTGTCGGCCTGCTGCCGCGCGGCCGGGATCGCGCTCGCGGTGCTGCCCGGCGACGGCCCGCTGGACGCGCGGTTCGCCTCGCTCTCCACCGTCGCGCCCGCGCCGCTGGCGCGCCTCGACGGCTTCCTGCGACAGGGCGGCCCGCGCAACGTCCGTCACGCCCTGGCACTCGCGGCCCACCTGGCCGGGCTCGGCGCGGACGACGGCGCGCAGCCGCAGGCGCTGCCGGAGGCGGGGTGGTTCGAGATGCCGGGGCTGCAGGCGCCCGGACGGCCGCTCGCGATCGTCGTGTTCTACCGCTCGCACCTCGCCTGCGGCGACACCGAGCCGATCGCCGCCCTGGCCGACGCGCTGTGGCGGCGCGGCCTGTCGGTGCGGGCGATGTTCGCCAGCAGCCTCAAGCAGCCGGCCGCCGCCGAGTTCGTCGCGACCGGGCTGCGCGCCTCCCGCCCCGCCGTCGTGCTCAGCGCCACCGGCTTCTCGTCGCGCAGCGCCACTGGCTCGGCCCTGGATGCCGCCGGCGTGCCGGTGCTGCAGCTGGTGCTCGCCGTCGCCGGCCGCGAGGCGTGGTGCCGGAGTGCGCGCGGCCTTTCGCAGACCGACCTCGCGATGCAGGTGGTGCTGCCCGAGCTGGACGGCCGGCTGCTCACCACCGCGATCTCGTTCAAGGCGCCGGACGCCTCGCTCGGCGCGGCGCACGTCCGCACCGTCAACCGCGCGGACGCGGACGGCATCGCGCTGGCCGCCGACCGCGCCGCCGGCTGGGCGCGCCTGGGTGCGACGCCTGCCGCCGAACGCCGGGTCGCGATCATGCTGTCGGACTATCCGGGCCTCGGCGGCCAGGTGGCGCACGCGGTCGGCTTGGACAGCTTCGCGAGCCTGCGCGCCATCCTCTGCCGGCTGCAGCGCGAGGGCTACACGACCGCCGCACCCTCCGGTCCGGACGCGCTGCTGGCGCACGCGCTGTGCGAGGCGCCGGCACTGCCGTTCCTCGGCCTCGCCGAGTACGCGGCGCTGCGCGCGCAGCTGCCCGACGCGCTGAACCTCGCCCTCGACGCGGCCTGGGGCGATCCCGCCGACGACCCGGCGGTGCGCGACGGCGCCTTCACCCTGCGCCACCTGCGGCTCGGCGCGGTGCTGGTCGCGGTGCAGCCGGATCGCGGCAGCCGCGGCGATCGCAGGGGCGGCTACCACGACCCCGACACGCCGCCGCGCCACCTGCACGTGGCCTGCTACCTGTGGCTGCGCCTCACGCTCGGGATCCACGCGCTCGTCCATCTCGGCACCCACGGCTCGCTGGAGTGGCTGCCGGGCAAGGTGGCAGCGCTCTCGCCCGCGTGCTGGCCGGTGGCGCTGCTGCGCGGGATGCCGGTGATCTACCCGTTCATCGTCAACAACCCCGGCGAGGCGGCGGTGGCCAAGCGCCGTCTCGGCGCGGTCACCATCGGCCACCTGACGCCGCCGATGGCGCGCGCCGGCAGCGGCGAGGCGGCGCGTACCCTCGAGCGCCTGATCGACGACTACGCCGCCGCCGACGGGCTCGATCGCAGGCGCGGCGCGCTGCTGCGCGGCGAGATCCTGTCGCGCGCGGCCGAGCTCGGCCTGCTCGCCGAGAGCGGTGCCGATCGCGCGGACGACGACGAGGAGGCGCTGTCCCGCCTCGATGCCTGGCTCTGCGACGTCAAGGACCTGCAGATCCGCGACGGGCTGCACGTGTTCGGCACCCCGGCCGCGGCGCGCGACGCGCTGGCCTCGTCGATCGCGGGCGGCCCGCCGGGAGCCGACCAGGAGGGGCTGTGCCGTGCGCTCGACGCCTCGCCGGAGGCGGAGGCCCAGGCGCTGCTCGCCGCACTCGACGCGCGCCTGGTGCAGCCCGGTCCCGCCGGCGCGCCCTCGCGCGGACGGACCGACGTGCTGCCGACCGGGCGCAACCTGTTCGCGATCGATCCGCGCGCGGTGCCGACGCGGGGCGCCATGGTGCTGGCTCAGCGGATGGCGGAGACGCTGCTGGCGCGCCACCTGCAGGATAGCGGCGACTGGCTGCGCAGCCTGGTGATCGATCTGTGGGCCAGCACCACGCTGCGCACCGGCGGCGAGGACCTGGCCCTCGCCCTGGTGCTGATCGGCGCGGCACCGCTGTGGGACGACGCCTCCGGCCGGGTGCGCGGCGTCGAGATCCTGCCGACCGCGCTGCTCGACCGGCCGCGCGTCGACGTGACGCTGCGCGTCTCGGGCCTGTTCCGCGACAGCTTCGAGGCGCAGATGCTGCTGTTCGACGAGGCGGTGCGCGCCGTCGCGGCGCGCGAGGAGGATGCCGCACTCAACCCGCTGGCGGCGTGCGCGGAGCCGGCGCCCTGCCGCATCTACGGCCCCGAACCCGGCCGGCACGGCGCCGGATCGGACGCGCTGCTCGCGGGTGCCGATCGCGAAGCCCTGGGCCGCGCCTATCTCGACGCCTCCTGCGGCGGCTACGGGCGCGGCCGCGACGGCGCGGCCGACCCGGCGGGGTTCGCCGCCCGGATCGCGGGCAGCGAGGCGCTGCTGCATCAGCAGGACCATGCCGAGACCGACCTGCTCGACAGCCCGGAATACGCCGCCCACGAGGGTGGCTTCGCCGCCGCCGCGGCGCTGCACGGCCGCGAGCCGGCGCTGTATCACGCCGACAGCTCGCGCCCCGAGACGCCGAAGCTGCGCACGGTGGGCGAGGAGGTGGCGCGCGTGGTGCGCGGCCGCGTCGCCAACCCCGACTGGATCGCCGGCATGATGCGCCACGGCTATCGCGGCGCCTCGGAGATCGCGCGCGCGCTCACCGGCCTGCACGGCTTCGCCCGCACCCTGCCGCAGCGCTTCGATGCGCAGTACGAGCTGGTGTTCGCGGCCACCCTGGCCGATCCGGCGGTGGACCGCTTCCTGCGCGAGGCCAACCCGCAGGCCTGGCGCGGCATGCGCGAGGCGTTCCGCGACGCCCTGGCGCAGTCGCTGTGGCGTCCCAGGGCGAACAGCGTGGCACTGCTGCACGACGAGGCGGACGGCCCGCAATCCTGAGGCGCCAGCTTGCCGCTCGCCGGGGCTTGCCGTACGGTCCTCTCCCTCCAGGAGGCCAGGGACGTGAACGAGACGCAGCAGGCGACGGCCAAGCACCATGAGGAAGCGGCGCGGCACTTCGAGGTCGCAGCCAAGCTGCACCACGATGCCGCCCGCAATGCCGGTTCGGGCAACTACGAGAAGGCCGGGCAGCTGGCGCATTCCGCCTCCGAGGCCGAGACGGTGGCGAACCGTCACGCGATGGAGGCGCTGGCGCTGTATCGTGGGCACGAGGAGGAGGTCGCCGTCCGTCGCGCGGAAGAGGCGGCCGACGAGGCGGCGCGCGCCGCCAAGCGCGAGACCAGGGCGGCAGCACAGGAGTAGCCCCCGACACCGCCGCGATGGGACCGCGCCCCGACGCCGGCGTGCGCGGCTGGTGCCCGGACCTGTTCACGCCGATGCAGTCGGGCGACGGATGGCTGCTGCGGCTGAAGCCGCGCTTGGGCCGGCTCAGCGCGACGGCGGCGCGGTCGATCGCAGGGCAGGCGGCGCGCTGCGGCAACGGCATCATCGAGCTCACCGGACGCGGCAATCTGCAGCTGCGCGGCCTGACGCTGCGGGCCGCGGAGGGGTTCGCCCGCTTCGCGGTCGAGGCAGGGCTGGCCGATCCCGACCCCGCGGCCGAGCGGCGGCGCAATATCCTGGTCGCCCCGCTCGCGGATGCCGACATCTGCGACGTGGCCCGGAGGCTGGGGCACGCGCTCGCCGACGATGACCGGCTGTCGGCACTTCCCGGCAAGTTCGGTTTTTCCGTCGATGCGGGCGGTCCACTCGGACTGGACGGCGCTGCCGCCGACGTCGCGCTGCGACGCGAGCAGGGCGGCTGGCAGGTCCGTCTCGGGCCGGACGGCGCACCGGCGGCCGCCGTGGACCCGGCGCGGACGGCGATCGCCCTGGCGCATCTCTGGCTCGCGTCCGGCGCGGCGCGTCCGTCACGCGGCGGCGCCGCCGGCCCGGAGCGCGGGCGGGCCGCGATCGGGTGGCTGCCGGGTCCGCGCGCCTTCGGCATCGGCCTGCCGTTCGGGCAGATGGACGCCACCATCCTGCAGCGTCTGTGCGCGCTGTCGGAACGCCACGGCGACGGCGTGCTGCACCTGACCCCCTGGCGCGCGATCATGCTGTCCGGGATCGCGGCCGCGGATCCGGCCCCGCTGCGGCAGGCGATCGCGGAGCTTCCCGGCGGGCTGGTCATCGAGCCGGACGATCCGGTCCGCCGCGTCAGCGCCTGCATCGGCCAGGCCGGCTGCGCCAGCGGCAGCGTCGATGCGCGCGCCGACGCGCGGGCGCTGATCCAAGCAGGGGTGCGCGTGCCGTCGCTGCACGTGTCCGGCTGCGCCAAGGGCTGCGCCCATCCCGGACCGGCCGCGGTGACCCTGGTCGGTGCGTCGGGCCGATACGGGCTGGTGCGCGCGGGGCGGGCGGGCGATACAGCGCAGACCGGCGGGCTGACGGTGCCGGAACTCGCCCGCCGGCTCGGCGGGAGCGCAGGCGGGTCTTGACCGACTACCAGTACGAGCATGACGGGGCGGCGATCTACGCGCGCTCGTTCGCCATCATCCGCGGCGAGGCGGACCTCTCGCGCTTCGCCGACGACGAGGCGCGGGTGGCGGTGCGTGTCATCCACGCCTGCGGCATGGTCGAGATCGCGCGCGCGCTGGATTTCGCGCCCGGCTTCGCGCGCGCCGCGCGGGCGGCGCTGGCCGCCGGCCGGCCGGTGCTGTGCGATTCCGAGATGGTCGCGCACGGCGTCACCCGCGCCCGGCTGCCGGCCGGCAACGCGGTGCTGTGCACGCTGCGCGACGCGCGCACGCCGGAGCTGGCGAGACGGCTCGGCACCACCCGCTCGGCCGCCGCACTCGACCTCTGGGGCGAGCAGATGGCGGGTGCGGTGGTCGCGATCGGCAACGCGCCGACCGCCTTGTTCCACCTGCTCGAGCGCATCGAGGGCGGCGCGCCGCGGCCGGCGGCGATCATCGGCATGCCGGTGGGCTTCGTGGGTGCGGCGGAGTCCAAGCAGGCGCTGGCCGCGTTCGGCGCGGTGCCGTGGGCGATCGTCTCGGGCCGGCAGGGCGGCAGTGCGATGGCGGCGGCGGCGGTCAACGCGGTGGCGAGCGAGGCCGAGTGAGGGGCACGCTGTCGATCGTCGGCATGGGGCCGGGCGACCCCGAGCTGCTGACGCTCAAGGCGGCGCGGGTGATCGGCAGCTCCCGCTGCGTCGCGTTCTTCGCCAAGCGCGGCCGTCCGGGCCATGCCCGCGGCATCGCCGGGGATCGGATCGGCCCCGAGGCCGAGCTGCTGCGCTTCGAGTATCCCTTCACCACCGAGCTGTCGGTGGTCGATCCGCGCTACCTCGCCGATATCGGCCGGTTCTACGAGCGCTGCGCCGCCCGGCTCGCCGAACGGCTGGCGTCGGGGCTGGATGCGGCGCTGCTGTGCGAGGGCGACCCGTTCTTCTACGGCTCGGCGATGTACGTGTTCGACCGGCTGCGCGGCGAGTTTGCGCACCAGATCATCCCCGGCATCACCGGCATGAGCGGCTGCTGGTCGGCCGCCGACCTGCCGTTCACCCACGGCGACGACGTGCTGCAGGTGCTGCCCGGCACGCTGGACCGCCAGCGCCTGGCGGCGCGGCTGGCGCTCGGCGACGCGGCGGTGATCATGAAGGTCGGCGGCAACTTCCCCAAGATCCGCGAGGCACTCGACGATGCCGGGCTGTTGGAGCGCGCGCTCTATGTCGAGTACGGCACCATGCCCGGCGAGCGCATCCTGCCGCTGCGGCAGATCGACCATCCGGCCCCCGACGCGCCGTACTTCTCGATGATCCTGGTGCCCGGCCGGCAGGGTTCCAGGTGAGCGGCAGGCTGACGATCCTGGGGCTGGGTCCGGGCGATCCGGCGCTGCGCACGCCGCAGGTCGACGCGGCCCTGGCCGAGGCCACCGACCTGGTGGGCTACGGGCCGTATCTCGACCGCATCTCCTGCGCCGTCCAAGCGGTGCGGCACGTCTCGGACAACCGCGAGGAGCTCGACCGCGCCCGCCACGCGCTGTCGCTGGCCGCAGGCGGCCGCCGGGTCGCGGTGGCGTCGTCGGGCGACGCGGGGGTGTTCGCGATGGCGAGTGCCGTGTTCGAGGCGATCGAGCGCGGCGCGCCGGACTGGCGTGCGCTCGACGTCGCGGTGCTGCCCGGGATCTCGGCGATGCTGGCGGTGGCGGCGCGGGTGGGCGCGCCGCTGGGGAGCGATTTCTGCGTGCTCTCGCTGTCGGACAACCTCAAGCCCTGGACGCTGATCCAGCGACGGCTGCGCGCCGCGGCCGAGGCCGGGTTCGCGATCGCGCTGTACAACCCGGTCTCGCGCGCCAGGCCCTGGCAGCTCGACGCGGCGCTCACGCTGCTGCGCGAGGTGGTCCCCCCGCATGCGCCGGTGGTGTTCGCCACCGCGATCAGCCGCCCCGACGAGCGGGTGGTGATCACCACGCTCGCCGAGGCGCGAGGCGAGCAGGCCGACATGCGCACGCTGGTGCTGGTCGGCACCGAGGCGACCAGGCTGATCCCGCGCGACGGGGCGACGCCCTGGCTCTACGCCCCAAGGGGCTCCGCCCCTTGACCCCGCCAAAGGCTGAGCCTTTGGAAACCGGGGTCTGGGGCCTAAGGCCCCAGCGGGTCCAGGGCAGCGCCCTGGCCTCGCAGCCACCGCATCGCCTCCTCCGCATCAACCACCCCCCCGCCTCCCGCCGGCCGGTCGATCATCACCACCGTCACGCCGAGCCGCCGCGCCGCCTCCAGCTTCGGCGCGGTGGCGTCGCCGCCGGAGTTCTTGCTGACCAGCCGCTCGATCCGGTGCGCCGCGAGCAGCGCGATCTCGCCCTCGAGCGTGAACGGCCCGCGCGCCAGCAGCAGCGTCGCACCCTCGGGCAGCCGGTCGGGATCCGGCGGATCGATGCAGCGGATCAGGTAGCGGTGCGCCGCCGAGCGGAACGGCGCCAGCCCCTGGCTGCCCACCGTCAGCAGCACCCGCCGCGGCAGCGGCCCGAGTGCCGCCGCGGCGGCTTCGAGGGTCGCGACGCGGAGCCAGCGGTCGCCCGCCTGCGCGGTCCAGGCCGGCCGCGCGATGCGCAGCAGCGGGATGCAGGCGGCGGCGGCGGCGAGGTCCGCGTGCCGGCTGATCCGCAGCGCGTACGGGTGGGTCGCATCGACCAGCGCCTCGGTGCGGTGGTCGCGCAGCCACGCCGCCATCCCGTCGGCGCCGCCGAAGCCGCCGATGCGATGGGGGATCGGCGGCCGCGCCGGCGCATGGGTGACGCCGGCGAGCGACAGGGTGGCGGAGAAGCGCGGGTCGCCGGCCAGCATCGCGGCCAGCCTCGACGCCTCGCTCGTGCCGCCGAGCACCAGCACGCGCATCGCACCTCCCTCGCGGCGTCATGAGCGACGGTCCGTGGCTGAGCATCCTGGGTATCGGCGAGGACGGAGTCGATGGCCTCTCCGCCGCCGCCCGCACCCTGCTCGGCGGTGCCGCGCTGGTCGCCGGCGGCGCGCGCCACCTGGCCCTCGCCGCCGCGCTGATCGAGGGCGACACGCTGCCCTGGCCCTCGCCGATGCAGGACGCGCTGCCCGCCCTGATCGCGCGCCGCCCGCGGCCGACCGTGGTGCTGGCGTCGGGCGATCCGTTCTGGTTCGGCATCGGGACTGCCATCGCGCGCCTGCTGCCGGCCTCGGAATATGCCTGCCTGCCGGTCGCGTCGTCGTTCTCGCTGGCCTGCGCCGCGCTGGGCTGGAGCCTGCAGCAGGCGACCACCCTGTCGCTGTGCGGAAGGCCGCTGGCAGCGCTGCTGCCGGCGCTGCAGCCCGGCGCGCGGCTGCTGGTGCTGTGCGCCGACGCCGGCACGCCGGCCGCGGTCGCGGGGCTGCTGCGCGATCGCGGCTTCGGCGGCTCGGCGCTGCAAGTGATGCAGGCGCTGGGCGGCCCGCGCGCGCGCATCGTCCGGCAGCGCGCCGATCAGGCGCTGCCGGACGCCATCGACCCGCTCAACCTGCTCGCCATCGAGGTCGCGGCGGCGCCGGACGCCCGGGTCATCCCGCTCGCCGGTGGCCTGGACGACGCGCTGTTCGAGCAGGACGGGCAGTTCACCCGGCGCGAGATCCGCGCGCTGACGCTGTCGGCCTTGGCGCCGCGCCAGGGCGAGCGGCTGTGGGACGTCGGCTGCGGCTCGGGCTCGATCGGCATCGAGTGGATGCTGCGCCATCCCGCCAACCGCGCGATCGCCATCGACCGCGAACCCGCCCGCATCGCGCGTGCGGCGCGCAACGCGCTGTCGCTCGGGGTGCCGGCGCTGGAGCTGTGCCAGGGTGCCGCGCCCGAGGTGCTGCGCGGGCTGCCGGCACCCGACGCGGTGTTCGTCGGCGGCGGCGCCACCGTCCCGGGTGTGCTGGAGGCGGCGCGCGGCGCGCTGCGGCCGGGCGGGCGGCTGGTGGTGAACGCGGTGACGATCGAGACCGAGGCGGTGCTGTTCGCGGCCCGGGCGGCGCATGGCGGCAGCCTGACCCGGATCGGCATCGACCGGCTCGACGCGGTGGGCAGCCTGCACGCGCTGCGCCCGGCGATGCGCATCACGCAATGGTGCTGGCTGCGGTGAGGATGGTCGCCGGTCTCGGCTGCCGCCACGGGATCGCGGCGGCGGCGGTGATCGCGCTGGTGCGCGAGGCCGAGGCACGGGCGGGGCTGCGGCCGGCGCTGCTGGCGATCCCCGGCTTCAAGCGCGACGAGCCGGGGCTGCTGGAGGCGGCCCGGGCGCTGGGGCTGCCGCTGCTGCGCGTGAGCGCCGACGCGCTGCGCGCCGAGCAGCCGCGCTGCGTCACCGGCTCCGAGCGGGTGGCCGACGCGGTGGGCGTGCGAAGCGTCGCCGAGGCCTGCGCGCTCGCCGCCGCCGGACCCGCAGGCCGGCTGCTGCTGCCGCGGATCGCGCGCGCGGGGGTTACCTGCGCGCTGGCGGTGGTGGATGATCGGCCATGACCATACACTTCATCGGCGCCGGACCCGGTGCCGCCGACCTGCTGACGCTGCGCGGACGCGACCTGCTGGCAAGCTGCCCGGTCTGCCTGTACGCCGGCTCGATCGTGCCGGCGGCGATGCTGGCGCACTGCCCGCCCGGCGCGCGCCTGATCGACACCGCGGCCCTGGACCTGGATGCGATCGAGGCGCACTGCGCCGACGCGCACGCCGAGGGCCACGACGTCGCGCGGCTGCATTCGGGGGACCTCTCGATCTACAGCGCGCTCGCCGAGCAGCTGCGCCGGCTCGACGGCCGCGGCATCCCCTACACGCTGACGCCCGGCGTGCCGGCCTTCGCCGCCGCCGCCGCCGCCCTGGGGTGCGAGCTGACCCGTCCGGGGGTGTCGCAGAGCCTGGTGCTGACCCGCATCTCCGGCCGCGCCTCGGCGATGCCGCCGCGCGAGACGCTGGCCGCCTTCGCCGCGACCGGTGCGACGCTCGCGATCCATCTCGCCATCCACGGCATCGACCGCATCGTGGCCGAACTGTCGCCGCACTACGGCGAGGGGTGCCCGGTGGCGGTGGTGGCGCGCGCCTCCTGGCCGGACCAGCGCGTGCTGCGCGGCACGCTGGCGGGGATCGCGGCGATGCTGGGCGCGCAGCCGATCGAGCGCACCGCCCTGGTGCTGGTCGGGCCCGCACTCGGCGATGCGGCCGGGCTGGAGAGCGCGCTCTACAGCCCCGGCTACCCCAGGCGGTTCCGCGACGCAGCGCCCGCCGCGAGGGCCATCGGCGCGCGGCCGCGGAGTGCGCCTTGAGAGTCGAACAGCACGATCTCGAGCGCGATCCCGCTGCCGCGCAGCGGTTCCGCGGCGACCTCCCAGGCGCGCGACGCCACCTGGTCGCCGAGTGCCACGCCGGCGGCGGCGGCGATCGCGAACCCCTCGGCGGTGGTGTTCGCGGCCTCGATACGCGCCGCCTGATCGGCGGGCACGCCGGCCGCCGCGGCGAGTGCCGCGAGGGCCGCGCGGTCCACCGCGCCGCGCCTCGAATGCAGGTCCAGCCGCCCCTGCGCGAGCTTGGTGATCTTGCCGATGCCGCCGGCCACGGTGACGCGACGCACCGGATGGGCGCGCAGGTATTTCAGCATCCCGCCGACGAAGTCGCCCATCTCGATCAGCGCCACCTCGTCGAGCGCGTGCAGCTTGCGCACCGCATCCTCCGAGGCGCGGCCGGTGGCGCCCGCGACGTGCTCGTGCCCGGTGGCGCGCGCGACATCGATGCCGCGCCGTATGCTGTCGATCCAGGCGGCGCAGGAGAACGGCACCACGATGCCGGTGGTGCCGAGGATCGACAGGCCGCCGACGATGCCCAGCCGCCCGTTCAGGGTCTGCGCCGCCAGCCGCTCGCCATCGGGAACCGAGATCGTGACCAGCGCCGCCGGCCGCGGATGCAGCTCGGCGAGTGCCGCGCGTATCATCTCGCGCGGCACCGGGTTGATCGCGGGCTCCCCGGGCGCCAGCGCGAGGCCGGGCCGGGTGACGGTGCCGACGCCGGGTCCGGCGCGGAACCGCACGCCGGCGCCCGCGTCCAGCAGGCGCAGCTCGACCCGTATCAGCGCGCCGTGGGTGACGTCCGGATCGTCGCCGGCATCCTTGACCACGCCCGCGATCGCCGCATCGTGCAGCAGCCGGCTCTCCGCGAGCGCGAACGCCGCCTCGCCGCCGCGCGGCAGAGTGATGCTGACCGGATCGGGAAAGCCGCCGTGCAGCAGTGCCGCGTACGCCGCCTTGGCGGCCGCCGTGGCGCAGGCCCCGGTGGTCCAGCCACGACGCAGCGTCCCATCCGGTCTCACGGCGCGCAGTGTAGGATCCGGCGATCGGGGAGTCACGGCGGGTGACGCGCGGGCTGCTGGTCGCGGCACCCCGTTCGGGCAGCGGCAAGACGCTGGTGACGCTGGCGATCCTCGCCGCACTGCGCCGGCGCGGCATGACGCTGCGCGCCGCCAAGTCCGGCCCGGACTACATCGATCCCGGTTTCCACGCCGCCTGCCTCGGCACGCCCTGCCTCAACCTGGATAGCTGGGCGATGCCGCCGACGCTGCTCGCCTCGCTGGTCGGCACCGCGCCGGACGAGGCGATCCTGCTGGTCGAGGCCTCGATGGGCCTGTTCGACGGGGTCGCGGCGTCGGACGGCCGCGCGGGACGGGCGGCGGACCTCGCGGCGCGCTTCGCCCTGCCGGTGCTGCTGGTGCTCGACGTCTCCGGCCAGTCGCAATCGGCGGCGGCGGTGGCGCGCGGCTTCGCGCTGCACGATCCGGAGGTGCGGGTGGCGGGTGTGGTGCTCAACCGCGCCGGTTCCGCGCGCCACCGCGACGGTGCGAGGCGGGCGATCGAGCAGGCCGGCCTGCCGGTGCTCGGCTGCCTGATGCGCGATCCGGCGCTGTCGCTGCCGGAGCGTCATCTGGGCCTGGTGCAGGCCCAGGAGCACGGCGCGCTGGACGGCTTCCTGGCCGCACTCGCCGAGCGCGCCGAGGCCTGCCTCGATCTCGACGCCATCGTCGCCCTGTCGACGCCGCTGCGCCGCGACACCGCGTCAGCGGCGCCGGCGCTGCCGCCGTTCGGCCAGCGCATCGCCCTGGCCCGCGACGACGCCTTCAGCTTCCTCTACCCGCACGTGGTGCAGGGGTGGCGCGAGGCGGGCGCCGAGATCGTGCCGTTCTCGCCGCTCGCCGACCAGCCGCCGCCGGAGGAATGCGACTGCTGCTGGCTGCCGGGCGGCTATCCGGAGCTGCACGCTGCCCGGCTCGCCGCCTCGCGGCACTTCCTGGCCGGCCTGCGCCGGTTCGCCGAGACCCGGCCGGTGCATGGCGAGTGCGGCGGCTACATGGTGCTGGGCGAGACGATCGAGGACGCGGCGGGCGTCGTGCATCCGATGGCCGGCCTGCTCGGCCACGCCACCAGCTTCGCCCGCCGGCGGATGGTGCTCGGCTACCGCGAGGCGTGCCTGACCGAAGCCACCGGCTTCGGGCCGGCCGGCACAATGCTGCGCGGCCACGAGTTCCACTATGCCAGCCTGAGCGATGCCGGCGGCGACGCTCCGCTCGCCACCCTGTGCGATGCCGCAGGGGCCGAGCTGGGCGCTGCCGGCGGCAGGCGCGGCGGCACCACGGGCTCGTTCTTCCACGCCATCGCGGGCTGTGCCGCAGACCGATGACCGACCTCTCCAGCCCCGACCTCTCCAACCCCGACCTCTCCAGCATCGGGGCGCTGCGCCGCCTCTGCACCGACCTGCCCGAGCGGGATCTCGAAGCCGCGGCCGCGGTGCGGGCCCGCGAGGCCACGCTGACCAAGCCGCCCGGCAGCCTCGGGCGGCTGGAGCAGCTCTCGGCCTGGCTCGCGGCCTGGCAGCGACGGGCGACGCCGCGTCTGGACCGGGTCGAGATCGTGGTGTTCGCCGGCAATCACGGCGTCACCGCGCACGGCGTCTCGCCCTATCCGGCGCAGGTGACGGCGCAGATGGTCGGCAACTTCGCCGCCGGCGGTGCGGCGATCAACCAGCTCGCCGGCAACGCCGGTGCCGCGCTGCGCGTGATCGCGCTGCACCTGGACCGGCACACCGCTGACTTCACGCAGGCGCCGGCGATGGACGAGGCGGGCTTCCTCGATGCGGTACGCGAAGGCTTCGAGGCGGTGCGCCCGGGCACCGACCTGCTCTGCCTGGGCGAGATGGGGATCGGCAACACCAGTGCCGCGGCCGCGATGGCGGCGGCGCTGTTCGGCGGCGAGGCGTCGGGCTGGGTCGGACGCGGCACCGGCATCGACGATGCCGGGCTGCTGCGCAAGCGCCACGCCGTCGAGGCGGGACTGCTGCGGCATCGTGCCGCACTCGGCGACCCGCTGGAGGTCGCGCGCCGGCTCGGCGGCTTCGAGCTGGCGGCGCTGCTCGGCGCCGCACTGGCCGCGCGCCGGGCCGGCATCCCGGTGCTGCTCGACGGCTTCGTCTGCACCGCCGCGGTGGCGCCGCTGGCATGCCTGCGGCCCGGCGCGCTGGACCATGCGGTGCTGAGCCATCTTTCCGCCGAGGCCGGCCATCGTGCGCTGGCGGGCGAGCTCGGGCTGACGCCGCTGCTCGAGCTTGGGCTGCGCCTGGGCGAGGCCTCGGGTGCGGCGCTGGCGGTGCCGCTGCTGCGCGCGGCGCTCGCCTGCCACGCCGGCATGGCGAGCTTCGGCGAGGCTGGCGTCACGGACCGGACGTGAGCGCGGCGTGAACGGGGCGCTGATCCGCACGCTGCGCACCGACCTCGCCGCGACGATCGGCTTGTTCACCCGCCTGCCGGTGACGCGGCTGATGCCGCGCGAGGCGGATGTCGACATGGCGCGCGCGGTGTGGGCATTCCCGCTCGCGGGCGGGCTGGTCGGGCTGTGCGGCGGCGTCGTCTACGCCCTGGCGGCGCAGATCGGCCTGTCGCCGGTGCTGGCCGCCTGCTGGAGCCTCGGTGCCTCGCTGCTGCTCACCGGCGCGCTGCACGAGGACGGCCTGGCCGACACCGCGGACGGCTTCGGCGGCGGCCGCGATGCCGCGCGCAAGCTGGAGATCATGCGCGACAGCCGCATCGGCAGCTACGGCGCGCTGGCGCTGCTGCTGTCGAGCGTGCTGCGCGTGCTGGCGGTCGGGTCGCTGGGCACGCCGGGGCGCGTCTGCGCCGCGCTGGTGGCATCCGGGGCGCTGTCGCGCGCGGCCATCGTGCTGCTGCTGCTGCTGCTGCCGCCGGCGCGCCGCGACGGCCTGGCGGCGTCGCTGCATCCGCTGCCGCGCTGGCCCGCGTCGCTGGGCCTGGGCCTCGGTTTGGGCTTGGGCCTGGCGCTGGCGGCGCCGCTGCTGCGCGGCTGGATGATGCTGGCCGCACCCGCCTGCGCCGTCGCCGCGACGCTCGCCGTCGCCCGCGCGGCGCGTCGGCAGGTCGGCGGCCATACCGGCGACGTGCTCGGCGCCTGCGCGGTGCTGAGCGAGTGCGCGGTGCTGAGCGCGCTGAGCGCGCGTTGAGCCAGGCTCAGCACGGGGCCACCCGGCGCACCTCGATCAGATGGTCGGCGATGTCGGGCACGCCGCCGCGCACCGTCACCTCGCACAGCCGGTCGCGGCGGCCGCGCAGCCGGCGCCAGGCCTCGTAGCCGTGGCTGTGCAGCGGCACGAACGTCGACAGGCCGCGTCGCGCGGCGCGTCGCATCGTGGCGCCCGAGTTGATGGCGCACAGCTCGATGCGCTCGCCATGCCGACGCGCCAGGCTCAGCGTGTCGAACACCAGCACCTCGCGGTCGCGACGACGGTTGAGCCGGGCTCCCAGCAGCCGCGCGAGGCCCGCCTCGTCGGGCCAGAAGAACACGCGCTCGTTGAGCAGGCGCAGCCAGTCCGACGCGACGAGCCGGTCGTCGAGGCAGGCGGCCAGCGACGGCATGATGAGGGGCAGGTTGTCGGTGATGGTGGCGCGGCCATGCACCGCATGCTCCAGCGTGACGCTCGCCATCCGGCGCTCGCCCTCGATCGGCCGCCGCGCCGCCTCGGGCACCTCGAACAGCGTCAGCAGCGCGGTGGTGGGCAGCAGCCCGTGGCGCAGCATGCCATCCACCGCACCCGGCGCGGTGAGGTGGTAGAGCCGCGGATGCCGTGCCGCGAGATCCTCCGGAGACACGCCGTGGCGCCCGTCCGCGACCGCGGCTAGCTCTCGCTGCCGGGAGCTGGGAACGGCAGGTCGTCCTGCTGTGCGGCAGGGTTCCTGCGTCGCGGTGGTGCTGCGGCGGCGCGCAGGCGCAGCAGCTCGTCGACCATGCGATCCATCGTCTGCCAGATCGGCTCGTCGCCGATACGCTCCTTCATGATCAGCCGGTGCGCCGCCAGCGTGACGTTCAGCGTGCCGCGGGTCGTCTCGGGCCGGGGCGAACGCATCTGCACCAGCGCCTTCTCGACCTCGTCGAGCGGCAGCGACATCGCCTCGGCGATCGCCTCCGGCGCGGCGCCGGCGCGACGCAGGCGACGGGCCTCGGTCACCTGCCGATCCGACAGCGCGATGGCGGGCCGCAGCAGCTGCGTGCGGCGCGACATCTCGCCCGACCCGCTGCCGGGGGCTTTACCCTTGAAGGCCATCTCCGCTCCGACGCCGTTGCGCCGGCGGACGCGGCGACGGCGCGCGAGGATAGCACCGGATCGATGCGGCGAAAGCCGCGGCGCCCGCGCCGGCGGCCGACCATCGCGGGTCTCTCCGTAAGAAGGCAAGGCCGGGCTCCGCCCAGACCCGCCAAAGGCCGAGGCCTTTGGAAACCACCTCAAGATAATCGGGTTCTCGAGGCTTCGCCTTGAGTGGGTCCAGGACGCGCCCTGGCTCTACATGGGTCACATGCAAAGGCCGCTGGTATAAGCAGCCTGTTAATCCTTGTGCGCTAGAACAGGCGGAGCAGGGAGGATCAGCTCGTGTTCAAGTTTCTCGAGGTCTTGTTCCTCGTGGTTACACCGTTCGGCCTGGCGCTCCTGCTCGCGCTGGGCGTCCTCCTCGACCGTATCGGCAGGCTCGATGCAGCACTTCGCCTGATCAGGCCGTCGTCGCCGGCCAGGCGTCCGGCCTCGCGGGCGCGGCACTGATCGATCCGGCTCCGGACGCGAGTGGCCGCCGCGGGAGCCGCCTCCTGCTGCGGCGGCGCGAGGGCTATCGGTGGGCTGCGGCGCGTCGTCCGCGTCGGCCTCGGTCGCCCGGTCCGACGACGGTCTCGCTCGTATAAAAAACTAGCTCGAATGCAATCATTTATGTTACATTCAAGAATGGAACGGTTTCCGGCTAACCCTGACAGGTTGCTGCATCTGAGCGTCCTGACCTGCCTCTTCGAGCTGGAGGGAGACGGTGCCGCTAGCGCCGGCGATCCGGTCTCCAGTGATCCCTATCCCGGCGGGAGCCTGGAGAGCGACCTCTGGCTGTCTGGCTGGACGGCGTGCAGCGCCCGCCGGCGTCTGGCCGATCCGGCGCTGCCCCTGAGCCATGATCAGGCTGAGCGCCGGCGTCCGGACCCTCTCGCGGTGCATCGCTCGCCGCGAGCACCGGGAGCCGCACGCCGACGGTGACATGACCGTCATCAGCGTCGCGTTCGTCCGCACGCGGCCACCGCTTCCGCTTCGGCAGGACGGTCCAGACGATCGCGCCGGTCTTGGCCGGCGCGGGCGGCACGGCCTGATCGGCCAGCCGATCGTAGGAGGTCGCGATCAGCTGGTAGGTCTCTCGTGCCGTGGGCGTCTTCGCCAGGCGCGCGAGATGCCTGCAACGCGCGGCGTGCTCACGGTAGACGAAGATCGCCCGCCAGGCATCCGGATCGACCGCGCCGTGCCTCCCGTCACCGTCGCCACGCGGCGCGTCGCGGCAGGCGGGCGCTACCTCCACCTCCGGTCCTCATGTCGCGCGAGCCCCGACAGACGCTCCCTGGACCTCGAGACGGCATCCCGGCTGTGGATCAGCGAGTCTCCCATGCTCTCCAGATGGCCCGCTGCCAGGTCCTGGAAGCGGGCAAGGGTCGCCGCCACCTCCTGAAGCAATGCCGCCACCGGTCTATCGGCGCGCCGGCCATACTCGAGCAGCATGGGGTCTCTCCATCGAGCGAGAGCTATCCTGCACACGGAACCGCCAGGGAAGCCGTCCGTCCGGCGGTCACCCGGACCATGATAGGCTCGTGAGAAACTTCGCGTTAATCTTTTCTGGACGATAAAATTTGGATTCGCGCGCGACGCCCGCGAGCCCGCTCCGGCAGGAGCGCGAGCAACCCGTTCCGCAACCATGACGGCGGATCGCGCGCCGTCGTCTAGCCGAGCATCCGGTAGGCCCGCGCGGTGGCGTCGATATCGGACGGGAGCGACCTCCAGACCGCCGCGGCCCTGCGGTTCCTGGCATAGACCGCGATCCCGCTCCCCGGCCCCCGCCATCGCCGAGCGGATGCGACGCAGGGTCTTCCGCCGCGAGCATCAGGCCGAGTCCGCAGGCGGGATCCGGCTGCACGACGCTGCGGTGCTCCGGCAGGGCGCGACGCCGCATCATCGTCTCGAGGCTGGCCGGCCTCAGCGAGCGGCCGTTCACGAGCAGCCATGGCAGGCGCGCCGCATCGCTCGCCGTTCCGACCAGGAGGCCGTGATACACCCAGCCGGGATGGTAGCCGCTGGCGCCGCCCATCTGCACGTCGGCGAGGTCGTTCGGCACTCTCGCGAGGCGCGGGCCGCTCAAATGCGCGGGATCGAACACGAGATCGGCCAGCGCCGCCGACAGCCCCCGGCCCGAGACGCGCTCGATGCACTGGGCGACGCGAAGATACCCGATATTGGAATAGGCCCATCCGGCTCCCGGCCGGCACCGCAGGCGGGTGACGCAGGCGGCCTCGAGAAGACGGTCGACCGGCCAGGGCGGTTTTCCCGCCGCGACGTCGGCATGGTAGCGCGACAGGGTCGCGTAACACGGCAGCCCGGCCTCGTGCCGGAGCAGTTGGCGCGCGGTGAAGGGCTCGCCGGGCAGCCTGTCGTCGAGCCCGAGCGCGCCCTGTCCCGCCAGGCGAAGCGTCGCGATCGACAGCACGGTCTTGGTGAAGCTCCACCAGGGCACGGGATCGGTCGAACCCGATGCCGTGACCTCTCCGTCGGCGTCGATGATCGCGGTCGCGTCCATGTCACCTGGATCCCGTGCCGGCCGGCTGGCGCCGTATCATGACGGCTTCGAGGCCGCCACCGGCGCGCCGGTCGATCCCGGCGACGGCGGCGAGACTTCTCGTCGCGTCGTTGAGCCGGCATGCTGTCGCGGCAGGCGAGGCACGGCGATGCGGGTTGACGATGGCGAACCCTTCGCGGCGGCGCTGGTCGAGGGCGGCGCGGTGATCACCGGCCTGGTGCAGGCCTTCGCCGGCGCGATGGGCGCTCGCGGCGCGCACCTCCGGCTACGCCCTGGCCGCCGCGATCGTCGCCGTCGGCGTGATGTGTTTCCTGACCGGACGCCAGGTGAGGGCGGCCGACCTGTGGCGGTGGGACCAAGCCGCGGGCCGATCGGGATGGGCGGGCGGCCGCCGCCTGCTGCTGTTCCTCGCGGTCGGCGCCCTGGCCGGCGCGGCGCCGGGCGGCCTCGGCCATCTCTACCTGCTCGGTCTGCGACGGATCGCCTGGTCGCGCGCCATCCTGGAGCAGCCCGATCCGCTCGCCGCCCTGCCGCATTACCGGCAATGGTGGTTCGTGCTCGCCGTGCTCGTCGCCCCGCTCGCGGAGGAGTTCCTGTTCCGCGGCCTGCTCTACCGCGCGCTGGATCGGGAATGGGCGGCGGGCCGGCGATCGGCGGCAGCGCCGCGTTCTTCGCCATCTACCACCCGGTCCTGGCCTGGCTGCCGGTGGGCGTGCTGGGGGTCGGCAACGCGGCGCTGTTCCGCAGGTCCGGCTCCCTGGCTCCGGCGGTGCTGCTGCACATGGTGTACAACGCCGTGCCGCTGTTCTGATCGGCGACGATCCGACGGCGCCGGCGCTCGGCCCTGAGCCGGTCAGCGCGCCGCGACGATCCGCAGCCGGCCCGGCTCCGGCGCCGGCGCCAGCAGGTCCGGCGCATCGCCGATCAGCAGCGCCGGGAGCAGCCGCAGCGGGCCGCCATGCGAGACCACCACGCACGGCCGCCCGTCGCGGGCCAGACGCCGCGCGAAGCCTGCCACCCGCCGCACCAGGGCGCTCCCGCTCTCGCCGCCGGGGGCGCGGAAGCCGAGCGGGTCCGCGGCCCATCGCTCCAGCGCCGGGCGCGGCACCGCGTCCCAGCGCCCGCCTTCCCAGTCGCCGAAATCCAGCTCCAGCAGGCGTGCGTCCAGCACCAGCCGCACGCCCAGACGCCGCGCGATGAAGCGGGCCACCGAGGCGCAGCGCATCGCGGGCGAACTCCAGACGCATCGCGGGGCCAGCGCGCGCAGCGGCCGCAGCTGCCGCGCGATGCCGCCGCGCCACCCCGGCGCCAGCGCAACCTCGAGCCGTCCGTAGCACGTCCCCGGCGGGACCAGGACCGGCGGATGACGCAGCAGCGCGATTCCTGAGCCAGTTGCACGACCGATCATGTGTGATAAGTTAAGACCCTTGATGATCGGTGGTTTGGATGGATCCGTTCCAGGCGCGCAGGCGGCGCCGCCTCGTCGAGCTGTGCCTCGCCCTGGTGGTGCTGTTCGGCGTGTCGGCGGCCCTGCTGGGTCAGGGGCATCATCCTTTGGTGTTATCAGGCGGGTTGCTCGCCAGCGACGCACGCAGCCGTTAGCGCAGGGCGGGCTCTCGGGCCTTGCCTAGCGGAACCCGATCCGGCAAGGCTTTCCACGGACAGGCGGCGCGGGCGCGGCATCGGCCGGCGTGACGGCGGCGCGAGGTCAGGATCGGGCAACGATCCGGCCGGACACGTCCAGGGAGAGTGACTAAAATCATGGAGTTGGGTACCGTCTATCACGTCAAGCCGTCGCTGGCCGCCTCGGCGCATATCACCGCGGCGCAGTATCCGGTACTCGCCAACCATGCCATGCACGAGCCCGACAGCTACTGGCTGCAGGAAGCCGACCGGATCGACTGGATCCGCTTCCCGGCGCTGGCCGGCGCCAGCCGCTTCGACGGCGAGGTGCAGATCTCCTGGTTCGCCGACGGGCTGCTCAACGCCTCCGTGAATTGCCTCGACCGCCACCTGCGCGAGCGGCGCGACCAGACGGCGCTGATCTGGCAGGGCGAGGCCGAGGACGATGTCCGACGCGTCAGCTACGGCGAGCTTCACGCCGAGGTCTGCCGCCTCGCCAACGCGCTGCGCCGGCTCGGCGTCGGCAAGGGCGACCGGGTCGCGATCTACCTGCCGATGGTGATCGAGGGCGCGGTGGCGATGCTGGCCTGCGCGCGGATCGGCGCCGTGCACGTGGTGATGTTCGCCGGGCTGTCCGCCTCCAGCATCGCCGATCGTCTCGGCGATTGCGGCGCCACGCTGCTGATCACCGCCGACGAGGGACGTCGCGGTGGCAAGCGCCTCCCCCTGAAGGCTGCCGTCGACGCCGCACTCGCCTCGCCATCGGCCGCCTGCGTGGCGCACGTGCTGGTGGTGCGCGTCACCGGTGCGGCGGTGCCGATGCAGCCTGACCGCGACCATGACTACGCCGGCCTGGTGGGACGCGAGCCCGCCACCTGCGAGCCGGAGGCCATGGCCGCGGAGGATCCGCTGCTGCTGCTCTACACCTCCGGCAGCACCGGCAAGCCGAAGGGGGTGCTGCACAGCACCGGCGGCTACCTGGTCTGGGCGCGCTTCACCCACGAGGCGGTGTTCGACTACCGTCCCCCCGACCTGTTCTGGTGCACCGCCGACATCGGCTGGGTGACCGGGCACAGCTACGTGGTCTATGGCCCGCTCGCCAACGGCGGCGCCAGCCTGATCTTCGAGGGCACCCCGTCCTGGCCCGAGCCGGGCCGCTGGTGGCGGGTCATCGACAAGCACCAGGTCGCCTGCTTCTACACCGCGCCGACCGCGATCCGCTCGCTGATGCGCGAGGACCCGGCCGCGTTGCACGCCACCTCGCGCGCCTCGCTGCGCGTGCTGGGCAGCGTCGGCGAGCCGATCAACCCGGAAGCCTGGCTGTGGTACTACCGCGAAGTCGGCGGTGAGCGCTGCCCGGTGGTCGATACCTGGTGGCAGACCGAGACCGGCGGCATCATGATCGCCCCGCTGCCGGGCGCCATCGGCCAGAAGCCCGGATCCGCCACCCTGCCGCTGCCCGGGGTCTGCCCGGTGCTGGTGGACGAGAAGGGGACGGTGCTCGCCGGCGAGGCGGAGGGACATCTCTGCATCGACCGCTCCTGGCCCGGCCAGGCACGCACCATCTGGGGCGACCACGGACGCTTCGTGCAGACCTACTTCTCGACCTATCCCGGGATGTACTTCTCCGGCGATGGTGCCAGGCGCGACGCCGACGGCTATTTCTGGATCACCGGCCGCGTCGACGACGTCGTCAACGTCTCCGGCCACCGCATCGGCAGCGCCGAGGTCGAGGGCGCCCTGGACGCCCATGAGCTGGTCGCGGAATCGGCGGTGGTCGGCGTGCCGCACGACATCAAGGGCCAGGCGCTGTTCGCCTTCGTCGTGCTCAAGCGCGAGGAGGCCGCACCCGACGGGCTGACGAGCGAGCTGTCGCGCCGGGTCGGCCAGGCGCTGGGCCGCTACGCCGCACCCGACACGGTGCTGATCGTGCCGGACCTGCCGAAGACGCGCTCGGGAAAGATCATGCGCCGCATCCTGCGCAAGATCGCCGCCCGTGACACCGGCGAGCTCGGCGACACGACCACCCTGGCCGATCCGGCGGTGGTGCAGACGCTGATCGACCGCCTGGAGCGAAGCGATTGAACTCGATCTCGGTTGCTGTCCCCGGGGCCGCGCCTGCTGCCCCTGTGGGCGCCCCCGCCGGCGCCGCCATCGGCCTCAAGCCGGACATGATCCACACCACCGTGCCGGCACGGCTGGATCGCCTGCCCTGGAGCCGCTTCCACATGCTGGTGGTGGTGGCACTCGGCATCACCTGGATCCTGGACGGACTCGAGGTCACCATCGTCGGCTCGATCGGCCCGATCCTGCAGGAGCACAGCACGCTGTCGCTCACGCCCGCCAATATCGGCTGCTCGGCGTCGCTCTACGTGATCGGCGCCGTGATCGGCGCGCTGATCTTCGGCTGGCTCACCGACAAGGTCGGCCGCAAGGCGATCTTCAGCCTGACGCTCGGGATCTACATACTCGGCGTGCTGCTGTCGGCCTGCTCGTGGAATTTCATGAGCTTCGCGGCGTTCCGCTTCATCACCGGACTCGGCATCGGCGGCGAGTACTCGGCGATCAACTCCGCCATCGACGAGCTGATCCCGGCGCGGCTGCGCGGCCGCGTCGACCTGATCGTCAACGGGTCGTTCTGGGCGGGGGCGGCGCTCGGTGCCGGCGGCTCGATCTTCCTGCTCGGCGGCGACCTGATGCCGGTCCGCCTCGGCTGGCGGTTCGGCTTCGCCATCGGCGGCGTGCTCGGCCTGGCGGTGATCGTGATGCGGCGCTGGGTGCCGGAGAGCCCGCGCTGGCTGTGCACGCACGGCAAGCATCTCGAAGGCGAACGCATCACCAGCGAGATCGAGCAGCGCATCTACCACCATACCGGCGAGCCGCTGCCGCCCTGCCACGAGACGCTGGCGGTGCATAGCCGCGCCCGCTTCGGCTTCCGGATGGTGCTGGCGGCGATGATCGGCCCGTATCGCACCCGCAGCATCCTGGCCCTGGTGCTGATGATCAGCCAGGCGTTCCTCTACAACGCCGTGTTCTTCACCTACGGCATGGTGCTGACGCACTACGAGCGGGTGCCGACGCACAAGGTCGGGCTGTTCATCCTGCCGCTCGCGATCAGCAATTTTCTCGGCCCGCTGCTGCTGGGCCGGTTCTTCGACACCATCGGCCGGCGCAAGATGATCTTCATCACCTACTCGATCTCGGGTGCCCTGATGATCGCGGTCGCGTGGCTGTTCTCGGCCGGCGATCTCGATGCCACCACGCAGACCATCGGCTGGGTGTCGATCTTCTTCTTCGCCTCCGCGGCGGCCTCGTCGGCCTACCTCACCGCCAGCGAGGTGTTCCCGCTCGAGACCCGGGCGCTGGCGATCGCGCTGTTCTACGCGTTCGGCACCATCATCGGCGGTGCCGGGGCGCCCTGGCTGTTCGGCGAGCTGATCGAGATCGGCGGCCGCACGCCGCTGGCGCTGGGCTACGCCGGAGCGGCGGCGCTGATGCTGATCGCGGCCGTGGTGGGCCTGCGGATCGGCATCGATGCCGAAGGCAAGTCGCTGGAGAGCATCGCGCCGCCGCTCTCCACGCTCTGAGGCCGGCCGCGACGCGGGAATCGAGAAGGGCGGCAGGACCGTGATCCTGCCGCCCTCGCTCGCGCGATCCCTACTACTCGTTGGGGCCGGCTACTTGTTGAGAATCGGCGCCGTCGTGCCGGTGGTGGTGCCGGTGGTGCCGATACGACCGTCCGGCCCCTGGATCTCGACCTCCTCGCGACGCACCGTGTCGTGCACCGTCTCCACCCGCTCCTGGACGCCCTTCTGCACGACGACCTCCTCGACCACGTGGGCGGTCTTGCCCACCACGGCCTCTTCGGCGGTCTCGGTCACGACGATCTCGTGGTCGCGGAACGCATCCGCGCCCACGGTGGCGCTCCCGGTCACCGGGCGGCGGAACACCGACACGGTCTCGTTGCGCAACCGGATCTGCTCGTCGACCGGACGCTCGACCACGTAGCGGCGGATGCGGGTCGAGCCGCGATCCACCTCGCGCTTGCCGACCTGCAGCGTCTCCTCGGAGAGCGACATCACGTCCTCCGCGCCGGCGGTCGCGGTGGTCGCCAGCGGCGCCGCGGCTGCCAGCGGTGCGGCCGGCACGGCGGCGGTGGTGCCAGTGCTCATCCCGCTGGTCGTGCTCATCCCGCTGGTGGCGCCCATCCCCGTGGCCATGGTGCCGGCGTAGGCGCCGCCCACGCTGGTGCCGCCGGCGGTGGTCGTGTCCTGCTCGTCGAGATCGAGCGGGCCGTGGCGCTCCAGCACCGTGTAGATGTGGTCGATGTTGCTTCCGTCGCTGATCACGGTCACCACCGTCCGTCCGGACTGGATCGAACGGTCATAGACGTCATGCTGGTCGTTGGTGGTCTCCTGGCCGGTCAGCCAGGCCCAGAAGCCATGATGCTGGGTGGTGGCTTCGCCCTGCGCGCCGAGGGTGCCGGCGCCGGCCTCGTCCTTGGCGTAATGCTCGATCGAGGACGCCGGGATGCCGGACGCCACCAGATCTGAAATCGCGGCCTCCGCATGCGTCAGCGTCGAAAATACCGCTACGACTGTTTCACTCGCCATCCTAATCACCGCTCAAGTTGGAGGTTTCACTGTCAACGTCACCGTCGTCTTCATGCCGGGTCCGCTCGACGACGGCCTGCTGCTGGCGGAGCACGACGGTCTCCTGATGGCGCGAGGTGGTCCTGACCCGCGAGACGCGGATCTCCTGTTTTAGGGATAGACGCCTCTCTACCACCAGGACTTCCTCGACCACCGGGATGATGGTCACTTCGCCCTCCTGACGTATGTCAGGCATGGCGTCGATGATCCGGCCGACATCCACGCGCTCTACGAGGGCGTGCTCTTCGGCGAGCATCTCGTCGACGGCCTGCTCGCGGAAGCTGGTGACGGTCGAGATATGCACCCGGCCGGTCTCACGCTTCGACCGCGTTACGTCCAGCTGCTCGGCATGCAGCGGCACGACGAGCTGATCCAGGTCCGCATTTCTGATCGGTTGGTCTTCCTGCACCCCGGGATCGCCCTCTCGCCAAGCGTCTCGACCAACAGCACAGCGTAAGCGCCCGCGGCCAACCCGAGTTCCGATGAAAAAGCGGCGCGCTGGGACGGCGGCAGCGCCGCAGGGCCGGGCGGGATGGCGGTCAGGGGGAGGGCGGCTGGTATCCCGGCTCGCCCATCTGCCACAGCAGGAAGGCCTGCTCGTCCGCGGCCGCCGCCTCGCGCCCCGCCCGCGTCGCGCCGAGGCCGGCGTCGAAGGCGATGCGCAGCAGCACCGGCCGCCGGCCTCGGCTCGCCCGCTGCAGCCGCGCAGCCAGCTTCGCCGGCTGCCACCAAGCCACGCGCGGATCCGACGCGTCGGCGCTCAGCAGCACCGCCGGATAGGCGAGGCTGCCGAACGCCGGGACGTCGGACGGTCCGTCGCCGGAGAGCGCCTCGCGCGGCGCAGTCGCCCCGGCCCGCATCAGCGCGGCGCCGAACAGCTCCGGCGCCCGCGCGACCGCGCCGATCAGCATGCCGCCATCGCCGGTGCCGCCGTCGCCGGTGCCGCCATTGCCGGTGCCGCCGACGGCGAGATGCGCCGCGTCGGTGAAGCGCCGCGCGATCAGCATGCGCGCGCAGGCAATGAGGTCGCCGATGCCGTCGCTGTTCGACGGCAGCCCGCCGCCGTCCCGCCAGGCGTGGCCGGCGTCATCGGCGCCGCGCACGTGCGCCACCGCGTAGACGCCGCCGCCGTCGAGCCAGGGCAGCAGCCTCGGCATGAAGACCGGGTCCCCGGCGATGCCGTCGCCGTAGCCCTCCAGCAGCACCGGGCGCGGCCCGTCATGCCGGCGGTCGCGTCGGCTGACGATGGAGAGCGGGATCGGCGTGCCGTCGAGGCCGCGCGCGCTGGTCTCGACCGACTGGTAGGCACGCAGGTCGTGCGCGAAGCCGGGCACGAGACCGAGGTCGGCGACCGATCGGGTGGCGGGATCGTAGTGCAGCCAGACCAGCGGCTGGGTCCAGGACTGCACGCCGACATCCACCCCGCTGCGTCGCGGGTCGGCGAGCAGCCCTCCCGCACCTCCCCGGGTATCCCCCTGGGCATCCCCCTGGGCATCCCCCTGGGCATCCCCTCGCGACGGCGCGATGCTGCCGGAGACGGGGAGGGCGATGATCTCCGGCAACGCCGCGCCGTCGGCGAGGCGCAGCAGCGTCGTCGCCGCGCCGTCGCGGCGGGCGAAGTACAGCCCGTCGGCGGCGAGGCCGAGCCCGGTCAGCACGCCGGAGCCCGGCCGCACCCGCAGCCGCGCCGACGCGAACGAGGGCTGATCGAGCCCGGTCTCGACGATCTCGAAGTGCGGCGCGTCGCGATGCGTGAGCAGGTCGATGCGCGTCCCCCGCACGGCCGCCGCGACCACGCCGTCCGATCGTGCCGCGACCCGCTTCCAGGGCACCTGCGGCAGCTCGAGCGCGGCATACGGTGCGGCGTAGATCGCGATCTCCGGCGAGACCCCGTCGCCGATTTCGGCCAGCACGGTGTCCGAACCCGGCGGCACCCGCAGTGCCGGGAAGATCCGCGCCCCGCGCGCGGCCGCATCGAAGCCGCCGGGCAGCCGGTCGCCATCCACGATCAGCCGGTCGCGGTCCGGATCCTCGCCGAGCCGGTGTCGGTAGACGCGCAGAGGCGCGTCGGCCTGGGCCGCGGATGCGTGCCGATCCGGCCGCGCATAGAAGAAGCTGCGGCCGTCCGGCGCCCACGAGACCCGGGCGAACCGCGCGCGGTCGATCACGTCGGGCCGGATCCGGCGGGTCGCGGTCTCGACGACGTGTAGCACGCTCGTCCCCGAGCCGGCGGTGGCGATGCCGTAGGCGACCAGGCTGCCATCCGGCGAAGCTGCGAACTGGTCGATCTCGGCGGGGCGGCCCGCGGCGCCGAGATCCGCCGGATCGACCAGCACGCTCGCGCCAGCGTCCTGCGGACCCTGCATCACCAGGCGGGCAACCTGGCGGCCGGGGTCGAGCCGCAGCGAGAAGTGCCTGGCGTTCGCCGTCGTCATCGCGGCGAGCTCGGTGCTCGGCCCGTCCAGTGCCGAGATCGCCGCGAGCAGCCGGTCGCGTCCGGGGATGCGCGCCAGGACATCGCGCGCATGATCGTCCTGGGCGTGCAGCAAGCGCAGCAACCCCGCCGCCGGCTCGCGCTCGATCCAGCGATCGGGATCGCCGGCGGCGCCGCCGCGCGGCTGGTCGGCAGTGGGCGGGTCGGACGGCCCGGCGGCGGCGAGGCGGTTCGCCGATACGAGCAGCAGCGAGGCGAGGATCGCGGCCCGTGCGGCAATCATTGGTTAACCTTTCGCGGCTATTTCGTTACGACCTAGCAAGAGTAGCACGATGACCGCACATATCCTGTTCGGTGCCGCCAGCCAGACCACGCGCGTCCTCGACCTGTGGGCGACGCAGGGCGCCACCTCCGGCGCGGTCGATCTCGGCGTCGCCATCGACCAGGATTTCGACCCGGTCCGCCTCGGCGCGATCACCCTGTTCATCGGCGGCGACGCGCAGGGCACGCCGCAGCTCTGGAGCACCGACGGCACCGTCGGCGGGACCGCGCCGTCGACGCTGCTGGCGGCGTCCGGCCAGACGCTGGTCATCCAGTCCATGCAGTCGTTCGCCGGCCGCGCGGTGATCGCGGCGAAGAACCCGTCGACGCAGGCGGATTCGCTGTGGATCACCGACGGCACCCAGGCCGGCACCAGGCTGCTCGCCTCCGGCCTGACCGCGAGCGGCTTCCAGGTCGTCGGCAGCAGCCTGTACTTCACCGGGACGCCCGATCCGTTCCAGGTCGCCGGCGCGGAACTGTATCGCAGCGACGGCACCGTCGCCGGCACCGTGCGCCTCTCGGCCCCCGGCACCACGGTCGCACCCGACGCCTACGCGGCACTCAGCGACGGCGTCCTGTTCGAGAACGACCGCGCGAGCGGCGGCAGCGTCGCCAGCACGCTGTGGTTCACCGACGGCACCGCCTCGGGCACCCGCCAGCTCTCGGTCGCGGGTCTCGGATCCGGCGCCGGCGGCGACGATTTCGTCTCCCTCAACGGCCTCGCGCTGTTCAGCTTCGCCGCCGCCGATGGCGGCTCGCAGCTGTGGAGCTCCGACGGCACCGCCGCCGGCACCCGTCAGCTCGCCGTGGGCGGCGGCGCCACCGTGCTGAGCGCCATCCGCTTCATGACCCCGCTCGGCAACCAGGTGCTGTTCGCCGCCACCGAGGCGGACGGTGCGTCCGGCCTGTGGGCCAGCGACGGCACCGCCGCCGGCACCCACCGGCTCGGCCTGTACCGCGACATCGCCGGGCTGACCGCGTTCGGCGGCCGCATCGCCTTCACCGCCGTCGATGCCGCCGGCCACGCGTCGCTGTTCGTCACCGACGGCACCGCGTCCGGCACCGACGAGCTGGCTCCGGCCGGCGCCTCGGCGAGCGGCCTCGATCCGCTCGGATTGTTCGACTATTTCGACCGGCTCGGCTTCACCGGCACCGATGCCGGCGGCAAGCAGGGGCTGTGGCTGAGCGACGGCAGCAGCGCCGGCACCGTCGAGGCCGCGGTGCCGGCCGCGTCGAGCATGCAGACCGGCGTCGAGGCGCTGGCCGGCAGCGGCAACCTGGTGCAGCTCGGCGCCGGCGCGCAGAGCTACCTCGCCGTCGACGGCGACACGATACGCGCCGGCGCCGGGCAGGACGTGGTGGCCAATCCGTCCGGCTCGGTGCAGGTCAGCGGCGGCACCGGCTCGCTGCGCTTCGCCGGCGGCATCGGCAGCTCCAGCGTGAGCGGCGGCGCAGGGTCGGCGACCGTGTTCGGCGGCAGCGGCGGCGGCGTGTTCAGCGGCGGCGCCGCCGGCGGCAGCGTGCTGGTGGCCGGTGCCGGCAATACGACGCTCACCGGCGGCGGCGACGGCGACCGGCTGTTCGGCGCCGGCGGCGGCCTGACCAGCCTGATCGCGGGCGCCAGCCCGGCCGCCGACCGCGAGACCCTGGTCGGCGGCGGCGGCGCCACGCTGTTCCAGGGCGGCAGCGCGGGCGGAGCGGTGATGTTCACCGGCGGCGGCGACGCCACCGTGCAGGGCGGCAGCGCCGGCGGCGACATCGTCGTCGGCGGTCCCGGCGCGCTGCAGGCCGCCTTGCGCGACGGCGACGCCGTCTTCACCGGCGGCGGCTCGGCGGTGATCACCGGCAGCAGCCCCGCCAGCGGCGCCGGCGCGGACTCCGTGATCGGCGGCGCCGGCGCCCTGTCGATGACCGGCGAGGGCAGCAACATGATCGTCGTCGGCGGTGCCGGGCCCGCCTTCCTGAGCCCCGGCCGCGGCTACGCGCTGGTGTTCCAGGGCGTGGGCGAGATCAACGTCAACGGCGGCAGCGGGCCGCTGCAGATGGTGGCCGGCAGGGGCGACGGCAACATCGCGGCCGGCAGCGGCGGCGTGACGCTCGACATCGTCAAGGGTGCGGCCGGCGGTCTCGACGTGATCGGCGGCTTCACCCCGGGCCGCGACCATATCGACCTGTTCGGCTTCACCGCGGCCGACCTGCACAGCCACGTCCAGGGCGGCAGCGTCACCGTCAGCCTGTCGGACGGCAGCCGCGTCACCCTGCTCGGGGTCAGCGATCCCGGCAAGGCACTCAGCCTCATCTAGAGCGATCCCGATCAGGTGGATCACCTGATCGGGTGAAGATGCTCGTCAAAACAACAGGCCAGAGCGTGATCGGTGAGCCTGTGCGATCGGATCATGCTCTAGCGCGTCCCCCCGATCCCTGATCCCGGACAGGAGCAAGGCCATGTCCACCAGAGCGCTTTCCGACGACGCCGCCCTCGGCGGCCAGCATATCGACCTGTGGACCTACGTTCCCGCCGACGACGCCATCGATCTGGCGCCGGGTGCGCTGGTGCCGCTCGGGGCGACGCCGATGGTCCTCGATGCCGCGGACGGCGACACCATCACCGGCGGGAGCGTGGCCGCGACGGTGGATGCCGGCATGGGCTCGGTGCTGCTGCAGGCCGGCAGCGGTCCGCTCTGCTTCATCGGCGGCAGCGCCTCCAGCACCGTGACCGGCGGCGACGGTCCGGTCACCGTGCTCGGCGGCAGCGGCGGCGGCAGCTTCACGGCAGGCAGCGCCGGCGGCAGCGTGCTGGTCGCGGGCGGCGGCAACACCAGCCTGACCGGAGGCGGCGACGGCGACAGGCTGTTCGGCTCGGCCGACGGACAGGACGTGATGGTGGCGGCGCGCGGGCGCGAGACGCTGGTCGGCGGCGGCGGCGCCAGCACCCTCACCGGCGGCGCCACCGCGGCTGCGGTGATCTTCACCGACGGCAACAGCAGCGTCACCGGCGGCAGCGCCGGCGGCGACACGGTGGTCGGCGGCAGCGGCGCCCTGAGCATCGACATGCATGGCGACGCCGTATTCGCCGGCAGCGGCGAGACGGTCGTGCAGGGCGGCAGCACCGGTGCGGATTCGATCATCGGCGGCAGCGGCACGCTGAGCGTCACCGGTCACGGCGGCAACATGATCGTCGTCGGCGGCAGCGGCCTCTCGATCGTCGACATCGGCGGCGGCGCCGACCTGGTCTTCAGCGGCGCCGGCAACATGACTCTGAACACCGGCGCCGGGCCCGGCCAGGTGGTGCTCGGCAGCGGTGCCGCGACCATCTTCGAGGGCAGCGGCGCCGTCACCTACGACCTCGTCAAGGGTGCCGCGGCCGGCAGCACGATCATCGAAGGGTTCCGGCCGGGTATCGACCGGATCGCGCTGTTCGGCTACGGCGCGGAGCAGCCGCAACTGCAGGCGACCAGCCACGCCGGGGCGCCTGGCCTGACGCTGCTCGGGCTGTCCGACGGCAGCAGGATCACCCTGGTGGGGGTTACGATGACGGGTGATCTGTTGCGCGGCTGAGCCGAGGCCAGGGCGCCGCCCTGGACCCGCTGGAGCGGGCGGCCCCAGACCCCCGGGTCTAGGAGGGTCCTTCCCTTGGGTCGTGCAGTACCAGCAGGGCGCGCCGCAATCTGGCCAGGCCGCCCTGCACCTGTCCGTGGCGGCACATCGCCTCGCCCTGTGCGCGCAGCTCCGTGAGCTCGCGGGGCAGCGTGCCGTGCGCGTCGATCGCCTCGCACAGGGCGCGGCAATAGCGCTGGCTGTCGCTGGTGATCACCAGGACATGGCGATCGGCGGTCGAGCTCGCCTGCCTCGTGCCGTCCAGGCGCGCGGCCATGCTCAGCGCGATGCCGAGTGGTATGCACAACAGGGCGGCCGGGCCGGGCCGGAGACGGAAAATCATCCGGCCGAGGATAGCCGCGCCGTCCTGGCCAGCTCGTGATCCCGGGGTGAAGCCGCCTCCATGACCGGGTCGGCGGCCGCCGTCGCGCGCCCGGCCTGCCGCCCCGGCGCCAGGCTCAGCACCGCGCGCAGGCCGGGTGCGGCGTCCTCCAGCAGCAGGGTGCCGCCATGCAGCTGCGCCACCGCCTGCACCAGGGACAGGCCGAGCCCGCAGCCGGGAGTGCTGCGCGCGGATTCCGCGCGGAAGAAGCGCTCGGACGCCCGCAGCCGGTCGGCGGGCACCATGCCGATGCCCTGGTCCGACACCTCCAGACGCACCTGCCGCTCGGCGGCCAGCGCGCGCAGCACGATCCTGCCTCCGGGCGGCGAGAACTTGATCGCGTTGTCGAGCAGGTTCGCCACCGCCTGCTGGATCAGCGACCGGTCGCCCCAGACCTGCAGCCCGGTCGGCACGCCGAGCCGCGCGCCCTCCGGCAGCACCAGGTCCAGGCGCAGCTGGCGCTCCTCCGCCGGTGCCGCGTAGAGCTCGGCGATATCGGTCAGCAGCGGGCCGAGCTCCAGCTCGGCGAAGGCGGAGCGACGCGAGCCGGCCTCGATCTCGGAGATCCGCAGCAGCGCCTCGAACACGCCGGTGATGTCGTCCAGGTCGCTGACCGCGCGCCAGGCGGCGGCGCGCAGCTCCTCGATCCCGCGGGCATGGGTGGCGGCGTCCTCGAGACGGGTGCGGGCGCGCGTGATCGGCGTGCGCAGGTCGTGCGCGATCGCGTTGCTGACCTGCTTCACCCCGTCCATCAGACGCGCGATGCGGTCCAGCATGGCGTTGATGGTCTGCGCGACCCGGTCGAACTCGTCGCCGCTGCCCGAGCGCGGCACCCGCGGCGTCAGGTCGCCGGCGGCGATCGCCGAGGTGGTGCGCGCGATGTCGCGCACCATGCGCCGGAACAGCCCGCGCAGCACGAAGCCGCCGCTGGCACCCAGCACCGCCACCATCACCAGCGTCCAGAGCATGGTGTCGGTGAGCAGCCGCTTGAGCACCAGGCGCGCCCGCACGTCGCGCCCGACCAGCAGCCGAAAGCCGCCCGGCAGGGCGAAGGCGTGCACCTCGGCCAGGCCCTTGCTGCCGGCGCGCGCGATCGGCAGCTGGTACCAGACATCGGTCCGGCTGACGTCGGCGGGCCAGGAGCGCAGGTTGCCGGCGATCCTGGCGCTGGACGGGTCCACCATCAGGTAGATCGCGTCGTCGTCGACGTTCTGCTCCAGCCGGTCCTGTATGGTCAGCGCCAGCGCCGGCAGGCTGCCCTCCTCCCAGCGTTCCGAAAGCGCCTGCGCGTCGGACTTGATCGCCGCCTCGACCTGCCGCTCGAGCAGGCCGATCGTCGCCCACCAGATGAAGCTCAGGAAGATGGTGGCGCTGATCGCGAACAGCGCCGCGTGCACCACCGCCAGCCTGAGGCTCGCGGAACGCAGGGCGCGCATCCGCCTCATTCCGCGCGCAGCATGTATCCGGCATTGCGTATGGTGTGGATCAGCGCGGTCGGGAACGGCTTGTCGATCTTGTGGCGCAGCCGCGAGACGTGCACGTCGATCACGTTGGTCTGCGGGTCGAAATGATAGTCCCACACCCCCTCCAGCAGCATGGTGCGGGTCACCACCTGGCCGGCGTGGCGCATCAGGTATTCGAGCAGCCGGAACTCGCGCGGCTGCAGGTCGATCTTCTGCCCCGCCCGCCGCACCCCGCGCGACAGCAGGTCCATCTCGAGGTCCGACACCACGAGCTTGGTCTGCGGCCCGCCCTCGCCGCGGCCGCGCCGGTAGAGCGCCTCCACCCGCGCCAGCAGCTCGGCAAAGGCGAACGGCTTGGTCAGGTAGTCGTCACCGCCCGCCTTGAGCCCCGCGACCCGCTCGTCGACCTGTGCCAGCGCCGAGAGCAGCAGCACCGGGGTCGCGTTGTTCTGCGCCCGCAGCGTCTCCAGCAGCCGCAGCCCGTCGATGCCGCCCGGCAGCATCCGGTCCAGGATGATGCAGTCGAAGCTCTCGCCGACGGCGAAGAACAGCCCCTCCTTGCCGTTATCGACCTGCTCGACCACGTGGCCGGCTTCCTTCAGTCCCTTGGCGACGAAACCGCGGACGGTGGGATCATCCTCGACCAGCAGGATACGCACTTCATGGACCTCTCAGCGTCTCGGCCGTCCACGGCGCGGCGCGACGGCACGTCATCCGGCATCGTCGGCCGGGCGCCGCCCGACCACCACCGGCACCTCGATGGCGGCGCCACGGCGGTGCACCAGCAGGCGGATCGAGCTGCCGGGGGCGGCGGCGGCCACGGCGCGTATCAGGCTGCGCGCGTTGTCGACCTTGTCGCCGTTGACTGAATCCACCTCGTCGCCGGCATGCAGCCCCGCGCGCATCGCCGGCCCGGTATGGTCGATGGCCACGATCGCCACCCCCGGGTTCGGATCCGGCTGGTCCTCCAGCGTCACCCCGAGCCAGCCGCGCTCGATATGGCCCTTCTGGCGCAGCTGCGCCACGATCGGCGCCACGATCTCGGACGGGATGCCGAAGCCGATCCCGACCGAGCCGCCGGTCGGCGAGACGATGGCGGTGTTCAGCGCCACCACCTCGCCGCTCATGTTGAAGGACGGGCCGCCGGAATTGCCCGGGTTGATCGGCGCGTCGAGCTGCAGGAAGTCGTCGAACGGACCCGCGCCGATATCGCGCGCGCGCGCCGAGACGATGCCCGCCGTCACCGAGGAGCCGAGCCCGAACGGGTTGCCGGCGGCCAGGATCCAGTCGCCGACCTCGACCTTGCGGCTGTCCCCCCAGACCACGTAGGCGAGAGGCCGGGACGGCTTGACCGCGATCACCGCGATGTCGGTGAGCTCATCGGCGCCGACCAGCTTGGCCGCGAGCTCGGTGCCGTCGGAGAACGAGACCGTGATCTTGTCCGCACTGCCGACCACGTGGTTGTTGGTCACGATCACGCCGGTGGGATCGATCACGAAGCCGGAGCCCGCGCCCAGCATCTGCTCGCGACGCCGGCGCATGCGATCGCGGAACTGCTTCTCGAATGGCGTGCCGCGCAGCGCCTGGGGCACCTTGACGCGGGCGGCGGTGTCCTCCTCGACGTCCTGGGTGACGGCGATGTTGACCACCGTCGGCACCACCCTGCGCACCAGCGGCGCGAAGCTCAGCGGACCCAGCCGCACCGGATCGGCGCGCACCGCCGCCGGCACCGTCGGCAGGATCCCGACCATGTCGTCCGGATCCGGCGGTGCGGCGATCGCGCAGGGGCCGAGTGCCAGGCGAGCCGCGCAGCACGCCGCGAGCGCCAGCGGCCGCAGCCCGCCGCGCGCGCGCCGCATCATGCGGATGCTCCATCCAGGCTCGCCCTCATCGCGCCATGCTAGAGCAGCGGCGGCCGCGTGGATATCGCTTTGCAGGGGCATGCGGCTGATAACAAGGGCGTTTCTCGGGCGTTTCTCGGGCCGGCCGTCACGACCCTTGCTCATCCGGACGCTCCGGCCAGTCATGCTTGGGATAGCGCCCGCGCAGGTCGCGCCGGGTCTCGACCCAGGCGCCGCGCCAGAACCCGGCCAGGTCGCCGGTGATCGCGGCCGGCCGGCCGGCCGGCGACAGCAGGGCGAGCCGCAGCGCGACGCGGCCGCCGGCGAGGCGCGGCGTCTCGCGCAGCCCGTAGAACGCCTGCGCCCGCGCTGCGGCCTGCGGCACCGGCGCGGTGTAGTCGATCGCCGCACGCCCGCCGGGCAGCGTCAGGTGGCCGGGCAGCTCGCGCTCGATCAGGGCGAGCTGGCGCGGCTCGAGCCGGCTGCGCAGCAGCGATGCGAGGTCGAGCCGCGCCAGCTCCGACAGCCGGGTCATGCCGACCAGGGCGGGGAGCAGCCACCCGGCGACGTCGGCCGCGAGTGCCGCGTCCGACAGATCCGGCAGCGAGCCGTCCAGCCCGACCTCGCGCGCCAGCGCCACCCGCGCCTGCAGCTGGCAGGCCGGCTCGCTCCACTCCAGCGTCGCGCGCAGCCGCGATGCCGCCTGGTCGGCCAGCAGCCGCGCCACGTCGTGCGGATCAGCGCTCAGCGTGCGGTCGCGCAGCACCAGCGCCCCGAGCCGTAGCCGTCTGCGGCTGACCACGGCGCCCGAGACCGGATCCAGCGCGTGCTCGACCTGCTCCTCGCAGCGCGCCAGCAGCGAGGCCGGCAGCGCGTCCGCATCGAGCCGTGCGGCGAGGCGGATCTGCGGCGCCGCGCGCACCTGCAGGGCGGCCGCGACCAGCAGCGGCGCATCGGCCAGCGCGTCGCCCCGCGCGAGCCGGGCGCCGCCGCCGCCGGACAGCCGGAAGGCGCCGGGCTCGCCGCGTCGCTGCGCGATGCGGTCGGGGAAGGCGGCGGCGAGCAGGGCGGCCGGATCGCCGGCGGCGTCGGTACGGGTGCCGAGACGGCGGCGATAGACCTGCGCCGCCTGGCGGATCCGGGCGAGCGCTGCGCGGTCGGCGAGCGGATGATCGCCTCCCGCGAGCAGCGCCAGCCGCGCCTCGACGTCGGCGGGCGGATCGGCGCCGACGCCGCCCGAGCCGCGCGAGCGGAGCGGGTCCCGCTCCTCCAGCAGGGCGGCGAGGTCGGCGGCCAGCGCCGCCTCCGCCGGATCGCGCGCCGAGAGCATCATCGCCGCCAGGCGCGGATGCGCCCCGAGCGCGGTCATGCGCAGGCCGGACGCGGTGAGGGCGCCCGCCCCGTCCAGTGCGCCCAGGCCGGTGAGCAGGCTGCGCGCCGCCTGCAGCGCCCCGGCCGGCGGCGGATCGGCGAGCCGCAGCGCCGACGCCGCGGTGCCCGTCGCCTCGGTCCAGGCCGCGGTGTCGAGGCAGAAGCCGGCGAGCTCGGCCTCCAGGATCTCCGGCCGGTCGCGAAGCGACAGGCCGCGTCCGGCGGCCTCGGTCCAGAGCCGGATCGCCAGCCCCGGCGCCTCGCGTCCGGCGCGTCCGGCGCGCTGCGCCGCGGCCGCGCGGCTGATGCGCAGCGTCTCCAGCCGCGACAGCCCGCTGCCGGCATCGAGCCGCGGCGCGCGGCGGAACCCGCCATCGACGACGATCCGCACCCCCGGCACGGTCAGCGAGGTCTCCGCGATCGAGGTGGCGAGCACCACCCGGCGCCTGGATGGTGTCCCGTCCGTCGCCTGCGGGCGCAGCACCCTGTCCTGCTCGGCGGCCGGCAGCTCGCCGTGCAGCGGCAGGATGTCGGCCTCGATGCCGGCGAGTGCGGCCGCGGTGCGGCGGATCTCGCCGACGCCGGGCAGGAAGCCGAGCACGTCGCCCGCGACCGCGCCCTCGGGAGCCGAGCCCCGAGGTGCGGAGCGGTCGGCGAGGGCGACGCGGATCGCGCGCGCCATCATCTCCGGCAGCTCGCGCAGGCCCGCCGGATCGCGCGCGGCGTGCCGGATCTCGACCGGGAACAGGCGGCCGGTGCTCTCGATCACCGGGGCGTCGAGGATCCGCGACAGTGCCGCACCGTCCGCGGTCGCCGACATCGCCAGCAGGCGCAGCTCCGGCCGCAGCATGCGCTGCAGGTCGAGGCAGAACGCCAGCGCCAGGTCGGCATCGAGGCTGCGCTCGTGCACCTCGTCGAAGATCACGCAGCCGACCCCTTCCAGGCCCGGATCGCCGAGCAGGCGGCGCACCAGCAGCCCTTCGGTCACCACCTCGATGCGGGTGCGGGCAGACACGGCGGAGTCGAGACGGGTGCGGTAGCCGACCAGGCCGCCCGCCGCCTCGCCGAGCAGCGACGCCATGCGCTGCGCCGCGGCGCGGGCGGCGAGGCGGCGCGGCTCCAGCATCACGATGCGCGCCTCGCCGAGCCATGCCGCACCCTGCAGGGCGAGCGGCACCAGCGTCGTCTTGCCGGCACCCGGCGGGGCGATCAGCACCGCGTTGGGCCGCTGCCGCAGCGCCTCGCGCAGCGCCGGCAGCGCGCCCGCGACCGGCAGGGTCTGGAGCAGCCGGTCGGGCAGCGGCGGGAACGGGTCGGCCATCGCTGCGCTGTATGGCCCGCGCGGCGACCATGCGGAAGGCCCCGGGTGCGTGGCGCCTCTCCATGCTATCACGACGCGCATGAGACGCATCCGAGCCGCATCGCCTGCCGCAATCCTGCCGCTCGCCGCGGCCTTGACGATGGCCGTGTCGCTGCCCGCCGCGGCCGCGCAGAGCAACCTGGTCGCCTCCGCGCATGACACCGCGAGCCTGGTCAGCGAGAGCGACGGCTTCGAGGCCGGGCGGGAGCTGCGGCTGGGACTGCGCCTGCAGCTGGCACCCGGCTGGCACACCTACTGGTCGAACCCCGGCGACGCCGGCGCCCCTGCCACGGTCGCGGTGACCGCCTCGGGTGCGGCCTCCGGCACCGCGGCCGAGATCGACTGGCCGGCGCCGCGTCGCCTGCCCGACGGGCCGCTGATGAGCTACGGCTATACCGGCGACGTGCTGCTGCCGGTGACCCTGACGCCGGCGGGGCCGGTGGCGGCCGGGGATGCCGGCGGCGTGCTGCACCTGTCGGCGACCGCGGACTGGCTCGCCTGCGCCAACCTGTGCGTGCCCGAGCACGGCGTGTTCCGGCTCGATCTGCCGCGCGGGCCGGCGGCGCCGTCCGCGCAGGCGCCGCTGTTTGCCGCCGCCCGGGCGCGCCAGCCGCTGCCGTCGCCGTTCGCGGCGCGCCTGTCACCGGACGGCGTGCTGTCGCTGTCCGGCAGCGGGCTCGGTCCGCAATCGGTGCGGGACGCCTGGTTCCTGCCGGCCGCCGCCGGCCTGATCGACCAGGCGGCGGCTCAGCGGGTCTCGCTGCGGGACGGCACGGTCGCGATCGCGCTGCGGCCGGCCGCGGGGCTGGCGGCGGCCGCGCGCCTCGACGGGCTGGTGGTGCTGCGCGACGCAGCTGGCGACGAGAGCGTGCTGAGCGTCAGCGCGCCGCGCGGCCGCATTACCGCCGCCGGGGCCGCCGCCGGGGCCACCATCGGCAGCTCCGGCTGGGCGGCGCTGCCGCGGCTGATGCTGTTCGCGCTGCTCGGCGGCATCGTGCTCAACCTGATGCCGTGCGTGTTCCCGGTGCTGGCGATGAAGGCGCTGGCGCTGAGCCGGATGTCGGGTGCGGCGCGGCCGGAGATGCGTCGCGGCGCCGCGTTCTACGCCGCCGGCGTGATGGTCGCCTTCGCGAGCCTGGGTGCCGCGATGCTGGGGCTGCGCGCGGCCGGTTCGCTGGCGGGCTGGGGCTTTCAGTTCCAGTCGCCGCTGTTCGTCGCAGGTACCTGTTGGCTGCTGTTCGGGGTCGGGCTCAACCTCGCCGGCCTGTTCGAGGTCGCGGCCGGGGTGGGCGGGATCGGCCAGGGGCTCGCCGCCCGGCGCGGCCATGCCGGCGATTTCGCGACCGGCCTGCTGGCGGTGCTGGTCGCGACGCCCTGCACCGCCCCGTTCATGGGGGTCGCCGTCGCGGGCGCGCTGTCGGCGCCGCCGGCGGCCGGCATGGCGGTGTTCCTGGCCCTCGGCCTGGGGCTGGCGCTGCCCTACGTGCTGGTCGCCTCGCTCCCCGGCCTGGCGGCGCGGCTGCCGCGTCCGGGCACCTGGATGCTGGTGCTGCGCCAGGCGCTGTCGTTCCCGATCTTCGCCTCCTGCGCCTGGCTGGCCTGGGTGACCGCGATCGAGGGCGGCGATCGCGCCGTCCTGGTGCTCGGATCCGGCATGGTGCTGCTGTCGCTGGCAGGGTGGCTGCTCGGCCTGTCGCAGCGGCTGGCGATGCGGCGTCCGCTGCCCTGCCGCGCGATGGCCGGGCTCTGCACCCTGGCCGCGTTGGCCCTGCTGCCCGGCCTCTCCGCCGTCCGTCCGGCGCAGGCGGCGATGTCGACCACCGGCACCGAGGCGTTCAGCCAGACCCGGCTGGCGTCGCTGCGCGCGCAGCGACGGCCGGTGTTCGTCGACATGACCGCCGCCTGGTGCGTGACCTGCCTGGTCAACGAGCGGATCGCGCTCACCCCCCGGCCGGTGCGCGACGCCTTCGCAGCACACCGGGTGGCGACGCTGCGCGGCGACTGGACCAGACGCGATCCGGGCATCACCGCGTTCCTGCGCGCGCACGGCCGCGAGGGCGTGCCGTTCTACGTCTACTACCCGCCGGGCGGGGAGGGCCGCGTGCTGCCGCAGATCCTGACCCCCGGCGCGGTGCTGCACGAGATCGGCGCGCTCTAGCGGGCTGCGGAGGCAAGGCAAGGGCTTCGCCCTTGACCCGTTGGGGCCGCAGGCCCCAAACCCCATTTTACAAGATCAAGCTTTTCAAAGGCTTGCCTTTGATGGGGTCAAGGGGCAAAGCCCCTTGCCTGCTCTTCATTCCGCAGCCGCGGTCGCAGTGAGGATTATCATGTCCAGCCTCGTCAAGATCGTCACCGGCCACAAGCGCAGCTTCATCAGCCTGCTCGCCGGCCTGCTCGGCTACGCCGTGGTCACCGGGCTCGGCACGCATCTGCGCGCGGACGCGCGGGTGATCATCGGCTGGGACATCGGCAGCCTGGTGTTCCTGCTGCTCTGCGCGATCTGGTTCGGCAGCACGCCCGCCGCCGCGATGCCGGCCAACGCGGACGCGCAGCAGGAGGGCGAGTGGACCGTCTTCGCGGTGACGCTGCTGGGCGTCTCGGTCAGCTTCGCCGCGATCATCAGCGGCTTCTCCGGCGGCAAGGACCTGACGCCGCATCTGCGCGAGCTGCACGTCGCGCTGGTGGCGCTGACGCTGCTGCTGTCGTGGCTGGTGATGCAGGCGACCTTCGCGATGCGCTACGCGCACGAGTACTACGAGCGCAGCGACGGCACGCATCCCGACGGCGGCCTGCAGTTCCCCTCCGACGACGAGCCCGACTACTGGGACTTTGCCTATTTCTCGGTCGTGCTCGGCATGACGTTCCAGGTCTCGGACGTGCAGATCGCCTCGCGCAAGCTGCGCCGGGTGGCGACGCTGCACGGCTTCCTCGGCTTCGTCTTCAACACCGTGATCATCGCGGTCACGGTCAACATCGCCTCCGGGTTCCTGTCCTGACCCCGGGGCGGCACCGGCCGGTCAGGGCGAGCCTGATCCGCCGCCGGCACTGGGCGGCGGCTGCAGGAAGCCCGGCGGCGGCGAGCGCAGCGGCGCGGGCGGCGGCGGCGGCGGCGTCGCGGGACCGGGGTCGACGCCGCTATCGCCGCTGCCGCCGCCCGGGGGCGCGCCCGCGGCAGGCACGTCCGGCGCCAGCGGGATCGGCGCGGCAGCCGGATCGGGCGGGGTCGCGCTGAACGGCGTCGCACCCACCGGGGTGGTGCCGACCGGCGCGGTGCCGGCGGGCGCAATGCCGACCGGTGCGATACCGACGCGGCCGCCGTCGGGGGAGGCCGCCGGGGGGACCTCGGCCGGAGGCGCGCCGATGGGGGGCGCCCCGGCTGGGAGTGCATCGGCGCCCAGGGGGGTGCCCAGGGGGGTGCCCGGGGGGGCGCCCGGGGGAGCAAGCGTCTGCTGCTCCACGCTGCCGGCGACCGGCGCTCCGGAGGCGTCGACCAGCCAGTCGCGCAGCGAGCGCCGCACCTGGTACTCGAGCTCCACGTTCATGTCCTGCATCATCTGCGTGGTCAGGTCGTAGAGCTCCGCCCGGGTGCCGCCGTCGGAGGTCGCGGGGCCGGGCACGAGCTGGCGCGAGACGTGCGCCTCGGCATAGCCGGCATGGCCGCCATTGGCGGTCAGGATGTCGAGATGCGCCGACAGGTGCCCGTCGAGGACGCCGCCGCCGCCGGTGATCGTGGCCTGGTCGATCGTGAACAGGCCGGTGCCGGAATTGCCGGCGGCGACCAGCCGGTCGTGCGCCATCTGGCGTAGCGCCTGCGCCGGCGGCACCGGCGCCTCCTGGTCGAGCCCGCCCGGATCCGCGCCCGCTGCCGCGTGATCCTCGATCGTGATGGTGCCCACGTTCAGCCGCAGCTTCGGCAGGTAGCTGTAGTCTGGCTGACCGAAGCTCGCCTCGGTGCGTTCGGCACCGTTGCAGGCGGCGAGCAGCAGGCAGGCGCCGAGCGCGCCCCTCGCGAGCCAGGCGGATCGTCGACGCATCACGAGTTCCCCAGCCCGAACAGCCTGGTCCACCAGTTCGCGTGCGGCGCCTCCGCCGGCCGGCCGGCGTCCTCCGACACGGTGACCGGCTCCGGCGGTGCCGGCTGCGGCGGCACCGTCCGGCCGGTGTGCGAGGCATAGTGGCTCATCAGGATGGTGATCACCTGCGCCCCGCTCGGCCCCTGCCTGGTCGCGAACACCGTGTTCATCGCCGGGATGTACAGGCAGGGCACGCCCTGGCGCGGGAACAGCAGGTAGAAGGCGAGTGCGCCGCCAGGGTCGAAGAAGCGGTAGGCATCGCTGATCGGGCCGTCGGCCGGCACGACGTGCTCCTGGGCGTCCAGCAGTGCCGCATCCACCGGGGAGGCCACCCGGAACGGCGTCGGCTCCGGCGGCCCTGCCGGCGGCGTCACGTCGAGGCAGTGTCGCAGCAGCGAGGCCGACAGCCGCACCTCGTTGGCCATGTAGTGCGAGCTGACCTGCTCCAGCTGGTCCACCGCCACCAGGTCGGGCGCGGTCAGCGCGGTTTCGACCACGAGCCCGATCAGGTCGCGCACGAAGACCGGGTTGATGCCGTCGAAGGCGTGGCTGGACGCCGCGACGGCGGGATGGGGCGCACACAGGGTCTGGTCGTGCAGGTCGCGCAGCAGCGGCGACAGGCCGGAGACCAGCTGGCCGGTCTGCTCGGAGGTGAAGCGTCTGGCGTCGTTGCTGACGAAGTTGAGATCGTCGCTCAGGTACCAGACCGCATCCAGGCCGCCGCCCTCGTCGTTGCGCAGCTCCAGCAGGTGGAACGGCCGCAGCCCGGTCTGCAGGCCCACCGGATACCATCCCGGCTGCAGCACCTCGACCGGGTTCCGGCCCAGGGTGATGGGATACAGGATCCCGTCGGTGTCGGTGACCTGGTACTTCCCGTCCCGATGCGAAACCGGCCAGCACGGCAAACCGCTTCTCCCAGCTCTTGAGACCCGACGCGCCCGGCGCGAGGCTGGCCGCTCAGCCACTACCCTTGACGCTGTCGCGCGGGAAGCGGAAATCCAGGTTGCAGAATTCGCACGTCATGACGATGTCGCCATCCACCATCATGTGGTCGAGATCGTCGACCGGGAAGCCCTCCAGGATGCCGGCCAGGCGCGCGCGCGAGCAGCGGCAGCCATAGGCCAGCGCGCGCGGCCGGTCGGCGGCGACGCCCTCGCTGTGGAACAGGCGGTAGAGCAGCTCCTCGGCCGGCAGCGCGTCGTCGAGCAGCTCGTCGTCGCCGAGCGTCGCGGCCAGCGTCAGCGCGGTGCGCCAGCTCTCGTCGGCGGCGCCGTCTGACCGGTCGCCGATCATGTCGAACGCCGCAGCTTCGTCCTCGCCCGCGTCCGCGTCGGACGCGACGCCGCCGCCATGGGCGATGCGCTCCAGCACCAGGGCGGCTGCGCGCCAGCCGGCCGCGGTCCTGCGGCACGCCAGCCGCACGGCGCAGTCATGCTGCTCGGAGGTCTCGAAATAATGCTGCGCCATGGCGGCCAGCGTCTCGCCCTCGATGGCGACGATCCCCTGGTGGCGCTCGCTCTCGCCGCCCTGGTCGACGGTGAAGGCCAGGTAGCCGCCGCCGAGCAGGGTGGCGGCGTTCGGCTGGCTGTCGGCGTGCTGCAGGGCGGCGACGCGGTCGGCGTCGGTGTGGGCGTAGAAGCGCAGTGCGCCGGCGTCGGTGCAGTCCGCCAGCAGCATCGAGACCGGACCGTCGCCCTTCGCCTGCAGGCTGAACGAGCCGCGGAACTTCAGCGCCGAGGCGAGGCCCGCGACCAGCGCCAGCGCCTCGCCGGCGAGCCGGGTGACCGCCTCGGGGTTGTCGTGTCGCGACAGCAGCGCGTCGGCCAGCGGGCCGAGGCGGATCAGCCGGCCGCGGACCGGACGATCGGGCAGGAAGAACGGCGTGATGCCGCGCGGCACCACGATGTCGGGCACATCCGGGCGGTTGGTGTCGAGGAAGGCGGGTGTTTCGACCATGGGGGCCAAGATAGGGGGCGCCGCGATGGATCGCCATACTACCGGCGCCGCGCCGGCTGCCGGGGGTGGGTTCCGCCCCGCGCGCGGAGCGTGTGTTACGCTCCCGGCGCGGCTAGATGCGTTCGCTGATCTCGGCTTCCAGCGCCTCCAGCTTCTGCTCCAGGACGCGCGCCCGCTCCGCCGGCAGGCCCTCCTGCTCGACCAGGGCCGCCAGCAGCGTGCGGCGGCAGCGATCGTGCGACTCGTCGAGGTCCGCGTTGCGCGCCGACGAAGCGAGGCAGTCGAGATAGGCGTTGCGGTGGCCGAGCAGGCTGGGTCGGCTCGGCAGGCCGCAGGCCGGGTCGCCCAGGATCTCGTCGAGCCCCTGCTCCACCCAGCCCGGCGCCGAGGGAACCTCCTCGGTGGTGGACGGCGTCGCGTTCACGGGCGGCTCGCTCACGGGAGGTCGGCTCACGGGCTGATTCCTCGCGGGGAAGGCGACGCGGCGGTCAGCACGACGCGGTCCCGTCGATGCGCCCCAGACGCCGCCAGTCCGCGCCGCCGAGCACCCAGGCGAGCAGTCCCTTCTGGGCGTGCAGCCGGTTCCCGGCCTCGTCGAACACCACCGACCAGCGGCCGTCGATCACCTCGTCGGTGACCTCCTCGCCGCGATGCGCCGGCAGGCAGTGCATGAACAGCGCGTCGGGCGCCGCGTGCGCCATCAGCGCCGCGTCGACCCGGTACGGCGTCAGCAGACGCGCGCGGTCCTCGGCGGGATCGTCCGACATCGACATCCAGGTGTCGGTGACCACGCAGCGCGCCGCGTCGGCGGCGTCGGCGGCGTCGCGCGCCAGGGTGACCGATCCGCCGGCCGCGTCCTCCGCCGCGGCCCAGCGCAGCAGCGAGGCCGGCGGCGCCAGGTCCGGCGGGGTGGCGATCCGCAGGTGGAAGCCGAACCGCACCGCCGCCTCGATCCAGGAGGCCAGCACGTTGTTGCCGTCGCCGCACCAGGCGACGCGCTGGCCGCGGATCGGGCCGCGATGCTCCTCGAAGGTGAGGATGTCGGCGAGCAGCTGCGCCGGATGCGAGGCCGCGGTCAGGCCGTTGATCACCGGGATGGTGCTGTAGGCGACCAGCTCGCGCAGCTTGTGCGGATCGTCGGTGCGCAGCACCAGGGCGTCGAGGAAGCGCGACAGCACGCGCGCGGTGTCGGCGATGCTCTCGCCGCGTCCGAGCTGCATGTCGCGCGCCGACAGCACCACGACGTCGCCGCCGAGCTGGCGCATCGCGACCTCGAACGACACCCGGGTGCGGGTGGAGGGCTTCTCCAGCATCAGCCCCAGCGTGCGCCCGGCGAGCGGACGGTCGGGATGCGCGGGCCGGGCGCCGCCATGCTGGGCGCGCTTGATCGAGGCGGAGAGATCGACGATCGCGCGCAGGGTTTCGGCGTCGAGGTCGCGCAGCTCGAGATAGTGGCGCGGTTCCGCCGCCGTCATTGCGCGGCGGCGCGCAGCGCCGGCCGCAGCCGCGACGCCGCCGCGCGCAGCCGGCGCACCGCCTCCCGCACCTCCGCCTCGCGCGCCACCAGCGGCGGCACCAGCCGCAGCACGTTATCGCCGGCGGCCACCGCCAGCAGCCCCTCCTCGAGGCAGGCGGCCTGCAGCGCCGTGTTCGGCGCCGCGCACCGCACGCCGAGCATCAGCCCGCGCCCGCGCACCGCCTCGAACATGTCGCGGTCGGTCTCGACCAGGCCCTGCAGCGCGTCGAGCAGCATCGCACCGGTGCGCTCGACCGCGTCGAGGAAGCCCGGCGCCAGCACGACGTCGAGCACCGCGTTGCCGGCGGCGCAGGCCAGCGGGTTGCCGCCGAAGGTGGTGCCGTGCGAGCCGTAGGTCATGTGCCGCGCCACCGCCTCGGTGGCCAGGATGGCACCGAGCGGAAAGCCGCCGCCGATGCCCTTGGCGGTGGCGACCACGTCCGGACGCACCTCGGCCCACTCGTGCGCGAACAGCCTGCCGGTGCGGCCCATGCCGCTCTGCACCTCGTCGAAGCCGAGCAGCAGGCCGAACTCGTCGCAGGCGGTGCGCAGCTCGCGCAGGAAGTGCTGGTCGGCGAGCCGGACCCCGCCCTCGCCCTGGATCGGCTCGATCAGGATCGCCGCGGTCTGCGGCGTGATCGCGTCGCGCACCGCGTTGAGGTTGTTGAGCGGCACGTGATCGAAGCCCTCGACCGCGGGTCCGAAGCCGCGCAGGTACTTGGCGTTGCCGGTCGCCGACAGCATCGCCAGGGTGCGGCCGTGGAAGGCGCCCTCGAAGCACAGCACGCGGGTGCGTTCGGCGCGGCCGGTCTCGGCCATCGTCCGGCGCATCATCTTGACCATGCCCTCGTTGGCTTCCGCCCCCGAGTTGCAGAAGAACACGCTGTCGGCGAACGTCGCCGCGACCAGGCGCTCGGCAAGACGCTCGGCCTGCGGCACGCGGTAGAGGTTGGAGACGTGCATCACCCGGCCGGCCTGCTCGGCAATCGCGGCGACCAAGTGCGGATGACCATGGCCGAGCGAGGAGGTGGCGATGCCGGCGCCGAAATCGAGGTAGCGTCGCCCGTCCGACCCGTGCAGCCAGCACCCCTCGCCACGCTCGAAGGCGATGTCGGCACGGTTATAGGTCGGCATCAGGGAGGCGATCATCGGCTGGATCCTGCACCTCGTCGTCGTACGGTCCGCATCGTCGCTGACCGGAATCCCGTCGGGGCTGACCCGGAGCCGTGCGTCGCACCGGGGCGGCGCGACGAACCGGGCGCCGGCGCCGCCGACCGCTTCATGATGCCGTGTGCGCGCGAGCCAAGTCAAACCACCGGGGTAGGCACCGGGGCGGATCCTCGGCATACTGAACGATCGGTGCTTCTTTCCTTAATGGTCGAGCAGATGGGTCGTCGTTGCGGTGGCCTCCGAGAGCAGGAGATAGGCCATGCCGAACGGCACGGTTAAGTGGTTCAACGCGACCAAGGGATACGGCTTCATCCAGCCGTCGGACGGGTCCAGCGACGTGTTCGTGCATATCTCGGCGGTAGAGCGTGCCGGCCTGCAGAGTCTGAATGACGGCCAGTCGGTCAGCTTCGATCTGGAGAGCGGTCAGAAGGGCCGGGTTTCCGCGGTTAATCTAAAGGTCGCCTGAAGGAGGACGAATGACCTTCAAGGTCAATTACGGGTTTCAGAAAGCCGAGCGCGATCGCGCCAAGGCGGCGAAGAAGGAAGCCAAGCGTCGGGAAAAGGATGCGGCGACCGCGTCACCGTCCGCCGGCGACGCGTCGGCGCCTGGCGATGTGACGCCTAAGGCGGCTGGTACCGACGAGGCGATGCCGGGAGAAGAGAACCCGTCCTGAGCCGGCGCAGCACCGCCGCGACGCGGCAGTGACCATGGGTCTCCGCTCCTCGTTGGGGGCGGCGGAGACCGACGGTGTCGCGGCGCGCCGGGATCGCCTCAGGCGGCCTTCATGGTGGCCGTCAGCCGGTCGAGCACGGCGCTCTTGTCGGCACCCTCCACCACTGCGATCTCGGCGCCGAAACGGTCGAGCGCCAGCTCGAACAGCTTGCGCTCGCTGAAGCTGCCCTCGAGATTATCGACGTGGCGCTGCAGGTCGCGCACCACTTCGGCAACCTGCAGCAGGTCGCCCGAGTTGATCCGCGCCTGGATCTCGACGGCGCGGCGCGCCCACAGCGCCTTGCTGATGCGCGGCTTGCCGCGGATCACAGCCATCGCCTTCTCGACGATGTCGCGACTGGCGATCTTGCGCAGTCCGGAGGCGCGCGCGCGCGCCAGCGGGATGCGCAGCGTCATCTGGTTGTCGGAGAACGAGACCTGGATCACCTCCAGCTTGTGCCCGGCGATCTCCTCGAGGCCGATGCGGTCGATATGGCCCACGCCGTGCGCCGCGTAGACCACCGCGTCGCCCTCCTTGAAGGGATCGTCGTCGAGGGTCTTCTCGTGCCCCGCGGTGTTGGCGGCGGCCTTGCGGACCTGAGCCTCGGTCATCGCGGTCCTGGTCGCGGGCTTAAAGACGTTCATCACTGGCCTCCCGCCATCTCGGCATGACGTGGAAAGCATTGCGGCATCGTCATCCCCTGCATGGTGGCGCATGCGCCACGACTTCAACTCATCCGTATTGTCGCATAAAAGGACTGCGGCGCATATGGTGGTGACACCGCAGCGCAACAACGGCTAGAAACCGCCGCGCAGCGGCGCCCGCCGGTGCGCCGGAACGAGACGAAGGGTCGCCGTGATCTTCAAGGGTAATAAATTCGACGAACGCCAGAAAGCCTCCGCCGAGGCCAAGATGGCGCTGCTGGCCAAGTTCAAGACCCGTCCCGCGGCGGACGATCCCGAGGTGCTGGCGCGACAGGCGGAGCGGCGCGCGGTCGCCGAGGCGCGCGAGTTGCGCATGGCCGAGCGGCGCCGCGAACGCGAGGAAGCGGCGGTGCGGCTCGCCGCCGAGCGCGAGGCCGCCGCCATCGCCGCCGCCGCCGCCCTGGCCGAGCGCGAGGCGGCGGCGCGGGAGACGACGCGCCAGGAGGCGCTGCTGAAGCTCGAGCAGAAGGCCGCGCGCGACAAGCGCTACGCCGCCCGCAAGGCGCGCCGCTGAGGCCGCCACCGCTCCATCGCATCGCGCAGCGTCGCATCCCGCACCATCGCATGCCGCGGCGTGGCGTCCCGGCCGCCGCCTGATCGACGGGGCGGCCGGCGAGCGGCCGCGGAGCGCCCGTCCGGCCCGGAGGCGGCGCCGGATCTGCGCGAGGCGGCGCTCGCCTACCTGGCGCGCTTCGCCACCACCGAGGCCGGGCTGCTGCGCGTGCTCGAGCGCCGGGTCGCACGCTGGGCGCGCCAGGCGGTGCGGCAGGGCGCCGATCCCGACGCGGTGGGGCCGATCGAGGAGCAGGCGCATCGCGAGGCCCGGCTGGTGGCCGTCGACATGGTCCGCCTCGGCGCGGTCGATGACGCGTCGTTCGCCGCCTCGCGGGTGCGCGCGCTGAGCCGCGGCGGCCGCTCGTCGCGCGCGGTCGCGGCACATCTCGCCGGCCGCGGCGTCGCCGCCGAGACGGTCGCGCGCGCGGTGGAGGAGGCGCGCGCCGAAGCGCTGCTGGATCCCCGCGACGCCGAGCTCGCCGCCGCCCTGATCCAGGCGCGCAGACGCCGCATCGGCCCGTTCGCGGCGACCGAGCCCGATCTCGCCGCCCGCACCCGGGCGCTCGGGGCGCTGGCGCGCGCCGGCTTCGCGCACGAGGTCGCGCGGCGGGCGCTCGACACCGATCTGCGGACCGCCGAGGCGCTGATCGCGCGGCTGCGGGAGTCCTGAGCGGCCGGCGCCGCGGCGCCGGCCGCGCGGGCGAGGCCTGCACGGCCGGAGCTTGCATGGTCGCCCGCTTCGCGCCACATGCTCTGCCGCGACGCGGTTCGGCACCGGCGCAGCTCGGCCAGACGCGGCCGAAGAGAGGGTCTCATGGGTGGCTTGAGCATCTGGCATTGGCTGATCGTGCTCGCGGTGGTGCTGCTGCTGTTCGGCGGCAGCGGCAAGGTGAGCACCCTGATGGGCGACTTCGCCAAGGGCATGAAGTCGTTCAAGAAGAACATGGCGGACGACGAGTCGATGGAGGCGCACGGCCAGCAGGCGTCGCATCCGGCACCGACCACGCTCGCCTCGCCGACCGTGGTCTCCTCCGGCGCCGCGAGCCCTGCACCGGGCTCCGCTCCGGGCAAGATGCAGGAGCCGATACGGCATAGCTGACGCGTCGGCGCGACGCGTCGGCCATGCCCGTGCGGGCGGTGCCCGATCCGGCCGGCGACGCGGCCTGGTCGGCGGCGGCGGACGAGATCGCGGCGGTCGGGCGGCGTCTCGACCAGCGCGGCTGGGTGCCGGCCACCGCGGGCAACCTCAGCCGCCGGCTGCGCGACGGCCGCATCGCGATCACCCGCAGCGGCAGCCATAAGGGCCTGCTCGATCGCAGCGACGTGATCGAGGTCGAGGCGGACGGGCGTCCGGTGCGCCGCGACGACCGGCCAAGCAACGAGACGCTGCTGCACTGCCAGCTCTACGCGGCGTCTGCCGCGACCGCGGCGGTGCTGCACGCCCACTCGGTCGCAGCCACCGTGCTGTCGATGGTCGAGCCGGGCCCGGCGCTGTGGTTCGAGGGCTACGAGCTGCTCAAGCTGTTCGAGGCAACCCTGGTCGATCCCTGCGATCCGTCCGAGGCGCGGCTGCCGGCGCGGCTGTGCCTGCCGATCTTCGACAACGACCAGGACATCGCGCGGCTGTGCCGAGCCATCGCGCCGCGGCTCGACGGCATGGCGATGGGCTACGCGCTGCGCGGGCACGGCGTCTATGCCTGGGGGCCTTCGATGCCGGCGGCGCTGGCACGGCTGGAGGGGCTGGAGTTCCTGCTCGACTGCGCGCTGCAACAAAGGAAGCTTGGATCATGAGCCGACTGACCATCTGCGACGAGCGCCGGCCCGCGCAGGCGATGCTGCGCACCGAGGACGCGGCACGTATCGGCCACGAGCTCGCCCGCATCGGCGTGCGCTTCGAGCGCTGGGACAGCCCGGTGCGGCTGGCGCCGGACGCCGCCGACGCGGCCATCCTGGAAGCCTACCGGCCGCATCTCGACCGGCTGATGGGCGAGAGCGGCGCCGGCGCCGCCGACGTGATCACGCTCGACGAGACCACCGCCGACCGGGCGGCGCTGCGCGAGAAGTTCCTCCGCGAACACACCCATACCGAGGACGAGGTGCGTTTCTTCGTGCGCGGCGAGGGCAGCTTCGTGCTGCATGTCGAGGGCCGCGTCTACCAGGCGTGCTGCACCGCGGGCGACCTGATCTCGGTGCCGAGCGGCATCGCCCACTGGTTCGATGCCGGCGAGCGGCCGTCAGTCACGGCGCTGCGCGTGTTCACCGACCGCAGCGGCTGGGTCGCCCACTATACCGGCGACGACATCAGCGCCCGCTTCCCCGCCGCCGCCTGAGCGCGGCATCCGGTGCGACCAGTCCCGGTGAGAAAAGTCCCGGTGAGAGCAGCGACGTGAAGCATGGCCCGCGCGCGGTACTGACGGACATCGAGGGCACCACCACCCCGATCGCCTTCGTCCACCGGGTGCTGTTCCCCTACGCCCGCGCCGCCCTGCCGGGTCTGCTGAGCGCGCGCGCCGATGAGCCGCAGGTCGCCGCGGCGCTGGCGCAGATACGCGCGCTGGCGCCGGGTGGCGATCCGCTGGCGCAGTGCCTCGACTGGATGGACCGCGACGCCAAGATCACGCCGCTGAAGCTGCTGCAGGGCCTGGCCTGGCAGGACGGCTACGCCGACGGGACGCTGCGCGGCGAGCTGTATCCCGACGTGGCGCCGGTGCTGCGCGCCTGGCACGCCGCCGGCGTGCGGCTCGCGGTGTACTCCTCGGGCTCCGAGGCGGCGCAGCGCCTGATCTTCCGCCATCTCCCCGAGGCGTGCGGGGGCGACCTCAGCGGGCTGTTCTCGGCCTTCCTCGACACCCGGATCGGCGCCAAGACCGAAGCTCAGAGCTACCGCGCGGCCGCCCGGCGGCTCGACCTGCCGCCGGCCTCGATCCTGTTCCTGTCCGACAGCGCGGCCGAGCTCGACGCCGCCCTCGCGGCCGGACTGGCCGCCTGCCAGCTGCTGCGGCCGCAGGACGCCACGGCGGCGTGCCCGCGGCATCCGGGATGCGGCGACTTCGCGGCCGTCGCCGCCCGCTTCGGCCTGCCGGGAGGAGGCGCGCCATGATCGAGCTGCATCAGGATTGGCGCCGCGTGCCCGACGCCGTGCGCGGCGGCATCGCCGCACTGGGCAATTTCGACGGCGTGCATCTCGGCCACGCCCACCTGCTGCGCCGGCTGCACGCGGCGCGGCCCGGCCTGCGGCTCGGCGTGGTCACCTTCGAGCCGCATCCGCGCGAGCTGTTCCGCCCCGACGACCCGCCGTTCCGGCTCAGCCTGAGCCAGGAGCGCCTGGCAGCGCTCGAGGCGCTGGGCGTCGCCTGCATCTTCGAGATCCCGTTCGACGAGGCGTTCTCGCACTTCTCCGCCGAGCGCTTCGTGCGCGAGGTGCTGCACGAGGGCCTGGGCCTGCGCCACCTGGCCTGCGGGCCGGACTTCGCCTACGGCCATCGTCGCGGCGGCGACGTCGACCGGCTGAGCGACCAGGCGGAGGCGCTCGGCATCGGCCTGACTATCGTGCCGCCGCTCACCGACAGCGGCGGCCCGTTCTCCTCCAGCCGCATCCGCCGCGCGCTGCTGGACGGCTATCCGGAACGCGCCACCGAGGAGCTGGGCCGCCCGTGGGCGGTGCGCGGCATCGTGGTGCACGGCGACAAGCGCGGCCGCCAGCTCGGCTTCCCCACCGCCAACATCGCACTCGGCCGACATCTGGAGCCGGCGCGCGGGGTCTACGCCGTCACCGTGCGGCTGCCCGACGGCGGCACCCATCGCGGGGTGGCCAACATCGGCCGCCGCCCGACGGTCAATGCCGGGCCGGAGAGCCGGCTGGAGGTGCATCTGTTCGATTTCGACGCCGACCTGTACGGGATGGAGCTGTCGGTGGCGCTGCACACCCTGCTTCGCGCCGAGCAGCGCTTCGACGGGCTCGACGCGCTGCGCGCGCAGATCGGGCGCGACAGCGCGCAGGCGTGCGACTACCTGTTGCGCAAGCTCGGCGGCTGAGGCAGCAGGGGGACGCCCCTTGCCACGAAGCACAGCGCCGATGATCGAACCGACCGCCGAGACCGACTACCGCGACACCGTGTTCCTGCCCAGGACGTCGTTCCCGATGCGCGGCGACCTGCCGCGTCGCGAGCCGGCGATCCTGGCGCGCTGGGAGGCGATGGGTCTGGACGCGCGGATCGCGGCCGCGGCCGCCGGACGGCGGCACTTCACCCTGCATGACGGTCCGCCCTACGCCAACGGCCACCTGCATATCGGCCATGCGCTGAACAAGATCCTCAAGGACGTGGTCAACCGCGCGCACCGCATGGCGGGCTACGCGGTGCGCTACGTGCCGGGCTGGGACTGCCATGGCCTGCCGATCGAGTGGCGCATCGAGGAGGCGTATCGCAAGTCCGGCCGCGACAAGGACCAGGTGCCGATCCTGCAGTTCCGCGCCGAGTGCCGGGCGTACGCGCAAGGATGGCTCGACGTGCAGGCGGCGGAGTTCCGCAGGCTCGGCGTGCAGGGCGACTGGGCGCACCGCTACGCCACGATGGATTTCAGCGCCGAGGCGGCGATCGCCGGCGAGATCGGCCGCTTCCTGCTCAGCGGCGCGCTGTATCGCGGCCTGCGCCCGGTGCTGTGGAGCCCGGTCGAGAAGACCGCACTCGCGGAAGCCGAGATCGAGTATCACGACCATACCAGCACCACGATCTGGGTCGGCTTCCCGGTGATACGCGACCCGACGCCGCAGCGCTGGCTCGAGGGCGCGCGCGCGGTGATCTGGACCACCACGCCCTGGACCATGCCGGGCAACCGCGCCATCGGCTACGGCCCCTCGATCCGCTACGCGGTGATCGAGGTGGCCGAGACCGGCGAGGGCAGCCTGGTGTCGCCCGGCGACCGGCTGCTGGTGGCACTCGACCTCGCCGAGGCGTTCGCCGACGCCGTCCGCATCACCCGCTACGCGCTGCGCCACGACCTGCCCGGCAGCGCACTGGAGGGCGCGCTGTGCGCCCATCCCTGGCGCGGCCAGGGCTACGAGCATGACGTGCCGCTGCTGGCCGGCGACTTCGTCACCACCGAGCAGGGCACCGGGCTGGTGCACATGGCGCCGGCGCACGGCGAGGATGATTTCGCGCTGACCACCGCGCACGGCATCGCGGTGCCGGAGACGGTGCTCGACGACGGCAGCTACGCCCCCTGGGTGCCGCTGTTCGCCGGCAGCCACGTGTTCCGCGCCGCCGGCCCGGTGTGCGAGGCGCTGCTTCAGGCCGGCGGCCTGGTGTGGCGCGGCGAGATCACCCACGCCTATCCGCATTCCTGGCGCTCGCGCGCCCCGGTGATCTGGCGCGCGACGCCGCAATGGTTCATCCGCATGGACGGCGAGACCGCGATCCGCGCCCGCGCGCTGGAGGCGCTCGAGACGGTGCGGTTCGTGCCCGCGCAGGCGCGCCGCCGGCTGACCGGGATGGTCGCCGACCGCCCCGACTGGTGCATCTCGCGACAGCGCGCCTGGGGGGTGCCGATCGCGGTGTTCGTCGACAAGCGCAGCGGCGAGGTGCTGCGCGATCCGGCGGTGATGGCGCGCATCGTGGACGCGTTCGCCGCCGAGGGCGCCGACGTGTGGTATAGCGCGCCGCCCTCGCGCTTCCTCGGCGAGGGGCGCGATCCGGCGCAGTACGAGCAGGTGCGCGACATCGTCGACGTGTGGTTCGAGAGCGGCGCGACGCACAGCTTCGTGCTCGGGGCCGAGGACCTGCCGTTCCCGGCCGACCTCTATCTGGAGGGGTCGGACCAGCATCGCGGCTGGTTCCAGTCGAGCCTGCTGGAGGCGGTGGCGACGCGTGGCTCGGCACCCTATCGCGCGCTGCTGACCAACGGCTTCGTGCTCGACGAGCAGGGCCGCAAGATGAGCAAGTCGCTCGGCAACGTGGTGGCGCCGCAGCAGGTGCATGACAGCCTGGGTGCGGACATCCTGCGTCTGTGGGTGATGAACTCCGACACCGACGAGGATCTGCGCATCGGCCCGGAGATCCTCAAGCAGCAGGGCGAGCTGTACCGCCGGCTGCGCAACACGCTGCGCTGGCTGCTCGGCGCGCTCGACGGCTTCGACGAGGCCGAGCGGGTCGAGCACGCCGCGATGCCGGAGCTGGAGCGCTGGGTGCTGCACCGCCTGGGCGAGCTCGACGTGCAGCTGCGGCACGCCGTCGAGACGCACCAGTGGGTCGGGCTGCTGCCGGCGCTGCACGGCTTCTGCGCGGCCGACCTGTCGGCGTTCTACTTCGACATACGCAAGGACGCGCTGTACTGCGACGCACCCGCCGCGCCGCGCCGGCGCGCCGCGCGCACCGTGCTGGACCGGCTGCATCGCTGCCTGTGCAGCTGGCTGGCGCCGGTGCTGTGCTTCACCGCCGAGGAGGCCTGGACCACGCGCTTCGGCGAGGCCGACAGCGTCCACCTGCAGCGCTTCCCCGAGATCCCGGCGGCGTGGCACGACCCGGCGCTGGCGGAGCGCTGGGCCGAGCTGCGCGCGATCCGGCGCGCGATCAACGCCCAGATCGAGGCGGCGCGACGCGACGGCACGATCGGCTCGTCGCTGCAGGCGGAGGTGGAGCTGCCGCTGTCGCGGGCGCAGGCCGAACGCTTCGCCGATATCGACTGGCCGGAGCTCGCGATCGTCTCGCGGGTCGAGCTGGTGGCGCAGGACGATGCGGCGGAGGCGGGGGTGCCGCCGCCGGTGCGCGCCGCGCGCGGTGCCAAGTGCGTGCGCTGCTGGCGCGTGCTCGAGGAGGTCGGCAGCGTGCACGCCCACCCGTCGCTGTGCCTGCGCTGCGCGGACGTGGTGGATCCGGCCGCGTGATGCGGGTCGGGCTGGCGCTGGCGCTGGCGGTGCTGCTCGGCGACCAGGCGAGCAAGTACTGGATCCTGAACGGCCTCGACCTGCCGGCGCTGGGCAGCGTGGCGCTGCTGCCGGTGCTCAACCTGACCATGGTGTGGAACCACGGCGTCACCTTCGGCCTGCTGGCCGGGCTCGGCGGCGCCGGGCCGTGGCTGCTGGCCGCGCTGGCGGTCGGCGTCGTGCTGCTGCTCGGGGTGTGGATGCGCCGCACCGATCGCCGGCCGGTCGCGGCCGCGCTGGGGGCGATCGCAGGCGGCGCGATCGGCAACGTCATCGACCGGCTGCGCTTCGGCGCCGTGGTCGACTTCATCCACGCCCACGCCTTCGGCTGGTCGTGGTACGTCTTCAACGTGGCCGACGCGGCGATCGTCTGCGGCGTCGGCGTGCTGCTGCTCGACGGCCTGCTCGATCGACGGGCCGCCTAAGCAAGCTGCCCGGCGGCCGCAGCGCCGTCTTGCCGCTGGCGGCGATTCGGCGCTACAGAGACCGCCATGCCGCGCCACCTACGCCCCGCCGCCACCAGAGCCCGCCGACCGGCGCCGGCCGCGCTGCTGTGCGGCCTCGGCCTCTCGCTCGCCCTCTCGCTGTCGCTGGGCGGCTGCAGCGGCGACGACATCGAGCGCGATTTCGGCCTCGTGCGCGACGCGCCGGACGAGTACACCGTGACCACGCGGGCGCCGCTCTCGATGCCGCCCGACGCGCAGCTGGCCGCCCCGCAGCCCGGCGCCGATCGTCCGCAGGAGCAGAGCACGCGCACCCAGGCGCTGGAGACGCTGGCCCCCGACGTGGCGCTGCAGGGTGCGGGCGGCGCCAGCTCGCCCGGACAGAGTGCGCTCGTGCAGAGTGCCGCCGCCAGCAGTGCCACACCCACCGGCGCCGGGCGCGGCGAGCTCGACCGTCCCGGCACCGGCTTCGTCAACGAGCTGATGTTCTGGCGCGGCGGCCAGGCCGGCTCGCTGGTCGATACGGACGCCGAGAAGCGTCGCCTGCAGGAGAACGCAGCCCTGGGCCGCGCGCCGACCGACGGCGCCACGCCGACGGTCAAGGCGGACAAGCCCGGCTTCCTGCAAAGCCTGTTCTGAGCGGCGCCGCCGCGAGCGCGGAGCCAGCACACCCCCCGCCGGTGATCCGGCGGCTCTCCGAGCAGGTGGTCAACCGGATCGCCGCCGGCGAGGTGATCGAGCGGCCGGCGGCGGCGGTCAAAGAGCTGGTCGAGAACGCGATCGACGCCGGCGCGCGCCGCATCGAGGTCAGCCTCGAGGGCGGCGGCATCGAGCGCATCGTGGTGCGCGACGACGGCCTCGGCATGGCCCCCGCCGCACTGGCGCTGGCGCTGGAGCGGCACTGCACATCGAAGCTGCTCGACGAGACGCTGGTGCGGATCGCGACCCTGGGGTTTCGCGGCGAGGCGCTGCCCTCGATCGGGGCTGCCGCGCGGCTGTGCCTGACCTCGCGGCCGGCGGGGGCGGCGGAAGCCTGGCAGCTGCGCGTCGAGGGCGGGGCGGTGGGCGAGCCGGCACCCTGCGCCGGCGGTTTCGGCACCCGCGCGCTGGTCGAGGACCTGTTCTTCGCGACCCCGGCGCGACGCAAGTTCCTCAAGAGTGCCCGCATCGAGGCCGGGCACGCCGAGACCGTGCTGCGCCGGCTGGCGCTGGCCGCACCCTGGATCAGCTTCCGCGCCGAGATCGACGGCCGCACGGTGCTGGACCTGCCGGCCGCGGACCCTGCCGCGCGCATTGCGGCACTGCTGGCGGAGCCGGCGGCGGGGCTGCTCGCGGTCGCCGGCGAGCGGCTCGGCATGGTGCTGGAGGGCCTGGCCTGCGGCCCGGCGGTGCATCGCGCGACCGCGTCGGAGCAGTTCCTGGTGGTGAACGGCCGGCCGGTGTCCGATCCGGTGCTGCGCACCGCGGTGCGCGTCGCCTACCGGCACCTGATCGTCGCCGGCCGCCATCCGGTGCTGGCGCTGTCGCTGACGATCCCGCCGGAGCGGCTCGACGTGAACGTGCATCCGGCCAAGACCGAGCTGCGCTTCGCCGACGCCGAGGCGGTGCGCGGGCTGGTGATCGGCAGCCTCGGCCGCGCCCTGGCCGGCGGCGCCGGTACCGGCGGCCGCGTCGCGCTGTCGCCGCAGCGCGCCGGGCGGATCTGGTATCCGGTCGAGCGGGCGGCGACCGGCTTCGCGGAGGCGACGGCCGCGGCCCCCGCACCTCCCGCCTTGGCACCTTCCGCCTTGGCGTCTCCCATGACGGCACCTCCCGCGGCGGCCGCCGGCGCCACGCTGGCGCTGGGCACGGCCCCGCAGGCGCGCCGCCTCGACGACGGCGCGGCCCATGCCGCGACGCCGCCGGAGGTCATCGCACCATCGCATCCGCTGGGAGCGGCGGTGGCGCAGGTGCTTGACACCTACGTGATCGCGGTGGCGGGCGACGGCAGCCTGGTGCTGGTGGATCAGCACGCCGCGCATGAGCGGCTGACCCACGAGGCGCTGCGCGAGCAGCTGCTGGCAGGTGCGGTGGCGTCGCAGCGGCTGCTGCTGCCCGAGGTGGTGGCGCTGCCGGGGCCGCGGGGCGCGACGCTGCTGTCGCACGCGGCCGGCCTCGCCCGGCTGGGGCTGGAGATCGAGCCGTTCGGCGGCGGCGCGGTGCTGGTGCGCGCCCTGCCGGCGCTGCTGGGTGCTGCCGATGCGGCAGCACTGGTGCGCGATCTCGCCGACGAGCTGGCCGACGACGAGCTCGGGCTGCCGGACCAGGCCACGGTGCTGAGCGCGCGCCTCGATGCGGTGCTCGCCCGCATGGCCTGCCACGGCAGCATACGCGCCGGCCGCAGGCTGCAGCGCGCGGAGATGGACGCGCTGCTGCGACGCATGGAGGCGACGCCGCGCGCCGCCACCTGCCCGCACGGGCGCCCGACCTATCTCCGGCTCAGCCGGCACGAGATCGAGCGCCTGTTCGGGCGCAGCTGAGGCCGCGCCTGAGGCTGGAGCCGGGGCCGGGGCCGCTGGCCGGTGCGCGGCAACATCGCTAGGTTCGCCGCGTTGACCGTCTCCGCTCCCGCATCGAGGCCGAATTGCACCTGCCGCTGCTCTCCCTGGTCACCTTCCTGCCCCTGCTGGGGGCGCTGCTGCTGCTGCTGGTGCGCACCCGCGGCGCGGCCGCGGAGGCGACGTCGCGGCGCATCGCGCTATGGACCAGCTTGCTGGTGTGGGTGCTGTCGCTGGCCCTGTGGCTCGGCTTCGCGCCCGCCCGCCCGGGCTTCCAGTTCGAGGAGCGGGCGGACTGGATGCCGCGCTTCGGGGTCTCGTACCATGTCGGGCTCGACGGCATCAGCCTGCTGTTCGTGCTGCTCGCCACCACGCTCACGCCGATCGCGGTGCTCGCCTCGTGGCGCATCGCCGGCAGCCGGGTGCGCGACTACATGCTGACCATCCTGCTGCTGGAGACCACCCTGGTCGGGCTGTTCTCGTCCCTCGACTTCATCGTGTTCTACGTGTTCTTCGAGGCGACGCTGATCCCGTCCAGCCTGCTGATCGGCATCTGGGGCGGCGAGAAGCGGGTCGCGGCGTCGCTGAAGTTCTTCCTGTTCACCTTCGGCGGCTCGCTGTTCATGCTGGTGGCGCTGCTGTGGATGTGGCGCATCGCCGGCACCACCGACATCCCGGTGCTGATGCACACCGCGTTCCGGCCGGCAACGCAGATGTGGATGTTCCTGGCCTTCGCGCTGGCCTTCGGGGTGAAGCTGCCGCTGTTCCCGCTGCATGGCTGGATGCCGGACGCCTACACCGAGGCGCCGGCGCCGGCGGCGGTGCTGATCTCGGGCGTGCTGTCCAAGGCCGGCGCCTACGGCTTCCTGCGCTTCGCCATCACCATGCTGCCCGACGCGGCACACCGCGCGGCACCGTGGATGATCGCGCTCGGCATCGTCGCCGTGATCTACGCCGCCATCGTCGCACTCGCGCAGACCGACATGAAGCGCCTGGTCGCGTACTCCTCGTTCTCCCACATGGGGCTGATCCTGGTCGGGCTGTTCACCCTGAACGGCGCCGGGGTCGGCGGCGCGGTGTTCCAGATGCTCAGCCACGGCATCATCATCGCCGCCCTGTTCCTGATCGTGGGCATGCTGTCGGCCCGCACCGGCTCGCGAGAGATCGCGGGCTTCGGCGGCGTGGCGCACCGCATGCCGATGCTGGCAGCCCTGATGATGCTGTTCGCGATGGCCAATATCGGCCTGCCCGGCACCGGCGCCTTCGTGGGCGAGCTGCTGGTGATGATCGGCGCGATCCAGGTCGGCTTCTGGGTGGCGCTGCTGTCGGGGATGAGCATGATCCTGGGGGCGGTCTACATGCTGGTGCTGTACCGCCGGGTGATGTTCGGCGCCGCGTCGGGCCTGATCGGCGCCCTGCGCGACCTCACGGCGGCCGAGATGGCGACGCTGGCGCCGCTGGCGCTTATCACGCTGTGGATGGGCATCCACCCCTCCTCCTTCACCCGGGTGTTCGACCCCACGGTGCGCGCCCTGGCCCAGGCCCAGGCCCAGGCCCAGGTGCAGGTCGGATCGGTCGCCCCCGGGCCGGCCGCGGTTGCGTCCGCCGCGCGCTGACACCATCTGCCGGGCATGCTCGCCTCGCACGACCTCCGACTGCCGACGCCGCCGCTCAAGACCGGGAGGCGGTCGCAGCTTGAGGCGTTCCTGGTGCTGCGTCGCAACCCGCTGGAGCTGTGGGGGCCCGAGGCCTACGAGCACGGCATCCTGCCCGGCAGCTTCCTCGGCCGCAGCCAGATGCTGCTCAACGATCCGGCCGCGATCCGCCACGTCCTGCTCGGCAACCACGAGAACTACCGGCGCAACGAGCCGACGCGCCGGGTGCTGCGGCCGATCCTGGGCCAGGGGCTGTTCCTCGCCGAGGGCGAGGCCTGGCGTCATCAGCGCCGGGTGATCGCGCCGAGCCTGGCGCCGCGCGTGATGCCGATCCTGATCGGGCACATGCTGCGCGTCGCCGACAGCGCCTGCCACGATCTCGACGGGCGGCTGGGGCGGCCGGTGGACCTGATCTCGGTGCTGCAGCGCCTGACCCTGGACGTCGCCGGACAGTCGATGTTCTCGCTGGAGATGGGCCGCTTCGGTGCGGACATGCGCGGCCTGATGATGCGCTACGCGCTGAACCACGCCAAGGTCGGCGTGCTGGACCTGATGCTGCCGGGCCACGTCGCCTCGCCGCTGGATCGCGGCCGGGCGGCGTTCCGTCTCGACTGGCTGGCGCTGATCGATCGCATCGTCGCCGCGCGCGACGCGGTGCCGCGCGCCCACGACCAGCCGCGCGACCTGCTCGATCTGCTGCGCGGCGCGCGCGACCCGGAGACCGGCCAGGGCTTCGACCACGAGCAGCTGCGCGACGAGGTCTCCACCCTGATCCTGGCCGGACACGAGACCACGGCGGTGTCGCTGTTCTGGGCCTGCTACATCGCCGCCCGACGCCCCGAGCTGCAGTCCCGCATCGCCGAGGAGGCGGCCTCGGTCGATCTCGCCGCACCCGACGCGATGCAGCGGCTGAGCTTCACCCGCGCCTTCTTCGACGAGACCCTGCGCCTGTATCCGCCGGCCTACCTGATCGTGCGCGAGGCCCAGGCGGCCGACGAGATCGCCGGCCATCCGGTGCGCGCCGGCACCGTGATCAGCATCTCGCCCTGGGTGCTGCACCGCCACCGCGGCCACTGGCAGGATCCGGAACGCTTCGATCCGCAGCGCTTCCTGCCCGGCGCCACGCCGCCCGACCGCATGGTCTACATGCCGTTCGGCGCCGGGCCGCGCATCTGCGTCGGCGCGCAGTTCGCCCTTACCGAAGGCGTGCTGGTGCTGGCCCGCCTGCTGCGCGAGTTCCGCCTGCAGCTGATCGGCACGCCGGCGGTGCGGCCGCGCGGGCTGATCACCACCCAGCCGGATCGGCGGGTGCCGTTCCTGCTCGGGCGGCGCGGCTCGCGAGACGGCTAGAGGCTGGGCAAGGGCGCTGCCCTTGACCCGCTGGGGCCGCAGGTCCCAGGCCCCGATCGTCATTCGATCACTCGGGGGCGGTCAGCCTCTTCGGGTTCCGGGTAACCGCCACAGATCGCCGATCAGACGGTCGTACTTGGCCGGGTGATAGGCGCTGCAGCCGCCGCTGTCGTAGTGCGTGAGCTCGCCGAAGCGCGGCTTGCCGTCCACCAGGTAGAGGTCGACCCGGACATAGTCGAAGGCGGCGCCGAGCCGCTCGGCGATCTCGATCAGCCGCGCCATGCCTTGCGGCGGCTGCCAGGACGGGTCGGCCGGACAGCCCTGCGTCACCGGCAGGCGGCGCATCCGCTCGTCGAAGAAGGTGACGCGGTGCAGCCCGAACCGGTCGCGATGCACCCCGATCAGCCGCACCCGGCCCTCGAAGACGTGGAACTTGAGGTCGCCCGGGATGCCGCCGGCGTCGTCCTGCAGCATCTCCTCGGCGAGCAGACGCGGCGGCACGTCGCGATAGCCCCACTCGTCGGTGTCGGCATAGTGGCTGCGTCGCAGCCAGGCCGACGCAGTCGCGAGCGCCGCGTCGCGATCGGTCGACCGCTTGTCGTGCACCAGCAGGTTCATCGACCAGCCATGGCTCGCCTTGAGCACGAAGCGCCGCGGCAGCGCCTCCCAGTCGATCTGCTCCGCCCGCTGCCAGGTGCCGAGCAGCGGGATCAGGATCTCGGGGCCGACCCGCGCCGCCACCCAGTCGCGCACCGCGATCTTGTCGATGGTGAGCGGGATCAGCGGGTTGCGGTCATGCAGGATGCGCCAGCCGATCTTCTCGTTGAAGCTGCGCGGGCGATGCAGGTTGGGCTCGTAGCCCAGCGCCGCGCGCATGCGTCGTCGCAGCCGTCGGGCGGCGCGCAGCTGCCGCAGCGGCGGCACCAGCTCCGCGAGCCGGTCCAGCAGGTGGCGGAGCGGCAGCGGCCGGGTCGTGATCGGCCCGCCATCGTCGACGAACCAGCCGGCGGTGCCCTGCCGCGCGCGGTTGCCCCCGGCGGCGGCGGCATGGTCGATGCCCTCTCCCAGCGAAACCGTCACCGCGCCCGCTCCCCCGTGCCGCCAATGCGTTACGGTATTGCAACGAGATAGGCGTGTCGAGATGGCGGCGGTCGCCGCCCTACGGCCGGCTCCCCGATACGACGAAGGCTCCGGGAGGGTTGCTCCCGGAGCCTTCCATTGTCTGAGGCACTGGCCGAAATGGGCTCAGGCCGGCATCTCGTTGGAGATGGCGGGAGCCGCGATCCCTGCTGTCCAGGTCACTTCGAGCGAAGCCTTGGTCAAACAATGAGACACTGGATCACCTCCTTTCAACTGTTGAGAGGCTCGAACGTAGGACAGTGCCGACAAGTCTTACAAGCGATTCCCGCCACGGCGGCCCCGCAGGCCGCCGGCGGACGCATCCCCCATACCAGCGAGACGCGCATGCCCTCCCTGTTCGACCCGATCCGCCTTGGTGCGATCCACTCTCCCAACCGCATCCTGATGGCGCCGCTGACCCGCGGCCGCGCCACCGCGTCACACCTGCCGACCCCGATCATGGCCGAATACTATGCCCAGCGTGCCGGTGCCGGGCTGATCATCAGCGAGGCCACCGGCATCAGCCGGGAGGGCCTCGGCTGGCCGTATGCGCCCGGCATCTGGTCCGCCGAGCAGGTGGCCGGCTGGGCGCCCGTGGTCGAGGCGGTGCACCGCGCCGGCGGCCGCATCGTCTGCCAGCTCTGGCACATGGGCCGGATCGTGCATCCGGACTTCCTCGCCGGCGCCCCGCCGGTGTCGGCTTCCGCGACCACCGCACCCGGGCAGGCGCACACCTACGCCGGCAAGCAGCCCTACGCCCAGGCGCGTGCGCTCGACTTCGAGGAGATCCCGCGCCTGCTCGGCGACTACGCACGCGCCGCCGGCCACGCGCGCGACGCCGGCTTCGACGGCGTGCAGATCCACGCCGCCAATGGCTACCTGATCGACCAGTTCCTGCGCGACGGCGCCAACCTGCGCACCGATGCGTACGGCGGCGTCGTCTCGAACCGCGTCCGCCTGCTGCGCGAGGTCGCCGAGACGGTGGCGGCCAAGGTCGGCGCCGACCGCACCGCGGTGAGGATGTCGCCGAACGAGCCGGTGCAGGGCGTGCAGGACAGCGATCCGGTGGCGCTGTTCGCCGCCGCCGCCGCCGTCCTGCGCGAGCTCGGCATCGGCTTCATCGAGCTGCGCGAGCCCGGTGCGGACGGCAGCTTCGGCCGTGCGGCGCGGCCGCCGGTGGCGCCGACGATCAGGCAGGCGTTCGGCGGTCCGGTGGTGCTGAACTCGGACTATGACGGCGTCCGCGGCCAGGCGGTGCTGGACCGCGGCGAGGCGGACGCGATCGCCTTCGGCCGCACCTTCCTGGCCAATCCCGACCTGCCGGAGCGGATCAGGCAGCGCGCACCGCTCAACCCCGACGTGCAGGCGACCTGGTACAGCCAGGGTGCGGAGGGTTACACCGACTACACGACGCTCGACGCGGCGTGACGCGGAACCGGCGAAATAATAAGACCGGGCGGCATATTATTAAGAACCGGGATCATTGTTGATCATCGAATTTACTTGATCACGGAACCGTGATATTGGTAATGATCTGCATCGGACGAGAATACCGATACTACAGGTCTTCGGTCCTGCCAATGTAACCGTAGTGTTATTTTAATATAACTTTGAGAGAAGGACATAGGACCATGTCTGCCACGATTGTCAGCGGCTCGGCCCACAACATCTTCAATCCGGCTCACCTGCAAGGCTTCCTGCCGGCCGTCCTGCCAGCCATGCCGCAGACCTTCGGCGCCACCGCCGCGATGGGCGCGCTCGACTTCGCCGCTGCGGCGCGGATCGGCGCCATCCTGCCCGCGACCACCGTCTCCGGCGGCGTCGCCGCCGCGTCGCCTGCTGTCGCCGGCGGGTCCGCCGCGCAGCTGATCGGCGTGGCCGCTTCGCTCGGCGGCGGCGTGCACGTCTACACCCACGTCAGCTGAGCCGCGACCGGCCGCAGCAGGTAGCTGACCCGCCTGGCGCCGTCCTGCAGCACGCCACGCCCGACCTCGGAAAAGCCGAGGCTCGCGTGCAGCGCGTCGGAGGCCGGATTGGGCGGATGGATATTGACCTCACAGGCGATCCGGGTGTGGCCCGCCGCCGCCGCGTGGCGCAGCAGGTCGGCATAGAGGCGCCTGGCATGGCCCCGCCCGCGCGCCTCGGCCGCGACCGCGACCCGGTCGACATAGACGAACGCCTCGAAGCGCTCGCGGAACCAGATGAAGTTGCGGCTGCGGTAGTCGGCGCGCTGGTCGAACGCCAGCAGGAACGCCTCGGCCCGGCCGATCCGGCGCGCATGGAAGGTGCCGCCGAGCATGGCGGCCAGCGTCGGCGCGTCGAGCCGCGACAGCTCGGTGGCGTGCAGGTTGTTCAGCCGCAGGATCCCCGCCCGGGATGCCGGCGTGATCTCCAGCAGGCCGGGATCGACCGCTATGCTAGACGTCGAGCAGCTCCACGTCGCGGGCGTGCTCCTGGATGAACTGGAAGCGCAGCTCCGGCCGCCGGCCCATCAGGCTCTCGACCATGGTGCTGGTGCGGGCGCGGTCCTCGGCGTGCGCCACCACCTTGAGCAGGGTGCGCCGGTCGGGATCCATGGTGGTCGACTTGAGGTCCGCGGTCGGCATCTCGCCGAGCCCCTTGAAGCGGCTAACCTCCACCTTGGCGCCGGCCTTGAAGGATCTCAGCTTGCGCTCGCGGTCGCGATCATCCATCGCATATACCGTCCTGGCCCCCTGGGTGAGGCGGAACAGCGGCGGCTGCGCCAGATAGAGGTGGCCGAGCCGGATCAGCTCGGGCAGCTCGCGGTAGAAGAAGGTCATCAGCAGCGAGGCGATGTGGGCGCCGTCGACGTCGGCGTCGGTCATGATGATGACGCGGCCGTAGCGCAGCCGGGCGATGTCGGCCTGCGCGCCGACGCCGCAGCCCAGCGCCTCGACCAGGTCGCGCAGCTCCTGGTTCTGGCGCAGCTTCTCGGTGCTGGCGCTGGCGACGTTGAGGATCTTGCCGCGCAGCGGCAGCACCGCCTGGGTCTCGCGTCGGCGCGCCTGCTTGGCCGAGCCGCCGGCGCTGTCCCCCTCGACCAGGAAGATCTCGGTCTCGGCGGCGCGCTCGCTGGTGCAGTCGGTCAGCTTGCCGGGCAGGCGCAGCCGCCGGGTCGCGGACTTGCGCGGCGTCTCCTTGAGCTCGCGCAGCCGCCGCCGCTCCTCGGCGCGCTCGACGATGAAGGCGAGCAGGGCGTCGGCCTGCGCCGGATGGCCCGACAGCCAGTGGTCGAAGCGGTCGCGCAGCGCGGTCTCGACCAGACGCGTCGCCTCGTTGCTGGTCAGCTTCTCCTTGGTCTGGCCCTGAAACTGCGGCTCGCGGATGAACACCGAGAGCTTGGCGGCGACGGCGCCGAACAGGTCCTCGGCGGTGACCTGCAGGGCGCGCTTGTTGTGCCGGTGCTCGCCCCAGGCGCGCAGGCCGCGCAGCAGCGCGTTGCGGAACCCGGTCTCGTGGGTGCCGCCCTGCGGCGTCGGGATAGTGTTGCAGAAGCTGGCCAGCGCCGCCTCGCCGGACTCCAGCCAGGCGATCGCCCATTCCAGCCGTCCGGTGGCGGCACCCGATGCGGTCGGCAGCTCGGCCTCGCCCGACCAGGGTTCGGCCAGGCTGCCGGCCTCGCCGATCTCGTCGCGCAGGCTGTCGGCCAGCCCGCCGGGGAAATGCAGCAGCGCCTCCGCCGGCACCTCCTCACCGCCGCGCGCGGGCGGCCCGAGCAGGCTCGCCTCGCAGCTCCAGCGCAGCGTGACGCCGCGGAACAGGAACGCCTTGGAGCGGCACAGCCGGTAGAGCCGCAGCGGGTCGAACTGCAGCGCCCCGAAGATCGCGTCATCGGGAACGAAGCGGACCATGGTGCCGCGACGGTTCTGGGTGGCGCCGATCCGGGCGAGCTTGCCCAGCGGCCGGCCGCGCTCGTACTCCTGGCGCCACACCGCGCGGTCGCGCGCCACCTCGACCTCGAGCCGCGACGACAGCGCGTTGACCACCGACGAGCCGACGCCGTGCAGCCCGCCGGAGGTGGCGTAGGCCTGGCCGGAGAACTTGCCGCCGGAGTGCAGCGTGGTGAAGATCACCTCCAGCGCCGAGCGATCGGTAAATTTCGGATGGCGATCGACCGGGATGCCGCGCCCGTTATCGCGCACCGTGAGACGGTTGCCGGCTTCGAGCGCGAACTCGATCAGGCTGGCATGGCCGGCCACCGCCTCGTCCATGGCATTGTCCAGGATCTCGGCGGCGAGATGATGCAGCGCGGTCTCGTCGGTGCCGCCGACATACATCCCCGGCCGGCGGCGGACCGGCTCCAGCCCCTCCAGCACTTCGATGTCGCGGGCGCTGTAGCTGGCGTCGGCGGGCGGCGACGGCACGGCGGCCGGCTTAATGGCTGGCTTCACCCTGGCGGACGGCCGGCGATCGGGGAGGCGCGAAGAGAACTCGTTCATGGTGCGTTCTTGCGTGTCCCGCACGCGGCGGTCAAGAACTCAGCCCCTGTGGCGGCGCGCGCCGGCGACGCGCGCGCGCCGCAGCGTGCCGCTCGCCCGGGCGGGCGTCGGCGCGGCGCAGCTATCGTAGGCGGCGGGCTGCACGATGTCCTTGGCCTCGGCGTAGCCGCCGAGGTCGCGGACGCTGTCGAGTGCCGCCACCTCGTCGAACATGCCGACCCGCTGGTCGCAGAACTGCGTGCCGGCCCGCAGGCCGCGCTCGGATTCGACGTTGGCGAGCTGGGTGATGTAGTCGTCGCGCCGCGTCTGCGCGCCGCGTCCGTAGGCGTTGGCGAAATACGCCTTGAGCTCGCTCTCCTCGGCGTTCAGGCCCGGGCGGAACTTCTCGACGAACGCGTTGTAGCGATCCTGCGCGCCGCAGGAGAGTGCCGTCACCATCAGCTCGCTCTTCAGCCCCTGCACGTCGAACGCCTCTCGCGTCGGCGACATCTCGCATCGCGGCACCGCCAGCGCCTGCGTGCCGCTCAGCGCCACCGCTCCGGCGAGCGACGTCGCGACGAGCCTGGAAAGCATGAGGGGGCGGGCGGCGCCGGCAGCGCGGAATGACATGCGGATCTCCAGGACGATGACGGCCTCGCGCCGCGAAATCCAGGCTAGGGCAAGCGCGCCCCGGGGCAAGCCCCCCGGCGCAAACCCCCGAACGCGAACCCCCGAGCGCAAACCCCCCGCGTGCAAACCCCGAGCGCAAACCTCCGGCGCGCCGCTTCACGGCCGCCGGGCTTTCGCAGCGGCGGGGCTTGCTCTACAGGGGCTCGGGCGGTCGGCCGCCGCGGTCCTGACCCGGACCGGCGCCGGTCGGCCGGACCTGGAGCGGAGCTGTCGAGTGCGTCTGCGTGTCGCTGCGATCTGTCTGACCGTCACCGGCCTCGCCGGCTGTGCCCACGGACCGCCGCCGCCGCCGCCGCAGGTGGCACCCGATCCCTTCGGCTACCTCAAGCGCTCCGCCCTGTGCAGCCCGGGCAAGCTCGCGGCGACGCCGCAGGGGCGCATGGCGGCGATGCGCACGCGCAGCGACGGCGGGCTGTGCACGGTCCTGGTCGACCAGCCGGACGGCGGCCCCTACGCCTCGTTCGTCCTCTCCACCCTGCCGGCGCACGGCAGCAGCTTCATCTACAACTATGGCGGGCGCACCCACGTCACCTACACCGCCGACACCGCCTATGCCGGTCCGGACCTGTTCGCGGTCAGCCTGATACCGGGCCAGGGGCGGCCGCGCAGCCTGCTCCGGGTCGAGGTGTCGGCCGACGCGACCGGTGTGCCGCTGCCGCCGCCGCCGGCGGCGGCGCCGCCGGAGCGGACGACCAAGAAGCCCGCCGCGCATCGCAGGCGCCGCCACGTCAGCCACTCCTGAGGCAACCCGCCCGCTCCCCGTCCGGCGCGCCGCCTCAGGCCTCGGCGCGCGACGCCACCGTGGCGCCGGACCGCTCGGCGTGATCCTGCTCGAGTGCGGCCTCCACGTCGTCGAGGTCGCGGCGCAGCATCTGCAGGGTGAAGCGGATCGGCACCCCGGCGGTGTCGCCGAGCGAAGCCAGGGTGTGGTCGAGCGTGTCGATCTCGCCAGCCGCGGCCTGCCGGTCGGGCGGCGTCCCGTCCTGCGCCAGCGCCGCGCAGCGCCGGCGCAAGGCCTCGAACACCTGCCCCAGCGCCAGGCTCGCGGGGTGCAGCCTGGCCGACGCGGCGGCGTCCGGCAGCTCGTCGATCGCGCGGGTCACGAACAGCACGTCGCTCTGCAGCCGGCGCAGCATCGGCACCAGCCGCACCAGCAGCGGATCGGCGGCCTCCAGCGTCCCCAGATGCTCGCGCCTGGCCTCGAGCACCGCGTCGGCGAGGGCGCGCAGCGAGCTCGAGGCGATCTCCGACAGTGAATCGCGCGATCGCGTCGCCCCGGCGCCGGACAGCACCTCCTGCAGCAGCGTCTGCAGCGCCTCGAGCATCGCCGAGGCGGCGGCGAACGCGCTCGCGCGCGCCCGCGAGCGGAACACCAGGTACGAGACCAGCAGCGACGTCGCGGCACCGATCAGGATCGCGACCACCCGGTCGAACGGCCGCTCGAACGCCCCACCCGGCGAGGGGAACAGGAACACCACCACCAGGGTGACGCAGGTCAGGCGCAACGTCGGCAGCGCCGCCGCCAGCAGCGCCAGCGGGGTCAGCATCAGGGCGAACACCGGCAGCTTGGGCCAGCCGAGCAGCGTCAGGCCGATCGCGGCGGTACCGGCGGCGGCACCGATCAGGGTGCCGACGATCTGGTCGCGGCCGGCGGTCCAGGTGCCGGTGACGCTGTTCGAGGTGACGATCGCGGCCGTGATCAGCGCCCAGCCGGCCTCGTGCAGCCCGCACAGCCAGGCCGCGACGTCGGACAGCGCCATCGAGACCAGGGTGCGCACCGCCTGACGCAGCCAGCCGCGGTGCCTGGCCGAGAGCACCGGGGCAGGGCCGGCGCCAGCCGCGACGGATCAGTTCGGAGTCTTGTCCCGCGTGCCGCGGTCGGTGGTGTCGTGACCCGCGCCCGCTATCGGCAGCGGCACCCAGCGCATGCCGTCGCCGTTCTGCACCAGCATCAGCACCGAGGCCCGCTTGGCGTGCCGGGCCTGGGCGATGCGATCGACCAGATCGGCCGGCGTGGAGACCTCCGACTGCTGCACCTCGGCCACCACGTCGCCGGCGCGCAGCCCGCGCTCGGCGGCGCGCCCGTCCGGGATCACCTCGGTGATCACCACGCCCTTCTGGCCGTCGGCGAGCTGGAAGCGCTGGCGCAGCGCATCGGTGATGGCGGCGACCTTCATGCCGAGATCGGCCAGGGCCAGCGGTGCCGCGGCGGCGGGGGCGTGCGAGGCGGGATGGCTGTCCGGCTTCGGCTGGTCCTCGGGGAAGTCGCCGATGACGATCGGCAGCGTCTGCCGCTTGCCGTCGCGCCACAGCGCGAACTGCGCCGTCTCGCCGACCGGGGTCTCGGCCACCCGGCGCGGCAGGCTGCGGCCGTCCACGTCGTGGCCGTCGAGCTGCAGGATCACGTCGCCGGTGCGCAGACCCGCCTTCTGCGCCGGGCCCTTGGGCTCGGTGCCGGCGATCAGCGCGCCGCGCGCCGGCTTGAGGCTGAGGCTGTCGGCGATGTCGGGGGTCACGTCCTGGATGCGCACGCCGATCCAGCCGCGCTTGGCGCGGCCGAACTTGCGCAGCTGCGCGATCACCAGGCTCGCCTCGTTCGCCCGGGATCGAGAAGCCGATGCCGATCGAGCCACCCGACGGCGAGTAGATCGCCGTGTTGATGCCCACCACCTGGCCGTCCATGTTGAACAGCGGGCCGCCGGAATTGCCCTTGTTGATCGGCGCGTCGGTCTGGATGAAGTCGTCGTACGGGCCCTGCTGGATGTCGCGGCCGCGCGACGAGACGATCCCGGCGGTGACGGTGCCGGACAGGCCGAACGGGTTGCCGATCGCCAGCACCCAGTCGCCGACGCGCGACTTGTCGCTGTCGCCGAACGCCACCGCCGGCAGCTTGCGGTCGGTATGCACCTGCAGCACCGCGAGATCGGTGCGGTCGTCATGGCCGATCAGCTTGGCCTTGAGCACGGTGTTGTCCTGCAGCGTGACGGTGATCTCGTCCGCACCGTTGATCACGTGGTTGTTGGTCACGATGACGCCCGACGGATCGATGATGAAGCCCGATCCCAGCGCCTGCATCTTGCGCGGCGGCGCATTGGGCTCGCCGCCGCCACCGCCGCCATGCTCGCGGTTCATGAAGTCGTGGAAGAACTTCTCGAACGGCGATCCCGGCGGAAAGGCGGGCATGCCGGGACCAGGACCGGGATTGGGACCGGCACCCGGGCCGTCGTCGTCGTCACCGTCCGGCTGGTCGGCGGCGACGGTCTCGGTGGAGGAGATGTTGACCACCGCCGGCAGCAGCGAGGCCGCGAGGTCGGCGAAGCTGTCCGGGGCGGCGCGCGCCGCGGCCGGCGCCGGCGGCGCGATCAGCACCGCGGCCACGGTGGCCTGCAGCGCGCCCGCCTGGAGCATGGAGGCCGCCATCAGGCAGGCGAAACGGGAGGGAGCGCGCATGGCGGGGCAGATCCTTGAACGTCGCGAGCTGTGGGGTGCCGGGATGCCGCGGGTGGCGGCGGGGGCGCATCGCGACGTATAGCACGCGAGCTTAGCCCGCCGCGGCGTCCGCCGCCAACGGCCCGGCGCGGTGCTGGCGGCAACGTGCGGGGGTGCCGCCGCCCGGCCGCGGGTCTGCACCCGGGTCGGGTGACGGGTGCCTCAGCGCGGCCCGGTCAGGCCGAGCACTAGCGCGGCCCGGCCAGGCCGCCGAGCAGCCAGCCGGCGAGGGCGGCGCCCAGCAGCGCGTAACCCTGGTCGGCCATGTGCAGCCCGTCCGGCGACAGGCCGTCGCGCGTCTGCCCGGGCACGTCGCACCAGCCCTGCATCAGCCGGTAGCGCGGGAACACCGGCACCACGGCCTCCTGGCCGATCCGGTGCAGGCCGCTGAGGAAGCGCGGGAACGCCGCGCACTCCTCCAGCGCCCGGCAGTACTGCTGGTCGATCAGCACGATGTCGGCGTCGCTCTCGCGGCCCAGCCGGTCGAGATCCTCGCGGGTGAGCCGCTCGAAGCGCTCGAGCGGCACCTCCTGCAGCGGATCGTTGCTGCCGGTCTGGAACAGCACCAGGTCGGGCCGGTCGCCGATCACCGCATCGAGCCGGTCATGCAGATGGAGCGCGTTCTCGCCGCCGATGCCGCGGTTGCTCAGCGCGATGCCGTGGCGCAGCAGCGTCGGCGCGCGCTCCAGCATCTCGCGCCGCATCACCGCGGCGAAGCCGGCCTCGGCCGACGAGGCGCCGATGCCCTCTGTGGTCGAGGAGCCGAAGGCGGTGATGCGCCAGGGACGCGCCTGGGCGAGGGCGGCGCTGCCGCGTCGCAGCGCGAGCGGCGGCAGGGCGAGGCCGGTGGCGTCGGAGTCGGTGTCGCGCATGGCTCAGGATGCGGCGACCGGCTGCCGCGGGGAAGCCCCCTCGGCATCGCCGGCGGCGCGCGCGCCCGCCGCGCGACGCTGCAGCTTCCGGCGGTCGAGCCATCGCGCCAGCAGGAACAGGGTGCCGAGCCCGATCACGTTGACCGAGACCTGCAGCAGCCAGCCATTGCCCAGCGTGGCGAACAGCAGCTTGGCCAGCAGGTCGAGCAGCGTGCCGGCGGAGAACACCTCGAGCGAGTGCCGTCCCAGCACCGCCAGCACCTGGCCGGCGCGTCCCGCGGCGCCGCGGGCGGCGCGCGGGCTGCTCTGCACCAGGTAGAAGATCGCCAGCACGTCGATCAGCCGCAGCGGCGACAGCGGCGTCTTCAGCGGCGGGTCGATGTCGAGCGGCGACAGGTTCGGCAGCCCCCAGACCGACCAGGGGAACGCCTGCACGGCGCTGAAGCCGAGATAGCCCCAGGACGCCGCGACCAGCCAGCGCATCCGCGGCAGGTCGCCGCCGCGCGCCTGGGTGAGGATCGCGGCCATCGCACCCAGGGTGAACAGGAACTGCCAGGCGAACGGGTTGAAGTACCAGCCGTCCGGGTCGAGCCAGTTCGGCAGGTTGAGCTGCGGCTCGAAGTTCACCAGCAGCCACAGCGCCCCGCTCAGCGCCAGGGCGAGGCGCACCCCGACCCGGCTGGTCCAGTAGATCAGCGGGAACGTCGCCAGCAGCACGATGTAGAGCGGCAGGATGTTGAGGTTGCCGGGCAGCGCCTGCAGCAGCATCGCGCGCCACAGGCTCTGTACGCCATGCGCCAGCTCCGGCTCCAGGAAATCGACCGGCACCGCGTGGTAGCGCCGCCACTGCGTGATCACGGCGATGCTCACCAGCAGCATGCCGACCTGGTAGACGTAGAGCTTGCGGCAGCGTCGCAGCACCCGGCCGATCGCGACGCGGCTGCCGAGCCGTTCGAAGGCGCGGCCATAGGCCAGCATGGAGGCGAAGCCGGCGAGCAGCACGAAGATCTCGGCGGCATCGCAGAAGCCGAGATTGCGCAGGGTCAGGCGGTTGAGCAGGTTGTCGGGTATGTGGTCGACGAACATCATCGCCAGCGCCACGCCGCGCAGCGCGTCCACACGATGGTCGCGTCCCTGATCGCGTCCCTGGTCGCGTCCCGGGGCGGCCGGCATGGGTTGCGTCATCGGGCGTGCGGCTCCGTCCTCAACTCGCGCTGCAGCATATGCGTTGCCGCGGTGCGGCTGCCAGTGCGGCGTCGCGCGTCTTACCTTCCGTCACACGATCCCGTCCCGATCCTGAGCGCACCATCATCTCGAGGAACACATCATGGTCCTGATCGACGAGCAGGCGCTGCTCGAGGCGCTGCGCGGGGTCGAGGATCCCGCGAGCGGCCGCGACCTCGCCTCCGGCGGCCGCATCGACAGCCTCTCGGTGCAGGGCGAGGCGGTGCACCTGGCATTGCGGGCGACGCGCGACGACGAGGCGGCGATGGAGCCGGTGCGGGCGCGCGCCGAGGCGGCCCTGCGCGGCGTGGCCGGGGTGGCCCGCGCCACCGTCAGCCTGACCGCGCACCGGCCACAGGCCGCGCCGCCCGCCGCCGGGCCGGCCAAACCCAGCGTCGGACAGGCGCCGGCAAGACCCAGCGCCGGCCATGCGCCGATCAAGCTCGGCGGCGGCCAGGCGACGTCGCAGCCGCTGCTGCCCGGCGTCGCGGCGGTGATCGCCGTCGCGTCGGGCAAGGGCGGGGTCGGCAAGTCCACCACCGCGGTCAACCTCGCGATCGGGATGCAGCGCCTCGGCCTCTCGGTCGGCCTGCTCGACGCCGACATCCACGGCCCCAGCCTGCCGCGCATGCTCGGCGTGCAGCGCCGGCCGCTGCTGTCGGACGGGCTGATGCAGCCGATCGACGCCTGGGGCCTGCGCACCATGTCGATCGGCTTTCTGGTCGAGGAGCGCACGGCGATGATCTGGCGCGGCCCGATGGTGATGGGCGCGCTCGGCCAGCTGCTGGGCGAGGTGGCGTGGGGCGAGCTGGACGTGCTGGTGGTCGACATGCCGCCCGGCACCGGCGACGCCCAGCTCACGCTGGCGCAGAAGGTGAGGCTGGCCGGCGCGGTGATCGTCTCCACGCCGCAGGACATCGCCCTGCTCGACGCGCGACGCGGGGTCGCGATGTTCGACAAGACCGGCGTGCCGGTGCTGGGCCTGGTCGAGAACATGTCGTTCTTCTGCTGTCCCAACTGCGGCCATCGCAGCGAGCTGTTCGGCCATGGCGGCGCGCGTCGCGAGGCGGACGCGCTCGGCGTGCCGTTCCTGGGCGAGATCCCGCTGCTGCTCGAGATACGCAGCAGCGCCGACGCCGGCACGCCGATCATGGCCGACGCCCCCGACAGCGAGGCCGGCCGCGCCTATGGGCGCCTCGCCGAGCGGGTGGCGGCGTCGCCCGGGCTCGACCGGCTGCTCAACGCCCGGCGCAGTCGGTCCGCCCGCTTCCCACGCAGTCCTGGTAGTTGATCATCGCCTTGACGTAGGGGAACGCGTACAGGCCGCCCGCCATCAGCCCGAGCAGCAGTGCCAGCACGATGAACGGCGCGAAGTCGGGCAGCTTCGGCGGCGGCTCCGCGGTCACGGCGGCGCCAGGGCCGCCATCATCTCGTCCCACTCGCGCCGGCTCAGCCCGCTCGCCGCCTGGTCGACGCGCTCCCCGGCCAGCATCCGGCGCAGTGCCGCCAGCATCGAGGCGGAGAAGCTGAACGCGCCGAGCCGGTATTCCTCGAACGCGGCACATGCCTGCGGCACCCAGGCCTGCACCGTGCGCAGCATCGTCTCGGCATAGACCCGGATCTCGTACTGGGCGTGCGGATCGAGGCGCAGGGCGAGGAAGTTCAGCAGGTTGTGCAGGTCGGCCTTCCAGTACCACTGGGTGTAGGTGTTGAGCGTCAGGTTCATGCGCGCCAGCTCGCGCGCGAGCCCGTAGCCCTGGCCCCCGCCCTGGTCCGCACCTTGCAGGTCGTCCGGCTCGCCGAGCATCAGCGCGTAGTGGTCGTGGCAGCGCGAGGCGTCCTCGCGCAGCAGCTCCAGCACGGCACTCGCGGCGTCGCCCGACAGCACCGCGCCGCGTCCCTGCCGGTTGCTCTCGCTCTGGGCGGCGAGCTGCGCCGGCTCGGGGATGTAGAACTCGCGGTCCAGGATCGAGTAGCGCGCCGAGTACTCGTTGATGCTGGCCATGCGGTGGCGGATCCATTGCCGGGCGACGAAGATCGGCAGCTTCACGTGGTACTTGATCTCGCACATCTCGAACGGCGTGGAGTGGCGGTGGCGCATCAGGTAGCGGATCAGGCCGCGGTCCTCGCTCACCTTGCGGGTGCCGCGGCCGTACGACACCCGTGCGGCCTGCACGATGGCGCCGTCGTCGCCCATGTAGTCGACCACCCGGACGAAGCCGTGATCGAGCACCGGCATCGGTGCGTGCAGCAGCGCCTCCAGCGCCGGCACGGTGGCGCGCCGGGTCTGGCTGGTGTGGTCGCCGAGGGCGTGCAGCTCGGCGTGCTGGTCTGGGCTCAGGATCATGAGCCGGGTGTAGCATCAGCGGAGCGGGGCCTTCCATAGCGCCTGGATCTTGACTATATGTGGTGCGTCGCGCTTCTCGGCTCGACTATGGCGATAAACGGTGCGTGGAATAATCGTTGTGGACCCGGGGGCAGTGCCCGGCGCCTCCACCATCCTCCGGATCCCTGGCTGCGCGGGACGGACCATGGGGGCGAAACAGGTTCGACACGCGTGGTAAAGACGAATCTTTTGCCCGGCATTGTACCGCCGTTATCGGGCTAAAACACAGGTGCCAACGATAATTTCGAGGCGCTCGCTGTCGCTGCGTAAGTGACAAGCGCGGTTCGGGGGGGCACCGGGCAACAGAAGCCCCCCCACTCGTACGGTCGTGACGTGGACGACGGGAGACAGGCCGATGCGCGATGAGACCGACGGTGACGGCCTGGCCGAGGAGGCCGGCGCGCTGCCGCCGAGCCTGCTGCCGTACGAGACCTGGATCGAGCAGGCCTACCGCGAGGTCATGATACGCGCGCTTGGATTCGCCCAGGCCCAGGGCCTGCCGGGCGCGCATCATTTCTACATCACCTTCCGCACCACGGCACCCGGCGTGCAGATCCCGACCCGCCTGCTGGCGCAGTACCCGCAGGAGATGACCATCGTGCTGCAGCACCAGTACTGGGACCTCAAGGTCGATCCCGGCGCTGGCGCGATGAGCGTCGGGCTGTCGTTCGGCAGCGTGCCCTCGACGCTGGTGGTCCCGTTCCGCGCGATCACCGGCTTCGCCGACCCGCAGGTGCGCCTGGTGCTGCGCTTCACCGTGCCGGAGCTCGACGAGGCGCCGGCCGAGGCGGGCCTCGCGGCCCCGGCGGCCGCGCCGGTAGCCGCCGCCATCCTGGCGCCGCCGGCGTCCGAGCAGGTGCCAAGGCCGGCTCCCGAGCCGGCGGCGGCCGAGGCATCGGCGCCGGCCGAGGAGGCCGACGAGAGCCGCCAGGTGGTCAGCCTGGACGCCTTCCGGCGCCGCGGCCCCACCCCGAGCTGACCGACCGCCGCAGGACATCAACATGGATATGTCGCCACCCGCCGAACCGCAGGCCGCGCCCGGCGCGCGCGACGGCTTCGCCTACACGCCGATGTTCCCGCTCGGCTCCGACGCCACGCCGTGGCGCAGGCTCGAGATCGAGGGCGTCTCGACGCTCGATATCGAGGGCCGGACGGTGCTGCGGATCCGGCCCGAGGCGCTCAGCGCGCTCGCCGCCGCCGCGTTCCGCGACGTCAGCCACCTGCTGCGCCCGGGACACCTGGCGCAGCTGCGCCGCATCCTCGACGACGCGGAGGCCTCCGACAACGACCGCTTCGTCGCACTCGACCTGCTGAAGAACGCCGCCATCGCCGCCGGCGGCGTGCTGCCGATGTGCCAGGACACCGGCACCGCGATCGTGTTCGGCAAGAAGGGGCAGCGCGTCTGGGTCGAGGGCGACGAGGAGGAGGCGCTGTCGTACGGGGTGCACCGCACCTACACCGAGAGCAACCTGCGCTACTCGCAGATGGCGCCGCTGACCATGTTCGACGAGGTCAACACCGGCAACAACCTGCCGGTGCAGTTCGACATCGCCGCCAGCCCCGGCGAGCATCACGCCGACGAGCTGCAGCTGATGTTCATCGCCAAGGGCGGCGGCTCGGCCAACAAGACCTTTCTGTTCCAGGAGACCCGGGCGCTGCTGGCTTCCCGCGAGAAGCTGCTGGACTGGCTCGGCACCCGGATCCGCACGCTGGGCACGTCCGCCTGCCCGCCCTACCACCTGGCGATCGTGATCGGCGGCACCTCCGCCGAGCTCACGCTCAAGACGGTCAAGCTCGCCTCGACGCGCTGGCTCGACGCGCTGCCCACCGAGGGCAGCAAGTCCGGCCACGCCTTCCGCGACACGGTGCTGGAGCAGGAGGTGCACGCGCTGACCGGCACGCTCGGCATCGGCGCGCAGTTCGGCGGCAAGTATTTCTGCCACGACGTGCGCGTGGTGCGGCTGCCGCGGCACGGCGCCAGCCTGCCGGTGGGCATCGGCGTCTCCTGCTCGGCCGACCGCCAGATCAGGGCCAAGGTCACACCCGAGGGCATCTTTCTCGAGCAGCTCGAGACCGATCCCGCGCGCTTCCTGCCGGAGACCACCGACGCCATCCTCGGCGGCGACGTGGTCGAGATCGACCTCAACCGGCCGATGTCGGAGATACGCGCGCTGCTGTCGCGCCATCCGGTCAAGACCCGGCTGTCGCTGAGCGGGACGATCGTGGTGGCGCGCGACATCGCCCATGCCATGTTCAAGCAGCGGCTGGATCGCGGCGAGGGCCTGCCCGACTACCTCAAGGACCACCCGGTCTACTACGCCGGCCCAGCCAAGACCCCCGAGGGGATTGCCACCGGCTCGTTCGGCCCCACCACCGCCGGGCGCATGGACAGCTACGTCGCGGCCCTGCAGCAGGCCGGCGGCTCGTTCGTGATGCTGGCCAAGGGCAACCGCTCGCGCGCGGTGCGCGACGCCTGCCAGAGCTACGGCGGCTTCTATCTTGGCTCGGTGGGCGGCTCGGCGGCGCGCCTGGCGCAGGACTGCATCCGACGCGTCGAGCTGCTGGAATACCCCGAGCTCGGCATGGAGGCGGTGTGGCGCATCGAGGTGGAGCGTTTCCCGGCCTTCATCGTGATCGACGACAAGGGCCACGACTTCTACGACGGCCTGACCTGAGATGCGCTTCACCGTGGATCGGCTCGACCACATCGTCATCACCTGCCGCGACCTCGAGGTGACGTCGTCGTGGTACCAGCGCGTGCTCGGCATGGAGCGCGAGGAGTACGGCCGCAACCGGCGCTGCGCGCTGCGCTTCGGCGGCCAGAAGATCAACCTGCGGCCGCACGGCGCCGAGGGCTGGAGCACCGCCGACGACGCGCTGCCGGGCGGCCAGGATCTGTGCTTCGTCACCGCGGTGCAGGCCGAGGACATCGTCGAGCATCTCGGGCAGTGCGGTGTGGCGGTGATCGACGGTCCCACGGACCGCATCGGCGCGCTGGGCCCGACCAGCTCGGTCTACTGCCACGATCCGGACGGCAACCTGATCGAGTTGGCCAGCTACGCCGGCTGAGCGAACGCCCCACCGACGATTTTCGCCCCATTGCCATCGTGATTAAGCACGTTCTACGCTCTCCAAGAGGGCAGTGCGGATCGCACGCGCTCGCGCTGTCGAATAGACGATCGCGCCCACCTCATGGTCGCCGGCGGGAACCACGCCTTGATACCCACGAAGCACGCATCGCGGCGCGCGGCGCGCGCCGCCGCCGCGATGCTCTGCGGCACCGTGTCCTGCGCGGCCCTTCCCGTGCCGGTGCGGGCGCAGGCGCCGACGCCCTTGGCCGCTGCTGCACCGCCGGCGCAGTCGCTGACCATCCCGCCCAATCCGCGGCAATCGCCGCGGCTGGAGCTGCAGCCGCAGTTCAACGCGCTGCCGGAGGCGCTGCACAACCCGAGCAGGCAGCAGGCGCCGACCCAGATCCATACTGGCGACTGGGGGGTGTTCAACCGCGACGACGGCTCGCCCGCCGGCTTCGGTCCGGTGGCGCGCTACGGCACCGCGGCCTGGGCGGAGGATTGGAGCTACCTGCGCGACCCGTCGATGAGGAACGATGTCTTCGACCCGCTGAAGTTCATCCCGCTCGATCCGAGCAAGAGCGTCTACCTGACGCTGAGCGGCGACGAGCGGCTGAAGAACTGGTTCGAGAACCGGCCCTTCCTGGGCACGCAGAAGCCCGACGATTCCGGCCGCCTGACGGTGCGCGGCCTGTACGGCGCGGACCTGCATCTGGGTCCCAACCTGCGCGTCTTCGCCCAGCTGGTGCAGGGCGACGGCGGCGGCTGGAACGCCTACGGCTATAACGGCAGCTACCGCACCCGCCTCGACCTGGAGCAGCTGTTCGGCGAGGTGACGCTGCCGCTCGCCGGCGCCAAGACCGGCGTGATCCTCGGCCGCCAGCAGTTCCTGGACGCGCCGAACTACGTGCTGTTCGCGCGCGAGACGCCGAACGTGCCGCTGTCTTGGAACGGCGCGCGCGGCTACGCGATCTGGCCGCGGGTGCGCATCGACCTGTTCGACTTCGTGCAGACCAACAACAACCCGGCGCCACTGTTCCGCGACGACGAGAGCTGGAACGCGCGCCTGTTCGGCGTCTACGAGAGCTGGGCGCCGCCGGACTTCCACTTCCTCGGCCGCCCCGGGCACGTGTTCCTCGACTTCTTCTATCTCGGCTACGAGTACAACGGCACCTCGGCCGCGATCCCGACCGCGTCCTCCACCGCCGCCGGCTCCAGCCTGCGCGACAATTACGGCACCCGCTTCTGGGGCAAGGCGGGGCCCGTCGAGTTCTCGCTCGGCGGCATCTACCAGGGCGGCCAGTTCCGCTACGCGAACCGCGACCGCACCCGCAGCGTGCAGGCGTACGCGGTCAACACCGTGGTCGGCGCCCGCGTCGATCAGCTCACCACCCACCCGCTGCTGGCGCTGCAGACCGACCTGTATTCGGGCGGCAACTACAACAGGAGCACCGGCAGCGTGGGCACCTATCAGCTCCCCTACAACCCCTCGACCAACTACCTCGACGCCACGACCTACCTCGCGCCCTCGAACCTGATCGATACCGGACCGGTGCTGGAGCTGGCGCCGAGCCGCACGACGCTGCTGCGGGTGAAGGTGCCGGTGTTCTGGCGCGACAGCACCGACGATGCGGTCTACGGCTCCGGCCGCACCTACAGCTTCCGCGGCAAGTACAGCGGCGGCTATGTCGGCACCACCCCGCAGGCGACGCTGGCCTGGCGGATCACCCGCCACCTGGCATGGACCAACGACCTCGCGCGCTTCTTCGCCTCCCACGCGCTGCGCGACGCGGGCGCCTCGGGGGGCACCTACTACCTCTCGACCCTCGACTTCCGGTTCTGAACGCCCGCTCCCGCTGTCTCCCCCGGGGCGTCATGCCGGTGCCACGCCTTGCCTGCGGCCGCGCGGCGCGACATTAAGCGTGTTCGTTGCGCTCACGGAGTCGCGTGGCCGCGGCGCCGTGAAAATGCCATTTCGGCATCGCAAGCCTTGCGGCCGTTGCCTGAGGGGGGATCATCTTGCGGCCTGTGCGACGACGTGAACTGGCGCGGCGTGCCGCCGGCGCCTCGATGGTGGCCTGGATCGGCGGCGGACCCGGTGCCGCGCGCGCCGCCGATCCGGCCCCCCGTTCGGACACCGGACCTGGCCAGCCGCCGTCCCACGACGAGCCGGGTCCGCGGCCCGGCCCGTTCGACCCCGCCAGCGTGCGCCGGCTCGCCCAGGCGATGGCGCACCGCCCCTACCGGGCGCCGGACCCAAGGCTGCCGAAGCCGATCGATCACCTGGATTTCGACCAATACCGCGCCATCCGCTTCGTCAAGCAGCGCGCGCTGTGGCACGGGCTGGGCCTGGGCTTCGAGATCGAGTTCCTGCCGCGCGGCTTCCTCTACCGGCCGAGGATCGACATGTTCGAGGTCGCGGCCGGCCAGGCCAAGCGCGTCGGCTACGACCCGGACCTGTTCAGCTACGAGGATCCGGCACTTCGCGTGGGCGACGATCTCGGCTTCTCCGGCTTTCGCATCCATGCGGCGCTGAACCGGCCGGATTATCTCGACGAGGTGTGCGTCTTCCAGGGCGCCTCGTACTTCCGCGCGGTGGCGCGCGGCCAGGTGTACGGCCTGTCGGCGCGCGGTCTCGCCAGCGGCACCGGGAGCGCGCGCGGCGAGGAGTTCCCGCTGTTCTCGGCGTTCTGGCTGGAGCGGCCGCAGCCGGGCGACGTCGTGGTGGTGCACGCCCTGCTCGACAGCCCCGGCGTGACCGGCGCGTTCCGCTTCACCATCCGCCCCGGCGAGATGACCGTGTTCGACGTCGAATCCGTGCTCTACCCGCGACGCGACCTCGCCGAGGCGGGTGTCGCACCGCTCACCGGCATGTTCTACTTCGACGCCGACGACCGCTCGCGCGTCGATGACTGGCGTCCGGCGGCGCATGACAGCGAAGGGCTGTCGGTCTGGACCGGGCGCGGCGAGCAGCTCTGGCGCCCGCTGGTCAACCCGGTGCAGCTGCAGTTCTCGGCACTCGGCGACAGCGGCACGCACGGCTTCGGGCTGATGCAGCGCAAGCGCGCCTTCGACGATTTCCAGGACCTGGCACTGGACTACCAGAAGCGGCCCAGCCTGTGGATCGAGCCGATCGGCGACTGGGGCGAGGGTGCGGTCGACCTGGTCGAGCTGCCGACGCCCAACGAGGTCAACGACAACATCGTCGGCTTCTGGCGTCCCCGCGAGCCGCTGCGGGCGGGCGGCGAGTACGCCTTCACCTACCGGATGCACTGGGGCTGGGACAACCCGTTCGCGACCAGGCTGGCGCGCGTGGCGCAGACCCGGATCGGTGGTGCGGACGACCATCGCGGCCGCATCGTCGCCATCGACTTCACCGGCGAGGCGGTGCGCGCGCTGCCGGCCGATGCCAGGCTGCACGCGAACCTGGGCGCATCCGCGGGTGCCGTGCGCGACGTGGTGGTCGAGCCCAACCCGGAGATCCATGGCTGGCGCATCATCTTCCGCTTCGATCCCGGCGGGGCGGCGCTGGCCGAGCTGCACTGCGCGCTGGCGAGCGACAGCGGGACGCTGTCCGAGACCTGGCTGTATCGCTGGACCCGGTGAGCATGTCGACGACGCAGGCGCCCGGCCCGGCCTTCGACGGCCGCTTCCTGCCCGACGAGGCGCCGATGCCGATGCGGCCGCAATCGCTCGCCGCCGCGCCGTCGTGGCAACGGCGCCCACCCGCCCGCCCGGCCACCCGCCCGCCCTGGCTCGGCGGGCGTCGGCTGCTGGTGATCGGCGGTGCCGCGCTGCTGACGCTGGCGGCCGCGCGCGAGATGTATTTCGTGCTCAACGGCGCCGGCCCCAGCGTGCTCGGCATCGTGGTGCTGGTGCTGTTCGTGGTGCTGTTCGCCTGGATCGCGCTCGCCTTCACCAGCGCGCTCGCGGGCTTCGTCTCGCTGCTGTCGCACGGCGGCATGGGGCTGGGGCTGCGTCGCGCGGGCGCGCTGCCGCCGCTCGCCAGCCGCACCGCGCTGCTGCTGCCGACCTACAACGAGGATCCGGCGCGGGTGATGGCCGGGCTGCAGGCGATGCACGAGTCGCTGCGCGCCACCGGGCGGATCGCGCAGTTCGACATCTTCATCCTGTCGGACACCAACGTCGCCGAGATCTGGATCGCCGAGCAGGCCGCCTTCCTCGCCCTGCGCGCCCGGGTGGGTGCGGCCGGGCTGTACTATCGCAGGCGACCCCGCAACACCGAGCGCAAGGCCGGCAATATCGCCGACTGGGTGCGCCGCTTCGGGGCCGCCTACCCGCAGATGATGACGCTCGACGCCGACAGCGTGATGGAGGGGGCGAGCATCGTGCGCCTGGCATGCGCGATGGAGGCGCATCCCGGCGTCGGGCTGATCCAGACCCTGCCGGTGATCGTGGGCGGGCACACGCTGTTCGCGCGCCTGCAGCAGTTCGCCGGACGTCTGTACGGCCCGATGATCGCGCACGGCATCGCCTGGTGGCACGGCTCGGAGGGCAATTACTGGGGCCACAACGCGATCATACGCACCCGCGCCTTCGCCGAGGCCGCCGGCCTGCCGACGCTGCCGGGCCGCAAGCCGTTCGGTGGCCATATCCTGAGCCACGACTTCGTCGAGGCGGCGCTGCTGCGACGTGCCGGCTGGGCGATCCACATGGTGCCGGGCCTGTCCGGCTCCTACGAGGAGAGCCCGCCCTCGCTGACCGACATCGCGATACGCGACCGGCGCTGGTGCCAGGGCAACCTGCAGCATGCCGGCGTGCTGCCGGCGCGCGGACTGCACTGGGTCAGCCGGCTGCACCTGCTGATGGGCATCGGCTCGTACGTCACCTCGCCGCTGTGGCTGATCTTCCTGCTGTGCGGCATCGCCATCTCGCTGCAGAGCCGCTTCGTGCGACCGGCCTATTTCGGCGCCACCAAGAGCCTGTTCCCGAACTGGCCGCAGGTCGATCCGGTGCTGGCAAGGTTCGTGTTCCTGCTCACCATGTCGATCCTGCTGGCGCCGAAGCTGCTGGCGTGGGTCGCGCTGCTGTTCGACCGCGCCGCACGGCGCGGCGCCGGCGGCGCCTGGCGGTCGCTGCTCTCGGTGCTGATCGAGACCCTGATCGGCGGCCTGATCGCGCCGGTGGCGATGCTGATCCAGACCATGGCGGTGGCCGGCATCCTGGCCGGACGCGACTCCGGCTGGAACGCGCAGCGTCGCGACGACGGGCGGGTGAAGCTGCGCGAGGTGTGGCGCGCGTACTGGCTCTACACGCTGTTCGGGCTGATCCTCGCCGGCATCGCCTGGGCGGTGTCGCCCTCGCTGTTCCTGTGGATGACGCCGGTGCTGCTCGGCCTGACCCTGGCGGTGCCGCTGGCCGCACTGACCGCGGACCGCGCCCCCGGCCGGCTGCTGCGGCGCCTGGGGCTGCTGCGCATCCCCGAGGAGGTGTGGCCGCCTGCGATCCTGTCGCGCGCCGCAGCGCTGACCCGCACGCTGCAGGCGGAAGCGCCGGCGGATCCGTGGCGGCTGCTGCTGGACGACGCGGCGCTGCTGGCGGCGCACCGGGCGATGCTGCCGCCGGCGCGGGCGCGCGGCGAGGGGGCGATCGACGCCGACCTCGTGCTCGGGCTCGCCCGCCTAGACGAGGCGAGCGACCTCGCGGGCGGCCTCGCGTCGCTCTCGATGCGCGAGCGCACGGCGGTGCTGGCCGATGCGCGGGGCGTCGACCGCCTGCGCGGCCTGCTCCGGCGCGCCGCGACCGGAGCCTGAGCGCATATGTTTCCCTATGTCGCCAGCCTGCTGACCGGGATCCTGAATGCGATCCATTCCGGCACCAACGCGCAGCTCACCCACTCGCTCGGCCGTCCCTGGTGGTCCGGCGTGATCGTCTGCGTGGTCTCGGGCCTGGTGATCCTGATCGGCGCCGGCGTCAGCCGGGAGGCGCTGCCGAGCGGCGCGTCGCTCGCCGCGACGCCGTGGTGGGCGTGGCTCGGCACCGCCATCGCCGCGGTGCCGATCATCGCGACCCTGCTGTTCGCCGGCCGCCTCGGCGGCGCCGCGTTCAACGGCCTGGTGGTGACCGGCACGATCCTGTTCTCGATCGTCCTGGACCATTTCGGGCTGCTGGGCTTCAGCGTGCACCCTATCAACCTGCCGCGCATCGCAGGCGCCGCCCTGATGCTCGCCGGCCTCGGCCTGATCTGCATGTTCTAGCCGGGGCCTGGGGCCGCCGGCCCCAGCGGGCCAAGGGCAGAGCCCGTGGATTCTCTACCGGAGGCTTCTCTACCGGCTCAGCAGGCTGACCTTGCCGACCGGCGAAGGCGCGTCGGGTGCCGTGTTCAGCCAGATGCCGTGCGGCGAGCGGCCGGTCGGGATGAAGCTGGCCGCACCGGTGGCGAGGTCGAGCACCGCGACGTGCTGGCGCCAGCGCAGCGTGGCCCAGATGGTGTGGTTCGGCCCGAACACGATGTCGTCGGGGCCGCCGGGCAGCTGGTAGCTGCGCAGGATCGAGAGCGTGTTCCAGTCGAGCTGCTCGATCGTGCCGGAGACGCGGCAGGTGACGAACAGCAGCTTGCGGCTCGGCGAGACGAACAGGTTGTGCGGACCCGGCGCCATGTGCAGCCGGCGCTCGACGTGGCCGTCCGACGGATCCACCACGGCGACGTAGTCGGTGCCCATCACGCCGACCAGGATGCGGCCCTGGTGCCAGAGCACGCCCGCAGGGGTGGAGCCGACCGGGCTCTGCCAGCGCACGCGGCCGGTCGCGGTCTCGATCGCGATCAGGGTGCCGCTGCCCTGGAGGCTGACATAGGCGACCGCGGAGTCGGGCGCGTAGTTAATGTGGCTCGGCATGCTGCCGGTGCGCACGCGATGCGCCAGCGTCATGGTGGCGACGTCGTAGATGTCGACCTGGTCGCGCGCCAGCCCGGCGATGGTCAGCCACCGGCCGTCGGGGCTGTAGGAGAGCTGGTAGGGGTCGCTGACCGCGATCCGCCGCTGCGACAGGCCGGTCCGCGGGTCGAGGAAGAACAGCGCGTTGCCGGCGGTGTCGCCGACCACCAGGGAGCGGCCGTCCGGGGTGAGCGCCATGTGGTGCGGCTCGCGCAGCACCGGCAGCCGGCGCACCTCCCGTCGGCTGTCGATGTCGATCTCGCTGATCGAGGCGCCGGCGGAGTTCAGCACGAAGGCGAGACGTTCCGGATGCGTCGCCTGCGCCCGCGCCGGCGCTGCGGGGCAGCCCGCGGCCGCGCCCAGGGCGATGCAGAGGATGGAGGCGAGGGTGGTTCTGGTCATCGGGATCAAGCCTGCTCGGCGCGTCGCGCGCCCGGATCGGGTGGGTGATGGATGGCCAGAGCGGGATGGCCGCTGTCAACGGAAAAGCGGCGGCGACAGGCCCGGCGGAGCGCCGGGTGCCGCGGTCCCTCTTGCCTGCCCGGCGGGTATTGCCACATGAAAGGCCGCCACATGGAAGACCGGGCGCACGCGACGCGCCTCCACGTACAGGATCCGTCCGCATGTTCATCGAGACCGAGGATACCCCCAATCCCGCGACGCTGAAGTTCCTGCCCGGCGGTCGCGACGTGATGGGCAGCGGGACCGCGGACTTCACCTCCGAGGCGTCGGCGGCGCGCTCGCCGCTGGCCTCGGCGCTGTTCTCGCTGGACGGGGTGGCGCGGGTGTTCCTGGGTGCGGACTTCATCACCGTGACCAAGACCGACGCGCATGAATGGTCGGAGATCCGGCCGCTGGTGCTCTCGACGGTGGTCGATCATTTCGTGTCCGGCCGACCGGTGGTCGAGGGCGATGCCGACCTCGCCGACGAGGACGTGGCACCCGAGGATGCCGAGATCGTCGCCCAGATCAAGGAGCTGCTTGATACGCGGGTGCGCCCGGCGGTGGCCAGCGACGGCGGCGACATCGTGTTCCGCGGCTACCGCGACGGGGTGGTGCGGCTGCACATGCAGGGCGCCTGCTCGGGCTGCCCGTCTTCGCGCGCGACGCTGAAGCACGGGGTGGAGAACATGCTGCGCCACTACGTGCCGGAAGTGCAGGCGGTGGAGCAGGTCGAAGCTTGAGTGCGACGCTGAGTGAGCCGGACGCCGAGACCGGGCCCGCCGGCGACGCCCCCGGCGCTGTGCCCGCCAGCCTGGCGGTCGAGGACGGCGTGCTCGACCGCGCCTTCCGCGAGGCGCGCACGCCGGCCCGCTGGAGCGAGCGGCCGGTGCCGGACGCGGTGCTGCACGGGCTCTACGAGCTGGTCAAGCTCGCGCCCACCTCGGGCAACTGCTCGCCGGCACGCTTCGTGTTCCTCGCCAGCCGCGACAGCCGCGAGCGGCTGCGTCCGGCGTTGTCGCCGGGCAACGTGGCGCCGACGCTGGGGGCTGCGGTCACCGTCATCGTCGCCCAGGACCCGCTGTTCTACGAGCAGATGCCGCGGCTGTATCCTCGGGCGGAGGCGCGCTCCTGGTTCGCCGCCGACCCGGCGCTCGCCGAGGAGACGGCGTTCCGCAACGCGTCGCTGCAGGGCGGCTACCTCATCGTGGCGGCACGCCTGCTCGGCCTCGACGTCTGGCCGATGTCCGGCTTCGATGCGGCCAGGGTCGACGAGATCTTCCTCGCCGGGCAGGGCTGGCGCTCCAACTTCCTGGTCAACCTGGGCTATGCGGAGGGGCTGCCGGAGACCCCGCGGGCGCCGCGGCTCGCCTTCGACGAAGCCTGCCTGCTGCTCTGAGCCATCCCGCTCCGGCGCCCTCGCGCATCCTGGTGCTGAACGGCGCCGGCGGCGACGGCGTCGCCGCACTCCTGTCGCACGACGCGGCCGGGCTGCGGCTGATGCATCGGGCCGAGCAGCCCGGCCGCGGCGGCGCCGAGGCGCTGCCCGGCCTGCTGGCGGCACTGCTCGATCGCGCCGGCTGGGAGGTCGCGGCACTCGAACTGATCGCCGCCGTGACCGGACCGGGCAGCTTCACCGGGCTGCGCGCGACGCTGGCGCTTGCCCAGGGGCTGGCGCTCGGCACCGGTGCGGTCCTGCACGGCGTCGGCGTCGGCGAGGCGCTGCGCCGCACGCTGCGCGACCATGACGCGGGCGAGGGGCCGGCCTGGCCGCTCTGGTGCGTCGCCGTCGCCCGGCGCGACCGCGTGTTCCTGCAGCGCGCCGCCGACGAGCCATGGGAGGCCGCGATGCTGGACGCGATGAGGCTGCCGGCGCAGCCGGTGCTGCTCGCGGGGGACGCCTCGTCGCTGGTCGCGACGGCGATCGCGCGTAGCGGCGGCCGGGCGAGATGCAGCGGCGTGGTCGCTGCGGACCCGTGCGCGGTGGCGGCGGTGGCGCTCGACCGGCTTGCCGCCGGCCTGCCGGCGCCGGCGGCGCTGCCGCTCTACGTCGATCCGCCGCTGGCGAGCGTCGCGGCGACCGTCCGCCCGTCTCCCGGACACGCGCGGCGGTGATCCTCCAGGGCCGCGCGCATGCGGCCCTGCTCGCGGCGCTGCACGAGCGGTCGTTCACGCCCGAGCAGCGCTGGGACCGGGCCGCGATGGCCGCACTGCTCGACATGCCGGGCTGCTTCGCCTGCCTGCACGAGGCGGCCGATCCCTGGCATCCGGGCCGGACCACGCCGCGCGGCATGGCGATGCTGCGGGTGACGGCCGACGAGGCGGAGCTGCTGACGGTCGCGGTGCTGCCGGCCGCGCGCGGCGCGGGGGTGGGGGCGGCGCTGCTCGGCGCGGCGATCGCCGAGGCGGCGCGGCGCGGCGCCGGACGGATGTTCCTGGAGGTCGCCGAGGGCAACGCGGCGGCGCGGGCGCTGTACGATCGGCATGGCTTCGCGCCCGTCGGCCGTCGGCGGAACTACTATCCGGACGGATCGCACGCCCTGGTGCTGTCGCGGGCGTTGTGCATCCCGGAGCAGGCAAGAGGCGTCGCCCCCTGACCCCGTCAGAGGCAAGCCCCCGAGGAAACGGGGTTTGGGGCCCCCAGCCCCAACGGGTCAAGGGCAGAGCCCTTGCCTTGGCTTCTCCGCAACCCCTAGCCGCGTCGGATCGCGATCAGCCGGGTGCCGTGCGGCCCCGCCTCGTCGGAGACCAGCGTATGGCCGAGCGACACCGCGTTGCCCACCACGTTGCGCCAAGGCTCCTCGCCCTGCAGCCGCACCTGCAGCAGCTCTCCCGGTCGCATACGATCCAGGGCGAGGCGCGTGCGCACGAAGGTCATCGGGCAGGTGTCGCGGGTGATGTCGAGCTCTTGCATAGGTTTCGGCGTCTCATGAGTAAGGACGGAATACACATTGCGGCAACTGGAATAAAAACGATATAAAGTCACGTCTTTGTTGCGAAAGGGGTGGGCATGACCGAGCAGTCAGGAGAATCCGATATGCTGGAACTGACCGCCCAGATCGTCTCCGCGCACGTGTCCAACAATTCGGTCGCCTCCGACGCCCTGCCGGGGCTGATCCAGGAGGTGTTCCGCACCCTCTCCAGCGTCGATCGCGAGGTGGCGCCGGCGGACAAGCCGCAGCCCGCGGTCGCGGTCAGAAGATCGGTGTTCGCCGACCATATCGTCTGCCTCGAGGACGGCAAGAAGCTCAAGATGCTCAAGCGCCACCTCAAGACCGCCTACGACATGAGCCCCGAACAATATCGCGAGCGCTGGGGCCTGCCGGCGGATTACCCGATGGTGGCGCCCGACTATGCCCGTCACCGCTCGGCGTTGGCCAAGCAGATCGGCCTGGGCACCAAGCCGCGCGCCGCGTCCTAGCAGGCTGCTGATAGAGGCCGCTGGCTTAGAACGTTACGGAACGAAGGAAAGGCAAGGGGCTCTGCCCCTTGACCCCATCAAAGGCAAGCCTTTGAAATCCCTAACTCTAGAAAATGGGGTTTGGGGCCTGTGGCCCCAGCAGGTCAAGGGCAGAGCCCTTGCCTTGGTTTTTCAGCAGCCTGTCGGAGCATGATCCGATCGCGTAGGCTCACGGCGACCGTCGGCCGGCCGGCGGCCCGGCGGCTCACGTTATATCCAAATTGGACAAGGTCCGTCGTCATCGGCTACGCCGCCTGATGATGAACGCGTGCGCGCACGAGGGCAGCCACCGGTGAAGGCGATCGGATCGCGGATCGAGCGTCTCTGCGTCGAGCGCGGGCTCAAGATGACCGGCCAGCGACGCGTCATCGCCCGCGTGCTCTCCGAGGCGGAGGACCATCCGGACGTCGAGGAGCTATACCGGCGCGCGACCACGCTCGACTCCCACATCTCGGTGGCGACGGTCTACCGCACGGTGCGGCTGCTGGAAGAGAAGGGGATCCTGGAGCGCCGCGACTTCGGCGGCGGGCGCGCGCGCTACGAGGCGACCGAGCACGGCCATCATTACCATCTGATCGACATCGAGACCGGCAAGGTGATCGAGTTCGAGGACGCGGAGCATGAGCAGCTGATGCGACAGATCGCGAGCCGCCTGGGGTTCGACCTGGTCTCCCACCGCATGGAGCTGTTCGCGCGCCGGCGGCGCGACGTCGAGCAGGGTCGCGACGCGGCCGCCCGGACGGCGCATGCCGGCGCGGCCCACGGCGATGCCATGGCGGGCGACGCGACGGAGTGCCAGCCCCCGACGCCGGGCCGTGACGGAGCGGCACGGTGAGCCTGACGACGCCGATCGTCGCCCCGCCGCTCTCGCCGCCTCCCGCGCCGGCCGTCGCCGCCGGCGGCTTCGGCGAACTCCGCGCCGGCAACCTGGCGGTGCGCATCGCCACCACCGCCGCCGAGCGCGACGCGGCGCAGGCGTTGCGTTACCGTATCTTCTACGAGGAGATGGGTGCCAGGCCCGACGAGCGCGCGCGGCGGCTCAGGCGGGACACCGACCAGTTCGACGACGTCGCCGACCATCTCCTGGTCATCGACCACGCCGTGAGTCCCGGCGCGCGCGGGGTGGTCGGCACCTACCGGCTGGTGCAGAACGAGGGCGCCGCACGGGTCGGGCGATACTACACCTCGTCGGAGTACGACATCAGCCGGATCACCGGCTTTCCCGGGCGGCTGCTCGAGCTCGGCCGCTCCTGCGTCGACATGAAGTATCGCGGCCGTGCGGCGATGCAGCTGATGTGGCGCGGCATCGCGGCCTACGTGTTCCTGCACCGGATCGACGTGATGTTCGGTTGCGCCAGCCTGCCCGGCACCGACCCCGAGCGGCTGCGCGAGGAGCTCACCTTCCTCTACCACAACCACCTGGCGCCGCCGGCGCTGCGGCCGCGCGCGGTGCCGGAACGCTATGTCGAGATGCGACGCTGCGATCCGGGGGCGATCGACCATCGCCGGGTGCAGCTGCAGCTGCCGCCGCTGATCAAGGGCTATCTCCGGCTCGGCGGCTTCATCGGCGACGGCGCGGTCGTCGACACCCAGTTCAACACCACCGACGTGGCGGTGGTGGTCAAGACCGACCTGATCACCGACAAGTACTACCGCCACTACGAGCGCCAGCTCCGCGACGCGCTGGATTGAGGCCGCCGGCGGGGCGGGATGGCGGTGTGTGGCAGATGCTCGCCGCCGGGGCGCTGTCGGCGCTGGCGCTGCCGCCGTTCGGGCTGGTGCCGATCCTGCTGCTCACGGTGCCGCTGCTGCTGCGACGCATCGACGCCGCCGCCTCGTTCGGCGCCAGCCTGCGCCACGGCGGCGCCTTCGGCTTCGGCTTCTACTGCGCCGGCCTGTACTGGATCACCGACGCGATCCTGACCCGGGTCGACGTGTTCTGGTGGGCGCTGCCGCTGGCGACGCCGCTCTGCGCCGTCCCGCTCGCGATCCTCATCGCCGTGCCCTGCGCTCTGAGCCGCGCCGCACCGCCCGGGTGGCGACGCGCGTCGCTGCTCGCCGGCCTGTGGACGGCCGCCGACATCGTGCGCGAGTACGCCTTCACCGGCTTTCCCTGGAACCCGCTGGGCAGCGCCTGGGAGTGGTCCGGCCGCTCCTGGGCGAGCCGGCTCGGCGACGTCATGATCCAGCCGGCGGCGTGGATCGGGGTGCACGGGCTGACGCTGCTCACCCTGCTCGTGGCCGCGACGCCGGCAGTCGGACGCCGCGCCGTCGCCGGCGGCGCGCTGCTGCTCGCGCTGTGGGCCGCCTCGGGCGCCGCCCGCCTGGCCTGGCTGCATCCGCTGCCCGGACAGGGGCCGCTGGTGGTGCTGGTGCAGGGCGACATCCCGGAGGTCGAGAAGCTCGACCGCGCCTGGGCGCTGCAGAGCTTCCGCAGCTATCTGCGGCTGACCGCCGAGGGCGTGCGGCAGGCCCGCGCGCTGCGCGACGCTGCGCCCAGGGGCGACGCTGCGCCCAGGGGCGACGCTGCGCCCAGGGGCGACGCTGCGCCCAGGGGCGACGCTGCGCCCAGGGGCGACGCTGCGCCCAGGGGCGACGCTGCGTCCAGGGGCGACGCCGCATCCCGCGGCGGCGCGCCGGACCGCCGGCCGATCGTGTTCGCCTGGCCGGAGAGCGCCTTTCCGGGACTGCTCGACGAGGACCCGCAGGCGCGTCGCATCATCATGGCCCAGGCCCCCGGCGCCGCCGCCGGGCTGATCGGCGGGGTGCGCTTCGGCGTCGACGGCCGGCCGCGCAACAGCCTGTTCGCGCTGCTGCCCGACGCCTCGGTGGCCGCGGTCTACGACAAGGCGCACCTGGTGCCGTTCGGCGAGTACCAGCCGCCGCTGCTGCCGATCCAGGTGGTGCCGGGCGGCGGCTTCGAGCCGGGAGCCGGCCGCCGCACCCTGCGCCTGCCCGCCGTCGCCGCGTTCTCGCCGCTGATCTGCTACGAGGTCATCTTCCCCGGCGCGGTGGCCGATCCGGCCGATCGGCCCGCCTGGCTGCTCAACATCACCAACGATGCCTGGTACGGCGACAGCGCCGGCCCGCGCCAGCACCTCGCCGCCGCCCGGATGCGCGCCGTCGAGGAGGGGCTGCCGATCGCGCGCGCCGCCAACACCGGCATCTCGGCGGCCTATGACGCCGACGGGCGCGAGCTCGCGCGGCTCGGCTGGGGACGGGCGGGCAGCCTGGCGGTGGCGCTGCCGGCGGCGCTGCCGCCGACGCTGTTCAGCCGCTACGGCGTCGCGATCCCGGGGGTGCTGGCGGCACTCGCCTGCGCCGCGTCGGCGAGACCGTGGCGGCGCAGGCGCGGCGGTTCTCGCAAATGATCCGCCGTGCGCGCGAGCCCTCTCAAGTTTGACGCGAGTTGGCCGAACTTGACACTTCAAGGTTGCGCCACTACCTCTAGGACACCAGGAGGTCGAGGAAATCATGGGACGAGTTCCGATCAGTAGGAGCGCCGGGCCACAGCCCGGGGACGTTCCCGTCGCCGATCGCGAAGCCGGGCCCAGCCCGATCGACGTGCATGTCGGCAGCCGGATCCGACTGCGACGCACCCTTCTTGGCATGTCCCAGGAGCGCCTGGGCGACTCTCTCGGCCTGACCTTCCAGCAGGTGCAGAAATACGAGCGCGGCGCCAACCGGGTCGGCGCCTCGCGCCTGTTCGATCTGTCGCGCGTGCTCGACGTGCCGGTGAGCTTCTTCTTCGACGACCTGCCGGCGCCCTACGCCGCGGCCGGCGCGCGCGTCGGCATGCAGCAGGTCGGCGGGTTCGCGGAGTCCCAGGACGGATTCGGCGGCGGCGACGACCTGTTCACCCGCAAGGAGACGGTCGACCTGGTGCGCGCCTACTACCGGATCAGCGAGCTGCCGGTGCGCAAGCGGGTGCTCGACCTGATCAAGTCGATGGGACCGACGGATCGCGGCGTCGAGTGACATCCCGCGTCGTAGGGCAAGGCCGGGCTCTGCCCAGACCCGCCAAAGGCCGAGGCCTTTGGAAACCACGCTAAGATAATCGGATTATCAATGCTAAGCCTTGAGCGGGTCCCGGGCAGAGCCGTGGCTGCGTTGCCACGATGTCGCGTGATCACTCGCGGCGCAGCACCGCGTCGTTGACGAAGCTCGACAGCCGGCCGGCGATGAAGTCACGCTTGAGCGCCGCCTCGTCGTACTCCTCGCGCACCCAGTCCAGGAACGCCAGCCTGCCTTCCGCCTCGCGCTGGTAGCGCAGGAAGAAGGCGTCGAGGATGCCGGTGCGCGAGCGGTTGAAGTGACCGAAGCGCCAGGAGAGCTGGCGCAGCGCATCGGCGGCACGACCGCCCTCGAACAGCAGCACCAGACCCGAGGCCAGGCCGGCACGGTCGGCTCCCGACTTGCAGTGCATCAGCACCGGGAAAGCGAGGCCGCGATACAGCGTCTCGAAGCGCATGATCCGCTCGCGATGCGGCGCCCCGCGGCTCTCGAAGGCCATGTCGAGATGCGTGAGCCCGAGTTGCCCGGTCGCCTGGCGCGACAGCGCGTCCGAGCCGCAGCGCCGATGCCCGCGCAGGTTGACCACGCTGCGCAGGCGGTAGCGCGTGGCCAGTTCCGACAGCCGCGCCGGCGTCGGATGGTTGCAGCGATACACGCGGCCCGGCAGCACCGTGGCGAAGTTCGACCAGACGGTGCGGAAGATGGCGTGGTCGGCCAGCAGGCTGTCGCGCCAGGCTGCGAACCTGCCGCCACGCTCGAGATCGCCCTCGAACATCGCCCGCCCGCGGGACTGACGCTGACCTGGTCGCCCGCCGGGCCGGCCTCAGCCCTTGCGTTCCAGCTGCAGCTGCTTGATCTTGCCGATCGCCGCCGCCGGGTTGAGCCCCTTCGGACAGCTCTGGGTGCAGTTCATGATCGTGCGGCAGCCGTACAGCTTGAGCGGATCCTCCAGCGCATCGAGCCGCTCGCCGGTGTATTCGTCGCGCGAGTCCGCGATCCAGCGATAGGCGGCCAGCAGCGTCGCCGGACCGAGATACTTGTCGCCGTTCCACCAGTACGACGGGCACGAGGTGGTGCAGCAGAAGCACAGGATGCACTCCCACATCCCGTCCAGCTCGGCGCGCTCCTCGACGCTCTGCCGTCGCTCGCCGTCGGGCGGCGCTGCGGTGTCCGACTTCAGCCAGGGCTCCACCGAGCGCAGCTGCGCGTAGGCCGCGGTCAGGTCGGGGATCAGGTCCTTGACCACCGGCATGTGCGGCAGCGGGTAGATCCTGACCTCCTTCTTGACGTCCTGGATCGGCTTGAGGCAGGCGAGCGTGTTGGTGCCGTCGATGTTCATCGCGCACGAGCCGCATATGCCTTCCCGGCATGAACGGCGGAAGGTGAGGGTCGGGTCGATCTCGTTCTTGATGTGGATCAGCGCGTCGAGCACCATCGGCCCGACCCGGTCGAGATCGAGCATGTAGGTGTCGAGCTCGGGGTTCTTGTCGTCGTCGGGGGTCCAGCGATAGACCCGGAATTCCTTGACCCGCTTGGCCCCGGCCGGCGCCTCGAAGCGGCGGCCACGGCCGATCTTGCTGTTCTTGGGTAGCCTGAACTCGACCATCTGCGCGATCCCTCAGTAGACGCGCTTCTTGGGCGGAAACACGGAGACCTCGTTGGTCAGCGTCCGCATCCGTACCGGGCGGTAGGACAGCTTGACGGATCCGCCTTCGCCCATGTGCGCGATCGTGTGCTTCATCCAGTCGGCGTCGTCGCGCTCGGGGAAATCGTCGTGCGCGTGGGCGCCGCGACTCTCGTGACGGGCCTCCGCACCGGCCATGGTCACGGTGCCGTTGGCGATCAGGTTCTCGAACTCGAGCGCCTCCATCAGGTCGCTGTTCCAGATCAGCGACCTGTCCGATACCGACATGTCCGACAGGCCGGACCAGAGGTTGCCCATCTTGCCCACCCCGTCCTGCAGGCTGCCGGCGCTGCGGAACACCGCGGCGTGCGCCTGCATCGCGCGCTGCAGGTCTTCGCGCATCGCGGACACTCGCGTGCCGCCGCTCGCGTGGCGCACGCGGTCGAGCCGATCCAGCGTCGCCTCGCCGGCGCGCGCCGGAAGCGGTGCGATCGCCGCACCGGGCTTGACGATCTCGGAGGCGCGCAGGGCGGCGGCGCGTCCGAACACCACCAGGTCGAGCAGCGAGTTGGTGCCGAGCCGGTTGGCGCCGTGCACCGAGACGCACGCGGCCTCGCCGACGGCCATCAGCCCTGGCACCACCGCGTCCGGGTCGGCTTGGGTCGGGCGCAGCACCTCGCCGTGCAGGTTGGTCGGAATGCCGCCCATGTTGTAGTGCACGGTCGGCAGCACCGGGACGGGCTCCTTCGTGACGTCGATGCCCGCGAACACGCGCGCCGTCTCGGAGATGCCAGGCAGCCGCTCGTGCAGCAGGTCGGCGCCCAGATGCTCCAGATGCATCATGATGTGGTCGCGGTTGGGGCCGCAGCCGCGCCCCTCGTTGATCTCGATGGTCATCGAGCGCGAGACCACGTCGCGCGAGGCCAGGTCCTTGGCCGAGGGGGCGTAGCGCTCCATGAAGCGCTCGCCCTCGCTGTTGGTCAGGTAGCCGCCCTCGCCGCGGCAGCCCTCGGTCAGCAGGCAGCCGGCGGGGAAGATGCCGGTGGGGTGGAACTGCACGAACTCCATGTCCTGGGTCGGCAGGCCGGCGCGCATCGCCATGCCGCCGCCGTCGCCGGTGCAGGTATGCGCCGAGGTGCAGGACTGGTAGGCGCGGCCGTAGCCGCCGGTGGCGAGCACCACCATGTTGGCGCGGAAGCGGTGCATGGTGCCGTCTTCCAGCGACCAGGCCATCACGCCGCGGCAGACGCGATCCTCGTCCATCAGCAGGTCGAGCGCGAAATACTCGACGAAGAACTCGGCGTCGTGCTTCAGGCTCTGCTGATACAGCGTGTGCAGGATGGCGTGGCCGGTGCGGTCGGCGGCGGCGCAGGCGCGCGGCACCGGCTCCTTGCCGTAGTCGGACATGTGGCCGCCGAACGGGCGCTGGTAGATGCGGCCATCCTCGGTGCGCGAGAACGGCACGCCGAAATGCTCGAGCTCGTGGATCGCCGGCACCGCCTCGCGGCACATGTACTCGATCGCGTCCTGGTCGCCGAGCCAGTCCGAGCCCTTGACGGTGTCGTACATGTGCCAGCGCCAGTTATCCTCGGCCATGTTGCCGAGCGAGGCGCCGATGCCGCCCTGGGCCGCCACGGTGTGGCTGCGGGTGGGGAACACCTTGGTGATGCAGGCGGTCTTCAGTCCGGTCGCGACCATGCCCAGGGTGGCGCGCAGGCCGGAGCCGCCGGCGCCGACCACGACGACGTCGTAGGCATGATCGACCACCTGGTAGGCGCGGGTGGAGGGGAGCGTGATCGCGTTCATCCGTGTATCCCGGCGTATCCGAACGCCATCTTGAGGATCGCGACGACCGAGAACAGCCCCAGGATCATCGCCGCACCCTTGTTCAACAGGGTCACGGCGAGATGGCTAGCCTTGACGTAATCGTCAATGACCACCTGCAGGCCGAGCTGCATGTGGTGGAAGGTCATGATCACCAGCGCCAGCAGCAGCACGGTGTTCACCGGACGCGCCGCCCAGGCGACCACGGCGGGCTGGCTCGCGCCGAGCAGCACCAGCACCGAGACCACGAACCAGACGGTCAGCGGGATCAGCGCGATCGCGGTGAGCCGCTCCACCCACCAGTGCTCGACGCCGGACTTGGCGGCACCCAGCCCGCGCACCCGGCCGAGCTGCGAGCGCATGGTCGCGACGTGGGCGGTCTTGTCGCTGAGGCGTTGGGTTTCCATCGCTCAGCTCCACAGGCTCAGGCCGATCGCCCAGATCAGGGCGGTGACGGCGAGGGTGGCCAGGATCGAGGCCCAGCCGCTGCGATGGGTCGCGCGCAGGCTGAAACCGCGGCCGGAATCCCACGCCAGGTGACGCAGGCTGGCGAAGAAATGGTAGACCAGGGCGAGCGTCCAGCCGAACAGCACGATCAGGCCGATCGGGTTGGCGACCACGTGCTGCACGGTGGCGAACGCTTTGGGGCCGCTGGCGGCGGCGACCAGCCACCATACCAGCAGCAGCGTGCCGGCGGAGCTGGCGACGCCGGAGGCCCGGTTCAGGATCGACAGGACGGAGGTGATCTGCGGGCGGTAGACCTGCAGGTGGGGGGACAGCGGACGGCGCACCAGGGTGCCGTCGCTCCGTTGCGCTACGAACAGCGCGTCGCGGACATCCTTCATGATCGTGCCGGCTACTCCCCTGGACGCGGTCCTGGAACGGCCGGGACTGCTCCCTAAGCTGTTGGTCCTACGCGGGCCTGCGGCAAGGGTCAATCAGGCGGAGCACCCTATTTTGCTGTGCAACAAATCGCGCCGGGATGCGCCGAGGGCCTGCGCCAGCGACGCGTCCGGCTGCCCGGCGAGGGCAGACATCGCGAGGTAGGGGTCGCCCTCCAGCCCCAGCACCGCGGCGAAGGCGGGCTCGGTCTTCAGGCCCTGCGCGCGATGATCCATGACACGGCGCCGGAACGCGGCACCGCCCAGCCGCAGCAGGCGTCGTTCGACGTCGAAGTGGCGCCAGCCATCCTGCTGATGGACCGGCCGCGTCGCGCCGAACAGCTCGAAGCGCCACCCGTCGGCTTCGAACGACGCGATGACCGGGCGGGTGCGGTCGATCCATTGCCGGATCGAGAAGTGCCGCCGGTCCGCGTAGGCCCGCCAGAGAGCCGAGGTGAACGAGATCGGGTCGGGGGCATGGCACAGGACGTCGATGTCGCTCGCCGGCAGATCCAGGCCCAGCGGCGGCCTGCCCACGACGTGAGGATCGAACGACGCCAGGACCGCCAGCAGCCTCGCGTTCCGGATCGCCCGGCGATAGGACGGCCGTCGCATGGCGTCCGGCCCCGCGCCGGCGCCGCCTCAGGCCAGCCTGCGGTCCAGCAGGTCGAGCGCGATCATGGCCTCGGCGATCTGCACCGCGTTCAGCGCCGCCCCCTTGCGCAGGTTGTCCGAGACGCACCAGAAGGCGAGGCCGTTCGGCACCGTCGGATCCACCCGCAGCCGGCTCACGTACGTCGCGTCCTCGCCGACGCATTCCAGCGGCGTCACGTAGCCGCCATCCTCGCGATGGTCGTGCAGCACCACGCCGGGTGCCGCGCGCAGCACCGCGCGCGCCTGCTCGAGATCGACCGGCTCCTCGAACTCGACCACCACCGCCTCGGAATGGCCGATGAACACCGGCACCCGCACGCAGGTGGCGATCACGGCGATGTCCGGATCCAGGATCTTGCGGGTCTCGACCGACATCTTCCACTCCTCGCGGGTGGCGCCGTCCTCCATGAAGCTGTCGATGTGCGGGATCACGTTGAAGGCGATCTGCTTGGTGAACTGCTGCGGCGTGATCGGGTCGCCGACGAAGCTGCCCTTGGATTGGCCGAACAGCTCGTCCATGCCCTCCTTGCCGGTGCCGGCGACCGCCTGGTAGGTCGAGACCACCACCCGGCGGACGGTGAACAGGTCGTGCAGCGGCTTGAGCGCCATCACCAGCTGGATCGTCGAGCAGTTCGGGTTGGCGACGATGCGCCGCCTGCCGACCCGCTTCAGCGCCTCGAGATTGACCTCCGGCACCACCAGCGGCACGTCGGGATCCATGCGGAACTGGCTGGTGTTGTCGATCACCATGCAGCCCGCGGCCGCCGCGCGCGGCGCGTGCACGGCAGAGATCGCGGCACCCGGCGAGAACAGGCCGATATCCCAGCCGCGAAAGTCGAACGTCTCCAGGTTCTGCACCGTGAGCACGCGCTTGTCGCCGAACGAGATCTCCTGGCCGGTCGAGCGCGGCGAGGCGAGGGCGGCGATGTCGGAGACCGGGAAGCCGCGCTCGGCGAGCGTGCGGATCAGCTCGCGTCCGACCGCGCCGGTGGCGCCGACCACGGCCACGCGATATTCCGTCCGAGGGTCCTGAACCGTGGCGTCCATCTTGTCAGGGGTAGCAAGCCCGGCCCGGGCAGGGCAAGGCCGCTGCGGTCGCGGTCGCAACCGGGTGCGGCCCGGGCGTTGAGCGTGATGCAGCAGAGAGGCCGAGAGGCATGGAAAAGGTCGGCGAAGTCTCCTCCCCCGACGCCGCCGGCCAGGAGCTGACCCCGGCGGCGGCCGAGCCGGCGCCACCCTGCACGCTGGTCATCTTCGGCGCGCACGGCGACCTGACCAAGCGCCTGCTGATGCCGGCGCTGTACAACCTGGCCGGCAGCAGGCTGCTCGACGGCCGCTTCGCCATCGTCGGCGTCGACCGCGTCGACAGCAGCGACGACGAGTGGCGCCGCGGCCTGTCCGACACGATGCAGGAATTCACCCGCGATCCGAACGCGGAGTTCTACACTCCCGAGATCGACCAGGCGAACTGGGGCTGGCTCACCGGGCGGATGCGCTACCTCAAGGCCGATTTCACCGACCCGGGTCAGCTCGCGGCACTGCAGCCGTTCGTGCAGGCGACCGGCAACGCGGTGTTCTACCTCGCCGTCGCCGCCCGCTTCTTCGGCACGGTGGTGGAGAACCTGGGCCGCGCCGGGCTGGTCGGGCAGGAGCACGGCTTCCGCCGCGTGGTGGTCGAGAAGCCGTTCGGCTCGGACCTCGAGAGCTCGAAGGCGCTCAACGCCCAGATCCTCGATGTGCTCGACGAGAGCCAGATCTACCGGATCGATCATTTCCTGGGCAAGGAGACGGTGCAGAACATCCTCGCCATGCGCTTCGGCAACGCCATCTTCGAGCCGCTGTGGCGGCGCGAGAACATCGACCACGTGCAGATCACCGCCGCCGAGACCGTGGGCGTCGAGGGCCGCGGCGCGTTCTACGAGCCGACCGGCGCGCTGCGCGACATGATCCCGAACCACCTGTTCCAGCTGCTGGCGATGGTGGCGATGGAGCCCCCGAACTCGTTCAGCGCCGAGACCGTGCGCACCGCCAAGGAGCAGCTGTTCGAGGCGGTGCAGCCGGTGCGCCCGCAGGACGCGGTGCGCGGCCAGTACACGGCCGGCACGGTCGAGGGGCGTGAGGTGAAGGGCTACCGGGAGTCTCCGGGCGTGCATGCCGACAGCCATACCGAGACCTATGTCGCGCTCAAGCTGCTGATCGAGAACTGGCGCTGGTCGGGGGTGCCGTTCTACATGCGCACCGGCAAGTCGATGACCGGCCGGCTGACCGAGATCGTGGTGCATTTCCGGCAGGCCCCGTTCGCGATGTTCCGCGACACCCCGGTGGACCGGCTGGCGCCGAACACGCTCACCCTGAACATCCAGCCGGCACAGGGCCTGACGCTCGGCATCACCGCCAAGATCCCGGGTCCGAAGATGGACCTCTCCGGCGTCGAGATGCGGTTCCGCTACGAGGACGCCTTCAAGCTGACGCCCAACGTCGGCTACGAGACGCTGCTGTACGACTGCCTGATCGGCGACGCGACGCTGTTCCAGCGCGCCGACAACATCGACGCTGCGTGGCATGTCGTCGACCCGGCGCTGAAGGCGTGGGCCGCCGATCCGGACGGGCCGGAACCCTACCAGGCGGGCAGCGCCGGTCCGGCTGGGGCCGAGCAGCTGCTGGCCCGCGACGGCCGTGCCTGGGAACCTCTGAAGCGGGGATAAACCACATCGTGGGATTGTCGGATCCCTATCGGCCGAGCGCTATCCACGATCATAGCGCGTATATAATTGACTTTGTCTCTTGATATGTGGTGGATGGTGTCAGATATCGTGTCATACCTGATCCGGGCGTGAAATCGGCTCAGCCCGCAGGGACCGCCGCATGTCCGAGATGATCGCATCCAGCGACGACGCCTCCCGGCCGCGACGCGTCGAACCGGCGGCGACCGGCGCCCCCCCGCCGACCGTCGCACGCCGCGACCTGCGCCGGCTCGCCTCGCCGCTGCTGATCCTGGTGGCCTGGCAGGCGGCGTCGTCGTCGGGGCTGGTCTCCGCGCAGACACTGGCTTCGCCGTGGCGCATCGCGCTCACCGCCTGGTCGCTGCTTCAGGACGGCACCCTGGGCCGCAACCTGCTGGTCTCGCTGCTGCGCGCCGCCGGCGGGCTCGCCATCGCGATCGGCCTCGGGGTCACCCTGGCCCTGGTCGCCGGCCTGTCGCGGCTCGGCGAGGAGCTGGTGGACGCGCCGATGCAGATGGCGCGCACCCTGCCGGTGCTGGCGATGGTGCCGCTGTTCATCCTGTGGTTCGGCATCGGCGAGACGCCGAAGGTGGCGCTGGTCGCGATGGGGGCGACCTTCCCGATCTATCTCAACCTGTTCAAGGGCGTGCGCGGCGTCGATCCCAAGCTGCTGGAGATGGCGCGCACGCTGCGCCTGTCGCGGGCGCAGACCATACGCCAGGTGATCCTGCCCGGTGCGCTGCCGGACTTCCTGCTCGGGCTGCGCTTCGCGGTCGGCATCTCCTGGCTGATGCTGGTGGTGGCCGAGCAGATCAACGCCAGCAGCGGCATCGGCCACATGATGATGGACGCGGAGGATTTCCTGCGCACCGACATCATCCTGGTCGGGCTGTTCATCTATGCCGGCCTGGGCCTGGTCTCCGACCAGATCGTGCGCGGCATCGAGGCGCGCACCCTGGTCTGGCGCCCGTCCAACCTGCCTTGATCGCCGAACCCACGGAGCGGCTGCGATGAACATGGAGGTCCGGCCCGAGCCGGCGATCCGGATCGACGGGCTGACCCGGCGCTTCGCAGGGTCCGCGGTGCTCGACCGCCTCGATCTCGAGGTCGGGCGCGGCGAGTTCGTGGCGCTGCTGGGACGCAGCGGGTCCGGCAAGACCACCCTGCTGCGCATGCTGGCGGGGCTGGATGCGGTCACCGAGGGCCGCATCGCGGTCCCCGGCGACATGGCGGTGGTGTTCCAGGAATCCCGGCTGCTGCCCTGGAAGCGGGTCTGGCAGAACGTGGCGCTCGGCGTGGCCGGCGATGACGGGCGCGCCCGGGCGGAGGCGGCGCTGCGGGAGGTCGGGCTGGGGCAGCGCCTGGAGGCCTGGCCGCTCACCCTGTCGGGCGGCGAGGCGCAGCGGGCCGGGATCGCCCGGGCGCTGGTGCGCCGGCCGGAACTGCTGATGCTGGACGAGCCGTTCGCCTCGCTCGATGCGCTGACCCGGCTGCGCATGCAGGCGATGGTCGGCGAGCTCTGGCAGCTGCATCGCTGCGCGGTGCTGCTGGTCACGCACGACGTCGACGAGGCGCTGCTGCTGGCCGACCGCGCGCTGGTGCTGGAGCAGGGGCGGATCCGCACGCGGATCGACATCGACCTGCCGCGCCCGCGAAGCCACGGCGATCCGGCGTTCAACCGCCTGCGCACGGCGCTGCTGTCTGCACTGGGCATCGGCTAGCGCGGTCGCGCACGCGGCTCAGACGTCCTGCAGGATGCCGACCTGCCACTCCATGGCGGGTCCGGCGAGCGGCCAGCTCCCGTCCGCGCCGCATCGCAGCGCCTGATCCGGCGCGATGCGTCCGAGCTGGACCTGCACCGCCAGCGTCTCCGCCGCATCGCAGCCGGCCTTCCAGCACAGCGACAGCAGCATCTTGCGATCGCGCAGCCCGATCGCGGCCTCCGCGACGTCGAGCGCCACCCCGGCACGGGTTGCGAGGATCGCGGTGGCGCTGCGATGCGACGCCGCCTGCAGCGCCGCCGCGAGGCTGGGCGGGGAGTCGACCGTCCGGCCGCCGGCCGCGACCGTCAGCTCGTCCTGCAGGCGCAGCCGGTCGACATGGTTCAGGGCCGCCATCCGCCCCAGCTCGGCCACCAGCATGCGGCGCGCCCAGGCGCTGCAGGCGGCACGCAGCGCCGCCGCTCCCGGCTTGGGCGCCTGCAGCGCGTCCAGGGTCCGCTCGCGCAGCTGCGGGTCGGGATGGGCGAGCAGCGTCCGGGTCAGCCGGGCGCGGTCGGCGACCGGCAGCGACAGCAGCATGCCGGGGTCGATCACCCCCGCCAGGCGCGCCAGCAGCAGGTCCGGCTCCGGCACCCGCCGGGCGGCGACCTGCAGGGCCGCGGCAGCCGCCGGGGCGAGGCATCCCGCGGCCTGCTGCACCAGCGCGCGCCAGCCCTGCAGCACCAGCAGCCGGACATGCTCGGTCAGCGTCGCCGCCACGGCGGCGCGCCAGGCGGCGTCGGCGTCGGGAAGCAGCATGACGAGCCGCTCGCCGAGGGGATGGTCGGTCATGGCGTGGGGTCCTCCGCCGAGACGAGCCAGCGGTCGCCGCCGGTCAGCTTGACCGCGCGCATCGCCGCCCAGGCGCGATGCAGCAGGCTGTCGATCCCCTCGAAGGAGCGGCTGCAGCGGATCGCGAGCCCGATCGAGACGCTCAGCCGGCTCTCCGGCGATCCGCCGCCCAGCCCCTGCCGGCGCAGCTGCTCCGCGCGCTCGGCGGCGGCGAACTGATCGGCACCGTCGAGCCACAGCGCGAACAGGTCGCCGCCGAGCCGGGCGATCAGGTCGGTCGGACGCACCAGGTCGCGCAGCACGTCGGTGACGTCGCGCAGCACGCTGTCCCCGGTCTCCAGTCCCGCCGACGCGTTGACCGGACCCAGCCCGTCGAGCCCGACCACCATCAGCGCCGCCGGCAATCCCTCGCGATCCAGGCGCTCGATGCGTCGCGACAGCGCGGCGACGAAGCCCTGCCGGTTGGGCAGCCCGGTGAGGATGTCGGTGCGCGACAGCCGCGCGGTCTCGCGCTGGATCTGCTCGTGTTCCAGGATCGGCTGCATCGCCGGCAGCAGCGCGGATGCGAGTGCTGCCTCCTCCTCGCTCCAGCCGGCGTCGGCCGGTTCCTCGCGCCAGCCGGCGTCGGCCGGTTCCTCGATCCAGCCGGCATCGGCCGGTTCCGCGCTCCAGCCGGCGTCGGCCGGCCGCGCGTCTGCGTCCTCGGCGCGCCACAGCACCAGGATCGCGCGGTCGGTGAAATGGTTGGTGGTGCTGCACGACAGCACCGACAGGCCGCACAGGCTGTGGCGCCGCGTGCGCTCGCCCAGCCATGTCGGCGGCTCCTCGCAGTCGGCGAGCAGGGCGTCGTTCAGCGCCTCGATCGCGGCCGGCCACGGCATCCCGGCCTTGGCCGCCACGCGCAGCGGCGCCTCGGGATCATGCAGCACCAGCAGCGCGCCGACGCTGCTGCCCGACGCCTCGGCGCCATGCGGATCGACCGCCAGGATCAGCTCGTCGAGCGCCACCGCGAGGCCGGCGAAGGGCAGGGCGACGCGGCGCATGCGACGGGCGATCAGGCGCGTCATCTCCCGGCGCAGCAGGCTCGAGGCCAGGCGCTGGTCGTGGCGGTCCTGCTCGGTCATGTCGATCCCGAGGCCGCGCACGGCGCCCGGCCGACCCGGGATCGGCGCCACCGAGAGCAGCAGGCAGGCAGCACCGCCGTCGGCGTCGCGCAGCCAGACACGCCGGCGCCGCAGCGCCTGCGAGGCGCGGAACGGATCGAACAGCGAGGCGGCGTCGCGCTCGCCCGCGCCGACCAGCAGCGCCTGCGCCGGGGTGCCGATCAGCCGTTCGGCCGGCCAGCCCAGCACGATCTCGGGTGCGAGCACGACGAAGCGGCCCTGCTCGTCGGTCTCGAAGGCGAGGTCGCTGCCGAGCGCGATCATCGCCCGCCAGCGCTCGCGGCTCTCCAGCAGCGCCGCGACCAGCGCGGACGCCGGCGCGTCGCCTTCCGGGTCTGGGATGGTGGCGGTCATGGGCGGACGGTCCGTGGCTGATCGCCCATCCTAGGGCGCGGATGATGAACATCGCGTAAAGGCGCTGCATTGACAGGCACGAAGCGCTCCGAGCATGGTCCGCGCGATTTCTGAAGCGCCGCCGCTGCTCGCGCGCGGGGGCAGGATGCGGCGGACGGGCGGGAGCAGCATGGAACAGCACAGTGCCGACGCCGCATCGCTGCAGCACCGCATCGAAGCCATCTGGCCGCGTCGCGAGACGCTGTCGTCGGCGACCCGCGGCGAGGATCGCGACGCCGTCGATGCCGCACTCGACGGGCTGGACGATGGCAGCCTGCGCGTGGCCGAACCGGGAGCCTCGGGCTGGATCGTCCATGAGTGGCTGAAGAAGGCGGTGCTGCTGTCGTTCCGCCTGAACGACAGCGTGCCGATGCCGGGCGCCGCAGGGGCGCCGGTGTTCGACAAGGTGCCGATCAAGTTCGCCGGCTGGGACGCGCAGCGCTTCGCCGCGGCAGGCTTCCGCGCGGTGCCGGGAGCGGTGGTGCGGCGCTCCGCGTACGTCGCACCCGGGGTGGTGCTGATGCCCTGCTTCGTCAATGCCGGGGCGCGTATCGGGCAGGGCAGCATGATCGATAGCTGGGCCACCGTCGGCAGCTGCGCGCAGATCGGTCGCGACTGCCATATCAGCGGCGGGGTCGGCATCGGCGGCGTGCTGGAGCCGCTGCAGGCCGCACCCGTGATCATCGAGGATGGCTGCTTCATAGGCGCCCGCTCCGAGGTGGCCGAGGGCGTGGTGGTCGAGCGCGGCAGCGTGCTGGCGATGGGCGTGTTCCTCGGCGCCTCCACCAAGATCGTCGACCGCGCCACCGGCGAGCTGTTCGTCGGTAGGGTGCCTGCCCACTCGGTGGTGGTGCCCGGCTACCTGCCGCCCGCCGGGGGATCCTCGAACCTGGCGCTGCCCGGGCTGGCCTGTGCGGTGATCGTCAAGCGGGTCGACGAGCGCACCCGTGCCAAGACCGCCGTGAACGACCTGTTGCGCGATTGATCGCCTCCCCGCACCACGATCCGCTGCCGCTCGCCCAGGCGCTGATCCGCGCGCGCTCGGTCACTCCGGCCGACGATGGCGCGCAGGCGGTGCTCGCCGACGCGCTCGTCGGGCTCGGCTTCGAGGTGCGGCATCTGCCCTTCGGCGACACCGAGCAGCCGACGCGCAACCTGTTCGCGCGCATCGGCAGCGCCGCCCCGCATATCTGCTTCGCCGGCCACACCGACGTGGTGCCGCCGGGCGACGCGGCCTGGAGTGTGCCGCCGTTCGCGGCCTCGCTGCGCGACGGCGTGCTCTACGGCCGTGGCGCCTGCGACATGAAGGGCGCCATCGCCTGCTTCGTCGCGGCGGCGGCGGCGCATCTGGCGGCGCGGGCGGAGTCGGAGCCGGGTGGCGCCGGATCGATCAGCCTGCTGATCACCGGCGACGAGGAGGGGCCGGCGACCGAAGGCACCGTCCGCGTGCTGGACTGGATGGCCTCGCACGGCCAGATCCCGGATTTCTGCCTGGTGGGCGAGCCCACCAACCCGGGCGCGCTGGGCGAGACGATCAAGGTCGGGCGTCGCGGCAGCCTGAACGCGCGCATCGTCGTCGAGGGCGTCCAGGGCCACGTCGCCTATCCGCAGCGCGCCGACAACCCGGTGCACCGCCTGCTGGGGATGCTGTCGGCCCTGACCGGGACCGCCCTCGATGACGGCAGCGCCTGGTTCGAGCCTTCGAGCCTGCAGGTCACCAGCGTCGATGTCGGCAACCAGACGACCAACCTGATCCCCGCGCGCGCCGAGGCGCGCCTGAACATCCGCTTCAACGACCGCCACAGCGGGGAGTCGGTCTCGCGCTGGCTGCGGCAGATCTGTGCGGCGCACGCGCCCGCGACGGTGCCGGAGCTGCGCCTCAGCGGCGAGGCGTTCCTCGCCGAGCCGGGGCCCTACGTGGCGGCGCTGCGCCGCGCGGTCACGGCGCGGACCGGCCTCACCCCCGGTCTCGATACCGGCGGCGGCACCTCGGACGCCCGTTTCATCGCCCGCCACTGTCCGGTCGCGGAGTTCGGCCTGGTCGGTGCGAGCATGCACAAGGCGGACGAACACGTGACGCTGTCCGATCTCCATCGCCTCGCCTCGATCTATCGTGCGTTCCTGGCCGGGGTGCCGGCATGAAGTCGCCGATGCAGCGGCGCGGGCCGAAGCGGACCGGCGGCGGACCGGCGCTGGGCGGCGGGGTGATACAGGGGCTGCTGCTGATCGCGCGCGGCCGACGGGAGGGACTGGACTGCTTCGGCGCCACCACCGATGCGTTCCTCTCCGCGCTCGCCCCGGCGCTGGCGTTCCTGCTGGTCGGCGGCCTGCTGATGCTGCTGCGCGAGCCGAGTGCCGTCGGCGGCACCCTGGTGCTGCTGTCGTTCTGCGTGCTGCTGCTGCCGCCGGTGCTGTCGCACGCGCTGGCCGGCAGCTGGCAGCGACGCACCCTGTGGCTGCGCTATGCCACGGCGGCCCTGTGGTGCGGCTGGCTGGTGATCTTCGCCGCCTACCTGCCGGCGATGCTGGTGCTGCTGGTGCTGCAGCAGCTCGGCGTGCCGGCCGGGGTCGCCGAGGCGGCCCTGCTGATCCTGGTCACCGGCTACTGGCTCTGGCTGCACTGGTTCCTGGCCTGGCGGGGGCTGGCGCTGAGCTGGACGCGTGCCGCGATCCTGGTCGGCTCGGTGATCGTGGCGACCGCGCTGCTGTGCGGGGTCGCGCAGCTGCTGCCGCCGCATGTCGGCATGTCGCTGGCGCTGAAGTAGCGCCTCATGGCGACGGCCTGCCCGACGGTCAGGCGGCAAGGCCGGGCTCTGCCCAGACCCGCCAAAGGCCTAGGCCTTTGGAAACCGTTCTAAAGTGATCGGATTCACGGCTTGCCTTGAGCGGGTCCAGGGCAGAGCCCTGGCGCTTGCGTCATATGCAAGGGCCGTCGGTATCAGGCGGCGAACGGATCCTCGCGGTAGGCCACCGCGACCAGGCACAGCCCGTCGGGCGGCGCGGTCGGGCCGGCCGCGCGGCGGTCGCGCGCGGCCAGCGCCTCGGCCACCCGCTCGCCGCTCCAGCGTCCGTCTCCCACCAGCTTCAGCGTGCCCGCCAGGTTGCGCACCTGATGGTGCAGGAACGAGCGCGCCTCCGCCTCGATGCTGACGATCTCGCCGTGCCGCGTCACCTCGAGCCGGTCGAGGGTGCGCCACGGGCTGTCGGCCTGGCATGAGGCGGCGCGGAAGGAGCTGAAATCATGGCGTCCGAGCAGGCGCTGTGCGGCCTCGTGCATCGCCGGCACGTCCAGCGCCGGCCTGACGTGCCAGACCTGGCCGCACAGCAGCGCGGGGCGCGCGGCCCGGTTGAGGATGCGGTAGCGATAGCAGCGCCGGATCGCCGAGAACCGCGCGTTCCAGTCCGCATCGACACGCGCCGCATCGGTCACCACCACCGGGTCCGGCTTGAGGTGGAAGTTCAGCGCGTCGCGCAGCGCCGCGCGCGACAGGCGCGACGAGATCGCGTGCGGGAGGTCGAGGCCGGCGACCTGTCCCGCCGCGTGCACCCCGGCATCGGTGCGGCCGGCGGCGATGCACGGCACCGGATCGCCGCCGGTGAGGCGGGAGGCGGCCCGTTCCAGCACCGACTGCACCGAGCGGCCGCTCGCCTGGCGCTGCCAGCCGACGAACGGGGCTCCGTCATATTCCAGCCTGACCGCCCAGCGCTGCACCGCCTCAGCCAAGCCGGCGACCCGGCGTCAGCGGATGTCCGCGCAGGAAATCGTCCGCGTCGAGCACGGCGCGCCCGTCGAGCTGCAGCCGGGTAAGGCGCAGCGCGCCCTGGCCGCAGGCGATGCGGAGCCGGCGGTCCAGCACCGTGCCCGGGGCAGTGGCGTCGTCCGGACCCGGCTCCGGCACCGCGGCCACGATCTTCAGCGTCCGGTCCTCGAGGCGGGTGAACGCGCCGGGCCAGGGATGCATCGCCCGGATGCGGCGATCCAGCGCCGCGGCCGGCTGCGACCAGTCCAGCCGGCCATCCTCGCGCGACAGCTTGGGCGCATACGTGACCCCGGCCTCGGGCTGCGGCTGCTGCGGCGGCTGCCGCTGCAGCGCGTCCAGGATCAGCCGCGCGCCGAGTGGGGCCAGCGCGTCGTGCAGGCTGGCGCCGGTGCTGTGCGCCGTCAGCGGCACCGCCTCGGCGCACAGCATCGGCCCGGTATCCAGCCCGGCCTCCATCTGCATGACGGTGATGCCGGATCGCGTGTCGCCGGCGAGGATCGCCGCCTGTATCGGTGCCGCACCGCGCCAGCGCGGCAGCAGGCTCGCATGGATGTTCAGGCAGCCGCGGCTGGGTGCGGCGAGCATGTCGGCCGGCAGGATCAGGCCGTAGGCCGCGACCACCGCCACGTCCAGGCGGAGTGCGGCAAACGCCGCCTGCGCCGCCGCGTCCGCGCGCAGCCGCGCCGGCGTGTGCACCGCGAGGCCGAGCCGCAGCGCCTCGGCGTGCACCGCGGACGGCCGCGTCGACTGGCCGCGCCCCGACGGGCGCGGCGGCTGGGTGTAGACGGCGACGATCTCGTGCCCGGCGCCATGCAGCGCCTGCAGCGCCGGCACGGCGAACGCCGGCGTGCCCAGGAAGGCGAGCCGCAGAAGCATCAAGCCTCCGGCCTGGAGGCGGCCCTGAGCTTCTGCGCCTTGGCCAGCCGCCGCATCAGCATGTTGCGCTTCAGGGCGGAGATGCGGTCGACGAACAGCACCCCGTCCAGATGATCGATCTCGTGCTGCAGGCAGGTGGCGAGCAGCCCCTCGGCGTCGATCTGGTGCCAGCCTCCCTCCAGGTCCTGGTAGCGCACGCGCACGCCTTGCGGACGCACCACGTCGGCGTACTGGTCGGGCAGCGACAGGCAGCCCTCCTCGCGCGCGGTCAGCGTGTCGCTGCTGGCGACGATCTCCGGGTTGATCAGGGTGAGCGGGACCGGGACCTCGTGCTCCATCAGGTCGACCAGGGCGAAGCGCAGCCCGAGCCCGACCTGCGGTGCGGCGAGCCCGATGCCGGGCGCGCGATACATCGCGGCGAACATGCGCGGCAGCAGCGGCCGCAGCGTCGCCACGTCCTCGGGACGCACCGGGCGCGTCGGCTGACGCAGCACCGGGTGCGGGGCGATCAGGATCGCCAGCGGATCCATGCTCCGATCGGTGCTGGCTGGGGCCGGGTTCATGCTGGCGATGTAGCGGTGCCGGCCGCGGCCGCCAAGACGGCGTCGCCGGCACGGCACCCCCTGGGAGATGCTTGCGCGGCGCGCCGCACCGCCCATATCGTCAGGGCCGGAACGCCATCTCGGGTTCCGCATCGTCTCGCTCCAAGGAGGAGGCTCAATGTCTGGCCGGCTCTTCGCCTCGCCGCTGTTCCTCGGCTTCGACCATCTCGAGCAGATGCTCGAGCGTGCCTCCAAGACCGCCTCGGACGGCTATCCCCCCTACAATATCGAGCAGATCAGCACCACAGGGCTGCGCATCACGCTGGCCGTCGCCGGCTTCGAGATGGACGACCTGCAGATCACCCAGGAGGACAACCAGCTGGTGATACGCGGCCGTCAGAGCGACGACACGCAGGGACGCATCTTCCTGCATCGCGGCATCGCGGCACGGCAGTTCCAGCGCGCCTTCGTGCTCGCCGAGGGCATCGAGATCGGCGGCGCCTGGCTGGATCGCGGGCTGCTGCACATCGACCTGGTGCGGCCGCAGCCGGAGGTTCGGGTGAAGCGGATCGAGATCTCCGAGGGCGGGGGTCCGCAGGGCCAGCTGGGCGGCGGCATGGCGGCGGACCGAGCGCGCGCGGCGGTGCCGGGCAAGGCGAGCGGCGAGATCGCGCGCGCGCCGGCGCGGCCGCCGCGGGTGGTGCGCTCGGTCGCGATCGAGGATTGAACTGCATCTTGGGACGCGTCGTCGCCATCGCGGGACGCCCGCTTCCTGCCAGAGGAATTCAGACCATGAGCTCACAGACGGAAAATCCGGCCGCAGCGCCGGCGCGGCCGGTCGATCTGCTGCCGGTGGACATACGCCATCTCTCGGCGCAGCAGCTTCAGGTGCTCGGCATGACCCAGCTCGCCTACGTGAAGCCGGTGACGGTGGACGGCGCGGCGGCGTTCTCGATCCACGCCGCGGACGGCACCCCGATGGCGCTGGCCGGCGACCGGGACGTGGCGTTCGCGGCCATCCGGCAGCACGAGATGATGCCGATCCTGGTACACTGACCGCTGGCCATCCGCGGGCGCCGGCTCAGCTGGCGCTGGGGTCCAGCCAGCCGATATGGCCGTCGGCGCGGCGATAGACGACGTTGATCTCGCCGCTGGCGTTGTTGCGGAACATCAGCACCGTCTGGTCGGCGAGGTCGAGCTGCATCACCGCCTCGCCGACCGTGAGATGCTCGATGTCGGTGGCCTGTTCGGCGACGATGGTGGCGTAGGCGCCAGAGGCGAGCGGCCCGCCAGCCGCCTCAGAGGCCGCGCCGCGACGGGCCGGGCGCGTCACCTGCTCCTCGTCCTGTCGCAGCACGTAACGGCGGCCGATCTCCGGGCGGCGCTGCGCCAGATCGCGGGAATGCTCGTTCACCCGGCGGCGATAGCGTCGCAGCCGCTTGGCGATGTGCTCGGCGGCGTCGTCGAAGGCGCCGTGGGCATCGCCGGCCTCGCCTTCGCCACGCAACAGCAGCCCGCGTGCGGCGTGGACGTTGATGTCGCAGGTGAAGAAGCTGCGGGCGCGGCTGAAGGTGACGTTGGCCTCGAGCGCGTCGTCGAAATATTTCTCTGCAATAACGTCCAGATGGGCGGTAACCCGCGTGCGAAGCGCATCCGAGAGGTCGATCTGCTTGCCGGCGACGTTGATCTGCATGCGTGCGGTCTCCCTGAGAGGATCGGGAGCAGGATCACGAGAGACGGCGGACGCGCGCTTGCCTTCGTATCGGGCTGCGTCCGGGCGTCAGACGGAGATCGCTTTCTCCCGTTTGCGCTGCACGGAGCTCGGTATTCGCAGCGCCTCGCGGTATTTGGCCACGGTTCTGCGCGCGATGTCTACGCCCTCGCGGCGAAGTGCTGCCACGATCGCGTCATCGGACAGGGTGGCGATCGCGTTCTCGTTGGCGATCATGCTGCGTATGCGATAGCGCACCGCCTCCGCGCTGTGGCTCTCGCCGCTGACGCCGGCGATCGCGGTGGTGAAGAAGTATTTCAGCTCGAACAGGCCGCGCGGGGTCGCGATATACTTGTTCGCGGTGACCCGGCTGACGGTGCTCTCGTGCATTTCCACCGCCTCGGCGATGTCGCGCAGGATCAGCGGCCGCAGATGACCGACGCCGCCGGCGAGGAAGCCCTCCTGGCGACGCATCACCTCGCCCGCCACCTTCAGGATGGTCTGGGCGCGCTGCTGCAGCGACTTCACCAGCCAGTTGGCGCTGGCCAGCTTCTCGGCCAGGAACAGCCGCTCCTCGCGTCCGGCGCGCAGCGAGACGCGGGCGTGGAACGCCTCGCTGACCAGCAGCCGGGGCAGCGTGTCCGGGTTGAGCTCCAGGATCCAGTCGCCGTTCAGGCCGGGCCGCATCAGCACGTCCGGCAGGATCGGCGGCACCTGGCCGATATCATAGCCGGCGGCGGGCTTCGGATCGAGGGCGCGGATCTCGGCGATCATCTCCGCCAGATCCTCGGCATCGACGCCGCAGACCGCCTGCAGCCGCTTGTGCTCGCGCCTCGCCAGCAGGTCGAGATGGTCGAGCAGGAGTTGCATCGCCGGGTCCAGCCGGTCGCGCTCGGCGAGCTGCGCCGCCAGGCACCCGCGCAGGTCGCGGGCGAACAGCCCGATCGGGTCGAACCGCGTCATGCGCGCCCGCACCGCCGCCACCCGCGCGACCGAGGTGCCGAGTGCGGAGGCCAGCACCGCGTCGTCGACCGCGACGCGGCCGGCGGGACAGAGAAGCGCGATCAGGTGCGCGCCGATCAGTCGTTCGGCATGGTCGGTGAAGCTCAGGCGGAGCTGCTCGCCGAGATGGTCGCGCAGGCTGCGCGGCTGCTGGGCCAGGTTCTCGATGAAGGGGCCGCCTTCGCCGGAACCGTTGCCCGAGCCGCCCGACAGCCTGGCGCCGTATTCCATCCCGCCATGGTCGGTTCCGGGTCCGCCGTCCTGCGCGAACGCGCCGCCGCCCTCGTAGCCGGCACCGTCGAACTGCTCGCCGTAGTCGGTATCGAGCGGTCCGGCGGCCTGGTCGGGCAGGGTGGAGGCGCCCACCAGCAGGTCGGTGCCGACGGTCGTGGCGCTATCGACCACCGGGCGCTGGTCGAGCGCCGGACGCTCCACGGTGCTCTCGCCGCGCTCGTCGCGCTCCAGCAGCGGATTGCGCTCGAGCTCCTCCTCGATGAACGCCGAGACCTCCAGGTTGGTGCAGGCGAGCAGCTTGATGGCCTGACGCAGCTGCGGCGTCATCACCAGGGACTGCGTGTGTCTGAGCTCCAGCCTTGGTCCGAGTGCCATGGGACGAGAGGCTACAACGAAAACCTTTCCCCGAGGTATACGCGTCTCACGTCCTCGTGCGCGACGACCTCCTCCGGCGCGCCCTGCATCAGCACCTGGCCGCCATGCATGATGTAGGCGCGGTCGATGATCTCCAGCGTCTCGCGCACGTTGTGGTCGGTGATCAGCACGCCGATGCCGCGATGCTTGAGGTGCGACACCAGGTCGCGGATCTCGCCCACGGCGATCGGGTCGATGCCGGCGAGCGGCTCGTCGAGCAGGATGTAGCTGGGCTGGCTGGCCAGGGCGCGGGCGATCTCCAGCCGGCGCCGCTCGCCGCCGGACAGCGCCAGCGAGGGCGAGCGCCGCAGGCGCGAGATGCCGAACTCGCGCAGCAGCTCGTCCAGCATGGTCTCGCGACGGGCCAGGTCGGGTTCCACCACCTCGAGTGCCGCCATGACGTTCTGCTCGACGTTCAGGCCGCGGAAGATGCTGGCCTCCTGCGGCAGGTAGCCGATGCCGAGGCGGGCGCGGCGATACATCGGCAGCTGGGTGATGTCGGCCCCGTCGAGGCTGATCATGCCCGCGTCCGGCTGCACCAGCCCCACGATCATGTAGAAGGTCGTGGTCTTGCCCGCACCGTTCGGCCCGAGCAGCCCGACCGCCTCGCCGCGCTGCACGCTGATCGAGACGTCGTGCACCACGGCGCGCTTCTTGTAGGTCTTGCCGACGCCGTGCGCGCTCAGCCCGCCGCCGCTGAGCGCCTGCTGCCCGGGTGCGGCCTGCAGCGGGTGCGGCGGCATCTCGTTCACGGCAGCGGCTTCGCGGCGGGTGCGGCAGCATGTCCGGCCGCGATGCCGGGCTTCTGGACGCCCTTCGGATCGGCCGCCTGGCCGGGGGTGCCGGCGTCGTTGGGGACGATCAGACCCTGCACGCGCGCGCCCGGATCCTCGGTCATGGTGGCAAGTCCGGTATGCATGTTGACGATCGCCGCCGCTCCGTTGAGCTGATTCTGTCCGCGCGTGATGTGGACATTGCCGACAATACGCGCAATGCCCGTGTCCGGCACGTAGACGCCGCGCTCGCCGGTGACGGTCTCGGTGCGGGTGCGCACCACCACGTGGCCGAAGGCGTTCACCTTCTGCAGCTTGCCGGAGCTCTCGATCGGATCTGCCGCGGCGCCCGGCTTGGCGGCGACCGGCTGTGCGTGCTTGGCGGCCGGATCGGGCGGCGCGCTGTAGCCGACCAGCACGTCGGCGCGGATGCGGCGGCCGTCGTTGGTGGTGACCACGGCGTCGCCGCGTCCGACCGACATGCGGGTCTGCGACCAGTATTCCATCACGTCGCGCGCCGTCAGCACGTCGGTGGGCGTGGTCAGGCGGAGCGCGTGGCCGGTGAGCACCAGCACCGCCTGGTCGATGTCGTAGACCCCGTAGTCGCCGAAAGCCTGGTCGGTGGTGGTGAACAGGTGCACGTGGCCGAACGCCTCCAGCCGGTAGATCTCGTTCGCACCGCCATTATCCACCGGCGACTGGCCGGGGGTCGGCGGCTTCGGCTTCACGCCGGCCTTCTTGCGATAGAAGGCGACCAGGCGGTCGGCGGTGACGGTGCCGGTGCCGCGCACCGCCTGCGCGTCGCGATAGGCGGTGACGGTCTGCGCCTTCTGGTCCCAGTCGAACCCGCCGGCCGCGGTCACCGTGATCTGGCCGCCATGCGACAGGTCGATCGCCTGGGCAGCGGCCGTCGCCGGGGCCGAGACGAGGCCCGCGACGCACCAGGCGGCGCCGGCCAGGCGCGCGCGCGGCCATCGCGTGGGCGCCGATCCGGATCCGGACCGCGACGTGCGGCGCCTCATCGCGCGGCGGCCGAGGCCGAGGCCGAGGCGGCGGCGCCGGGGACGGCGCTCGCGGAGCGGTGCGCCACGTGGTCGTCGTTGAGGATCATCCGGGCCGGGCCGCGGAACTGCACCACCCCGTCATGCTGCGACATCAGCTCGCCCTGGGCGTCCAGCACGCCAAACGGACCTTCCGCGTGCACCCAGTCGTCCGACAGGACGATGCCGCGCCTGACGTCCATCACCGCCGTGCGGCCGCTCATCAGGGTGCCGTCGTCGCGATACAGCGAGACGTGGTCGAACAGGTCGAGGATCTGCTCGTGCGGCATGTAGACCCCGCGCGGCGCGCGGATCAGCAGCCAGGTGCCGCTCTGCGTCAGGCTGTCGGCCACCGGCCGGACCAGGTCGATGCGGTCCGGCTCCGCCTGCCGCGCCTCGTCGGCGGTGATCATGTAGGGCCGGCCGTGGGCATCGAGCCCGTGATAGCGCGCGCCGAGCATACGGCCGGTATCGAGGCTGATCCCGGCGACCTGACGGTAGGCGGTCCGCGAGGCATTCATCGACCGGTTGACCTCGGGCCAGGCGGCGACCAGGCCGAGCAGCAGCAGCGCACCGATCGGCAGCAGCCACTTGGTCCACAGCAGCAGCACGTGGCGGCGCGCCTGCTCGCGCTCGCTGGGCGGCCGGCGCAGCCGCGCCTGCTCGCGCACGCCGATCCGGTGGCCGCCGGTCGCGGCCGCGGCCTCCGGCAGCCCCGCGGGCAGGGCGAGGTGCCGGCGATCCGCCGCCGGCTCCGCGCCGCCCGGGTGCGACGGATCGGGCCGCCTCTGGGCCGCTTGCGGGCGCGGCGCGGCGTCGCGGCGTTCCATGTTCAGACGATCCCGGCCCGCAGCAGGTCGTGCACGTGCAGGATGCCGACCGGGCGCTGCGAGGCGTCGACCACGAACAGGCTGGTGATCGGGCGCGGGCTCGCGTTCATCAGCCGCAGCGCCTCGGCCGCCAGCAGCTCGCGGCCGATGGTGCGCGGGGCGGTGTTCATCACCTCGCTTGCGTGCAGGGTGCGCAGGTCGCGACCCAGCGCCGGGTCGAGTGCGCGGCGCAGGTCGCCGTCGGTGATGATGCCGCGCAGCGCGCCATCGTCGCCGACGATGCCGAGGCAGCCGAACGCCTTGCTGGTCATCAGCATCACCGCCTGCAGCATCGGCAGGTCGGGACCGGCGAGCGGGACGCTGTCGCCCTGGTGCATCAGCTCGCTCACCTTGCGCAGCCGCGTGCCCAGCCTGCCGCCCGGATGGAACAGGCCGAAATCGCTGGCGGTGAAGCCGCGCCGCTGCAGCAGCGCCACCGCCAGCGCGTCGCCCAGCGCCATCTGCATGGTGGTGCTGGTGGTCGGCGCGAGCCCCATCGGACAGGCTTCCGGCGCCGGCGGCAGCGCCAGCACGATGTCGGCGGCGCGCGCCAGGGTCGAGCCGGGGCTGGAGGTGATCGCGATCAGGATCAGGCCGAACCGCTTGCAGTGCGCGATCACGTCGGCGAGCTCGGCGGTCTCGCCGGAGTTCGACAGCGCCAGCACCGCGTCGCCGGGCTGGATCATGCCGAGATCGCCGTGCGAGGCCTCGGCCGGATGCACGAACAGGCAGGGCGTGCCGGTGGAGGCGAGGGTGGCCTGGATCTTGCGGCCGACATGGCCGGATTTGCCGATGCCGCACACCACCACGCGCCCCGGTATGGCGGCGATGGCGTCCACGGCGCGGATCAGGCATAGCCCCAGCGGCGCGCCGGAGGCCACCGCGCCGGCCAGCGCCGAGAGGCCGTCGGCTTCGGCGCGCAGCACCTCGGCCGCGATCCGCAGGTCGTCGGGAGCGTGGGTGCTGCGCAGGCTGGTCATCGTGTCCAGGGGCCGGTACTCCGTGGCACGTGTATGGTCAGCCCGGGTCAGCCGGTCAATCATCCAGGCTGGCGGACAGGCGGGCAGGCACGCGGACAGGCAGGCCGGACGCGCCGCCGCGCGCCGGCGGCCTCGGGCTCAGTGCGCGAACAGGTCCGGGCTCTCGTAGCCGAGCAGGTCGAGGCGGGCGCGGGCGGGCAGGAAGGCGTAGGCGGCGAGAGCCAGCTCGAGCCGGTCCTCGCGGATCAGCAGCCGCTCCAGCCGCTCCCACAGCGCGTGCAGGTGCAGCACGTCGGACGCCGCATAGCTGAGCTGCTCCGGGGTCAGGTCGGGGGCGCCCCAGTCCGAGCTCTGCTGCTGCTTGTTCAGCTCGACGCCGAGCAGCTCGCGGCACAGCTCGCGCAGGCCGTGGCGGTCGGTGAAGGTGCGCACCAGCTTGGCCGCGATCTTGGTGCAGCGCACCGGGGCCACGGTGATGTCCAGCGCGTGCTGCAGGATGCCGACGTCGAAGCGGGCGAAATGCATCAGCTTGAGCACGCCGGGATCGGCCAGCAGCCGCTTGAGGTTGGGGCAGTCGGCACCTCGGCCGCCGGAAGCGGCCGGGATGATCTGCACCAGATGCACCTGCGTCGCACGATCCGCCCGGGCGCCGTCGCACAGCTGCACCAGGCAGAGCCGGTCGCGGTGCGGGTCCAACCCCATGGTCTCGGTATCGACCGCGACCGCACCCTCGAGGCGAAGATCGTCGGGAAGGTCGTGCCGGTGCAGGTGGATGCTCGCGTTCGGCATGAACTGCGTGACGCTCATCGAAGGACGTCCCTTGGTGCCCAGGAGAAGACTCGAACTTCCACGACCTTTCGGCCACAGGTACCTGAAACCTGCGCGTCTACCAATTCCGCCACCTGGGCTGAGGGGCAACCGCCGATCCGACGCGGCGGGTGGTGGGAGCGCGATCTAGCGGTGCGCCGGGGCGGCGTCAACAGGGAGCGCGCCGAGGCATCCCGGGCGCCGTCTCACGGCTGCCTGCGAAACCTCGGCGGCAGGGGATACATTCGCCGCCGGGTTCGTTCCAGCCTGCAGCCCGAACCAGGATGGGCGGCTACGGGGGTCAGATGGCGGCGCGCAGTGTGGCGACTTTATTCGGCGGTTCCGGCTTCCTCGGCCGCTACATGGTCAAGCGGCTGGCGGCTCAGGGTCACGTGGTGCGGATCGCGGTGCGCCAGCCGGCGCTGGCCAACGAGATGCGGCCGATGGGCCAAGTCGGGCAGGTGGTGCCGCTGTTCGCCTCGCTCACCGACGAGGCCAGCGTCGCGCGCGCCGTCGAGGGGGCCGATCTCGTCGTCAACCTGGTCGGCATCCTCGCTGAGGGCCGGCGCGGCGACTTCGAGCGCATCCACGTCGAGGGGGCGGGGCGCATCGCGCGCCTGTCCGCCGCCGCCGGCGCCAGCGCCCTGGTGCAGGTCTCGGCGATCGGCGCCAGCGCCGACAGCCCGAGCAGCTACGGCACCAGCAAGCTGGCCGGAGAGAACGCGGTGCGCGACGCCTTCCCCGGCGCCGTCGTGCTGCGGCCCTCGATCGTGTTCGGACCGGAGGACGCGTTCTTCAACCGCTTCGCCGCGATGAGCCGGCTGGTGCCGTTCATGCCGGTGTTCTGCGGCGATACCCGCTTCCAGCCGGTCTATGTCGGCGACGTCGCGGACGCCGCGGTCGCGGCCCTGGCCGATCCGGCGGCGCGCGGACGGATCTTCGAGCTCGGCGGTCCGCGCGTCTGGAGCTTCCGCGAGCTGCTGGCCTGGATGCTGGGCGAGCTGCGGCGCCGGCGGCCACTGGTCGAGATCCCGATGGGGCTGGCGCGGCTGCAGGCCGCCGTGATGGAGCGGCTGCCCGGCAAGCCGCTGACCCGCGACCAGCTCGCGATGCTGACGCGCGACAACGTGGTGGCCGAGGGCGCCCCCGGATTCGACAGCTTCGCCATCCTGCCGACGCCGGTGGAGATGGTCGTGCCGTCCTACATCGCGCGCTACCGCGCCGGCGGCGGCCGTCGCGACGTGCCGGTATGACGGGTGCCGCCGTCATAGAACCGTAACGGTCCTATTTTCCGCCATCCAGCTCCTGGCCGCGCGGCTGCCGTGCGGAAAGCCGCGAAGATGGTCAGGCTCGCTGTCTTTTAAACGAGGTGGACGCTTCGTAACTTGGCAGCGCGGGTCGCGCACGCCGTCCGAGCGCGTGCGCCGGCTTCAGCCTCCTCATGCAAGGAAATCCGCATGCCCGACCGCATGCTGCAGTTCACCCGCCTGGAGCAGCACCAGCCGGACAAGCGCGCGGTCGCCGAGCGTCGCGAGGATTTCCACGAGATCTACCGCTCGTTCAGCATCGAGCAGGCGCAGGCGCAGGCCGGACGCTGCTCGCAGTGCGGGGTGCCGTTCTGCTCGGTGCACTGCCCGGTCTCGAACAACATCCCGGACTGGCTGAAGCTCAGCGCCGAGGGCCGCCTCGAGGAGGCGTACGAGATCAGTGCCGCGACCAACAACTTCCCCGAGATCTGCGGCCGCATCTGTCCGCAGGACCGGCTGTGCGAGGGCAACTGCGTCATCGAGCGCGGCTTCGAGAGCGTCACCATCGGCGCGGTCGAGCGCTTCATCACCGACAATGCCTGGGAGATGGGCTGGGTGAAGCCGGCGCGGCCGCGTCGCGAGCGCCCCCAGTCGATCGGCGTGATCGGCGCCGGCCCCGGCGGTCTGGCGGCCGCCGACCAGCTTCGCCGGCAGGGCTACCAGGTGCATGTCTACGACCGCTACGACCGCGTCGGCGGCCTGATGATCTACGGCATTCCGGGCTTCAAGCTGGAGAAGGAGATCGTGCTGCGCCGCCACGCGCTGCTCGAGGCGGGCGGCATCACGTTCCATCTCGGCCGCGGCGTCGGTGCGGCGGACGGCGACGACACCGTCGCCTTCGCCACCCTGCGCGAGCGGCACGACGCGCTGCTGATCGCGACCGGCGTCTACGAGGCGCGCGACATCGGCGGTCCCGGCGTCGGCCTGCCCGGCATCGTCAAGGCGCTCGACTACCTCACCGCCTCGAACCGCCGCTCGCTCGGCGACGCGGTGCCGAGCTTCGACAGCGGCCTGCTCGACGCGTCGGGCAAGTCGGTGGTGGTGATCGGCGGCGGCGACACCGCGATGGACTGCGTGCGCACCGCGGTGCGCCAGGGTGCGGCGTCGGTGAAGTGCCTGTATCGCCGCGACCGCGCCAACATGCCGGGATCGCTGCGCGAGGTCGCGAACGCCGAGGACGAGGGCGTCGAGTTCGTCTGGCTCGCGGCCCCCGAGGCTTTCCTCGGCGACGACAGCGTCTCGGCGGTGCGCGCGGTGCGCATGAAGCTCGGCCTGCCCGACGCGTCCGGCCGGCAGTCGGTGGACGTGATGGAGCATAGCGGCTTCGTGCTGCAGGCCGACCTGGTGATCAAGGCGCTCGGCTTCGATCCCGAGCCGCTGCCGACGCTGTGGGGCCAGGACGGGCTCGAGGTCTCGCGCTGGGGCACGCTCAAGGTCGGACGCAGCAGCTTCATGACCAGCATGCCCGGGGTGTTCGCGGCCGGCGACATCGTGCGCGGCGCCAGCCTGGTGGTGTGGGCGATCCGCGACGGGCGCGACGCGGCGGCCAGCATGCATCGCTGGCTGGAGGAGCACGAGCAGGTGGTGCAGCAGAGGGCGGCCGAGTGATGCACAGCGAGCAGATGCACGGCGAGGAGGGTGGGCCGGCCTTCGTCGCCGGCTGGCGGCGCAACGCGGCGGCGCTGTCGCAGAGCTACCATCCCGACCAGGAGCATGATGCCTGCGGCGTCGGGCTGATCGCGGCGCTGGACGGCAAGCGTCGTCGCGACGTGGTCGAGGCCGCGATCGCGGCGCTGAAGGCGGTGTGGCACCGCGGTGCGGTGGACGCCGACGGCAAGACCGGCGACGGTGCGGGCATCCATCTCGAGATCCCGCAGGATTTCTTCGCCGACGCGATCGGCCGCACCGGCAGCCGCGCCGAGGGCCAGCTCATCGGCATCGGCATGGTGTTCCTGCCCAAGACCGACCTGTCGGCGCAGGAACGCTGCCGCACCATCGTCGAGAGCCAGATCCTGGCCTTCGGCTACGGCATCCATGGCTGGCGCCAGGTCCCGATCGACACCGCCTGCATCGGCGAGAAGGCCAACGCGACGCGGCCCGAGATCGAGCAGATCATGATACGCAACCTGCCGAACTCCTCGGAGGCCGAGTTCGAGCGCGACCTCTACGTGATCCGGCGCCGCATCGAGAAGCAGGCGATCGCCGACCAGGTGGGCGAGCTCTATATCTGCTCGCTGTCCTGCCGCTCGGTGATCTACAAGGGCATGTTCCTGGCCGAGAACCTGACCGACTTCTATCCCGACCTGCTCGATGCGCGCTTCGTCAGCCGGTTCGCGATCTATCACCAGCGCTACTCGACCAACACCTTCCCGACCTGGCGGCTGGCGCAGCCGTTCCGCAAGCTCGCCCATAACGGCGAGATCAACACCATCTCGGGCAACACCAACTGGATGAAGAGCCACGAGACGCGTCTCGCCGACGCCTCGCTCGGCGGCTATATCGACGACATCAAGCCGGTGATCCAGGCCGGCGGCTCCGACACCGCCTCGCTCGACAACGTCTTCGAGCTGTTCACCTTCACCGGACGCGACGCGCCGATGGCGAAGTCGCTGATGATCCCGGCCAGCATCGTGCACGGGCCGGCGATGACCGACGCGCACCGCGACATGTTCCTGTACTGCCACGCGGTGATGGAGCCGTGGGACGGGCCGGCGGCGATCTGCGCCACCGACGGGCGGTGGGTGATCGCCGGGCTCGATCGCAGCGGCCTGCGCCCGCTGCGCTACACCGTCACCGCCGGCGACATGCTGATCGTGGGCTCCGAGACCGGCATGGTGAAGGTGTCGGAGGGCGAGATCGTGCGTCGCGGCCGGCTCGGCCCGGGGCAGACGATCGCCGTCGACCTCGAGACGCGCCGCTTCTACGACGACGACGCGCTGCTCGACCTGCTCGCCGCGCGGGAGGATTTCTCCGGCTGGTCCAAGCGCATCCGCCACATCGACGAGATCGTGCGCGCCGACCTCGCGGAACCGGCACTCTATGCCGGCGAGGCGCTGCGCCGGCGGCAGATCGCGGTCGGCACCACGCTGGAGGAGCTGGAGATGATCCTGCACCCGATGGGGCTGCAGGGTGCGGAAGCGGTCGGCAGCATGGGCGACGACACCCCGCTCGCGGTGCTGTCGGAGCGCTATCGCGGGCTCGCGCATTATTTCCGCCAGGCCTTCAGCCAGGTCACCAACCCGCCGATCGACAGCCTGCGCGAGACCCGGGTGATGAGCCTGACCACGCGGCTCGGCAATCTCGGCAACGTGCTCGACCAGGACGAGCGGCAGTGCGATCTGCTGCAGCTCGCGACCCCGATGCTGACCAGCGGCGAGCACGTCGCCCTGCGCGAGTTCCTCGGCGCCACCTGCTGCGCGATCGACTGCACCTTTCCCGCCGAGGCCGGCGAGGCCGGGCTGCGCGCCGCGATCGAGCGCATCCGGCGCGAGGCGGAGGAGGGCGTGCGCGCGGGATCCACCCACGTCTTCCTCACCGACGAGCACCAGTGCGCCGAGCGCGCCTACATCCCGATGATCCTGGCGACAGGTGCGGTGCACACCCACCTGGTGCGGCACTCGCTGCGCACCTTCACCAGCCTGAACGTGCGCACCGCGGAATGCCTCGACGTGCACGCGATGGCGGTAATGATCGGCGTCGGCGCCACCACCATCAACCCCTACCTGGCCCAGGAGAGCATCGCCGACCGGCATCGTCGCGGCCTGTTCGGCGACACCTCGCTGCGCGAGGCGGTGGAGCAGTATCGACGCGCCATCGACAAGGGCCTGCTGAAGACGATGTCCAAGATGGGCATCTCGGTGATCGCCTCCTATCGCGGCGGCTGCAACTTCGAGGCGATCGGCCTGTCGCGCGCGCTGGTGGCGGAGTTCTTCCCCGGCATGCCGTCGCGCATCTCCGGCATCGGCCTGTCGGGTCTCGCCCAGAACGTGCTGACGCTGCATGAGGCGGCCTGGTCCGAGGAGGCCGTCACGCTGCCGGTCGGCGGCCTCTACAAGATGCGCGTGCGCGGCGAGGTGCACGCCTTCGACGGCGGCCTGATCCACACGCTGCAGACCGCCTGCGCCACCGACAGCTTCACCACCTACCGGCGCTATGCCGACGCGGTGCGCCGGCAGAAGCCCGTCGCCCTGCGCGACCTGCTGGATTTCCGGCAGGGCCGCACGCCGATCCCGGTCGAGGATGTCGAGAGCATCACCGAGATACGCAAGCGCCTGCTGGCACCGGGCATCTCGCTGGGCGCGCTCAGCCCGGAGGCGCACGAGACGCTGTCGATCGCGATGAACCGGATCGGCGCGCGCTCGGATTCCGGCGAGGGCGGCGAGGATCCGGCGCGCTCCAAGCCGCGCGCCAACGGCGACAACGCGTCGTCGGCGATCAAGCAGATCGCCTCTGGCCGGTTCGGGGTGACCGCGCAGTACCTGAACGACTGCCGCGAGATCGAGATCAAGATGGCACAGGGTGCCAAGCCCGGCGAGGGCGGGCAGCTGCCCGGCTTCAAGGTCACCGGGCTGATCGCCAAGCTGCGACATGCGACACCCGGCGTGACGCTGATCTCGCCGCCGCCGCATCACGACATCTACTCGATCGAGGACCTCGCCCAGCTCATCTACGACCTCAAGCAGATCAACCCCGAGGCCACGGTCACGGTGAAGCTGGTGGCGCGCTCGGGGATCGGCACCATCGCCGCCGGCGTCGCCAAGGCGCGCGCCGACGCGATCCTGATCTCGGGGCACTCCGGAGGCACCGGCGCCAGCCCGCAGACCTCGGTGAAGTACGCCGGCCTGCCCTGGGAGATGGGGCTCGCGGAGGCGCACCAGGTGCTGATGCTGAACCGGCTGCGCCACCGGGTGAAGCTGCGCACCGACGGCGGGCTCAAGACCGGCCGCGACGTGGTGATCGCGGCCATGCTGGGTGCCGAGGAGTTCGGTATCGGCACCGCGAGCCTGGTCGCGATGGGCTGCATCATGGTGCGGCAGTGCCACTCCAACACCTGCCCGGTCGGGGTGTGCTCGCAGGACGAGGCGTTGCGCGCCAAGTTCGAGGGCACCCCGGAGAAGGTGATCAACCTGTTCTCCTTCATCGCCGAGGACGTGCGCAACATCCTGGCCTCGCTGGGCTTCTCGAGCGTGAACCAGATCATCGGCCGCACCGACCTGCTGCACCAGGTGAGCCGCGGGGCGGACTATCTCGACGACCTCGACCTCAACCCGCTGCTGGCGCAGGCCGATCCGGGGCCGCACGCGCGCTACTGCACCCGCGAGGGCCGCAACGAGGTGCCGGAGACGCTGGACGCGCAGATGATCGCCGACAGCCGCCCGCTGTTCGAGCACGGCGAGAAGATGCAGCTGCACTACAACGTGCAGAACACGCATCGCGCCATCGGCACCAAGATCTCCAGCAAGATCGTGCGCCGCTTCGGCATGGAGACGCTCAATCCGGGCCACCTGACGGTGCGGCTGCGCGGCTCCGCCGGCCAATCGCTGGGCGCGTTCGCGGTGCGCGGGCTGAAGCTGGAGGTGATCGGCGACGCCAACGACTATGTCGGCAAGGGCCTGTCGGGTGCGACCATCGTGCTGCGTCAGGCGCCGTCCTCGCAGCTGATCAGCAACGAGAACGCGATCATCGGCAACACGGTGCTGTACGGCGCCACCTCCGGGGCGCTGTATGCCGCCGGCCAGGCCGGCGAGCGGTTCGCGGTGCGCAACTCCGGCGCCACCGCGGTGGTCGAGGGCTGCGGCTCGAACGGCTGCGAGTACATGACCGGCGGCACCGTCGTCATCCTGGGGTCGGTGGGGGATAATTTCGGCGCCGGGTTCACCGGCGGCACCGCGTTCGTCTATGACCGGCGCGGCGATTTCGAGCTGCGGGTCAACGCCGACACGCTCGGCTGGAGCCGCGTCACCGACCCGGCGGTCGAGGCGGAGCTCCGCGGCCTGGTGGAGACGCATGCGCGCGAGACCAGCAGCCGCTTCGCCGCCCTGCTGCTGCACGAGTGGAGGGAGGCCCTGCCGTATTTCCGGCACGTGGTCCCCAAGGAGTACGCCCGCGTGCTCGAGCAGACCGAACCGCAGATCGCGCTGCGGGCCTGAGCCGGCGAGACGGTCTCGGCCTTGGCCCGCCCGAGCCTTGACCGGCTCCAGCCTTGACCGGCCGGGGCCGGAGGCCCAGATCGCGACCGAGCGCATCGCCCTCGCGGGAGCCTCGCATGCCGATTTCCATGGCCCTGTGCCTGCCGCCGTCCCTGCCTCGCCGCCTCGTGCTCGGGGGCTCCGCGGGGCTGGCGCTGACCGCCGCCGCCCGCGCGGCGGCGGCGCCGCACCGCCTCACCGTCGGGTGCTGGGGCGGCGCCTACGGGGCGGCCTTGCGGACGCTGATCGACCGGCCGCTCGCGGCCGCCGCCGGGATCGAGGTGCGGCAGGTCGCCGCCGGCGAGCAGGCCCGCGTCGCCGCCATCGCCGGACTGGACGTGGCGCTGCTGTCGGGCATCGACGCCTACCGGCTGTCGCTGCAGCAGCTGTTCGCGCCGGTGACCACGGCCGGCGTCGGGGCGCTGCCGCACGTGCTGGCCGGGCTGCGGGTGCCGTACGGGGTGCCGCAGGCCCGGACGGCGATGTGCGTGGTCTACAACGCCGCCAAGGTCGGCGCGCCGCCGCGCGGCTTCACCGCACTGTTCGAGGCCGCCCGCCGCGGCCGTGCCGGCTTCTCCAGCGAGGTCGCCGTGCACAACCTGGCGGCCGCCGCGATCGCCCAGCGCGTCGGCCACGCGAGCCTGGAGGCGGCCAAATCGACCTTCATCGCGCTCAAGAAGGCCGGCACGCTGCGCTTATACCCGGACAACGAGTCGCTCGGTCAGGCGCTGGCGTCGGGCGAGATCGCGATGGCGCCGATGTGGCGCTCGCGGGCCTATGCGTGGCGGCAGGCCGGGCGCGACATACGCGACAATATCCCGGTCGAAGGCGCGATCCCGTTCACGATCGTCGCCTGCGTGCCGCGGCGCAGCCGGCCGGACGCGTCGGCGATGCTCTACCTCGACGCGCTGCTGCATCCCGACTCCCAGGCGGCGATGGCGCAGCGGCTCGGCCTGCTGCCGACCGTCGAGGCGGTGCGTCTGGATCGCAAGCTGCTGGCCGCGATCGGCTTCAGCGCCGGCCAGACGGCGCGCTTCAGGCCGCTGTCCCTGGACGCGGTGGCGCAGAACGGGGTCGCGCTGCGCCGCTTCTGGGACCAGGAACTGGCCTGACCCGCGCAACCATTCCGGACAGGCAATGTAATAAAACTGAGACACAATCGCGGCGGCGGGAGCCGTAGAAGGTCGGGTTCACGATCGGAGCGGACCCCATGTCAGACGTCGCGATCCCCAGAGCGACGCCGTTCCCGCAGCGGACCCGGGATGCCGGGCCGAATTTCGCTGGAGTCGGCCTGTTCGTTCTGCTGCTCGCCTGCGGCCTTGGCTACGCCATCTATGGCCTCGTCTCCGACATGCACGCGACCAACACCCCGCCGCTGGCGATCGGCACCTTCGTGCTTCTCGGACTGGCGCTGCTGATCGCGCTCGGCTTCGAGTTCGTCAACGGCTTCCACGACACCGCCAACGCGGTCGCCACCGTGATCTACACCAACAGCCTCAGGCCGAGCGTGGCGGTGGTCTGGTCGGGCGTCTTCAACTTCCTGGGCGTGCTGACCTCGAGCGGCGCCGTCGCCTACGCCATCATCACCATGTTGCCGATTGACCTGATCCTGCATGCCGGCAACACCGGCGGCTACTCGATGATCTTCGCGCTGCTGCTGGCCGCGATCATCTGGAACCTGGCGACCTGGTCGTTCGGCATCCCGAACTCGTCGTCGCACGCGCTGGTGGGCTCGATCATCGGGGTCGGCATCGCAAACCAGTTCCTGGCACCGGCCGGCGAGGCCAGTGCCGGCGTGCAGTGGGGCCCGGTGTTCGGCGTGCTCAAGGCGCTGCTGTTCAGCCCGCTGATCGGCTTCCTCGCCGCCGGCGGCCTGCTGCTGCTGATCAAGACGCTCGTCCACCGCCGCGACCTCTACCAGGCGCCGGAGGGCAAGAAACCGCCGCCGCTGTGGATACGCGGCCTGCTGATCCTGACCTGCACCGGCGTCTCCTTCAGCCACGGCGGCAATGACGGGCAGAAGGGCATGGGGCTGATCATGCTGATCCTGATCGGCGCCGCCCCGACCGCGTTCGCGCTCAACCGGGCGCTTCCCGACAGCGCCATGCCGGCCTTCATCGGCGCCACGCACCGGGCGGAGTCGATCTTCGTGGCGCATGCCGGCGGCACGCCCGCGATGCAGCCGGCGCAGGCGCGCGGCGTGGTCGATGCGGCACTCAAGAGCGGCGCCATCGATCGGGCTCCGGTCTATGCCGCCCTGGCCTCGCTGTCGTCGGATGTCGCCTCCCAAGTGCAGAGCTACGGCGCCATCAGCCACGTGCCCGCCGAGGCCACCCCCAACATACGCAACGACATGTACCTGACGGCCGAGGTGGTGCGCGGCCTGACCAAGTCCGGGTCGATGTCGGCCGCCGACGTGACCGCCCTGAAGGCGTACGGCAGCGACCTCAACCGGGGCACCCGCTACATCCCGACCTGGGTGAAGGTCTCGGTCGCGGTGGCGCTCGGGCTCGGCACCATGGTCGGCTGGAAGCGGATCGTGGTGACGGTCGGCGAGAAGATCGGCAAGGAGCACCTGACCTACGCCCAGGGCGCGTCGGCCGAGCTGATCGCCGCCGGCACCATCGGCCTCGCCGAGGCGTATGGCCTGCCGGTCTCGACCACGCACATCCTGTCGAGCGGCGTCGCCGGCACCATGGCGGCGAACGGCTCGGGCCTGCAGATGGCCACCATCCGCAACATGGCGCTGGCCTGGATACTCACCCTGCCGGTCGCCATCACCCTGTCGGGTTGCCTGTACGCGCTGCTGCATACGATCTTCTGATGCCGACGGCGGTTAGGAAGTAAGGCTGGGCTCTGCCCAGACCCGCCAAAGGCCTCGGCCTTCGGAAACCAACTTAGATAAGTGGATCCTCAAGGCTCCGCCTTGAGCGGGTCCAGGGCAGAGCCCTGGCGGGCATCCGGACCCGACCCGGCGGCCGACGAAAAGATTTGCGCGGGCGCAATGATCGCTATGCTGCGGGCCGCACCAGGGGCAGCCGCACATGGCCGATTCCGTTCATCACCATCCAGACGCGCCGGATGCCTCGCTGCCGTCAGCGCCGCCCGTGCCGGCGACCCGCGACGACGAGACCCCTTCGACCCGCGTCTCGTCGGCGCAGCTCGCCGCCATCCTGCGCACCGTCACCCTGATCGCCGGCGCCGGGCTGCTGCTCTGGCTGTTCTCACAGGTCATGCTGCTGCTGTTCTTCGCGGTGCTGCTGGCCTGCACCCTGCGCGGTGCGGCCGACCTGACGTCGCGGCTGACACGGCTCCCCGCCGGCCTGATGCTCGGCATGATCAGCCTGCTGCTGCTGGCCCTGGTGGTTGGCGGCTTCTGGTGGATCGGCCCGCAGCTGGCGCAGCAGGGCGGCGACCTGGTGAACAAACTTTCCGCCGAGATCGACCGGCTCTCGCAGCATTACGGCTCGACGCCCTGGGCGCGCTCGATCAGGGAGCATCTCTCCGGCTCCACCCCCAGTGCCGAGCAGGTCAGCGCGCCGGCCTTCAAGGTGCTCGGCCTGACGCTCGGCGCGTTGGCCGACCTGGTGCTGGTGCTGATCACCGCGCTGTACCTCGCCATCTCGCCGGCGCTGTATCAGCGCGGCCTGCTGCGGCTGATCGCGATCCGGCATCGGCCGCGCGCGCTCGCGATCCTGCGCGACATCGCGCGCACGCTGCGCCGCTGGCTGCTGGGCCAGATGGTGGACATGGTGGTGGTCGGCCTGATCACCGCGATCGGCATGAGCATCCTCGGCGTCCCGGTGCCGCTGGCCCTCGGGGTGCTGGCGGGGGTGCTGACGTTCATCCCCTATTTCGGGGCGCCGATCGCGGGCCTGCCGGCGGTGCTGGTGGCACTCACGGTCAGCCCGACCACCGCCCTCTACGCCGTGCTGGTGTTCCTGCTCTGCCACCTGGTCGAGGGCTACGTGCTGTCGCCGCTGGTGCAGCGGCGGCTGGTGGAGCTGCCGCCGGCGCTGACCCTGCTGTCGATGGCCGCCTCGGGCGCCCTGTTCGGCCCGCTCGGCATCATCCTCGGCACGCCGATCGCGGCCGCCATGATGGTCGCGGTGCGCGAGGGCTACGTGGTCTCCGTGCTGGGCGACAGCGAGGCGCATGATCCCGGCTGAACCGATGCTCCGGCCATGCCGCCGGGAGCGAGGAGAAGGCAAGGGGCTTTCCCCCTTGACCCCATCAAAGGCGGAGCCTTCGAAAACCTAGATTCTAGAAATGGGGTCTGGGGCCGCCGGCTCCAGCGGGTCGAGGGCGGAGCCCTTGCCTGGCTCGGGTACCGCGTCGGCGGCCGACCACATGGCCGGCCCGTCGGACTTGGAGCGGACGCGGCCAGACACTAACTGGTTGATGCACCCAGGTTGCGCGCGTCCCTCCGGCGCGCGGAGGGTGCCTCTCAGCTCGAACAGGATCATGGCGCCCATGCCCGACACGCTCACGCATGCCTTGCCGTCCGCCGGCGACGAACTGCCGCGCTGGGACCTGTCGGACCTCTATGCCGGCACCGCGAGCGAGGCGTTGGCGGCGGACTTGGCTTCCGCGCAGACCGGTGCTGCGGCCTTCGCCGGGCAGCATGCGGGACGCCTGGCCGGATACGGCGCCGCCGCACTCGGCGGCGCGATCGCCGAGTACGAGCGCATCGACGAGCTGCTCGGGCGCGCCTCCTCCTATGCCGGGCTGCTGTTCGCCAGCGACTCCAGCGATTCCCATATCGCGCGCTTCTACCAGTCGATCAGCGAGCGCATCACCCAGATCGGCAGCGAGCTGGTGTTCTTCACCCTGGAGCTGAACCGGATCGAGGAGGCGGATCTCGCCGACCGCCTGCGCGATCCGGCGCTGGCGCCGTGGGCGCCGTTCCTGCGGGACCTGCGCGTGTTCCGGCCGCACCAGCTCTCCGAGGAGATCGAGCGCGTGCTGCACGAGAAGGAGGTCACCGGCCGCGCCGCCTGGAGCCGGCTGTTCGACGAGACGATGGCCGGGTTGCGGGTCGCCGTCGGCGCGGAGCGGCTCACCGTCGGCGATGCGCTGAACCGGCTGTCGGATCCCGATCGCGCGGTGCGCGAGCGGGCGGCGCGCGCGATCGGGACGCTGTTCACCGAGAATGTCCGGCTGTTCTCGCTGATCACCAACACGCTTGCCAAGGACAAGGAGATCACCGACGGCTGGCGGCACTATCCGCGGCCCGGCAGTGCCCGCAACCGCGGCAACATGGTCGAGGACGAGGTGGTGGACGCGCTGGTCGCCGCGGTGACGGATGACTATGGCCGCCTGTCGCACCGCTACTACGCGCTGAAGGCGGGCTGGCTCGGGCTCGACAAGCTCGAGCACTGGGACCGCAACGCGCCGCTGCCCGGCGACGAGGCGGGCTCGATCAGCTGGGAGGAGGCGCGTCGCCGGGTGCTCGACGCCTACGAAGGCTTCGATCCAAGGGTCGGCGCGGTCGCGCGCCGCTTCTTCGAGCGTCCGTGGATCGACGCGGCACCCCGTCCGGGCAAGGCGGCCGGCGCCTTCGCGCATCCTACGGTGCCGTCCGCGCACCCCTATATCCTGCTCAACTTCCACGGCCGCACCCGCGACGTGATGACGCTCGCCCACGAGCTCGGCCACGGCGTGCATCAGGTGCTCGCCGCCGAGCAGGGCTACCTGATGTCGGGCACGCCGCTGACGCTGGCGGAGACCGCGAGCGTGTTCGGCGAGATGCTCACCTTCCGCGCGCTGCTGGACACCGAGAGCGATCCGGCCCGGCGTCGCCTGATGCTGGCCGGCAAGGTCGAGGACATGCTGAACACGGTGGTGCGGCAGATCGCCTTCTACCGCTTCGAGACGCGGCTGCATGACGAGCGGCGCGGCGGCGAGCTGCTGCCCGAGCGGATCGGCGAGCTCTGGCGCGAGGTGCAGCGCGAGAGTCTGGGGCCGGCCTTCAACTTCACCCCCGAGTACGACGTGTTCTGGGCCTACGTGCCGCACTTCGTGCACTCGCCGTTCTACGTCTACGCCTATGCCTTCGGCGACTGCCTGGTAAACGCGCTCTACGGCGTGTTCGCCTCCGGCCATTCCGGCTTCCAGGACAAGTACCTGGAGATGCTGCGCGCCGGTGGCACCGAGCGCCACCGCGAGCTGCTGCAGCCGTTCGGGCTCGACGCCGCCGACCCGTCCTTCTGGCGGCGCGGGCTCGACGTGATATCGGGCTTCATCGACGAGTTGGAAGCCAGCTGATGGCAGAGCGCGACCTCGACCGCGGCAGCAGCGTCTTCGGCGAGCTGCGCCGGCTGGCACGCACCTCCGGGGCGGTCGGCGGCATCGCCGCACGCCTCGCCGGCGAACGCATCGGCATACGCACCAACAAGCTTTCGCACGCCGAGGATCTGCGCGCGGTGCTCGGCGGCCTGAAGGGGCCGCTGATGAAGGTGGCGCAGCTGCTCTCGACGATCCCCGACGCGCTGCCCGAGGAGTATGCCGCCGAGCTCGCCCAGCTGCAGGCGAACGCGCCGGCGATGGGCTGGTCGTTCGTGCGCCGCCGCATGTCCGCCGAGCTCGGCCCGGATTGGGAGCGGCGCTTCCGATCGTTCGGCCGCGAGGCGGCGGCGGCGGCGAGCCTGGGGCAGGTGCATCGCGCGACGTTGCCCGACGGACGCGAGGTGGCCTGCAAGCTGCAGTACCCCGACATGCCCTCGACGGTGGAAGCCGACCTGCGCCAGCTCAAGGTGGCGATGGGCATCTACCACCGCATGGACAGCACGATCCAGCAGGACGAGGTCTACAAGGAGCTCGCCGAGCGCCTGCGCGAGGAGCTGGACTACAAGCGCGAGGCGGCGCACCTGCGTCTGTACCGGCTGATGCTGCGCGATTTCGCGCCGGTCACGGTGCCGGAGCCGGTCGAGGCGCTGTCGACCTCGCGCCTGCTGACGATGCGCTGGGTCGAGGGCAAGAGCTTCAAGCAGCGGCTGGAGGAGGATCCGTCGCAGGAGAGCCGCAACAGTGTCGCCCGCGCGGTGTTCGGCGCCTGGTATCGCCCGCTGTACGGCTACGGCGTCATCCACGGCGACCCGCATCTCGGCAACTTCCTGATCCGCGCCGACGACGGGCTGAACCTGCTGGATTTCGGCGCGATCCGGATCTTCCCGGCCCGGTTCATACGCGGCATCATCGACCTGCACGACGCGATCAGCCGCAACGACCAGGATCTGGCGCATCACGCCTACCAGGCCTGGGGTTTCACCGACCTCTCGCGCGAGAAGATGGAGGTGCTGAACGGCTGGGCGCGGTTCCTGTACGAGCCGCTGATGCAGGATCGCGTACGTCCGATACAGGAGACCGACGACCCGCAATACGGAAGGGCGGTGCTGGAGAAGGTCTATGCCGGGCTCAAGCAGACCGGCGGGGTCAAGCCGCCGCGCGAGTTCGTGCTGATGGACCGTTCCGCCGTCGGCCTCGGCAGCGTGTTCCTCAGGCTGCGCGCCAAGCTGAACTGGCACCGCATGTTCCACGAGATGATCGACGGCTTCGACGAGGCGGCGCTGGCGGAGCGGCAGCGCGCGGCACTCGCCGAGACCCAGGTGCCGCCGCCGATCGGCTAGCCGCGGGGACCCGACGCCCCGCCTGCCGGCTCACTCCCCGGCAACGATGCGCAGGTTGCGCTCCATGTGGGCGAGCTGGCGGTAGATCGCGAGATAGTCCTCGGCCATCCGGCGCGCGGTGAAGCGGGTCTCGAAGCGGTGTCGGATGGCGGCCGTGCTCAGCTCGTCGAGGCGGGCGACGGCGCTGATCGCGCTGGTCTCGTCCTCGACGATGAAGCCGGTCAGGCCATCCTCGATCACCTCGGGCACCGAGCCGCGGTTGAAGGCGATCACCGGCGTGCCGCAGGCCATCGCCTCGATCATCACCAGGCCGAAGGGCTCGGGCCAGTCGATCGGCATCAGCAGGCCGCAGGCGCCGGACAGGAAGTCCGGCTTCTGTCCGTCGTTGATCTCGCCGATCAGCTCGACGCCGTCCCCCAGCATCGGCCGGATCTGGCGCTCGAAATACTCCGCGTCGACGCGGTCGACCTTGGCCGCGATCTTCAGCGGGATGCCGCTGGCGCGCGCGATCCGGATCGCCTTGTCGACGCCCTTCTCGGGGCAGATCCTGCCGAGGAAGGCGAGGTAGTCGCGGGCACCCGGCCGCGGGGTCAGCAATGCCTCGGGCAGCCCGTGCAGCACGGTGCGCACGAAGTTGGCCTGCGGCAGCGGACGGCGCTGGCTGTCGGAGATCGAGACCACCGGCACCTTGTTGAAGTTGTTGAACACCGGCTGCAGCTCGGGAAGGTCTAGGCGGCCGTGCAGGGTGGTGACGAAGGGCAGGCGCTGGCGGCTGAAGAACGAGAACGGCCAGTAATCCATGTGGAAGTGCAGCACGTCGAAGTCGCCCATGCGCCGGGCGACGTGCTCCATCATCAGCATGTGCGGCGCGATCGGGTCGCGGATCGCCGGATCCAGGCGCAGCGCCCGCGGCCAGGACGGGTGCAGATCGGCGCTGGTCACGCTGTCGCCGCTGGCGAACAGGGTCACCTCGTGCCCGAGATTGACCAGCTCCTCGGTCAGGAACGACACCACCCGCTCCGTGCCGCCATACAGTTTCGGCGGAACCGCTTCATGAAGAGGTGCAATCTGGGCAATCCGCATTAAAATGCGCTCCTCTAGTCTGGCAGTCTCTTTAAACAGCTCGATCACGGCAATTTGGGGGCGGCGCTAGGGCTTTATGGAGCCAATTCGATCAGGATGTGGATCGACCGTGAACCTGCCGGAACCGGCATGGTTGCTCTTGAGCGCATTTCCGCCCGCTTCACTCCTGCATCCGAGGAGAACGACATGTCATCGCGTCGCGTGAGGCCGTCGGCGGATCCTTCGGTCACCGTCTCGGATGCCGACCTGGTGCGGCTGGCGAGCCGGCCGATGGCCTTCATGATCCGCTACGTGATGCGCCACAAGCTGCAGCACGCCGCGATCATGCTCTCGGTCGTGCTGGCGGTCGGCTGCGCCGTCGGCTCTTCCTACGCCGTCAACTACCTGGTCGACACGCTGAACGCGCATCAGGGAGGCGCGCACCAGGCCGGCCGCATGGCCCCGGTGTGGCACGCGGTGATCTTCCTGGGCGGCCTGATCGCGCTCGACAACATGTCGTGGCGGATCGGCGGCTGGGTCTCCACCCACGCCTTCGTCACCGTGACCGGCGACCTGCGGCGCGACCTGTTCCGCCATCTCACCGGCCATGCCCCGTCGTACTTCGCCGACCGCATGCCCGGCACCCTGGCCGGCCGCATCTCGGCGACCTCGACGGCGATGTTCACGCTGGAGAACCTCGCCTTCTGGAACGTGCTGCCGCCGTGCCTGAACGTCGGCTTCTCGATCCTGCTGATGATCATCGTCAGCCCGCTGATGGCGGCTGTGCTGGTGGTGCTGGCAGCACTGCTGTCGTGGCTGATGTTCCGCCTCGCCGCCGGCGGCCGGCCGCTGCATCATCGCTACGCCACCGAGGCGGCGCGGGTCGATGGCGAGCTGCTCGACGTCATCAACAACATGCCGCTGGTCCGCGCCTTCGGCGCCACCCACCGCGAGCGGCGTCGCTTCGGCGACCGCATGAAGGTCGAGATGGGCTGGCGCGGCCGCTCGCTGCGCTACCTCGAGAAGCTGCGCCTGACCCACGCGGCGCTGACCGCGATCCTGACCGCGGGCCTGCTGATCTGGGCGATCCTGCTCTGGCAGGCGCACCGGGCGACCGTCGGCGAGGTGGTCATGGTGACCACGCTGGGCTTCATGATCCTGCACGGCACCCGCGACCTCGCGGTGGCGCTGGTCGAGACCATCCAGCACGTCGCCCGCCTCGCCGAGGCGCTCGGCACCCTGCTGCTGCCGCACGACATGCCGGACGCCAACGACGCCACCGGCTTCACCGGCCCGGCGAAGGGCGAGGTGGTGTTCGACCGCGTCACCTACGCCTATCCCGGCGGCACGCCGATCCTGGACGGCTTCGAGCTCAAGGTGGAGGCCGGCACCCGCGTCGGCCTGGTGGGACGCTCCGGCTCGGGCAAGACCACCGTGCTCGCGCTGCTGCAGCGCCTGCGCTACATCCAGGGCGGCCACATCCTGATCGACGGCAAGGAGCTCGGCCGCCTCACCGAGGAGGCGCTGCGCGCGGTGATCTCGGTGGTGCCGCAGGACGTCACCCTGTTCCACCGCACGGTGATGGAGAATATCCGCTACGGCAAGCCGGAAGCCTCCGACGAGGAGGTCGAGGCGGCGGCGGAAGCGGCGGAATGTCGCGACTTCATCGAGGCGATGGAGGACGGGTTCAACACCCCGGTCGGCGACCGCGGCGTCAAGCTCTCCGGCGGGCAGCGGCAGCGCCTGGCGATCGCACGCGCGTTCCTGCGCAACGCGCCAATCCTGCTGCTCGACGAGGCCACCAGCGCGCTCGACTCCGAGAGCGAGCTGCGCGTCCAGGAGGCGCTCGACCGCCTGATGGTCGGACGCACGGTGATCGCGGTGGCGCACCGGCTCTCCACCCTGCGCGACTTCGACCGCATCATCGTCATGCAGTCCGGCCGGGTGCTGCAGGACGGCGCGCCCGCCGAGCTGGAGCGGGTCGAGGGACCGTATCGCGACCTGCTCAGCCTGCAGGCGGTCAGTCTGGAGGACGTCGCGTGAGATCGCTCGATCAAATGCTTGTGAACGGAGCGTTTTGATATCATAATGACAGCTCCTGGCCGCGCACCCTGCCGGCCCAGTTCGAGCTGGATCGTTTCGCATGCGTTTCGTTCACTCCTCCGAGCTCTCCCCGCGTCCGGGGATCCTGGGTGCGGCCAACCACCTCGCGGGCGAACCGCGCGTCGCGGCGACGAACCTGGAGCCGGTGCTGACCAGCGCGGCGCGGGAGAACCTCAGCCAGCGCGCCTACCTGCGTATCCGCTCCTCGCTGATCCATAGCGAGCTGCGTCCGGGACAGCGCCTGGTGCTGCGCCCGCTCGCCGCCGAACTGCGCCTCAGCCCGACGCCGGTGCGCGAGGCGCTGCTGCGCCTGGTCTCCGAGCAGGCGCTGACCCTGGACGAGCGCGGCTCGGCCATCGTGCCGGTGATCGGGCTTGAGGAATTCCGCGAGATCATCGAGATACGCTGCGATCTGGAGGGGCGTGCCGCGGCCCGCGCGGTGGCGCAGGCGAGCATCGCCGAGGTCGAGCAGATCGCCTCCCTGATGCAGACCTACCGGAGCGCGGTGCAGGCCGACGACCAGCCCTCGATGCTGGGCCGCAGCGCCGAGCTGCATCGCCTGGTCTGCCGCGTCGCCCGGACGCCGCTGATCCTGCGCATCCTCGAAGGCATCTGGATGCGGATCGGGCCGGTCTACGCGCTGCGCGCCGGCGCACCCGCGCAGCCGTTCGACGGCAGCCATCCCCACGAGCGGCTGCTGGCCGCATTCCATGACCACGACGCCGAGGCGGCGCGCCTGGCGGTGATTGCCGACGTGCGGCGCAGCTCCGACTGGCTCGAGCTTGCGCTGGGGGGCTCGCCGGAGCGGGCGGCGGCGACCTTGGGGTGAGGGTAGGCCAGGGCGCTGCCCTGGACCCGCCGGGGCCTGAGGCCCCGGACCCCCATCAGATCAGGAGGGGGCAGCCTTGGTGTCCGTCAGGTTCTTCAGCCCTGGCACCTCGATGTCGATCTCCAGGGTGGAGACCGAGGCGCCGCGGTCCAGCTTGATCTGCACCTTGTCCTGATCGATCGCCACGTGCTTGGAGATCACCGCCAGGATCTCCTCGCGCAGCCGGGTGATCAGGTCGGACTGGCCCTCGCTGCCGCTGCGCTCGTGCGCCAGCAGGATCTGCAGCCGGTCGCGCGCCACCGGCGCCGAGTTCTTGTTCCGGTTGAAGAGGCTGAGCAGGTTCATGCCACCCTCCACTTGAACCACTTGGCGAGCAGTCCCTTGCGATCGCTCGGCACGCTCATCTCCAGGCTCTCGCCCTGCAGCCGCCGCACCGCGTCCATGTAGGCGCGCGCCGGCGCGCTCTCCGGGTTCGACAGCGTGACCGGGGAGCCCAGGTTGGACGCCCGCAGCACCTCCTCGCTCTCGGGGATGATGCCGAGCAGCGGGATCGACAGGATCTCCAGCACGTCCTCGGTGCGCAGCATCTCGCCGCGCGCCGCGCGCACCGGGTCGTAGCGGGTCAGCAGCAGGTGCTTGTCGAGCTTCTGGCCGTTCTTGGCCTTGAGCGTGGTGCTGTCGAGCAGGCCGATGATGCGGTCGCTGTCGCGCACCGACGACACCTCCGGGTTGGTCACCACCACCGCCTCGTCGGCATGATACATCGCCAGCTGCGCGCCCTTCTCGATGCCGGCGGGGCTGTCGCACACCACCCAGTCGAACTTCTCGCGCAGCTCGTCGATCACGCGCGCCACCCCGTCGGGGGTGAGGGCGTCCTTGTCGCGGGTCTGCGAGGCCGGCAGGATCGACAGCGTCTCGCAGCGCTTGTCGCGGATCAGCGCCTGGCTGAGCTTGGCGTCCCCCTGCACCACGTTGATCAGGTCGAACACGACGCGCCGCTCGGCACCCATCACCAGGTCGAGGTTGCGCAGGCCCACGTCGAAATCGACGACGACGACGTTCTTGCCGCCGAGCGCCAGCGCGGCACCGATCGCGGCGGTCGAGGTCGTCTTGCCGACTCCGCCCTTGCCCGATGTGACGACCAGAACCTTGGCCATGGATCCTCCTGTGCGAGTTCAGTCGAGCGGCAGAAGCAGCAGAGTCTCGTCGTCGAGCCTGGCATGGGTGCTGCGTCCGACCAGTCCCGTCGGCATGTCCTCCGCCGTCATGTAATAACCGTCAATGGCGATCAGCTCGGCGTTCATCCGCCGGCACAGGATGCGCGCGTCGCGGTTGCCGCCCAGCCCCGCGACGGCCCGGCCGCGCAGCGTGCCGTAGACGTGGATCGAGCCTCCCGCCGCGACCTCGGCGCCGGAGGCGACCGAGCCGATGACGATCACGTCGCCCTCGGCGAACACGATCGACTGGCCCGAGCGCACCGGCTCCTCGATCAGCAGCGACGGCGCCCCGGTCGGCGTCGGCCGCGCCGCGCCCGCCTTCTGCGGCGCCGCCGCGCCCGCCTCGGTCGGCACGTCGAGCGCGCCGATCGCGCGGCCGCCCTCGAAGCCCTGCGGCCAGTCCCAGCCGGCGGTGGCCTGCCACGACGCGTCGGCACCCTCGATCGAGATGATCCGCACGCCGCGCTGCGTCAGCGCGTCGAACAGATCGGCCAGCCCGTCATCGCCGGGCGTCAGCAGGCCGAGATCGAGGATCACCGGACGGCCGGCGAAGAAGCTGGGCGAGCGGCCGAGCTGCGCATCCAGCCCGAGCAGCCAGCCTGCGAGCGGCGGCTCGGGCGACAGCACCAGCGCCATGAAGGAGCGCCCACGGACGCGAATCTGCACGACGGGATTGGGTTCGGTCACTGTTTGCGACTATCCGTGTGCGGCGATCCGGTCAATCTCGAAACGAGGCTCCCGCTCGAAGCGAGTTCGGCGGCGCCCAGGCGACGCGGCTGCCGGAAAGTCCATGGCGGCGAACTCCCTGAAGCGAATCGCGGCTCGCCGGTTGGCGGCAGGCGTCACAATGAAATAACTTCGCCCCGATGCGTATCCTGCACCACCTTCCGCTGTCGCCGTTCTCGCGCAAGGTGCGCCTGGTGCTGAACGAGAAGCGCCTGCCGTTCGAGCTCAGGGTCGAGCGGCTGTCCGAGCGGCGCCCGGAATACCTGGCGCTGAACCCGGCCAACACGGTGCCGATGCTGGTGGAGGAGAACGGGCTGTCGATCCCGGACTCCGCGGTGATCTGCGAATATCTCGAGGAGGCCTACCCCGACACGCCGCTGCTCGGCCGCACCCTGGCCGAGCGGGTCGAGGTGCGCCGGCTGGTGGCCTGGTTCGACGGCAAGTTCGCGATGGAGGTGACCCGCAACCTGCTGCACGAGAAGATCATCAAGCGCCTGGTCGGCCGCGGCAACCCGGACGCGGCGGCGCTGCGGGCGGGCTACGCCAACGTCGCCGGCCATCTCGACTATATCGGCTGGCTGGCGGAGACGCGGAAATGGCTGGCCGGTCCGAGCCTGTCGCTGGCGGACTTCGCCGCCGCCGCACATCTGTCGTCGCTGGACTATATCGGCGACATCGACTGGAGCCTGTCGCCGCCGACCCGCGACTGGTACGCGCGGATGAAGTCGCGCCCGAGCTTCCGCTCGATCCTGAACGACCGGATGACCGGCCTGAACCCGCCGCCGCACTATGCCGACCTGGATTTCTGACCGGTCTTGAACGACGATCCTCCGCCCGTCGATCTCACGCCCGGCACTCCTCCTGGCACGCTGCTGATCTTCGGCCTCGGCTACGCCGCCGGCGCGCTCGGGCGTCTCGCCGCATCGCAGGGCTGGCGCGTGTTCGGCACCACCGGCCAACCCGCCCCGCCCGAGCCGGACGGGGTGACCCGGCTGCGCTTCGAGGACGCCGCCGCACTGCTGCCGCAGGCCACCCACCTGCTCGCCTCGGCACCCCCGGGAGAGCAGGGCGATCCGGTGCTGGCGCGACATGCCCCGGCGATCGCCGGGGCCGGCGGCCTGCGCTGGATCGGCTACTACTCGACCACCGGGGTCTACGGCGACCGCGACGGCGGCTGGGTCGACGAGCGCAGCGAGCCGGCGCCGACCTCGCGTCGCGGCCAGCGACGCATCGAGGCCGAGCGGCGCTGGCGCGAGCTGGCGGATGTTGCCACCGCCGGCGTCGTCGACATCCTGCGCATCGCCGGCATCTACGGGCCCGGCCGCAGCGCCTTCGACGGCCTGCGCGCCGGCCAGGCGCGACGCATCCTCGCCCCCGGTCACTGCTTCGGCCGCATCCATCGCGACGATATCGCGGGCGGCACGCTGGCGGCGATGGCCCGGCCGCCGGCGGGCGCGCGCGTGCTCAACCTGACCGACGACCTGCCGGAGGAGAGCGCGGTCGTCACCGCGCACGCGGCCGGGCTGCTCGGCCTGCCGGTGCCGCCCGGCCTGCCGCTGGACGAGGCCTGGCCGGGGATGAGCCCGATGGCGCACTCGTTCTGGGCCGACGACCGCAAGGTCTCGAGCCGGCTCACCCAGCGGCTGCTCGGCTATCGCTGGCGCCATCCCACCTATCGCGAGGGGCTGGCCGCGATCCTGGCTGCGGAGGCGGCCGGGTCAGCCTGACCGGGCGGCGTCGCTCGGACCGCGTCGCGCAGCAGCGCATCGAGCGTCTCGGTCAGCAGCGCCAGCTGGTCCGGGCTCGAGAGCCGATGGTCGCCCTGCTTGAGCAGGGTGGTCCGCACGTCGGGCGATCGCAGCCGCTCGGCGAGGCGCAGGCTGTCCTGCCACGGCACGTCCTGGTCGTCCTGCCCGTGCAGGATGCGCACCGGGCAGGACAGCGCGATCGGAGCGTCGAGCAGGCACAGCCGCTCGCCGTCCTCGATCATGCGCGCGGTGATCGGGATCGGCGCGCCGTAGCGGCTCGGCCGCAGCCAGACGCCGTCGCGGCGCAGCGCCTCGCGCGCCTGGGGCGGCAGCGCCTGGGCCACCCGCCGCGTCATGTCCGGCGCCGGCGCGATCAGCAGCAGCCCGGCCACCTGCCGCGGCCGCGCCAGTGCCGCGAGCAGGGCGATCCAGCCGCCGATCGACGAGCCGACCAGTATGCTGCGCCCCGCCCCCGGATCGTCGCACCCCTGGTCCAGCACCAGCAGCGCGTCGTCGCGCCACCGGCTGACGGTGCAGGCCTCGAACGCGCCCTCGCTGCGCCCGTGCCCGGACAGGTCGAGGCGCGTGATCGCGATGCCCCTCGCCACCGCGTGATCGCGGACATGCCGCGCCTTGTCGCCCTCCATGTCGCTCATCAGCCCATGCAGGAACACGATCCGCGGCCCGTCGCCCGGATCGCGCCGTGTGGCCAGGCGAAGCCCGTCCGGTCGGGTCAGCCAGGTGATCGGCGTCTGGTCGGGCATGCGCGGCTCCTGATACCAAAAGGAAGCAAGGCTGGGCTCTGCCCAGACCCGCCAAAGGCCCAGGCCTTTGGAAACCAACTGAAATAGATGGATTCTCAAGGCTTCGCCTTGAGCGGCTCCCGGGCAGAGCCCTGGCCTTGCCGGAGGCGAGCGGTCCCGGATACGGGACAGCAGCGAAACGTCGTGCTACGGCCCTGCCGCATGCCGAGACGAGCCCGCCCCCCCGTGGTCCTGCAAGTGCTTCCCGCGCTGCGGGCCGGCGGCGTCGAGCGCGGCACGATCGAGATCGTGCGCGCCATCGCCGGCGCCGGCGGCACGGCGCTGGTGGCGAGCTCCGGCGGCCGGATGGTGCCGCTGGTCGAGCGCGCCGGCGGCCGGCACGTCACGATCGGGCTGCAGAGCAAGAACCCGCTCGCCATCTGGCTCAATGCCGGCCGCCTGGCGCGGCTGATCCGCAGCGAGGCGGTCGACCTCGTGCACGCCCGCTCGCGCGCCCCGGCCTGGTCCGCGCTGCTCGCCGCGCGACGCACCGGCGCCGCCTTCGTGACCACCTGGCACGGCGTCTACGGCGAGAACATTCCGCTCAAGCGGCACTACAACAGCGTGATGGCGCGCGGCGAGCGGGTGATCGCGATCAGCGGCTTCGTCGCCGAGCGCATCGCCCGCGACTACGCCGTGGAGCCGGGCCGCCTGCGCACCATCCCGCGCGGCGCCGACACCGCCGCCTTCGACCTGGGCGCGGTGCGCGCCGAGCGGGTGCGCGCCCTGGCGCGCGACTGGAACCTGCCCGAGCGGGCTTCGGTGATCATGCTCGCCGGCCGCATCACGCCCTGGAAGGGGCAGGGGCTGCTGCTCGACGCGCTGGCGCGGCTGCCGCCGGGCACGCCCGACTGGGTGTGCGTCCTGGTCGGTCCGGAGCAGCGCGGCAGCGGACATGCCGCGCGCCTGCTGGCGCAGGCCGGCCGCCTCGGGCTGAGCCACCGGCTGCGCCTCGCCGGCCAGTGCGACGACATGCCGGCGGCACTGGCACTCGCCAGCGTGGTGGTCGCACCCTCGCTGCGGCCGGAGCCGTTCGGACGCGTCGTGGTGGAGGCGCAGGCGATGGGTCGCCCGGTGGTGGTGGCGGCGCACGGCGCGCCGATGGAGACCGTGCAGCACGGGGTCAGCGGCTACCTGTTCGCCCCCGGCGACGCCGCCGCACTGGCCGAGATCCTGGGCTACGTGCTGTCGCTGGACGACGACGACCGCGACAACCTCGCCTACTGGGCCCGCGCCGGCGTGGTCGAGCGCTACAGCGCCGAGCGGATGCAGCGCGCGACGCTGGCGGTCTATGACGAGCTGCTCGTCCGCAGGCGGTGCCGGCCGCTGCTGCCCGAGCCGGAGCCGGAGGTGCTGCGACCGTGCCCCGCATCCTCGTCCTGAAGCTCGGCGCGCTGGGCGACCTGGTGCAGGCCTTCCCGCCGTTCGCCGCGATCCGCGCCCATCATGCCGCCGACACCGTGACGCTGCTCACCGCAGCACCCTTCGCGGCACTCTGCGCGGCCTCCCCCTGGTTCGATGCCGTGCAGGTCGATGACCGGCCGCATTGGTGGGACGTGGCCGGCCTGGCTGCGCTGCGCCGGCGGCTGCGCCGGTTCGACTTCGTCTACGACCTGCAGACCTCCGCCCGCTCCTCGCGCTATTTCCGGCTGCGCGGGCTGCCGGGCTGGTCCGGCATCGCGCGCGGCGCCTCGCACCCGCACGACCATCCGCACCGCGACCGCATGCACACGAGCGAGCGCCAGTCCGATCAGCTGGCGCGCGCCGGCATCGCCGCGGTGCCGCTCCCCGACCTGCGCTGGCTCGCCGCCGCCGGCCCGGTGCTGCCGCGGCCCTACGCGCTGCTGGTGCCGGGTGCCGCGCCGCATCGCCCGGCCAAGCGCTGGCCGGCCGAGCGGTTCGCGGCCCTGGGGCTGCGGCTGCTCGAGCGCGGCCTGCGTCCGGTGCTGGTGGGGGCGTCGGCCGACGCACCGCTGGCTTCGGCGATCCTGCGCGACTGTCCCGGCGCGCTGGATCTCACCGGGCGCACCAGCCTGATCGAGCTCGGCGGCCTGGCCGCGCGCGCGTCGCTGGCGGTCGGCAACGATACCGGCCCGATGCATCTCGCCGCCGCCATGGGCTGCCGGGCGATCGTGCTGTTCTCGCGCCACAGCGACCCGGCGCTGACCGCGCCGCGCGGCCCGGATGCCGCGTCGGTCCGCGTGCTGCGCGCCGACGACCTGGCCGCACTGCCGGTGGACAGGGTTGCGGCCCTGCTTGGCTGACGCCATTACGAGAGGACGCCATAAGGCCATCACGACAGAACGCCATAAGACCGTTGTAACGACGTCACTGAGAAAGCTACGCCATGCCCGCGATCACGCTGCCCGACGGTTCGGTGCGCCAGTTCGACGCGCCGGTGACGGGCACGACCGTGGCGGCGTCGATCGGGCCCGGCCTCGCGCGCGCCGCGCTGGCGATGGAGGTGGACGGCGAACTCACCGACCTGTCGCGCGAGATCGACCGCGACGCGCGCGTGGTGTTCGTCACCCGCAAGGATCCGCAGGCGCTGGGGCTGATCCGCCACGACGCGGCGCACGTGCTGGCCGAGGCGGTGCAGGGGCTGTATCCGGGCACCCAGGTCACCATCGGTCCGGCGATCGAGCACGGCTTCTACTACGACTTCGCCCGCAACGAGCCGTTCACGCCCGACGACTTCCCGGCCATCGAGGCGCGCATGCGCGAGATCGTCAGCGCGGATGCGCCGTTCTCGTGCGAGGTTTGGCCGCGCGAGCAGGCGATCGGCTTCTTCGAGGCGCGCGGCGAGCGCTTCAAGGCTGAGCTGATCCGCGACCTGCCCGAGGACGAGCCGATCTCGATCTACCGTCAGGGCGAGTGGCTCGACCTGTGCCGCGGCCCGCACATGCGGGCGACCTCGGACGTCGGCGGCGCCTTCAAGCTGATGAAGGTCGCCGGCGCCTACTGGCGCGGCGACCACCGCAACCCGATGCTGACCCGCATCTACGCCACCGCCTGGCGCGACGCCGCCGAGCTGCAGGCGCACCTGCACCAGCTCGAGGAGGCGGAGCGGCGCGACCACCGGCGCATCGGCCGCGAGATGGACCTGTTCCACATCCAGGAGGAGGCGGTCGGCTCGATCTTCTGGCATCCTAAGGGATGGCGCCTGTACAGCGTGCTGCAGGACTACATGCGACGGATGCAGGACGCCGCCGGCTACGAGGAGGTGCGCACGCCGCAGCTGGTCGACCGCTCGCTGTGGGAGGCGTCGGGGCACTGGGAGAACTACCGCGAGCACATGTTCATCGCCACCGTCGAGGACGAGGACAAGAGCCTCGCCCTGAAGCCGATGAACTGCCCCTGCCACGTGCAGATCTTCCGCCATGCGCTGCGCTCCTACCGCGACCTGCCGTGGCGGATGGCGGAGTTCGGCGCCTGCCACCGCTACGAGCCTTCCGGCGCGCTGCACGGCATCATGCGGGTGCGCGGCTTCACCCAGGACGACGCGCACATCTTCTGCACCGAGGCGCAGGTGGCGCCGGAGACCGCGCGCTTCGTCGCCATGCTGACCGAGGTCTATCGCGACCTCGGCTTCGACAGCTTCCGGGTCAAGTTCGCCGACCGCCCGACCCCGCGCGCCGGCGGCGACGCGGAATGGGACCGGGCGGAGGCGGCGTTGGTCGAAGCCTGCCGGCTCGCCGGCGTCGAGTACGAGCTCAACCCCGGCGAGGGCGCCTTCTACGGCCCCAAGCTGGAGTTCGTGCTGCGCGACGCGATCGGCCGCGACTGGCAGTGCGGCACGCTGCAGGTGGACTACGTGCTGCCGGAGCGCCTCGATGCCAGCTACATCGCCGAGGACAGCGCGCGCCACCGCCCGGTGATGCTGCACCGGGCGATCCTGGGCTCGTTCGAGCGCTTCCTGGGCATCCTGATCGAGCAGTATGCGGGACGCTTCCCGCTGTGGCTGGCGCCGGTGCAGGTGGTGGTGGCCTCGATCGTCAGCGACGCCGAGCCCTACGCCATCGAGGTGGCGGCGGCGCTGCGCCGCGCCGGGCTGGTGGCCCACGTCGACGGCCGCAACGAGAAGATCAACGCCAAGGTGCGCGAGCACAGTCTCGCGCGGGTGCCGGTGATCCTGGTGGTCGGCCGGCGCGAGGCGGAGGCCGCGACGGTGGCGATGCGCCGCCTCGGCGGTGCGGCGCAGACGCCGATGCCGCTCGCCGACGCGGTCGCCGCCCTGGCACGGGAGGCGACGCCACCCGATCTTCAGCGGCTGACGGCCTGAGTTCCCGCCGGGGATCGGAGCCGCGCGCGGCACGATCGCGGCCAGCGCATGGCGGCGTTGCGAGCGTCATGACGCAGCGTGCTTGATCGCCGGGGCCTTCTTGCGCCAAGAAGCGTGATCGCGCGGTCGATGCCGTAGCCCCACTTCCGGCTGCGCGACCGCCACCACCACAGGAGAAGACCTATAGCCAGACCACCGATGGCCGCGGCACCCACCCGAGAGGGCCCGCGCGTGAACGAGGAGATCCGCGTCCCGCAGGTCCGTCTGATCGACGAGGAAGGCGAGATGCAGGGCGTGATGACGACCCGCGACGCGATGCTGCGCGCGTTCTCGGTCGGCCTCGACCTGCTCGAGATCAGCCCGAACGCCGAGCCGCCGGTGGTCAAGATCCTGGATTACGGCAAGTTCAAGTACGAGCAGCAGAAGAAGAAGAACGAGGCGCGCAAGAAGCAGAAGGTCATCGAGATCAAGGAGGTCAAGGTCCGACCGAACATCGATGAGAACGACTACCAGGTGAAGCTGCGCGCCATGCGCTCCTTCATCGAGGAGGGCGACAAGGTGAAGGTCACGCTGCGCTTCCGCGGACGCGAGATGGCGCACCAGGATCTCGGCGTGAAGGTGCTCGAGCGCATACGCGACGACATGGACGAGCGCACCAAGGTCGAGCAGATGCCGCGCATGGAGAACCGCCAGATGATCATGGTGCTGTCGCCGCGCTGATGGCCGACGACCAGCCGGAGCGGATCCGGATCCGCGACGTGGAGCTGCTGTCGGACCGGCACTACGTCCTGCGCAGCACCCGGTTCGACTATCGCCGGCGCGACGGCAGCTGGCAGTCCCTGACCCGCGAGACCTACGACCACGGCAACGGCGCCGTCATCCTGCCCTACGATCCGGCACGCGGCACTGTGCTTCTGGTCCGCCAGTTCCGCTACCCGGCCTACGTCAACGGCCATCCCGAACCGATAATCGAGGCGATCGCCGGGCTGCTCGACGCCCACGATCCGCGGACCGCCATCCTCAAGGAGGCGCAGGAGGAGGCCGGTTTGCGGCTCCGTGCGCCGCGCCGCATCTACGAGGCGTTCATGAGCCCGGGCGCCATCACCGAGCGCGTGACCTTCTTCATCGCCGAGTACGACGCCTCCGACCGCACCGGGGAGGGTGGCGGCCTGCAGGGCGAGGGCGAGGATATCGAGGTGCTGGAGCCGAGCTTCGAGGCGGCGCTGGCGATGATCGCCGACGCGCGCATCGTCGATGCCAAGACCATCATGCTGCTGCAGTATCTGCGGCTGTCGGGGCTGCTCTAGAGCATCAGCCGATCGTACGGATAGAGATGGTCGTCAAAAAACGCGCTCTAGCCGGACGCCAGACCAGGGCGCTGCCCTGGATCCGCTGGCGCCTGAGGCCCCAGGTCCCACGAACTTCAGGTCGCCCGGTGCCGGCGGCGCAGCAGGGTCAGGGTGATCGCGGCACCGGCGAGCAGCGTGATGCTGCCGGGCTCGGGCACCGATGTCGGGTCGGAGGGCACCTTGCCGGTGAACGGCACGTCGTGCAGCTCGCCGCCGCCGGCCCATTGCCGCGCCACCAGCGCCCCGTCGATCTGGTTGTTGTTGGTGACGCTGGCCAGAGGCGCCAGCACCGAGCCGCCGATCAGGGTGTTGATCGCGACCCCGCCGGTCGCATCGTAGAAGTTCCAGATGATGTTGCCGGCGCCGTTGCTGCCGCTCTGGTCGTCGGCGTTGAAGCTGACGGAGCTGCCATCGACGTTGAACACCACGGTCGAGGCGCCGTTCAGGTTGACGCTGAAGCTGGGGATCGCCGCCAACTGGGCCGCCGTCAGGTCGAACACCGCGATGCCGCTGGCACCGGCGATCGCGTTGATCACCTCGTTGTTGTCCGTCTTCGGCAGGCTGCCGGTGGCGGCGAGCTGCGACAGCGAGGTGGACAGCGCGTCGAGCTGGGACTCGAAATCGGCGATGCTGTTGCCGGGAGCGGCGATGTAGCCGCCGCCGCCGTTGAAGTTCACCGGAGCGCCCTTGCTGCCGCCGACATAGGCGCGGCCGCCATTGTCTATGTTGATCGAGTTGCCGCCTGTGCTGCCATAGACGGTCAGCGCGCCGTAGCCCGCCGGCTGGGTGGCGGTCGGGTTGTTGTACAGCGTCGCCCTCGAGAAGTTGCCGCCGATCACGGCCGCGCCCTCGATGTCGGACTGGCTCGACGCGTTCCGGTAGATGATCGCGTTGAAGTCCTGCAGGATCGCGGTGGCGGTGAGCGGGCCGGCGGTGGCCGAGGCCACGCTGGCGAGGGCGAGGCCGGTTCCGAGCAGCAGGCTGGCGAGCAGGCGCATCGCGTTGTTCCCGACCATCCCGGCTTCGGGCCCACGCCCGTTCTCCCGGAGGTAGAGCCACCCAGGCAAATCTTGGGCCGTGCAATATTATCGATTATCATCAACGGCTTGCCGGGCAGGCGCCGCGTGGGTGGGCGGCAACTGTAAGAAAACCCGACAGGCCTCGCGGTGCTCCCGGCGCGGGCCTAGCCCTCGATCTGGGTGAAGTCGGCGACCCGTCCCATCAGGTCGCGTATCGCGCCCAGCAGGCTCAGCCGGTTGCGGCGCAGCGGCGGGTCCTCGACGTTCACCGTCACCGCCTCGAAGAACCGGTCGAGCGGCGCGCGCAGCGCAGCCATGGCGCTCATCGCGTCCTCGTATCGCTCCGCCGCGAGTGCGCTGTCGACCTGCGCCGACGCTGCGCGCCAGGCCGCGTCGAGCGCGCGCTCCTCATCATCCCGGTACAGCGCGGGATCGGCAGGCCCGTCGTAGCGGCCGTCCTTCTTCTCCTCGATGCGCAGGATATTGGCCGCGCGCTTGATCGCCGCCAGCAGGTCGGCGCCGTCCCGGCTGCCGAGCAGCGCCGTCACCGCGTCGGTGCGGGCGAGCAGGCGGACCAGGTCGCCGTCCGCGCCGGCGGCGCTCACCGCCGCCAGCACGTCGTGCCTGGCCCCTTCGGCGCGAAGCTGCACGCGCAGCCGCTCGTTGACGAAGCCGGGCAGCAGCGCCAGGTCGGGTGCCGCGCGCAGCGGCTCCGGCAGCGCGCGCGCGGCGCTCTCGAACAGCGCGAACAGGTCGAGCCGGAGCGCGTTGTCGCGCACGATCCGGATCACGCCGAGGGCGGCGCGGCGCAGCGCATAAGGGTCGCCCGAGCCGCCGGGCTTCTCGCCGGCGGCGAAGAAGCCGGCCAGGCTGTCGATCCGGTCCGCCAGCGCCACCGCCACCGACACCGGCGCGCGCGGCGTCGCGTCGCCGGCGCCGCGCGGCAGGTAGTGCTGGCGCACCGCGCGCGCGACCGGCTCGGGCTCGCCGTCGTGGCGCGCGTAGTACTCGCCCATCACCCCCTGCAGCTCGGGGAACTCGCCGACCATGCCGGTCAGCAGGTCCGCCTTGGCGAGGCGTGCGGCACGCGCCGCCGCCGCCGGATCGGCGCCGGTCTTCGCCGCGATCAGGCCGGCCAGCCGCTCCAGCCGCCGCGCGCGCGCACGCTGGCTGCCCAGTGCCGCATGGAACGTCACCCCGTCCAGCAGCGGCACCCGCGCGTCCAGCGGCGTCGCCCGGTCGAGGTCCCAGAAATGCCGGGCGTCGGAGAAGCGCGCGCGCAGCACGCGCTCGTTGCCCGCGATCGTCAGCGCGCCGCCGTCGGCGGGGATGGTGTTGGCGACGAAGGCGAAGCGCGGTGCCGGCGCGCCCTCCGCCGTGCGCAGGGTGAAGTAGCGCTGGTTGACCCGCATGCTGACCTGCATCACCTCCGGCGGCAGGTCCATGAAGCCCGCGTCGATGCGCCCCAGCAGCGGCACCGGCCACTCCACCAGCCCCGTCACCTCCTCGACCAGCCCGTCATCGGCGACCACCACCAGCCCCTCCGCCGCGGCGGCCCCCGCCACGCCCTGGCGGATCAGGGTGGCGCGGTCCTGCGCGCAGACCAGCACGTGCCGGCCGCGCAGCCCCTCGCGCCAGGAGGCGAGGCCGGTGACGGCGAAGCTTCCCGGCGACAGGAAGCGGTGCCCCTCCGAGAGGTCGGCCGCGACCAGGCCGTGCCCGTCATCGGGGTGCTGCGCGTGCTCGTCCTGGGCAAGGCGGAACCGCACCGCGACGCCGTCCAGCAGGCACAGGATCCGGCGCAGCGGCCGCACCCAGGTGAAGCCGCTGGTGGCCCCCCAGCGCATCGATTTCGGCCAGGGAAAGCGACGCAGCAGGCCGGGCAGCACGCTCTCGACCAGGGCCGCGGCGGCGACCGGCGGACGCTCCAGGTCGAGCAGCCAGAAGCCGCCCTCGAGCCGCAGGGCCGCCCGCGGCGCCGCATGCTTGCGCAGGAAGCCGGCGAGTGCCGGCTCCGGCGCCCCCTCGCGCGGTCCGCGCTCGGTGCGCGTGCTGCCGGGCACCTGCGCCTCGAGCCGGGCCGCGCAGGCGATCCGCCGCGGCCCGGAGAAGCTCGAGACCTCGCGGGGGTTCAGCGCCGCCAGCGACTCCCCGAGCAGACGCGCCAGCGTGGCGGCCGCGCCCGGCTGCAGGCGGGCGGGGATCTCCTCGCTGAACAGCTCGATCAGGAAGTTGGGCGGCTGGTCGGACGGCAGCTCCGGCACCTCAGCTGTCGCCCGCGAGCCAGGCGTCGCAGCACAGCCGGGCGAGGCCGCGGACGCGGCCGATATAGCCTGCGCGCTCGCTCACGCTGATCACGCCGCGCGCGTCCAGCAGGTTGAACAGGTGGCTCGCCTTGAGGCACTGGTCGTAGGCCGGCTGGGCGACGCCGGCACCGGCGAGGACGAGACACTCCCGTTCCGCATCCTCGAAATGCCGGTGCAGCATCGCCGGGTCGGCGAGCTCGAAATTATGTCGCGAGTAGTCGCGCTCGGCGCGCAGGAACACGTCGCCGTAGCTGAGGCCGTGCCCGTCATAGTCGAGGTCGTAGACCCGCTCGACGCCCTGGACGTACATCGCCAGCCGCTCCAGCCCGTAGGTGAGCTCGGTCGAGGGCAGCACGGTCGCGATGCCGCCGACCTGCTGGAAATAGGTGAACTGGGTCACCTCCATGCCGTCGCACCAGACCTCCCAGCCCAGCCCCCAGGCGCCGATGGTCGGGTTCTCCCAGTCATCCTCGACGAAGCGGATATCGTGCACGAGCGGATCGATGCCGATCGCCCGGTAGCTGTCGAGCAGCAGCGCCTGGCTGTCCGGCGGCGTCGGCTTCAGCAGCACCTGGTACTGGTAGTAGTGCTGCAGCCGGTTCGGGTTCTCGCCGTAGCGCCCGTCCGAGGGACGCCGGCAGGGCTGCACGAAGGCGGTGCGCCAGGGCCGGCCGCCGAGTGCGCGCAGGCTGGTGTGCGGCGACAGGGTGCCGGCGCCGACCTCGATATCGTAGGGTTGCAGGATCGCGCAGCCCCGTGCGGACCAGAATTCGTGCAGCCTCAGGATCAGCGCCTGGAAGCTGGGTGGCTTGAAGGCCGGCGCCATGGGCAAGCGCGCTCTCCGGATCGGTCGGTTCGGGGGCGGCACCATAGGGGCAGCGGCGCGGTCGCAGCAAGCGAGCGGTCCCTTGTCGCGAGGCCGCCTCGGCGCGCGCCGGCCCCGGATCCGGCCCTGCTTGACGATGCCCGGTGCGACCGCCACATCTCGGTCCCATAACGTGGATCATGTGATCATGACCAACGAGGAACGCGATCTCATCGCCCGGTTCATCGCCCGGGTCGGCGGACAGCCGCAGGGGCAGGGCGGCGGGTTCGGCGCCAGCGTGCCGGCAACGACGCAGCCGCTGCCGCCGATCGATCCCGAGGCCGATCGCTTCATCGGCGACAACCTGACCCGCTACCCGGAGGCCCGCTACCGCATCACCCAGATGGCGGTGGTGCAGGAGGCCGCACTCGCGGAGGCGCAGAACCGGATCCGCCGGCTGGAGTGGGAGCTGCAGCAGTCGCAGGCGCAGGCGCAGCAGGCGAGCCAGGGCCAGCAGCGCGGCGGCGGCTTCCTCGGCGGGCTGTTCGGCGGTGGCGCCAGGCAGGCGCCGCCGCAGCAGGGCTACGCGCCGCAGCCTGGCTACGGGAGCGCGCCGCCGCAGCCGGCCTACTCGCCGGGCTATCAGCCCGGCATGTTCCAGCGCCAGGGCGGCTCGGGCTTCCTGGGCTCGGCGCTGACCACGGCGGCCGGCGTCGCCGGCGGCATGGTGGCGGGCAACGCGCTGATGGACATGTTCGGCGGCCATGGCGGCGGCATGGGCGGCTTCGGCGGCGGCATGGGCGGCGAGACCGTCGTCAACAATTACGGCGATGCCGCGGGCGGTGCGGGTGGCGCCTGGGGTGGCGGCGGCGGCGACCCCTTCGCCGGCCAGGGCACCGATGTCGATCCGAATTTCGGCGCGCCGGATTCGGGCGGCTTCGATGGCGGCGGCGGTGGCGGCGATTGGGGCGGCGGCGGCGACGACAGCAGCTTCTGATCGGCCGCAGCGCCGGTTCAGGGTGCGGGGTCGAGCCGCACGCTGACCGGGCAGTGGTCCGAGATCCGCTCCTTCATCTCCGGATCGGTCTCGCGATAGACCATCACCCGCAGGCTCGATGGTCGCAGCCATAGCCGCGCCGGGCCGCCGGCGAGGATGTGGTCGATGAACGCCTCGCCGCCCCAGCACGGGTTCGCGCGGCCCGCGGTCGCCAGCGTCATCGGCGCGATGCCCTGCAGGGCGTCGAGGAACGGATCGCGGGCGGTGAGGTCGCGGTTGAAGTCGCCCATGACCACGAACGGCACGCCCTCGTCGCGTCGCGCCGCGATCCAGCCCTGCAGCACCGCGAGCTGCCTTCCCAGCACCGGGCAGGCGGGCGGCCCGTGGCCCTGCAGCGGCCGGTCCCAGCATCCGGTCTTGAGGTGCACGGCCAGGACGCGCAGCGTGGCGCCGTCGCCGTTGATGGTGACGTCGAGGCCGCTGCGCAGCCGGTGGCGCGCGCCCGGCGCCGCCGCATCCAGCCCGGTCACGTCGGGATGGCGGACGACCTCGTAGCCGCGTCGGATCACCAGCCCGACGCGCTGCACCACCGCGTCGTGGGTCATCTCGATGCGGTAGCGCTCGGGCGGGAAGATCTTCGCCGCGATCTCCGGCCCGTCGACCTCCTCGATCGCGATCAGGTCGGCATCCAGCCGACGCGCGTAGCCGGCCAGGGTGACGATGTCCTCGGGCTGCTTGGGATGGGCGTCGTCGGGTAGCGAGGGGTCGCCGTCCGGCCGCGCGGTCAGCCACTCCATGTTCCAGGTGGTCAGCTTGAGCTCCCGCGCCGGGGCGGGACCGGCGAGCAGGGGAGAGGCGAGCAGCGACAGCGCGCAGAGTGGGGCGCACAGCAGGCGTCCGAGGCGGCGGCGCATCGCGGTCAGGCCGGCCCGGTCGACGGCCCGTCCGGTGACGCCTCGCCCGCCGCCGCCCGCAGCTGCGCCAGCGCCGCCCGCACGCTGATCGCCCGTCGCGTCGCCTCGTCGAGCACCCAGATGACGCCGTGCCGTATCTCGTAGACCCAGCCCTGCAGCGTCAGGCCTCCCTCCGCCAGGCGCGCCGCGACCGCGGGGTGGGTACGCAGATGCGCCAGCTGCAGCAGCACGTTCTGCTCGACCAGGGTGGTCAGCACGTCCTGGTCGTTGTCGCCCGGACGCAGCGCCTGGGTGACGGCCAGCGCCGCCTCGGCGCTGCGCAGCCAGGAGCTGACCGTCGGCATGCTCGGCAGCCTGTGCCCGACCGGGTCCAGCATCGCCTTCATCGCGCCGCAGTCGGAATGGCCGCAGACGATGATGTTCTCGACGCCGATGGCGCCGACCGCGTACTCGATCGCCGCCGAGACGCCGCCCAGCATCTCGCCGTACGCCGGCACGATATTGCCGATGTTGCGCAGAACGAACAGGTTGCCCGGCTCGTTCTGGGTGATCATGCCGGTGCTGATCCGGCTGTCTGCGCAGGTGATGAACAGGGTGTGCGGCGACTGGCCGCGCGCCAGGTCCGCGAACATCTCCCGGTTGTCGGGAAAGATCGTGGTGCTGAAATGTTGGACGCCTTCGAGCAGACCGATCAGGGTCGAGGCCGGACCATCTGCCATCTTGCCATCCCCATGCCGGCCGCGTCCGGTCCGCGGACGCGGAGGACGGTGCTCGCCGGACCGGAGTGTAGACGATGCGCGACGCGGAAGGACACTCGTTGAACGCGGATCCGGCATCTCCCGAGACGCTCGATCCGGGGCCCGACCGGTCCGGCCAGACGCTGCTGCAGGCGGAGCTGATCGCGGTCCTGGTCGCGGTCGGCGAGGATCGGCCGCGCGTGCTGACCTTGCCGGGGGGCGCCGCGCTGCCGTTCGGGCCGCTGGAACCGGCGCATCGCTCGCTGCAGTCCGGGCTGCGCAGCTGGGTCGAGCAGCAGACCCATCATCCGCTCGGCCATGTCGAGCAGCTCTACACCTTCGCCGACGGCGACCGCGCGGAGGGACCGGTGCGGGCGATCTCGATCAGCTACCTGGCGCTGACCCGGATCGGCGCCAGCGACGTCGGCTGGCGCGACTGGTACGGCTACTTCCCCTGGGAGGACCAGCGCAGCCCCGCCGGCAGCCGGGCCGCGCGCACCCTGGGGGCGGCGCTGCTGGACTGGGCGGACGCCGCCGGCGGCATGGCCATGCGGCAGCGCCGGCAGCGCTGCGCGATCGGCTTCGGGCTGGACGGCATGCCGTGGGACGAGGAGCTGGTGCTGCAGCGCTACGAGCTGCTGTACGAGGCGGGACTGGTGGGGGAGGCGGGCCGGGCGGCGACGGCGCCGGAGGCCGGCGTCGCGATGTCGCGCGACCATCGTCGCATCCTCGCCACCGGGATCGCGCGGATGCGGGCGCGCATCAAGTACCGGCCGGTGGTGTTCGAGCTGATGCCGGCGAGCTTCACCCTGCTGCAGCTGCAGCTCGCCTTCGAGGCGCTCGCCGGGCGGCGGCTGCACAAGCAGAACTTCCGCCGCCTGATCGAGCAGCAGCACCTGGTGGAGGAGACCGGGGCGCTGGCCGACCGCGCGGTCGGGCGGCCGGCGAAGCTGTTCCGGTTCCGCAGCGAGGTGCTGCAGGCAAGGCACGTGGCGGGCAGCAAGCTGCCGATGACCCGCCTCGCCTGATCTTCCTGCGGCGAGACACGACCCCCCTTGATGTGCTTATGCTCAATACCAGTATAATAGGGGAGCGCCACCGCGGCGCTCTTTCGTGGCCCGCTTTATACTCACGTTGAGTATTAAGGATGCAAGATGCTGCAGGAACTGCCGACCCGCACCGATGCTCTCTACGACCGCGTCCGGCGCGTCGTGCCGCCGGCCGAATGGCGCCTGTTCGAGGATGATGTCGACGCCATCCTGCGGCTGAAGCGCGAGCGGCGCGCCGTGGTGCTGGCGCACAACTACCAGACCCCGGAGATCTTCCACTGCGTGGCCGACATCGTCGGCGACAGCCTCGCCCTGGCGCGCGAGGCGCAGAACCTCGACGCCGACGTGATCGTCATGGCGGGCGTTCACTTCATGGCCGAGACCGCCAAGCTGCTCAACCCGACCAAGCGGGTGCTGATCCCCGACCTGCGCGCCGGCTGCTCGCTGGCAGAATCGATCACCGCCGACGACGTGCGCCTGCTGCGCCGGCGCCATCCGGGCGTGCCGGTGGTCACCTACGTCAACACCTCGGCCGCGGTGAAGGCGGAGAGCGACGTCTGCTGCACCTCGGGCAATGCGCGCCGCGTGGTCGAGGCGATCAGCCGCGCGTGGGGCGTGGGCCGCGTGATCATGATCCCCGACGAGTTCCTGGCCCAGAACATCGCCCGCGAGACCGGGATCGAGATGATCACCTGGGCGGGCCACTGCGAGGTGCATGAGCGCTTCACCCCGGGCGAGATCCGCCGCCTGCGCGCCGACCATCCCGGCATCGTGGTGCTGGCGCATCCGGAGTGTCCGCCCGAGGTGGTGGCGGAGGCCGACTACGCCGGCTCCACCGCCGGCATGTCGGAGTACGTCGCCAGCGGGCGCGCGCGCCAGGTCGTGCTGATCACCGAGTGCTCGATGAGCGACAACCTCGCGGTGCAGCATCCCGATATCGATTTCGTGCGTCCCTGCAACCTGTGTCCGCACATGAAGCGGATCACGCTGGCCAACCTGCGCGGCAGCCTGGAGGGCATGACCCACGAGGTGTTCATCGAGCCGCACCTCGCGGTGCGCGCGCGCCAGGCGGTCGAGCGGATGCTCGCGATATGACCGCCTTCCTCCCCTCGGGCCGGCCGGTCATCGCCGGCAGCGGCCTCGCCGGCCTGATCGTGGCCCTGCGGCTGTCGCCGCGCCCCTGCGTGCTGCTCAGCATGGCCCCGCTCACGACCGAAGCCTCGAGCGCCTGGGCACAGGGCGGCATCGCCGCCGCGGTCGGCGGGGACGACGCGCCCGCTCTGCAGGCGGCCGACACGCTGGCCGCCGGTGACGGGCTGTGCGACGCGGACGCCGTGCGCCGCATCGTCGAGGCCGGTCCGCAGGCGATCGAGCGGCTCGCCGGGCTCGGCGTGCGCTTCGATTGCGACGCCGGCGGCGCGCTGTCGCTCGGGCTGGAGGCCGCGCATGGCCGCCGGCGCATCGTGCATGCCCAAGGCGACGGCACCGGACGCGAGATCATGCGGGCACTCGCCGCCGCGGTGCGCCGCACGCCCTCGATCACCGTGCTCGAGGGTGCGGCGCTGCTGCGGCTGCTGGTCGAGGACGGCGCGGTGCGAGGGGTCGAGTTCCGCCACCATGACCGCATCCGGCGGCTGCGCAGCACCCAGGTGGTGATCGCCACCGGCGGGCTCGGCGGGTTGTTCCTGGACACCACCAACCCGCTCGGCTCGACCGGTGCCGGGGCCGCGATCGCGGCGCGCGCCGGTGCGGCACTCGGCGACCTGGAGTTCATACAGTTCCATCCGACCGCACTCGCGGCAGCGGGGCGAGGCCGCGCCGGAGCCGCGCCGATGCCGCTGGTCAGCGAGGCGGTGCGCGGCGAGGGGGCGGTGCTGATCGACGAGACCGGCGCGCGCTTCGTCGACGAGCTGGCGCCGCGCGACGTGGTCTCGCGCGCGGTCTGGCGGCATCTGGCGCTCGGCCACCAGGTCTGCCTCGATGCGCGGGCCGCGCTGGGCTCGCGCTTCCACGCACGCTTCCCCGGGATCACCGCCTCCTGCCTTGCGCACGGCATCGATCCGGCGCTCGCGCCGATCCCGATCCGGCCGGCGGCGCACTATCACATGGGCGGCATCGCGGTGGATGCGGACGGGCGCAGCACGCTGCCGGGCCTGTGGGCCTGCGGCGAGGCGGCCTGCACCGGCCTGCACGGCGCCAACCGGCTGGCCAGCAACTCGCTGCTGGAAGCCGCGGTCTGCGGCGGCCGCGTGGCAGAGTCGATCGAGGGCAGCGTCGCCGCCGCCCTCCCGGCGATGCGACCGGCGGCGCCCCAGGCTGCGCCCCCGGGGGTCGTGCCGGAGCGCGCGCTGGAGACGGTGCGCCGGGTGATGTCGCGCGATGTCGGCGTGCTGCGCGATGGCGAGGGGCTGCGGCGGGCGCAGGCCGAGCTGGCCGAGCACGCGCCGGTCTCGGATGCGGCGCTGCTGGCGCTGATGGTCGCGCAAGCCGCCGATGCGCGTCGCGAGAGCCGCGGCGGCCATTTCCGCACCGATCATCCCGCCGCCGGGCCAGACGCGGTGCGCACCCTGAGCTACGCGCAGGACGCGCTGTCGGCGGCGGGTGCCGCGCCGTCGCGCAGGCGCGCGTCGTGACGGCGCTGCCGGACATCATGCTCGAGCCGCTGGTGCGGGCCGGCCTGCTGGAGGATCTCGGCCGCGCCGGCGACATCACCACCGACACGATCGTGCCGCCCGACCTGCGCTCGCGGGTGGTGCTGACGGCGCGCGATCCGGGGGTGATCGCGGGGCTGGCCCTCGCCCGGCTGGCCTTCTGCCTGGTCGAGCCGGCGCTGCGCTTCACCGCCCAGGTCGCGGATGGCGGCAGGGTGGAACCGGGCGAGGTGATCGCCAGCCTCGAGGGGCCGTCGCGCGGCATCCTGATGGGCGAGCGGGTGGCGCTGAACTATCTGTGCCATCTCAGCGGCATCGCGACCGCGACCGCCCGGCTGGTGCACGCGGTGCGCCACACCGGGGCGCGCATCTGCTGCACGCGCAAGACGATCCCGGGCCTGCGCGCGGTGCAGAAGGCCGCGGTGCGCGCCGGCGGCGGCAGCAACCACCGCTTCGGTCTGGACGATGCGGTGCTGATCAAGGACAACCACATCGCCATGGCCGGCGGCGTGGCGGTGGCGATCCGGCGCGCGCGCGGCGGCATCGGTCATCTGGTCAAGATCGAGGTCGAGACCGATACGCTGGCGCAGCTCGAGGAGGGGCTTTCGGTGGGCGGGGCCGGCGTCGGCGCCGACGCCTTCCTGCTCGACAACATGGATCCCGCGATGCTGCGCGAGGCGGTCGCGATGATCGGCGGCCGCGCCGTCGCCGAGGCTTCCGGCCGCATCACCCCGCAGACCGCCCCGGCGATCGCCGAGACCGGCGTCGACCTGATCTCCGCCGGCTGGCTGACCCACAGCGTCACCGTGCTGGATATCGGCCTGGACTACGTGGATTAGATCGGGGCCTGGGGCCACCGGCCCCAGCGGGTCGAGGGCAGAGCCCTTGCCTTACTTCTACCGACGGCCTGGGGGACCGACCGTCAGGAGGCAAGGCTGGGCTCTGCCAAGACCCGCCAAAGGCCGAGGCCTTTGGAAACCGTCTCAAGATAATCGGATTCTCAGGGCTTCGCCTTGAGCGGGTCCAGGGCAGGGCCCTGGCGCATGGGTCACATGCGAAGGCCGTCGGTAGTGGATTGTCCTACTGCCAGAGCGCCCCAAGGATGCGATCGAAGGAAGGCGGATCGAACCGATCCAGCCCGCATCCTGGCGTCGCCGTCAGCTCGCCGAACAACAGCCGCGCCGGGGTGTCGTAGAAGTCCGCGCGGACGAAGTCGAGACCGCGCCCCAGCGCCTCGGCCGCCTCGATCATCTGCGCCAGGTGCGGCGGCGGCGCCACCTGCCGCCTGAGGCTAGAGTAGACGAAGCGCACCTCGACCGGATGCCAGTCGCGATCCATCAGCATGTGCGCGCGCACCGCGAAGCGCCCCATGGTCACCAGGACAAAGGCGACCCGGCCGGCGAACACGAACAGCTTGTAGTCGTTCGGCGCGAGGCCGCTGCCGTCGTCGATCAGCTCCTCGACCAGGATGCGCGGGGCGATGTCGCGGTAGATCCATTCGCGCGTCATCGCGTAGTAGCTCTGCCCGAGCCAGCGCCTGCAGGTCTGCCGCAGCGACGCGCGGTCGAGCCGGCCCTTGTCGAGGACGATCTCCACCCAGCCGGAGCCGTGGGTCGGCTTGACCACGAAGCGCTCCGGAAGGATGTCGAAGGGGATCGCGTCTGGATCGGTGCCGACCCAGTACAGCTCCGGCAGGATGTGCGCCCCGACCCGCTCGCGCACGTAGTCCCGCACAAGGTACTTGTCCGCCGCCATCGTCATCCAGGGCCTGCGCCCGAAGACGATGCGGTGCAGCACCTTCTCGTTGAAGGTCCGCGGCCTGATCAGGTTGGGGATCCTGCGGTGGGTCCGGCCGTAGCGGACCGCCAGGACGAGCCAGTCCGGCGCGGCCCTGCTGAGCCGCGCCCTGACCCGGCCGAGGCGGTTCAGCGCTGCACGCCGGCCGCGATCGGGCTCTGGTCGCCCTGCAGGCCCGGATTGACCGGCGGCACCGGGTTGGCATCCAGGTAGGCGTGGCCGAACCGTCCGATCGGCGCACCGGTGGCGGCGTCGCGCAGCGTATCGGCGGGATCGTGGATCGCCTGGTTCGGCATCGGTGCGGCGCTGAAGCGCTTCTCCCCGTGTACGACCAGGTTCTCCGCGGGCGGCGCCGGCGCGGTGGGCGCGTTCGCCCGCGCCGGCCGGGCCGGGTGGCGGTGCTTGTGGTCCGACGCCGCCGCATCGCCCGCGGTCAGGCCGAGCCCGGCCAGCAATCCGGCGGCGAGCAGGGCGCGCGGTCGGCTCATGCGTCGGGTGCCGTCCCGATCAGGCCGCGCACGGCGTCGAAGGCGCGCTCCGCGTGCGCGAGCTCCGAACCGCCCGCCTGCGCCATCTCGCGCCGGCCGCCGCCGCCGCGGCCGCCGATCGCGGCCGCGGCGGCGCGCACCAGGGCGACCGCGTCGAGCCGAGCGGTCAGGTCGGCGGACACCGCGACGACGATGCTGCCCTTGCCGTCGGCGGTGGAGAGCAGCGCCACCACGCCCGAACCGATCTGCGTGCCGATCGCCTCCGCCAGGCCCTTGAGCTCGCGCGCCGGCACGTCGCCCAGGTTGCGCGCCACCAGGGCCACGCCGCCGATCCGCTCGGGCGCCGGCGACGCGTCGCCCGGGCCGCCGAGGGCGATCCGGCGCTGCAGCTCCGAGACCTGCCGCTCCAGCGCCCGGCGCTCCTCGACCAGCCTGGCCACGCGATCCGGCAGCTCCGCCGCAGGCACGCGCAGCAGGCTCGCGGCTTGCGTGAGGCGCTGCTCGGCGAGGGCGACCGCCTGCTCGGCGGCGCGACCGGTGACCGCCTCGATGCGCCGCACGCCGGCGGCGACCCCGGTCTCGGAGGTGATGCGGAACAGGCCGATATCGCCGGTGCGCGCGACATGGGTGCCGCCGCACAGCTCGATCGAGTAGGCGCCGCGGCCGTCCGCCGGCTCGGAGGCCGGGTCAGGCGGCGGGTCCGGCAATCCCATCGAGACGACGCGCACCTCGTCGCCGTATTTCTCGCCGAACAGCGCCATCGCACCCTGCCGCACCGCCTGTTCGGGCGTCATCAGCCGGGTGCTGACGACGCTGTTCTCGCGGATCCGCCGGTTCACCTCCGCCTCCACCAGGGCGAGCTCGTCGGCCTCGATCGGTCGCGGCTGGCTGACGTCGAAGCGCAGCCGGTCGGGGGCGTTGAGGCTGCCCTTCTGCGCGACGTGGCTGCCCAGGCGGCGGCGCAGCGCCTCGTGCAGCAGGTGGGTCGCGGAATGATGCGCGCGTATGCCGGCGCGGCGGTCGTGATCCACCGTCGCGGTCACCGGCAGGCCGCGCCTCGCCTCGCCCTCGACCACGCGCCCGGCATGCACGAACAGCTCGCCCAGCTTCTTGTGGGTGTCGTCGATCTCGATGCGCAGCCCGGGCCCGGTGATGCGGCCGGCGTCGCCGACCTGGCCGCCGCTCTCGGCGTAGAACGGCGTCTGGTTGAGCAGCACGCCGACGCGCTCGCCCACCGCGGCGCGATCGCGGATCTCGCCGTCCACGATCAGCGCGGTGATCTCGGCGTCGGACTGCTCGGTGCCGTAGCCGAGGAACTCGGAGCTGCCGACCCGGTCGCGCAGCTCGAAATACACCTGTTCGGTGGCGGCCTCGCCGGAGCCGGACCAGGCGGCGCGGGCGCGCTGCCGCTGGGCGTCCATCGCCGCCTCGAAGCCGGCCAGGTCGACCGATCCGCCGCGCTCGCGCAGCGCGTCCTGGGTCAGGTCGAGCGGGAAGCCGAACGTGTCGTAGAGCTTGAAGGCGACCGCGCCGGGCAGCGGCGCGTCGCCGAGGCCGCCGGTCTCCTCGGCGAGCAGGGCCAGGCCGCGCTCCAGCATCGCCTTGAAACGGTCCTCCTCGAGCCGCATGGTCTCGCGTATCAGCGCCTCCGCCTGCACCAGCTCGGGGTAGGCGGCTCCCATCTGCCGCACCAGCGCCGGCACCAGCCGGTGGAACACCGGCTCGGTGGTGCCCATGCGGTGCAGGTGGCGCATCGCGCGCCGCATGATCCGGCGCAGCACGTAGCCGCGGCCGTCGCGCGCCGGCAGCACGCCGTCGGCGATCAGGAACGAGCTGGAGCGCAGGTGATCGGCGACCACCCGGTGGCTGGTCTTGAAGGGTCCGTCCGGCGCCTGCCCGGTGGCCTCGGCGGAGGCCAGGATCAGGGCGCGCAGCGTGTCGGTGTCGTAGTTGTCGCGATGGCCCTGCAGGATCGCGGCGAACCGCTCGAGGCCGAGGCCGGTATCGATCGAGGGCCGCGGCAGCGGCGCGCGGCTGCCGGGCGGATCCTCGAAATACTGCATGAACACCAGGTTCCAGATCTCGACGAAGCGGTCGCCGTCCTCGTCGGCGGAACCCGGCGGCCCTCCCGGGACCTGGTCGCCATGGTCGTAGAACAGCTCCGAGCAGGGCCCGCAGGGTCCGGTATCGCCCATGCGCCAGAAATTATCCGCAGTCGGGATGCGGACGATGCGGCTCTCCTGAAGGCCGGCGATCCGCTTCCACAGCGATGCCGCCTCCTCGTCCTCGGCGTAGACGGTGACCAGCAGCCGCTCCGCCGGCAGGCCGAACTCCCGGGTGACCAGGTTCCAGGCGAGCTCGATCGCGAGCGGCTTGAAGTAGTCGCCGAACGAGAAATTGCCGAGCATCTCGAAGAAGGTGTGATGGCGCGCGGTGTAGCCGACGTTGTCCAGGTCGTTATGCTTGCCGCCGGCGCGCACGACCTTCTGCGCGGTGACGGCGCGACGGTAGGGCCGGGTCTCCTGGCCGGTGAACACGTTCTTGAACTGCACCATGCCGGCGTTGGTGAACAGCAGGGTGGGATCGTTGCGCGGCACCAGCGAGGAGGACGCCACCGGCTGGTGTCCGTGCGCCGCGAAATAGTCCAGGAAGGCCGCGCGTATGTCGTTGCTGGTGGGCATGGGGGTGCGGGGCGATCCTGCTATGCTGCGTCCACCACCTAGCGCACGCGCCTGGCCTGCGCCAGCAGGCGAGGGTGCGGAAGGGAAGGCAAGGGGCTTTGCCCCTTGGCCCCATCAAAGGCAAGCCTTTGAAAATCTTGACCTAGAAGATGGGTTTTGGGGCCTGCGGCCCCAACGGGTCAAGGACGGAGCCCTTGCCTTGCTTGCGCAGCCCGCTAGCGGAACACCAGCCGGCGAGACATGGTGAAGTTGGAGAACATGCCTGCCAGGGTGCCGGCGATCAGCGCCAGCACGGTGTGGGTGTTGCAGATCGCGACCGTGTTGACCAGGATCAGCGCGGTGCCGCGGTTGAGCAGGAAGCCCAGCGAGTTGGCCGCGAGGAAGGTGCCCCACTGGCGCAGCATGCTGCCGGCGGAGCCGGTGCCGCGGAAGGTCCAGAGCCGGTTCATCAGCCAGTTCATCGAGGCGGCGACGAAGTAGGCGAGGATCAGGGCGCCGGTCAGGCCGATCAACTGGCGCATCGTGTGCACCGTCAGCCAGTCCCACATGAAGCCCACCGCGCCGACGATGCCGAAGCGCAGGAACTGGGCGGCCAGCTTGCGCCGGGCCGGGGTCAAGGCGAACATCCCCGTGCGGGGCAGGCCGTCGATCATGCGGGTCGCTGACTGGGTGGAGGGGGTCGACGGGGCAGACGTCAAGCTTTCGGCGACGTTGGTGTTCATGCTTGGGCTGTCCCGTTCATCTGGCCGTCATGCAGCACCACGTCCGTGATCATGACTAGCGACCGTTGATGAACAGTAAATGAAAAGGGGCACCTCGCGGTGCCCCTTTTTTGCACTGCGCGCTTCGAGGATCAGTGCAGGATGATCTCGACGCGCCGGTTCTGCGGCTCGCGGGTGTTCGGGCCGGTCGGCACCAGCGGATGGGTCTCGCCGAAACCTTCGGTGTCGATCGCGGTCGCCGGCACGCCATCGCGGATCAGCTCCGCCTTCACGCTCTGCGCACGACGGACCGAGAGGTGCTGGTTGTAGCGCGCGCCGCGCGCGCCGCCGTGGATCGACGAGGTGTCGGCGTAGCCGTTGACCTCGATGCGGGTGGTCTGCACCCGGGTGGAGGCCTGCGCCGCCTCGGCGATGATCTCGCGGGCGCGGCCGCTGAGGTCCGAGCGATCCCAGTCGAAGAACACCAGGTAGGTGCGCGCCGGGGCCGGCGCCGGGGCCGCGACGACGGGAGCCGGCGGCGGCGGCGGCGGCGCAGTGTCGAAGGCGTAACGGATGCCGACCATGAAGGAGTGGTTGAAGCTGTCGTTGAAGTCGGCGTTGCCCTTGTGGACGCCGCTCGCCGTGTAGGAGGTCGACTGGTAGGCCGAGCCGGTCTCCTGCGGCGTGGTGCCGGTGAAGCGATACTCGCCGGTCAGCGCCAGTCCGGGAACCTCGACGATGTTGTACGCCACGCCGACGATGCCCTGATAGGCGAAGCTGCCCTGGGTGCCGCCGGTTCGGTTGACGCTGCCGTCGTCGAACACAGTGTTGAACGGCGACTCGTGCTGCCACAGATAGCCCGCGCCGACACCGACATAGGGCGACACCGGCAGCGCGAGGCCGAACATGCCGAAGTCGAGGTCGTAGAGCACGTCGATCAGCGCGCCGTACTTCTCGTCGTGGCCGGTGGTGGTGCCGGGCACGCTGGTGAAGTGGTTGTGGTTGACGTTGTTGTAGAAGTAGGTGCCCTGCAACTCGGTGCGCAGCCCGTTGCCGAAGCCGAAGCCGAACGAGCCCTCGCCGTTGAAGCCGTCACCGAAACGGAATGTGGACTTGCTGCCGTCGGCAGCACCCGGATCGGCGAAGGTGGTCGGCGAATAATGCACGCCCACGCTCTGCTGCAGGTTGTAGCCCGCACCGAGGCTCACATACGGTCCGACGACGGGATCGGCCATCGCGGCAGCCGGGGCGGCCGCCAGGAGTGTGGTTGCAAGTAACGTCGCGCGCAGACGCATTTTCTCGTCCTCTTGGTCATCCGTTCGAGCGGCCGCCAACCATCGGCGGCACAGCCTCAGCATGATGCTTAAGCCCGATATAGAAGCTCCGGTTGCGATTGGAGAGCGTGTAACCACTCTCGCAGGTCATTCCGGAGTGGCTGTGACGGAAACATCACAGTTTATTATCGGGCCGTCATGTTTCTCGGCTTCCTGATGGTGTGCACGAGAAGAGTGCCGACAAGCACCTGCGCTCGCGTGCGCGGCAGCGCGCGCCGGCGCGGTCTTCTGTTGCAGGAAAGTGACAAACCGGGTGGGAAGGTTTCGCCGCGTCAGGCGACGCAGCCCGCCTCGCGCAGCAGCGCCGTCACCGCCGCCTGCGGCACCTCGCGCGAGGTGAAGGCGCTGCCGATCCCGCGCGAGAGCACGAAACCCATGCTCCCGTCGCGTATCTTCTTGTCGCGTCGCATATGCGCCAGCAGCGACGCGGCGCTGAACATCACCCCCGCGGCGTCCGACAGCTCGGCGATCGTGGCGGGCACGCCGATCGAGTGCAGATGCGCGATCACCGTGCCGGCGTCGTCGCCGGCGCTGTGGCCGAGCTGCTGCGACAGCCGCAGCGCCAGGCCCAGTCCGATCGCCACCGCCTCGCCGTGCAGCAGCCTGCCGTCGTAGCGCAGCTCGGCCTCCAGCGCGTGCGCGAAGGTGTGGCCGAGATTGAGCAGCGCGCGGCCGTCCTGCGGCTTCTCCTCGCGTTCGTCGTCGCCGACGATGGCGGCCTTGAAGCCACAGGCGCGCGCGATCGCCTCGGCCTGCAATGCCGCGTCGCCGGACAGCATCGCCGCGGCGTGCGCCAGGCACCAGTCGAACAGCGACGCGTCCCCGATCAGCCCCGCCTTGAGGATCTCCGCGTAGCCCGCGCGCAGCTCGCGCGGCGGCAGGGTCGCGAGTGCGGCGGTGTCGGCCAGCACCGCCAGCGGCTGGTGGAAGGCGCCGAGCAGGTTCTTGCCGAACGGCGTGTTGATCCCGGTCTTGCCGCCGACCGAGGAATCCACCTGGGCCAGCAGGGTGGTCGGGATCTGCACCAACGGCAGGCCGCGCAGCACGCAGGCGGCGGCGAAGCCCGCGAGGTCGCCCACGACGCCGCCGCCGAGCGCGATCACGGTGCTGCGCCGCTCGACGCCGTGTCGCAGCAGCGCGGCGGTGACGCGCTCGAAGCCCTGCAGGCTCTTGCTGGCCTCCCCCGGCGGCATCACCGCGACGCCCGCCGCGATGCCGACCTCGTCCAGGCTGCGCAGCAGCGCCGGCAGGTGCAGCCCCGCCACGGTCTCGTCGGTGACGATCATCGCCCGCTTCTGCGGCAGCAGCGGCGCCAGCAGCGCGCCGGCGCGCGCGATCAGGCCGTCGCCGATGACGATGTCGTAGCCGCCGCCGAGCGCCACCTGCACCCGCTGCGGCGGCCGGTGCGCGGCCAGGGCGGCGAGCACGCGGCGCGTCGTGTGCTCGGTGCTGTCGTCCTCGCAATCGATCACGATGTCGGCCTCCGCGTAGACGGGGTGTCGGGTGTGGGTCAGCGCCTCGAGGATCTCTCGCGGATCGCCGGCCGCCAGCAGCGGCCGGTGGCTGCGGCCGGCGACGCGGCGCAGCAGGGTCGCGAGCGGGCAGCGCAGCCAGACCGACAGCGCCCGGGCGCGGATCGCGCTCCGGGTGCGCGGATCCATGAAGGCGCCGCCGCCGGTCGCCAGCACGATCGGTCCCGACGAGAGCAGGCGGGCGATCACGCGCCGCTCGCCCTCGCGGAACTCCGCCTCGCCCCAGAGCGCGAACATCTCGGCGATGCTGCGTCCGGCCGCCTGCTCGATCTCGCCGTCGGCGTCGCGGAAAGGCAGGCCGAGCCGGGTCGCGAGCCGGCGTCCGATCGTGGTCTTGCCGGCACCCATGAGCCCGACCAGCACGATCGAGCCTGCGCCGGCGACGGGGGAGGCGCGCATCCCGTCCTCGAGCGAGATGCTGCTGCGTGACATGAGCGTGAAGCTAGCATAGAGCGTTCCGGCCAGGCCATCGAGCGGGGGAAGAGTCGCATGATCCGGATCTCGGTCATTCTGCTCGGCCTGGCGGTCGCGGCACTCGGTGCCGGTTTCCTCTACCTGGGCGCGGTTCCCCCCAAGCCCCAAGTCCACGAGCAGCACGTAGTACTGCCCAACGACCGCTTCGGCCACTAGGCCGGGCGGTTGGACGAAGATCGGGGGTCTGGGGCCTCAGGCCCCAGCGGGTCCAGGGCAGAGCCCCGGCCCTCTCTGGGCATGGACCGCCACCAGGAGAGCTTCCTGGAGATGCTGGCCGCCGAGCGCGGCGCGTCAACGAACACGCTGAAGGCCTACGCCGCGGATCTGGCCGACTTCGCCGCCCACGCGCGCGCCTCGGGGGAGAGCGTCTCGACCGCCTCGGCGCCGGTGCTGCAGGACTACATGGCGGCGCTGCATGCCCGCGGCCTGTCGGCGCGGACCGCCGGCCGCAGGCTGTCCTGCCTGCGGCAGTTCCACCTGCACCTGCTGCGCGAGGCGGTGCGGCCGGACGATCCCTGCCAGCAGCTCGACCAGCCGAGGCTGCCGCGCATCCTGCCCCGGGTGCTGTCCGAGGACGAGGTCGACCGCCTGCTCGGAGCCTGCGCCGCCGGCGGTCCGATGGCCCCGGGACGGCAGCGCACGGCGCTCGCCGCGATCGAGATCCTGTACGCGACCGGCATGCGCATCTCCGAGATGCTGTCGCTGCGCTGCCAGGCGCTGGTGGCGGACGCGCCGATGCTGCTGGTGCGCGGCAAGGGCGGCCGTGCGCGGGTAGTGCCGCTGTCGGAGCCGGCGCGCGAGGCGGCGGCCGAGCTGCTGGCGAGCCGGCCGCCCGAGCCCGGGCGGCCGGGGATCGCCGGTTCGCCGTGGATGTTCGCCGGCCGCGACCCGCGCCGGCCGCTCACCCGGCAGGGCTTCGACCTGATCCTCGCCGAGGCGGCGCGCTGCGCCGGCATCGCCGCCGACCGGGTGTCGCCGCACGTGCTGCGCCATTCCTTTGCGAGCCACATGCTGGCGCGCGGCGCCGACCTGCGCTGCCTGCAGACGCTGCTCGGTCATGCCAGTATCGCAACGACCCAGATCTACACCCACGTGCTGGCGGAGCGGCTGCAGAAGCTGGTCGAGGCGCATCACCCGCTGGCGCTGCGGGCCGCATCCTAGCCCGGCGCCGGACGGCCGAGGGCAGGGATTTGCGACGTCGGGAACTGTGCTAAACGCCCGCCATGCGCCACTTTCTGGACTTCGAAAAACCCGTGGCCGAGCTCGAGGACAAGATCGACGAGCTCCGCCGCATCGCCGAGACCGACGGCATCAACATCGCAGACGAGGTCGCTCGCCTGACCGACAAGGCGGACAAGCAGCTCCGCGCCGCCTACGCCAAGCTCACCCCGTGGCAGAAGGTGCAGGTGGCGCGCCACGCGCAGCGGCCGCACGCGCTGGACTACATCGCCGCCCTGATCACCGACTATCTGCCGCTCGCCGGCGACCGCAGCTTCGCCGAGGATCGCGCCATCGTCGGCGGCCTGGGACGCTTCGAGGGCCGCGCGGTGATGGTGGTCGGCACCGAGCGCGGCGACGATCTCGATACGAGGCTGCATCATAATTTCGGCATGAGCCGTCCGGAGGGCTATCGCAAGGTGCGCCGGCTGGCGGAGCTGGCCGGACGCTTCGGCCTGCCGATCCTCTCCTTCATCGACACCGCAGGCGCCTATCCGGGCATCGAGGCGGAGGCGCGCGGGCAGGCGGAGGCGATCGCGCGCTCGATCGACGCCTTCCTCGCCGCACCGGTGCCGATCGTCGCCACCGTGATCGGCGAGGGCGGCTCCGGCGGCGCGATGGCGCTCGGCGCCGGCGACCGCGTCTTCATGCTGGAGCACTCGATCTACTCGGTGATCTCGCCGGAAGGCTGTGCCGCGATCCTGTGGCGCGATTCCACCCAGGCGCCGGCGGCGGCCGAGGCGATGCGGCTGACCGCGAACGACCTCAAGCAGTTCGGCCTGATCGACGAGATCATCGCCGAGCCGCTGGGGGGCGCGCACCGCGACGCGCCGGCGGCGATACGCGCGGTCGGCCGGGCGATCGCCGCCGCCCTGCCTGGGCTGCTGGCGCTGGAGCCGGCGGCGCTGCGCGCGCGGCGGCGCGAGAAATACCTCGCCATGGGACGCGACCCGGCCGGCTGATCCGGCCTGACGGCCTCAGGGCGGCGGCTCGCCCTCGATCGGCACCATGCCGAGCTCGGCGATCAGGTCGTGCACGGCCGACGCCGCGTCGCGCACCGACGCCGCGTCGCTTCCCTTGCTGACCAGGCTGACGCCGCGCCGCTGCGGGCGCTCGTAGGGATAGCTGCCGATGTCGAGGCCGGGAAAGCGGTGCTGGATCGCCTCCAGCCGCTCGGCGATCGCGCCCTCCAGCAGGCCGTCGGCGTGCCAACTCGCCGAGACCACCGGCCGCCCGCCGGCGAGACGCGGCGCCAGCTGGTCGAACATCGCCTGCATGATACGCGGCACGCCGGCCATCACGTGCACGTTGGCGATGGAGAAGCCGGGCGCCACCGAGACCGGGTTGTCGATCGGCACCGCGCCGCGCGGCAGGGTCGCCATGCGCTGCCGGGCGGCGTTGAAGCTGCCGGGCGCCATGTGCGCCTCGAGCTTGGCGAACGACTCCGCGTGGATCTCCCACGGCACGCCGAACGCCTCGGCGACGCAGGGGCTGGTGATGTCGTCGTGGGTCGGGCCGATGCCGCCGGTGGTCAGCAGGTGATCGAAGCGGGCGCGCAGCTCAACGACGTTGGAGACGATGGTCTCCCGGACGTCGGGGATCACCCGCACCTCGCGAAGCGCGATGCCGAGCTCGCCCAGCCTTCGGGCGAGGAACTGGATGTTGGCGTCCTGGGTGCGGCCGGACAGGATCTCGTTGCCGATCACCAGGATGCAGGCTGTCGGATTCATGCGCTCGTGCCCCAATGCGGTCCGGGCGTGGTTTCGGCGTGGAACGCCCCGGCCAGTATGCCTAAATGGGGCGGATGAGCGATTTGCCCAGCCTTCACGACGCGCCGCACGCGCCGCGCCTGCGCGTCATCGACCTCGAGACCACCGGCACCTCGCCCGACGATGGCGGCGTGGTCGAGATCGGCTGGCAGGACCTGGTGCAGGAGGCGGATGGCTGGAGGCTGTCGGGGCCGCCGCGGGCCCGCCTGGTCGATCCCGGCATCGCGATCTCGCCGGCGACCTCGGCGATCCATCACATCGTCGACGAGGACGTGGCCGGCGCGCCGTCGTGGCTGCAGACGGCGCCGGGCGTGCTGCGCGCCGATCCCGGGGCGGCGCCGGTGGCGCTGGCCGCGCATCGCGCCGCCTTCGAGCAGCGCTGGTGCCTGCCGGCGCTGTCGGGCCGGGCGCGCTGGATCTGCACCTACAAGTGCGCGCTGCGGCTGTGGCCCGAGGCACCCGGCCATTCCAACCAGGGCCTGCGCTACTGGCGCCGGCCGGCCGGGCTCGACCGCGCGCTCGGCCTGCCGGCGCACCGCGCGGCGCCGGACGCCTACGTCACCGCGCACCACCTGCGCGACATGCTGGCGCTCGCCGGCCTGTCGCAGCTGCTGACCTGGTCCGAGCAGCCCGCGCTGCTGATACGGGTGCCGTACGGGCCCTCGCGCGGGCGCCGCTGGGCCGAGCTGGACGATGCCGCCCTGGCGCGGATCATCGAGACGGAGGCTGGCGGCAACGTCGACATGCGGTTCAGCGCGCGCACCGAGCAGGCGCGCCGTGCCGGCGCGCCCGCGCAGCCCGGCCAGATGTCGCTCGGCCTGGCGCGAACCCCGGCGGGCTGAGGCGCGGTACGCCTCAGAGATAATCGCGCAGCATCGGCACCAGCGGCTTGTCGGCGTCGGGCATCGGATAGTCCGCCAGCCGCTCCGGCGCGACCCAGGCCAGTGTCTGACCCTCCCTGGGCCGCGGCGTGTTGTTCCAGCGGCGGCACAGATACAGCGGCATCAGCAGGTGGAAGTCGCCGTAGCCGTGCGAGGCGAAGCTGAACGGCGCGAGGCAGGTCTGCGACAGCTCGACGCCGAGCTCCTCGCGCAGCTCTCGGATCAGCGCCTGCTCGGGCGTCTCCCCCGCCTCCACCTTGCCGCCGGGAAACTCCCACAGCCCCGCCATGCTGCGTCCTTCCGGGCGCCGCGCCAGCAGGATGCGGCCGTCGCCGTCGATCAGGGCGCAGGCCGCCACCAGCACCACCGGGCGGTCCGCGGCCGCTGCGGCCGGCCGCCGGTCGCGACGCGACGCCGCGGGATCGGGACGCAGGTCGGCATGTCCGGCCTCGAACAGCAGCACCGGATGGCTGCCGCCGCGCGCCAGGAACAGCTGCCGCGCGCTGCCTGTCTCGCGAAACCCGATCCGGCGCAGCACGGCGGCGGACGCCGGATTGTCGGTGGCGACCTGCGCCACCAGCCGGTCGAGATCGAGCCGCGCCAGCGCCCAGCGCGCGAGCCGGCCGGCCGCCTCGCCGGCGACGCCGTCGTTCCAGTAGCGGCGCGCGATCCAGTAGCCGAGATCGCCGGTGCGGGCGGCGGCATCGATGCGCAGCCCGACGCAGCCGAGCAGGCGCGCGGCGGCGTCGAGGCTCGTCTCGACGGGCGGTGACACGTCAGGTCCGGCGATGACGACGAAGTGGTAGGCGGCGCCCGACGCGGCCTGGCCGGCGGCCGCCTCGATCCACTCGTCGGTCAGCTTGCGCGGGTAGGGAAACGGCAGGCGCGGCAGCATGCGCACCACGCCCCAGTCATTGACCAGCCGGTGGATGGCGCCCGCGTCCTGCGGCCGCGGCGGCCGCAGGACGAAGCGCGGGGTGGCGAGCCGGATCGCGTGGCCGTCGGCCGCGGCCTCCGCGGTCACGCCGCGTCGATGCCGCGCGCCATCAGCAGGTCGCGCAGGTTGCGGATCACCGGGAACACCTCCTGGTTGCGATCCTCTCCCTGCGCGTCGTGCGCCGCCTGTTCCAGCTCGACGATGTCGCGGTCCTCGCGGAAGATCCGCTCGGTGAACAGCACCAGCAGCGGCCAGGCGGCGTTGAGCAGGCCCGGGATCTTGGGCTTGCGCACCGACAGCAGCCCGAAGGTGCGGTTGCGACGCTGCTCGACATCCTGCGGGGTGTAGGCGATCCAGAGATCCATCACCGGTTCGGCGGCCGAGGTGCGTATGCGCAGTGTCTGGTACGGGTACTCGGTGCGTATCGTCATGACGTCGCGGTCGGAATCCTGCTTCTCGGTGCCGCGACGCTGGTTGAAGATCAACGCCTCGCCGATCGGCTGCTTGCCGCCGGTGCGGGCGAAGCTGTAGCGCGCCTCGATCCAGTCCTCGCCGGCATCCTGGCCCAGGAACCGGGGACGGATCTGACCCATCTGCTTGGCGTGCATGAACTGATGGTTCATGTCCATCAGGTTCTCGTGCATGAAGCTGTAGTGGCAGCCGATCACGCGGCCGAAGCGCCGGGTCTTGTAGGCGTGGTCGTCGGCGGCGCCGAACACCGGCAGCGGCACCGCGTCGGCGCGTGCCGGATCGCCGGGGAACACCAGGATCAGGCCGCTGCGCTCGCGGCAGGGATAGGCGCGCACGCCGTTGGGCAGCTTGTCCTTGCCGAGATACGGCACGTCGACGCACCTTCCCGAGCGCCCGTAGGCCCAGCCATGGTAGCAGCAGCGCACCGACTGGCCGTCGACGGCGCCGCGCGAGAGCGGCACCTGCCGGTGCGCGCAGCGATCCTCCAGCGCGTAGACCGCGCCCTCCTTGGGCCGGACCAGCACGATCGGCTCGCCGGCATAGGTCGAGGCCAGGACGCCTCCGGGCTTGAGCTCGTGCGACCAGGCGAGCGGATACCAGTGGTCGGGATGACACCGGATCCGTCTCAGATCCGGGCCGCGCGTGAGGGGCGGCGGCGTGTCGGTAAAGGCGTGATCCATCGTCCCTCGGTCCGCAGCGATGCACCGCGGACTGGCCCCGGCGCATCAGCATAGACGTTCGCGAGGCCAAGGCGAGCCTCGAATCACGTCCTCGTCATTTCACCGCGCCGCACAAACGGGTCGACCGCACGGCCGGGAAGTGGGACGTTGTTGGGCACTGGGTGAGCATTGCGCGCGCGCCGTTGGAAAACAGCGGCATTCACCTGCTACGCTGCATAATTTTGGAGCAGGATGCTTGAATAATACGCAGATGAGAATGCAGCCGACGCGGCGCCAGCTGCTGACGCGGATCGGCGTCGCCGCCGGCAGCGTCGCGATGTACCAGGCGATGACGCAGCTCGGCCACGCGGCGGGAACCGATTTCGCCGGACCGCCGACGCTGAGCGGCGGCAAGACCGGAACCAGCGTGCTGGTGCTCGGCGCCGGGCTGGCCGGCATGCTGGCCGCACACGAGCTGCGGCGCGCCGGCTACAGCGTGCGCATCCTGGAGTTCCAGAACCGCTCGGGCGGCCGCAACTTCACGCTGCGCGGCGGCGACAGCCTGACCGAGCTCGGCGGCTACACCCAGAAGGTCGATTTCGCGCCGGGCAACTACATCAATCCCGGGCCCTGGCGCATCCCCTACCACCACCAGGCGCTGCTGCACTACTGCCGCGCCTTCGGCGTGACGCTGGAGCCGTTCATCGAGGTCAACCACAACAGCTACCTGCACAACTCCAAGAGCTTCGGCGGCGTGCCGCAGCGCTATCGCGACGTGCTCGGCGACTTCACCGGCTACACCGCCGAGCTGCTCGCCAAGGCGATCAACCAGAACAAGCTCGACCAGCCGGTCAGCGCCGAGGAGAAGCACGACCTGCTCGCCGCGATGCGCGGCTGGGGGCTGCTGAACGCCGAGTACGACTACGTGAAGGGACCGATGGCCTCGCTGCGTCGCGGCTACAGCAAGCCGCGCGGCGGCGGGCCGGACGGTGCGCCCACGCCCTCGCAGCCGCTCGCGCGCGACGAGGTGATGCGCTCCGGGCTGTGGCATTGGCTGGCGTTCAACACCGTCTACGACCTGCAGACCACCATGTTCCAGCCGGTCGGCGGGATGGACATGATCGGCCGCGGCTTCGCCAGGCAGGTCGGCGAGCTGGTCACCCACAATATCGACGTCACCCGCATCCAGCAGGACGATGCCGGGGTCACCGTCACCTACAAGGACAACAACCATGGCGGCGCCGTCGGCCACGCCAAGGCGGACTACTGCGTCTGCACCATCCCGCTCTCGATCCTGAGCCAGATCGACGTGCAGGTCAGCGGGCCGATGCGCGACGCGATCGCCGCCGTCCCCTATGCCTCCTCGGTCAAGGTCGGGCTCGAGTTCAAGCGACGGTTCTGGGAAGAGGACGAGGCGATCTACGGCGGCATCAGCTTCACTGACCAGCAGATCAGCCAGATCTCCTACCCGAGCCACGGCTATTTCTCGTCCGGCAAGGCGGTGCTGCTCGGCGGCTACATGTTCGGCGCCGCCGCCTACGACTTCGCCGGCAAGACGCCGCAGCAGCGCGTGCAGGCGGCGCTCGACCAGGGGGCGGTGCTGCACAAGCAGTACAAGGACGAGTTCGTCACCGGGGTCGGCGTGGCCTGGAGCCGGATGCCGTGGTCGCTGGGCTGCTGCGGCACCTGGAGCGAGGATGCCCGCAACACGCACTACAAGACCCTGACCTCGATGGATGGCCGGGTGGTGCTGGCCGGCGAGCACGCCTCCTATATCGGCTGCTGGCAGGAGGGCGCGCTGCTGTCCTCGATCAGCGCCATCACCCAGCTGCACCAGCGCGCGGTAGGAGCCGCCTGATGCGCCGGTTCCTCAGGCGCGCGTCGCGGGGCGTCGCCGCCGGCATCGCCCTCGCCGCCCTGCTGTCGCTGCCGGCCGGCCGCGCCGCGCGCGCCGACGTCGCCAGCAACGGCGTCAGCGGCGACATCGACGCCAGCACCGGTGCGGCGGTCTACCAGCATGTCTGCCAGGGCTGCCACATGCCTGGCGGCCAGGGCGCGGTCGGCGCGGCGGTGATCCCGGCGCTCGCCGGCAACAAGAAGCTCGCGAGCTCGGGCTACCCGGTCTACGTGGTGCTGAACGGGCTCGGCGGCATGCCCTGGTTCAACGGCGACCTGAAGAACCCGGAGGGCGCAGGCGTGCTGAACAACCACCAGATCGCGCTGGTGGTGAACTTCGTCCGCACCCATTTCGGCAACGCCTACACCGACCCCGTCAGCGCGGCCGACGTCGCCGCGGTGCGCGGCCCGCCCCCGATCACGGAGCACTGAGCGTTGAGCATGAAGACGATCCTCGGCGTCCTGGCGCTGCTGCAGGCGGCCGTCGGCGGCACCGCGGCCGCGGCCGACGTGATCCGACACGACGTGCCCACCTTCCCGATCGCCGCCAGCATCGAGGTGCCGCCCGGCTACAGCACGATCTACCTGTCCGGCACGGGTGCCGACGTCGCCGACAAGTCGGCCAAGGCGATGACCCTCGCCGCCTACGGCGACACCGAGACCCAGACCCGCAGCGCGCTCGACAAGATCAGCGCCACCCTCGCCGGGCTGCACCTCACGCTGGGCGACGTGGTGCAGATGCACGCCTACATCGCCGCCGACCCCAAGCTCGGCCATATCGACTTCGCCGGCCTGATGAAGGCCTACACCCAGTTCTTCGGCACCCACGACCAGCCCAACCTACCCACCCGCTCCGCCTTCCAGGTCGCGGGACTGGCCAACCCGGGCTGGCTGGTCGAGATCGAGGTGCAGGCGGTGCGTCGGCCTTAGCAGCTGAGAAAGGCCAGGCAAGGGCGCTGCCCTTGACCCGCTGGGGCCGGCGGCCCCAGACCCCGATTTCTTGGGATCGGGCTTCAAAGGCTTGCCTCTGATGGGGTCAAGGGGCAAAGCCTCTTGCCTATGCTGATCGAGGAGCCGCTGGAGGTCGCGCGCCGAAGGGCGGCGCTGCTGCGGCCCGCGATGCGTCCGCTGGCGCTGTTCGCCGCACGCATCCGCGCCGAGACCGGCAGGCCGGTTCCGGACGCCGATCCGTGCGACGGCGGCACCGCCTCGAGGGTGCTGCTGCTGCTCGAACGGCCGGCGCCGGCGGTGCGGCGGGTCGGCTTCGTCTCGCGCGACAACGCGACCCCGACCGCGCGCAACATCCGTCGCTTCACCGAGGCAGCCGGGCTGCCGCGCCGCACCACCCTGATCTGGAACGCGGTGCCGTGGATGGACGACCATCCGTCCGGACGCAGCCGGCCGCCGCGTCCCGACGAGATCCGCGCCGGGCTGCTCTGGCTGCCGCCCCTGCTGTCGCTGCTGCGGCAGCTCGAGGTCGTGCTGCTGGCCGGACGGGTGGCGCGCCTGGCGGCGGCGGCGCTGCGGCCGCTGCCGCTGCTGGTGCTCGAGATGCCGCATCCGAGCCCGACCATCGTCTGCACCAGCCCGCGCATCGGCCAGACCATCGCCTCGGCCTTCGCCGCCGCCGCCGCGGCGCTGCGTCGGGCCGGGCCGATCGAGACGGATGCGGATTAAAACGCGCGCGCCGGCCGGCCACCCACGTTGCACGGGCAGAACCGCCCCGTATGCAACAGGGCCCGGGCGACGGCGACGCCGCCGCACCTGGCCGGACCTCCCAGGATCGCTCCATGCCGGCTGCCGCCTCGCGCATCCATCTGCTCGTCGTGCCCGCCCTGCTGCTGACGGTGCTGGCGACGGCGGGCACGGCGGCGTTGCTGCCGACCTCCTCGGCCTGGCTCGCGGCACTGCTGCTGTCGCTGCTCGCGGTCAGCTACGTGCGCATGACGCTGACCGCGCTCGGCCCGCTGCTCGGCCTGCTGCCGCAGCGTCCGGCCGCGGCGGCAGCACCAGCGCGACGTGGGCGGCACCGCACCGCGATCCTGCTGCCGATCTACAACGAGGCGCCGGAGCCGATCGCGGCCGCGGTGCGGGTGATGGCCGAGGCGCTGCGGCCGGACGACGACGCCGCCATCTTCGTGCTGAGCGACACCCAGGATCCGGCGCTGGCGGCGAGGGAGCGTCGGCTGTTCGACGCCCACATGACGTCGCGCTCCGGCATCGAGATCCGCTACCGCCGCCGCCCCCGCAACACCGGCCGCAAGGCCGGCAATATCGGCGAGTTCTGCCGCGGCGCCGGACGCGACTACGCGTTTGCGATCGTGCTCGACGCCGACAGCCTGATGACCGGCCAGGCCATCCGCGGCCTGATCGCCGCCCTGGCGGAGGATGCCGGCGCGGGACTGATCCAGTCCGTCTCCTACCTGGTCGGCGGCCACACCCTGTTCGCCCGCATGCAGCAATTCGCCGCGAGGCTGAACACGCCGCTCGCGGTCGCCGGCCAGCATCTCTGGCAGGGACGGCTGGGCACCTACTGGGGGCACAACGCCATCCTGCGCCTCGCGCCGTTCACCCGGCACGCGGAGCTGCCGGTGCTGCCGGGGCGGCCGCCGATGGGCGGCCAGATCCTGTGCCACGACACCATCGAGGCGGCGCTGCTGCTGCGCGCCGGCTGGGCGGTGCGGCTGGCGCCGGAGATCGTCGGCTCCTACGAGACCACGCCGAGCAACCTGGTCGACCACCTGGCCCGCGAACGGCGCTGGTGCCAGGGCAACCTGCAGCATCTGCGCCTGATCGGCGCCGCACGGCTGCGCCCGGAGAGCCGGCTGCATATCGGCATCGGCATCCTCTACTACCTATCCTCGCCGGTCAGCCTGCTGCTCAGCCTGGGGCTGCTGCTGGGCGCGTCCGGCCACGCGCGCCCGCATGCCGCCTCCCCGGCGCTGCTGGTGCAGCTGCTGGTCTGGCTCACGCTGCTGCTGCTGTTCGGGCCCCGTCTCGCCAGCCTGGCGCGGGCGCTGCTGCGGCCGCGGGCGGCGCGCGGCTTCGGCGGCCGCGCGCGGCTGATCGCCAGCGCGCTGCTGGAGCAGCTCGCGGCCACGCTGCTCTCGCCGATCATCATGCTCTCGGTGACCGGCTTCGTGCTCAGCACCTTCGCCGGACGGGTGGTGGCATGGGACGCGCCGTCGCGCGGCGACCGCCCGGTGCCCTGGCGCGAGGCGTGGCGGCGTATGCGCTGGCACACCGTGCTGGGCATCGGTGCCGCGCTGGCGCTGTGGCTGGGCCGTCCCGCAGCACTGCCGTGGGCGTCGCCGCTGCTGCTGGGACCGGTGCTCTCGATGCCGCTGACCATGCTCTCGGGCAGTGTGCGGCTGGGCGCGCTGACGCGGCGGCTGGGCCTGTTCCTCACCGAGGACGAGCTGACGCCGACCGCCGAGCTCGCGGCGCTGCAGGGGGCGCCGCCGCGTCGTCCGCCGCCGGTCCGCTACCCGGTGCACGACCCGGCGGCGGCGGAGTGAGGGCGGGCGCCTTATCTGAGGCAAGGGCTCCGCCCTCGACCCGTTGGGGCCGGGCGCCCCAAACCCCTTTTCCGATAGAAGGTTTTCAGAGGCTTGCCTTCGATGGGGTCGGGGGGCAAAGCCCCTTGCCTTCGCGACCTGCTAGGCGGGCGGCTTGAACCGCGCCAGGTCGCTCGGCTGACGCAGGCGCACCACCAGGGTCTCGGCCATCAGGTCGTGCACGCCCTGCTTGCGCTGCGTCCAGGCGATCATCAGGAAGCCGATGCCGAGGATGAAGGCGGAGACGAACTTGCCCAGATAGCGGCCGATCGCGCGCGGCAGGCTGATCCGTCCGCCATCCAGCCGGGTCACGCGCAGCCGGCACGCGCGCTTGCCGACCGTGGCCTGCCAGGGCGAGGATTCGAGCAGCGCGTAGTAGGCGATCGGCACCAGCAGGCTGACTAGGTTGCCCAGGCTCGGCGGCCTGAGCTGCCAGGCCGCCCGCGGCCCGGCATCGGCCGCGGCCTCGGACAGGTAGCCGACATTGAGCACGCCGGTCGTCGACGGGTGCACGCCGATCAGGCCCGTCGCGCCGCCGTCGAGCAGCTGGTGCAGCAGCACCGCGACCGCCGACAGGATCGCGCTGTCGATCGCCCAGGCCAGCACCCGCCACCAGAAGCCGGCATAGCCCCAGACCCGGTCGGGATGATCCCGACCCGATCCGGAGCCGGGCAGGGACGACGGCGCCTGGGCCTGATCGAATGCGTTGGTCGTCATCGCGCCTCAGCTTCGGTAGCTGCCGTTGATGTCGACGTAGCCGTGCGTGAGGTCGCAGGTCCAGGCGGTCGAGGCGCCCTGGCCGAGGCCGAGATCGATCGCGATCTCGATCTCGAACCCCCTGACATGCGCCACCACCGGGGTCTCGTCGTAGCCGGGCACCACCGCGCCGTGCCGCGCCATCCAGGTGCCGCCGATGCCCACCGACAGCAGGTCGCGATCGGCCGGCTCGCCGCTCTTGCCGACCGCCATCACGATCCGGCCCCAGTTCGCGTCCTCGCCGGCGATCGCGGTCTTGACCAGCGGCGAGTTCGCGACCGACAGCGCCACCCGGCCGGCGGAGTCGTCGCTCGACGCACCGGTGACGTCGATCCGGATCAGCTTGCCGGCCCCCTCGCCGTCGCGCACCACCAGCAGGGCGAGATCGAGCAGCAGCGCATCGAGCGACGCGGCGAAATCCTCCAGCCCGGCCCCCGCTGCGTCCTGCGCCCGGGTGCCCGCGGCGCCGGTCGCGAACAGCAGCACGGTGTCGCTGGTCGAGCTGTCGGAATCCACCGTGGTGCGGTTGAAGCTGCGCGCGACCGCGTCGCGCAGCAGCGGCTGCAGCACCGCCGCCGGCAGTGCGGCGTCGGTGGCGACGAAGCACAGCATGGTCGCGAGGTCGGGGGCGATCATGCCGCTGCCCTTGGCGATGCCCTGCAGACGCACCTCCACGTCGCCGATCCTCGCCGTGCGCGAGGCACCCTTGGGAAAGGTGTCGGTGGTCATGATGGCGCGCGCCGCCTGCTCCCAGGCTGCCGCCTCGGCCCCGGTCTCCGACAGCCCGTCGCGCAGCGCCGGCAGTGCCGCGGTGAGCTTGGCGTGCGGCAGCACCTCGCCGATCACCCCGGTCGAGGCCAGGAACACCTCCGCGGGCGCGCAGCCGAGCAGCGAGGCGGCGGCGGCGGCGGTGGCGGCGGCGGTCTCGACGCCGGCGCGCCCGGTGAACACGTTGGCGTTGCCCGAATTGACCACCAGGCCGCGCGCGACGCCGCCCGGCAGCGCGGCGCGGCACCAGTCGATCGGCGCGCCCGGGCACCTGTTGCGGGTGAACACGCCGGCGACCTGGGTCGCGGGCGCGAAGGCCGCCAGCACCAGGTCGTGGCGGTCGGCATAGCGTATCCCGGCCGCCCCGGCGGCGAGCCGCACCCCTTCGATCCGGGCCATCGCCGGGAACGGCCGGGCGAGCGGCGAGACCGCCACGGGCATCCTCGTCAGTCCGAGTTCGGCGCGCTGCCCGGGGTTGCGGGCGCTCCCTGGGCCGGCACCGGCGAGCCGCCGGCCGCCGACTGGTCGGCTGCCGTCACCTTGGTGCCGTCCGGCTTGAAGCGGACCACCTTGACCCCGGCGAGTGCCCGCTGGACCACGGCGCGCACGTTCTGCTGGATCAGCTTCTGGCGGATCTGGTCCTTGACGGATTCGAAGGTCGGCGGGGTGGCGGTGCGGGTGTCGAGCACCTGGATCACGTGCCAGCCGTAGCGCGTCTGCACCGGCTTCTTCGAGATCTCGCCCTTGCCCATCGAGAACGCGGCGGCCGAGAACTCCGGCAGCATGTCACCCTGCTTGAACCAGCCCAGGTCGCCGCCGCTCTGCGCCGCCGACGCCTTGTCGGTGGACAGGCTCGAGGCCAGCTTGGCGAAGTCCGCCCCTCCCTGCAGCTGCTTGATCACGTCGTCGGCCTGCGCCTCGGTGGCGAGCAGGATGTGGCGCGCATGCACCTCCTTGTCGCCGGGCCGGCCGGCGATGGTCTTGTCGTAGACGTCGTGGATCGCCTGGTCGTTGACCTGCGGCGTGATCTCGCGGGTCAGGTAGACGTTCTGCAGCGCGGTGTCGGATGCGGTCTGCATGATCTTCTCGACCGCCGGATCCTTCTGCAGCCCCTGCTTGCGCGCGGTGATCAGCAGCGCCCTCTGGTCGATCACCTGGTTGACGATCATCGGGAACAGCACGCCGGGCGGCATGTTGCGCATGTCGTCGGGCAGCGTCTGCGCCGCGGCGCGCACGTCGTCGAGATGCACCGCATCGCCGTTCACCGTCGCGACCACCGGGTTCGGGTTGGCGGGCGCGCCGGCATGTGCCGCCCCGGCCCCGGAGGCGTCCTGGGCCGCATGATGGGTGGTCTGGGCGACGACGGCGGTGCTGCCGAGCGCGGGAGTGAGCAGGGCGGCGGCCGCGAGGGCTGCCGCCGGGCTGATGAGCCGCATGATAGGGAAACCCCGAAATTCGCGTTGGCCGGAACATGCCCGAACCCAAAAGCCAGGACAAGGCAAGCCCCCCGCGGCAGCCGACCCCCTGCTTCGGTTGACCCGCCGGGACCCCAGTCTTATCTCATGGCACCCCGTATGGACTTCATGGACTTCATGCCCGCGCACCGGGCCAGGCCCGTGCCACCGCCGGAAGGCCAACATGCTCGCAAGTCTAGCCCGTGCCCTGTTCGGCTCCGCCAACGACCGGTCGCTGAAGTCGCATCAGCGCCGGGTGCCGGAGATCAACGCCCTGGAGCCGGGGATCCGGGCGCTGGACGACGCCGCACTGACCGCCAAGACGGTCGAGTTCCGCGCCCGCCTGCAGCAGGGCGCTAGCCTCGACGAGCTGCTGCCGGAGGCCTTCGCGGTGGTGCGCGAAGCCTCGCGCCGTGTGCTCGGCATGCGCCATTTCGACGTGCAGCTGGTGGGCGGCATGGTGCTGCATTCGGGACGCATCGCCGAGATGCGGACCGGCGAGGGCAAGACGCTGGTGGCGACGCTGCCGGTCTATCTCAACGCGCTGTCCGGCCGCGGCGTGCACGTGGTCACCGTGAACGACTACCTCGCCCGCCGCGACGCCGAGGAGATGGGGCACCTGTATGGCTTCCTCGGCCTCAGCACCGGCGTGATCGTGCCCAACCTGTCCGACGAGGAGCGTCGCGCCGCCTACCACTCCGACGTCACCTACGGCACCAACAACGAGTTCGGCTTCGACTACCTGCGCGACAACATGAAGTACCGGCTGGAGGACATGACCCAGCGCGCCTTCAGCTACGCCATCGTCGACGAGGTGGACTCCATCCTGGTCGACGAGGCGCGCACGCCGCTGATCATCTCCGGGCCGGCCGAGGACAGTTCGGACCTGTATCGACGGGTCGACGAGGTGGTCAAGCAGCTGGTCACCGACCCCTCGAGCTACGACAAGGACGAGAAGTTCCGCACCGTGATCCTCACCGAGGCCGGCTCGGAGACGGTGGAGGAGAGGCTGGTCGCCGCCGGCATCGTCACCGAAGGGGCGCTCTACGACGTGCTCAACATCACCGTGGTGCACCACGTGCAGCAGTCGCTGCGCGCCCACACGCTGTTCGCGCGCGACGTCGACTACATCGTGCGCCAGGACCGCGTCATCATCATCGACGAGTTCACCGGCCGCATGATGGACGGGCGGCGCTATTCCGACGGGCTGCACCAGGCGCTGGAGGCCAAGGAGCACGTGGAGATCCAGCAGGAGAACCAGACGCTCGCCTCGATCACCTTCCAGAACTATTTCCGGCTCTACCCCAAGCTCTCCGGCATGACCGGCACCGCGGTCACCGAGGCCGACGAGTTCGCCGAGATCTACAAGCTCGACGTGATCGAGATCCCGACCAACCTGCCGATGGCGCGAAAGGATGGCGACGACGAGGTCTACCTCAACGCCAAGGAGAAGTACCTCGCCGTCACCACCCTGATCGAGGAGACCCATACGACCGGGCAGCCGATCCTGGTCGGCACCACCAGCATCGAGAAGAGCGAGATGCTGTCGGAGCTGCTGCAGCAGCGCGGCGTCGTGCACAACGTGCTGAACGCGCGCTTCCACGAGAAGGAGGCGACCATCATCGCCCAGGCCGGCGCGCCGGGCGCGATCACGATCGCCACCAACATGGCCGGGCGCGGCACCGACATCAAGCTGGGCGGCAACGCCGACATGCGCATCCGCCAGGAGCTCGGCGAGATCGACGATCCGGCCGAGCGGCTGGCCCGCGAGACGGCGCTGCGCGAGCAGGTCGCCGAATGGCACGAGACGGTCAAGCAGGCCGGCGGCCTGTTCGTGATCGGCACCGAGCGGCACGAGAGCCGCCGCATCGACAACCAGCTGCGCGGCCGCTCCGGCCGCCAGGGCGATCCGGGCGCCTCGCGCTTCTTCCTGTCGCTGGAAGACGACCTGATGCGCATCTTCGGCTCCGAGCGCATGGGCGGCATGCTGCAGCGGCTGGGGCTCAAGGAGGGCGAGGCGATCGTCCATCCCTGGATCAACCGGGCGCTGGAGAAGGCGCAGAAGAAGGTCGAGGCGCGCAACTTCGACACCCGCAAGAACCTGCTCAAGTACGACGACGTGATGAACGACCAGCGAAAGGAGGTCTACGCGCAGCGACGCGAGTTCATGGCCGCAGGCGACGTGTCGGAGACGGTGGCGCAGATGCGACGCGAGCTGATCGAGACGCTGGTCGGCCGTCGCATCCCAGAGCGCGCCTTCGCCGAGCAGTGGGAGAGTGCCGAGCTCGCCGCCGATCTCGACCGCCTGCTCGGCCTGGCGCTGCCGGTCGCCGAGTGGGCGCGCGAGGACGGCATGGACGCGCAATCGGTCACCGAGCGCGTGCTGCAGGCGGCGGACGCCGCGATGGCGGCCAAGCAGGCCGCCTTCGGCGCCGACATCATGCAGTACATCGAGAAGCAGCTGCTGCTGACCACGCTGGACGCGGTGTGGAAGGAGCATCTGCTGCTGCTCGACCAGCTGCGGCAGGGCATCGGCCTGCGCGCCTACGCGCAGAAGGACCCGCTGAACGAGTACAAGCGCGAGGCCTTCAAGCTGTTCCACGTCATGCTCGACGAGATGCGCGAGCGCGTCACCGCGATGCTGGCGCGCGTCGAGCTGATGCCGCCGCCGGAGCCGGCCGCCTTCCAGCCGCCGCCCTACGCGTTCGATCCGCTGCCGCAGGTGGCGGGTGCGGCGCGGGCGCCGGCGATGGAGCTCGCCGGGAGCGGCGAGGCGCTGCTGGCCGAGGTGAGCGAGCCCTCCGAGACCCGCCTCGCGCCGTTCGCGGACACGCCGCGCAACGCCGTCTGCCCGTGCGGCTCGGGGCGCAAGTTCAAGCACTGCCACGGCCGGGCGAACTAGCCGAAGGGGTCCGGGATCCCCGGCGAGGGCGGAGCCCTTGCTCTATTCAGGCCAAGATCTTCCGAAGGCGCGCGATGGCCGGACATTCCCAGTTCAAGAACATCATGCACCGCAAGGGCGCGCAGGATGCGCGTCGCGCGCGGCAGTTCGCCAAGGTGATACGCGAGATCACGGTGGCCGCGCGCGCCGGGCTGCCGGACGCCGCGTCGAACCCGCGCCTGCGCGCCGCACTCGCCGCCGCGCGCGAGATCAACATGCCCAAGGACACCATCGACCGCGCCGTGCGCAAGGCGGCCGGGGCCGGCGGCGGCGAGGACTATGTCGAGGTGCGCTACGAGGGCTACGGGCCGGCCGGAGTCGCGGTCATCGTCGAGGCGCTGACCGACAACCGCAACCGCACCGCGTCCGACGTGCGCGCCGCCTTTTCCAAGCATGGCGGCACGCTGGGCGAGACCAACTCGGTGTCGTTCCTGTTCACCCGGCTCGGCGTGGTGAGCTTCCCCGCCGCGGCGGCCTCGGACGACGAGATGCTGGAGGCCGCGATCGAGGCCGGCGCCGACGAGGTCGAGAGCGGCGCCGAGCGCCACGAGGTGACCTGCGGCACCCACTCCTTCTTCGCGGTGCGCGACGCCCTGGAGGCGCGCTTCGGCGCCCCCGAGGCGGCCAGGCTCGACTGGCGCGCGGGTATGGTCGTGACTCTGGACGAGGATCGCGGCATCACGGTGCTGAAGCTGATCGAGGCGCTCGAGGAGAACGACGACGTGCAGGCCGTCTATGCCAATTTCGACCTGCCGGCCGAGCTCGCCGAGAGGCTCTCCGCCTGAGCCCTGCATGCTGAGCCCCGCATGACCCTGATCGTCGGCATCGATCCCGGCCTGCGATTCACCGGCTGGGGGGTGCTGGAAGCGGTGGATAACCGGCTGCGCCACGTCGCCGACGGGGTGATCGCGACCGACGGCGACGACAGCGTGCCGGACCGGCTGAAGCGGCTGCACGACCAGCTGCGCGACCTGTTCGAGGGCTTCGCGCCGCAGGAGGCGGCGGTGGAGGAGACCTACGTCAACCGAAACGGTGCCGCGACCCTGAAGCTCGGCTACGCGCGCGGCGTGGCGCTGCTGGCGCCGGCGCTGGCGGGGATCACGGTGACCGAGTACGGCGCGATGGCGGTCAAGCGCGCCGTGGTCGGCACCGGTGCGGCCAGCAAGGACCAGGTCGAGATGATGGTGCGCCGCCTGCTGCCCGGTGCCACCATCCGACGCGCCGACGCCTCGGACGCGCTGGCGGTGGCGATCTGCCACGCGCACCACCGCGAGACGAGGCTGCGCGTCCTGTCGGGGAAGCGGATGGCATGATCGCCCACCCTTCATGATCGCCCAGCTGAGCGGCCTGCTGGCCCAGGTGGAGGCGGATCGCTGCGTGATCGACGTGGCCGGCGTCGGCTACCTGGTGCAGGCCAGCACGCGCACCATCGCCGCCCTGAGGCGGCCGCCGGAGCCGGCGCGGGTGCTGGTGGAGACGGTGGTGCGGGAGGACGCGATCCTGCTGTACGGCTTCGCCGACGCGGCCGAGCGCGACTGGTTCCGGCTGCTGACCACGGTGCAGGGCGTGGGGGCCAAGCTGGCGCTCGCGGTGCTGTCGGGCCTGTCGCCGCGCGACCTGGTCTCGGCGATCGCGACCGGCGACCGCGCCAGCCTGACCCGGCTGCCGGGCGTCGGCGCGCGTATCGCCGACCGGTTGCTCAGCGAGCTGCGCGAGAAGGCGGGCGGCATGCCGACCGGCGCGGCGACGGTCGCGGCACCGGTCTTGGGCGGCGGCGTCGAGGCGGACGCGCTGGCGGCACTCTCCGGCCTCGGCTTCCGCAGGCAGGAGGCCGCACCCGCGGTGAGCCGGGTGATCGAGCGCCTTGGCGACGTGGCCGGGCTGGACGCGGTGCTGCGCGACAGCCTGCGCGAGCTGGCGCGATGAGCGAGGCCGCGTCGAGCCGCACCCTCGATCCGCGACGCGCCGAGGAGGACGCCGCCGAGGCGAGCCTGCGGCCGCAGCATCTCGGCGAGTTCGTCGGCCAGCGCGCCAGCCGCGAGAACCTGTCGGTGTTCATCCAGGCGGCGCGCGGCCGCGGCGAGGCGCTCGACCACGTGCTGCTGCACGGGCCGCCGGGCCTGGGCAAGACCACGCTGGCGCAGATCGTCGCGCGCGAGCTCGGCGTGGGCTTCCGCGCCACCTCCGGCCCGGTGATCCAGCGCGCCGGCGACCTCGCCGCGATCCTGACCAACCTGCAGCCGCGCGACGTGCTGTTCATCGACGAGATCCACCGCCTGCAGCCGGCCATCGAGGAGGTGCTGTATCCGGCGATGGAGGATTTCCAGCTCGACCTGATCATCGGCGAGGGGCCCGCCGCGCGCTCGGTGCGCATCGACCTCTCACCCTTCACCCTGGTGGCCGCGACCACCCGCGCCGGGCTGCTGGCGACACCGCTGCGCGACCGCTTCGGCATTCCGCTGCGGCTGGTGTTCTACACCGCGGACGAGCTGCGCCTGATCGTCTCGCGCGGGGCGGAGAAGCTGCGCTTCGCGCTGACCGAGGAGGGGGCGGAGGAGATCGCGCGGCGCTCGCGCGGCACGCCGCGTATCGCCGGCCGGCTGCTGCGCCGGGTGCGCGACTTCGCCACCGTCGGACGCAGCAGCGCGGCGCCGGTGGATCGCCCGCTGGCCGACGCCGCCCTGTCGCGGCTCGAGGTGGACAGCCTGGGGCTGGACGCGATGGACCGGCGCTACCTGCGGCGCATCGCCGAGCACCACCATGGCGGACCGGTGGGCGTGGAGACGCTGGCGGCGGCGCTGGCGGAGGCGCGCGATACGCTGGAAGATGTGGTCGAGCCGTTCCTGATCCAGGAAGGGCTGGTGCTGCGCACGAGCCGCGGCCGCATGCTGGGCGAGCGCGGCTGGCGGCATCTCGGCCTGGTGCCGCCGCCGTCCCAGCCGGGACAGCTCGACTTGCTGGAAGAGGGGTAGCCGATGCCGCGTCACGACGTCGCGTTCCGTGTCTATTACGAGGACACCGATGCCGGCGGCGTGGTGTACCACGCGCAGTACCTCGCCTTCGCCGAGCGCGGCCGCACCGAGGCGATGCGCTCGCTGGGCGCGCCCGTCGCCGCCCTGCGCGAGGAGTTCGGCCTCGGCTTCGTGGTCCGCGACGTGCAGATCTCCTACCGCCGTCCGGTCCGCCTCGACGACCTGCTGACGGTGACCACTTGGCTGCGCGAGCTGGGCGGGGCCCGGCTGCGCATGCGCCAGTCGCTGACCTGCAACGGCGCGGTCGCCGCCGACCTGGAGGTGGAGCTTGCCTGCATCCGGGTCGCCGACCTCAAGCCCGCGCGCATCCCGCCACTGTGGCGCGACGTGCTGTGCGACCTGGTCAGCCCCGGGACGGAACAGTTCGTTTCATAATCCGGCCGGCTTGGGCTTCTGCTTTCAGCCTCGACGACGTAAGGAAGCGCTTCGGACCGGTTCGGGGCCGGTGGCTGGGCTAGGGGGAGGCGCACTTGGATCGCGCGGTTGATGCGGTTAATCTCGGGGCCGCGGCCACCGGAGACCTCTCGCTGTGGGGTCTGTTCATCCAGGCCTCCTTCGTCGTGAAGCTGGTGATGATCGGGCTGGTGGCGGCGAGCGTCTGGGTCTGGGCGATCATCTTCGAGAAGACCATGTCGATGCGGCGCGCCAACCGGCAGGCGAGCGGCTTCGAGGACCGGTTCTGGTCCGGCGGCAGCCTCGACGACCTCTACGAGACCGAGGGTGCGAAGCCCGCGCATCCGATCGCCGCCGTGTTCGGCGCCGCGATGGGCGAGTGGCGTCGCTCGGCGCGGGTGAAGGGGGCCGACCTCAGCCGCGGCAGCGTGCAGGAGCGCGTCGACCGGGCGATGGCGATCACCGTCACCCGCGAGATGGAGCGGCTCGAACGCTGGATGATCTTCCTCGCCTCGGTGGGGTCGGTGGCGCCCTTCGTCGGCCTGTTCGGCACCGTGTGGGGCATCATGCACTCGTTCTCGGCGATCGCGGCGATGCACAACACCAATCTCAGCGTGGTCGCACCCGGCATCGCCGAGGCGCTGTTCGCCACCGCGATCGGCCTGGTCGCGGCGATCCCGGCGGTGCTGGCCTACAACAAGATCAATTCCGACCTGTCGCGTTTCGCGGCCAGGCTGGAGGCGTTCGGCACCGAGTTCGGCGCGATCCTGTCGCGCCAGTCCGAGGAGCGGGGCTGAGCCATGGCGGTATCCCTCGGACCCGGGCGGCGCGGATCCGGCCGCGGCCGCTACAAGCCGATGTCGGAGATCAACGTCACGCCGATGGTCGACGTGATGCTGGTGCTGCTGATCATCTTCATGGTCACGGCACCGCTGATGACCAGCGGCGTCAACGTCGACCTGCCCAAGACCAGCGCGCAGCAGGTCAACAACGACACCAAGCCGATCACCGTGACGATACGCGCCGACGGGTCGCTGTACCTGGGCGACGACGCCGTCACCACCGACGAGCTGGTGGCCAAGCTGCAGGCCGCCTCGCAGAACGACGCGGCACACCGCATCTTCGTGCGCGGCGACCAGCACATCGACTACGGCCGGGTGATGGAGGTGATGGGCCGGATCACCTCCGGCGGCTTCACCCACGTGGCGCTGCTGGCGGAGCAGCCTTCCGGTCCGGCGGCACCGGGGCACTGAGCCTCCCGCCATGGTCGCGCGCTCGCCTCCGCGTCCCGATCCGCTGCTGCGCCGCGGCGTGCTCGCCTCGGGCGGCCTGCACCTTCTGGCGCTGCTCTCGCTGATCGTGGTGATCCCGCAGCGCAGGCCGCCGGAGCCGCCCGAGCCGCCGGCGGTGCAGATGGAGTTCACCGGGCCGCCGGCCGCCTCGCAGCGGGCCGACCAGGCCACCCCGACCCCGCAGCCGCCGGCGCCGGTGGCGAAGCTGGCACCGCCGAGCCCCACCCCGCCCGAGAAGCTGCCGGTGGAGGAGCCGCCCCCGCCGCCGCCGCCGCCGCCTCCGGCGCCGCCGCCTCCCGAGGCGGCGCCGACCCCGATCCCGCCGCTGCCGCTGCCGCCGAAGCTGCAGGCTCCGTCGCCGGAACCCGCGCGCGCGCCACCGCCCACGCCCAGCCCGCCGGCGCCGTCGCGCGCGCTCACGCCTCCCACGCCGAGCCCGGTGCCGGCGCTGCCGCAGCCGACGCTGCCCTCGCACCTGACGCAGCCGAACCGCACCCGCGCCGTGCCGGACACGCACTCGCTGCTGGCGACGCTGGAGAGGTTCCGCGCCGACCAGAAGCAGACCCATCCGCCGCGGGCGCGTGCCAATCCCGACCAGGGCGGCGCGCCGAGCCGTGGGCGCGACATCACCGCCTCGCTCGATGCCGGAGCGCAGCGCGCGATCGGCGACGCGGTGCGTCGCTGCTACGCCGAGGACACCGCGGCGCGCGACTACGCCCGGTTCCAGGCGCACTTGACCGTGACCGTCGATGCCGCGGGCGAGGCGCGCCAGGTGTCGTTCTCGGCCGCCGACCTGGCCCGCATGGCCGCCGACCCCGGCTACCGCGCGCTCGCCGAGCGGGCGCGTGCGGCAGTGATGAACCCGCTCTGCGCCAGGCTGCCGCTGCCGCCGGCACAGCTCGGGCAGGTGCACGACCTGAAGTTCGTCTTCCGCCCCTAGCAAGCTTGGGTCCGGGGCCCGCCGCGGCGCACGACCCGCCCAATCCTGCATTCCGATCCTGCACGGAGAACGCAGCCGATGACATCCGCCTTCATGAGCCGCCGGCACCTGATCGCCGGCGCCGGCCTCGCCGCCCTGTCCCCTGCCGCCCTGTCCCCTGCCGCCCTGGCCCCGGCGGCCCACGCGCAGCGGCCGGCGCCGAGCGGTCCGGGCTCGGCGGAGATCACCGTCGACCAGGCGCACACCGCGCCGATTCCGATCGCGATCCCCTCCTTCGGGCCCGGCCTCGGCGAGCAGATCAGCCAGGTGATCAGCGACGACCTGGGCGGCTGCGGCCTGTTCCGGCCGCTCGGCCTCGCCGCCTCCGCCGGCGCCGCCGGCGCCGTCCCGGACTTCGCCGGCTACCGCAGCCTCGGCGCGCAGGCGCTCGCCGCCGGCATCGCGAGCGGGGCGGGCACGCTGCGGGTGGAGTTCCGGCTCTGGGACGTGACGAGCGGGCAGCAGATCCAGGGCACCGCCTACACCACTTCCGAGGCGAACTGGCGCCGCATCGCGCACAAGATCGCCGACGTGATCTATCAGCGCCTGCTCGGCGAGCGCGGCTACTTCGACACCCGGATCTGCTACGTCGCCCGCTCCGGCGCGCGCGGGCGACAGACCACCCGGCTCGCGGTGATGGACCAGGACGGCGCCAACACCCGCTATCTCACCAGCGGCCGCTGGCTGGTGCTGACGCCGCGCTTCCATCCGACCCGCGACCAGATCGCCTTTATGAGCTATGCCGACGACCGGCCGCGGGTCTACCTGTTCGACCTCGGCAGCGGCCGCGAGGAGGTGCTGGGCGAGTTCCAGGGCATCAGCTTCGCGCCGCGCTTCTCGCCGGACGGCGGCTCGGTGGTGCTGTCGGCGACGCGCGGCGGCGGCTCGGACATCTACCGCGTCGACCTCGCCAGCCGCGCCTCGCAGCGCCTGACCAGTTCCGGCTCGATCGATACCAGCCCCTGCTTCAGTCCGGACGGCGCGCAGATCGTGTTCAACTCCGACCGCGGCGGCTCGCCGCAGCTCTACGTGATGGGTGCGGGCGGCGGCAGCGCGCGTCGTATCAGCTACGGCTCGGGCCAGTACGGCTCGCCGGTCTGGTCGCCGCGCGGCGACCTGATCGCCTTTACCCGGATCGGCGGCGGCGGCTTCTCGATCGGCGTGATGCAGCCGGACGGGTCGGGCGAGCGCATCCTGACCCAGGGGTTCACGGTGGAGAGCCCGAGCTTCTGCCCCAACGGGCGGGTGCTGGCCTATTGCCGGCAGAACGCGGCCGGCGCTGGCGGCGCGGGTTTCGCCTCCGGCCTCGGCTCGATCGACATCGCCGGCTTCAATGACCACGTGCTGCGCACGCCCGGCGGTGCCTCGGATCCGGCATGGTCGCCCGTCAACGGCTAGCGGGAGGCCGGTAACGATGCTTGCCTGCAACGATGACGGGTAAAATGGCGCCTGGCGATCAAACCTGGCGTTGCCGACTTGACCGGAAACGAAACGAGACTCTAATCCGCATCTGTCCGCCCGCGGCTCGAGATCGGTCCGAACCGCAGGTTCGAGATCCCGGCCGGCGATCCGGCATCGTCACGTCCCGCTCTAGGACACTCAGGAGACCCCGTCATGAAGATGAAGCTTATCGCAGCACTCGGCCTCCTCGCTCTGCTGGGCGCCTGCTCGGGCAAGGAGAACGCCAATACCGGCGCCGCCTCCGGCATGGGCGCCTCCGCCGCGCCGACCGGTGCCGCGGCACCCGGCAGCGAAGCCGACCTGGTCGCCAATGTCGGCGACCGGGTCTATTTCGCGCTGGCCGGGAACAGCCTCTCGTCCGACGCCCAGGCGACGCTGGACCGTCAGGCCGCCTGGCTCGCGCGCTATCCGCAGGCGACGATACAGCTCGCCGGCAACTGCGACGACCGCGGCACCGAGGAGTACAACATCGCGCTCGGCGAGCGCCGGGCGAACGCGGCGCGCGATTACCTGGTCGCCAAGGGCGTGGCCGCCGGCCGCATCTCGACCATCTCCTACGGCAAGGACCGGCCGACCGCGCTCGGCGACGACGAGCAGTCCTGGCAGCAGAACCGCAACGCCATCACCGCGGTGCGCTGATCCGCGACGCGGTGCCAGCCCCTTGACCGGACCGGCGTCGGCCACGAGAACCGGCTGAGCAGGGGGTAACGCATGCGCGCGATCATCGGGACGATCGCGGCGGCGTTCGCCGTCGCGTCGCTGGCACCGCCGGCGCTGGCGCAGCTCGAGAGCCGCGAGGCGATCTCGCTGCAGAACCAGATCCTGGAGCTGCGCCACCAGCTGCAGCAGCGCGGCCAGGGCGGGAGTGGGGGCGGCAGCGAGCCGGTCGCCCCGCCGATCGGCTCGAACGCGGCCGTGGATTCGCCGTCGTCCGGGGAGTTGACGCCGCAGCTGCTCGACCGCGTCTCGACGCTGGAGGGTCAGGTGCGCGACCTGCGCGGTCAGCTCGACCAGCTCAACAACCAGGTGCAGCAGCAGAATGCCGCCCTGTCCAAGCAGATCGGCGACCTGAGCTTCGCGCTCCAGCAGGGGCATCCGGCAGCGACGGGCGGCGCGCCGGCCGCCGTGCCGCAGGCGCCGCCGCGTCGCACCGCGGAACTGGCGCTGCAGCAGGGCAACGCGGCGCTGGCGCGACGGGACTATGCGGGGGCGCAGAGCGACGCGCGCGAGGTGCTCGCGGGTGCGAAGGGGCCGCGGCAGACCGACGCGCAGTTCCTGCTGGCGCAGTCGCTCGGCGGGCAGCGCCAGTACCAGCAGGCGGCGACCGCCTACTACGATGTCTATAGCCGCGCGCCGCGCTCGCCGCGGGCGCCGGACGCGCTGCTCGGGGTCAGCGCGTCGCTGCTGGCGCTGGGCGACAGGAACGATGCCTGCCAGGCGCTGCAGAAGCTGCACGTCGAGTTTCCGGCACCACCGCCGCGCGTGCGCAGCGCATCGGCGAGCTTGCGCGGCCGGGCCGGCTGCCGCTGACGCCGCCGGCCTCGCAGCCGCTCGGCGAGTGCGAGTTCGACTCCCTGATGCGCCCGCTCGGCCCGTGGGCGGGAGCCGAGCAGGTCGCGGTCGCGGTCTCCGGCGGCGCGGACTCGCTGTGCCTCGCAGTGCTGGCCGCGCGCTGGGGGATGGCGCGCGGCATCGGCGTGCTCGGCCTGATCGTCGATCACGGCCTGCGCCCGGAGGCGGCGGCCGAGGCAAGGCTGACCGCAGGCCGGCTCGGCTCGCGCGGCATCGCGTCGCGCATCCTCACCCTGGACCGACTGCGGCCCGGCCCGTCGCTCGCCGAGCGCGCCCGCGCGGCCCGCTACGCGGTGCTGCGTGCCTGCTGCCGGGCGAGCGGCATCGTCGACCTGCTGGTCGCGCATCACGCCGACGACCAGGCGGAGACGGTGCTGATGCGCGGCCGTGCCGGCAGCGGCGCGGACGGGCTGGCGGGCATGGCGAGCCTGTCGGAGACGGAGTCGCTGCGCCTGCTGCGGCCGCTGCTGGCGCAGCCCCCCGCCGCGGTTGCGCGCGACGCTGCGGAAGCTCGGGCTGGATTGGGTGGAAGACCCCTCCAACCGCGACGCGCGCGCGCTGCGCACCCGGCTGCGCCGCGAGCTCGCCGCGCCGGACGCGGCCGGCCTCGCGGCCACGCTGCTCGCGGCCGCGGCGCAAGCCGGCACGGCGCGCATGGCGCGCGACCTGGAGCAGGCCGGGGAGCTCGCCCTGACGACGACCCTCAGGCCGGAGGGCTTCGCGCTGCTGCCGCCCGGGCTGATCCCGCCGCGTGCGCTGGCGGCACTGATGCGCACGATCGGTGGTGCGAGCTACCCGCCGGCGATGCGCGGCGTGACGGCCCTGGTGCAGGATCCGAGGCCGGCGACGCTCGCCGGCACCCGCCTGATGCCGGCCGGGCGGCTCGGCCCGGGCTGGCTGCTGCTGCGCGAGGCCGCGCGCGCCGGGCCGCCCGTCCCCGCTGTGCCGGACGCGGTCTGGGACCGCCGGTTCCGGCTGCGTGGACCGGCCGCGGACCTGCCGCCCGGACTGACCATCGGCGCCCTGGGCCGCGACGCGGCGCGGCGCGGCGGCGGGCTGCCGGCGGCGGTGCGCGCGGTGATGCCGACGTTGCGCGATGCCGGCGGCGATCCGATACCGCCGATGGGCGCGCTCAGCTTCGAGCCGGTGGCGCCAGCGACGCAGCGGCCGGTTTTTTCGACATCGGCTTTCCATGGTAACGATTTCGAGATGTATAGCATCCACGATAGGGGTGTGCGGTGATCGAAGGCATCCTATGTAGGTTCAAGCAACGGCGCCGCTGCTTCGATCCGCTTGGCTCAGCCGTCGATGTGCCGGCAGACGCGGTGCCGACAAGCCTACGCTGAAGGGCCCCATGCGAGTGGGGGATCATAGGATACGATGAGCAATTTCGGCAGGAACCTGGCGCTGTGGGTCATCATCGCGGTGATGCTCGTGCTGCTGTTCAACGTGTTTCAGCCGGGCAGCGGCCAGCACGCCTCGCAGCAACTCGCCTATTCGGACTTCGTCGGCGACGTGAATGCCGGGCGAGTGCGCTCGGTCGTCATCCAGCAGCACAACGTCAACGGCACGCTGACCGACGGCACCAGCTTCGAGACCTACCTGCCGGAAGATCCCAACCTGGTCTCGCGCCTGACCGAGAAGGGCGTGGAGGTGGTGGCCAAGCCGGAGGACAGCGACGTCAACCCGCTGCTGCGCTACCTGCTGCAGTGGCTGCCGATGCTGCTGCTGATCGGCGCGTGGTTCTTCGTGATGCGGCAGATGCAGTCCGGCGGCGGACGCGCGATGGGCTTCGGCAAGTCGCGCGCGCGCATGCTGACCGAGAAGCAGGGCCGCATCACCTTCGACGACGTGGCCGGCATCGACGAGGCCAAGGGCGAGCTGCAGGAGGTCGTCGAGTTCCTCAAGGACCCGCAGAAGTTCCAGCGCCTGGGGGGCAAGATCCCCAAGGGCGTGCTGCTGATCGGACCTCCCGGCACCGGCAAGACGCTGCTGGCGCGCGCCATCGCCGGCGAGGCCAACGTGCCGTTCTTCACCATCTCGGGCTCCGACTTCGTCGAGATGTTCGTGGGCGTCGGCGCGTCGCGGGTGCGCGACATGTTCGAGCAGGGCAAGAAGTCCGCCCCCTGCATCATCTTTATCGACGAGATCGACGCGGTCGGCCGCCATCGCGGCGCCGGCCTGGGCGGCGGCAACGACGAGCGCGAGCAGACGCTGAACCAGATGCTGGTCGAGATGGACGGCTTCGAGAGCAACGAGGGCGTGATCCTGATCGCGGCGACCAACCGTCCCGACGTGCTGGATCCGGCGCTGCTGCGTCCCGGCCGTTTCGACCGCCAGGTGGTGGTGCCGAACCCGGACGTGAACGGGCGCGAGAAGATCCTGCGCGTGCACATGCGCAAGGTGCCGCTGGCCAGCGACGTCGAGCCAAAGGTGATCGCGCGCGGCACCCCTGGCTTCTCCGGTGCAGACCTCGCCAACCTGGTCAACGAGGCGGCATTGCTGGCGGCGCGCCTCGGCAAGCGCACCGTGGCGATGCTCGAGTTCGAGAACGCCAAGGACAAAGTGATGATGGGTGCGGAGCGGCGCTCGCTGGTGATGAGCGAGGAGGAGAAGCGCCTCACCGCCTATCACGAGGGCGGCCACGCGCTGTGCGCCCTGTACGAGCCGGAGAGCGATCCGCTGCACAAGGTCACCATCATCCCGCGCGGCCGTGCGCTCGGCGTGACCTTCAGCCTGCCCGAGAACGACCGCCTCTCCGAGAGCCGTGCCTACCTCAAGGCGATGCTGGTCAAGATCATGGGCGGCCGGGTGGCGGAGGAGATCATCCTCGGCCCGGAGAAGGTCACCGGCGGCGCCTCGGGCGACATCAAGCAGGCGACCAGGGTCGCGCGCATGATGGTGACCGAGCTGGGCATGAGCGACAAGCTCGGCATGATCGCCTACGGCGACAACAGCCAGGAGGTGTTCCTCGGCCACTCGGTGACGCAGAACAAGAACGTCTCCGAGACCACCGCGAGGGAGATCGAGGCCGAGGTCAAGGCGATGATCGACGCCGGCTACAACCGTGCCAAGGAGATCCTGGTCGAGCATATCGAGGAGCTGCACATGCTCGCCAACGGCCTGCTCGAGTACGAGACGCTGTCGGGTTCCGAGGTGCGTCAGATCCTGCGCGGCGAGAAGGTGACGCGCGCCGTGGTGGACGATCCGATGCCCGACAACCGCCGCGCCTCGGTGCCGAGCACCGGCGGCTTCCGTCCCGACCCGGCGCCTCCGTCAGGCGGCCTAGACCCCGCGCCGCAACCGACCTGATCGGGGTCCGGGGCCGCCGGCCCCAGCGGGTCGAGGGCAGAGCCCTCGCCTGAAGTGCTAGAGCCGATAGGCCTCCTGTACGGCGAGCTAGCAAGCCAAGCCATAGCTCAAGGCCTCGCGTGCACCCTGCAGCGAGGCCCCGCCGCCTTCGCGCTGGTGCGTCTGCTGGATGAGCCCGGCCGACCGATCCGACCGGTCTGGCAGATCGATCCGGATCGATTGCGTCTCCTGGCGTCCCCGCCCCCCGAGGCCGGGCTGCCATCCGGACCCCTGGTGATGGGTATCCTGAACGTGACGCCCGACAGCTTCAGCGACGGCGGCCTTCACCAGCGGCCCGACGCCGTGATCGCCGCCGGTCTGGGGATGATCCAGGCCGGTGCCGCGATCCTGGATCTCGGCGGCGAGAGCACCCGTCCCGGCGCGGTGCCGGTCGATCCCGATGAGGAGCAGGCGCGGATCCTGCCGGTGCTCGCCGGCTTGCGTGGCCAGGGTGCGACGATCTCGATCGACACCCGCAACGCCTCCACCATGCGCGCAGCCCTGGACGCGGGTGCGGACCTGATCAACGACGTCTCCGCCCTGTCGCACGATCCGCGAGCGGCATCGCTGCTCGCCGCGCGCGACTGCCCGGTGGTGCTGATGCATATGCGCGGCACGCCGGCGACCATGACCGGGCTCGCGAGCTACGGGGATGTCGCCCTCGACGTGGTGCGGGAGCTGGAGCAGCGCATCGAGGTCGCGGTGTCGGCCGGCATCGCGCGCTCGCGTCTCCTGGTCGATCCCGGCATCGGGTTCGCCAAGACCGGGGCGCAGGGGCTGGAGCTGCTGCGGCGGCTGCCGATCCTGGCCAATCTCGGCTGCCGCCTGGTGCTCGGCACCTCGCGCAAGCGGTTCCTCGGCGAGGCTGCCGGCGTCGCCGAGGCCCGGATGCGCGATCCCGGCACCCTCGTCTCGAGCCTGCCCGGCCTCTCCTTGCCGGGTTGTGTCGTACGGGTTCACACTGTACCGGAGGTTGTGCAGGCGCTGCGGGTCTGGCAGGCGATGTATGGCTGAGCTAGGTATTGCGGCCAGCAGGCGGGCCTCGGAGCGGAGATGACCACGACCAGAAGACTCTTCGGCACCGACGGCATACGCGGCACCGCCAACACCGACCCGATGACGGTCGAGATCGCCCAGCGGCTGGGGCAGGCGGCGGGGTTGCGCTTCACCCGCGGCAACCATCGCCACCGGATCGTCGTCGGCAAGGATACCCGCCTGTCGGGCTACATGATCGAGTGCGCGCTGGTGTCCGGGTTCCTCGCGTCGGGCATGGACGTGACCCTGGTCGGGCCGCTGCCGACGCCGGCGATCGCCATGCTCACCCGCAGCCTGCGCGCCGACCTGGGCGTGATGATCTCCGCCTCGCACAACCCGTTCGAGGATAACGGCATCAAGCTGTTCGGCCCGGACGGCTTCAAGCTGTCGGACGAGGCGGAAGCCGAGATCGAGGCGCTGATGCGCACCGACCTGAGCGGCCGCCTGGCCGCACCTGAGGCGATCGGCCGCGCCTCGCGGCTGAACGACGCCGCGGGCCGCTACGTGGAGAGTGCGAAGTCGTCGTTCACCCGCGGCCGGCGCCTGGACGGGCTGCGCATCGTGATCGACTGCGCGCACGGTGCCGCCTACCGGGTGGCGCCCACGGCGCTGTGGGAGCTCGGGGCGGAAGTGGTGCAGATCGGCTGCACGCCCGACGGGCTGAACATCAATCGCGGCTGCGGCTCCACCAACCCGGCGGCGCTGAGTGCGGCGGTGCTGGAGCATCGCGCCGATCTCGGCATCGCGCTGGACGGCGACGCCGACCGGCTGGTGATCTCCGACGAGCGCGGCCGGCTGGTCGACGGCGACCAGATCCTCGCCCTGATCGCCGGCTCCTGGTGCGACAGCGGCCGGCTGTCGGGCGGCGGCGTCGTGGCGACGGTGATGTCGAACATGGGTCTCGAGCGCCTGCTGGCGGCCAGGGGCCTGTCGCTGCAGCGCACCGCCGTCGGCGACCGCTACGTGGTCGAGCGCATGCGCGAGGTCGGCATGAATCTCGGCGGCGAGCAGTCCGGCCACATGGTGCTGTCCGACTTCGCCACCACCGGCGACGGCCTGGTCGCGGCCCTGCAGGTGCTGTCGGTGCTGGTCGAGCGCGCGCGCCCGGCGAGCGAGGTCTGCCGCATGTTCGAGCCGTTCCCGCAGAAGCTGCGCAACGAGCGCTTCCGCGGCATCTCGCCGCTGCGCGACGCCGGCGTGATCGAGGCGCGCCGCTGGGCGGAGGACCTGCTCGGCAGCTCGGGCCGGCTGCTGCTGCGCGAGAGCGGCACCGAGCCGCTGGTCCGGGTGATGGCCGAGGCGGAGGACGCCGCACTGGTCGACCAGGTCATCGAGGGGCTGTGCAGCGCGATACGACGCGTCTCGCTGGCCGCCTGAGCGGGGCCGGGATGGCGCGCGCCGCATCGGGTCGGGTCCTGGTCATCGCGGGCAGCGATTCCGGCGCCGGCGCCGGCGTGCAGGCCGACATCAAGACCGTCACCGCACTCGGCGGCTACGCGACCACGGCGATCACAGCGCTGACGGCGCAGGACACGCACGGGGTGCACGGCGTGCTGCCGGTGCCGCCGGAGTTCGTGCGCCTGCAGATCGACTGCGTGCTCGACGATATCGGCGCCGACGCCTTCAAGACCGGCATGCTCGACCGGGCGGAGCTGATCACGGTGGTGGCGGAGCGCATCGCGAGCAGGCCCGACCTGCCGTTCGTGCTGGATCCGGTGATGGTGGCCAAGGGGGGTGCGAGGCTGATGCAGCACGAGGCGCTCGGCAGCCTCAAGCGCAGCCTGCTGCCGCACGCGACCCTGCTGACCCCGAACCTGCCGGAGGCCGAGATCCTCGCCGGCTTCGCCATCCACGGCCTGGACGACATGCGACACGCCGCCGAGCAGCTGCTGACGCTGGGGGTGCCGGCGGTGCTGCTCAAGGGCGGCCATCTGCCCGGCGCGGAGGTGTTCGACCTGCTGGCGACGGAGCACGGGGTCGAGACGTTCCGCGACGCGCGGATCGACAGCCGGCACACCCACGGCACCGGATGCACGCTGGCGAGCGCGATCGCCACCGGGCTGGCGCAGGGGCTGGGCCTGCGCGACGCGGTGCTGCGCGCGCGCGTCTATCTGCGCCGCGCCATCCTCGAGGCGCCGGGCCTCGGCGGCGGCCACGGCCCGCTCAACCACGGCGTCACCCTGGACCGGACGCTGCTGGGATCGTGATCCGCCGGCTCCTGCTCGGGCTGCTGCCGGCGCTGATCCTGGCCGGCTGCGGCGGCGGTCCGACGGTGTGCCGCGTCGACCGGCTGGCCGACCTGCCGCTGCTCGCCGGCAGGAGGATCCCGGCGGTGGAGGCCAGCCTGGACGGCCGCAAGGTGGTGCTGTTCATCGATACCGGTGCGGCGATGTCGATCATCACCAGGAGCGCCGCCGACCGGTTCGGTCTCTATGGCGGCGGCGGCGGCGGCGGCGGCAGCGTCATGGTGCGCGGCATCGGCGGCACGGTGTTCGCGCCGGTCGCGACCATCCACCGCCTGGGCCTCGGCCGCGGCATCGCGCGCAACATCGCCATGCCGGTCGTGGGGGAGCTGGGCGGCCCGGTCCAGGGGATGCCGGTGCTCGGCCTGTTCGGCGCCGACTTCCTGTCGAACTACGACGTCGATATCGACCTGCCCGGGCATCATTTCGCGATCTACGCGCTGCATGGCTGCGGCGATGCGATACGGCCGGTCGACGGACCCTATTTCGAGGTGCCGTTCCGGCTCGAGGCCACCAAGATCGAGCTCGACCTCAAGCTCAACGGCAAGCCGGTCGGCGCCTTCCTCGATACCGGCGCCAGCCACACGCTGATCACCCCGGACGATGCGAGGCGAGCCGGGGTGACGCGGCAGGCGCTGTCGCGAGACCGCTCCGGACACGAAATCGGCATCGACGCCAGTCCCCTCGAGGCGCGGCTGCACCGCTTCGGCAGCCTTGAGATCGGCGCCGAGCGGATGAACAACTTCCCCTTCGTGGTCGCCGACGCCGATATCGACGAGATGATCCTGGGCGACGACTTCCTGCACTTCAACCGGGTCTGGATCTCCTACCCGCTGCAGCGACTGTTCATCCAGCCGGCGATGCACGACCCGATGGTGCACCAGGGGGAATGAGCGCCGGCATCGGCCGTTGGTCTCGAACCAAGAGTAGGCAAGGGGCTTTGCCCCTTGACCCATCAAAGGCAAGCCTTTGAAAACCGGACTTTAGAAGATGGGGCTTGGGGCCTGCGGCCCCAACGGGTCAAGGGCAGAGCCCTTGCCTTGCTTCCCCCGCCCTCAGGCGTGGGCAAGCGCTTCCTCGCCGTCGACGATCGCGGCCACGGCATGCACCACCGCGGCGACACGCACCGCCGCCTGCACCTGCTCGGTGGTCAGGCCGCCGGCGCGTACCACCTTCTCGTGGCTCTCGATGCACATGCCGCAGCCATTCACCGCCGAGACCGCGAGCGACCAGAGCTCGAAATCGACCTTGTCGATGCCTGGCCGGCCGATCACGTTCATACGCAGCCGCGCCGGCATGTTGCCGTAGTCGCCGCCGGCCAGGTGCACGAAGCGGTAGTAGACGTTGTTCATCGCCATGATCGAGGCAGCGGCCTTGGCGGCAGTGAGCGCCTCGGCGCTGAGCTTGGGGCCGAACTCGGCGAGGATGGCGCGGGTGACCGCGGCGTTGCGCGACGCCAGCGCCGAGACGATGAAGGTGCCGGCGAGCTGCTGCGGCGTCAGCAGCGTCTCGTTGGCGAGCGAGCCGAGATTGAGCTTCAGGTCCTTGGCGTAGTCGGGAATCCAGCTCTTGATCGTCTCGATCGACATGACGGGCCCTCGCGGCGGCGAATGAAAAGACGACGGCCCGCCGCGACAGCGACGGGCCGGTTCGGTTAGACAATGTGGCCCCGGGCGGTGCGGCCTCAGGCGGCGGGCTTGAGGTGCTCCTCGCCCTGGGCCCAGTTGCAGGGGCACAGCTCGTCGCTCTGCAGCGCGTCGAGCACGCGAAGCACCTCCTGCGGATTGCGGCCGACCGAGAGGTCGTTGACGCTGGCGAAGCGGATGATCCCCTGCGGATCGACCAGGAAGGTGGCGCGCATGGCCACACCCTCGTTGCGGTCGAGCACGCCGAGTGCGGCGCTGAGCTCGCGCTTGCCGTCGGCGAGCATCGGGATCTCCAGGCTGCGGAGATCGTCGTGGTTGAGGCGCCAGTTCAGGTGCACGAACTCGCTGTCGATCGAGACGCCGTAGACCACGGTGTCACGGTCGGCGAAGTCGCCGTTCAGCTTGCCGAAGGCGACGATCTCGGTCGGGCAGACGAAGGTGAAGTCCTTCGGCCAGAAGAACACCAGCTTCCACTTGCCGGCGTCGCTGGTGTCGCTGATCTCGGTGAAGGCGCTCTTCAGGTCGAGCCCGGCGGCGCCGCCCTTGACCGCCTTGAGGGTGAAGCTCGGAAAATGGTCGCCGATCGTCAGCATGCAGGGTCCCTTCTGGCATCGAGCCGTGGTCGCCGGACCGTGAGGTCCGGCCGTCCCGACCGTTATGGGGTGCAGTGCAGCATTTTCCAATCGCCGGTCTCGTCTCCGTGACCGGGACGGCCCGGGCGCGAGCGGCTACTTCGCCACCGGCAGCGTGATCGTGCTGGTGTCCTGGACGTGGATCTCCGCACTCTGGTAGTCCGCCGGACGGGCGAGGAAGATGTTGTCGACGTAGCGCTGCGGATTGCGGTCGTAGAGCGGAAACCAGCTCGACTGGATCTGCACCATGATGCGGTGTCCGGGCAGGAACACATGGTTGGTGGTCGGCAGCGTCAGCCGCCAGGGCAGCATCTGGTCGGGCGCCAGCGGCTTGGGATCGCTGAAGCTCTCGCGGTAGCGGCCGCGCAGGATATCGCCGCTGACCATCAGCTCGTAGCCGCCGAGCACCGGCTCGCGGCCGTCTATGTCCGGATACAGGTCGATCAGCTTGACCACCAGGTCGCCGTCGGTGCCGCTGGTCGAGAGGTCGATGTGGGCCACCGGCTGGCCGCTGACGCGCAGCGGCGCGGTCAGCGGCGGCGAGGTATATTCCAGCACGTCGGGGCGGCCGGAGACCGTGCGCTGGTCGCTGGCCAGCCAGCCCTGCCAGCTCTGCCGGCCGGAGTCGCCCGACAGGTGCACCGGTCGCGGCAGGAACGGCACCGGGTTGGCCGGATCCGAGACGTAGGCGCGATAGCCCGGCGTGGCCTCGGAGGGCGGCGAGAAGCCGAGCTGCGCCTGCGGGCCGAGATGCAGCGCCGTCGGCTGCACCGGTCCCGGCCAGGCGGCGCGCCGCTCCCAGCGGTTGATGCCGGTGACGAAGTCGATCACCGGCGCGGTGGCGGGCGCGTTGTCGCCCTTCAGCGTGCGGTCGAGGAACGGCTTGAGGATGCGGCTGCGAAACGCGGCGGCGGTGTCGGAGCCGAAGCGGATGGCGCCGATCGCGCTGCCGTCCAGCCGTTCCTGATGGTGGAACCATGGCCCGATCACCAGGTGCAGCATGCCGGTGCGGTCCTGCGGCTGCAGCGCCTGATAGACCGCGATGTTGCCGTAGATGTCCTCCTGGTCCCACAGGCTGTGCACCAGCATGGTGGGCACGCTCAGCGGCGCGGTCTGGCCCTGGCGCGCCAGCAGCCGGTCGATTGCCTGGCCCTGCCAGAAGCCGTCATAGGCGGGATGGGCCAGCAGCTTGGTGAAGAAGCCGAGCTGATCGAGGCCGCGCGATTGCCCCAGCGCGCCGGCGGAGCCGGCCTGCATCAGCTCGGTGTAGTCGTCATAGGCGCTGGACCACCATTGCAGGTCGCTGCCGCGGGTCGCCTCCTGCTCGTAGATGTAGCCGAGGCTGCCGGTGCGGAACGCGCCGCGGTGGAACCAGTCGTCGCCCATCCAGCCATCCACCATGGCGTTGATCGGCACCGCGGCCTTCAGTGCGGGATGCGGATGGAACAGCGCCATCAGCGCCGTGAAGCCGTCGTAGGAGATGCCGAGGATGCCGACCCGGCCGTTGCTCTCCGGCGTGTGCTTGACCAGCCAGTCGATGGTGTCCCAGGCGTCGGTGGACTCGTCGACGCCGGTCGGGTTCAGCGGCCCGGCCAGGGGACGGGTCATGACGTAGTCGCCCTCGGAGCCGTACTTGCCGCGTATGTCCTGGATCACCCGGATATAGCCGTCGCGGCTGACTAGCTCGTCGACGACGTCGCCGTCGCCCAGCACGCCCGACAGCGTGTCGCTGGGATGCTCGGCGAACCGCGCCACCGCGCCGTAAGGGGTGCGGGTCAGCAGGATCGGGGCGTTGCGGGCGCCGCGCGGGATCAGGATCTCGGTCCGCAGCTTCACCCCGTCGCGCATCGGGATCATCACGCTGCGTCGAACGAAGTCGAAGCTGGCCTCCTGCGGCACGAACCGGGTCGGCGTCTCGCTCGGCAGGGTGGCGGCGACCGGTGCTGCGGCGGGTGCCGCCGCGACCGGAGCGGCGGCCTGAGGGGAGGCGGGACGGGCAGGGACGGGATGGGCAGGGACGGGATGGGCAGGGGCGGGATGGGCAGGGGCGGGCGGGGTCGGGGCTGCGGCGCAGAGCAGCATCGAGGCTGCCGTGATGAGCGTCGCCGTCTTGTTCATGCCGAACTCCCTGCTGCGATCACGGCGAGGATATTTCCTCCGCGCCGGGTTCTGCTTTAGACCATCGCCATGCAAGCTGGAAAATCCCGCGACTGGCTTGTGCCGGCGGGGCTGCTGGTGATCGTCGCTTTGATGCTCACGGTGGTCTCGTTCTCGGTGCCGCTGTATCGCATGTTCTGCTCGGTCACCGGCTCGGGAGGCACGACGCAGCGCGCCGACGCCTCGACCGGCCTCTCGACCCGCTGGGTGAATGTCGATTTCTCCACCGCGACCGCGTCGTCGCTGCCCTGGCGCTTCCGGCCGCTGCAGTCGCGGGTGCGGGTGCGTCTGGGCGCCGAGAGCCTGGTGTTCTTCGAGGCGGAGAACCGCTCGGACCAGACGATCGTCGGCCACGCCACGTTCAACGTGACGCCGGACAAGATCGGCATCTACTTCAAGAAGATACAGTGCTTCTGCTTCACTGAGGAGCGCCTGGCGCCGCACCAGAAGGTGGAGATGCCGGTCACCTTCTTCGTCGACCGCGCCATGGGCAGCGACCCCTCCACCGACGACGTCGACAACATCACCCTGTCCTACACCTTCTTCCGCTCGGCGCGTCCGGGCGGCGCCCAGGACCTGTCGCGCTTCGCCAATGCAGCCGCCGACCCCGCCGCCGGCCGCATGCTGTTCGCCTCGCACTGCGCCGGCTGCCACGGCCTCGACCACGCGATCGAGGGACCGCAGCTCGCCGGCGTGTTCGGGCGGCGGGCCGGCTCGGTGCCCGGCTATCCCTACACGCCGGCGCTCGCCGGCGCCCACCTGACCTGGAACGCGGCGAACCTCGATGCCTGGCTCGCCGGGCCGCGGCGTTTCATCGCCAACACCGCGATGCCGAATGCGATCGATGGCGCGGTCGGCCGGCGCGACATCGTCGCCTACCTGCGCACGCTGTCGCCCCCGAGGGGCAGCTAGCAGGAAACGGGGTTCGGGGCCTCCCGGCCCCAGCGGGTCAAGGGCAGCGCCCTTGGCTCGATTTCTCCGCAATCCGCTAACGCGGTGCGCGTCGCAGGATGCTGGTCACCATCAGCCCGAACAGCGTCGCGCCGCCGGTGAACACCACGATCACGATGCGCAGCCGCAGCGCGATGTCCGCACCCTGGTCCTGGAAATGCCGACGCAGCGCGTGACGCGCGAAGTCGATCCTGCCGCCGGGCGCGCCCTGTGCCGGGAACGCGCCCGCGCCGTCATCGCCGAGCGCGTCGCGCAGCCCGTCCAGCCGTGCCTGCACGTCGGGCGCGCCGGTCGCCGCATCCAGCTTGGCCTCGGCGTAGGCCTCGCGCTGGTACGGCAGCTGGACCGCGTAGGTCGCGAACAGGCCGCACAGGCCGAGGATGACGAACGCCATCACCAGGAAGCCGGTCCAGGCGCCGCTGCCGTGCTTTACCATGGGGTCCGCGCGAACGATCCGGCGCGCCGCGTCACCAGAAGTGTCGTTCGAAGCAGGGCATGGAGTAGCCGTAGAAGTTCACGTCCTTGATCGGCTCTTCGGGATCGAGGGCGCGGAAATGGTTGATCAGCCTGAGCTTGTAGGTCTGCGCGTAGGCGAGCGTGGTGAAGAAGAACTTGCCCCACTGGCAGCAGATCGGAACCAGCTTGGTGCGGCGCTCGATGAACAGGTAGGCCACGGCCTGGTGCACTTCCGGCCAGCCGGGGCTGTAATAGTCGTCGAGGATCACGACGCCGCCGTTGCAGATCGCGGCTTCGGCGAACAGCAGGTCGCTCATGGTGTGCAACAGCTCGTGCGAGCCGTCGACGCTGAACAGCCGGAACTTGCCGAGATCGCCCGCGATCCGGAAGGCGTCCATCGGCGACAGGTCGATCGAGTCGCCGCGTATCACGTGCATGGCGATGGCGTCGTTGCCGTGCTTGGCGAGGTTGGCGCGGAACGCCGCGAGGGAGGTGTCGCCCGAGCCGTCGATGTTGAACTGGGCGTCCTCGAAGATGTCGAGGGCGAGCGACACCTCGCCCGGCCGCAGCAGGTTGTGGCCGCCGATGAACAGCTTGCCGCTCTGCACGCCGATCTCGCCGAAATTGCCGCCGATCGCCGCATCGGCCTGGAAGCGGTCGAACAGCGCGAGATAGTCGAGCACGCGGGGATCGCACCAACCATAGACCTCGGCGAAGCCGCGGGCCTTGTAGAGCTCGAAGAAGTCCGTCGTCATCTTGATCCCGCGGGGTCCGAGAGTGCCGCCCCTGGACGGCGAGGCGGCGCGGCATGGCAGCCGCCTCTCCGTAGCGGGTTTGCATCGGATTGACGAGCGGAACCGGCCTTGGGCGCCCTGCCGAGGCGCGGACGGGCGGCGCCGGACAGTGCTGTGCCTGATCCGGCCGCCCGTGGTTCGTGCCTTCTCAGGAGGTTGACCGCCGCCGTGGTTTTGCGCTTTGCCTGTGGCGAGAGGCCGTTACGGGCAGGGCCGTTGTCAACGGGGCAGGTCGTTATGAACGCCGAGATGGCCGTCGAATTGCGCTCGCTGGTCGAGCCGGTGTTCCGGCTGTTCCGCGTCGCCCTGGGCCGCGCACCGGAGCCGGAAGGCCAGCGCAGCTTCGCCGGGCGGCAGCGCGGCGGTGCCAGCTTCCGCGATCTGGCGGGCCTGATCGCGGGCTCGGCCGAGTTCACCGACCGGCACGGACCGGACGCGCCGCCTGACCGGGCCTACGTCACCCGCCTGCACCGCGCCGCGTTCGACCGCGAGCCGCCGCCCGACCTGCTGGCGACGCTGCTGGACGAGGCGAATGCCGGCCAGGACCGGGTGGACGTGCTGGTCCATGTGGCCGACCTGCTCCGGCAGGACCGCGCCAGCCTGGCGCGCACCCTGTTTCCCGACGGCATGCGGCCGGAAGACGACCTCGCCTACCAGTTCTGGGTCGAGCAGTACGGCACCCCGGGCGAGCGCGACCTGATCGCGATCGACCGCCACATCGGCGCCATGTCGGCGCGGCCGCGGTTCTCGCTGCTGCTGACCGCGCCCGCGGTGCGGCCCGATCTGGTGCTGGAGACGATCGCCTCGCTGGAACGGCAATGCTACCCGGACTGGGAGCTGTGCATCGGCTGCCCGGCGGACATGGCCGAGGCCGCGGCCGCACGGCTGCGGCAGGCGGTGCGTCGGGTGCCGGGGATCGTGCTGGCGCGGGCGGCACCGGGCGCGGAGGGGCCCGAGCTGCTGCAGGCCGCGCTGTCGGCGGCGACCGGGCAGTTCGTCGGCATGCTCGACGGCGGCGACCAGCTTGCTGCGACCGCGCTCTACGAGATGGCCGCCGCCCTGGAGCGGCAGCCAGAGCTGGCCATGATCTACAGCGACGAGGACAGCCTGGACGGGGCCGGCCGTCGCTCACGCGGGCTGTTCAAGCCGGGCTGGGGACCGGACATGCTGCTGGCCGGGGACTGCGTCGGCCAGCTCGTGATGGTGCGTCGCGCGCGGCTGGATGCGGTGGGCGGCCTGCGGCTGGACGGCGGCCTGTTCACCCGCTACGACCTGCTGCTGCGGGTGGCCGACGGCCTGCCGCCGAGCTGGGTCATGCACATCCCCGCGGTGCTGTTCCATCGCGGCCGCGCGCCGGGGCGGGCGCTGCCGTTTCCCCAGGTCGCGGCGACCAGCCTGCACCCCGAGCTGCGCCGCATCCTCGACCGCCACCTCGCCGAGGTCGCCGCACGCGGCGCCGCGAACGGCGGGTGCGCAATCAGGATCGAGGATTTTCTCCTCGCCGGCGGGGTCTGGCCGCGCGCGCGCTTCGCCCCGAGCGTCTCGCCGCGGCTGGTCTCGATCCTCATCTCCACCCACGAGCAGCCGGTGCTGCTGGAGCGCTGCGTGGTCGGACTGCTCGAGCGCACCGACTATCCGCGCCTCGAGATCATCATCGCCGACCACGACAACCGCTCGTTGCAGGCGCGGCAGACGCTGCGGCGTCTGGAGCGGCACGACGCGGTCCGCATCATCGCGGTGGAGGATCCCTTCAACTGGTCGGCCGTGAACAACCGTCTCGCCCTGGAGGCCAGGGGCGAGATCCTGCTGCTGATGAACGACGACGTCGACGTGATCGCCAGCGACTGGCTCGACGAGCTGGTGGCGCAGCTCGATCGCCCCTCGGTCGGCGTCGCCGGCGCGTGCCTGCTCTATTCCGACGACACCCTGCAGCATGGCGGCATCGTGCTGTCGCACGCCTCGGCCAAGCACGTGCTGCGCTCGGCGCGTCAGGAGGCCGGCTATCTCGGCCAGCTGGCCATGGTCCGCGACCTGTCGGCGGTCACCGGCGCCTGCCTGGCGATCCGCCGGGCCGTGTTCGAGGCCGTCGGCGGGCTGAGCGAGGCGCTGCCGCTGTCGTGCAACGACATCGACCTCTGCCTGCGGGTCAGGAAGGCAGGCTTCCGCGTGGTCTGGAGCCCGTTCGCGCTGCTGCATCACGTCGACGGCGCCTCGCGCGGCCATGACCGGACGATACGGCAGCAGGCGAGCTTCCGCCGCTCGCTGGCCAGCCTGCAGTCGAGCTGGGACGACGCGATGCGGCACGACCCCTACCTGAACGCGAACCTCCGCGCGACGGATCATCACCTGCTGCTCGCCGAGCCGTCGCGCCGCGTGCCGCCATGGCATCGCGCCGAGCTTCAGAAGAGTGCCGATCCGCGATGCTAGAGAACGTGAAGCACTGGCTGCAGGACGAGCCGACGCAGAACTTCGGCGACTACCTCTCGGAATACCTGCTGCGACGGCTGTTCACGCACGTCATGCCGACCGAGCAGACCGTGCGCATCATCGGCAGCTGCATCGACGACATGTTCCTGCCCCCCGGCGAGCGGGTGCTGTTCTGGGGCTGCGGCCTGCGCGAGGCGGGCGGCCTGAGCGAGGCGGCGCGTCCCGGAGCGGAGCTGCTCAGCGTGCGCGGGCCGCTCTCGCGGTCGGATCTGCGGCTCGGCACGGCGACGCCGATCGGCGATCCGGGCCTGCTGCTCCCGTTCCTGCACGCGCCGGACCGGACGCTGCGCGGCACCGGACGCGCGCTGCTGATCCCGCACTACCACGACAAGCGGAGCGACGCGGCGCTGCTCGAGCTGTCCGGGTGCGACGCGGTGCTGCGTCCGAACATCAGCGACACGCTCACGGCCATAGACGATTTCCTGAACCGGCTGGCCGAGGCGTCGTTCGTGCTGGGCGGCTCGATGCACGCCGTGATCGCCGCGGTCGCCTACGGCGTGCCGTTCGGGTTCTGGGACAGCGGCGAGATCGACCTGCCGTTCAAGTGGCAGGACTTCGCCGCCTCGATCGGCATCCCCTGCCGCTTCCACCGCACGCTGCGCTCGGCGCGCGACAGCCACCAGCGCGAGGTGGCCGCGGTGCTCACGATCCCGCCGCTCTGGCCGATGCTGGCGGCGGCACCGTTTCCGGTGCGGCCGGACATCTTCGTCCATGTGCTGGGCGCGGATGTCGAACGGCACGGGACCGACGTGCTGCGCTCGGTCGCGGTCACGCCGACGGTGCGGTGGCGCAGCCGCGCCGACGCGCTGATCGAGCACTGGCAGGCGGAGCTCGCCGCCGAGCGCGAGCTCAGCGCCGAGCTGCGCGAGCAGGTCGGCGACGCGGCGCTGCAGCGATCGCGCGACCGCGACGCACTCGAGCAGGCAGAGGCCGCCCGTCGGAGCGAGTGCGACGCCGCCCTGCTGATGCGATCGGACCTGGAGCGGGACGCAGCCGAGGCGCGCGCCGGGGCGCTCGCGTGGGAGGAGCAGACCCGTCTCGAACAGGACATCGCCGAGGAGGCGCTGCAGAAGCTGCGCGACGAGCTGTCCGTCGCGCGCGAAAATGAGGATGTGCTGCGCGTCCAGCTCGAGCACCGCACGGCGGAGCGCGAGGTGCTGCGGCAGGAGAGCCGTCCGCCGCCGTCCGCCGAGGTGGAGGCGGCCGCCCGCGCCAACCGGGCGCTCGTGGAGCTCAGCGGCCGCTACGACGCCCTGGTCGGTTCCACCAGCTGGCGGGCGCTGGAACCGCTGCGCCGCGCCGGCGGCCGCGCGCCGGGGCTGCGTCGCTCGCTCAGGCTGCTGCTGTGGACCGCGCGCGGCGAGCTCGCGGGCAAGCTCAGGCAGCGCGGCCGCGTGGCGGCGGACATCGCCCTGCTGCGGCGGCACAGGCTGTTCGACGCCACGTGGTACGCCGCCCGCCATGCCGACGTGCTGCGACCGGGCCTCGATCCCGCGACCCACTATGTCTGGAGCGATCCCGAGGCGGGATACGATCCGCACCCGCTGTTCGACGGTCGGTGGTACCTCGAGCGGCTGCGCGCCAGCGGCGTCGACCGCACCGGGGCGGAGGTGCCGCTGCTGCACTACGTCAGGATCGGCGCCGCCGCCGGGCTGGATCCGCATCCGCTGTTCGACACCGCGCACTACCTGTCGCAGCTCACGGCGGCGCCGCCGGCGGCGACCACACCGCTGGAGCATTATCTCGATCAGGACGCCGCCGACGCCGCCGCGCCGAACCGGCTGTTCGACGCCCGCGGCTATCGCCGCGAGTGCCTGGACGACGCGCCGATCAACCCGCTCGTGCACTACGTCGAGCGCGGCGAGGCGCTGAACCTCGATCCGCACCCGGCCTTCGACAGCGCCTGGTATCAGGCGCGGCATCCGGAGCGTGGCCGGATCGGCGCGCTGGCGCACTGCCTGCGCGCCGATCCGGCCGGGCCGACGCGCCAGTGGCCGCAGGCGGCGGGCGAGCTGGAGGCGCTGCCGCTCGCCTTTCCAGACAGCGAGACGCCGCTGGTGTCGATCATCGTGCCGGTCTACGGCGCCTACCCGCAGACCTTCCGCTGCCTGCTGGCGCTGATGCAGAACACCACCGGCGGCCTCGCCTACGAGGTGATCCTGGCCGACGATTGTCCGGGCGATCCGATCGCGCCGCTGTTCCGCCACGTGCCGAACCTGCGCACCGACGTGAACCCGAACAATCTCGGCTTCCTGCGCAACTGCAACCGCGCCGCGTCGCGCGCCCGCGGCCGCTACCTCGTGTTCCTGAACAACGACACCCTGGTCGGCCGCGACTGGCTGCGTCCGCTGGTCGCGCTGATGGCCGATCCGACGGTCGGCCTGGTCGGCTGCAAGCTGCTGAACCCCGACGGCACGGTGCAGGAGGCCGGTGGCGCCATCCTCTCCGACGGCTGGGGCTGGCCCTACGGCGCCGGCGACCAGCCGACGCGCGGCGCCTACAACTTCGTGCGCGAGGTGGACGTGGTCACCGGCGCCTGCTTCCTGGTCGGTGCCGCCGCGTTCGCCGAACTCGGCGGGTTCGACGACCGCTACGCGCCGGCCTTCTACGAGGAGTTCGACCTCGCCATCGCGCTGCGCGAGCGCGGCCTGCGCACGCTCTACCAGCCGGCGAGCCAGGTGGTGCATCTGGGCAGCGCGTCGTACGGCGTGGACGTGCGCGACCGCCAGTCGCTGAAGAACCACGCGCTGTTCGTCGAGAAGTGGCGCGCCCTGCTGCCCGGCCAGCCGAGCCAGGTCGCACCGGCCTTCGTCGTGCGCGAGCGCCGGGCCCCGCGCGGCGTGATCCTGGTGATCGACGACAAGGTGCCGGAATACGACAAGCATGCCGGCGCGGTCACGCTGTTCCAGTATCTCGGCCTGATGCGCGAGCTCGGGCTGAAGGTGATCTACCACCCTTTCGACGGCATCCCCGCGCAGCCCTACACCAACGACCTGCAGCAGCGCGGCATCGAGGTGCTGCACGCGCCCGACACGCTCGCCGCCTGGCTCGACCGCGACGGCACGCAGGTGGATTTCATCTGGATCGCCCGGCCGTACGTGGCCGCGCCCACGCTCGAGCTGCTGCGGCGCACCACCGGCGCGCGCGTCCTGTACTACACCCACGACCTGCACTACCTGCGCGAGATGCGTCGCTTCGAGCTGGAAGGCGAGCTGTCGGCCAAGGAGGAGCATGATCGCGTCAAGCCGATGGAGCTCGGCATCTTCGCGGTCGTGGACCGGGTGATGACCCCGAGTGCCGAGGAGGCGCGCCTGATCGCCGAGGCGGTGCCGGAGGCGCATGTCACCGTCATTCCGCCCTACCTGTTTCCCGCCGCCGGGCTCGCCGATGCGGCGAGCCTCGACTTCTCCGGCCGCCACGGCCTGATCTTCGTCGGTGGCTTCGACCACACCCCCAACGTCGATGCCGCACTCTGGCTCGCGCGCGAGATCATGCCGCTGGTCTGGCGCGAGCGGCCGGACGTGCCGCTGCTGATCGTGGGCAACGTGCCGCCGCAGGAGGTGCGGGCACTCGCCTGCGAGCGCATCACGGTGACCGGCTTCGTGCCGTCCCTGGAGCCGTACTATGCCCGCTCGCGCGTCGCGGTCAGTCCGCTGCGCTACGGGGCGGGGGTGAAGGGCAAGATCGTCGGCAGCCTGCGCGCCGCCGTTCCGGTGGTCACCACCGGCGTCGGCAACGAGGGGATCCGGCTGCGTCACGGCACGGAGGCGCTGATCGCCGACGACGCCGCCGGGATCGCGCGCGCCGTGCTCGATCTGTGCGCCGACGAGGCGCTCTGCCGCAGCCTGGCCGCGGCTGGCATGGAGGTGCTCGACCGGCAGTTCTCGGAGGATCGGGCGCGCTCGGTGCTGCTCGACCTGCTTGGCAACGACACCTGCCCGGTCTGCGGCGCGCGGCCGCGCTTCGCCGGTCCGCGCGGGCCGAACTGGCGCGAATCCTTCTCCTGCCTGGCCTGCGGCGCGCTCAACCGGACGGCGGCGCTGGCGGAGGTGCTGCTGCGTCCCTATCGCCGGCAGCGGCTCGTCACCCTGCGGGCGGCGCGGCCGGTGTTCGCGGGCCTGCGCGTCCACGAGTTCGGCTTCGTGGGGCCGATCCAGGCGAGCCTCGGCGACGCCGCCTCCTTCACCCGCCCGGACTTCTTCCCCGGCGTGGCGCCGGGTGCGACGGCGCCCAACGGGGTGCAGTGCCAGGATCTGCAGGCGCTCACCCTGGCCGACGCGAGCCTCGACCTCGCCATCAGCCAGGACGTGATGGAGCACGTCCCGGACATGGAGCGCGCCTGGCGCGAGATCCACCGCGTGCTGCGTCCCGGAGGCAGGCACGTGTTCACCATCCCCTACGGCGCGGCGCGGCGCGAGACGATCCGGCGCGCCGAGCTGTCGGACGGCGTGATCCGCCACATCCTGCCGCCCGAGTATCACGGCGATCCGATCCGTGCCGACGGCGCGCTGGCGTTCTGGGATTACGGTGCGGATCTGCCCGACCTGCTGCGCCGCCTCGGCTTCGCCGTGACCGTGCACGAGGTGGTCCGTTCAGGTCACGAGATCCTGGTGTTCGAGACGATCAAGATGCAGCCTGCGCCCGCCGCGGGCGGAATCATCAGCACGCACCGATCGAGCCCATGAGGTGACACGCCTTGGGAGATCGACGGTGCTGGCAGGTGCCGGAAGGCTCGCAGGCCTCGTCCTGCTGTGCGCGTTCTTTCTCTACCAGCTCGGCGGGATCCGGAGAAACTCCGACGAGGCCGGCAGTCTGCTCGCGGGCTACGAGATGCTGCACGGCAACTTCTTTCTCGCGGGCTGGACGCTGCCACCCGACAGCTACTGGCTGCTCGATGATCTGGCCTACGGGGTCATGACGGTCGTCACCGGCTTGCGGCCCAGCCTGCTGTATCTGCTGCCGGCCTTAATCTGGGCGCTGGTGGTAATGCTGGCGATGAGGCTCGCCCGGACCGGTCCGCGACGTTCCGCGCCTGGACGTGGATTGGCGCCTGTCATTCTCCTGGTGTTTCCGCCGCTGGTCTACGGCGATGCGTTGCACTTCATCGGCGATTCGCCGGGACACGTCCTGACCATCGCATGCGGCCTCGCCGGGATCGCGCTGATCGAGCGATACCTGATGACGGCCGGACGACGTTCCGCCGCGCTCGTCCCCTATTGCTTGATCTGCATGATCGCGGCATCCAGCGACCCTTTCAGCCTGGTCGTCTTGTTCATTCCCGTCTGCCTGACGCTGCTCTGCAAGGCTGCTGAACGGCGATCGCCGCGGCTGGCAGAGGTGCGGGGCTGCACCGCCGTCTAATGGTTCGCCGGAAACTGGCTGGCCAGCCGGGTGGCCGCGGAAGGAGGTTTCTCGGTTAGCCTCCAGGACTCCAGGCTGTGCGATCTGCAGGACCTCCCGGCGCACGCTCTCATGGCGGCGCGGGACGTCATGACCTTGTTCGGAGCCGATTTCTCCGGGAAGTCGTTGGCCGGGCTCGGCGGTGCGATCCCCGCGATCGTCAGACTTCCTCTCCTGATGCTCAGCATCGGCATCGTCTGGCACGGAGCAGCTCGGATGTGGCGCCTCGTGTTCGTGAGCGGCGAGATCGAGCGTTCGGTCGACCTGATCGACCTGATCGACCTGATCGACCTGTTCTCGGTCTCGGCGATCCTGTCCACGATCGGCGCCGCCGTCCTCAGCCGGTATCTGCTGGATGAAACCTCGATACGCTATTTCATTCCGGTCCTGGTGTTTTCCGCGATCGTGCTGGCTCGCAGCGAGAGTTTGAATGTGCGGTGGCGTATGCTGTTGCTGCTGCAAGCGTCGCTGGCGGCCTGCGTCGCCCTCCTGCTTCCGGCCGGAACGCTGGGTCACCCGGGAAGTCCGGATGCGCCGTCGAACGTGGTGAGCTTCCTGCGGCAGCACCATCTCGATGACGGCTATGGCGGATACTGGGACGCCTCGATCGTGACCGTCTTCAGCCACGGCTCGATCCGCGTCAGGCCCGTGGTTCGCGGCGGCCGGTGCGGCCTGCAGCCTTATCTTCAGATCGGCAGCAGCCGCTGGTACGCCGGGCCAGATCAAGCCGCGGGGCAGAGGTTCGTCATCGTCGCGACGAGCTCGAACATCTTCTTCAACCAGCGTGACGTGCTCCGGCATTACGGCCCACCGCTGCGTATCTATCCGCTCGGCACCCTCCTGATCGACGTCTACGGCCCCGGCATCCTCTCGACAGGATGCCCGGGCACGTCCGGCTGAGCATCGCCCGACGAATCCGCCTTCAGCAGCGGCTCACCTCCGACGATGCGAGCGCCCGCCGCGCCGCACTGCGGCGCAGGCGCCTGAGCGGGCCGAACCGGGTCGCGCGCGCCTGCACCACCAGTTGCCGCTCCTCGAACACGCCGGTTCCGGTGACCGCGTAGCCGGCGCCGCCCAGCAGCGCCCGCAGCTCGGCTTCCGACAGCGCGTTGACCCAGCCGAAGCCGGCGCGATCCACCGTCCACAGCTCGGGCGCGCAGTAGGTCAGCAGGAGATGCTCGGCGTAGCGGTGCAGCCGGGTCAGCAGGCGCTGCGGGTCGAGGATGTATTCCACCACCCCCAGCAGCACCGCCACGTCGCACCGCCGCAGCGCGCGGCGGGGCAGCCGGCCCTGGTTCAGCTCGCAGGGCTCGGTGTCCGGGGTCCAGCGGCGGATGTCGGCCGGCAGGTAGCGCGTGCCGGGCTCGAGCTGCGCGCGCAGCGCCTGCCTGCCGCAGCCGATGTCGCAGACCCATCGCCGCTCACGCAGCATTGGTGCCACCGCCGCCGCGCGTGCGTCCCAGAACGGCAGGTAGCTGTCCGGATCGCTCCAGCGCGCCGCGTCGGTGACGCCTTGCGCCACGCTGCGGCGACGTGCCGCGACCTGTTCCGCCTCGTCCATCACAGGGTCCAGCTCTCCGCACCCCGGTGCGTCAGATGCACGCCCCCGGCACTGCCGCCGGCCCGGTCCAGCGCCTGGATCAGCGCGACGCGCCGCTCGGGCGGCGCCACGAACATCATGAAGCCGCCGCCGCCGGCGCCCGACACCTTGCCCCCGGTCGCGCCGGCCGCGAACGCCGCGCGCATCAGCCCGTCGATGCGCTCGCTGCTGATCCCCTGGGCGGTGCGTTTCTTGGCGAGCCAGGAGCCGTTGAGGATGTCGGAGATGCGGTCGATCTGGCCGCGCAGCAGCGCGTCCTTCATCTCCAGCGCGTCGCGCTTCAGCCGGTGCAGCCCGTCGAGCGCGTCCGAGGCGTGCTCGGTCATGTTCCGGGTCTGCTCCTCGATGATCCGCTCGGAGCGGCGGGAGACGCCGGTGAAGCAGATCACGAGGCTGATCTCGAGTTCGTTGCGGATCGCCGGCGACACCCGCAGCGGGTTCACGATCACCCGGTCGCCGGCCAGGAACTCGATGAAGTTGATGCCGCCGAAGGTCGCGGCATACTGGTCCTGCCGGCCGCCGGCGAGGCCGAGCTCGACGCGCTCGATCTCGAAGGCGAGGCGCGCCACGTCGTAGGGGCCGAGCGGCAGCTGCATGGCCTCGCGGAACGCCTCGACCAGCGCCACGCACAGCGCCGAGCTGGAGCCCAGCCCGCTGCCGGGCGGCGCATCGACGAAGGAGGTCACCCGGCAGGGCCGGATCCGGCCGTCGTCGAACTGCCGCGCCATGCGTCGCAGCACGCCCGCATGCAGCACCAGCCTGGCATTCGCCAGCGCCGCGTCGTCGGCCGCGAGCGTCTCCTGCACCTCGAGATCCGGCGCGATCAGGTGGACCCGCTCGTCCGGCGAGGGCGCGATGATGGCGTAGGCGTAGCGGTCGATGGTGACGTTGAGCACGGCGCCGCCATGCTCGTCGCAGTACGGGCTGAGGTCGGTGCCGCCGCCGGCCAGCCCGAGACGCAGCGGCACCCGGGACCGCACGGTCCCCCGCACCCCCTCGAACGTGGCAGCCGCCGCGCGCGTCATGCGGCCCCCTGCAGCAGCGGGCGCGCGAAGTCGGCCAGATCGCCGCCCGGGAACAGGTGCCCCTCGATGCCCGCCGCCGCGGCGGCGGCGAGGTCGCGCGCATGATCGCCGATCAGCAGGCATCGCGCCCGGTCGAGCTCCCAGCGCCGGATCAGGTCGAGGATCATGCCGGGCGCCGGCTTGCGCCAGTCCGACGCCGCGCGATAGCGCGCCACCGCCGCCTCGGGATGGAACGGGCAGTAGCGCACATCGTCCACGGTGCCGCCCGCCTGGCGCAGCTCCTGGCCCATCCAGCGATGCAGCTCGCCCACGTCGTCCTCCGTGTAGAGCCCGCGGGCGACGCCGGACTGGTTGGTGACCACGAACACGTGGCAGCCGGCGGCGGTGGCGAGACGCACCGTCCGCTTGGCGCCCGCGATCCACTCCCATCGCGCCCGCGAGCCGACCCAGCCATGGTCGCGGTTCAGCACGCCGTCGCGGTCGAGCAGCAGTGCCGGACGCTGGATCCGCCCGGGCAGCTCCGCCCGGGCGAGGGCGAGATCGGCCGGCACCCCGATATCGATGAACCAGCCGGCGGCGGCGGTGCCTCTGACCGCGTGCTGGGCGATCAGCGCCGGCAGCAGGTCGCGCTCCAGCGAGCAGCGCGTCGCGGCCAGCTCGGCGACGCGGCGATCCATCAGGTAGATGCCGCTGTTGATCAGCCCGGGGCCGGCGAGGTCCGGCCGCTCGCGGAACGCCGTCACCCGGTCGCCCTCGAGGTCGGCCACGCCGTAGCGTCCGGCGTCGGGCACCGCGCGCAGCACCATCCGGCAGGCGACGTCGGCGGGATCGCGGGCGAACGCCGCGAGGGCCGGACCGAGATCGGCCAGCAGCAGGCTGTCCCCGTTCAGCAGCAGGAAGTGCTGGTCCAGCATGTCGCGGGCGGCGCGCAGCGCGCCGCCGGTGCCGGCCGGCGCGGGCTCGTTGCTCACCCGGATCGGGACCGCCCGCGGCAGGCCGTCCGACAGCAGGTCGATCGCGCCCCGCACGCGGTCACCGAGATGCCCGGTCAGCAGGACGAACTCCTCGATGCCCCAGCGCAGCGCCTCTCGCATCAGCCAGCCCAGGAACGGCCGTCCGCCGACCTCGAGCAGCGGCTTGGGGGTGTCCCGGGTCAGGCTGCCCAGTCGCGTGCCGAGGCCGCCGGCGAGGATGGCGCACTGGCGGGGCAGGGGAGTCACGAGCGGCGGCGGCGGATGCGCCCGACCGAGGCCCAGAGCGGCCGCCCGCTCCGCGCGCGCTGGTGGTTCTCGCCGCTCCGCCCGCGCCGGTGATCCTCGCTCCGCGCCTGTGCCAAGATCTGTTGCTCCACGACCCATGCGGCCCGACCGCCCGGACCGCCGGCGCAGCCCTCGCCGGCAGGCGAGCCGATGCCGCGGAAACTGCCACGGAAAGCCTTGACCACGGAACCCCTCGCCGCTATCTGCCGCGTCCTTACGCCTCGGATCGCGGCAGGGCGACGCGACGCCACGGCTGCTCGAACAGGGTCACGTCATGAAGATCAGAAACAGCCTGAAGTCGGCCAAGGTGCGGGACAAGGATTGCCGCGTCGTGCGCCGTCACGGCAGGGTCTACGTCATCAACAAGAAGAACCCGCGCATGAAGGCCCGCCAGGGCTGAGATGCCGGGTCGGTCCGCCGTCCGCATCGACCGGCCGACAGGGCGTCGCTTCCTCGGGAGCGGCGCTTTTTTGTTGCTGCTCGCCGCCGCCGGGCCAAACCCTGGGCCAGACCCTGGGCCAGACCTTGGGCCAAAGCCTGGACCAGACTCCAAGCTCGCCCCCCTGACCGTGGCGCTGGCGCAGGCGCAGGGCCGGACCCAGGCGATGCAGCTCGAATACGAGCTGGAGGCGCTGCGCCAGCAATCGGTGCAGCCGATGGTGCGGCTGCTGCAGCGCCGCGCGCAGCGCGAGCTGGCGGCGGGGCAGCGCGCCGCCGCGCTTTCGGACCTCGACGACGCGGTCGGGCTGCAGCCGGACGCGGCACTGCTCTGGCGCGAGCGGGCGGCGGCGCGGGCGGCCGGCGGCGAGCTGGACCAGGCGGCGGTCGATCTCGGCGGCGCGCTGTCGCGCGATCCCGCCGACGTGCTCGCCTGGCAGAGCCTGGCCGGGATCGAGGAGCAGCGGGCCTCCTGGATGGCCGCCTACCAGGCGTGGCAGCACGTGCTGAGCCTCGATCCGCAGGTCGAAGGCGGCGCCAGGCGGCTCGACCGGCTGCGCCGCCACGCCTACGGCCAGCCCGCCTGAGCCGACGCGCCGGCATCGGTGCCGCCGCGTGAGCCGGGCGATCACCATCATCCCGCCGTCGCGGCCGCTGCGCGGACGCGTGACGCCGCCGGGCTCGAAATCGATCACCAACCGGGTGCTGCTGCTGGCGGCGCTGGCGCGGGGCGACAGCCTGCTCACCGGCGCGCTGAAGAGCGACGACACCGCCCACATGGCGCGCGCGCTGGGCGAGATGGGTGTCACCATCGAGGAGCCGGACGCCACCAGCTTCCGGGTGCGCGGCACCGGACGGCTGCGGGCCCCGGCGTCGCCTCTGTTCCTCGGCAATGCCGGCACCGCCACCCGCTTCCTGACCGCGGCGGCGGCGCTGGTGCGCGGCACCGTGGTGCTCGACGGCGACCGCCACATGCGCACCCGCCCGATTGCGCCGCTGGTCCAGGCCCTGGCAGCGCTCGGCGTGCGCGCGAGCGCCCCCTCCGGCTGCCCGCCGGTGCGGGTCGAGGGCGAAGGCAGGTTCAGCGCCGGCCGGGTCTCGATCGATGCCGGCCTGTCCAGCCAGTACCTCTCCGCCCTGCTGATGCTGGCCGCCTGCGGCGACGGGCCGATCGAGGTGGCGCTGCAGGGCAGCGAGATCGGCGCGCGCGGCTATGTCGAGCTCACGCTCGGCGCCATGCGCCGCTTCGGCGCCGCGCCGCATGCCGTGGGCGACGGCGCCTGGCGAGTGCCGGCCACCGGCTACCGGGCGGCCGACGTGGCGATCGAGCCCGACGCGTCCGCCGCCACCTACCTGTGGGCCGCCGCCCGGCTGACCGGCGGCGCGATCGATCTCGGGATCGCGCCGGCCGACTTCACCCAGCCCGACGCCGCGGCCTGGCGCCTGATCGAGTCGTTCCCCGAGATGCCGGCGCGCATCGACGGCGCGCAGATGCAGGACGCGGTGCCGACGCTCGCCGTGCTGGCCGCCTTCAACCGCCGGCCGGTGCGCTTCACCTCCATCGCCAACCTGCGCGTCAAGGAGTGCGACCGGGTGCACGCACTCGCCACCGAGCTGTGCCGCATCCGTCCGGACCTCGCGCGCGAGGAGGGCGACGACCTGCTGGTGGCCGCCGACCCCACGCTCGCGGGGGCGTTGCTGCCGACGCGGATCGAGACCTACGCCGACCATCGGATCGCGATGAGTTTCGCCCTCGCCGGCCTGAAGCTGGGCGGGATCACGATCCAGGATGCGGATTGCGTGGCAAAGACCTATCCTGGCTACTGGGACGCGCTGGCCTCGCTCGGCGTGTCGATCGAGGCGGCGGCATGATCGTGATCTGCGGGGACGCGCTGATCGATTTCCTTCCCGTGCAGGCCGCGGGCCGCGACGCCTACCTGCCGGTCCCGGGCGGCTCGTGCCGTAACATCGCCAGCGGGCTGGGCCGGCTCGGAGCCGAGGTCGGCTTCATGGGCGGGCTGTCGACCGATTTCTTCGGCGACCTGATCGCAGACTCGCTGCGCCGCGACGGCGTCTCGCTCGCCTATGCCGCGCGCCTCGATCAGTCCAGCACGCTGGCGTTCGTGCAGCTCGGCGAGGGCGAGCCGGCCTACGCCTTCTACGAGCAGGGCAGCGCGCACCGCAGCTGGACCCGTGCCGCCAGTCCGGCGCTGGACGATGCGGTGACGGCGCTGCATGTCGGCTCGCTGACCCTGATCGCGCCTCCGGTCGCCGACGAGATCCTGCTTCTGATGCGCGCGCAGAAGGGCAGGCGGGTGCTGGCGATCGACCCCAACTGCCGTCCCGGCCTGACCGGCGACCTGCCGGGCTACCGCGCGCGCCTGAACCAGATGTTCCAGCTCGCCGACATCGTCAAGCTGTCGGTGGCCGACCTCGACTATCTGCGTCCCGGCGCCGACCCGGACCGCGTCGCGCGGGACTGGATCGCGGCCGGTGCCAGCCTGGTCGTGCTCACCCGCGGCGGCGACGGCGCCAGCGCCTGGACCAGGGACGGACAGGTGAGTGTGCCGGCCTCGCCCATCGCGCTGGTCGACACCGTGGGCGCCGGCGACAGCTTCATCGCCGCCGTGCTGTTCCAGCTCGACCGGAGCGGCCTGCTGGCGGTGGACGGGCTGCAGCGCATCGATCGCTCGCAGGCCCAGGCGGTGCTGGAGTTCGCGGTCAGGGTGGCGTCGATCACCTGCGGTCGCGTCGGCGCCGATCCGCCCTGGCTGCATGAGCTCGAACCGCCAGCGCAGGCGGGCGGCTGAGGAAGTGAGGCAAGGGCGCTGCCCTCGACCCGCCGGGGCCGGGGGCCCCAGGCCCCGATGCTCAGCGATCGGTCAGGCGCAGCTCGATGCGTCGGTTCTTGGCGTAGGCTTCCGGGGTGCTGGCGGGATCTAGCGGCTGATACTCGGAGAACGCGGCGGCGGCGACGTTCTGCGGCCGCACCCCCTGGTCGATCAGCAGCTTGACCACGGTGATGGCGCGCGCCGCCGACAGCTCCCAGTTGGTCGCGAAATGGCCGCCGGTGATGCGCTGCCGGTCGGCATGGCCGTCCACGCGAAGCACCCAGGGCAGGTCGGGCGGGATCTCGGCGGCGATCTGCTTCAGCGTGCCGGCCAGGGCGCTCATCTGCTCCGCACCCGGCTTGGAGAGCTCGGCACTGCCGGGCGGGAACAGCACCTCGCTCTGGAACACGAAGCGGTCGCCGACCACGCGTAGGCCCGGCCGGTTGGCGAGCACCTGGCTCAGCCGGCCGAAGAACTCCGAGCGGTAGCGCTTGAGCTGCTCGACCTTGTCGGCCAGAGCCAGGTTGAGCTTGTTGCCGAGGTCGCTGATCTTGGCGTCGCGGTCGCGCACGTCCTTCTGCGTGATGTCGAGCGCCTCGGTGATCGCGGCGAGCTGCTTCTCCAGCTCCGCCAGCTGCTGGTTGAGCAGCGCCACCTGCGCCTGCGCGTCGCTGTCGAGCTTGGCCTGCGACTGCGCATGGGCGGTCTCCTGGGCGAGCTGGACACCGAGCGCCTGGGTCTGCGCCTGCAGCGCGCCGCGCTGCGCCCGCAGCGTCGCCACCGACAGCCCGAGATCGTGGCTCTTGACCCGCTCCAGCGACAGCAGCTGGGTCAGCTGCGCCATCTCGCTCTGCAGCCGGTCCAGCACGTGCTGCCGGCCGTTCAGCGCCACCGACAGGAAGGCCTGCGCCAGCACGAACACCAGCAGCACGAAGATGATGACCATGAGCAGCGTCGACAGCGCATCGACGTAGCCGGGCCACGCATCGAGGCCGTTGCGCGTGCCGTGGCGACGTCTCATCGCGCGGCGACAGCGGGCTGCGGCGTGGAGGCAAGGGCTCCGCCCTTGGCCTGTTGGGGCCGGGGGCCCCAGACCCCGTTTTTCACAGGCTTGCCTTGGGTGGGGTCGAGGGGCATCCCTTGCCTGCTAGGTCGCATTCTCGCCCCCCAGTGCCGCCAGGGTGCGGGTCAACAGGCGCAGGTCGCCGCGCAGCTCGGCGGTGCTCTGCGCGCGACCCTGCTCGCCCTCGTTGAGCATCCGCCCGAGTAGGCGCTCGACGTTGCGCATGTGGTCGCGCAGGCCGTCCGCACCGCTCTCGGGGCCGTCGCGCGCCTCGGCGAGCCGGCGCAGCACCGGTGCCAGCCCGGACTGGTTCTCGGCGAGGCGCTGCATCAGCTGCTGGTTGGCGCGCATCATCTCGGTCAGGTCGGAGATCCGCTCGGACAGCGTCGCCATGGTGTGGTTGTGCGCCGAGCGGCCCTCCTCGCCGCGCGCCAGCACCGACTGCAGCCCGTCCAGGTTCTCCGCGGTCTGCTCCAGCAGCGCCTGCACGTAGGCCGGGATCGGCGCCTCGCCCTCGCCGGCGAAGCCGCCGGAGAAGCGGGTGATGCCGGCGAGCCACTCCTCCAGCTCGTTGAAGAAGCGGTTCTGCGCCTGCCCCGCGGTGAGGTCGAGGAACCCCAGCACCAGCGCGCCGGCGAGGCCGAACATCGAGCCGGAGAAGGCGGTGCCCATGCCGTGCAGCGGCCGCGCCAGCCCGCTCTTGAGCTGGTCGAACATCTGGTTGACGTCGCCCGAGCCGATCGAGAGGTTGCCGATCACCGAGGAGATCGAGCTCACCGTCAGCAGCAGCCCATAGAAGGTGCCGAGCAGGCCCAGGAAGATCAGCAGGCCGGTCATGTAGCGCGACAGTTCGCGGCTCTCGTCCAGGCGCGAGGACAGGCTGTCGAGCAGGCTGCGCATCGCCGGCGTCGACAGGGTCAGCCGGTCGGCGCGGTTGCGCGAGGCGATCATCGAGGCCATCGGCGCCAGCAGCTTCGGCGGCGACGGCGGCGTCAGCCCCGCGCGCGGATGACGCAGGGTCTCCAGCCAGCGCACCTCCGGCAGCAGCCGCAGCACCATCACCAGGTTCCAGATGATGCCGAGCGCCAGCACGCCGAGGATCAGCCCGTCCAGCAGCGGGTTGTTCTCGAACGCCGAGAGCAGCGTGCGCCAGAGCAGCGCGGTCGCCGCGGCCACCACCGCGAGGAAGATCAGCATGCGGACGACGTAGATGGTCGGACGGGTCATGGTGCTGTGGCTGCCTTGCCGGGTGCGGCGGGAGCGTGATCGGGCGTCGGATCGCCGGAGGATGCCGGGGCGGGTGCCGGGGCGGGTGCCGGGGCGGGTGCGGCGGCCGCCCGCATGGCGTCGGATCGGGTCAGGTCGACGCGGTCGACCGGTCCGCCGTCGTGCGGCTGGCCGATCGCGCGCACGTAGATGCGCGTCGAGGCGACGCCGCCGTGGATCAGCACCGCGCGCGCCGCGAGCCCGCGTTCCAGCGACACCCGTCGCGGCGTCGACGGGTCGTCGGCGGTGCCGCTGCCATAGGCGTTGATCTGCGCGCGCGCCTGCGGATCGGCCTTGAGCTGCATCGCGAAGGCCTGTAGCGCCTGCATGTTGTCCCGGTTGAGGTCGGCGCTGCCGCCGCCGAAGGTGAGGCGGGCGCCGCCCTCGATCGGGCTCGGGACGCCGGCGGCGCCCGCCACCACCGGAACCGGCGGCGGCGGCGGCTCGGGATGCAGCGGCACGTCGATCACCGGCGCCTTGATCACCGGCGGCGGCGGCGGTGCCGCGGGTATCGTCGGCGACGGCGCGACCGACGCTGGCTTGGCCGTCGCCGCGGCGACCGGCGCGCGCGCGGCGCGCGCATGGCGGGCCGGGCGGCGCGAGGCGGTCCTATGCGGGGTGGGCTTCGGCGCCGCCGGACCCAGCGCATCCAGCGCCCGCGCGTCGCCGCCGCCGGGCGCGCCGCCAGGGGAAGTCATGGAGGATGTCGCGGCGTCCTGAGCCGCGGCCCGAATCGTCCCCGCAGGGCCGGGCGCCAGCGCCAGCGCCAGCGCCAGGATCGAAAGGGAGACTGCGCGTTGCACCGGGAGATTCTAGACGAGCGCCGGACGATGCTCAACCGCGCCGCGGCGCGGAGATCACTCGCCCGCGGCGACGATCTCGCGCAGCTTGGCATGCAGCCCGGTATTGGCCGCCACCACGTCGCATTCAGCCCCCATCGCCTGATGGTCGCGACCCTGCGGATCGGTCGCGAAGCCGCCGGCCTCGCGCACCATCAGCAGGCCGGCGGCACAGTCCCACGGCTTGACGCCGAGCTCCCAGTAGCCGTCGAAGCGCCCGGCGGCGACCCAGGCAAGATCCAGTGCGGCGGCGCCGAAGCGGCGTATCCCGGCGACCTGCGGCATCAGCGCGCCCAGGATGCGCGCGAACGGCAGCCGGCGGCGCGCCGGGATCGCCGCGAACGGGATGCCGGTCGCGAACACCGCCTCGGAGATGTCGCGACGCGCCGAGACGCGCAGCCGACGGTCGTTGAGGTAGGCGCCGGCACCCTTCTCGGCCCAGTACATCTCGTTGCCGGCGGGGTTGTAGACCATGCCGGCGACGATCTCGGCGTCGCCGTCCGGCAGCCGCTTCTGCAGCGCGATGCTGATCGCCCAGTGCGGCATGCCGTGCAGGAAGTTGGTGGTGCCGTCGAGCGGATCGACCACCCAGCGCCAGGACCAGTTCTCGCCGCCCGACGCTCCGCTCTCCTCCATCAGGAAGGCGTAGCCGGGCCGCGCCCGCGCCAGCTCCTCGCGTATCGTGGCCTCGGCGCGCAGGTCCGCCTGGCTGACGAAGTCCGACGGGCCCTTGATGCTGACCTGGAGCTGCTCGACCTCGTTGAAGTCGCGCAGCAGCCGCTTGGCGGCCTTCCCCGCCGCGTTCTGCATCACCGTCATGTGCGGCGACAGGCGCTGCTGCACGGGCTCAGCCCTTGGCGCGTTCGACGTAGCTCGCGTCCTCGGTGCGCACCACGATGCGCTCCCCGGTCTCGATGAACGGCGGCACCATGGTCTTGACCCCGTTGGAGAGCTTGGCCGGCTTGTACGACGACGTGGCGGTCTGTCCCTTGACCACCGGGTCGGCCTCGACGATCTCGAGCACCACGCTGACCGGCAGGTGGATCGCCACCGGGTCGCCCTCGACCAGGTCGACGATGACCTCCATGTTGTCCTGCAGGAAGGCGGTGGCCTCGCCAAGGATCGCCGCCGGGATCATCGCCTGCTCGAAGCTCTCCGGGTCCATCAGCACCAGGTTGTCGCCGTCGGTGTAGGAGTAGGTGTACTCCTTCTCCTCGGTGATCAGCCGCTCGACGGTGTCGGCGGTGCGCCAGCGCTCGTTGGTCTTGTTGCCGGTCTTGAGGTCGCGCATCTCGACCTGGATGAAGGCGCCGCCCTTGCCCGGAGAGATGATCTGCTGCTTGATCACGGTCCAGCGCCGGCCGTCATGCTCGATGACCTGTCCGGCCCTGATCAGGTTGGCCTGCTGCTTCATCTTAGGACTCTGCGTCTATGGAAGGCGGGGGGCATGGGAAGGCGGGCTTCTATCCCGCGGCCGGTTCCGGGGCAAGCGCACCGGGCAGCCCGTGGCTGATGCCCTGGGGGTCGCGCACCCGGCCCGACGGCAAGTCGAGGTAGTCCGGGCCCAGCGGCACCTTGCCGTGGCCGCCGGCGATGTCGAGCACGTAGGTCGGCCAGGCGAGGCCGGTGACGCGTCCGCGCAGCGAGGCGAGCAGCGCGCGGCCGCGCTCGATCGGCACCTGGAAGCGCGCGGTGCCGGGTGCGGGATCGAGCTGGTGCAGGTAGTACGGCTTGATCCTGGCCGCGACCATGGCGCGCAGCAGCGCCTCCAGCGCCTCGACGGTGTCGTTGACGCCGGCCAGCAGCACCGACTGGCCGAGCACCGGGATCGCGCGCGCCTGCACCCGACGCACCGCCGCGACCGCGTCGGCGGTGAACTCGCGCGCGTGGTTGGCGTGCAGCACCAGCCACATCGCCTTGTCGGTTTCGAGTGCGGCGGCCAGCGCGTCGTCGAGCCGCGCCGGATCGGCGACCGGCACCCGGGTATGGACGCGCACCGTGCGGACGTGGGCGATGCCGTCGAGGGCGGCGACGATGCGGCGGAGGCGGCGCGGCGACAGCATCAGCGGATCGCCGCCGGTCAGGATCACCTCGCCGATCGCGGGATGGCCGCGCAGCCAGTCCAGCGCGCGCTCGAGCTCGGCCTCGTCGAGCACCCCGCCGCCGGGCCCGACATGCTCCCGCCTGAAGCAGAACCGGCAATAGAGCGGGCAGACCAGCAGCGGCTTGAGCAGGGCGCGGTCGGCGTAGCGATGCACGATGCCGCGGACCGGCGAGTGGGCGTCGTCGCCGATCGGGTCGGCCAGCTCGTGCGGCGCGCGCTCCAGCTCCGCCGGATCGGGCACCACCTGCAGCGCAATCGGGTCGCCCGGCCGCTCGATCAGTGCGAGGAAGGCGGGCGGGATCAGGGTCGCGAAACTCTCGCCGACCGCGCGCAGCGCCGCACGCTGGCCCTCGGGTGCCAGACCCGCGCCGATCAGCGCGTCGGTGTCGCGTATGCCGGCGTCACGTATCCCGGGGCGCGCCCGGCCGTTCTGGTTGCCGATCGCCATGCCGGCGCTGTACTGCCCCTACCATGAACCCGCAACCCGGCGGCGGCGCGGACCGCCGGCCACGCAGCCCGATCGCCGACCGCCTGCCGCTGCTGCGCCGGCGTGCGCAGCTGGCGCGCGCGGTGCGCGCCTTCTTCGACGCCCGCGGCTATCTCGAGGTCGAGACGCCGTACGCGGTCGCGACCCCGGGGGAGGAGGTGCATCTGCGGCCGTTCCGCACCGAGCGGATCGCGACCGACGGCAGCCGCGAGCGGCTGTTCCTGCATACCAGCCCCGAGTTCGCGATGAAGCGCCTGGTGGCGGCGACCGGCCTGCCGGTGTTCCAGCTCGCCCGGGTTTGGCGCAACGGCGAGGGCAGCGCGCTGCACGCCGCCGAGTTCACCATGCTCGAATGGTATCGGCCGGGTGCGGACCTGGCCTCGCTGATGGACGAGACCGAGGCGCTGCTGCGCGCGACCCTGCCGCCCCGCCTGTCGCGCGACGGCCGGGACTGCGCCATCGACGCGCCCTTCGAGCGGCTGCGGCTGCAGCAGGCGTTCGCCCGCGAGCTCGGCGCCGACCTGCTCGCGACCGCTGGCGACGCGGCAGGGCTGGCGCGGCAGGCCGCGACCGCGCTGCGTGCCGGCGAGGCATGGGAGGACCTGTTCTTCCGGCTTCTGCTGGGCGCGGTCGAGCCCGCGATCGGCCGCGCGCGGCCCACCTTCCTGACGCACTGGCCGTCGAGCCAGGCAGCACTGGCGCGGCGCGATCCGGACGATCCGCGCGCCGCCCTGCGCTTCGAGCTGTACGCGTGCGGCATCGAGCTCGCCAACGCCTTCGAGGAGCTCACCGATCCGGCGGAGCAGCGCGCCCGCTTCCTGCACGACCGCGCCCGACGCGCAGCCCTCGACCCCGAGGCGGATCGCTGGCCGCTCGACGAGGCGCTGCTCGACGCGCTCGCCGACCTGCCGCCCTGTGCCGGCGCGGCACTCGGCTTCGACCGGCTGGCGCTGCTCGCCAGCGGTGCGGCGCACCTGTCCGACGTCCTGTGGCTGGGCGCCTGAGGTCGCGCCGGATCGTGCCGGGTTGCATTCTGCGTGATCATGTCTTGATCCGGGCGAAGCTCTCCTACGTTGTAGTGATCAGCATCCCGCCATTCTCCATACGTCGAGGCCCTGCCATGTCGTTCCGCCGCCTGCTTCCCCTGGCCGCACTCGCGGTCCCGCTGCTCGGCCTCGCCGCCTGCCAGACGCCGACGCCGGCGCAGCGACGCCTGCTCGACTCGCTGATCGGCCGTCCTCCGGTGGAGGTGGTGCGCAATTTCGGCGTGCCGACCCGCACCTACAGCACCGACGGCCACAGCTTCCTCGCCTATGTCGAGAACGACAGCAGCTATTTTCCGGGCTCCGGCGGCTTCGGCTACGGCGGGTTCGGCTATGGCGGCTTCGGCGGCTTCGGCGGCTATGGCGGGTTCGGTGGCTTCGGCGGTTTCGGCGGCTATGACGGGTTCGGCTATGGCGGCTTCGGCGGCTTCCCGGCGAGCTACTACAGCGCCAGCTGCCAGACCCTGTTCGAGGTCACCAACGACAAGGTCGCGTCCTGGTCGCTGCGCGGCAACGGTTGCTGATCGCGGCACATCTCGTTACGCATGACCCGCTGATGAGGGGAAGCGCATGGGGCGGCTGAGGGCGGGGCGGTTCGTGCTGGCGCTGTGCATGATGGCGAGCCTCGCCGGATGCGAGAGCGGCGCCAGGCAGGACCCGCTGCTGGTGCGCGGCAGCACCGACGACATCGTGTTCGCCAACGTGCCGCTGTCGCGCGACCGCACGGTCGACGAGAGCATCGTCGCCTCGCTGGAGCTCACCGACTACGCCGTGGCCCTGGACCGCGCCGGGCTGCTCGACACGCTGCGCCGCAACGGCCCGTTCACCGTGTTCGCGGCGCCCAACGAGCCGCTCGAGGCGGCGCAGCGCGATGCCGGCGGCGCGCTGCTGCGACCGGCCAACCATGCCGACCTGCGCCGCCTGATGGCCTACACCATCGTCCCCGGCCGCTACACCGAGGCCAGGCTGCGACGCCTGATCGCGGCACGGCGCGGCCCGGTCGGGCTGACCACCTTCGACGGCCGCGACGTGCTGCGCGTCGGGATCGATCCCGGCACCGGGCGGCTGCTGCTGGCCGACGCGCTCGGCCGCAGCGACCGGCTCTGGCTCGCCGACGTGCCGCAATCCAACGGCGTGCTGTATGCGACCCAGTCGATGCTGCTGCCGGACCGCGGCGTGATCGCGGCTCCGGCGCCGGCCGGCACCTACGTGCCGGGCGACTACGCCACCGGGGTGGGCGCGCGCCGCTGAGCCGGGCGTGCCCGGTGCCTCAGCCATAGAGCGCGTCGAGCTGGGTCTGGCTCATCTCGTAGAGCTGGCTCTCGGTGAAGGCGGCGATCTGGTTCATCCTCAGACAGTCGAGCTGGGCGGCGCCGATCGCATCGACCTGCGCCTCCGACAGCGCGTCGATCGCCTCACCGCCGAGCGGCCCGGACGCGGCGGGAGCCAGCGGCGCGATGTCGTCCGTCGACAACCCGGCCATCTGCGCCGCACCCAGGGCCGCGCCCTGATCGCTCAGCGCCGCGAGCTGCGACGGAGAGAGGCCGGACACCTGCCGCGCGCCCAGCGCCGCGAGCTGCGCGCCCTGAGCCCGAGTGCCCCGGCGTAGGAGATCGCGCCGATCTGGCTGCCCGAGAGGGCCGCCAGCGCGTCGTCGGACAGCGCGCTCACCTGGTCCGAGCCGAGTGCCGCGACCTGGCTCGGCGAGAGGGCGGCGATCTGCGCCGTGGCGAGGCCGGTGAGCTGGTCCGTCGTCAGCGCCGCGATGTCGGCAGCCGACAGCATGGCGAGCCTGTTGCCGTCCAGCGCGTTGAGCGTCGCGACGGGCAGGGCAGCGACCTGGGCGACCCTGAGGGACGCCACCTGGCTGCGCGTGAGACCGGCGATCTGGTCGGTGGTGAGCAGGCGCGCGCCGCTGGCGCCGAGACCGGCGATGGCGGCGGGCGACAGCGCGCCGAGCTGCGCGGCGCCGAGGGCGGCGATCGTGCTGCCGGAGAACGCCGCCACCTGGGTGGAGCTCAGCGCGCGGAGCTGTCCGGACGTGAGGGCCGCGAGCTGCGCGGTGGCCGGCAGCGCGACGTGGGCCGGTCTGAGGGCCGCGACCTGCGTCGCCGTGAGGCAGACGAGCGGTCCGCTGCCGAGGGCTGCGATGGCATCGCCGGTCAGGCCGGCCATCGCGGTCGGGGCGAGGGCCGCCATCTGCCTGCCGCTGAGCGATGCGAGGAGGGCCGCGGGCAGTGCCGCAAGCCGGGCGGATCCGAGCCCGCCACGCTGCGTGTTGTCCAGCGCGCGCGGGGCATCGTGGGAGAGCGAGGCGACCTGCGAGGCGCTGAGGGCGCCGATCCGGGCGCCGGAGAGGCCGGCGAGCTGCCGGTGGTGACGGCGCCGAGGCCTCGGCCCCGAGCGCGGCCGGCTGCAGCGCCCCGAGCTGCCTGGAGGACAGCGATGCTGGGTCGGCGGCGGGGAGTGCCTCCGCCTGCGCCAATCCGAGCACACGCAGCTGGTCGGTCGTCAGCGCATCCGCCTGCGCGGCATCCAGCATGCGCAGCTGGCTCGCGGTGAGCGACGCGGTGGCAGCGGGGGAGATCGCGGCGAGCTGCGCGCCGGACAGCGCGGCGATGCCGGTCGAGCTGAGGGCCGCGACCTGTGCCCCAGCGAGAGCGGCGAGCTGCTGCGTGGACAGCATCCCGATCGCGGCGGGAGCGAGGCCGGCGAGGCCGGTGGTGGAGATCGACCTGATCTGGCCCGGCGTCAGGGGGCCCGAGCCGGCGGCGAGGAGGGTCGCGAGCTGGGCCGCGCCGAGGCTTGCCAGCTGGCTGCCGGTGAGCGCGCCGCGCTGCGCCGTGCCGAGCGACGCCAGCTGCATGGTGGTCAGGCCGGCGGCGGAGGCGCCGGTGATCGCCGAGAGCCATGCCGCATCGAGCGTCCCGGGGATGGCGTCCGGCAGTGCGGCGACCTGAGCTGCCCGCTAGGCCGCGACCTGCGGACGCGACAGCGCCGCTGCCTGGGCGGTGGAGAGTGCTGCCACCGCCGCGGTCGCGAGCCCCTCGATCGCGTTCGGCGAAAGCGCGGCGACCCCGGTGGCGGTGAGTGCGGCGATGGCGGAGGTCGGCAGCGCCGCCGCCTGTGCGGCGCTGAGCGCACCGAGCTGGACCGCCGTCAGCCCGGTAACCTGGCTGGAAGACAGCGCCGCGACCTGCCCGCGCAGCAGCGCCGTGACCTGGCTGGCGGCGAGTGCGGCGATCGCCGCGATGCCGAGCCCGACGAGCGCGGCCGGAGCCAGGGCTGCGACCTGGCGAGCGCTCAACGACGCGATGTCGCCAGGGCCGATCGAGGCAAGCTGGACACTGCCGAGTGCCGCGAGCTGCGCCGTGGTCAGGGAGGCGAGGTCGATCGGCGAGGGCGGCGTGGCGCTGGCCGACGGGGAGCCGCCGCCTGCCGAGGAGCCGTCGACCTGCATGCCCGCCTGTCCGCCCCGCACACTGTACGCCACCGACGAGCCTGCCTCATCGAAGTGAACAAAGCCCCAACGCGGTGGAGGGGAATTTCGTCGCCGGAAATCGGGGTCTGGGGCCTCGGGCCCCAGCGGGTCAAGGGCGGAGCCCTCGGCTTCCTCAGTCATCCCCCGCCGCACCGGAGATCGCGTCATTGATCGCGATCACCCCCGCGGCCGGCCCATGGGGATGGTTCCAGACCGCGCCCACCACGGCGAGGAAGTCGGCGCCGGCCCGCACCAGCGGCGCGCAGTTGCCGGCGTCGATGCCGCCGATCGCCACCACCGGCAGCTCCATCAGCGTCGACCACCAGCGCAGCAGCTCCGGATCGCAGCGTATCGCGGTCGCCTTGGTGCCGCTGGCGAAGAAGGCGCCGAACGCCACGTAGTCGGCGCCGGCCTCGCCCGCCCGCATCGCCGCGTCGCGGCTGTCGTAGCACGAGACGCCGAGCTGCAGCTCGCCGAGCAGCGCGCGCGCCTTGCCTGCCGGCATGTCGTCGGCGCCGACATGGGCGCCGTCGCAGCCCTGTGCGCATGCCAGGTCCGGACGGTCATTGAGCAGGAAGGCGACGCCGCGGGACTGCACGACCGGGCGCAGCACGTCGATCGCGCGCCTGACGTCGTCGTCGCCGGCGTCCTTGAGCCGCAGCTGCACCGCGCCGACGTCGCCGGCATCGAGTGCCGCGGCCAGGCGATCACGGAACTCCACCGGATCGAGTGCGGGCGGCGTGACCAGGTAGAGGCGGCAGCCGCTCATGAGCGATCAGTCCCGCCCGAAGATCGGGATGATCGTCGCCGGCAGCGACGGCGCGTCTTCGCCCGAGCGCCGGCCGTCATCGTCGCCGTCGCAGGCGTCGATGAGGTTCCGGGGCCGGGGGGCGATCGACATCGCGCAGCATCTAGACGAGCGCCCGTTGTTTGTCACCGGCTGCGGGTCGCGGGCACGGGAGGGGAGGACGGATCGCCAAGCCAGGAGTCGAGCCGCCGCTCGGCGCGAGGCTCGGCGAGGTCGAGCGCCTCAGGCCGGTGTGCCGCCAGCGTGGCACCCAGGGCCGCCGCGCGCGCCAGCACGGCCCGATGCTGCGGGCAATCCGGTGACAGGATCAACCGGCGCAGCCCGATGCGCAGCGCCTCCATCGCCCGCCCGGCGGCGTCGCCGCAATCGAGCATCTCGATCGCGCCCACCGCCTGCATCGGCGGCCGCAGCGCCGTCGTCAGCGCCGCCCACCAGCCCGGTCCGAGAAAGCAGGCGGCGGCGGGAGCCGAGAGCAGCAGCAGGCCGACGGGTGCGGCGCCGCCGGCGTCGCGACGCGACCGCTCGGCTGCCTGCAGGGCGGCGAGCGCGTGGCCATGGCCGTGGATCACGACGGCGCGCGGCGGCGGCCCCGGCTGGTCCTGCTTCATGCTTGACGTTCAAATCCCTGCGCGCGATCTGTGCAACCTATGTCTTCGTCGCGAAGGATGGCGGGAGTGTCTGAGCAGCCCGACGCGCAGGATCAGGACCCGGCCGAGCGGCTGGCGGCCGCGCTGCGCCGGATCGCCGTCGGGCTGGAGCGGCGAGAGGCGGCGGCCGAGCTGGCGGCGACCCGCGCTGGTCCCGCCGGCGCCGAGCTGCCGGTGATCGCGGCGAGCCTGGACGCGCTGATCGTGCGGCTGCGCGCCATGCTCGACGGCATCCCGCCCGATCCGCCGCGGGCGGTCGATGGCGGGGTCTAGCGTGCCGGCCGCGGGACGTGCCGGCGAGGGGAGCGGACGATGGCGCAGGTGACGATCCGCATCAACGGCTACGCCTACGTGGTCGGCTGCGAGGACGGCCAGGAGGCGCACCTGCAATCGATGGCCGCACAGGTCGATCGCCGGGTCGAGCGGGTTCGCTCGATCGGCGGCCAGAGCGGCGAGGCGCGGCTGCTGGCGCTGACCGCGCTGCTGATGGCCGACGAGCTGTACGACCTGTCCGCCAACCGGATGCCGGCGGCGACGGCGGCGATGATCGGCGAGGCGGAAGCGGTGCGCGCGCAGGCGGCACGGCGCGAGCGCCAGATGATCAACCTGGCGGAACGCGCGGAAGCCATTGCGGCGACGCTCGAGCATGACTAGCTTGATGAGGCGGGGCTGCCCGGTTCGTGAGGCAATTCAACCCCTGGGCCGATAAGCACTTCCTCGGGAGCTGGCACTGTTGCGGCCATCGGTCGCATTACCCGGCGCCCACCTGCACAAGCGGGTTCCGGGAGGTCGACAGTCCAACGGCCATGGCGGCTCCGCACTCCCGACGATGAGCGAGCCCGGCGCAGGCGATCCCGCCGCGATCGGCGAGGCCAAGCGGGCGTTGCGGCGCGCGATGATCGCGCGGCGTGCGCGGGCCGGTGACGCGCGGGCGCTGATCGAGGCGATACGCGACGCGGTTCCGCTCGCGCGCGGCGAGCGCGTCGCCGGCATCTGGCCGCTGCCCGGGGAGCCGGACCTGCGTCCGCTGTGGCACGCGCTGCACGGGTGGGGCCAGGCGGTGCTGCTGCCGCAGACGCCGCCGCCCGGCCAGGCGCTGCGGTTCCGCCGCTGGCACCCTGGCTGCGCGATGCTGCCCGGACGGTTCGGCACCCGGCATCCGGAGGGAGCCGACGACGTGCCCGACCTGATCTTCGTGCCGCTGCTCGCGTTCGATGCGCACGGCTACCGCCTCGGCTATGGCGGCGGCTACTACGACCGCACCCTGGCGGCGTTGCCGCAGGCGCGCGCGGTCGGCTACGGGTTCGGCTTCCAGCAGGTCGACGCGGTGCCGCGCGGCCCGTTCGACCTGAGACTGCCCGCGATCGTGACCGAGAGCGGCGCGGTCCAACTCGAGAGGTGAGGCCGCTTTGCGTATCCTGTTCCTGGGCGACATTGTCGGACGTGCCGGACGCGAGCGCGTCGAGACAGCGCTGCCGGAGCTTCGCCCGCAGCTTCGTCTCGACCTCGTGGTGGTCAACGCAGAGAACGCCAGCCACGGCTTCGGCCTCGCGCCGGCGATGGCCGACAGCCTGTTCGCCGCCGGTGCGGACGTGATCACGCTCGGCAACCACGCGTGGGACCGCAAGGAGCTGATCGGTCATATCAGCCAGGCGCCGCGCATCATCCGCCCGATCAACTTCCCGCCCGGCACCCCCGGCGCCGGCAGCGTCGTGGTCAGCCTCGCTGACGGGCGACGCGCGCTGGTGGTCAACGTCATGGGACGGCTGTTCATGGACGCGATGGACGACCCGTTCCGCGCCGCGGCCGAGCTGCTGTCGCGCCATCGCCTCGGCGTGACGATACAGGCCGCGGTGATCGACTTCCACGCCGAGGCGACCAGCGAGAAGGTGGCGTTCGCGCACTCCCTCGACGGCCGGGTCTCACTGGTGGTGGGCACCCACACCCACACCCCCACCGCGGACCACCGGGTGCTGCCCGGCGGCACCGCCTTCATGAGCGACGCCGGCATGTGCGGCGACTACGACAGCGTCATCGGCATGGGCAAGGAGGCAGCAGTCGCCCGCTTCGTCCGTAAGATGCCCGGCGAGCGGCTGGCGCCGGCGGAGGGAGAGGCCAGCCTCAGCGGGGTGCTGGTGGAGACCGACGACCGCACCGGGCTCGCGCGCAGCGTCGCGCCGCTGCGCGTCGGGGGCGCGCTGTCGCAGAGCATGCCGGTCGCCTGAGCGGAGCGGTCATCGCGCCGCGGCCGCCGCGCGGTCGCGGCCGATCAGCGCCAGCCCCTCGGCGACCGAGACGAACTCGCCGCCGCCGGAGACCCTGTGCGCGCCGAAGCGCTGCTCGAACAGCCGGCGCACCGCGGGCACGAAGCTGCTGCCGCCGGTCAGGAACACCCGGTCGATCTCGTCGAGCCGCACGCCCGCGCTCTGCAGCGCGCGCTCGACCGTGGCCCCGATCCGTCGCAGGTCGTCCGCGATCCAGTCCTCGAACTGGTGCCGTTCGATGCTCTGCTCGATCGCGAAGCCAGCGTGCGCGAAGCGCAGCACCGCGGTCTCGTGCCGCGACAGCTCCGCCTTAGCGGCACTGACCGCCTGGTAGAGCTGGTAGCCGAGCCCGTCGTCGATCAGCCGGATCAGCGTGCGCAGCCGCTGCGGGTGCGCGCTGGCCGCCGCCACCTCCTCGATCTCGCGCAGCATGCGCGGCGTGCGCATCAGCGACAGCCGGTGCCAGCGCGCGAAGCCCGCGAAATATTCCGGCGGCACCGGCAGCGACTGGCCCATCACCGCGTAGCTGTCGCCCTTGCCCAGCAGCGGCGAGACCAGCCTGTCGATGATCCGGTAGTCGAAGCTGTCGCCGGCGATGCCGATGCCGGCATGGCCCAGCGGCAGCACCCGCGCGTCGGCCGCGGGATCGAAGCGCATCACCGAGAAGTCGCTAGTGCCGCCGCCGAAATCGCCGACCAGCACGGTGGCCGGAGCATCCAGCGTGCGGGCGAAGCGGTAGCCCGCCGCCTCCGGCTCCAGCGCCACCTCGATCGCGGGGCGGCCGGCGGCGGCGAAGCAGGCGCGCAGCCGGGCCTCGCCGAAATCGTCGTCGGCGAACTCGCCGGCGAAGCGCACCGGGCGCCCGGCGACCAGCTGCACCTCCGAGCCCTCGCCGGGCAGCAGCTCGGCCAGGAACAGCGAGACCATCCGCTCCAGCGTGAAGCTGCGCCCGAAGATGTTGGTCCGGGTGAAGCTGCGCTGCGCCAGATAGGTCTTCATCGACAGGATGAGCCGGCTGTCCAGCGGATCCTCGAGATAGGCGCGCACCGCCTCGGCGCCGGCGGCGTGGCGCAGGACGCTGCCGCCGCGCGTCTCCTCGGCCCAGAAGCAGAGCACGGTGCGCACCACGTCGCGCGCCACCTGGCCGACCGGGTGCCGGCGCGTGTGCAGGCTGCCGTCCGGCTCCAGGCTCGCGATCACGCTGTTGGTGGTGCCGAAATCGACGCCGATCCGCCGCATCACCGGAACGGCGGCTCGTCGAAGCCGCGCAGCTTGCGCGAGTGCAGCCGGTCCACGCCCTGCTCGCGCAGCCGCTGCATGGTCTCGATGCCGACCTGCAGGTGCTGGCTGATGCGCTCGCGGTAGAAGGCGCGCGCCATGCCGCGCAGCTTCAGCTCGCCGTGCAGCGGCTTGTCCGAGACGCAGAGCAGCGTGCCGTACGGCACCCGGAAGCGGAATCCGTTGGCGGCGATGGTGGCGGATTCCATGTCGACCGCGATCGAGCGGCTCATGTTGATCTGGCCGAACAGGGCGCCGTAGCGCAGCTCCCAGTTGCGGTTGTCGGTGGTCATCACGGTGCCGGTGCGCAGCCGCGTCTTGAGCTCGGCGTCGCGCAGGCCGGTGACTTGGCTGGTCGCCTGCTGCAGCGCCACCTGCACCTCGGCGATCGGCGGGATCGGCACCCAGGGCGGCAGGTCCTCGTCGAGCACGTGGTCGTCGCGCACGTAGCCGTGCGCCAGCACGTAGTCGCCGAGCCGCTGGGTGCGCCTCAGCCCGGCGCAGTGCCCCAGCATCAGCCAGCAATGCGGCCGCAGCACCGCCACATGGTCGGTGATGGTCTTCGCGTTGGACGGACCCACACCGATATTGATCAGGGTGATGCCGTCGCCGTCGGCGCGGACCATGTGGTAGGCGGGCATCTGCGGCGCGCCCTCGGGCTCCGCGAAGCGCTGGTAGCCGCGCCCCGTCGCATCCTGCCGCGCGCCCGGCGCCGTCCATTGCCGCCCAAGAGCCACAAATTCCTCGACGTAGCGTTGGTAGTTAGTCAGCAGCACGAAGCGCTGGAAGTCGGCGGGCGGGGTGCCGGTATAGTGGTGCAGGCGGGCCAGCGAGTAGTCCACCCGCTCGGCGGTGAACAGCGAGAGCGGCCGCGGCAGCTCCGGGTCGGGCCGCAGCTGGCAGTTGGCGATGCGGTCGTCGGTGCTGGCGAGGTCGGGCAGCGCGAAGCGCTCGGCGAGCCGGCGCAGATCGTCCTCGGTGATGTCGGTGACGCTGTCCTCGATGACGTAGGGCAGCGGGATCCGCACGCGCGAGCGGCCGACCAGCACCGGCCGGCCGTAATGGCGCAGCAGCAGCGTCACCTGCTCGTGCAGGTAGTCGGCGAACAGTTCGGGGCGGGTGAGGGTGGTGCCGTAGAAGCCCGGCTCCAGCAGGACGCCGTACGGCATCCGCGTCTCGGCCGGCAGGGCGGCGCTGTCGACCTCGATCGCGAGGTAGGGATAGACCGCGCCGGAGGCATCGCCGGCGCCGCCGCGGGCGCGGAACGCGCGTCGCAGCAGGGCGGCGCTCGCGGCGTAGATCTCGCCGATCCGCCGCACCGCCGCAGCCGCGTCGGTGAAGGCGATGAAGTCGTGGCCGACCTGGTCCTGGATCAGCACCACGGGCGGCTCAGTGCCGGATCAGGATGTAGTCGATGGTCAGGTCCACGTCGAAGCTGTTGCCGCTCATGTCGGGCGGCACCGGCGGCAGCTTGGCGTTGCGGAACATCCCCTGGGTGGCGTCGTCGAGCAGGAACGAGCCGGACGAGTTCACCAGACGGATCCCGCTCACCCGGCCCTGCCGGTCGAGCACCACGTGCACGTGCGAGGGTCCGTCCTCGCCGCGCCGCGCCGCTTCCTCGGGATAGTACATGTGCCGGCGGATCCAGGCGCCGATCTCGTCGGCGTAGTCGTCGCTGACGCCCTTGATGCTGGTCGCCGATGCGTACGGCGTCAGCAGGTGGCCGCCTTGGACCATCGGGCCCAGCGACAGATCGATTGCGGCCCCGGAGCCGCCGGCGCGGGCGCGGCGGCTGCGTTGCGGCGTCGGCGCCTGCGAGAAGGAGAGGTTCATCGGGTTGGAGAGCGGCGAGCTGCGATCCGCCTGGCGCCGCGTCGGAACATCGCGTGGCGGCTCCGGCGAGGGCTTGGGAAGCGGCTCCGGCACCGCGGCCTCCGGCAGCGGCACCGCCTCCGGAACCGGCGGCGGCTCGGCCGGCGGCGTCGGCGCCGGCGGCCGCAGGTCGGGCAGCGGCTTGGCGGTGGGCGAGCCCGCGCCGGCCTCGGGGCTGCCGGCGCCGACCATGCCGGCGCTGCCGGGGCGCTCGTACATCATCTCCACCGGCGCCTGCTGCGGCGGGTTGCCGCCGTCCCGCGGGGGGGCGACCATCAATGCGAGCAGCACCAGCACCAGTGCGTGCACGAAGCCGGATCCGGCGACACGCTGGCCGATGCGGTCGCGGATGCGGCGGCGACGCGCCAGCGGCTGCCCGGCGGCCTGCAGCCGGGCCTGGGCGGCCGCCTGGCGCACGAAGCCGGGCCGCGCCATGCCGGCCAGCGCCGGTGCCGCGCCGCGAGCCTCGGCGCGCAGCGCCGGCGGCGGCTGGGGCGGGCGGCTCCGGGTTTGCTGGGGTGTCGGAATGCCGGAGGTCTCCGCCCGATCGCCTGCGGCGACGTCCTGTGCCGGCCCCGTCGCGGGGCCGGCGGCGGGATCTTGCCATCGGCCGCCTTGCTTCGCCACCTTCCGTCTGGTCCGATACCGATCGTGACACGAGCGAGCCCGCGCAACCCGGATCCCTCGCCGCCCGAGGCGGTCGAGGCGGAGGCGGTGATGCGGGCGCCGGACGCGCCGGCGATCCTGCGGACTGGCCTGCCGACTGGCCTGCGGACTGGCCTGCGGGCCGGACGCGACGCGGTGCGCCGCCACCTGAGCGCCGCCGACCCGGATCTCGCGCTGGCGGTCGCGCGCATCGGCCCCTGCGGGCTGCGAGTCGACCGCGTTCGCGAGCCGTTCGAATCCCTCGTGCGGGCGATCGCCCACCAGCAGCTGCACGGCCGTGCGGCTGAGGCGATCCTGGGTCGGATGATCGCGCTGCTGGCCGGCGAGGCAGGGTTCCCGACGGTCGAGGCGCTGCTGCAGGCCGATCCGGCGGCACTTCGCGGCTGCGGCTTCTCGATGGGCAAGGCGGCCGCGATCCGGGCGGTCGCCGAGGCGGCGCGCTCCGGCCTGGTGCCGAGCCGCCGGCAGGCCGCCCGCCTGGCGGACGGGGTGCTGATCGAGCGGCTGAGCAGCCTGCGCGGCATCGGCCGCTGGACCGTGGAGATGCTGATGATCTTCAGCCTGGGCCGCGCCGACATCATGCCGGTCGATGATTTCGGCGTGCGCGAGGGCTTCCGCCGGCTCAAGCGGCTGCCGCAGCAGCCGCGCCCGCGCGCGCTGGCGGCGCAGACCGAGAACTGGAGCCCGTATCGCTCGGCGGCGGCCTGGTATCTCTGGCGGATCGCCGACGAGGCCAAGCCCCCCACCGCCGCCAACCCGATGACCGCCTAGCAGATCGGGGCCTGGGGCCGCCGGCCCCAGCGGGTCAAGGGCGGAGCCCTTGAATCTCGCTGTCTCAGCAGCCCCTCAGTAGGTAGCGCAGAACGCCTCCAGCAAGGCCCCGAAGCGCGCCGGGTCCTCGACATGCAGCCAGTGCCCGGCGTGCTCGATGATCTCCATCCGGTGGCTAGGGAACAGCCGCCGCATCACCGCGTGGTGCTGCGGCTGGATGTAGGGCGAGCGGCCGCCGGCCAGGAACAGGGTCGGGCCGGCATAGGCGTGGCCCTCGGGGATGTAGGGCCAGCCCTCGATGTTGATCATGGAGGCGACGATCTCGCGCAGTCCGATCTGCCAGCCCGGATCGTCGCCGAGCCGCAGGTTCTGCAGCATCAGCTGGCGGAGGTCGCGGTCCGGCACCGCTGCCGCGAGCAGCAGGTCGGCGCCGGCGCGGTTGAGGGTCTCGGGGAAGCGGATGCGCAGCATCTGCCGGCCGAGCTGCGAGCTGCCATGGCCGGTGATCGCGGGCGGGATGTCCGCCACCAGCAGGCTGTGCACCGCGTCGGGCCGGTTCAGCGCCAGGGTCATCGCCGCCTTGCCGCCCATGGAGTGGCCGACCAGCGTCGCCGGCAGCGCGTCGTGTTCGGCCAGCGTCTCCACCAGGTCGAACGCCATGCTGGTGTAGTCCATCTGCCCGTGCGGGCTGTCGCCGTGGTTGCGCAGGTCGATCGCCAGGGTGCGTCGTCCGACGGCGAGCCGGCGCTGGAAGAAGCCCAGGTTGCGGGCGCGGCCGAACAGCCCGTGCAGCAGCACGATCGGCGGCCGGCGACGCGCGGCCTCGGGCGCCTGCTCGGGCCCGCGCTCGACGACGTGAAGCTTCAAGTGGGCCGCCTCAAGCAGGCAGCCTCGAGATGACGGGCACCGGCGCCTCCGGTGCCCTAGGCGGTCGTCAGCACGATCTTGCCGGCATGCTCGCCGCTCTCCATACGCGCGTGCGCCTGCGCCACCTCGGCGAGCGGCAGCACCGTGTCGATCAGCGGCCTGCAGGCGCCGGACTCCAGCAGCGGCCAGGCGTGGCTGAGCAGGGCCGAGGCGATCTCGCCCTTGTAGGCCGGCGTGCGCGGACGCATCGTCGAGCCGGTGACGGTCAGGCGGCGCCGCATCAGCCGTGACAGGCTGAGGCCGTCCGCCCGATCGCCGCCCTGCACCGCGACCAGCAGCAGCCGTCCATCCTCCGCCAGGCTGTCCAGGTTGCGCTGGAAATAGGCGGCGCCGATCATGTCCAGGATCGCGTTGACGCCACGCCCGTCGGTGAGGTCGCGGATCCGCTCGGCGAAGTCCTCGGTGCGGTAGTTGATCGCCGCCTCCGCGCCCAGCGCGCGGCAGGTCGCGCACTTCGCGTCGCTGCCGGCGGTGGCGTAGGCGATCGCGCCGAGCCCGCGCGCCAGCTGGATCGCGGTGCTGCCGATGCCGCTGGTGCCGCCATGCACCAGCATCGACTCACCCGCCGAGAGCCGGCCGATGCGGAACAGGTTCGACCACACCGTGAAGTAGTTCTCCGGCAGGGCGGCGGCGCGCACGGCGTCGAAGCCGGCGGGCCAGGGCAGGCACTGCGCCACCGGTGCTGCGCAATACTCGGCGTAGCCGCCGCCATCGACCAGCGCGCAGACCCGGTCGCCGATCGCCAGGCCGTCGCCGCCGGAGCCGAGTGCGGCGATCTCGCCCGCGACCTCCAGGCCCAGCACCGGGTTGGCGCCGGGCGGCGGCGGATACAGCCCGCGGCGCTGCATGATGTCCGGCCGGTTGATCCCTGCCGCCATCACCCGGATCAGCACCTGTCCCCGGCCGGGATGGGGCACCGCGCCCTCGGCGAGCCGCAGTAGCTCGGGTCCGCCATCTCGGACGCGGTCGACGAAGCGCATGGTGTGGGGATGGGTCATCAGGGGCTTTCTCACCGCGCCGGGCCGCGGGCGATCCTGTCGGGGCGGGAATGGCTTGGCAAGCCGCGGGCCGCCGCCGGTGCAACCGGGATGGCGGGCACCGGTTCAGGTCCAGGCATCTCAGGCAGGCAGCTCATGAAGGCGAACCCGACCTCATCACTCCTCGGCAGCGACATGCCGCCGCGGCCGCCGCCGTTCGACGACGACGAGGACGACGACCCGGACGCGCCGCCGCCGCTCGGCGAGCCGCCGCCGCCGATCCCGGTGCCGCCCAACGAGCCGCCGCCGATGCATCTGCGCGCCGCGCGCGGGCACCGGCGCCGTGCCCGATGGGGTGCCCGCGCCGTGCGCGATGGGGTGCCCGCGCCACAGCGCGCGCGATTCGGTGCCGCGACGCGGCAAATCGGTAAACGGTGATTGCTCCGGCGCCGCCGCGGCCGCAAAAGCGTCGCGGGGATGCCGCAGCGATGCGCAGGGGCGGATCGCGAGGCGAGCTAGGGGCGCGAGGATGGGCCTGCCGGGCATAGCCACCTTGCGCCGCCGTCAGGCCGCAGCGCCCACGCCCGGATCGCGCGCCGCCGCCGGCGGGGTCGGCAGCCGAACCGGCTTCTCGATCCGCAAGCGGGCGGCGCCGGTGCAGCGCTGGGTGCTGCACGCGCCGCAGACGCTGCGCGCCCTGGTCCGCGCCGACGAGATCTGGCTGGTGCTGCTCGCCGCCTGCGTCGGCGTCGCCGCCGGCGTGCTGGTGGTCGCCATGAACGCCGTCACGCTGCTCGCGCACCGCACCCTGTTCGCCCTCGACAATGACGGCCGGCTGTCCGGCCTGGTCTCGATCGACCCGACCCGGGTGGTGATGGTGCCGGCACTCGGCGGGCTGCTGCTCGGCCTGACCGGGCTGGCCATCGCCAGGGTGCGGCCGACCCGGCCGGTGGACCCGATCGAGGCCAACGCGCTGCATGGCGGGCGGATGTCGCTCGGCGACAGCCTGATCGTGGTGCTGCAGACGCTGATCTCCAACGGCGCCGGCGCCTCGATCGGCCTCGAGGCCGGCTATACCCAGATCGGCTCCGCGGTCGCGTCGCGGCTCGGACGCGCCTTCCGGGTGCGTCGCGGCGACCTGCGCGTGCTGGTCGGCTGCGGCGCCGCGGGCGCCATCGGGGCCGCCTTCGACGCACCGCTGGCCGGCGCGTTCTACGCCTTCGAGCTGGTGATCGGCACCTACTCGCTGGCCAACCTGGCGCCGGTCACGCTGGCCTCGATCTGCGCGATCATCGTCACCCACGCCATGGACGGCGCCGCCCCCTCGCTCAACCTGCCGATGCCGACCAGCATCGACTGGCGCGACTACGCCGCGATCCTGGTGCTGGGCGTGGTCAGCGCGCTGGTCGGCATCGCCATCATGCACATGGTGACCCTGACGGAGTCCGCGTTCCGCCGCTCGCGGGTGCCGGGCTGGTGCCGCCCGGCGATCGGCGGGCTGATCGTCGGCGGTCTGGCCCTGGTGACGCCGGCAGTGATGTCGTCGGGGCACGCGGCACTCCGGCTCGGGCTGAACGGCGAGTACGGGCTGCGGCAGGCCGGGCTGCTGCTGGCGCTCAAGGCGCTGGCGTCCGCGATCTCGATCGGTTCGGGCTTTCGCGGCGGCCTGTTCTTCGCCTCGCTGTTCCTCGGCGTGCTCACCGGCACGCTGTGCGGCGACCTGCTCGGGCTGCTCACCACGCAGTCGCTGCCGCCGGTGATCTGCGCGCTGATCTGCATGAGCGCGCTGGCGGTGGCGGTGGTCGGCGGCCCGCTGACGATGGTGTTCCTGTCGCTCGAATCCACCGGCAGCCTGCCGCTGACGGTCGCGGTGCTGGTCGCCTCGGTGGTCTCCGCGCTGACCGTGCGGCGCACCTTCGGCTACTCGTTCGCGACATGGCGGTTCCACCTGCGCGGCGAATCGATACGCAGCGCGCTCGATATCGGCTGGATGCGCAACCTCACCGTCGGACGCATGATGCGTCGCGAGCTGCGCACCCTGCGCGCCGACACCTCGCTGGCCTCGGTGCGGCGCGACTACCCGCTCGGCTCGACGCCGCGCATCGTGGTGGTCGACGAGACCGGGCGCTACCTGGGCATCGTGCAGGTGCCGGACCTGCACGCCGCGTCCAGGGAGGTGACCCAGCTCGGCGAGCTGCTCGACGAGGAGGAGGCGGCGCTGCTGCCGCAGATGAACGTCAAGGAGGCGATCGCGCTGTTCGAGCAGGCGGAGAGCGACGCGCTGGTGGTGGTGGACGACCTGGAGCTGCGTCGCGTGATCGGGATCCTGACCGAGCAGCACGCGCTGCGCCGCTACAGCGAGGAGCTGGACCGCAGCCGGCGCGAGCTGTCGGGCGAATGAGGCTCGGCCGGCGGCGGCTGCTGCGGGGCGCACCCCTGCTGCTGGGCGCCGCACTCGCGGGCGGGGCCGAGCGCCCGGATGCGCCCATTGAGGCCAAGCTGGCGGGTGCCGCGCCCGAGGCCGTGCTGCGCACCCGCGCCGGGCTGCTGCGCGGCAGACGCGGCGGGGGCGTCCGCGCCTTTCTCGGCATCCCGTACGGCCACGTCCCGGGCCGGTTCAGGCCGGCGGTGTCCGCCGCACCCTGGCCCGGGATACGCGACGCCGACCGCTTCGGGCCGGTCGCGGTGCAGCGCCTCAGCAGCGCCGCCTCGCCGCCGGGCAGCGAGCAGTGCCTCTCGCTGAACGTCTGGACGCCGGACGCTATCGCCGGGCGCGCGTCGGCAGCCGGGTGGCCGGTGCTGGTCTGGGTGCATGGCGGCGCCAACGTCAGCGGCGCCGCGAGCCAGCCGATCTTCGACGGCGCCCGCTTCGCCCGCTCCGGCGTGGTGTGCGTCACCCTCAACTACCGGCTGGGCGTGTTCGGCTTCCTCGAGCTGGGCGGCGCGATCGACGGCCGCTACCGGGGCTGCGGCAATAACGGGCTGCGCGACCAGCTGCTGGCGCTGCGCTGGGTGCGCGACAACATCGCGGCCTTCGGCGGCGATCCCGCCCGCGTCACTCTCGGCGGCGAGTCTGCCGGCGCCAAGGACATCGCTGCCCTGCTGGCCGCGCCGTCGTCGCGCGGCCTGTTCTCGCGTGCGATCCTGGAGAGCGGCGGCGGCCGCACCGTGCTGTCGCTGCCGCAGGCGGACGCGGTCCGCGGCCGCTACCTGGCGCTGCTCGGCCTGCCTCCCGGACGGGCCGATCGGCTGCTCGGCCTCGATACCGAACGGCTGATCGAGGCGCAGCACGCGCTGATGCTGGACGCGCCGTCCGGCTATCCGCTGCGGCCGCTGGTCGACGGCGTCCTGCTGCCGGCGATGCCCGAGACCGCGGTGGCGCTCGGCAGTGCGGCGCATATCCCCCTGCTGCTCGGCACCAACCGCGACGAGGCGCGGCTGTTCCTGGCTCCGGGTGCGGCGTCGCGGCCGCTGGACGGGCACAGCCTGTCGAACATGGATGCCGGCGGGTTCGAGGCCATGCTGTCGCGCTACGACGCCTCGATGACGGCGCCGGACCCGGCGGAGATACGCTGGCGCGCCATGACCGCCGAAGAGTACTGGATCCCCTCGTTGCGTCTGGCCGAGGCGCAGAGCGCCGCCGGCGGCGCGGTGTGGATGTACCGCTTCGACCAGAGGGCCGAGTTCGGTCCCTTCCAGGGGCGCGCCGCGCACGGCTCGGAGCTGCCCTACGTGTGGGACAACCCCGACGATCCGCATCTGGCGCCGCTGGTCGCGGGTTTCGATGCGCCGCTCGCGGCACGGATCCACGCCGCATGGGTCGGCTTCATCGCCGGCGGTCCGCCGGCGGCGCCGGGGCTGCCCGACTGGCCGCGCTACGACGCGCGCCGCCGCACGACGATGATCCTCGACCGCGCGAGCCGGGTAGAGCGCGATCCGCAACAGGCGGAACGCCGGCTCTGGTCGCGCCGGTTCCTCGCCGACGCGTCGCGCTGAGCGCGCGCCGGCCTCGCCCAGGTCAGACCGAGTAGTACATCTCGAACTCGACCGGATGCGGCGTGTGCTCGAAGCGGTAGACTTCCTTCCACTTGATCTCGCAGTAGCTCTCGATCTGGTCCTCCGAGAACACCCCGCCCTCGAGCAGGAAGGCGTGGTCGGCGGCGAGCGACACCAGGGCCTCGCGCAGCGAGCCGCAGACGGTCGGGATGCTGTGCAGCTCCTCGGGCGGCAGGTCGTAGAGATCCTTGTCCATCGCCTCGCCCGGATGGATCTTGTTGCGGATGCCGTCCAGGCCGGCCATCAGCATCGCCGCGAACGCGAGGTACGGATTGGCGGTGGGGTCGGGGAAGCGCACCTCGACGCGCTTCGCCTTCGGGCTGGTCGCGTACGGGATGCGGCACGAGGCGGAGCGGTTGCGCGCCGAGTAGGCGAGCAGCACCGGCGCCTCGAAGCCCGGGATCAGTCGCTTGTAGGAGTTGGTCGACGGGTTGGTGAAGGCGTTCAGCGCCTTGGCGTGCTTGATGATGCCGCCGATATAGTACAGCGCGCTGTCCGACAGATCGGCATAGCCGTTGCCGCCGAACACCGGATTGCCGTCCTTCCAGATCGACTGGTGCACGTGCATGCCGGAGCCGTTGTCGCCGAAGATCGGCTTGGGCATGAAGGTCGCGGTCTTGCCGTAGGAATGCGCCACGTTGTGGATGCAGTACTTATAGATCTGCATCTGGTCGGCCATCTTGGTCATCGAGCCGAACTTGGTGCCGAGCTCGTGCTGGCTCTGCGCCACCTCGTGATGGTGCTTCTCGATGATCAGGCCCATCTCGCCCATGGTCGAGAGCATCTCGGCGCGCAGGTCGCCCTCGCTGTCGACCGGCGGCACCGGGAAATAGCCGCCCTTCACCGCCGGGCGATGGCCCATGTTGCCTTCCGGGTAGTCCTTCATCGAGGCGCCCGGGCCCTCGATGCTCTCGGTCTGGTACATCGCGAAGTTGGCGCCGGTGCCGAACTTCACGCTGTCGAAGATGAAGAACTCGGCCTCGGGCCCGAAGAAGGCGGTGTCGCCGATGCCGGTGGACTTCAGGTACTGCTCGGCGAGCTTGCTGGTGCCGCGCGGGTCGCGGTTATAGAGCTGGCCGGTCGAGGGCTCGAAGATGTCGCAGAACAGGATCATCTGCGGCTTGGCCGCGAACGGATCCATCACCGCGGTCTCAGGATCGGGCATCAGGATCATGTCGCTCTCGTTGATCGCCTTCCAGCCGGCGATCGACGAGCCGTCGAACATGATGCCGTCGCGGAACACGTCCTCGTCGATGGTCGAGACGTGCTGGGTGGTGTGCTGCCACTTGCCGCGCGGGTCGGTGAAGCGCAGGTCCACGTACTCGACCGAGTGCTCCTGCAGCTGCTCCATCACCTTCGCGACGTGGTCGGGCGCGGGCGCGGCCGGAGGCGGGACAGGAGCTGTCGCCGACGCTTTTTTCGCCATATGGGATACCTTGCTGCTTGCGGCCGCACCGTGCGGCCGTCATGGAGACCGGGGACGCAGTTCCAGCACGAAGCTGAGCGGTCACCGTGCCACGTTCGCCCGCTTTCGCAAGCCGCGGCAGCACCCTGTCACGAGTAAATTGCGCCCGCGCCGGCGTACCGTCAGATCGCGTCTTCGTCGCGCTCGCCGGTGCGTATCCGGATTACCTCGTCGAGCGTGCTGACGAAGATCTTGCCGTCGCCGATGCGGCCGGTGCGCGCCGCCTCGGTGATCGCCTCGATCGCGCGTTCCGCCACCCGGTCCTCGCAGACCACCTCGATCTTCACCTTGGGCAGGAAATCGACCACGTACTCGGCGCCGCGATAGAGCTCGGTGTGGCCCTTCTGCCGGCCGAACCCCTTGGCCTCGGTCACGGTGATGCCCTGCAGCCCGATCTCGTGCAGCGCCTCCTTCACCTCATCGAGCTTGAACGGCTTGATGATGGCCTCGATTTTCTTCATGACCGTCCGCCGGACCCGCGGCGCTCCCCTGTGGCCGATCAGCGCCGGCGCATCGCGGCCTGCGGCGGGGGAGTTCTGGCATGCGTTGGCACGGCCGGCAATCGCGCCCCATATCCGCATCATGCCGCGACGGCGACCGGAGGATGGCGCGATGAAGAACGGCAACACCCTGCTCGGCGCCCTGCCCACCACGATCTTCACCGTGATGTCGGCACTCGCCTCGCGCCACGAGGCGATCAATCTCGGCCAGGGCTTCCCCGACACCGAGGGACCGCGCGAGGTGGTGCAGGCCGCGGCGGACGCGCTGCTCGACGGGCGCAACCAGTATCCGCCGCTCGCGGGGCTCCCCGAGCTGCGCCGGGCGGTGGCGGACTGCGATCGCCGCTGCTACGGCCTCGACATCGACCCGCTGCGCGAGGTGGTGGTCACGTCGGGCGCCACCGAGGCGTTGGGCGCCTCGCTGATGGCGCTGATCGACGCCGGCGACGAGGTGGTGCTGATCGAGCCGCTCTACGACACCTACCTGCCGGTGGTGCGCCTGCTCGGCGGCGTGCCGCGGCTGGTGCGGCTGCGCGAGCCCGGCGCGGGCGAGGCGGACTGGACCCTGCCGCGCGAGGCGCTCGCGGCCGCGTTCGGCCCGCGCACCAAGGCGATCCTGCTCAACACGCCGATGAACCCGACCGGCAAGGTGTTCTCGCCCGAGGAGCTCGCCTTCGTCGCCGAGCTGGTGATCCGGCACGACGCTTACGCGATCTGCGACGAGGTGTACGAGCATGTGGTGTTCGCGCCGCGCCGCCACGTGCCGCTGATGACGCTGCCCGGGATGCGCGACCGCTGCATCCGGATCGGCAGCGCCGGCAAGAGCTTCTCGCTGACCGGCTGGAAGGTCGGCTACGCCACCGCGTCGGCGCCGCTCGCCGAGCTGGTCGCGCGCGCGCACCAGAACCTGACCTTCACCACCCCGCCCAACCTGCAGCGCGCGGTGGCGCTGGGGCTGTCGCAGGACGCGTCCTACTTCGCGGCCCTCGCCGCCAGCCTCGCCGCCCGTCGCGACCTGCTGAGCCAGGGCCTGCGCGGGATCGGCTTCGACGTGCTGCCGTGTGCCGGAAGCTACTTCGTCATCGCCGATTTCCGACCGCTGCTCCTGCCGCCCGGGATCGGGGGCGACGCGATGGGGTTCTGCCGTCACATCACCGAGCACGCGCGGGTCGCCGCGATCCCGGTGTCGGCATTCTACGACGGCGGCGACCCGCCGCAGCACCTGGTGCGCTTCGCCTTCTGCAAGCGCGAGGCGGTGCTGCGCGAGGCGATCGACCGTCTGGCCGCGCTGCTGCGGCCGGATGCCGAGGCCGCAAGGCACGCGGCACTGATTGACGCTCCGGCGCAGTTCCTCTAGATCCGGCGCCGCGGTGGCGGACGTAGCTCAGCTGGTAGAGCGCCAGGTTGTGGTCTTGGATGTCGCGGGTTCGAGCCCCGTCGTTCGCCCCACCCCCGTCCCTTCCGCATTTCCCGCGGGCTACCGCGTCCTGATCCTCGCCGGCGGCCGGGCGCGGCGTTTCGGCGGCCTCGACAAGCCGCTGCTGCGGCTGCACGGCACGACCCTGCTGCAGCGCATCGTCGCCCGCCTGCCGGCGCAGGCGGGTGTCGCGATCAGCGCCAACGGCGACGCGTCGCGCTTCGCCGCCAGCGGGCTCGCCGTGCTGGCCGACCGGGCGGCGGACCAGGGGCCGCTCGGCGGCGTGCTGCGCGGCCTGGACTGGGCGCACGAGCAGGGCTGCGAGGCGCTGCTGACGGTGCCGTGCGACACCCCGTTCATCCCGCTCGACCTCGCCGCCCGGCTGCTGCCGGCACCTGCGGTGGCGATGTCGGGGGGACGGCTGCACCACGCCGTGGCGTCGTGGCCGACGGCCTGCCGCGAGGCGCTGCGGGCGCACCTGGAGGACGACGGCAGCCGTTCGGTGCGGCGCTTCGCCGAGACCCTGTCGATGCGCCGCGAGGTGTTCGCGGCGGGGGCGATCGATCCGTTCTTCAACGTCAATACGCCCGAGGACCTGCGTCGCGCCGAGGCGCTGGATGGGGCGGCGCCATCGCCCGCAGCCCGGCCGCCAGGCTGATCGGCTCGAAGCCGAGGGCCGCGCGCATCGGCGCGATGTCGAACGCCTTGTCCTCCAGCAGCCGCCGGATCTCGGCCGGTCCGATGCCGGGCAGCCCCGGCACCGCGCGCGCCAGTGCGGCGAGCGGCATCAGCAGCGACGCCGGCACGGCGAGCACCGGGCGCGGCCGCAGCCGGTAGGCGAGGGCGATCGCGGCCACGAAGTCGCGGTAGCGCAGCGCCGCCGGGCCGGCGACGACCAGGCTGTGCGGACCCTCCCACCCGCGGTCGAGGCTGGCGAGCAGGCCGCGCGTCACGTCGTCCTGATGGATCGGCTGCACCAGCGCGCGGCCGCCGCCGGGCAGCGGGATCACCGGCAGCCGCCCGATCCAGGCTGCCAGCCGGCGCACGTTGTCCTCGCCCTGCGCGCCGTAGATCATCGTCGGGTGCAGGATCACGCCGTCGCGGCCCGAGCCGAGCAGCGCCCGCTCGCCCTCGATCACGCCCTGTCCGTGCGCGTCCGGCCAGCGGGTGAACTTGCGCGTGCTGCCGAGCAGCACCAGCCGCGCCGCGTCGGGAGCGGCCGCGATGACGCGCGCGGCATGACGCGCATGCGCCGTGCTGACCACGGCGCGCGCGTCACGCAGCGCCGCCGCCAGCGCGTCCGGATCGTCGAGTTCGGCCAGCAGCGGCGTCCCGTCCAGGCCGGTCGCGCGCCAGCGCGCCGCGTTGCGCACCACCGGCACGAAGCGCTGGCCGCGCGCCGCCAGCGCGCGGCAGAGTGCGGCGCCGGAGCGGCCGGAGGCGCCGATCACGTGCACCGCCTCGGTGCCGGTCACGCCACTCCGCCCAGACGCGGTATCATGATACCGTCGAAGAAGATCGAGTATTTCCCGGGGCAACTGCGATCGGCTTGACGCGGGAGCGGCACCTGTCCATAACCCCGCCTCCTGTCCCGACGCCTGCCGACGGAATGCACCGCATGATGAAGACCACCCTCTCGCTGAAGCCCGCGGAGGTCACCAAGGGCTGGATCCTGATCGATGCCGACGGGCTGGTTCTCGGCCGCCTCGCCGCGATCATCGCCGGGCGGCTGCGCGGCAAGCACAAGCCGCAATTCACCCCGCACGTCGATTGCGGCGACAACGTCGTGGTGGTCAACGCCGAGAAGGTTCGGCTGACCGGCAACAAGGCGGGGCAGAAGCTGTTCCATTACCATACCGGCTACGCCGGCGGCATCAAGCAGCGCACCATCGCCCAGCGCCTCTCCGGCAGCAATCCCGGCCACGTGATCAGCAAGGCGGTCGAGCGGATGATCACCCGCGGCCCGCTGCAGCGCGCGCAGATGAAGCACCTCTACGTCTATGCCGGCGCGGCGCATCCGCATGACGGCCAGCAGCCGCAGCGCCTCGACGTGGCGGCGCTGAACCGCAAGAACTCGGTCTTCAAGAGCCCCGTCACCTCCACCAAGAGCATCGCTGCCTGATCATGTCAGAGACCCAGACTCAGCCCCAGACCCAGCCCCGCACCGGGACGCTGGCCGACCTGCGCGACCTCGCCACCAGCGCCGGCGTCGCCGTCACCGAGACCGAGGCGGTGCTGCGCCAGCCCAAGCGCGACGCGCTCGGCCGCGCCTACGCCACCGGCCGGCGCAAGAACGCGATCGCCCGCGTCTGGATCAGGCCGGGCCGCGGCGACATCAGCGTCAACGGCAAGAAGGTGGGCCAGTATTTCGCCCGCCCGGTGCTGCGCATGCTGATCACCCAGCCGTTCCTGGTCGCCGACCGCTACAACCAGTTCGACGTCTACTGCACGGTGGTCGGCGGCGGCCTGTCCGGCCAGGCCGGCGCGCTGCGCCACGGCATCAGCCGCGCGCTCACCTACTACGAGCCCGGACTGCGCGGCATCCTCAAGGTTGCCGGCTTCCTGACCCGCGACAGCCGGGTGGTGGAGCGCAAGAAGTATGGCCGCATGAAGGCACGCCGCTCGTTCCAGTTCTCCAAGCGCTGAGCCTGCCCGGGCGGCGCCCGCGGCCCTCCCGCGCCGCGGGCGGAGGCCGGATCAGGTGACGCCACGGATCTTCATCGATGGCGAGGCCGGCACCACCGGGCTCGGCATACGCGAACGGCTGCGCGCCCTGCCGGTCTCGCTGCTCACGATTGACCCCGGGCACCGGCGCGACGCCCAGGCGCGGCGAGCGGCGATGCGCGAGGCGTCGCTGGTGGTGCTGTGCCTGCCCGACCAGGCCGCCCGCGAGGCGGCGGCGATGGTCGCGGCACTGCCCGATCCGCCGCGCCTGCTCGACGCCAGCAGCGCGTTCCGCACCGACGCGGACTGGGTCTACGGCTTCCCGCAGCTGGCACCCGGCCAGCCGGCGGCGATCGCCGCCGCGGCGCGCGTTTCCAACCCCGGCTGCTACGCCACCGGTGCGGTGGCGCTGCTGCGGCCGCTGGTCGAGGCCGGCCTGCTGCCCGCGGATCACGCGCTGTCGATCAACGCGGTCAGCGGCTACTCGGGCGGCGGCCGGGCGATGATCGAGGCGCATGAGCGCGACGGCGGCCCCGCCCTGCGGCTCTACGGCCTTGGCCTGGAGCACAAGCACGTGCCGGAGATCGCCGCACATGCCGGTCTCGCGTCGCGGCCGATCTTCGCGCCCTCGGTGGGGCATTTCCGCCAGGGCATGATCGTCTCGATCCCGCTGCACCTCGACCGGCTCGGCGGCGGCGTCACCGCGGATGCGCTGCGAGGCTGCCTGCGCGATCGGTACGGCGGCGGCGGGCCGGTGTCGGTGAGCGAGGCCGATACCGAGCTGGCCGCCGAGGCGCTGGCCGGCACCGACCGCATGGAGCTCGCCGTGCACGGCAGCCGCACCTGGCCGCACGCGCTGCTGACCGCGCGGCTGGATAATCTCGGCAAGGGCGCGTCGGGTGCCGCGATCGAGAACATCGCGCTGATGCTGGGCCTCGGCTGATGCTGGGCCTCGCGAGCTGACCCAGGATCGCTGGGCGGTCCTGCTCGAGCCTCGCTTCCGGGCGCCGCTGCTGACCGTCTCGCTCGGCGTCGGGCTGTTCTCCTTCAACGAGTTCCTGGTCACCACGACGCTGCCGAGTGCGGTGCGCGCCACCGGGGGCGCCGCGCTGATGAGCTGGGCGCTGACGCTCTACCTGGTGCCCTCGATCATCGGCGGCAGCGTTGCCGCGGCCCTCAAGCAGCGCTGGGGAGCGCGGCCGGTGCTGTTCCTCGCCGGCCTGGTGTTCCTGGGCGGCACGCTGCTGGCGAGCCTCGCGCCTTCGATGGCGGTGATCCTGCTCGGACGCGCGCTGCAGGGGGCGGGGGACGGGGTGATCGTCTCGCTCTGCTACGCGCTGATCCCCGCCCTGTTCCCGCCCACGCTGATCGCGCGCGTCTTCGGCGTGGAGGCGCTGGTCTGGGCGGTCTCGGCGCTCGGCGGGCCGCTGCTGGCCGGCTGGGTCACCCAGATGCTGTCCTGGCGCGCCGCCTTCCTGGTCAACCTGCCGCTGATCGCCGGCTTCCTGATCCTGGTGCCGCTGGTGGCGCCGCGCGGGCGTCAGCGCGGCGCGCGTGCCGGCGCTGGCCTGCTCAGCCTTTCCGGCATCGCCGCCGGCATCGTCGCGGTCGCCGTCGCCGACGTGGTGGCGCGCCCGGCGCCGCGGCTCGGCTGCCTCGCGCTGGCGCTGGCGCTGCTGGTGGCCAGCGTGCGGGCGGACCGCTCCAGCGGCACCGGGCTGTTCCCGGCGACCATGTTCCGGCTGTCGAGCCGGTCGGGGGCGGCCTACTGGATCATCCTGCTGATGCCGCTCGCCCAGGCGGTGTCCGGGGTCTACCTGGTGCTGGCGCTGCAGCGCATCTGGTCGTTCCGGCCCGCCGCCGCCGGCGGCATCGGCGCGCTGATGGCGCTGTCGTGGAGTGCGGCGACGTTCCTGGTCGCCGGCCTGCCGCGCGTCCGACCGCGCCTGGCGGCACTCGGGCCGGCGCTGAACGCCGCCGGCCTGCTCGGGCTGCTGGTCGCGCTGCAGACCGGGTGGCTCGTCCTGGTGGTGGCGGCACAGCTCGCGATCGGCGCGGGCTTTGGGCTGTGCTGGTCGACGCTGAACCAGCGGGTGATGGAGGACGCCGCACCGGAGGACCAGGCGCGCGCCACCGCGCTGCTGCCGACCGTGCTGTCGGCCGGCTACGCGATCGGCGCTGCGGTCGCGGGCCTGGTGGCCAACCTGGCCGGGCTGCCAAGGATGATGGCGGAGGGCGCCTCGGTCGCGGCTCCGCTGTCCTGGGCCTACGCGACCGCGAGCCTGATCGCCGCCGTCGCGGTGCTGGTCGACCGCGGCGCGGCGGCGATGCCGAGGCTTGTGCCGCGCGCGTGATGGTGGCAGCAGGCGCGCCGGTCCCGGCCGCGTCGCCGGGGCCATCCGGCGCCGAACCGCCAGCCGGGGCCATCCGGCGCCGAACCGCCAGCCGGGGCCATCCGGCGCCGAACCGCCAGCCGGGCGCCGGCCGGCGCCGAACCGCCAGAGGAACGCCACGTGAAGATCATCGTCGCCGGCACCCCCATGATCGGGCACCTCAACCCGCTGCTGTCGATCGCCCGCTTCCTGGTCGCCGACGGCCACGAGGTGGTCGCGCACAGCGCCAGCGCGCACCGCGCGCGGCTGCGCGCCTCGGGGGCGCGGTTCCATCCCTTCTCCCGGGCGATCGACCAGGACCTGAGCGACCTCGATGCGGTCTATCCGCAGCTCAAGGCGCTGCCGCCGGGGCCGGCGAAGCTGAGCTTCCTGTTCCGGCACGCCTTCATCGACCGGCTGGGCGGCCAGCACGAGTCGCTGCGCCGGCTGATGCGGCGGTTCCCGGCCGACCTCGTGCTCTGCGACAACCTGTTCCTCGGCACCGCCCCGCTGCTGCTCGGGCCGCCGGAGCGTCGCCCGGCGATCGTCCATCTCGGCGTCACCCCGCTGTTCACCAGCCGCGACGACGGCGCGCCGCAGGGCCCGGGGCTGGCGCTGGCGGCGGACGACGCGCAGCGCGAGGCATACCGGGCGATAAGCCGGGCGGCCGACCAGCATTTCTTCGAGCCGATCCAGGCCGAGCTGGACCGCACGCTGGCCGCGATCGGGCTGGGCCCGCTGCCGTGCCGCATGAACGACGCCAGCGTGCGGCTGCCCGACCTGTTCCTGCAGCCGACCGTGTCTGGCTTCGAGTTTCCCCGCCGCGAGGTGCCGCGCGCGCTGCGCTTCATCGGCGCCCTGCCGCTGCCGCCCGGCGACCTGTCGCTGCCCGAATGGGCGCACGAGGTCGACGCCGCAGCCCGCGTCGTGCTGGTGACCCAGGGCACGCTGGCCAACCATGACCTCGCGCAACTGATCGGCCCCACCCTGGCCGCACTCGGCGACCGGCCGGACTTGCTGGTGCTGGTGACCACCGGCGGCCGGCCGCTGCAGGCGGTGCCCGGCCCGATCCCGCGCCATGTCCGCCTGGCGCGGTTCCTGCCGTACGACTGGCTGATGCCGCGGCTCGACCTGGTGGTGACGAACGGCGGCTACGGCACGGTCAACCACGCACTCAGCCACGGCGTGCCGCTGGTGGTGGCCGGCCTGAGCGAGGACAAGGCGGAGGTCGGCGCCCGCGTCGCCTGGAGCGGCGCCGGCGTCAGCCTGCACACCGACACCCCGACGCCCGCGGCGCTGCGCGCGGCGATCGACACGGTGCTGGGCGGGGAGCGCTTCGGGGCGGCGGCGCGCGGCCTGGCGGGGGCGTTCCGCGGCTTCGACGCCGCGACCGAGGTGCCGCGCCTGCTGCGCGAGGTCGTCGCCGCCCGGGGAGCGGGCCCGGGAGCTGGCCAGGGAGCGGGCCAGCCAGCGCCTCGGGGGGCGGGCCGGGGAGCGGCCCGGGAGGCGTCCGAAGCGCGCCCCGGCGCCGCTACATCTCGGTGATGCTGCCCACGATGCGCGAGACCATGCCGTAGGCGATGGCCTCCTCGGCACTCATCCAGTAGTTGCGGTCGGTGTCCTTGGCGACCTTCTCGTAGGACTGGCCGGTCTCGCGCGAGAACAGCCGGTTCAGCCGCTCGCGCATCTTGATGATCTCGCGCGCCTCGATGTCGATGTCGACCGCCGGGCCGCGCACGCCGCCCATCGGCTGGTGCAGCAGGAAGCGGGTGTTGGGCAGGCACAGCCGACGCTCCTTGACCCCGGCGACGTAGATCAGCGCGCCGGCGCTCGCCACCCAGCCGGTGCCGATGACGCGCACCGGCGCCATGCTGTCGACGAAGCGGATCATGTCGTGGATGGTGTCGCCGCTCTCCACGTGGCCGCCGGGCGAGTTGATGTAGACGTCGATCGGCTTGTCCGACGCGCCGGCCAGCGCCAGCAGCCGGCCGGTGACGTCGCGCGCCACCTTGTCGTTGATCGCGCCGAAGATCAGCACCTTGCGCTGGTCGAACAGCCGCTTCTCCAGCTCGTTGATCGGCGAGGAGAGCGTCTTGTTGTCGTCAGGCTCCTTGGTGTCCGGGCCGTTCGGCTCGGGGACCTCGGGGCCGTCCGGATCCTCGTCGTCCATGCGGACGCGCAGATCGTCGTCGTCCATGCGGACGCGGTGCTTCAGCGACATGCCGTTCATACTGACCTCTCCTGACGGACCGCCAATTCGCCGGTCCTACCCTGTTTCCCCATCCGCTCCAACAACGTCCGCGGCGAGACATCCGGCGGCGGCCGGGCTACACCCGAGGGCGCCGCGAGCGGGCACGCGGGGAGTGCTATGGGAACAGAGATGGGACAGACCGGGCGACGGCCAAGGGCACGCGCGACCGACCGCCGCCGGCCGCCGGCCGCCGCCTCGACCACCGCGATCCCGACCCTGGTCCTGCCCGCGATCCTGCTGACGCTGGGGCTCGCCGGCTGCGCGCATCGCGACGTGGTCGACACCCCGGTCGGCTGGTGGCACCAGCTGCAGGGCGGCGCCATCGCCGAGCAGCGGCCGCCGCCGCCCGGGGTGGACGATCCGTACCCGGCCATCGGCACCACGCCGGCGCACCCGCCGCCGCTCGCCTCGGTCGAGCTGCGACGCTCGGTCACGGCGTCGCTGCTGCGCCAGCGCAACCTGACCACGCGCCTCGACGCCGCCGACCCGATCCCAGACCCGGTGGCGACGCCGCCGGCCGCCAGGCCGCCGGGCGCGGCCGGCACGCCCCCGGCGTCGGGCGTACCGGCACCGGGTGCCCCGGCACCGGGTGCCCCGGCATCGGGCGCCTCGGCAGCGCTCGACGCCGCGCAGGCGCCGGCGGCCGGGCCGGCAACCGCCGCGCACGATCAGGATTCCGAGCCGGAGCTCGCGATGCCCGCCCTGCAGCTGCCGCCCGCCGATGCCTCCGGCGTCGCGGTGGTGCTGCCGGCGATCCCTGGCGCGCCGCCCGCCGCACCGCGCCTGCCCGGCCTGCGGGTGCAGCCGGGGATGCCGGCCGCCGACCGCGCGCCGCCGGACTACGCGGTGGCGCCCGTGGCCGGCACGGAGGTCGCCTTCGCCGCCGGCACCGACGCGATGCTGGGCGGCCAGGCCGGGGCGCTGCACGCGATCGCGGCGCGACGCGGCGCCGGCGCCATCCTGGTGCGCGGCTACGGCGGCGCCGCGGCCAGCGACGCCGACAGCCAGGCGCAGGCGGTGTCGGTCGCGGTCCTGCGCGCCCGCAGCGTCGCCGAGGCGCTGCAGGCGGAAGGGGTCCCGGCCAGCGCGATCCTTCTGAGGGCGGAAGCATTCGGTCGCGGCGCCAGCGTCAGTCTGGTACAGTGACCGGCCTGCGCCGCGCGACGCACCATGCGAACCTGCCGATGAGCCCCCCATGAGCGAAGAATTCCACCGCATCCGACGCCTGCCGCCCTACGTGTTTGCCGAGGTCAACAAGGCGAAGGCGAGCGCGCGGGCGCTCGGCGAGGACATCATCGACCTCGGCATGGGCAATCCCGACAGCCCGACGCCGCCGCACATCGTGGCCAAGCTGGTCGAGACCGTCGCCGACCCGCGCTCGCATCGCTATTCGGTCAGCCGCGGCATCCCCGGGCTGCGACGGGCGCTGGCCGGCTACTATGCGCGCCGCTTCGCGGTGAAGCTCGATCCGGAGAGCCAGGTGGTGGTCACGCTCGGCTCCAAGGAGGGGCTCGCCAACCTCTCGGCGGCGATCACCAGCCCGGGCGACACCATCCTGGTGCCGAACCCGTCCTACCCGATCCACCAGTTCGGCTTCATCATCGCCGGCGCCTCGGTGCGCTCGGTGCCGGCGCGGCCGGACCAGGACATGCTGCGCGCGCTCGAGCGCGCGGTGCGGCACTCGGTGCCCAAGCCGACCGCGCTGATCGTCAACTTCCCCTCCAACCCGACCGCCTACCTGGCGGAGCTGGAGTTCTACCGCGAGCTGGTGGCGTTCGCCCGGCGCGAGGAGATCTGGATCCTGTCCGACCTGGCCTACGCGGAGATCTATTTCGGCAGCACGCCGCCGCCCTCGATCCTGCAGGTGCCGGGCGCCATCGACGTCGCGGTCGAGTTCACCTCGCTGTCCAAGACGTACTCGATGGCGGGCTGGCGGATCGGCTTCGCCGCCGGCAATCCGCGCCTGATCAACGCGCTGACGCGGATCAAGTCGTACCTCGATTACGGCGCCTTCACGCCGATCCAGGTGGCGGCGGTGGCGGCGCTGAACGGGCCGCAGGACTGCGTCGACGAGATCCGCACGCTGTATCGCGAGCGGCGCGACGTGCTGATACGCGGCCTCTCCGCCGCCGGCTGGGAGGTGCCGGCGCCGGAGGGGTCGATGTTCGCCTGGGCGCCGGTGCCGGAGCGCTTCGCCCAGCTCGGCAGCGTCGGCTTCGCCAAGCTGCTGATGCAGCAGGCCGGCGTCGCGGTGGCGCCGGGGCTCGGCTTCGGCGAGCACGGCGAGGGCTTCGTGCGCATCGGCCTGGTCGAGAACACCCAGCGCCTGCGCCAGGCCACGCGCAACATCAAGGCGTTCCTGGGCGGCCAGGACGCCGGCCGGGTCGAGCGGGTCCGCGAGCCGCATCTGCAAGCCGCGCACCTGGACGGCTAGCCTTGGCATCGCATCCGCCGCCGCTCGCCCAGACGGCGGCCGCCCAAGTGACGATCGCCGCAGCGACGGCCGCGCCGCCGATCGGGCCGCTGCGGATCGGCATCGCCGGGCTCGGCACCGTCGGCGTCGGCGTGGTGCGTCTGCTGCACGCCAACGCCGACCTGATCGCGGCGCGCGCCGGACGGCCGATCTCGCTGGTCGCGGTGTCGGCGCGCGCGCGACGCCGCGAGCGCGGCGTCGACGTCTCGGACCTGCGCTGGCACGACGATCCGGTGGGCCTCGCCCACGACCCGTCGCTCGACGTGGTGGTCGAGCTGATCGGCGGCGCCGAAGGCCCGGCGCGGCGGCTGGTCGAGGCCTGCCTGGAGGCCGGCCGTCCGGTGGTCACCGCCAACAAGGCGCTGGTCGCGGTGCACGGCGCCGAGCTCGCCGCCGCGGCGGAGCGGCGCTGCACCCCGCTCGCCTTCGAGGCCGCGGTGGCCGGCGGCATCCCGGTGATCAAGGCGGTGCGCGAGGGCCTCGCCGCCGACCGTCTCACCCGCGTCGGCGGCATCCTCAACGGCACCTGCAACTACATCCTGACCGCGATGCGCGAGAGCGGCCGCGACTTCGCCGCCATCCTCGCCGAGGCGCAGGCGCTGGGCTACGCCGAGGCCGATCCGCAGGCCGACATCGACGGCGTCGACGCCGCCCACAAGCTCGCCATCCTGGCGGCACTCGCCTTCGGCCGCCCGGTGGATTTCGCCTCCGTCTACGTCGAGGGCATACGCGAGGTCGGCGCGCTGGACATACGCTTCGCCGCCGAGCTCGGCTACCGGATCAAGCTGCTCGGCATCGCCCGGCTGAGCGAGGCCGGGGTGGAGGCGCGCGTGCATCCGTGCCTGGTGCCGCTGGCATCGCCGATCGCGCTCGTCGAGGGCGTGTTCAACGCGGTGTTCGCCGAGGGCGACTTCATCGGCCGGATGATGATCGAGGGCAGGGGGGCGGGCGCCGGCCCCACCGCCTCGGCGGTGGTCGCCGACCTGATCGACATCGCCCGCGGCAGCCGCATCCCGGTGTGGGGCGCCGGCACGCAATCGCTGTCGCGCATCGTCAGCGTGCCGATCGCGCGCCACGCCGGCGACTACTACCTGCGCCTGCACGTGCTCGACCGTCCCGGCGTGATCGCCGAGATCGCCGCCGTGCTGCGCGACTGCGGCGTCTCGCTCAAGAGCATGCTGCAGCACGGCCGCAGCGACGCGGCGTCGGGCGACGGGAGGTTGGGAGACGAAGCGGTGCCGATCGTGCTGGTCACCCACCGCACCGGGGAGGCCGCGATGCGTCAGGCGATGCTGCGGATCGCGGCCCTCGACGTGGTGCTGGAGCGGCCTAACATGATCCGTATCGAAGCCGGCTGAGGAGGCCGCCATGCCCGCCCCGCGATCCTACCAGGCCGACGACCGCAACCTCGCCCTCGAGCTGGTGCGGGTGACCGAGGCGGCGGCACTCGGCGCCTCGCGCTGGACCGGGCGCGGCCTGAAGAACGAGGCCGACGGTGCCGCGGTGGAGGCGATGCGGCACGCCTTCGACACGGTCGCGATCGACGGCACCGTGGTGATCGGCGAGGGCGAGATGGACGAGGCGCCGATGCTCTATATCGGCGAGCGCGTGGGCGCCGGCGGGCCGGCGATGGACATCGCCGTCGATCCGCTGGAGGGCACCGTGCTGACGGCCAAGAACGCGCCGAACGCGCTGACCGTGGTGGCGCTGGCCGAGGCCGGCAAGTTCCTGCACGCGCCCGACATCTACATGGACAAGATCGCGGTCGGCGGCGACCTGCCGCCGGACGTGGTCGATCTCGACGCGCCGATCGGCGAGAACCTGCGCAACCTCGCCCGCGCCCGCAAGAGCGGCATCGACGAGCTGGTGCTGTGCACGCTGGACCGCGACCGCCACGAGGCGCTGATCGCCCACACCCGCGAGGCCGGCGCGCGGGTGATGCTGATCTCCGACGGCGACGTCGCCGCCATCATCGCCGCCTGCCTGCCCGGCAGCGGGGTCGACATCTATGCCGGCTCCGGCGGCGCGCCGGAGGGGGTGCTGGCGGCGGCGGCGCTGCGCTGCGTCGGCGGCCATATGCAGGCGCGGCTGATGTTCGAGGACGAGGAGCAGGTGGCGCGCGCGGCGGCGATGGGCGAGGGCGATCCGCGTCGCCGGCTGACGCTGCTCGACATGGCGCGCGGCGACGTGCTGTTCTCGGCGACCGGCGTCACCACCGGCGCGCTGTTGCGCGGCGTGCAGCGCACCGACGACCGGGCGATCACGCACTCGATCGTCATGCGCTCGAAGTCCGGCACGGTGCGCTTCATCGAGGGCCACCACAACTTCGCCACCAAGACCTGGAGCGCGAGCTGAGCCTGCCCGACGGGCCGGCGCTGGCACCGGCGCTGGCACCCGCGCTGGCACCGGCATCGGGCTGCTGCCTCGGCGTGACCGCGAGCCTGACCGGGCGGCGCTGGATCTGGGGTGCGGAGACCTCCGCGGCCGACGCCTCCGGGCGTCACGCGGAAGCCATCGCGCAGCGCCACGACCTGCCGGAGATCCTCGGCCGGCTGCTGCACGCGCGCGGCGTCGGCGCGAACCTGGCGGCGTCGTTCCTGGAGCCGACGCTGCGCGCGCTGCTGCCCGATCCCTCCTGCCTGGCCGACATGGATCTCGCCGCCGAACGGCTGGCGCACGCCGCCCGGCACGGCGAGACGGTCGGCATCTTCGGCGACTACGACGTCGACGGCGCCTGCGCCTGCGCGGTGCTGGCGACCCTGCTCGGCGAGCTCGGCTGCACCGTGCTGACCCACGTGCCGGACCGCATGCGCGAAGGCTACGGTCCCAACGCGCCGGCGCTGCTCGGCCTGGCCGCGCGCGGCGCCACGCTGGTGGTGTGCGTCGATTGCGGCACCGCGGCGGCGGACGCGCTCGCCGCGCTCGAGGGGGTCGCCGACGTGGTGATCCTGGACCACCACAAGGCGGAGGGACCGCCGCCGCCGGTGCTGGCGACGGTCAATCCGAACCGGCTGGACTGCGCCTCGGGCCTCGGCACGCTGTGCGCGGCCGCGATCGCGTTCGTGGCCGGTGTCGCGACGCTGCGCGCGCTGCGGCGCGCCGGCTGGTTCGCGCAGCGTGCCGAGCCCGACCTGCTGGCGCTGCTCGACCTGGTGGCGCTGGCGACGATCTGCGACGTGATGCCGCTCGGCGGCCTGAACCGCGCCCTGGTGACCCAGGGGCTGAAGGTGATGGCGCGGCGCGGCCGGATCGGCGTCAACGCCCTGCTCGAGGTCGCGGCGTCGCGCGGCGCGCCGGACGCCTTCACCTGCGGCTTCGCGCTGGGGCCGCGCATCAACGCCGGCGGCCGCATCAGCGAGGCCGATCTCGGCCTGCGCCTGCTGCTGTGCCGCGACGCGGACGAGGCGCGGCTGCTGGCCGAGCGGCTGGATCAGGTGAACCGGCAGCGTCGCGACGTCGAAGGCGGCATCATCGACCAGGCGATGGCGATGGCGGCGTCGCAGATCGAGGCCGGCCACGCGGTGCTGCTGCTGCACGGTGCGGCGTGGCATCCGGGCGTGGTGGGCATCGTCGCGGGCCGCGTCAAGGAGCGCTTCAACCGCCCGAGCCTGGTCGGCGGCGGCCAGGAGGACGGCACGGTCAAGGGCTCCGGGCGCTCGGTGCCCGGCCTCGACCTCGGTGCGGCGGTGATCGCGGCGCGGCAGGCCGGGCTGCTGCTGACCGGCGGCGGCCACGCGATGGCGGCCGGCTTCTCGCTGCGCACCGAGCGGCTGGCCGCGTTCCACGGCTTCCTCGACGAGCGGCTGGCGTCGGCGCGGCAGCGCCCGTCGGCGCTCGACCTCGCGGTCGACGGGGTGCTGAGCGTGGCCGGCGCCAGTGCCGAGCTCGCCGCCCATGTCGGCCGGCTGGCGCCGTTCGGTGCGGGCAACGAGGAGCCTGTGTTCGTGCTGCCGCACGTGGCCGTGACGCGCGCCGACCGGCTCGGCCGAGAGGGCAACACGCTGCGCGCGATCGTCGCCGGCGAGGGCGGCGGCCGCATCAAGGCGCTGCTGTTCCGCGCCGGCGAGGGCGCGATCGCGCGCGCGCTCGAGGCGCGCGACGGGGCGAGGCTGCATCTCGCCGGCCAGCTGCGCGCGGAGAGCTGGAACGGCCAGAGCAGCGCCGGCTTCTTCATCACCGATGCGGCCGCGGCTTGACCCGGTGCCGCGGCTTGACCGGTTGCTGGTGCTCCGCTACCCAGCCCCGGTCGCAGTCCCGTTCGTCTAGTGGCCTAGGACACCGCCCTTTCACGGCGGTAACACGGGTTCGAACCCCGTACGGGACGCCATCGTGCGTCCCGCGACGCCGCGGCTTTCATCTCAGGTCGGAACCACCCGTTACGCCTCGTGTTGGAGAACGACAGGCCATGCGGGGCTCCGACGCGTGCGACATCGTGCCACTCCATTGCGGACGGCGCCGCTGAGGGCCTCGCCCCAGACCTCGGCCAGGGTGTCGCGTTGAGCGACGCGTCGCTGATGGTCGTGGGCATCGGCGCCTCCGCCGGCGGGCTGGAGGCGTTCCGCAGCTTCTTCGAGGCGGTGCCCGCGGAGTCCGGTCTCGCCTTCGTGGTGGTGCTGCACCTGCCGGCGAGCCCCAAGAGCATGCTGCCCGACATCCTGTCGCGCTGGACCGCGATGCCGGTGCTCGAGGCGAGCGACGGCACCCTGATCGAGGCCAACCGCGTCTACGTGCCGCCGCCGCACGCGATCGCCAAGATCCGCGATGGCCGGCTTCACGTGCAGATGCCGCCGCCGGACGCCAAGCGCGAGAGCCGGCCGATCGACGGCTTCTTCGACTCGATGGCCGCGACGCTCAAGGAGAACGCGATCGGCATCATCCTGTCCGGCACCGGGTCCGACGGCGCGCTCGGCCTGAAGGCGATCAAGGAGTGCGGCGGGCTGACCCTGGCGCAGGGCAGCGACGGCAGCAGCCCGCAATATGACGGCATGCCGCTCGGTGCGATCGCGACCGGTGCGGTCGACCTGGTGGTGCCGGTCGAGGCGATGGCCGAGTACATCGTCCGGCTGCATCGCGCGCGCCAGGGTGCCGCGGTGCCGATGGCGGCGTCGCCCGAGCAGATGGAAGAGGGGCGGCTCGCGATCTGCGCGATCCTGCTCGGGCAGCTCGGCCACGATTTCAGCGGCTACAAGGACAAGACCTTCCTGCGGCGAACCCATCGTCGGATGCAGGTGCTGGGCATCGACGGCCTGGCGGAGTACGCGGCCCGGCTGGAGCAGGACCATGACGAGGGCATCCTGCTGTTCCGCGACCTGCTGATCCGGGTCACCAGCTTCTTCCGCGACGGCGAGACCTTCGACGTGCTGGCCCGCGAGGTGATCCCCCGCCTGTTCCAGGGCCAGAAGGCCGACGGCACCGTGCGGGTCTGGGTGCCGGCCTGCTCCACCGGCGAGGAGGCCTATTCGCTGGCGATCCTGCTGCGCGAGCACATGGACGGCCTGCGGGTGCTGCCGAAGGTGCAGGTGTTCGCGACCGACATCGACGAGCCGGCGATCGGCACCGCGCGCAGCGGACGCTATCCGACGACGCTGCTGCGCGGCATGTCGCAGCAGCGTCGGGACCGGTTCTTCACCCTGTCCGACCATTGCTACGTCGTGACCAAGGAGATACGCGACCTCTGCACCTTCTCCGCCCACAGCCTGGTGCGTGATCCCCCATTCTCGCGCATGAGCATGATCTCGTGCCGCAACGTGCTGATCTACCTCGACACCGACCTGCAGGGCGCGATCATGCCGGCCTTCCACTACTCGCTGGTGCCCGGCGGCATCCTGCTGCTCGGCAGCTCGGAATCGACCGCCCGGCACGAGGAGCTGTTCTCGCCGCTGGACAAGGCCAGGCGGATCTTCGAGCGGCGCGACGTCAAGGGGCCGCCGCTGCATCTCAGCCGCGGCAAGGCGCCGCGGATCGGCGCCAAGCTCGGCGCCGCGGCCACCGCCGGCGGCGCCGATCCGCAGGCATCGACCGGCGTCGCCGCGGCCTCGCTCGCCCCGGTGGATCGCGGCTACACGCCCCGCTCGATCGGCTCACCGGTGCACAGGCTGGCGCGGCGCGCCAACGACGGGCTGGAGCGCGGCCTGCGCCTGGCGCTGCGCCGGATCTCGTCGGGCAGCGAGCTCGACCGCGTCCGCGCCACGCTGAACGAGACCCAGGAGCAGCTGCGCTCGATCACCGAGGAGCACGCGACCGCGCTCGAGGAGCTGCGCAGCACCAACGAGGAGATGCATTCGGTCAACGAGGAGCTGCAATCCGCCAACGAGGAGCTGGAGACCTCCAAGGAGGAGATCCAGTCGGTCAACGAGGAGCTGCACACCGTCAACGCGCAGCTCTCGGAGAAGCTAGACGAGCTGGACCGAAGTGCCAGCGACCTGAAGAACCTGTTCGACAGCACCGACGTCGCCACCGTGTTCCTCGACCGCCACCTGATCATACGCGGCTTCACGCCGGCGGTGGGCACCATCTACAACCTGATCCCGAGCGATCATGGCCGCCCGCTGAGCGACATCGTCAGCCAGCTGGACTATGCGGGCCTGCGCGACGATGTGCGCGCCGTGCTCGAGGGCCTGGAGCCGCTGGAGCGCCGGGTCACGCGGCAGGACGGCAGCAAGCACTACATCATGCGCATCCTGCCGTACCGGGCGCAGAACAGCGCCGTCGACGGCACCCTGGTGACGTTCGTCGACGTGACCAGCGTCGTGCAGGCCGAGCAGCATCAGCGCCTGCTGGTCGACGAGCTCAACCACCGGGTCAAGAACATGCTGACCGTGGTGATCTCGCTCGCCTCGCAGACGCTGCGCCGGGCGGAGACGATGGAGCAGTTCTCCGACGCCTTCATGGGCCGGGTGAAGGCGCTGACCGCGTCGTACTCGCTGCTCAGCCAGGCCAACTGGACCGACATCTCGCTGCTCGAGGTGCTGGTGGAGGAGACGCGGCCGTTCCTGTCGCATGAGCGCGCCAACATCGTCTTCGACGGTCCCAAGATCTGGCTGTCGCCGCAGGCGGCGCTGGCGCTCGGCATGGCGATCCACGAGCTGGTCACCAACGCGGTCAAGTACGGCGCGCTGTCGGTGCCGCAGGGGATGGTCTCGGTCACCTGGCAGATCGAGCGCGACGGCCGCGAGACCGAGTTCCAGCTGCACTGGATCGAATCCGGCGGCCCCACGGTGTCGCCGCCGACGGTGCGCGGCTTCGGCACCAGCCTGATCGAGCGCGGCTTCGCCCACGAGCTGTCCGGCTCGGCGAACATACGCTTCGAGCCCTCGGGGGTGCGGGCGAGCCTGCGCGCGCCGCTCGGTGTGGCCATCAGTCCGACCGCGCCCGAGGATGCGGCCATGCGGCTATGACGCGTTCCGCGCTGTCGGGCCTGCGGCTGCTCCTGGTCGAGGACGAGTTCATGATCGCGATGCTGATCGAGGACATCCTGCTGGAGCTCGGCTGCGTGGTGATCGGCCCGTTCGCCAGCCTGCCGGAGGCGCTGCACGCGGCGCAGCACGCGGCACTCGACGGCGCGTTGCTGGACGTCAATTTGCGCGGCGAGAAGGTCTATCCGGTGGCCCAGGTGCTGGACGGAAGGTGCATCCCGTTCCTGCTGCTGTCCGGCTACGGCAGCGACGCGATCCCCGCCGACCGCCCGGACTGGCGCGCCTGCAGCAAGCCCTTCAACCCGACCGAGCTGATCGCGATGCTGACCGAACGCCTCACCCGCACCGCCTAGAGCATGATCCGATCGCACAGGCTCACGGGCCAAGCTCCGGCCTGTTGCCGGGACGAGCATCTTCACCCCGATCAGGCGATCCACCTGATCGGGATCTGCTCTAGCCGGCCAAAGACCCGATGAAGGAGACGACGATGTCATACGCGATCAGGATCGCGGCGGTCGCGGGGCTGCTCGTCGCCCTCGCACCCCCCGCCTCGGCGCAGTCCTACGGATACGGCGCCCCCGCACCGCCGCCGCCACCGCCGCCGCCCGGGTACCCGCCGCCGCCCGGGCCGGGCTATCCGCCGCCGCCCGCCTACGGGCCGCCTCCGGGCTCGCGCTGCGAGGCCCGCTATGCCGGCGCCTATCGCCATCGCCGGTTCGTCTGTCCGATGCGCGTCGCCAAGCCGGTGGGCGCGCCGTGCCGCTGCGTCGCCGACCCCGCACCCGGCTACCCGCCGGGTCCGCCGATCCACGGCCGGGTGATCCCGTAGCGGTGCCGCACCCGGCCGCGGTCCCGCCCCTCAGCGCGGTTCCGGCAGCGGCGTGCAGGCGACCGCGGTGGCGCGGGCGAGCACCACCATGCGGCGTGCCGCCACCGCGCCGCCGGCCATCTCGCCGGCGAGATGGGCGAGCAGCGGCGTGCTCAGGACGGCGTGCGCGGCGCTGTTGACCGCGACCTCGGTCACCGCGGTGGCCCCGGCGGCGAGTGCCGTGCGCCGCAGCAGCGACAGCGTCCCGAGCAGGCCCGGACGCAGGCCGTAGAGGGCGGCGACCTGACGGATCAGCCGCAGCCCGCGCCAGCTGATCAGCAGCACCACCAGCGAGGGCGCCGGCGTCGCCGCCATGCCGGCCACCACCTGCAGCGCCGCCCGCCTGCCGAGCAGGTCGGCGCGCGCCCGCAGGCCGGCCTCCATGCCGGCGCGCAGCAGCGGCACGATCGCGTCAGGGTCGTTCAGCGCCGCGAGCGGCGCCAGCAGGACGCCGCCGCCCTCGACCTCGCCGAGCCAGCGGCGCGCGGCGCGCAGCCGCGCCGCCGCGTCGTGGCCGGCGAGGTCGCGCCGGAGCCGGTCGACGCCGCGCAGCCGCAGCAGGGCGCGCAGCTCGCGGGCGATGCCGAGCAGGATCAGCCCGAAGCCGGTCACCGCCACCAGCAGGGTGAGCCAGCCGAGCGGGCGCGCGCGCGCGAACTCGGCGGCGACGAAGTTCGCCGTCTGCAGCGCCGCCAGCCCGACCGCCAGCACCGCGGCGCCGGACAGCACCAGCGCCGGCATCGCCCAGGCGGAGGCGACGCGGGGTGCCGCGAGTCCGGGTGCGGCGGCCGGAGGCTCGCCGGCGGCCGGCGCCGGCGCCTGCAGGCGGGGGGAGTCCGCGCGCTCGAGCTCGATCCGCGGCGCGATCCGCACCGGCGGCGGCTCGCGGCTCACAGCACGTCCTCCAGCAGAAAGCCGAGCAGGGCGTCGAGCCCGATCGACGGCACGCCCATGCGGCCGGCCTCGGGCAACCGCACCGGCTCGAACGCCGGCAGGTCGAGGAACGGATGCGCCCAGTACGCGGCGTCGGGCGGCTGGTCCGGCACCTCGCCGGGATAGGAGCGGGTGCGCTGCCGCTCGCCGAGCACGCGCCCGCGCACCGCCGACACCGGACGGCCCTCCAGGGTCCAGACGAAATCCTCGGTGCAGCGCGCCGCCGCGACGGCCAGCGCGCGCTGCGCGCTGCGCGAGCCGGCCGGCGCCGCGGTCAGGCTGCGCATCAGCCCGGCGAGGTTGCCGCGCTGCCGCCCGGCGACGTGGTCCGACTTGCTGGCGACGAACGCCACCCGCCGGATCACCCGCGGCGGCAGGCGCAGCCGCGCCAGGCTGGCAGCCAGGTCGAGCCAGGAGCCCTGCCAGCGCAGCGAGCCCGCCGCCGCCGCGAGTGCCGCCCGCACGTCGGCGAACGCGTCGGGGCCGGCGTGCAGCGCGCCCAGCAGGTCGGCCAGCACCACCAGCCGGTCCATGTCGCCGAACAGCGGCGAGGCCAGCGCCTCGCGCACCGCGCCGACATAGGCGTCGTAGCGCCGGCGCAGCAGCGACTGCAGCGCGCCGCCGCGCGCCGCCGCCATCGGGAAGAAGCGCTCCCAGGGCGGCGAGGCGCCCGGCGCCGGCATCAGGAAGCGGCCGGGCTGCAGCATCGACAGGCCGTGGTCGCGCAGCCGCTCCAGCATCGTGCGGTACAGCCGGTGCCCGGCCTCGGCGAGGCGCTCGTCGGCGGGGGCGGAGGCCGGCAGGCCGTGGACGAAGCCGAGGAAGTCGCGCGCGGCCTGCGCCAGCGACGGGCGCTGCAACCGCGACAGCACCGACGCCGACCAGGCCTCGTAGCCCTGGTCGAGCAGCGGCAGGTCGAGCAGCCACTCGCCCGGGTAGTCGAGCAGCTCCAGGCGCACCCGGCGCGCCGGCAGCGGAGGGTCCGCGATCTCCAGGTCCAGCGCCAGCAGCGACACCGCGTCGGTGCGCTCCGGCCAGCGCGGCGGGTCGGCGGCGAGCGCCGCGAGGTGGCGCTCGTACTCGAAGCGCGGCAGCGACTCCGCACCCGAGGGCGACAGCCGCGCGTCGCGGATGCGTGCCGAGAGGCCGGCGCGGCCGGGCGACAGCAGGGCGGCGGCGATCGAGGTCAGCAGCACCGTCTTTCCCGACCGCGCGAGGCCGGTGACGCCGATGCGCAGCACACGCGGCCGCACGTAGTCGAGCGGATGGCGGATCCGGCGCAGCTCCCGTCCCACGCGGCTCACGCCGGTCATGATGGCCGGCGCGGCGGCCGCGTCGCGCCGGCCGTCCAGAAATTTGTCTTCGAACTGTAATTGCATTGACCTTCTCCGCCCCGAAGACAAGCCATATGAACGGCGCCGTGACTGACCGCTGCACGGAGACCCTGATTCATGTCGCGTCGCTTCCGCCTGAAATGCACCAGCGCCTTCGTCGCGGCCGCCCTGGCCATGCAGCCGCTGGTCGCCTGCGCCGCACCGGCGCGGGACGACATCGCCGCCCACAACCCGCTCGATGCCGCCATGGTCGAGCTGGCGCCGCCCTCCAGCCCCCTGGTCGGCAGCCTGGCGCACTCGCCCGCCGGCGAGCCCGCCTACTCGCATGACGCCAAGCTGGCGCTGCTGCGCAAGAAGGTGAAGTACGTGTTCGTCCTGTTCCAGGAGAACCGGTCGTTCGACATGCATCTCGGCACCTTCCCCGGCGCGCGCGGCCTGTTCAGCCAGCCGGCGGCGCAGACCCCGGGCTTCAGGCAGTCGCTGGTCGACACCGATGGCAAGGTGATCACCATCTCGCCGTTCCTGATCCCGCAGACCGTGACCGCGGCGAACGGCAAGACGGTGCCGATCTACAGCGCCGACACGGATTCGATCGACCACTCCCACACCGGCATCGACAACAGCCTCGACGTGGTGGGCGGCGTCGCCAGGAACGACCGCTACGCGCTGGACGAGGAAGGCCTCACGACCAAGGACGGCCAGATCGTCTCCAGCAAGACCGGTGTCGCGCCGACCAGCAATCCGACCCTGGCCGCCAAGCAGAAGGGCGAGCTGGTGATGGCGCACGACGACTGCACCACGGTGCCGTTCCTGTGGCAGTTCGCCGACCATTTCACGCTGTTCGACAACATGTACCAGACCATCATCGGACCCTCGACGCCGAACGCGATTGCGATGATCGCCGGCCAGTCTGGCGAGACCCAGTGGGCGCTGCATCCCGAGACCGGCAGCAACCAGGCCAACCCGGTGGTGCTGGCGACCGGCGGCGAGCCGGTGGTCGGCGACGCCGGCCCGTATGCGGGCTCGAACTACGACACCACGCCGGGCAAGCCACCCTACGGCCCCAACGACGAGAGCCCGGCGACCCCGGCGCTGAACCAGACCTACGCCAGCCTGCCGCTCTCCTTCATGGGCCGCGCGATCCAGCAGACGGTGCAGTCCGACCTCAACCCGGCACTCGACCTGCTCGACGTGCAGGACGACATACGCACCATCGCCAGCGAGAAGGTGGCGCCCACCAACTGGGGCTGGTACCAGGAGGGCTACGACCTGGAGCCGACCGACAGCAACGGCGTGGTCTCGAACGCCACCTACATCACCCACCATAACGGCCCGCAATATTTCGGCTATGTCGGCGACAATCCGAAGGTGGCGTCCAACCTGCACGGCCTCGGCGACTTCTACCGCGACGTGAGCGCGAACAACCTGCCGGCCAAGGGCGGCGTGTTCTACGTGCGCGGCGGCTACGGCAACAATGACGGGCTGGTGCCGGTCGATCCGAACCCGACGGTGCAGAAGGCCCTGCTGGGCAGCGACGATCATCCCGGCTACTCCGACACCCAGATCTCCGAGGCGCTGCTCGCCGACGAGGTGAACGCGATCGCCGCCTCGCCGTACTGGAAGGACAGCGCGATCATCATCACCTACGACGAGACCGACGGGCTCTACGACCACCAGCTGCCGCATTTCCGCGAGCTCGATCCGGAGGGCAACCCGCTCGCCGCCGGCCCGCGCATCCCGCTGATCGTGATCTCGCCCTACAGCCGCGTGCACGCGATCAGCCACGAGTATGCCGAGCACAGCTCGGTCATCAAGTTCATCAACGAGATGTTCAGCCTCACCCCGCTGGCCTCGCTGCCCGACGAGGCGCATGGCCGCGCACTCGGCCGGCAGGAGTTCGGCCAGTCCAACCTCGGTCCCGCCGACGGGCCGGCCAGCGAAGCCGGCGACCTGTTCTCGGCCTTCGACAACTCGCGCCTGTCGGGCGAGCTGCAGCCGCTGCCCGCCAGCTTCGCGATGATCCCTAACGCGATCGTGAGGTCGCTGCCGCATTACGGCGGCAACGGCTGCACCGCGCTGAACATCATCCCGACCGATTATCGCGGCGGCGCGCTGATGGATCCCGCACCCGCGGACTTCAACCCGCGCCCCAACACCACCCCGGGCAACCCCACCTCGGGCACCTGGACTCCGTGATCCTGTCGCCGTCCGGAGGCAGGCGCTCGTCCTGCCTCCCGCTTCTCGTGCTCTTGCTGCTGCTCCTGCTCCCCGCCTCGGCGGCCCATGCCGTGGGCGTGAACCGAGCCCCCGGCCCGCTCGCCTGCGGCGTCGTGGTCGAGCAGGAGGACTTCACCAAGACAGATTCCCACGGCGACCTGTCGCTGTTCTCCTCGGCGATCTGTCGCGCCGTCGCGGCAGCCGTGATGGGCGATCCCGCCCGCGTGCGGCTGGTCGGCTTTCCCGACGACGCGCACGCCGTCGCCGCGCTGCAGGACCGGCGGATCCGGCTGCTGGTCGGCACCACCCCCGAGGCGACGGCGGGGCAGCTGCATCACCTGCGCTTCTCGCCGACCCTGTTCGTCGACGGCCAGGGCTTCCTGGTGCGCCGCGACCTGCACGCGCGCGTGCCCGCCGACCTGCGCGGCCGGCTGGTCTGCTACCTGCTGGAGACCCCGGCCGAACCGGGGCTCACGGAATGGTCGGCGCGCGCCCGCGTGGCGATCCGCCCGCACCCGTTCGAGGAGGCCGGCGAGATGGAGGCGGCGCTGACCGGCGGCAGCTGCGACGCCGTCACCGCCGACGTGTCGTCGCTCGCCGGCATGCGCGCGGGGTTCCACGGGCGGCGGGCGGATTTCGACATCCTGCCCGACATGATCAGCTTCGATCCATACGCCGCCGCCACGCGCGACGACGATCCCGCCTGGAGCACCGTGGTCAGCGACGTGGTCACGGCGCTGATCGAGGCGGAACAGGACGGCATCACCCGCGGCAACCTGGCCGCCATGCGCGAGGGCGAAGACCCGGCGGCGCGCCGGCTGCTCGGGCCGACGCCGGGACTGGCGACGCGGCTCGGGCTGCGGGATGGCTGGGCGGCGCGCGCCATCGCCGCGTCGGGCAACTACGGCGAGATCCTCGACGCCACCACCGGTCCCGGACGGGCGCTGAACCTGCCGCGCGGGATCAACGCGCTGTGGAACGCGGGCGGCATGATCGGAGCGCCTGCCATTCCCTGAAGCGAGGCAAGGGGCTTTGCCCCTCGACCCCATCAAGCGCAAGCCTTCGAGAACCCCGATCGGGGTCTGGGGCCGCCGGCCCCAGCGGGTCAAGGGCAGAGCCCTTGCCTTGCCTTCTCCGCAGCCCGCTAGAGGCGGCCGTAGCCCCAGCTTTCCCTGGCGACCGGGCGCAGCGCGTCGTGCAGGCTCGCCGGCGACAGGTCCGGCGTGCCGGCACGCGTCGAGGGCAGCAGCACGCCGTCGGACATCAGCGCGTAGCTGGAGATCTGGCCGTCGGGCAGGTCGTGCAGCCGCAGCACCGGCGGCGCCGTGCCGGCGCGGGTGAGGGTCCAGCGGTCGCCCCAGATCACCGTATGGTTGCCGACGCCCGACAGGGTGGGATCGGTGATCAGCACCTTGAAGTCGTACTCGCCCTGCGTGGCGCCCGGTGCGCCGTGCAGCACCAGGTTGACGAAGTACGGGTTGAGTTCGCCGCCGGTGGGCTGGCGGCCTTGCCAGTTGCCGAACACCGGACCGTCGCGGTCGGCGCAGCCGGCGAGCGCCAGTGCTGCGGCGAGCACGCGGCCGACGCCCCGGAACGAGAACGCCCTCGTCGCTGGCCGCGGCGAGGGCGCATCCCGGCACATCGGAGGGTGGCTCAGGCGAGGCTGATCGCGGCCGCTTCCGGACCCTTCTGGCCCTGCACCACCTGCACCCGCGTGGCCTGGCCCTCGTTGAGGCTGGAGATGCCGGACCGCTCCAGTGCGGAGGCGTGCACGAAGATGTCCTTGCCGCCGCTGTCGGGGGTGATGAAGCCGAAGCCCTTGGTCGCGTTGTACCACTTGACGATGCCGCGGATCTCCTCGGCCTGCGACAGGTCGGGCGTTACGCGGCCGCTGCGGAAGCCGCCGGGGGCGCCGCCGCTGCGCGGGCCGCCGAAGCCGCCCGGCGCTGCCGAGCGCGGACGCTCGGGCTGCGCGGTGCTCTCGTCGACCGAGATGACCTCGGCGACCTGCCGGCCCTTGGGACCCTGGCCGATGCGCACGCCGAGCGTGGCCCCGGGGCTGACGGAGTCGTGACCGGACTGGCTGAGCGCGTTGGCGTGCAGGAACACGTCGCCGGTGCCGTCCGACAGCTCGACGAAGCCGAAGCCCTTCTCGCTGTTGAACCACTTCACGCTGGCGCTGATCTCCGGGCCAGACGCGATCACCTGGGAGCCGCCGCCGCCGCCGCCCAGGGGTCGGCGGGCCGGTGGGCCGCTGCGGTCGCCGAAGCTGGGGGCTGGCACGAAATCGTCGTCAAAGCCGCCGCGGCGCGGGGAACGGGGGCTGCGGTCGGTCCGGTTACTTCTCAACGGTCGTAATCCCGAGGTCTAGTTGGTGTCGTCCCGGTCAGGGGCGCACCGGGTGAAGGCGGTGGAAAGCGGGCGGCGATCATCCATTCGGATGATGTCGGACCATGGCATAGCACGGGCGACGCTGCACGGACCACGGCGAAGCTTCACCAGATCGTGTAATTTCATGAAACCTGCTCGTCCGCGCGATGGGGATGGGTCGCGTGCCAGTGCCGCGCGATGTCGATGCGGCGCGGGATCCACACCTGCCGGTGCGACAGCACGTGGTCCATGAATCGCGCCAGCGCCGCGGCGCGTCCGGGTCGTCCGGCGAGGCGGCAATGCAGTCCGATCGACATCATCTTCGGCGCCGTCTCGCCTTCCCGGTAGAGCAGGTCGAAGCCGTCGCGCAGGTAGGCGAAGAAGTCCTCGCCGCTGGCGAAGCCGGCGGGGCTCGCGAAGCGCATGTCGTTGGCCTCCAGCGTGTACGGGATCACCAGCTGCGCCCGCCCGTGGCTGTCGTCCCAGTACGGCAGGTCGTCGGCGTAGGAGTCTGAATCGTAGAGGAAGCCCGCCTCCTGGGCGACCAGCGCGCGCGTGTTGGGGCTGCAGCGCCCGAGATACCAGCCGAGCGGGCGCTCGCCCAGGATCTCGGTGTGCGCCGCGATCGCGCGGTGCAGGTCGTGCTGCTCGCGCTCGATGCCGACATGCTGGTAGTCGATCCAGCGATAGCCGTGGCTCGCCACCTCGTGGCCGGCCTCGTGCATCGCGATCGCGATCTCCGGCATGCGCTCGATCGCCATGCCGACGGCGTAGCTGGTGAAGTGCAGCCCGCGTTCGGCGAACAGGCGCAGCAGCCGCCAGATCCCGGCCCGGCTGCCGTACTCGTAGAGGCTCTCCATGCTGATGTGGCGCGCGCCCACGACAGGCTGCGCCGGCACGATGTCGGACAGGAAGCTCTCCGACGCCGCGTCGCCGTGCAGCACGCAGTTCTCGCCGCCCTCCTCGTAATTGACCACGAACTGCACCGCGATGCGGGCATCGCCGGGCCAGCGCGGGTGCGGCGGATGCGCGCCGTAGCCGCGCAGGTCGCGCGGGTAGCGCGGCGGGGGTTCGCGGGGCGTGGGATCGGGGGGCACGGTGTCGGGCGGCACGGCCGCGGGCGGGGGTTTCGTCAGGGTCGGAGATCTCCTAATGAGGAACCGCCTCGGCGGCGTGGACCGCGTGGCCGGGCGGCGGACCCCCGTTGCCGACCGGGTGGCCAACCAGGTGACATAGTGAGCCTCATGACGCGCAGCTTGACCAGCCTGATCCCCGCAGGCGCCGTGCTCGCGGCCTCGCTGCTGCCGGTCGGCCGCGCCGGCGCGACGCCGCCGCAGGACCCGTACGGCACCTGGACGGCGCAGGCCGAGAACGACGCGGTCTCGACCCAGTCGGGCACCTCGGACCAGTACTACACCAGCGGGCTGCGCCTCGGCTGGACCTCGGGCACCGACGACCAGCCGCCGGGGATCGCGAGCCTCGACCGCGCGATCTGGGGCGAGGGAGTGCAGCGCATCGCGTTCGGCCTGCAGCAATCGATCTTCACCCCGCGCCAGACCCAGATCAACCCGCCCGATCCGCACGACCGGCCCTACGCCGGGGTGCTGCTCGGCACCGCCAACCTGATCAGCGACACCGACCTGTCGCGCAGCATCGCCGGCGTGCAGGCCGGCGTGCTCGGCTCGTACGCCGGCGGCTACCAGGTGCAGAACGGCTTCCACAGCCTGATCGGCGACACGCCGAACCGCGGCTGGTCGCGCCAGCTGCCCAACCAGCCGATCCTGCAGCTGCAGGCGGCGCGGATCTGGCGCCTGCCGGTGATCAGCGCCTACGGCGTCTCGGTCGACCTGCTGCCCGCCGCCAGCGCCGCCGGCGGCGACTTCCGCACCTACGCCCAGCTCGGCGGCACGGTGCGGATCGGCCGGGGACTGGACAGCGATTTCGGCACCCCGCGCATCAGCCCCGGGCTCGACGGCTCGGACGCCTACAAGGGCACCCGGCGCTTCGTGTGGTACGGCTTCGCCGGCGTCGACGGTCAGGCGGTGCTATACGACGCGACGCTGCAGGGCAGCACGTTCCGGTCGGGCGAGCCGCATGTCTCCAAGATCTGGGACGTAGGCGAGTTCGAGGGCGGGCTCGCGGTGATCTATCACGGGGTGCGGCTGTCCTACACCCAGAGCTGGCAGACGCAGGAATTCAACGGCCAGCGCTCCGGCCTGTTCAATTTCGGCTCGGTGGCGCTGTCGGCGAAGTTCTGAGCCTTGCTCGTTGCTCAGGATGCTGGCAGTGACACGGGCTAGCCCATCGCATCGCGCTATGTCCGGAGGATCGGTCACGGCCCACAGCTTGAATCGCAAGTCACGCGGCCCGCGTCACTGGAGCGGTCGCCTGGTCACCATGCGCGTGTTCGCGTGGCTGTGCGCGGTCGGGCTGGTGGTCGCCTTCGCCATCGCCGCGACCCTGCCGCTGCAGATGGATCTCGGCGCCATGCTGCTGTCGATGGACCCGCACAGCCTGGACGGGCTGCACCGGTTCGTCCTCGACCATGTCTCGGCGGCGACCTGGACCCGTCTGCTGCTGCCGTTCCTGCTTCGGCCGGGCTGGATGCTGCCGCTGATGCTGGGCATCGTCGCCGGCGGCATCGCCTTCAGCCTCAACCAGGCCGGACCGACGCGTCAGAGCTCGCGCCGGCGCGGTTCCTGAGAGGATCAAGGCAAGGGCTCTGTCCTTGACTCGTTGGGGCCGACGGCTCCCAACCCCATTTTCTAAAGTCTGGTTTTCGAAGGCCTGCCTTTGATGGGGTCAAGGGGCAAAGCCCCTTGCCTTCTCCGGCATCGGCGTGAGCATGGCGGCGAGCCGGTCGAGTTCCTCCGCGGTCGCCGCCGCGGCGGCCTGCTCGACGCGTCGATACAGCGCCAGCACGCTCTCTCCGGCCGCCGTCAGTCTAGCGCCGCCTCCGGTCGGGCCGCCGCGCGACGCCTCCACCAGCGGCTCCCGGAAGCCATCGTTCATCGCCTCGATCAGCGCCCAGGCGCGCTTGTAGCTCATGCCGCTGGCGCGTCCGGCGGCGGAGATGGAGCCATGCTCGCGAATCGCCGCGAGCAGCTCGGCGCGTCCCGGACCCATCGCCACGCCGTGGCGCAGCACGATGCGAAGATGCAGGCCGAGCCGGTCGGGATGTCTGATCTTGACCATGGCATCCAGGCGAGGGTCCGGCCGGTTCGATCCGAAGAGCCTGTCAGAAACTCAGCCGCGCCGACAGCACCCAATTATGCGCGTAGACCGGATCGATCTCGCCGGTGACGCGCTCGTCGGGCGACACCGCGAACTGGTAGCCGGCGCCGACGACGGCGCGCACCCGTCCGGCGAGGGCGAAGCGGCCGAGCACCAGGCCGGGGGTGACGAACAGCTGATCCTTGCCGCCGCGCTGCGCGCCGCTGAGCCAGATCGTGTCGTTCAGCTCGAACTCCGGCCAGAAATACTTCAACAGGTGATACTGGAAGGTCACGTTGGTCAGCAGCTGCGAGCCGGTGGTGTCGAGCTTGGTGACCGGGATCGCGACACCCATCGTCGCCTGGATGTCGAAGTCGCCCCAGCCCTTGCCGCCGGCGAGGGTCGGGGTGATGATCGTGCTGTTGCCGGTTAACGCCTTGGAGCCGGTGCGCGCGGTGACCTGCAGGAAGGCGGTGACGATCGCGTCGCCGCCCTGCTCGTTCTCGCTGAACAGCCGCTGCTTGATCAGGAACATCGGGTAGTCTCCCCAGCCGGTGACCGCGCGGGCATGGCCGAGCTGGCGCTCCTCGTAGGGCGGGATGCCGAGGATCACCTCGTTGGTCGTGGTCGGGATCAGCTCCAGGCCCTTGCCGGTGCCGTAGTTGCGCAGGCTGGCCCCCGTGGGCAGGTGCTCCCAGAACTGGTCGAGCGCACCTCCTGCTCCAGCCGCGGCGTGACCGTGACCAGCGGCGTGATCCAGTGCGGCTGGCTCTCCTGGGCCTCGCGGACGCGGTCGAACCAGTGCGCGAAGTAGCCGGCGATGCCGCCTTCCGGCACCGGCGCCGGAACCACCTGCACGGTCGGGCTGTCGGCGTCCTGGACCGGGCTCGAAGCGGCCTCGGTGAAGGCGGGCGCGGGATCGTCGGGCGCCTGCGCCGACGCGGCGGCCGGGAGCCCGGCCGCGAGTCCTGCGGCCAGCAATACGGCCGACCCGTGGACGATGCGCATATCTGGTTCCCCCCGCCCCCCGCCGCGCCGGGCGTTAGGTTCGCACGGCTATAACGGGTCGCCTAGCATCGGACGGCGTGGCGCAGGGAGCCTTGTGCCCGCCCCGGGTCCGGGGTCCTGCTAGGCCGGCACCGCGCCCGCCAGCGGCAGCTCCTGCAGCCGGGGCGCCGTCGCGATCAGGGCGGCGCTGTACGGATCCTGCGGGGCGGCGGCGAGCCGCGCGGTCGGCGCGGTCTCGACGATGCGGCCGTCCCGCAGCACCACGATGCGGTCGGCGAGCCAGGAGATCGCCGCGATGTCGTGGCTGATCATCACGTAGGCGAGGCGCTCGTCGCGGCTGAGGTCGCGCAGCAGGTTGAGCAGCATCGCCTGGGTCGAGACATCCAGCGCCGAGGTCGGCTCGTCCAGCACGATGATGTCGGGCCGCGCCGCCAGCGCGCGCGCCACCGCGATCCGCTGCGCCTGGCCGCCGGAGACCGCGTGCGGCAGACGCTCGGCCAGCGACGGATCGAGCCCGACCCGCCGCAGCAGCGTCGCGGTCTGCTCGCGCAGCGCGGCGCGCTCGTGCAGCCCGCCGAGCCGCAGCGCCTCGGCGATGATCGCGCCGATGCGCAGCCTCGGGTTCAGCGACTCGCGCGGATCCTGGAACACCACCTGCACCCGCCGCCGCTCGCGCCGCCGCTCGGCCGCCGACAGCGTCGCCAGCGCCCGGCCGTCGAGCAGGATGCGTCCCTCGTAGCGAAGCATGTGCAGGATCGCCCGTCCCAGCGTGGACTTGCCCGAGCCGCTCTCGCCGACGATGCCGAGGCACTCGCCGCGTCGCAGATGCAGGCTGACCCGGTCCAGCGCCGGCCGGGCGGCGGCGCGCGCGGGGCCGAACAGCGACGCGCGACCGCCGTAGCGGATCGTCACCTCCCGCAGCTGCAGCAGCGCCGATGCCGGATCGTCCGCTGCCGCCTCGCACGCGGGCGCCGCCCGCGCCGGCGTCAGCCTCGGCGCCGGCTTGGGATGCAGGCAGGCGGCGGCGTCCTCGGCGTCGCCGATGGCGGGGGGATCGGCGAGCGTGCAGTCGTGCTGGCGCTGCGGGCAGCGCGGCGCGAAGCGGCAGCCATGCGGACGCGCGCCGGGCTCGGGCAGGGTGCCGGGGATGCCGTGCAGCTCGGCCTGGCCCAGGCGCGGCACCGCGGCGAGCAGCGCCTGGCTGTACGGATGGCGCGGGGCCGCGAAGAAGTGCGATGCCTCGCCCCATTCGACGCGCCGGCCGGCGTACAGCACCGTCAGCGCGCTCGCGTATCGCTCGACGATCGACAGGTCATGGGTGATGAACAGCAGCCCCATGCGGTGCTCGCGCTGCAGCCGCGCCAGCAGCTGCAGGATCTGCCGCGCCACCAGCGGATCGAGCCCGGTGGTCGGCTCGTCGGCGATCAGCAGCCGGGGCTCGCAGGCGAGAGCGGCGGCGATCATCACCCGCTGGCGCTGCCCGCCGGAGAACTGGTGCGGATACTCGTCGAGCCGGCGCGCCGGATCGGGCAGCCCGACCTCGCCGAGCAGCTCGATGGCGCGGCGTCGGCCGGCGGCCGCACTGGCGCCGTGATGCAGCCGGTGACCCTCCGCCACCTGGCGGCCGATGGTCATCGATGGGTTCAGCGCCGAGAGCGGGTTCTGGAACACCATGCCGATGCGGCCGCGCAGCACCCGCATCTGCGGCTCGTCGAGGGCCAGCAGGTCCTGCGCCTGCGCGCCCGCACCGAACAGCACCCGGCCGCCGGTGCGGCTGCCCGGCGGCAGCAGGCGCATCGCGGCCAGGGCGGCGATGGTCTTGCCGGAGCCGGACTCGCCGACGAGGGCGGTCATCTCGCCCTCGCGCACCACCAGGTCGAGATCCTCCAGCACCGTCACCATGCCGCCGCGGCCGCGCGACGGCAGCCTGACCCCGAGGTTCTGCAGCGCCAGCACCGGCATCCCCCGCTCGCTCATCGCGCTCGCCCGCTCATCGCCCATTGCCGCGCGCGAGCAGCCCCTGGCCAATCAGCGAGGTCGCCAGCATGGCGCCGAAGATCATCAGCCCGGGCGGGACGATCAGCCACCATGGATCGAGCGCGATCATGCCGAGCCCTTCCTGCAGCAGGCCGCCCCAGCTGGTCTGCGGCGGCTGCACGCCCAGACCGAGGAAGGAGAGGGCGGACAGCACGAAGATCATGTCGCCGATCAGGAAGGTGAAGTTCACCACCAGCACCGGCGCCATCACCCGCAGCAGGTGGGTCAGCGCGACGTGGGCGAAGCCGCCGCCGAGCTGCCGCGAGGCGTGCACGAAGTCGCGGTCGCGCTGCGACAGGGTCTCGTTGCGCACCAGCCGCGCCAGCGGCGGCCAGGAGATCAGCCCGAGCAGCAGGATCAGGCTCGGCGTGCTGAGCGGCACGATGGCGCCGAAGAACACCAGGATCACCAGCCCCGGCAGCGCCAGCACGGCATCCAGCAGCCGCATCAGCGCCTGGTCCAGCAGCCGCGGCCCGAGGCCCGCGATCAGCCCGTAGAGCGTGCCGACGGCGAACGCGAGCGCCGCCGCCGGCAGCGCCACCAGCAGCGTCGAGCGCCCGGCGACGAGCAGGCGGGCGAACGCGTTGCGTCCCAGATCGTCGGTGCCGAACGGGAAGCGCCATTCCGGGCGGACCAGCACGACGCCGGTGTGCAGGGCGAACGGGTCGCGCCCGTAGAGCGCCGGTCCCGCGCCGGAGGCGAGCAGGATCAGCGTGGCGAGGACGAGGCCCGACGCGAGCGTGCCCTGGCCGCGCGGCAGGCGCAGCAGCCGCGCCAGGTAGCCGGCCGCACCGTGCGGCGCGGTCTGCTCAGGCATAGCCGGTCCGCGGATCGAGCAGCGTGTTGACGATGTCGGCGAGCAGGTTGCCGAGCACGGTCAGGATGCCGATCACCAGCACGATGCCGATCAGCACGGGATAGTCCTGCGACAGCGCCGAGCGCCACAGCAGCCAGCCGAGCCCCGGATAGGCGAACACCGTCTCGACCACCACGCCGCCGGCGAAGATCGAGGGCAGCGACAGGCCGAGCACCGTCACCAGCGGCCGCATGGCGTTGCGGATCACGTGTCGCAGCAGGATGCGCGACGGCGAGGCGCCGCGCGCCGAGGCCGAGCGCACGTAGTCGCGTCCCAGCTCCTCGTGCACCGACTGGGCGAAGTAGCGCGACAGCACCGGCACCGTCAGCAGCACGATGGTCAGCGCCGGCAGGGCGAGGTGGCGCGCGGTGGAAGCGGCGGTCTGCTGCGTCAGGCGCAGGTCCTCGACGCCGCCGGCCGGGAACCAGCCGAGATCCATCGAGAACCACAGGATCAGCAGGGTACCGCTGAAGAACGACGGCAGCGCGTAGAGGGCAAGCTCCAGGCCGCCGATCACCCGTCCGCCGCCGCGCTCGTAGAGCACGCCGTGCGCGAGACCCAGGCTCAAGGCGATCAGCAGGCTCGCCGCCAGCGACACGATCTGCAGCGCCAGCGTGTTCAGCTCGTAGCTCGCCAGAAGGCTCGCGACCGGCCGCTGCACCAGGTAGGAGCTGCCGAGGTCGCCGCGGGCGAGGTGCGTCCACCAGTGCAGGTAGCGCAGCCAGAACGGCTGATCGAGGCCGAGGCTGTGGGTCAGCTCGGCGATCGAGGCCGCCGACGCCTTGGGTCCCAGCATCCCGTAGACCGGGCTGCCCGGAGCGATGTCGACCAGGATGAAGGTCAGCGTCACCAGGATCGCGAGCGACAGGGCGGCGCCGCCGAGCCTGCGGCTAATGCCCCACAGGATGCGCATCGGCGGTCTCCCTCTCGCCGTTCGGGCAGGCCATCGGTCCCGACAGGGTCAACCTCTCCGGCGACCAGCTGCCCATCGGGCTGACCATCGCCGGAACCCCGTCGAGGCCGACCCGGGTCAGCACCGAGACCTTCGCCTGCGGCAGGAAGATGTAGGGCTCGTGACGGGCCAGATAATCCTGCACCGCGAACATCGGCTGGCGGTCGGGGCTCGTGACCACCGCCTGGTTCAGCGCATCGACCCGGCGGTCATCGTAATGGCCGTAGTTCGCCGGCCCGTCGGAGGAGAAGATCTGCTGCTCGTCGGGGAACGAGGTCACCGTCCAGCTCAGCATGACGCTGTCCCAATCGTGGCCGTTGCCGTCCAGGATGGCGAGCAGCTCGTTGAACTCGACGCCGCGTATCGACATCGCGACGCCGATGGCCGCGAGGTTGCGCTGGATCACCTGCAGCGTGATCAGCCGATCCACCGCTCCGGCCGAGACCTCGATGCCGAAGGCGAGGCGGCGCCCATCCTTGACCCTGATGCCGTCCGGGCCGGGTATCCAGCCGTCGCGATCGAGCAGCCCGCGGGCGCGGACCGGGTCGTAGTCGAGATCGTGATAGCCGGCGCGGGCCTGCGGCGAGAGGAAGGCGGTCATCGCCACCGGGACCGGCCCGTGCGTCACGCTGCCCTGACCGTGGTCGGCGAGGGCGATGAACTGCGGCTGGTCGATGCCGAGCGTGAGCGCCTGGCGCACCGCCGCGTCGGTCAGGAAGGGCGCGCTCGCCGAGCGGAAATTCAGGATCATCGCCGCGTAGCCGAACGGCCCGTCGAGCGTCTGCACGCGCATGCCCGGCAGGGTCTGCGCCAGGTCCCATAGCCGGTAGGGCACCTGGGCCGCGTCGATCTCGCCCGAGCGCAGCGCCTGCAGCGGGTTGCCGCCCTCCAGGAAGTCGACCACCAGCCGCCTGATGCGCGGGTGCTGGCCGCCGTAGCGCGGGTTCGGCACCAGGGTCAGGTGCCGGCCGACCGCGAAGTCGGCGAGCAGGAACGGGCCGTCGGAGACCGCGAACAGGCTAGGGTCGGTCTGCCGCGCCCGTATCTCGAGCAGGCTCATGCCGCGATACACGTGCTCGGGCAGCGGCTTGATCGTGTTGCCCAGCCCGAGGCCGAGGAACCATGCGGGGTTGACGCGCTGGGTCAGCCGGATCTCGACCTCGTGCGGCGACAGCGCGGTCACGTGCTCGAGCAGGTCCGGGATGCCGCCGACCCGGTAGGAGACGAAGCCGGGGCCGATCCTGCGTATCAGATCGAAGGTGAACACCACGTCGCGCGCCGTCACCGGCACGCCATCCGACCACAGCCAGGGCTTCAGCGTCAGGTGCCAGGTGCGGCCGCCGTCGGGGGTCACGACCGCGCTGGCCAGGCTGTCGGCCGGGTCGTACTGCACGTTGCGGTCGAGCCAGACCAGCGGCCGGTAGATCTGGTAGATGATCTGGTTGTTGTAGATCGAGTTGCTGAGCAGCGGGTTGAGCGAGGTGACGCCCTGCGGGTCGCTCTGGCCGAGCCCCGCCGGCAGCACCACGGTGCCGCACGGCGGGACGGCCTGCGCGCAGGCCGGCCAGAGGCTGAACGCGACCAGAAATAGAGACAGCTTCTTCACGGTCCGTCGTTTACGGAGCGGGCCTTGTCATGTCCAGAGCGCAGGTCACCTCTGCCTTGAGTGCGGGGAGCACGTCGCTCTGGAACCACGGGTTGCGGCTCTCCCACACCCCGGTGCGCCACGACGGGTGCGGCAGCGGGAAGTAGTCGGGCAGGAAGTGGCGGAAGTTCTCGACCCGGGGCGTCATCGCGCCCGCACCCAGCACGTGGTTCTGCGCGTAGCTGCCGATCAGCAGGGTCAGCCGGATGTCGGGCATCCGCGACAGGATGCGGTCGCGCCAGAGCGGGGCGCATTCCGGCCGCGGCGGCCGGTCGCCGCCCTGCGGCAGGCGGCCGGGATAGCACAGCCCCATCGGCAGGATCGCCACCCGGCTGGTGTCGTAGAACAGCGCCTTGCCGATGCCGAGCCAGCCGCGCAGCCGCTCGCCCGACGCATCCCAGAACGAGATCCCCTTCTGGTGCACCACCGTGCCCGGCGCCTGGCTCGCGATCAGCAGCCGTGCCGTGGCCGACACGTGCAGGATCGGGCGCGGACCCAGCGGCAGGTGTGCCGCGCAGTGCCGGCAGGCGCGCACCTCGCGCACCAGATCGTCGAGCGCCTCCGCGGCACCGGCACTCATCCGCGGCGCAGGCTCAGGGCTCGTTGGCGGCCGGCTCGTGCGCCCCTAGCGCGAACACCACGATGCGCTGCCCGGCATGCTGGAAATACAGCGCGCACGGGATCAGCGCGCCTGCCGCCAGCGGCTGCGTCGCGTGGCTGAGGCCGAACCGCGCCGCGACCGCCGTGGCGCTGCCGCCGACGCTGCCCGGCAGGTCGAGCCCGTTGCGCTGCGTGTCGCCCTCCGTGCGCGTCTGGCCGTTGAGCAGCGCCACCGTGCCCACGCCCGGGCAGGCGACGTTGATCAGCCGGTCCGGCAGGCCGCCATGGTTGGTGATGGTCGTCGATAGGGTGGCGCTGTGATCGGCATCGTCGCCGTCGGCGACCGACGCCTCGATCTGCACCGGACCCGAGACCTGGGTCAGCGCATGCCCGGCCACCGGCAGCGCCAGCAACCCGGCGACGGTCAGCGATCTAGCCAAGTTCATAATTGATCTCCGCGGTGTAGACCGGCTGCTCCTTGCCAAGCAGCGAGGAGAACAGCGTGAAGCAGGTGATCGGAACGCTCTCGGAGCGCAGCAGGTTGTGCGCCTGCACCCAGCCCGCAAGCACCGTCTCGGCGATCCCGTCGACCCGCGCCAGCGTCACGTGCGGCTGGAAGCGCTTGCGTTCCGGCGGCAGGCCGACGCGCTGCAGCGCGGTCTCGATCTTGCGGCACAGGTGCTCGACCGGCTCGCGGCTCTCGATGCCGGCCCACAGCGTGCCGGCGCGTCCCGCCCGGTTGAAGATGCCGGTGCCGCTCAGGGTGAGCGGAAAGCTGCGGCCGCGCAGGGCCGCGAGCGCATGGTCGATCTCCTCGGCGACGTGCCGCGGCACCTCGCCGACGAAGCGCAGCGTCAGGTGCAGGTTCTCGGGCGGCGTCCAGCGCGCCCCCGCCAGGCTGCCGTACAGCGCCGTCAGCCGCTCGCGCAGCGGATCCGGCAGCTCGAGCCCGACGAACAGCCTCATCGTGCCGCGGTGGCGGGCGCAGGGGCGGCGGGCGGCCGGGCGGCGGCGATCAGGCGGCGCACGTCCGGCATCAGCCGCGCCACGATGATCCGCACCCCATCCGCGTTGGGGTGGATGTGGTCGGACTGCACCAGCGCGTCGTGGGTGGCCACGTCTTGCAGGAAGAACGGGTCGTAGATCAGGCCGGGACGCTGCGACAGCCGGTCGAACACGGTGCGGAACTCCCGCGAATATCCCGCACCCATGTTCGGCGGCGCGATCATCCCGCTCAGCAGCACCGGCAGGTGCCGCCCCTGGAGCCGGTCCAGGATGTCGCGCAGGTTCTGCTCCATGCGCCCCGGCGGCAGCCCGCGCAGCGCGTCGTTGCCGCCGAGCTCGACGATCACCGCGTCCGGATCGTCGCCGAGCGCCCAGTCAAGCCGCGCCAGGGCGCCCGCTGAGGTGTCGCCGGAGACCCCGCCATCCAGCACCTGGGCGTCGAGATGGGCGCGGTCGATCGCCTGCTGCAGCTGGGCGACGAAGCCCTGCTCGTGCGCCAGCCCGTAGCCGGCGGTCAGCGAATCACCCAGCGCCAGCAGCCTCACCGGTGCCCCCGCCGCCACCGCCGGAGGCGCCAGGGCCAGGCAAACAAGCAGCGCCAGCCGCGTTGTGGTCCGCCGGAGCTTGCTCACGGCCGATCCCAAGGCAGTCCGGCCGGCGGGCGGAGAAGACAGACACCGTGCACCGACCGACAGTTCCGCCTCCCCCGCCGCTGCTGCAGGCGCACGACCTATGGCTGACGGTGCCCGCGCGCCCCGACGCGGTCAACTCGGAGCGCAGCCTCGACATCGTGCGCGGCGTGGCCCTCGAGCTGCGGGCCGGCGAGTCGGTGGGCCTCGTCGGCCCGTCCGGATCGGGCAAGACCAGCCTGCTGATGCTGCTCGCCGGACTGGAGCGGCCGAGCCGCGGCGGCGTCCGGATCGACGGCACCGACTTCGCCGGCCTGTCGGAGGATGCGCGCGCCCGCTTTCGCGGCCGCCATATCGGCATCGTGTTCCAGTCCTTCCACCTGATCCCGACGATGACGGCACTGGAGAACGTGGCGATCCCGCTCGAGCTCGCCGGCCGCGGCGATGCCGGGCCGCGGGCACGCGAGGCGCTCGATCAGGTCGGGCTGTCGCACCGCACCGGGCACCGCCCGGGCCAGCTCTCGGGCGGCGAGCAGCAGCGGGTGGCGCTGGCGCGCGCCTTCGCGCCGCGACCGCGCCTGCTGCTGGCCGACGAGCCGACCGGCAATCTCGACGCCCGCACCGGCGGCAAGGTGGCCGACCTGATGTTCGGCCTGCAGCGCGACCGGGGCACCACGCTGCTGCTGATCACCCACGACGCCACCCTGGCCTCGCGCTGCGGCCGCAGGCTGTCGGTCGCCGATGGCCGGTTGTCGGCGATGGCGTCGTGAGCGCGTGGCCGACGCCGCTCCGCATCCCCCTGGGCATCCCCTTGGGCATCCCTCTGGGCATCCCCCTGGGCATCCCCTTGGGCATCGCCTGGCGCGACATGCGCGGCAGCCTCGCCGGCAGGCGGCCCGGGATCGGCATCGTGCTGCTCTGCCTCGCCCTGGGCGTGGCCGCGATCGGCACCGTCGGCGGATTGCGCGCGGCGATCCAGGGTGGGGTCGCGGCACAGCGTCGCGCGCTGCTCGGCGGCGACCTCAGCATGGAGAGCCCCGATCCGCTGCCGCCGGCGCTCGCCGGCTACCTGCGCGGCCGCGGACTGCGCGTCTCGCAGACCGCCACCTTGCGCACGATGCTGTACGCCGCCGGCGGCCGTCGCATGCTGGTCGAGCTGCGCGGGGTCGACGATGCCTACCCGCTGGTCGGCGAGGTGACGCTGGCCCGACATCGCGGCCCCGCGGCCGCCCCGCGTCCCGGCCTCTCCGCGGCCCTGGCACGCGGCCTGCTGGCCGAGCCGCTGATCGCCGACCGGCTCGCGGCCGCCCCCGGTGACGGCCTGCGCCTCGGCACCCGCGGCTACACCCTCTCGGCCCTGCTCGACCACCTGCCGGACGGCGCCGGCAGCGCCAGCCTCGCGCCGATCGTGCTGCTGTCGCGCGCAACGCTCGACGCATCGGGCCTGATCGCGCCCGGCGCGCTGGTCAGCTACACGCTGCGGGTGGCGCTGCCGGACACCGCCTCGCTGCGCCGGCCGGCGCAGCGCCAGGCACGCGCCGACGCGCTGGCGCGCGACATCGCCGCCCGCTTCCCGGAGGAGCCCTGGCACATACGCGACGTCGGCGACGCGGCACCCGCGCTGACCCGGGTAGTCGAGCAGGTCTCGCAGTTCATGACGCTGATCGGCCTGGCCTCGCTGCTGCTCGGCGGCCTCGGGGTCGCCTCCGGCGTCGCCGCCTGGCTGGAGGCGAGGGGCGAGACGCTGGCGGTGCTGCGCTGCCTCGGCGCGTCGTCGCGCGTGGTCGGCGGCATCGTCTCGCTGCAGCTCGGCCTGCTCTGCGGCCTCGGCATCCTGGCCGGCGGCGTGGCCGGGCTGGTGATCCCGCGGCTCGCGGTGCGCGCGCTCGCCGGGCTGCTGCCGGTGGCGCCGGACGACCGGCTGCACCTGGCGCCGGAGCTGCTCGCGGGCGGGTTCGGCATCCTGGTCGCGGCCCTGTTCGCGCTGCCGCCGCTGCTGCGCGCGCTGCAGGTCTCGCCGGTGACGCTGTTTCGCGAGGAGATCGGCGAGGGCGCCGGCCCGGGATGGCGGCTGCGCCTGGTGCTGGTCGGGATCGTGCTGGCCCTGGTGGCGCTGGCGACGCTGACCTCGCCCTCGCCGCTGCTGGCACTCGGCTTCTGCGCGGTGGCCGCCGCCGTGCTGCTGCTGTTCCGGCTGGCCGCTCTGGCGCTGCGGCTGCTGTCGCGGCGTATCGCTCGTGGCAGCGGCGCAGGGAGCCCGGTCTGGCTGCATCTGGGGCTGCGCGCGCTGCACCGGCCGGGCTCGGCGGCGGGGGCCCTGCTGCTCGCACTCGGCGCCGGGCTGTCGACGCTCGCGACCATCGCCCTGATCGAGGGCAACATACGCGACGCCGTGCTCGGCCAGCTGCCGGCGCACGCGCCCTCGTTCTATTTCATCGACATCCAGCCCGACGAGGCCGCCCGGTTCGACGCGGTGCTGCGCGCGCTGCCGCAGGTCGGCGAGGTGCGCCAGCTGCCGAGCCTGCGCACCCGCGTGGTCGCCGTCGACGGGCTGCCCGTGGGACAGGTCAGGGCGACGGCGCAGACCCGCTGGGCGCTGCGCGGCGATCACGGGCTCAGCCTGTCGGCGACCCCGCCGCCGGCGACGCATATCGCCGCCGGCCGCTGGTGGGAAGCCGGCTATGACGGGCCGCCGCTGCTGTCGTTCGATGCCGGGCTCGCGCGCGGCTGGCACGTGCGGGTGGGCTCGACCATCACGCTGAACGTGCTCGGGCGCGACGTCACGCTGCGGGTGGCGAGCCTGCGCGACATCGCCTGGCGCTCGCTGCAGCTCAACTTCGCCTTCATCGCCTCGCCGGGCCTGCTGTCGCAGGCGCCGCACACGCTGATCGCCACCGTCGTCTCCTCCGGCCGGCCGGCGGACGACGCCGCGATCCTGCAGGCGGTGACCGACGCGCTGCCCAACGTCACCGGCATACGGGTGGCCGACGTGCTCGGCGAGATCGCGAGCCTGGTGCATCGCCTGGCGCTGGCGCTGCAGGCGATGGGGGCGGTGGCGCTGCTGTCGGGCGGGCTGGTGCTGGCGGCGACGCTGGCGTCGGGCCAGCGCCAGCGCCGGCGCGAGGCGGCGATCCTGCGCAGCCTGGGGGCCACGGGCGCGCAGCTTCGCGCCGCCTGGCTGACCGAGTTCGCGATCCTGGGCGCGGTCGCCGGGCTCGCCGCGGCCGCGATCGGCGGGATGCTGAGCTGGCTGGTGCTGCGCTTCGTGCTGCGGGCGGACTGGGCGCTGCTCGGCGGCACGCTGGCGGCGACGCTGTCGGGTGCGATCCTGCTGATGCTGCTGGCCGGCCTCGGCGCCACCCGCCAGGCGCTGCGTGCCAGCCCGGCGGAGCTGCTGCGGCGGGAATGAACCGCGCACCGGAGGGATGACGGCGACTTAATGCGAAACCATCGGCCGCCGTGCGGGGTGCCATCCGGTTCCGCTTGACCTGCCGGGGCGAGAGACCAGATTATCCACAAGATGTTCCGGATCCTCCGGACCAGGAGAAGAGTTCAATCATGGCCTTCAGTCCCGATTTCCGAAGCACCTCCCCCGCCCGCGGCGCGGGTGCCCAGGCCGGGGTGATCGACGCCGGCCTGCGTGCCTACATGCTGCGCGTCTATAACTGGATGACGTCCGGCCTGTTGCTGACCGGGATCGTCGCCTACGGCGTCTCGCACACCGCGCTGCAGGCCATCTTCTACCACGACGTCGAGACCGCGAGCGGCGCGCTGATGCTGCGCCCCACCGGGCTCGGCTACCTGTCGATCTTCGCTCCGCTGGCCTTCGTGATGGTGATGAGCTTCGGCGTCAACCGGCTGTCGAGGCAGGCGGTGCAGGGGCTGTTCTGGGCGTTCTGCGCGCTGATGGGCATCAGCCTGACCAGTATCTTCCTGGTCTACACGGAGACCTCGGTGGTGCGGGTGTTCTTCATCACCGCCGCCACCTTCGCCGCGATGAGCCTGTGGGGCTACACCACCAAGACCGACCTGACCAAGTTCGGCTCGTTCCTGATCATGGGCGTGGTCGGGATCTTCATCGCCATGATGGTGAACCTGTTCGTGCACAGCTCCGGGCTGCAGATGATGGTGAGCTTCCTCGGAGTGCTGATCTTCACCGGGCTGACCGCCTACGACACGCAGCGGATCAAGCTGAGCTACGCGCAGTTCGCCTCCTACGAGGGCGTCGAACAGGCGGGCAAGCGCAGCGTCTACGACGCGCTCAACCTGTACCTGAACTTCATCAACATGTTCCAGTTCCTGCTGCAGCTCACCGGCACCCGCAACAGCAACTGATCGTCCGTCGGTATCGGATACGAGAAGGGCGGCCCCGAGGGGCCGCCCTTCTTCGTTATCAGCTGCCGCTCCTCAGCTCGGCCGGCCGGCCTCGGCGGAGAACAGCTTGAACTTGTCGGGCTTGTCCTTCCACTCGTCGGCGTCCGCCGGCGGCTCGCCCTTGCGGGTGATGTTGGGCCAGCTTCGCGAATGGGTGCTGTTGAGTTCCGCCCAGGCGCCGGCACGGTCGTCGCTGTCGGGCAGGATCGCCTCGGCCGGGCATTCGGGTTCGCACACGCCGCAATCGATGCACTCGTCCGGATTGATCACGAGCATGTTCTCGCCGACATAGAAGCAGTCGACCGGGCAGACCTCGACGCAGTCCATGTACTTGCAGCGGATGCAGTTATCGGTGACCACGTAGGTCATCATCTTCTCCAGAAACTTGTGCCTGAGCGGCTCGGAGATATGCGGATCTCTCGACCCGAGCGCAAGCACGGGCGCAAGCATGGGCGCACGCGCGGGCTCATCGCGCGGGCTCCGGGATCTCCTCGTACAGCAGCCGCGCCTCCGTGGCCGGTCCGCGTCGTCGCGAAAGCGCCAGGATGCGCACTACCTTCACGCTCTGCCTGCCGGGCGAGCCGCCGAGCGGCAGCGTCAGCACGTCGCCCGGACGCAGCCGCGCATGCGGCTTGTCGGTGGGCTGGCGGTTGAGCCGGACCAGGCCGCCCTGCACCAGGCGCGCGCAGTCGGCGCGCGCGCGCAGGAAGCGCGCGTGCCACAACCACTTGTCCAGGCGTTGCCAGCCGATATCCTCGCCGACCGCCGCCTCACAGCCGCCGCTAGCGCCCGACACGCAGGCCCGCCAGCGCCGCGAACGGGCCCTCGACCGGCGCCGGCCGCACCAGCGGCGCCGATGCGGATGCTGCCTGCCGATCCTGCGCGCGCGGGCGGCGATCCAGCGTCATCACCGGCGGCGCCGGCGGCCCGAACTGTTGCGCCGCCAGCGCCGCCGCCGGATAGAGCCGCACGCCCAGCGCACGCAGCACCGCCGGCAGCAGCTCGGCGCGCAGCGACAGCCGCGAGGCGAGGTCGGCGGGGACCGCGGCGGCACCTCTGCGGCAGGTCCAGGCCAGTTCGCCCGCGACGCGCTCGGCGATGTCGAGCCGCAGCCAGACCGGTCCGGCCGCGACCCAGCCCAGCCGTGCCAGCAGGCGCTCGTCGCCCTCGGACTCGCGCGGCGCACTCACCGCGCCCGCCGGCGGCAGCTTCGGCACCGCGACACCGTCGCGAACCGCCAGCAGCACCGCGCGCAGCGCCCCCGGATGCGGCTTCAGCAACGCGGGCATGAACAGCGCGTGACGGCCGGCGCGCACGCCGATCCGCTTCAGCGCGAGCCGCAGCGCCGGCGGCACCGCGCCGGCGGGCTCGAGTGCGGCGCCCACCGCCAGCCCGCCTTCCTCCAGCAGCCGGTGCAGCGGCCCGCGCAGGGCCGGATCCGCCTCCGCCAGGCGTTCGGCCTCGAACAGCGGCGCCAGCGTGCGGCGGACCCGGGCGTCGAGCCAGGCCTGCAGGCGCGCCCGCACCCGCTCGCGCTGCGCGCCGTCGAGGAACTCGCTGTCCAGCACCTCCACCATCGGCCGCAGCAGGCCGGATCCCGGTCGCAGCCGGGCCACCGGGGCGCCCTCCCAGCGCAGTCGGCGTCCGTCCTCGTCGATGGCGAAGGCGGCGTCGGCGGCGTCGGCCAGCGCCTGCACCCGGCGCGGCATCTCCTCGCGCAGCGCGCGGCGCGCGGCGCGCAGCACCAGCCGGCGTTCCGCGCGCTGCGTCAGCGGGTCGGGCAGGAACAGGAAGCCCGCGACGTGGCCGACCGAGTGCCCCTCCACCACCACCTCGCCCGGCGCGGTGACCGCCGACAGCAGCTCCTGGCCCCCGGCATCGTCCAGCCGGCGTATCAGCAGGGCGGCGCGGCGATCGACGAAGCGCGCCGTCAGCCGCTCGTGCAGCGCGTCCGACAGCAGGTCCTCGACCTCGCGCGCCCGCGCCTGCCAGTGCGGCGCGTCGTCGAGCCAGTCCGGCCGGGCGGCGATGTAGGAGCAGACCCGCACGCCGGACAGCCGCTGCATCAGCGTGTCGATGTCGCCCTCGCTGCGCGCGAGCCCGTTGATCTGCGCCGCCATCCAGTCCGCCTGCAGCCGGCCGCGGCGCACCACCTCGGTGAACACGCGCGCGCACAGCCTGGTATGGCTGTCATCGCCGAGCTTGCGGAAATCCGGGATCTGGCAGGCCTCCCAGAGCAGCCTGGTCGCGGCGCGCCCCCGCGCGAGTTCGCGTATCTCGCCCTCGCGGCAGAGCTGGTCCAGCGTCTGCAGGTCGGCGGCCTCGTTGCCGGCGATCAGGCCGGGACGCGGCGGCGTCACCAGCAGGCTGGCCAGCAGCGCGTCGGGTGCGGAGAGGTCGAGGTCGCTGTTGCGCCAGAAGATCTGCTCCAGCGGATCGAAGCGGTGCGCCTCCACCGCCTCCACCAGCTCTTCGGGCAGCTCGGGACAGTTGGCGGTGGTGCCGAAGCTGCCGTCGCGCATGCCGCGTCCGGCGCGCCCGGCGATCTGCGCCACCTCCGGCGCGGTCAGCCGGCGCGGCCGCGAGCCGTCGAACTTGGACAGGCCGGCGAAGCCGACATGGTTCACGTCCATGTTGAGCCCCATGCCGATCGCATCCGTCGCGACCAGGTAGTCGACCTCGTGGTCCTGATAGAGCGCCACCTGGGCGTTGCGGGTGCGCGGCGAGAGCCGTCCCATCACCACCGCGCAGCCGCCGCGCCGGCGGCGGATCAGCTCGGCGATGGCGTAGACCTCGGCGGCCGAGAACGCCACCACCGCCGAGCGCGGCGGCAGCTTGGTGAGCTTGGCCGCGCCGGTGTAGCTGAGCTGCGACAGGCGCGGCCGGGTCTCGATGGCGATCCCCGGCACCAGCCGCGACAGCAGCGGCCGGATCGTCTCCGCCCCCAGGAACACGGTCTCGACCAGGCCGCGCGCGTGCAGCAGGCGCTCGGTGAACACGTGACCGCGATCCGGATCCGCGCAGAGCTGGATCTCGTCGACGGCGACGAACTCGGTGCTGCGGTCGAGCGGCATCGCCTCCACCGTGCAGGAGAAGTAGCGCGCCTCGGGCGGGACGATCTTCTCCTCGCCGGTGATCAGCGCCACCTGGCGCGCGCCCTTGACGGCCACCATGCGGTCGTAGTTCTCGCGCGCCAGCAGCCGCAGCGGGAAACCGATGATCCCCGAGGCGTGCGCCAGCAGCCGCTCGATCGCCAGGTGCGTCTTGCCGGTGTTGGTCGGGCCCAGCACCGCCTTGACGCGGTGCGGGCTGAATGGGCTTGGAGCCCGATTGGGAGCGCCCGGCATGCATCATATGCTCGGGCCGCGCCGTCGTTCACGCAAGGGGGCGTCGTGCGACGGCACGCCGCCGCCCGGGAGCGCCTGCCACGCATCCATATCCAGCCCAGGAGACATCGCCTTGTTCGATCGCGCCCTCGACTGCCTCGCCGCTGCCCAAGCGGAGGAGGTTCGCCCGGTTCACCTGGTCACGGCGGATCTGCTGGCCGCGCGCGCGGGATCGCTGGGCGCGGCCGCCTGGGTGACGCAGACCGGCTACCGGGCCAAGCCCGGCGAGGTGTCGCTGCTGCCCGGACCTGGCGGCGTCGCCGCGGCATTGCTGGGCGCCGGCGAGGCGGGCGATCCGATGCCGTTCGCGGCACTGCCGGCGGCGCTGCCGCCCGGCAACTGGCGCATCGAGGGCCTCGACGGCGCCCGGGCGCAGGCCGACGACGCGGTGCTCGGCTTCTGCCTCGGCGGCTACCGGTTCGAGGGCTGCCGCGGCGCCGGCGACGGCGTCGGGGCACGGCCGCTGCTGGCCGACCCGGGGGAGGGACGCGGGCTAGGTGCGGCGCAGGCACGCGCGATCTGGCTGGCGCGCGACCTGATCAACATGCCGGCCAACCGGCTGGGACCGCGCGAGCTGGCAGAGGCGGCGGTGCAGGTCTGCGAAAGGTTCGGCGCCGCGTCGACGATCATCGAGAGCGAGGCGCTGCAGCTGGGCTATCCGGCGGTGCATGCCGTCGGGCGCGGCTCGGCGCGGCCGCCGATGGTGTTCTCCGCGAGCTGGAGCGGTTCCGCCGCCGCCGCGGACGCGCCGCTGCTGTCGCTGGTCGGCAAGGGGGTGTGCTTCGACACCGGCGGCTACGACCTGAAGCCGGCGGCGGCGATGCTGCGCATGAAGAAGGACATGGGCGGTGCGGCGATCATGCTCGGGGTGGCGCGGCTGATCATGGAGCGCGACCTGCCGCTGCGCCTGCAGCTGCGGCTGGGCTGCGTCGAGAACAGCATCTCCGGCGACGCGATGCGTCCCTCCGACGTGATCGCCACGCGCCGCGGCCTGCAGGTCGAGATCGGCAACACCGACGCCGAGGGCCGCCTGGTGCTGTGCGACCTGCTCGCGGAGGCGTGCGAGCATCAGCCGACTTGGCTGATCGACGCGGCGACCTTGACCGGCGCGGCGCGGGTGGCGCTCGGTCCGGAGCTGCCCGCGCTGTTCAGCAACGACGACGCGCTGGCCGACGCGCTGCTGCGCGGCGGCGAGGCGACGCACGACCGGCTCTGGCGGCTGCCGCTGCACGAGCCGTACGAATCGTGGCTCAGCAGCACGGTGGCCGACCTCAACAATATTTCATCAAAACCGATGGCGGGCGCGATCGTTGCTGCGCTTTTCTTGCGCCGGTTCGTCTCAGGGCCCACCGCCTGGGCGCATCTCGACAGCTACGCCTGGAACGACGGGCCGTTGCCGGGACGGCCGGAAGGCGGCGAAGCGCAGGGTTTGCGCGCCATTTTCAATGGTTTGTTAAGGATCGTTCAGGTTCGTCACCGAGAAAACGTCTCGGTAACGTAATTGCGATGAACCAATTCGTTTCTCATGTCTATAAAGATCACCGATCGTTCCATATCGTGGTAAGACAGCCAATCGGCGTGTTGCTTCGGCGATACGGCTACCAAATCTAGACCCGTTTCGGTCATATCGTTGAAGAAAGGATATTCCCATGGCGCAGGCCTCTCCCTCCGACCAGCTCGTCGGCACGTTGCGCGACACTATCGTCTCCATGGTTCGCCGCGACGGCCCCGACCTGTCGGCTCGCCAGCTCGGCGTGTTCCTGACCTGCTACCTGCAGGAAGGCGCGCACACGGTGCGCGGCCTGGCCGCGGAGCTCAACGTCTCCAAGCCCGCGATCACCCGCGCGCTCGACCGGCTCGGCGAGCTCGACCTCGCGCGCCGCAAGGTCGATCCGATGGACCGTCGCTCGATCCTGGTGCAGCGCACGCTGAAGGGCGCGGCCTACCTGCGCGAGCTGCGCTCGATCATGACCGAGGCTTCGAGTGCCGCGCGCAAGGGCGGCCACGCCTCCGAGTCCGGCTCGCGCCGCGCCGCCAGCTGAGCGGGCGACGCGCCGCCCACGCTGCGCGCCGCCTGCCGGCAGGGCCATGAAGCCCAGGGTCGCGCAGGATCTGCGGGCGCGTTGCAACCGTCCGCGTTCTCGAACGATAGTGCAGCGCTCCGCCGGTCTCCCGCCGCGGATCTTGCCTTTGATCGCTCGAAAGGATCCCATCATGCGGATGGCTCTCGCCGCCGGCTTCGCCCTCCTCTCCGTGCCCGCCCTCGCCGCCAGGGATCCGGGTGTCTCGGGTCCGGTCAGCGGCCACGTGACCATCACCGCCAAGGCGGCGGATGTCGGCATCGGCTTCACCTGGGGCAACGGCGTGCTGCGCTACAAAGGCCACGACTACCACTTCACGGTGAAGGGCGTGGACGTCGCCGCCGTCGGCTTCTCCACCGTGGTCGGGCACGGGCGCGTCTACGGGCTCAAGCACCTGCACGATTTCGACGGCACCTACGGTGCGGCGGACGGCGAGGCCACGCTCGGCAACGGGATCGGCGGCCGCTACCTGAAGAACGGCAACGGGGTGGAGCTGCGTATCGACGACGTGAGCAAGGGCGCGCGCCTCTCGGGCGCCGGCCAGGGCATCGAGCTGCACTTGACCCAGAGCTGACGTCCCAAGGCTGACCTCGCACGGCTCGCGGCGGCCCGGCGGCGGGCGGAGGATGTGGTGCATCCTCCGCTACCAGCCGACGATCCCGGCGCGGCGGGCGCGGCGGATCACGACGATCGTCCAGGCAAGCTGCGGCAGCGTCGCCAGCAGCGGGGCCGCGAGCGTCATCGCCGGCCGCGGGCCCACGCCGGGCAGCAGCGCGCAGCCGCCGCCCCACAGCACGAAGCCCCAGTGCAGGGCGGCGATCCACGGTGCGGCGAGCCCGCTGCGGTAGGCCACCTGATACAGATGGCCGCGATGCGCCTGCGACAGACGCTCCCCCGCGTGCCAGCGGCGGCACAGGGTGAAGCCGACATCGTACAGGATCCCCCATAGCAGCAGCGGCATCGCCAGCATCGACCCGTGCGCCGGGTCCTGCCAGCGCAGCAGCCCGAACGCGGCGACACTCAGGCCGGCCCCCTGGCTGCCGACGTCGCCCAGGAAGATGCGCGCCCTGGGATAGTTGAACGGCAGGAAGCCGATCAGGCCCGCGGCCAGCAGCGGCGGTGCCGCGGCCGGCAGGCCGATGCACAGGCAGGCGATCGCCATGCTGCCGGCGGCGAGCCCGTTCAGCCCGTCGATGAAGTTCAGCGCGTTGGTCACGAAAACCAGCCAGCCGAAGCCCAACGCGGCGGCGAGCCACGGATCGCCGGGCAGCCGGCCGATCCCGCCCAGCACCAGGGCGGCCGCGATCGCCTGTGCCGCGAGCTTCACCAGCGGGCGGAACTGGCGCAGATCGTCGAGCCACGACACCAGCGCCAGCGACGCGACGCCGGCCCAGATCAGGCCGCCGCCGCCGAGCCAGAGCACGCCCAGCAGGAACGCCGCCATCACGCCGACGCCGCCGCCCTTCGGCGTCGGCCGCCGGTGCGCGCTGCGATGGCCAGGCGTATCCAGCACCGCGACGGCGATCATCGCCCGCACCAGCAGCGCCGAGACCAGGGCGAGCGCCAGGCACAGCCAGCCGAGGCCGCCCGCCTGCACCTCGTGCCGGCCGCCGGCCGACGCGGCCCCCCAGGCTCCGTAGAGTAAGGTGAGAGATATCAGCGCTTTGCCTTCGGCGGGTTGCGGGCGGCGCGCGAGGGCCGGCGCCTCCGGCCACGCCCTTGCCTTATGCCGCGCCGCGCGTATAGGGCTGCCTACGATGGCCCCGCGTCCACCCCGGATCAGATCCTTCACCCGCATCCTCGTCAACATGGCGATCGACGGCGCGTTCGCGGCCGCCGCTGCGCCCATCGCGCGCTACCTGGCCGATCCCGAGGGCGGCCTGATCCACCCGCTCTGGTTCGTCGCCGGCGGCGCCATCACCCTGCTGGTCGGCGGCGTGCCGTTCCGCATGCCGCTGCAGTACTGGCGCTTCTCCGGGGTCGCCGACCTGTTCGGCATCGCCGGCGGCTCGGTGGTGAGTGCGGCGCTGTTCGCGCTGCTGTTCCACGCCACCGGCTTCCCGCTGCCCAGCGTCACCTTTCCGGTCATCCACGCGATGACCATGCTGGTGCTGCTCGGCGGCCTGCGCATCGGCTACCGCCTCGCCCAGGCCAAGCGGGTGCGGCTGTCGGCGGAGGCGGTGCAGCCGGTGCTGCTGGTCGGCGCCGACGTCGCCGCCGACCTGTTCCTGCGCGCGATCCACCGCGACCGCTCCTCGCCGCTGCGCATCCTGGGACTGCTCGCCCAGGGCGGGCATCAGCCGGGGCGTCGCATCCAGGGCCACCGCATCCTCGGCACCGTGGCAGGTGCCGCCGCCGTGCTCGACCGCCTGATCGCCATCGGCCGCGCGCCGCAGGCGCTGGTCGTCACCGAGCCGGAGCTGCGCGGCGAGGCGCTGGCGGCGCTGATCGAGATCGCCGACGCCCGCGGCATCGCGGTGCGGCGCACCGCGAACCCGACCTCGCTGTCGCCGGCGGCGCGCGTCGAGCTGCGCCCGGTCGCCATCGAGGATCTGCTCAACCGGCCGCAGGTGCCGCTCGACCGCGACGGCATGGCGCGCCTGGTGCGCGGCCGACGCGTGCTGGTGACCGGCGCCGGCGGCAGCATCGGCGCCGAGCTGGCGCGGCAGGTCGCCTCGCTGGCGCCCTCGCAGCTGGTGCTGCTCGACCATTCCGAGTTCGCGCTGTGGCAGATCGACATCGAGCTCGCCGAGGCGGCACCTCTGCTGTCGCGCGCCATCGTCCTCGCCGACACCCGCGACGGCGGCCGGATGCAGGCGGTGTTCGACCAGCACCGCCCGCAGCTGGTGTTCCACGCCGCCGCCCTGAAGCACGTGCCGATGGTCGAGCTCAACCCCTGCGAGGGGCTGCTCACCAACATCGTCGGCACCCGCGAGGTGGCCGACGCGGCGCGACGCGCCGGCGCCGACGCGATGGTGCTGATCTCCACCGACAAGGCGGTCAACCCGAGCAGCCTGATGGGTGCCTCCAAGCGCGCTGCCGAGATGTACTGCCAGGCGCTCGACATCGAGGCGCGTTGCGGCTGGGAGCAGAGCGGCGGCGGCGGCGGCGGCGGCGGCGGCGGCTCCGGCGGCGCGGGCGCCGACGAGCCGGCGATGCGCTGCGTCACCGTGCGGTTCGGCAACGTGCTCGGCAGCAGCGGTTCGGTGGTGCCGCTGTTCCGCCGACAGCTCGAGCGCGGCGGGCCTCTCACCGTCACCCATCCGGAAATGCGCCGCTACTTCATGACCGTCCCCGAGGCGGTCGGGCTGGTGCTGCAGGCCAGCGTGCTGGGCATCGAGGCCGAGCCGGGGGCGCTGCGCCAGGGCGGCATCTTCGTGCTCGACATGGGCAAGCTGGTGCGCATCGTCGACCTGGCACGGCAGATGATCCGCCTCGCCGGCCTGCGTCCGGACCAGGACGTGGCGATCCGCTTCACCGGGCTGCGTCCCGGCGAGAAGCTCACCGAGGAGCTGTTCCACGGCCGCGAGCCGCCGGTGCCCACCGGCCATCCGGGGCTGCTGATGGCCACGCCGCGCACCGCCGACCGCGCCGACGTCGTCCGCGCGATCGACGCAATCGCGGCCGCCTGCCGCGACAACGACGCCGCCGGCGCGATCCGGCTGCTGCGCGGCCTGGTGCCGGAGTTCGAGCATAATCCGGACGGCCTGCTGCACCCCTCGCTGGAGGTCGCGTCATGACCCCGATCGCCTTCCTCGACCTCAGGGCGCAGCAGGCGCGGATCGCGCCCAGCCTGCGCGCCCGGCTGCAGGCGGTGCTGGACCATTGCCAGTTCGTGCTCGGGCCGGAGGTGGACGAGCTGGAGGCGCGGCTCGCCGGCTATTGCGGTGCGGCGGCCTGCGTCGCGGTCAGCTCGGGCACGGACGCGCTGCAGATCGCGATGATGGCCGAGGGGATCGGGCCGGGCGACGCGGTGTTCCTGCCCGCCTTCACCTACACCGCGACCGCCGAGGTGCCGCTGCTGCTGGGGGCCACGCCGGTGTTCGTCGATGTCGACCCCGGCAGCTTCCAGATCGACCTCGCCTCGCTGCGCGCGCGCATCGCGGCGGTGCGTCGCGGCGACGTGCCACGACAGGGATGGCCGGGCCAGGGCCGGCTGCGGCCGCGGGCGATCATCGGCGTCGACCTGTTCGGCCAGCCGGCACCGTGGCCGGCGTTGCGCGAGCTGGCGTCGCGCGAGGGGCTGTTCCTGCTCGACGATTGCGCGCAGAGCTTCGGCGCCAGCCTTTCGGGCCGCAAGCTCGGCCGCGAGGCGGACGCGACCGCGATCAGCTTCTTCCCCTCCAAGCCGCTCGGCGGCTACGGCGACGGTGGCGCGCTGCTCACCGACGACCCGGCGCGCGCGGCGCTGTACCGCTCGCTGCGCAGCCACGGCGAGGGCGAGACGCGCTACGAGGTGCTGCGCACCGGCATCAACGGCCGGCTCGACACGCTGCAGGCGGCGGTGCTGCTGGCCAAGCTGGAGAGCTTCGAGGCCGAGCTCGAGCGACGCGAGCAGGTGGCGCGCTGCTACGACCGCGGCCTCGCAGGCCGCGCGCAGCTGCCGGTGCGGGTGCCCGACAGCCGCAGCGCCTGGGCGGTGTACTCGGTGCTGCTGGCGGACCCGGCGCGGCGCGACGCGGCACGGGCGCAGCTGAGCGCAGCGGGCGTGCCGAGTGCGATCTACTATCCGCGCCCACTGCATCGCCAGCCGGCCTACCGCGACCAGCATGACGGCAGCGCGCTGCCGGTGTCCGAGGCGCTGTCCGGCCGCATCCTGGCGCTGCCGATCCACGCCGACCTGACCGACGCCGAACTCGCCCGCGTGGTCGCCGCCTTTCCGGCCTGATCTTGTGTCCGCGGCCGGTTCTCGCCTACTTGTCTGAGTAATCGCGACGAGGGGTCGAGGAAGTCAGATGCCGGACAGCCATGATCGGGGAGGCAATCAACCGGGCACTCCGCGCCTGCGATCCAGCGCCTGGTTCGACAATCCCGCCAATCCGGACATGACCGCGCTGTATCTTGAGAAATACCTCAATTACGGGCTGTCGCAGGGCGAGCTGCAGTCCGGCCGACCGGTGATCGGCATTGCCCAGACCGGCTCCGACCTGTCGCCCTGCAATCGCCATCACCTGGTGCTGGCGTCTCGGCTGCGCGAGGGGATACGCGATGCCGGCGGCATCGCCATCGAGTTCCCGGTGCACCCGATCCAGGAGACCGGCAAGCGCCCCACCGCCGGGCTCGACCGCAACCTCGCCTATCTCGGCCTGGTCGAGGTGCTGTACGGCTATCCGCTGGACGGCGTCGTGCTCACCATCGGCTGCGACAAGACCACGCCGGCCTGCCTGATGGCCGCCGCCACGGTGAACATCCCGGCGATCGCGCTGTCGGTGGGCCCGATGCTCAGCGGCTGGTTCCGCGGCGAGCGCACCGGCTCGGGCACCATAATCTGGAAGGCGCGGCAGATGATGGCGGCCGGCGAAATCGACTATGACGGCTTCCTCAGGCTGATCTCCTCCTCGGCACCGTCCACCGGCTACTGCAACACGATGGGTACGGCGACGACGATGAACGCGCTGACCGAGGCGCTGGGCATGCAGCTGCCCGGCTCGGCGGCGATCCCGGCGGTGTATCGCGACCGGCAGGAGATCGCCTACGAGACCGGCCGCCGCGTCGTCGCCATGGTTCGCGAGGACCTCAAGCCGTCCGACATCATGACCAAGGACGCTTTCGTCAACGCGATCCGGGTGAACTCCGCCCTCGGCGGCTCGACCAACGCGCCGATCCACCTCAACGCGCTGGCGCGCCATCTCGGCATCGAGCTGCGCATCGAGGAGTGGCAGACGCTCGGGCGCGACATCCCGCTGCTGGTCAACCTGCAGCCGGCCGGCGAGTATCTGGGCGAAGATTTCTACCGCGCCGGCGGCGTGCCGGCGGTGGTCGGCGAGCTGATCCGCCACGGGCTGATCCGGGAGCAGGCGAGGACCGCCAACGGGCGCAGCATCGGCGAGAACTGCCGTGAGAGCGCGATCGAAGACGAGCGCGTGATCCGGCCCTACGACCGTCCACTGCGCGAGAAGGCCGGCTTCCTGGTGCTGACCGGCAACCTGTTCCACTCGGCGATCATGAAGACCAGCGTGATCTCCGACGAGTTCCGCGCCCGCTACCTCGACGATCCCGATGATCCGGAGGCCTTCGAGGGCAGGGCGGTGGTGTTCGACGGGCCGGAGGACTACCACGCCCGGATCGACGAGCCGTCGCTCGAGGTCGCCGCCACCGACATCCTGGTGATGCGCGGCGCCGGGCCGGTCGGCTACCCGGGTGCGGCCGAGGTCGTCAACATGCGGCCGCCCGCCTACCTGATCAACCAGGGGGTGCACGCCCTGCCCTGCATCGGCGACGGCCGGCAGTCGGGCACGTCCGGCTCCGCCTCGATCCTGAACGCCTCGCCCGAGGCGGCGGCGGGCGGCAACCTCGCCCTGCTGCGCACCGGCGACCGGCTGCGCGTCGACATGCGTCGCGGCCGCGTCGACATGCTGGTCCCGGAGGCGGAGATCGACGAGCGGCGGATGGCGCTGCAGGCGTCCGGCGGCTACCGCTACCCGGCGCACCAGACGCCCTGGCAGGAGATGCAGCGCGGCACCGTCGGCCAGCTCGAGACCGGGGCGGTGCTGGAGCCGGCGGTCGCCTATCAGCGCATCGCCCAGAGCAAGGGGCTGCCCCGCGACAACCACTGAGCGGCCGGCCGCCGCACCGGGATCGAGGTCGCCTGCCGGGCGGTTCCAGACCATCCGGGGGATGTCGGTGTCGGGCGGCGGTGTTCGAGCAAGCGTCGGTCGCATCACCCGGCACGCCTCCGTCGCCGCCACCGGCGCCACCTGGCGCCGCCCCGGGGACACGCTTGGCGCCCCGCTCGGTGGATCGAGATGAGCGTCATTTTCACCCGGGCGCAGGAGCTCCTCGCCTCTCTCGGGCTGGGCGCGCGGTTCGAGATCGACGGCTTCGGCACCGCCTACGAACCGCTGAACACCGAGCGGACGCCGCCGGCGTTCGCATGAGCCGGCCTGTGTCGCGCACGTCCTGCGCGGCGTGACCTGGCAGCCGGATTTCCAGTACATCATCCGCCGGGCGCCACGACTGACACCCCGGATGCGGCCGTGCTCGCCGTCACGATCGCGGGCGGCGAAACTTTCCCGCTGCCGCGACGTCGGTTTCAAGGCGGTCCAGGATCGGGAGCCTCGGCATGGACACCACCGTCTTCACGGATCGGCCCGCTTCCGGCAAGCCAGCCTCCGGCAAGGCGCTGTTGACCGGCGGCGTCGCCGCCCTGGCCGGGCTGATGTTCGGCCTCGATATCGGCGTGATCTCCGGCGCGCTCTCCTTCATCGGCCGGACGTTCCACGTCGACGATGCGACCCAGGAATGGATCGTCAGCAGCATGATGCTCGGTGCGGCACTCGGTGCGATCTGCGCCGGCTACCTCTCGTCGGGCTTCGGCCGCAAGCGCTCGCTGATCCTGAGCGCCACGCTGTTCGTGGCGAGCTCGCTGCTCTGCGCGCTGGCCTGGTCGGTCGCCTCGCTGCTCGCCGGCCGGGTGGTGCTGGGTGTGGCGATCGGTGTGGCGACCTTCACCGCGCCGCTCTACATCTCCGAGGTCGCCGACGAGCGCCGTCGCGGTTCGATGATCTCCACCTACCAGCTGATGATCACGGTGGGCATCGTGATCGCCTTCGTCTCCGACGCGCTGCTCGCCTATGGCGGCGCCTGGCGCTGGATGCTCGGGCTGGTGGCGGTCCCCGGCGTGCTGTTCCTGGGTGCGATGTTCGTGCTGCCCGAGAGCCCGCGCTGGCTGAAGATGCGCGGCCGCGACGCCGAGGCGCTGCACGTGCTCACCGGGCTGCGCCGCGATCCCGACGCGGCGCGTCGCGAGGCCGCGGAGATCGAGGCGCAGCTGCGGCAGACCCAGCATGGCTGGTCGCTGTTCGCCGGCAACGCCAACTTCCGACGCTCCGTCGGCCTGGGCGTGCTGTTGCAGGTGATGCAGCAATTCACCGGCATGAACGTCGTGATGTACTACGCGCCGCGCATCTTCAGGCTGGCCGGCTTCGGCAGCGACGCGCAGATGTGGGGCACCGCGATCGTGGGCGCGGTCAACGTGCTCGCGACCTTCATCGCCATCGGCTTGGTCGATCGCTGGGGACGCCGCCCGATGCTGGTGGCGGGCTTCGCGGTGATGGCGCTCGGCATGGGCGTGCTCGGCACGCTGATCCATGCCGGCATCGACAGCGAGACGCAGCGCCTGCTGGCGATCGCGGTGCTGCTGTGCTTCATCACCGGCTTCGCCTTCTCGGCCGGCCCGCTGATCTGGGTGCTCTGCTCGGAGGTGCAGCCGCTGATGGGCCGCGATCTCGGCATCGCCTGCTCGACCTTCACCAACTGGGCTGCGAACTTCGCCGTCGGCCTCACCTTCCTGAGCATGCTGCAAGGGTTTGGCAACGCCCAGACCTTCTGGATCTACGGCGCGCTGAACGCGCTGTTCATCGTGTTCACCCTGGCACTGGTGCCGGAGACCAAGGGCATCTCGCTGGAGGCGATCGAGCGCAGGCTGATGAGCGGCCGCGCGCTGCGCCGGATCGGCCGCTAGAAGGCAAGGCCGGGCTCTGCCCAGACCCGCCAAAGGCCTGGGCCTTTGGAAACCAATTATAAGATAATCGGATTCTCAAGGCTTCGCCCTGAGCGGGTCCAGGGCAGAGCCCTGGCCTTGCATGGGTCACATGTAAAGGCCGTCCGTATTAAACGTATGACATGCGAGATAGATCGGCTGTCGAAACCGATAGGATCGTGTAACGAGGCGGCCATGACCGTCTTCCTCGATCCCACGCCGGCCAGGCTCGCGGCCCTCGACGGCTACGGCATCCTCGACACGCCCGCCGAGGCGGGCTTCGACGACATCGTCCATCTCGCCTCCGAGATCTGCGGCACGCCGGTGGCGCTTGTCAGCCTCGTCGCGGACGACCGGCAATGGTTCAAGGCCCGGGTCGGCTTCGATGCCTGCGAGACCCCGATCGATCAGTCGGTCTGCGCCCACGCCCTGAGCCATCCCGGGCTGCTGGTGATACCCGATCTCACGCTGGACCCCCGCACCGAGCACAACGCCCTCGTCACCGGCCCACCGCACATCCGCTTCTACGCCGGAGCGCGATTGGCGACCGCCGAGGGCGTGGGCCTCGGCACGCTGTGTGTGATCGACAGCGCGCCGCGGCCGGGCGGGCTGACGCCCCGGCAGGCCGGGAGCCTCGAGCGGCTGGCGCGTCAGGTCATGTCGCAGCTCGAACTTCGGCGCGCGCTCGTCGAGCGCGATGCCGCCGCGCAGCGCATCCGGGACGCCGACACCCGGCATCGCCAGATCCTCGACAGCGCCGTCGACTACGCCATCGTCACCCTGGCACTCGATGGCACCGTGACCGGCTGGAGCACCGGTGCGGCCGCCATCCTGGGATGGTCGGAGGCGGAGATGCGCGACCGGCCGGCCGACATCGTCTTCACCGCCGAGGACGTCGCCGCCGGCATCCCTGAGGCCGAGATGGCGACGGCGCGCGAGCGGGGTCGCAGCGGCGACGAGCGCTGGCACCTCCGCAAGGACGGATCGCGCTTCTTCGCGCTCAGCGAGACCATGCCGATGACATCGGCTGCGGGAACTCACGTCGGCTTCCTCAAGATCCTGCGCGACCGCACGCGGCAGCGCGCGGCCGACGCGCTGTCCCGCCAGCGGGAGCAGGCACTCGCCCTGTCGGAGGAACGCTACCGCGCGCTGTTCGAAGCGGTCGACGACGCCTTCTGCATCATCGAGTTCTTCGACGGGCCGCACGGGCCGCTGAGCGACTACGTCCATATCGAGGCCAATCCGGGCTTCGAGCGGCAGACCGGCATCCCAGATATCGTCGGCAGGACGATACGCGAGCTGGCACCCTCGGAGGCGGACGGCTGGGTCGAGCGCTACGGCGACGTGCTGCGCAGCGGCGATCCGGTTCGCTTCGAGCGCTACTTCGCCGCCGCCGGACGCCACGTCGAGGTCTCCGCCGCCCGTGTCGGATCGGCCCCGCGCCAGGTGTCGGTGCTGTTCCGCGACATCGCGCAACGCAAGCGGGCCGAAGCGGCGCTGCGCGCGAGCGAGGCGCTGGCGCGCGAGAACGTGCAGCGGGTGCAGCTCGCGCTCGCGGCGGGCGCGATCATCGGCACCTGGGCCTGGGACCTGCCGACCGACCGGCTCACCGTGGACGAGGCGTTCGCCCGTTATTTCGGGCTGGACCCGCAGCTCGGCCGCGACGGTGTCGATCTCGCGCAGCTGCTGGAGAGCGTCCACCCTGACGACCAGGCCGGGCTCGCGTCGGCGATCGCCCAGGCCATCGCGCGCGGCGGCGCCTACGCCCACCAGTATCGTGCGCGCCGCGCGGATGGGAACTACGACTGGCTGGAGGCGAACGGGCGCGTGGAGCACGGGCCGGACGGCGTTCCCCTGAGCTTTCCCGGTGTGCTCATCGACGTCGGCGAGCGGCGCGCCGTCATCGAGCAACGCGACCGCGCCGCGGCCGACCTGCGCGCGCTCAACGAGACGCTCGAGCAGCGCATCGCCGAGCGCTCGGCCGAGCTGATGCGCGCGGAGGCGCAGCTGCGCCAGTCGCAGAAGATGGAGGCGGTCGGTCAGCTCACCGGCGGCCTGGCGCACGACTTCAACAACCTGCTCGGCGGCATCTCGGGGTCGCTGGAGTTCATGCAGATGCGGATCAGCCAGGGACGCTTCACCGAGCTCGACCGCTACCTGGGTGCCGCGCAGGGTGCCGCCAGGCGGGCGGCCGCCCTGACCCACCGTCTCCTCGCCTTCTCGCGCCAGCAGACGCTCGATCCGCGGCCGACGGACGTCAACCGCCTGGTCGCCGGCATGGAGGAGCTGGTTCGCAGGACGGTCGGGCCGTCCATCGCCGTCGAGGTCGTCGCGGCCGGCGGGCTGTGGACGACGCTCGTCGACCCGCCCCAGCTGGAGAACGCGCTCCTCAACCTGTGCATCAACGCCCGGGACGCGATGGCCCAGGGAGGCCGGCTCACCATAGAGACCGGCAACCGCTGGCTCGACCGGCGGACGGCGGCGGAGCGCGACCTGCCTGCCGGCCAGTACGTCTCGCTCTGCGTCTCCGACACCGGCACCGGCATGACGCCCGAGGTGATCGCCAAGGCCTTCGACCCGTTCTTCACCACCAAGCCGATCGGCCAGGGCACCGGCCTCGGCCTGTCCATGATCTACGGCTTCACGCGGCAATCAGGCGGCCAGGCCCGGATCTACTCCGAGCCCGGACAGGGCTGCATGATCTGCATCTACCTGCCGCGGCTGGTCGGCGCCGAGGCGGTGGCCGAGGCCGTGCCGGAACTCGCGGCACTGCCGCGCGCCGAGGATGGCGAGACCGTGCTGGTCGTCGACGACGAGCCCACCATGTGCATGCTGGTGAGCGAGGTCCTCGACGGGCTTGGCTACGCGTCGATCGAGGCCGCCGACGCTCCGTCCGGTCTGAGGGTGCTGCAGTCGGACGCGCGCATCGACCTGCTGGTCACGGATGTCGGGCTGCCGGGCGGCATGAACGGCCGCCAGATGGCCGACGCGGCGAGATCGGTCCGGCCGAACCTCAAGGTGCTGTTCATCACCGGCTACGCGGAGAACGCCGTGGTCGGCAACGGCCTTCTCGCTGCGGGAATGCAGGTCCTGACCAAGCCGTTCGCGATGGAGGCGCTCGCCTCGCGGGTCAGGGAGATGCTGGCCGAGCCCGATGCCCCCTCGTGACCCCCGCGCGCGGGATGTCGCTGCCCGTCGAGCCGCGCTAGGCTGGCCCGCGTCGCCACGACGCCGGCGGTATCCACGTGATCCCTGATCTGGCTGTTCCGTCCCACTCCCTGCGCGATCTCGCCTGGCGCACATTGTTTCGCCTGGCCTTTCCGCTCGCCCGCCTGTGGTGGCGGCTGCGGCGGCCCGCGCACGAGGGGGCGCTGGTGGCTGTCCATGTCGGCCCGACGCTGCTGCTGGTGCGCTCCAGCTACCGCGCGGAGTGGAACTTCCCCGGCGGCGGCCTCCATCGCGGCGAGAGCCCGCAATCCGCGGCGCGTCGCGAGCTCGCCGAGGAGATCGGCCTCGACGCGCCGGCGCTCGCGGCGCGCGGGGTGCGTCACGGCCTGTGGGACCGCCGGCGCGACCGGGTGCACTTCTTCGAGCTGCGGCTGGAGCGGCTGCCCCGCCTGCGGCTCGACAACCGGGAGATCGTCGCGGCCCGGCTGATGTCCGCCGACGAGCTGCGCGGGGTTCGGCTGACCGCGCCGGTCGCGGACTATCTCGGCGGCGGCGTTTGAGAAGACAAGGGCTCGGCCCTGACCCGCTGGCGCCGGCGGCCCCGGACTCCGATGCTCCTGACCCCGATACGGGGCCTGCTAGCCTGCGAAGCGGGTGCAGGGGCGGCCGGCAACCCCGGTCTCCAGCGCGAACAGCGATCCTGCCAGCGGCTCCGCCCGCAGCCTGGCCGGGTCCAGCTCCATGCAGGAGCTGGTGACGTAGAGCGTGGCAAGGTCCGGGCCGCCGAACACGCACGAGGTCGGCCGGCTGACCGGCATCGCCACCACCCGCACGACACGCCCGTCCGGGGCGTAGCGCACCAGCCGGCCGCCGTCCCACTGCGCGTTCCAGATGCAGCCCTCCCGGTCCACGGCGCTGCCGTCGGGCACCGCCGGGGCCTCGACCTGAGCGAGATCGCGGCGGTTCGCGATGCTGCCTGCCGCTAGGTCGAAATCGTAGGCGCGGATGATCCGCTCGGGCGAGTCCGCGAGGTAGAAGACGTCGTCCGCCGGGCTGAAATTGATGCCGTTGCTGATCCGGATGCCTCGCTCCATCGCCTGGCACGCGTGCTGCGCATCGAGGCGGAACAGGGTGCCAGCGGGGCTCTCGTCGACCTCGTTCATGGTGCCGATCCATAGCCGGCCGGCGGCGTCGGTGCGGGAATCGTTGAAGCGGATGCGGGCGTCGCCCGGATCCAGCGAGAACACGGTGCGCAGGCTGCCGTCGGCGGGATCGAACAGCGCCAGGCTGCGCGACAGCGCCACCAGCAGGCCGCCGCAGGCGCGCGGCACCGCGCAGGCGACGCGGTCGGGCATCAGCCAGCTCTCGGCGGCGCCGGTCTGCGGCCGCAGGCGGTGGATGCGGCGGCCATAGATGTCGACCCAGTACAGCGCCTGCTCGGCCTCATCCCAGAACGGCGCCTCGCCGAGCAGCGCGTGCGCCTCGTGCACGCAGCGCAGGCCGCCGCCGAGGTCCTCGCCGGGCGCGCTCACGACGCCACCGCCGCCACCGAGACGTGGCGGCCGAGCAGGAAGGCGTCGGCCACCAGCTGCAGCGGCCGGATCTCGACCTCGGAGCGGCCGGCCTCGATCAGCTCGCGGAAGCGGGCATAGAGCCGGGGATACTCGCGGTCGCTGCCGCGGACGATGCTCTCGCCGTCCAGGTCGAGCTCGGCGCCGCCGCGCGAGAGCGCGAGTTGGCCGCCATCGCCCAGCCGCCAGACGATGCTCCAGGTCTCGTCCTGCTGGTTCCAGTCCAGCTCGGCGACGAAGCCGTCGCTTCGGGTGGGGGTGGCGAAGCGCAGCTTGGCCGCGACCGGGGTGTGCGCGCGCTCGGGGATCATCAGCGTGGCCTCGCGCACGAACAGCGGCTCGGGCATCACACCCACCGCGATCGACAGCGCGTTGATGCCGGCATCGAAGGTGCCCATCCCGCCGGGCTGCCAGAACCAGTCGACGCCGGGATGGAACTTGCGCACGTCCTCCTTCCAGACGATCTCCATGCCGGCGGCGCCGCGCGCGGCCAGGATCTCTCGGGCGTGGTCGACGCCGTCGCTGAACAGCGAGTGCCACGCGGTGAACAGGCTCAGCCCGAGCCGCTGCGCCTCTTCGGCGAGGCAGACGATCTCCGCCGGCGTTGCCGCCGGCGGCTTCTCCAGCAGCACGTGCCGGCCGGCCTGCAGCGCCGCCCGCGCCAGCCCGTAGCGCACCTGCGGCGGGGTGCAGATGGCGACCGCCTCGACGCCGGGCGCCTCGGCCAGCAGCGCGGCCAGCGAGCCGTGCAGGCTCACCCCGTCCGGCACCGCGACCGCGACCGGGTTGGCCACCGCGACCAGCTTCAGCCCCGCCGTCGCGGCGAGTGCCGGCAGGTGCTGAACGCGCGCGATCTGGCCCATGCCGACGATGCCGATGCCGATCGGCGACGAGTGCGAGCGGGAAGGCGACATCGCGATGCTCCTGGCTCAGCCGGCGGCGGGGGCGGCGGCGCGATCCCACGCCGCGAGGTAGGCGCGCGCCCGGCGACCCACCTCGGCGGCGTCGCGTCCCGGCACGTACAGGCCCGAGCCGAGCCCGAAGCCGCTGGCGCCGGCCTGCACGAAGCCCGCCAGGTTGTCCGGGGTGATGCCGCCGACCGGCAGCAGCAGCGTCCGCGGCGGGAACACCGCGCGCATCGCGCGCAGCACCGCCTGGGTGACCAGCTCGGCGGGGAACAGCTTCAGCGCGTCGGCGCCGGCGCGCAGTGCGGCAAAGCCCTCGGTGGGGGTGGCGACGCCCGGCATGCAGACCATGCCGGCCTGCCTGGCCGCCGCGATCACCTCGCCGTCGCCGTGCGGCATGACGATCAGCCTGCCGCCGGCCTCGCCGATCTCGCGCACCTGCTGCGGGGTCATCACCGTCCCGGCGCCGATCAGGCAGCTGGCGCCGAAGCGCTGCGCCAGCAGGCGTATGCTGTCCAGCGGCCGCGGCGAGTTCAGCGGCACCTCCAGGATCGTCATGCCGGCCTCGACCAGCGCCTCGCCGACCGCGAGCGCCTCGTCCGGCGCCAGCCCGCGCAGGATGGCGGTGAGGGGCGCGCGTCCCACCAGCGGGTTCGACATCTCAGGCGTCTCCTTCGGGCATGGCCGCGATCAGGCCGGCTCGTTGCGCGATCAGCAGCAGCCCGTCCAGCGCCGTGTCGGGGATCGGCGTGGGCGCCTGCGCGCCGATGACGGAAAAGGCGCGCGCGTAGCGCTCGCACAGCGCCGCGTCGCCGGTGATGGCGATCCGCGCCGCGTCGGACAGCGCGGTGCCGGCGAGGCGCAGCTCCTCGCCGATCAGCAGCCCCGACAGGTAGTCCGCGACGCAGCCCGGCTCCAGGCCGCCGGTGAGGGCCAGGGCGCGGGTGGAGAACAGGCGCGCGAACGCCCCGTGCGCGTGCGCCGCCGACACGCCGCGGGCGAATGCCGCCTCGCGCGCCGACGCCGGCGACGGCGCGGCCTCCGCCTGGCCGCGGCCGAGGATGGAGTGGCGGCAGAGCAGCGCGAACAGCTCGCCGGTCATCATGGTACGGAACGAGACCAGCCGGCCGTCCTGCAGCCGCGCCCATTTCGAGTGCGTGCCGGGCATCACCAGCAGCGCGTCGCCGCCGAGCCGACGCACCGCACCCATCGCCTGCGTCTCCTCGCCGCGCATCACGTCGGGGGCCGCGCGGTCGGACGCCTCCAGCACGCCGGGGACCAGGTGCAGCAGCGTCTCGCCGCAGGGCAGCGTCGCCAGGCCGCCGGCGAGCTGCGCCAGGCCGGCCGGGGTCGGCAGGTAGGGCACCTCGAGCCAGCCCTGCCGGCTGCCGACCATGCCGCAGGCGATCGCCGGCAGCACCCGCCCGGGCTCGCACCAGCCGCGCGTGATGCCCGCGAACGCGGCCGCGAACCCGCCCTCGGGCAGCTGCATGATGCCCCAGTCCTGCTGGCGCGCCTCCAGCACGCCGCCGCTGCGCGACAGCCGCCAGGCGCGCAGCGTGCTGGTGCCCCAGTCGAGCGCGATCAGCCCCGCGGGGTGGGCCGGCTCCATGCCGTTCACTTGTCGGACAATTCGAGCATCACCGGCGCTTATGCTCCGGCGCGCCGGCGAACTCAACCGGGTGCGCCGCCTGATCGCGCGCGCCGGCCTGCAGCGAGGCGTGCATGTCGGCCAGCGCGAAGCGCACCAGGTCGGTCATCCGCGCGTGCGCCGCCTCGGCGTCGCCGGCGGCGATCGCGTCGAGCACCAGCAGGTGCTCGGCGATCGGATCGCGCGGCGTGCCCTGCACGCGGTGCTTGAACAGGGTGGTCCAGCGGATCGCGGCGCAGACGCTGCTGGACAGGGCGAGGATCGCCTCGTTCTGGGTCGCCTCCAGGATCGTCTCGTGGAAGCCGCGATCGGCGGCGCGTCCCGCCTCGGCATGCAGCTTGAGCCGGTCCATCAGCGTGAGCGCCTCGCGCATCGCCCGCAGCTGCGCCTCGCTGCGCCGCTCCGCCGCCAGCGCCGCCGCGGCCGGCTCGACCATCAGCCGCACCTCGAACAGGTCGCGCACGAACGCCTCGCTCGGCCGCGTCTGCAGGAACCAGCCGAGCACCTCGGGGTCGAGGATGTTCCAGCGCCGGCGCGGGCTGACCCGGGTGCCGGTGCGGGTGCGGCTCTCCACCATGCCCTTGGCGGCGAGGATGCGCACCGCCTCGCGATAGGCGGTGCGCGACACCGAGAGCTGGACGCTGGACGCGATCTCGCCGGACAGGGTGTCGCCGGGACGCAGCACGCCGCCGGCGATGGCGACGCCGAGGTCGCGGGCGATCACCGTATGCAGGCGCGCCGGGCGGTCCTCCGGTCCCGCCGGGCGGGCGCGGCGGCCGGCCCGGCTCCCGGCGATGGCTCCCGATGCGCTCATGCCCTCCTGTCCGGCCCCCGATGCTCTGGTGGCGAGGCGGCGATGGCCCATCCTGCGCCTCCCGCGGCGCCGGCGAAAGCGTCCGTGCAGCGCCTCAGAGGTGGCCGCTGATCAGCTCGTTCGCCAGCGCCTGGTTCCGATACACGGTCCGCAGCGCGGCCAGCAGCGCCGCGCTGTCCACCGACACCGCGCGGTTCAGCGTGCCGTCGAAGACGAAGTCGCCGCCGATCGAGTGTATGTTGCCGTCGAAGATCAGCCCGACGGCGTGGCCGCTGGCGTCGATCACCGGGCTGCCCGAGTTGCCGCCGATGATGTCGTTGGTCGAGGCGAAGTCGAACGGGATCGCGAGGTCGAGGTGCGGCTTGGCGTCGAGCCAGGCCTTGCTGAGCTTGAACGGATCGCTGCCGGTGGCGCGCCGGTACAGCCCGGCGAAGTGGGTGAAGGCGGGCACCGGCGTGCCGTTCTCGTCCCAGCCCTTGACCACGCCATAGGACAGGCGCTGGGTGAAGGTGGCGTCGGGGTAGGCGCCGGTGCCCTCGCGGGCGAAGCGCGCGCGCGCCAGCGCCTCGCTGGCCTGTCGCTGCACCGCGATCACGTCGCGGTCCCACTGGTCGCGCAGGAGGCGGGCGATCGGCTCGACGCGACGGGCGAGGACGATCATCGGATCGCTCGACGCCGCGATCGCGGCCGGGCCGCCGCGCCACAGCGCCAGCCTCACCTTGGCGTCGCCGAGATGGGTGAAGTTCACCGCGTGGCTCGCGACCTCGTCCGGCGACTGCGCGCCGAGCACCGCGCGCACCGCCTCGTCGTCCGCGCCGAGCGACTGGCGCAGCTTGCCGAGCGAGAAGGAGAGCAGCGTCTGCTCCAGCTGCGGATGCACCGGGGCCGCCGCCCCGAGCTGCGCCTCGATCGCCGGCAGCTTGGCGTCGTGGTACTCCGTCAACCGTTGCGGGTCCGGCTTGGCGCGTTCGGCGGCGCCGCGCACCAGCAGCTTGGCGTAGCCGAACAGCTCGCCCTGCAGGCCGCGCGGGTTGCGTCGGCCGCCCTCGATCATGACGTACCTGGTGTAGAGCCTGCGCTCGGCGTCCAGCGCCGGCGCCAGCTTCGCCCACGGATCGCCGAACTGCGCGCGGCGCGCGGGATCGGCGTCGATCCAGGCGCGCAACGCGTCCTCGCGCTTCTGCTTGGCGGCGATCATGGCCGGATCGGCGAGCGTCTGCAGCCAGCCGCCATACACCTTGAGGCTGTTCTCGGTGCCGAACAGCTCGTCGCCCGCGTCCTGCGCCTGGCTCGGGCCGATCCGACCATATTCCCACAGCACGCCGTCCAGCGTGGAGAGGTAGCCGAAGGTGCTGGGCAGCTCCAGGTCGCGCAGCACGCCGAGCTGCGCCACCGTGGATTCGCGCGAGGTCGCACCCGGGTTGCCGGAGGTGAACACCAGCTCGCCCTCCTTGGGTCCTGCCGGATCGAACGGGAAGAACTGGGTGTGCGCCGGCTGGCCGTGGTCGTAGGCGCGCAGGAACGTCACGTCGAGGTCGTAGCGGGGGAAGTTGAAATTGTCGGGATCGCCGCCGAAGAACGCGGCGTCCTGGTCCGGCGCGAACACCAGCCGCACGTCCTGGTAGCGCCGGTAGCGGTACAGCGCGGTGCGGCCGCCGTGGTAGAGCGTCACCACGTCGCAGCGCCAGGTGGTGGCGTCGCCGCCGACGCACTTCGTCTCGATGCCGCTCTCGGCGGCCTGCTGCGCGTGCACGTAGTCGGTGCCCTGTTTGCCGGCGAGTGCCGCACTCATCCGCGCGCTGACGTCGCTGATGCTGTCGAGCCGGTCCAGCTCCATCGCCGGGCAGCGCGGCTCGCGGCCCTGCGAGCCGGCGGTGTAGCCGGCCTGCATCGCGTCGTGCCCGGGGGTGGAGAGCTGCGAGAGGCACTCGTTGGCGCAGTGGTGGTTGGTCATCACCAGCCCGTCGCCCGACACGAAGGAGGCCGAGCAGCCGAGTGCCAGGCGCGCCGAGGCCTGGGTCACGCGCTGGATCCATGCCGCCGACGGGGTGAAGCCGTAGCGCGCCGCCATCTGCTTGGCGGGCAGGTTGTCCATCGTCCACATGCCCTCGTCGGCGCGCGCCTGGGACCCGAGGCAGAGGGCGGCGGCGAGGAGCAGCAGGCGTGATCGTATCATTCGCAGCGTCCGTGGCAAAGGCGACCGGACGAATGCCGATCTTCAAGGATCGGGGTCTGGGGCCTGAGGCCCCAGCGGGTCAAGGGCGGAGCCCTTGCCTGACACCGCGTCGAATCGGGCACGCGCCTGCCGCACCTGAGGAAAGCTGCGCTCCGCCCATTCCACCAGCCCCGCGAGCGGCACCAGGGCGGATCGTCCCAGCGGCGAGAGCCGGTATTCCACGCTGGGCGGCTTGGTCGGGAACACGTGACGGGTCACCAGCCCGTCGCGTTCCAGCCCGCGCAGGGTCTGCGTCAGCATGCGCTTGGAGATGTCGGGCACGATGCGGTGCAGCTGGCTGAAGCGGCGTGGCGCCGACGCGACCGCGGCCAGGGTCAGCATCGTCCACTTGTCGCCGATCCGGTCCAGCACGTTGCGCACCGGGCAGGCGGCGGCGTCAAATCCCGCGGACTGCCAGTCGTCGAACCGCACCCCGAGAGGCGGTTGTTCGGTCATGCAGGTTACCTCGCGCTCACCTGGCTACCGGGAGATCACGCCTTACATCGTCACCGGGCTGTTCCTTATCAATACCAGGTCTCATTTCGAGACTAATAGCGGAGCGCTCACATGTCGGACCTCTCTCCTCGCCTGCTCGTCACCGCCGCCAGCGGCCAGCTCGGCCGTCTGGTCATCCACCGCCTGCTGGAGACGGTGCCGGCCGGGCGGATCGTGGCGACGGTGCGGCGCCCGGACGCGGTGGAGGGCCTGGCGGCACTCGGCGTCCAGGTTCGTCTGGCCGACTACGATCAGCCCGAGGGGTGGGATGCCGCGCTGGCCGGCATCGAACGGGCGCTGCTGATCTCGTCGGACGCCATCGGCCGCCGCGTCGTCCAGCACGGCCAGGTGATCGAGGCGGCCCGGCGCAACGGTACGGCGCTGGCCTACACCAGCGTGCTGCGCGCCGACGGCTCGACTCTCGGCCTGGCCGCGGAGCACCGGCAGACCGAGGCGCTGCTGCGCGGCTCGGGCATGCCGTTCGTGCTGCTGCGCAACGGCTGGTACACGGAGAACTACGCCGGCGCGATACCGGCGGCACTCGCGCACGGGGCGCTGCGCGGCAGCGCCGGAGAGGGCCGGATCGCCTCGGCGGCGCGGGCGGACTACGCCGACGCGGCGGCCGCCGTGCTGACCTCGTCCGCGCCGTGGAACGGCCAGGTGTTCGAGCTGGCGGGCGACGAAGCCTACACCCTGTCCGAATTCGCCGCCGAGATCGCCCGGCACTCCGGCGGTCCGGTCCGCTACGTGAACCTGCCCGAGGCGGAATACGAGGCGGCGCTGCGCGGCGCGGGCCTGCCGGAAGCGCTGGCGCAGCTGCTCGCCGACAGCGACGCCGCCGCCGCCGAGGGGGCGCTGTTCGATGACGGCCGCGCGCTCAGCCGCCTGACCGGGCGTCCGACCACGCCGATGTCGGTGACCGTCGCCCGGGCGCTCGCACGGCCCTGACCGGCGGGGTGCGGCCGGAGCCCGAGCGCCATAGGCTGCGCGGCGCTCAGCCGCCGGCTTCCAGCTCCTGCTCGGCGAGCAGCCAGTCCTCCTCGGCCCGTTCCTGCTCGTTTCGGATCGTGGCCAGTCGGGTGCTGGCGCGGGCGATGTCGTCCCCCCGCCCCGGCGCATACAGCGCGGGATCGGACAGCCTGCGCTCAAGTGCGGCACGCTCGTCGGCCAGGCGCGCGAGCAGGATCTCGGCATCCCGCGCGCGCTTGCGCAGCGGCGCCTGCATGCGTCGCTGCTCGGCGCGCTCGCGCCGGTCCGGCGACCCCGCCGCAGGCTCCCCGGCGCGTCCCTGGTCCCGCCCCTGGTCCCGCCCCTGGTCGCGGTTCGCCTGCCGCGCCCGCTCGACGAGCCACCCGCGGTAGTCCGCCATGTCGCCGTCGAACGGCTTGACCGTGCCGTCGCCGACCAGCCACAGCCGGTCGGCGACCAGCTCGACCAGGTGCGGGTCGTGGCTGATCAGCAGCACCGCGCCGCCGAACTCGGCCAGCGCGCGCACCAGCGCCTCGCGGGCGTCGATGTCGAGATGGTTGGTCGGCTCGTCGAGGATCAGCAGGTGCGGCGCCTCGCACGTCGCCAGCGCCAGCAGCAGGCGCGCGCGCTCGCCGCCCGAGAGGTCGCGCGACGGCGTGCCGGCGCGGTCGGCGTCGAGCCCGAAGCGCGCCAGCTGCGCGCGCACCGCCGTGGGCGCCGCATCCCCCATCGCGCGCGCCATGTGGGCGATCGGGCTGTCGCCCGCCACCAGCTCGTCGGCCTGGTGCTGGGCGAAGTAGCCGACCCGCAGTGCCCGCGCGTGCGACAGCGTGCCGCGCAGCGGCGGCAGCCGTCCGGCCACCAGCTTGGCGAAGGTGGACTTGCCGTTGCCGTTCGCCCCCAGCAGCGCGATGCGGTCGTCCATGTCCAGGCGCAGCGACAGCCCGTCCAGGATCGTGCGGCCGTCATAGCCGGCCGCGACCTGCTGCATGGTCAGCATCGGCGGCGCCAGCGCCGGCGGCTCGGGAAAGGCGAAGCGGGTCGGCGCGTCCTCGACCACGCTCTCGATGTCGGGCAGCCGCTGCAGCGCCTTGAGGCGCGCCTGCGCCTGGCGCGCCTTGGTGGCCGAGGCACGGAAGCGGTCGACGTAGGACTGCATGTGCGCCCGGCGCTGCGCGACCCGCTCGGCGGCGCGGTTCTGCTGCAGTGCCTGCTCGGTGCGTATGCGCACGAACTCGTCGTAGCCGCCGGGCGTCAGCGAGATCCGGCCGCGATCGAGATGCGCGATCGCCTCCACCGAGTGGTCGAGCAGGGTGCGGTCGTGGCTGACGATCAGCGCCGCCCCTGGGAAGCGCTGCAGCCAGCCCTCCAGCCAGAGCGTCGCTTCCAGGTCGAGATGGTTGGTGGGCTCGTCGAGCAGCAGCAGGTCGGGCTGCAGGAACAGCGCCGTCGCCAGCGCCACCCGCATGCGCCAGCCGCCGGAGAACTCGTCCACCGCGCGCGCCTGTGCCGCGGCGTCGAAGCCGAGTCCGGCGAGGATGCTGGCGGCGCGCGCCGGTGCCGCGTCGGCGCCGATCGCGAGCAGGCGCTCGTGGATGTCGACCGCCGCCGCGCTCGCCGCCTCGCTGGCCGCCTCGCTGGCCGCCTCGCTCTGGGCGAGCAGCGCGGCGCGCTCGGTGTCGCCGTCGAGCACCGTGCGCAGCAGCGACAGCGGGCCCGACGGCGCCTCCTGGCGCACCCGCGCCAGGCGGGCGCGCGACGACAGCCGGATCTCGCCGCCGTCGGGCGAGATGTCGCCGGCGATCGCCGCCAGCAGCGTCGACTTGCCGGCGCCGTTGCGTCCGAGCAGGCCGATGCGCCGGCCCGGCTCGACGGTGAGGTCGGCGCCGTCGAGCAGGGTGCGGCCGGCGATGCGCAGCACCAGGTCGGAGATGACGAGCAGGCTCACGCGGGTGGGAGGCTCCTGCGGTGGTCACGGGGATGGTTTTGTTCTAGATGCCGGCCGTCGCGGCGCAGTGCCGGGATCGTCCCGCCGCCGCATACCCGACCATCCGCATGAGGAGCCAGATCATGGCGATCGAGCATACGCTCTCCATCATCAAGCCGGACGCCACCCGGCGCAACCTGACCGGCAGGATCAACGCGCTGTTCGAGGAGGCGGGGCTGCGCATCGTCGCCCAGAAGCGCATCCGGCTGTCCGAGGCGCAGGCGCAGGCGTTCTACGCGGTGCACCAGGAGCGCCCGTTCTACGCCAGCCTGGTCGCCTCGATGATCACCGCGCCGGTGGTGGTGCAGGTGCTGGCGGGGGAGGGCGCGGTGCTGAAGCATCGCGACGTGATGGGCGCCACCGATCCCAAGAAGGCCGCGGCGCACACCGTGCGGGCGCAGTTCGCCCAGAGCATCGAGGCGAACTCGGTGCACGGCTCGGACAGCGTCGAGAATGCCGGTGTCGAGATCGGCTTCTTCTTCGCCGGCACCGAGATCCTGCCCTGATCAGAGGACCGGCGGCGCGCTGCGCTCGGCGATCAGCCCAGCGTCCAGTCGAGCAGCACCAGCAGCACGCCGATCGCCACCACCGCCCAGAAGGCGGTACGGCAGAAGCGCGCCCAGAACAGCTGGCGGTCCGCCATCAGGGCCTCGACGTTGGTCGGCGGCGGTGCCGCGTCGCCGGTCGCGGGATCGGGTGTCATGTCCTTCCTCCTGCCGCTCACTCGATGCGCCTGCTGTAGCGCCTACCCGGCTACACCGCCAGCAGCGCCGCGTCGGCGGTCGCGGCCTGGGGCGGGACGGCGCCGGTCAGGTGGCGATGCAGCGCGAGCGGGTACAGCCTGTGCTCCTGTCGCAGCACGCGCGCCGCCAGCGCCTCCGCCGTGTCGCCCGGCTGCACCGCGACCGCCGCCTGGCCCAGGATCGGACCGTCGTCCAGCCGCTCGGTGACCAGGTGCACGGTGCAGCCATGCAGCTTGACGCCCGCTTCCAGCGCCCGCTCGTGCGTGCGCAGGCCGGGAAAGGCGGGCAGCAGGCTGGGGTGGATGTTGAGCATGCGGCCCGCCCAGCCCCCGGTCAGGAACGGGGTCAGCACGCGCAGGTAGCCGGCGAGGCAGACGCAGGCGACGCCCGCCTCGCGCAGGGCCGCGTCGAGCGCCCGCTCATGCGCCTGCCGGTCGCCCGCGAAGCCGCGATGGTCGATCGCGCGCGACGCGATCCCGGCGGCACGCGCCAGGTCCAGCGCGGCCGCGTCCGGGCGGTTGCTCAGCACCAGCGCGATCCGCGCCGGATACGCCGCATCACGGCTCGCCGCGATCAGCGCCGACAGGTTGCTGCCGCGTCCGCTGGCCAGGACGGCGACCGGAACCCGCGCCACCGCGGCTCAGCCGCCGAAGCTCGGCAGGGTGTCGAAGCGCAGCGCCTCGCCGGGCGCCGCGCCGTCCGGCCCTCCCTTGTCAGGCCCCTCCTCGATCCGGCCGATCAGCGAGAACGCCTCCCCGAGCTCCGACAGCAGCGCGCCGGCGCGCGAGGCGTCCGACACCACCAGCGCCATGCCGACGCCGCAGTTGAACACGCGCAGCATCTCCTGCGCCGCCACCCCGCCGGTGCGCGCGAGCCAGCCGAACACCGGCGGCACCGCCCAGCGGGCGCCGTCGAGCACGGCGCGCAGGCCGGCCGGCAGCATGCGCGGCAGGTTGCCGGGCAGCCCGCCGCCGGTGATGTGCGCGGCCCCGCGCAGCAGCCCCGCCCGGTGCAGCGCCAGCACCGGGCGCACGTAGAGCCGGGTCGGCGTCATCAGCGACTCGCCGAGGCTGAGCCCGGGCGCGTAGGGGCACGGGGCGTCCCAGCCCAGCCCAGCCTCGCGCACGATGCGTCGCACCAGCGAGAAGCCGTTGGCGTGCACGCCGCTGCTCGGCAGCCCCAGCACCGCGTCGCCGGCGGCGACGCCCTGCGGCAGCACCGCGCCGCGCTCCGCCGCCCCCACCGAGAAGCCGGCGAGGTCGTAGTGCCCGGCCGAATACAGGCCGGGCATCTCCGCGGTCTCGCCGCCGACCAGCGCGCAGCCGCTCAGCCGGCAGCCCTCGGCGATGCCGCGCACCACCCGCGACGCCTGCGCCACGTCGAGCGCGCCGGTGGCGAAGTAGTCCAGGAAGAACAGCGGCTCGGCGCCCTGCACCACCAGGTCGTTGACGCACATCGCCACCAGGTCGATGCCGACCGCGTCGTGCCGCCCGGTCTCGATCGCCACCAGCAGCTTGGTGCCGACCCCGTCGGTGCACGAGACCAGCACCGGATCGCGGAAGCCCGCCGCCTTGAGGTCGAACAGCGCGCCGAAGCCGCCAAGGCCGCCCATCGTGCCGGGCCGGTCGGTGGTCCCGGCGGCGGGCCGGATCGCCTCGACCAGCGACTCGCCGGCCTCGATGTCCACGCCGGACTGGCGATAGCTGTCGCTGCCGGAAGGGGGTTGGCTCATGGGTCCGATTGCCTCATTGCTGCGGTCGATCCCGCCGCCGCTGGCACACGCGCCGGGTGGGGTGCGGTGGATCGGGCGAAGCTTTACGGCAGGCGGGGCGGCGCGAGAAGCAGTGGCGGGACAGATCGGCCATCAGCCAGGCGAGCCGCCCGCCGCCACGCGCCAGCTGGCGTTGCCGTTCGCGCACCGCCCGCGCTTCGCGCGCGCCGACTTCGTCGCCGCCGGCTCGAATGCGGCGGCACTGGCCTGGCTCGACCGCGGCCGCGATGCGCGCTGGCCGGATCACCGCCTGGCGCTGTGGGGCGAGGCCGGCTGCGGCAAGACGCACCTGCTGCAGCTCTGGGCGCGCGACCACGATGCCTGGCTGCTGCCCGGCACCGCCCTACGCGGCCTGCCGGCGCTGCCGGCGCGGGTCGAGGAGGCCGGCGGCATCGCCGTCGACGACGCCGACGCCGCGACCGACGAGCACGCGCTGCTGCACCTGCTCAACGCCGCCCGCGAGCAGCGCCTGCCGGTGCTGCTCGCCGGCCGCGAGGCGCCGTCGCGCTGGAAGGTGGCGCTGCCCGACCTGGCCAGCCGGCTGCGCGCCACGCTCGCGGTGGCGCTGGGCCGTCCGGACGAGGCGCTGCTGCGCATCCTGCTGCTGCGCCTGCTCGCCGAACGCCAGCTGGCGGTCGCGCCGGCGGTCGTCGAGTGGCTGCTGCTGCGCCTGCCGCGGCGCGCCGACGCCATGCGCGAGGCGGCCCGCCTGCTCGACCAGGCGGCGCTGGCCAGCGGCACCGGGGTGACGCGGGCGCTCGCGGCTTCGGTGCTCGACGAGATGCTGTAGGGAAGGCCAGGGCGCTGCCCTGGACCCGCTCAAGGCGGGGCCTTGAGGATCCCAATTATCTCAAGATGGTTTCCAAAGGCCGAGGCCTTTGGCGGGTCTGGGCAGAGCCCAGCCTTGCCTCCCGCGGTCCGGCCCACGCCGTCAGTCGCGCAGCGGCGGCGGCCCCAGCTCTTCCACCAGCTGTCCCATGCGCGCGTAGGCCTTGTTGCGGTAGGCGATCAGCTTCGCCAGCCGCTCCGGGCTGAACGTGCCCGACAGCCCCTCTCCGGTCTTGGTGCCGTACTTGCCCGCCGCCACCAGCTGCTTGAGCAGCTCCGGGGTCGCCATGCGGCTGCCGAAGGCGGCCTCGAAGGTCTTGAAGCCGCTCGCATAGACGTCGAGCCCGGCCATGTCGGCGATCACGAAGGGGCCGAAGAAGGGCAGGCGGAAGCCGAAGGTGGTGCTGGTCAGGGTGTCGACGTCCTCCGGGGTCGCCACACCCTCCTCGACGATCGACATCGCCTCCTTGAGCAGCACGTACTGCAGGCGGTTGAGCACGAAGCCGGGCACGTCGGCCACCTGCGCGCTGCGCCGCCCGGCGCGGGCGAGCATGTCCTTGATCACCGGGATGACCGCCGGGTCGGTGTCCTTGCCCGACACCAGCTCGACGCCGGGGATGAACGGGGCGGGGTTGCTGAAATGCACGGTCAGGAAGCGCTCGGGATGCGTCACCGCCGGCGCCAGGGTGTGCACCGGCAGGGTCGAGGTGTTGGTGCCGATGATGGCGTCGGTGCGCGCCGCGGCACAGATCCGGCCGAGCACCTCGTGCTTGATCGCCGGCACCTCCGGCACCGCCTCCTCGATGAAGTCGACCCCGGCCACCGCCTCCTCGATCGAGGGTGAGGCGCGGATGTTGCGCCCGATGATCCCGGCCGCCCCAGAGGGGAACAGGCCCTGCGCCTCGAACTGGCCGGCCTCGGCCAGCAGCCGCTCGAGCGCCGCCTGGGTCGCCTGCGCCGACGCATCCGCCAGCGTGACCTGCATCCCGGCGAGGGCCAGGGACTGCGCGATGCCGCCGCCCATGTAGCCCGCGCCGACCACCGCCACCGAATTGATCTTCTCGATCATGTGCCCTGCCCTGGTTGGCCGCTGCCGGTCGCATCGGCCGCGGCGTGTTCCGCCGGACCGGACCTTAGACGGACCGGCCTCGCGCGGCGAGGCCGCGAGGAACGCGGCCGGCGCGGCTGGCGTTCGGGACGGGAGCACGCGCGCCCCTGTGGACGAGAACCCCATGCTGGATGATCTTCAACGGCGGTCGTCCCAGGCGGGCGATACCACGCGCCCCGGCGGCGGTCGCCCCCGGCGCCAGGCGATGAGGCACCCATGGCGGCCGAGCCGGTGCGGCTGACGGACCAGCAGGTCGCCGCGATCGCGCGCGCGCTGGCCGAGCCGCGCCGCTACCAGATCCTGAGGGAGATCGGCCGCGCCGAGGCGCCGCTGCGGTGCAGCTGCCTGCAGCAGGCGCGGCAGGTCAGTGCCGCCACCGTCTCGCACCACATCAAGGAGCTGGAGGCGGCCGGCCTGATCCGCATCACCCGGGACGGCAAGCACGCCCTCCTGGCGCTTCAGCGCGACGTGCTGCGCGCCTATCTCGACCAGCTCTGCGAGATCTAGCAGGGTGCGGGAAAAGCCAAGGCAAGGGCGCTGCCCTTGACCCGTTGGGGCCGGGGCCCCAAACCCCATTCTCTAGGATCAAGGTTTTCGAAGGCTTGGCCTCTGATGGGGTCAAGGGGCACCCGTTGCCTGCTCTCGTTCCACTCGGCCACGGACTTGGATCGGTCGCCGGAACGCATCGCCGCCGCTTGTAACGGTTCGACGAATATCTAAATGATCGACCGGTGATCTTTAGCGGAGGGTTCGATGAGCAGTCTGGCAGGCAAGGTCGCCGTGGTGACCGGGGCATCCAAGGGTATCGGTGCGGCGATCGCCAGGGCGCTGGCGACGGCGGGGGCGGCGGTGGCGGTGAACTACGCCTCCGACAGCGAGGGGGCCGAGCGCGTGGTCGCGGCCATCACCGGGGCCGGCGGCAGGGCGATCGCGGTGCAGGGCGACGTCTCCAAGCTCGACGACGTGCGGCGGCTGTTCGCCGAGACCAGGCGGCATCTCGGGGCGCTCGACGTGCTGGTGAACAATGCCGGCGTCTATCGCATGCTGGCCCTCGAGGAGGTGACCGAGCAGGAGTTCCACCGCCAGTTCGACATCAACGTGCTGGGGCTGCTGCTGGCGACGCAGGAGGCGGCGAAGCATTTCGGCCCGGCCGGCGGCAGCGTGATCAATATCGGCTCCGTGATCAGCCGCACCGCGCCGCCGGGATCGTCGATCTACACCGCCACCAAGGCCGCGGTGACGGCGATCACCCAGGTGCTGGCAAAGGAGCTGGGGCCGCGCAAGATACGCGTGAACTCGATCAATCCGGGCGTCGTGGAGACCGAGGGCACGCGGGCGATGGGCATGATCGGCAGCGACTTCGAGAAGCAGATCGTGGCGCAGACGCCGCTCGGCAGGCTGGGCCAGCCGGACGACATCGCGCCGGTCGCGGTGTTCCTGGCCTCGCCCGCCTCCGGATGGCTGACCGGCGAGGAGCTGCTGGCCTCGGGCGGGATGCGCTAGCAGCTGGGGTGCGACGGGTCGGGAGCGAGTTCGGTAACCAGACTGACGCTGCTGTTCCTGGTCGCCCTCTGCCCGGTCGTGCAGGCACGCTCCTGCCGGCTGTTCACGGTCGCGTTCCCGACCCTGCCCGAGGCGACCCGGCTGATGGGTTTTGAGCTCGCCGTCCCTTCTGGTCGGATCGCCGCCCTGCGCGATTGTCCGGCCGGCTGGGAGATGGTCATTTAAGACCAATGGCCGTCGCATGTGACCCATGCGCCAACACTCTGCCCTGGACCCGCTCAAGGCGAAGCCTTGAGAATCCAGTTATCTGAATAAGGTGGTTTCCAAAGGCCGAAACCTTTGGCGGGTCTGGGCAGAGGCCATCCCTGCCTCCTGCCAGCCTTGCCTCCTGATGGTCAGTTTCAGGCCGTCGGTATAAGTCCGGGCGCTCGTTCCCGTTGCTGCCCGACCCCGGGTTGTCCGGCGATGACGAATTAGCACCGGCGCGGCCGCCGCGCGTGCCAAGCTGCGGCATGGTCGAAATCCGGACGTGTCTCACGGTCTGCGCCTTCGCCCTGCTGGCAGCCGCCTGCACGCCGGCTGCACCCCGGGCCTCGATGCTCGATCCGGCCAAGGTCGGTTCCGTGGTGATCGGTCGCTCGTCGCGCACCGACGTCTTCGCGGCCCTCGGCCAGCCGAGCCGCACCGAGCAGAGCCGGCAGGGCGAGAGCTGGATGTACGAGACGCAGAGCGGCGCCTCGGATCAGCACCTGTCCGACGGAGCCGGTGCGGCCGCCGGGCTGGTCGGCGCCTTCGTGCCCTATGTCGGCCTGCTCGGCTCGGGGCTCGGGTTGGCCGACGCCGCGATGGATTCGCAGCACGCCCCGCCGCGGACGTCCAGCCTGAGGATCGTCTTCAGCGGGAACGGCGTGGTGCGTGACTGCCTCTACACCACCACGGACATGCCGGCCGGCCTGCCCGGCGCCAAGGCCCCCGCCATCGGCTGCCAGCGGCCGTCGCTGTGATCGCGACCGCGGCGACCGCGCCGGCCTGGCTCAGTACGCCAGCGCCACCCCGTCGGCGCGCATCTCCGAAGCGGCGGCGTAAACGCGATCGGTGCCGCTGACGCGGTGCTCGATGCATTCGTAGCGGCCGAAGCCGCCGTCCGAGCCGCCGATCCGCCAGCCGATCGCGGCGAGTGCCGCGCGCGTCGCCGCCGGCACCCCCGCCTCCAGGCGCAGCAGCCCGTCCGGCCCGAGTCCGGGCTGGTCCTCGCCCATGCTCTGCGAGGAGCCCTCGTGATGCCAGCGCGGCGCGTCGCCGGCGGCCTGGATGTCGAGACCGTAATCGACGCGGTTGACCACGATCTGGGTCTGCCCCATCGGCTGCATGTCGCCGCCCATCACCCCGAACGCCATCCAGGGCGCGCCGCCGCGGGTGGCGAAGCCGGGGATGATGGTCTGGAAAGGCCGCTTGCCCGGCCGGTACAGGTTGGGATGGCCGTCGGCGAGCGAGAACAGCTCGCCGCGGTCCTGGAACATGAACCCCAGCCCGTCCGCCACCAGTCCCGAGCCCATGCCGCGGAAGTTCGACTGGATCATCGAGACCATGAGGCCGCTGTCGTCGGCGACGCTGAAATAGGTGGTGTCGCCGTGGCTCGGCGCCTGGCCGGGATGCACGGGAGTGAGGAGGCGGTCCGGACGGATCAGCCTGGCGCGTTGCGCTGCGTACTGCTCGGAGTTCAGCCACTCGATCGGGATCGCGGCGAAGTGCGGGTCGGCGTAGTAGCGCGCGCGATCCTCGTAGGCGAGACGCTTGGCCTCCGCCTGCAGGTGGATCGAGCGCGCCGACTGGAAGCCCGCGTCGCGCAGGTCGAAATTGCTCAGGATGTTGAGCATCTGCAGCGTCGCCAGCCCCTGGGTGTTGGCCGCCATGCCGTAAATCTCGACGCCTCGGTACGTGGTGACCAGCGGGTCGTCCCATTCGGCGTGCTGCGCGCGCAGGTCGGCGCGCGTCATCCAGCCGCCGATGCGCCGGAAATAGCGCTCGATGGTGTCGGCGATCGGCCCGTCATAGAACGCGTCGCGACCGCCGGCGGCGATCGTCCGGTAGGTGCGCGCGAGGTCGGGATTGCGGCGCACGTCGCCCTCGTTGGGAGCCGCACCGCCCGGGGCGTAGGTACGCATCGCGTTCGCGGTCTCCTCGACCCCCGAGCCGGGCCGCAGGAACGCGCGCAGGTTGCGCTTGATGTAGTAGCCGATGATCTGCGGCGTCGGCACGCCGCGCTCGCACATCAGGATGGCGGGCTCGAACAGCTCGCGCCAGGGCAGCCTGCCGTAGCGCTGGTGCAGCGACCACCAGCCGTCCAGCGCGCCGGGCACCGAGACGCTGACGGCGCCGAGCTTGGGGATGACGCCCCCCTTGGCGCGTGCCCGCACCGTCTCCAGGCTGAGCCCGCGCGGCGAGGCGCCGGAGCCCGCGAGGCTGACCACGCGCCGCTGCTTCGGGTCCCACAGCATCGCGTAGCAGTCGCCGCCGAGCCCGGCACTGGTCGGCTCGAGGAAGCCCAGGCAGGCGTTGGCCGCCACCGCCGCGTCCACCGCCGAGCCGCCCCGCTTGAGCGTCTCGATCGCGGTCAGCGTCGCCAGCGGATGCGCGGTGCCGGCGGCACCCGAACAGCCCATCGCCGCCGAGCGCGAGGCGAAGCTCGCCCCCGACGGACGATCGCCGGCATGCACGTCCGGCCGGTCGTAGCGTTCCGCGCCGGCGGGCTGGAACGGCAGCAGGCGGGCTGCTTCCGGCGCCGGATGCGGCGCGCCACCCTGTCCCGGGTCCAAGACGCTGGCCGCGGCGGCGGGCAGTGCCGCCGCCGAGGCCGGCAGCGTGGCGAGGAACGACCGTCTGTTCAGCATCGCGGGCCTCCGGCTGGCACGGCGATCATGCCGCGCCGCGGCAGGCTTCCATCCACCCCGCGCGGCGGCAAGCTTTCATCGTACCGCCCGGCGACAATGCGGCCGGTTCCGGCTATGCAGGCGGCGGGACGGTCGGGGGAGATGGCGAGTGGCCGGTGAAGCGGAGCTGAAGCGGAGCCCGTCTGCGATCCGCAGCCCCGAGGCGCCCCGCGCGGCGGCGGCGCGGCTCGCTCCCCGGGCCTCGGCGCGGCCTTCCGGAGTGCCGCCGCAGGCCGGCCACGACGCCGCGGCCGGGCCGGCGATCGGCGTGGATTCGCCCGACCGCTTCATCAATCGCGAGCTGTCCTGGCTCGACTTCAACCAGCGCGTCGTGGAAGAGGCGGACAACTCGCGCAACCCGCTGCTCGAGCGGCTGCGCTTCCTGTCGATCTCGGCCGGCAACCTCGACGAGTTCTACTCGGTGCGCGTGGCGGGGCTGGTCGGGCAGGTGCGCGAGGCCCTGACCGCCCGCTCGCCGGACGGCCGCACCCCCGCCCAGCAGCTGCAGGCGGTCGAGGAGCGCGCGCGCCGGCTGCTGGCCGAGCAGCAGCGCATCTGGCGCGAGCTGCGCCAGGCTCTGGCCGGGCAGGGGATCATGGTCTGCGACCCGCGCACGCTGCAGGGCGACGATCGCGGCTGGATCGAGAGCTTCTTCATGGACCGGATGTTCCCGGTGCTGACACCGCTCGCGATCGATCCCGCGCACCCGTTCCCCTTCATCCCCAACATGGGCCAGGTGCTCGCCCTGCGCCTGCTGCGCGACGACGACGAGCGCCAGGCGATGAGCGGGCTGATCATGCTGCCCGCCCAGGTCGACCGCTTCATCCGGCTGCCGGCCGCCGGGGCGGACGGGGAGGCGGCCGGAAAGGCGGGCGGTGCGGAGACCGCGCGCTTCATCCTGCTCGAGGACCTGGTCATCCAGTTCCTCGACCGCCTGTTCCCGGGCTTCCACGTCGGCGGCCGCGGCGTGTTCCGGGTGATACGCGACACCGACGTCGAGTTCGAGGAGGAGGCCGAGGACCTGGTGCGCTCCTACGAGACCGCGCTGAAGCGCCGCCGCCGCGGCGTCGTGATCCATCTCGACGTCAACGCCGAGATGCCGGCCGATCTCGCGGCACTGGTCGCCGACGAGCTCGACGTGCCGTCCGACGAGATGCAGGTGCATGACGGCCTGATCGGCATCGTCGATGTCAGCCGCCTGATCGTCGACGACCGCCCCGACCTGCTGTTCGCGCCCTACGCGCCGCGCTTCCCCGAGCGCATACGCGACTTCGGCGGCGACTGCTTCGCCGCCATCCGCGCCAAGGACATCGTCGTGCACCACCCGTTCGAGAGCTTCGACGTGGTGGTGCAGTTCCTGCGCCAGGCCGCACTCGATCCGGCGGTGGTGGCGATCAAGCAGACCCTGTACCGCACCTCGCGCGACAGCCCGATCGTCAAGGCGCTGATCGAGGCCGCCGAGAGCGGCAAGTCGGTCACCGCGATGGTCGAGTTGCGCGCACGCTTCGACGAGGAGGCCAACATCCGCCTCGCGCGCACGCTGGAGGCCGCCGGGGTGCAGGTCGTGTTCGGCTTCGCCGAGCTCAAGACCCACGCCAAGCTGAGCCTGGTGGTGCGGCGCGAGGGCGGTGGGGTGCGCTCGTACGCGCATTTCGGCACCGGCAACTACCACCCGATCACCGCGCGCATCTACACCGACCTCAGCTTCTTCACCTGCGACGTGGCGCTGGTGCGCGACTCCGCGCGGCTGTTCAACTACATGACCGGCTACGCGCGGCCGGCCTCGATGGACGCGATCGCGTTCTCGCCGCTGACCACGCGCTCCACCCTGGTCGGGCTGATCGAGTCCGAGATCGCCTTCGCGCGCGCCGGCAAGCCGGCGCAGATCTGGCTCAAGATGAATTCCATCGTCGATGACGAGCTGATCGACAAGCTCTACGACGCGTCGCGCGCCGGCGTGCGCGTGCTGTGCGTGATACGCGGCATCTGCTGCCTGCGCCCGGGCGTGCCGGGGTTGTCGGAGAACATCCAGGTCAAGTCGATCGTCGGACGCTTCCTGGAGCACAGCCGGATCTTCGTGTTCGGCCACGGCCACCGGGTGCCGTCGCGCGACGCCCTGGTGTTCATCTCGAGCGCCGACTGGATGGCGCGCAACATGGACTGGCGGGTCGAGACCATGGTGCCGATCCGCAACCCGACGGTGCACGCGCAGGTGCTCGACCAGATCATGGTCATGGACCTGAAGGACAACCTGCAATCCTGGCAGCTCGGCGCGGACGGCAACTGGCGCAGCCTCGACGGCGGCGCCAAGCCGTTCTCGGCGCACGAGTACTTCATGACCAACCCGTCGCTGTCCGGTCGCGGTTCGGCCGCGCAGGCGCAGCTGATGCCGATGGCGCGTCCGCTGCCGCGCCGTCCCGACCGGATCCTGCAGGATTGAGGAGCCCGCCGTGAGCAAGCCGCGCGACGCTTCGCCGCACGATCCCGCGGCGCGTGCGATCAGGCGCTCGGCCGTGGTCGATCTCGGCTCCAACTCGGTGCGGCTGGTGGTGTTCGAGGGGGTTTCGCGCAACCCGGTCACCATCTTCAACGAGAAGTCGGTGCTGCGCCTCGGACGCGGGCTGGAGACCACCGGCCGGCTCAACGAGGACGGCGTCGCCCAGGCGATCGGCGTGATGGCGCGCTTCGAGGCGGTGGTGCGCGGCATGGGAGCGGATCGCTTCGATGTGCTGGCCACCGCGGCGGTGCGCGACGCCAGCAACGGCCCGGAGTTCGTGCAGTCGCTGCGCGAGGCGATCCCGACCGCCACCATACGCATCCTGTCGGGCACCGAGGAGGCGGACTACTCGGCAACCGGCCTGCTCAGCGGCATGACCGAGGCGGACGGGCTGATGGCCGATATCGGCGGCGGCTCGCTTGAGCTGGTGCGGCTGATCGAGGGCCGCATGGGCGCCTCGCAGACGCTGCGGCTCGGCGTCATCCGCCTCGCCGACCGCGCCGGCGGCGACGTGCAGCGCGCCCGCGACCTGGTCGAGGCCGATCTCGACCGGGTGCCCTGGCTGCCGCAGGCGGCGGGACGCACGCTCTACCTGGTCGGCGGCGCGTTCCGCGCCCTGGCGCGGCTGCAGATCGCGCGCAGCTTCTACCCGCTGAACATCGTCCACCAGTACAAGCTCGGCGCCGAGGAGGCGCGCGAGCTGACCGGCTGGGTGATCGGCGCCTCGCGCCGCACGCTGGAGCGACTGCCCGGCGCGCCACGCCGCCGGCTGGACGACATGCCGTTCGCGGCCACCGTGCTGCGCCGCCTGCTGCGCCGGGTGACGCCGGTGCGGGTCGTGTTCAGCGTCGACGGCCTGCGCGAGGGCTGGTACATGCGCAACGTGGCGCCGCAGCTGATCGAGCATTGCCCGCTGGAGAGTGTCGCGCGCGAGATGTCGCTGCAGCTCAGCCGCAGCCAGGCGCTGCCGCCGGCGCTGATCGACTGGACCGCGCCGCTGTTCGCCGACGAGACCCAGGCGGAGCGCCGGCTGCGGGTGAGTGCGTGCTGGATGTCGGACTGCGGCGCGCACGACCACCCGGAATACCGCGCCGAGCAGAGCTTCATGCGCATCCTGCGCGCGCCGGGGATGGCGTTCTCGCATCCGGCGCGCGGCTTCCTCGCCCTGACCATGGCGATGCGCTACGAGGCCGAGCTCGACCAGCCGTTCCTGCAGCCGGCGCGCGGCCTGATCGATCCGCAGGCGCTGCGCCGCGCCGAGATCCTCGGCCTCGCCCTGCGGCTGGCCTACGTGCTGTGCGCCGGCACGCCGCAGCTGCTGGAGGGCACCAGCCTGGAGCGGGTCGGCGACGAGCTGGTGCTGCGCCTGGCCGGGCAGCGCTTCGCCTTCAACGTCGAGAGCGTCACCCGCAGGCTCGACCGGCTGGCGCAGGCAGCGGGGCTGGCGCCTAAGATCGAGGGTGGGCCCGAGTGAAGAAGGCCAGGGCTCTGCCCTGGACCCGCTCAAGGCTCGCCTTGAGAATCCATTCCGTGTTGCTGGGGCTGCTGCTCCTGCTGTTGCCGGTGGCGGGGTGGGCGGGCGATCCGCATGCGCTGTGGCGCATCGTGCACGAGCGCTGCGTGCCGGACGCGCAGCGCGACGGCGATCCCTCGCCTTGCGCGGTGCTCGACCAGCGGGGCGGCTACGCGGTGCTCAAGGACCGCGTCGGCGCCGAGCAGTTCCTGCTGATCCCGACCGCGCGCCTCTCTGGCATCGAGAGTCCCGAGCTGCTGCGCGAGGGCGTGCCGAACTACTTCGCCGACGCCTGGTCGCAGGCTGCATTGGTCGGCGGCCGCCTGCATCGCGACCTGCCGCGCGAGGACCTGTCGCTCGCGATCAACTCCGCCTACGGGCGCAGCCAGGACCAGTTCCACATCCATATCGACTGCGTCAGCCGGCCGGTGCGCGCGGCACTCTCGGCCGGGCTCGGCGCGATCACGACCGAGTGGCGCGCGCTCGCGGTGCCGCTCGCGGGCCACCGCTATCGCGCCCGCCGCATCGTCGGCGCGGCACTGGGTGCCACCGACCCGTTCCGCCTGCTCGCGGCCTCGCTCGACGATCCGGCGCGGCAGATGGGCCGCCACACCCTGGTGCTGGTCGGCGCCCGCCTGCCCGCGCCCGGCTTCATCCTGCTCGACGACCAGGTCGACATGCCGCACCTCGACCGCGCCTCGGGGGAGGAGCTGCAGGATCATTCCTGCGCCGTCGCCGTGCCGTAGCGGCGGTCGCGTCGACGTGCCAGTCTCCGGCATGACCGCCTCCATCCTGTGCTTCGGCAGCGTCAACATCGACATCACCGCCTACTCGGCGACGCTGCCGCGTCCCGGCCAGACCGTGCACGCCGAGCGCTACGCCATCGGCCTGGGCGGCAAGGGCGCCAACCAGGCGGCCGCGGCGGCGCGCCTCGCCGCCGGCAGCGGCACGGCGGTGGCGTTCGCCGGCCGCATCGGCTTGGACGGCTTCGGAACCCAGGCGCGCGCGGCGCTCGAAGGCTTCGGCGTCGGCCTCGCCGGGCTCGCCACCGACCCGGCGCACCCGACCGGGATCGCCCTGATCGGCGTCGACGCGCGCAGCGAGAACGTGATCACCGTCGCCGGCGGCTGCAACATGGCGGTGGGGGAGGACGACGTGGACCGTGTCGCGCCCCTGCTCGACGCCGCCCGGGTGCTGCTGCTGCAGCTCGAGGTGCCGCTCGCCGCGACCCTGGCGGCGGCGGCGCGGGCGCGCCGCACCGGCGCCTTCGTGGTGCTCGATCCGGCACCGGTGCCGCCGGGCGGCCTGCCGGATCACGCCTGGGGCCTGGTCGACCTGATGACCCCGAACGAGACCGAGACCGAGGCGCTGATCGGCATCCGGCCGCGCAGCCCCGACGAGGCGGCGCAGGCGGCGGAGCGGTTCCTCGCGCGCGGACTCGCCGGCATCGTCGTCAAGCTCGGTGCCCGTGGCGTCTGCTACCGCGACCGCGCGGGCGGCGGCTTCGTCCCGCCGTTCCCGGTCGCGGCGGTCGACAGCGTCGCCGCCGGCGACTGCTTCAACGCCGGCCTGGCGTTCGCCACCGCGCGTGGCGACGCTCTCGCCGACGCGGTGCGGTTCGCCGCCGCCTGCGGGGCGCTGGCCACCACGCGCGCCGGCGCCGCGGCCGCAGCCCCGACCCTGGCCGAGGTGCAGGCGCTGCTGGGCGATGCCTAACGCCAGTGCGCCGGGATCCAGGCGCGGTGGAAGCCGCGCCGGCTCCAGTGGCCCGCCACCCAGGCATGGTAGCCGGGGTGCCAGCCGACATAGTGCCCCGGGCGCCAGGCATAGCCGCGACCGTCCCAGTCCCAGCTGCCGCGCTGCCAGGCCATGCGCGGACCCGGCGGCGGCGGCGGCGGCGCCGCCTCGTAGCGCGGCGGCGGCAGCGGCGCCCACTGCGCCGACGCGGGCGGGCCTAGGCAGGCCAGGCTCAGGCAGGCGAGGCCGCCGGTCAGCATCAGGGCGTGGCGAATTCTGCTCATCTCACTCTCCTCTTCGGCTGTTCGACGCCGCCGGCTTCGGCCGCGTCGGGCGCCCGGAGAATGCTCAGCGCTTCGTGGCGACAGGGCGGCATCTGGTGACGACAGGTAACAGGCCTCAGAACGGCTTGAGCAGCCGGTCGAGGTAGTTCAGCTCGTCCGGCGCCCGTGTCCGGTCGGTGTCGCGCCGGCGCAGCTCCTGCTCGATCTCGCGGGCGCGCATGGCCTCCGCCTTGTCCGGGACGTGGGTGTCGCCGTCATCGGCGCGCAGCCCGCCGGCGACCGGCCGGCCGAGCGGATCGCGCGGTCCCGGCCTGTCGTCGCCCGCCTCCTCCTGACCCGGATCGGAGCCGTCGCCGCCGCTCTCCCCGGTCATGCCCGGCAGCAGCACCGCCGCACCTCCCTGGCCGGAGGCGAGGGCCTGCTGCATCTGGCCGGCACCCTTCTGCAGGGCGGCGAGCGCCTGCTGCTGCGCGTCCTCGGCAGTCTGGTCGTGGCCGGCCGCCAGCGCCGCGCGCGCGCTGCCCATGGCGCGTCTGGCCTCCTCGAAGCCGCCCGGCTGCGCGCCGGCGAGCGCCTTGAACTCCTCGCCGAGTTCCTCCAGCGCGCGCGACAGGCTGCGCTGCACCCGCGCATCGGTCTCGCGCTGCGCCTGGCGGCCCTGTTCCGCCGCCTGGCGCTGCGCCAGCTGGTCGGGGCTGAGCGGCGGCGCATGCTGCTGCGATTCCAGGTTCTCCGGCGGGTCGCCGCCGCCGTCGCCGGAGGGCGTCTCGGCGGGCGCGCCCTCCTCGTCGGTCTGCGGGATGCCCAGCCGACGCAGCAGCTCGGCGGCCTGCGGATCCAGCTCCGCCCCGCTCGCCTGGCGTGACTGCTTCTCCGCGACCGCATGGCGGGACTGGCTCTGATCGAGCAGCGTCGATTGCCGCCGCACCAGGTCCTGCAGCCCCGCCATCTGCTCGCGCACCTGACGCTGCGCCTCGGCCTGCTGCTGGGCGCTCTGCAGGTCCTGCGGCGTCGCCGCGCGCATGCGGTCCAGCATCGACTGCATCTGCGCCAGCCGCTGCATCGCATCGCCCGCGCGGCCATGCGCCGCGTCGTCGCGCATCTGCCGCATCATGCGCGACAGGTCCTCGCCGCTCAGCGTGTTGGTGTCCGGCATCGGCGGCAGCGTGCCGTGATCGCGGCGCGCCTGCTCGGCCAGCGCCTGCATGCGACGCCCGATCGCCGCCGACAGCGCCTGGATGCGTCGCTCCAGCTCGGCCTGCTCACGATCGGTCTGCCCCTTGTCGCCGAGCTGGCGCATGCGCTCCAGCTGCGCCGACACCGCCTCGTTCGCGGCGCGCACCTCGGCTGCGGCGCGCGCCCCGGGACGGTCGTTGTGCAGCCCGTCCTCCAGCGCCAGCGCCAGCTCCCACATCCGGTCGACCGCCTCGTCGATGGCCGCAGCGTCGGCGACGTCGTCCTGGTGCAGCAGCGTCGTGATGCTGCTCAGGTTGAGGAACATCCCGCTGTCGCTCGCGAACTGGCCCGGCGCCTGGCCCAGCGCGTCGAGGTCGGCGGCGGCGGCGTCGCGCGTCTCGCGTCCGAGCGCCAGCCGCTTGCGGGTGTCGAGCACCGCGCGGGCGAGCGGGTTGCGGAACGGACGCGCCGGCAGGGTGAAGCGTGCCTCCGGGCTCTGCGTGGTGCGTCCGGACCCGTCGGTCGCGACCAGCCGGGCGGTCACCGCCTCGCCGGCACGCGGATCGGCCGACAGGTCCGGCAGCGCCGCGCCGTGCGCCAGCCGCGTCGCCGGCGCGACCGCGATCGGCACCCGCAGCACCGGTGCCGCCGCCGCCTCCGGATCGGCGAGGCGGATCTCGGCGACGAGCGTGTCCAGCCCGTACGGATCATCGACGCGCCAGGGCAGCCGGGTGCGCCAGGGCTCCCTCGCTGCACCCGGGGCGCCGTCCCAGGCCAGCACCGCCGTCGGCAGCGGCGTGATCCGGATCGACCAGTCGGCCAGTGCCCGGCCGTTGCCGCGCAGCAGCAGCCGGACGCTGCCGTCGAGCGTGCCGGTCAGGCTCCAGCTGCCGTCCGACAGCCGGCTGAAGCGGGGCGCGGCGGGCGCCGGCCCGGCTCCGTCCGCTCCGTCCAAGCCGTGCATGACCAGGTCGGGAGGTGCGCGCAGGCCGGTCAGGCTGACCTGCAGCACCGAGCCGGACGGCATCGTCACGGCGCCGTGCGGATCGGTGAGGAACAGGGGCGCCAGGCGGGCATAGTCCGGCGGCGTGATCCAGGCCTGCATCCAGGGTGCCGGGCCGGGCAGCCGGAACAGCACGGGCAGGAAGCCGGAGGCCAGGCGTTCGGGCGCCGCCGGCCCCGCGACGATCCCGGCCAGCAGCAGCCCGGGCAGCAGCAGCATGCCGAGCCGGCCGGAGCGGTGCTGCCGCAGGCCCAGCCGCGGCGGGCCACTGCGCAGGCGCCGCAGGCTGGCCAGCGCGCGCGCGCGATGCGCCTGCCAGATCGCGTCCTGCAACGGGTCGCCCGCCTCGGCGGGATGGTCCGCCAGCGTCTGCAGCGGCCGGTGCCGCAGGGCGGAGCGACGCTCGATGCGACGATCGACCGCGGCCGCGGAGACCGGCGCCGCATGGCGCAGGCCGCGCCAGATGCGCTGGGCTGCGAACCCGGCCAGCAGCAGCACCAGCGCCACCTGCAGCCAGTCCGGCAGCTTCTGCGGCAGCGCCAGCAGCGCCAGGATCGCGAACCCGGCGAGGGCGCACAGCGCCGGCAGCAGCATGGGCCAGCCAGCCTCCAGGCGAAGCACCCGCGCCGCGCGCGACCGTGCCCGGGTCAGCGCGTGGCCGAAGCCGCCGGGCGCTGTCGCCCGGTCCGTCGCGGTCGCCTCATCCAAGCCCGTCTGCCTCCGTCATCACCTGATCCCGTCGATCGCCGATCCAGTCCGGCACGATCTCGTCGCGCCACAGCGCCGCCGCCTGCTGACGCGGCCGTATCGTGGTCCAGCGCGCGCCGTCGACCAGCGCCGCCGCCGCCAGCGGCCGCGCGTTGTAGGTCGAGCTCATCACCGCGCCGTAGGCGCCGGTATCGAGGATCGCCACCCGGTCGCCGGCGCGCAGCGGCGGCAGCAGACGATCCCGCGCCAGCGTGTCGCCGCTCTCGCAGACCGGCCCGACGACGTGCGCGCGCGCCGCCGGCGCGACCGCGACGCGCGGCGAGAGCGGCACCAGCCCGTGCCAGGCGTCGTACAGGCTGGGGCGCAGCAGGTCGTTCATGGCGCAGTCGAGCACGATGAACGGCGGCGCGCCGTCCGGCGCGCGCTTGACCAGCAGCACCGAGCCGAGCAGCACCCCGGCGGGCGCCACCAGCCAGCGGCCCGGCTCCACCACCAGGTGAAGGTCGAGCCCGCCCAGCGTGCTGCGGATCGCGCCGGCCAGGGCGCGCGGCGAGCCTTCGATCTCGTCTCGATAGCTGACCCCGAGGCCGCCGCCGCAATCGACCAGCGAGACCTGCTGCCCCTGCTCGCGCAGGCCGCGCACCAGCTCGCCGAGGCGGCCGTAGGCGGCGCGGAACGGCGCGGGCGTGCCGATCTGGCTGCCGATATGCACCGCGAGTCCGACCGGCAGCAGCCCGGGCAGGCTCGCCGCGCGGGCGTAGAGCGACGCGACATCGCGGTGCGGGATGCCGAACTTGTCGCCCGCGCGGCCGGTGCTGATCTTGGCGTGGCTGCCGGCCTCGATGTCGGGATTGACGCGCAGCGCGATCCGCGCGCGCCGGCCCATGCCGTGCGCCAGCGCCGAGAGCATCTCAATCTCCTCGACGCTCTCGACGTTGATCTGGCCGATCTCCTGGCCCAGCGCCAGGCGCAGCTCGGCTTCGGACTTGCCGACGCCGGAGAACACGATGCGCCGCGGATCGATCCCGGCGGCGCGCGCGCGCAGCAGCTCGCCGCCGCTGACCACGTCTGCCCCCGCACCCTCCGACGACAGCACGCGCAGCACCGCCAGATGGTCGTTGGCCTTGACGGCGTAGTGCACCGAGGCCCGCAGCCCCGCCTCGTCGAGGGCCTCGCGGAGGCGCCGGTAGCGCGCCCGCAGCGTGCCGGCGCCGGTCACCCAGACCGGTGTGCCCAGCGCATCCGCGATCGCCTGCAGCGGCACCTCCTCCAGCATCAGGCCGCCGAGGGCCTGCATCGAGAACTGCGGCCGCCGCGCCAGCAGCTCCGCCGTGCCCGGATCGGCGTCGCGCGAGGGGTGCGGGAGGATCGACGACATGGACCCCACAATATCCGTGCCGGCGAACCCTGTCCAAGCGGCGGTTGGCTGCCTAACCTGCGTGCGGATCGCTCTGCGGAGATGCTGGCATGACCGATGCGCTCATCGAGGCCGCGATCGCGGCCCGCCGACAGGGCTACGCGCCCTACTCGCGTTTCCAGGTCGGTGCGGCGCTGCGCTGCGCCGACGGCAGCCTGCACGTGGGCTGCAACGTCGAGAACGCCGCCTATCCGCAGGGGGTCTGCGCGGAGGCCGGCGCGATCTCGTCGATGGTGCTGTCGGGCGGACGGGAGATCACCGAGCTGGTCGTGGCCGCGGCCGGCGTCGGTCCCTGCACGCCCTGCGGCGGCTGCAGGCAGAAGATACGCGAGTTCGCGGGTCCCGAGGCGGTGATCGTGATGGTCGACGAGCACGGCGCGCCGCTGCTGCGCAGCACCCTGGGCGCCCTGCTGCCGCACGGCTTCGGACCCGAGGCGCTCGGCCGCTAGCCGGCGCCGGCGTCCGGATCCCGGCTCGCCGCCGCCGGCGCTTGCCCGGCCAGATGATGCGAGAGCGCCCCGAACGGCAGGCCGCGCGCCTGGGGGTGGCGCGACAGGTAGGCGGCGACGTCGAACCGGGGGTTCGGGTCGCGGCCCTCGCGCGCGCCGTGACGGATGAAGTGCAGGAACGGGTTGCCGCCGCCGGCCGCGACGTCCGGGTAGCGCTGCAGGTAGAAGGCGCCGTCGAACAGCGGGTGCGGATCGTGATGGTCGCGCAGCCCGGTCTCGAGGAAGTGCAGGAACGCCTCGCCCGCGCAGGGCCCGGCCGCGGATCGGCCTCTCGCGCGCGCGTAGAAACCGGGGTCGAACAGCGGGTGCGGCGTGGGCAGGCCGCCTGCGGCATCACGGGCGCTTTGGCGCGCGAAGCACTGGCGCGCGAAGTGGATCACCGCTCCGCGCTCGCCGATCGCCTCGATCCGCCGCGGATCGTCGAAGCCGGCTCGATACTGCACCGGATCGAACAGTTCGTGGGTGGTGGGCGTCTCCCGCCATCCGTGCCGCAGGTAGTGCGCGAGCGGGTCCAGGCCGGCGGCCGCGACGTCCGGCCGCAGCGCCAGGTAGTGCGCCGGGTCGAACAGCGGATGCGTCCGGCACCCCTCGCGCCAGCCGCGCTCGACATAGTGCAGCAGCGGATGACGCGTCCGCGCGGCGCACAGGGGATTGGCGCGTCGGTAGTAGGCGGGATCGAACAGCGGATTGGGCGCGGCGCGTGACGCCGCACCCTGTCGCAGCAAGTGCAGCAGCGGCGGCTGACCGGGCGGCGGCGGCGTCTCGACGCTCGCCAGGTAGTGCGCGGTCTCGAACAGCGGATGCGGGTCCAGCGCGTCATCGCCGGCGCCCCCGAGATAGTGCAGCAGCGCCGGCTCGGACGCCTGTGCTGCGGGCATCTGGGCGCGGTAGAAGGCGGGATCGAACAGCGGGTGCGGCGCGCGGTCCTCGGCGAGGCCGTGGCGCAGGAAGTGCTCCAGCGGATCGATCCCGGCCGCCCTGACGTCGGGATGGCGCGCGAGGTAGAAATCGCGATCGAACACTGCCCGCACCAGTGCGGCGGCGGTGGGCCGGTCGGCCGCGGCGGGCAGTGCGTTCATCCGGCGTCCATGATCCTGATCGAGCTGATGACCCGATCATGCGCCGCCGGTCTTAAATGAGGGTTAAGGGTGCGCGGTGAGACGCGGCTACAGGATTGGCATGCCGCCGGTGACCGGGATGATCGCCCCGCTCATGTAGCTCGAGCCTCCCGAGGCGAGCAGCACGTAGGCGGCCGCGAGTTCGGCCGGCTGTCCCGGCCGCCCCAGCGGCGTCTTGCTGCCGAAGCTCTCGACGTCCGCCTCGTCCATGGTGCCGGGGATCAGCGGGGTCCAGATCGGTCCCGGCGCCACCGCGTTGACGCGTATGCCCTGCTTGCCGAGCACCTGCCCCAGCCCGCCGGTGAAGTTCGATATGGCGCCTTTGGTGGCGTTGTAGGCGAGCATGGACGGGACCGGCATGTCGGCATTGACCGAGGTGGTGTTGATGATCGCAGCCCCCGGCTGCATCAGCGCCGCCGCCGCCTGGGTCAGGTTGAACATCGCGTGCACGTTGGTGGCGAAGGTCTGCTCCCATTCGTCGGGGTCGATCTCCTCGAAGCGGGCGTGGGTGCGCTGGAAGGCGGCGTTGTTGACCAGGATGTCGAGGCGGCCGAACCGCTCGACCACCTTGCGCGGCAGCGATCGGCAGAAGCCGCGGTCGCTGATGTCGCCGGGCAGGTCGAGCGCCCTGCGGCCGGCCTTCTCGATCCAGCCGATGGTGTCGCGGGCGTCGCCGCTCTCGTCGAGGTAGGAGATGGCGACGTCCGCACCCTCGCGGGCGAAGGCGATCGCGACCGCCCGGCCGATGCCGGAATCGCCGCCGGTGATGAGGGCCACCTTGCCCTCGAGCTTGCCGGAGCCGCGATAGCTGTCCTCGCCGTGATCGGGTCGCGGCGTCATTTCCGCGCTGCGGCCGGGCGGCTCGATCTTCTGCTTGGCGAACGGCGGTGCCGGATACATCTGGCGTGGGTCGTCGGTCATGCTGTGTCTCCTTCTCACGCCGAACAGGACACGGCGGCTCGGGTTGCGCCGCACCGGATCACACCCAGGTGCGGAACCGGGCCGGCGCGTTCCCGTTCAAATGGCGACCGGAGGAACCCATGCCGTACATCAAGGCGCAGGACGAGCTAGGTCTGTTCTACAAGGATTGGGGCACCGGCCGGCCGGTGGTGTTCATCCATGGCTGGCCGCTGAACGCCGACATGTGGGAGTACCAGATGACGCCGATGGTGCGTCAGGGGTATCGCTGCATCGCCTATGACCGCCGCGGGTTCGGCCGCTCGGAGCAGCCGGCGAGCGGCTACGACTACGACGTCTTCGCCGACGACCTGAAGGCGCTGCTCGACGCGCTCGACCTGCACGACGTGACGCTGGTGGGCTTCTCGATGGGCGGCGGCGAGATCGCGCGCTATCTGTCGCGGCACGGCACGTCGCGCATCGCCCGGGTGGCGCTGGTCGCCAGCGTGGTGCCGCTGCTGCTCAAGCGGCCGGACCATCCGGACGGCGTGGAGCGCGAGGTGTTCGACCAGATCGTGGCCGGCCTCGAGGCCGACCGGCCGGCCTTCCTCGGCGGCTTCGCCAAGTCGTTCTTCGGTGCCGGCCTGCTCAGCGCGCCGGTCTCGAGCGGCATCCTCGAATGGAGCCTGTGGATGGCGATGCAGGCCTCGCCGATCGCCACCATCGACTGCGTGCGCGCCTTCTCGGAGACGGATTTCCGCCCCGACCTCGCCGCCTTCACGGTACCCACCCTGGTGATCCACGGCGATGCCGACCGGACCGTGCCGCCCGGCATCACCGGCAGGGCGGCCGCGGCGGCGATCGCGGGCTGCGTCTATCAGGAATATGCCGGCGCCCCGCACGGGCTGTTCATGACCGAGAAGGACCGCCTGGTCGCCGACCTGCTGGCGTTCATCGGCTCCTGAGTTCGGAGGCCGGGGCGAGGTCGAGCCGTACCGCATCGATGATCCGCCAGCCCTCGCCGCTCGCGATCAGGGTGTCGATCTCCTCCGGATCGTCGAGGAAATCCGCCTCGCGGTAGCGGCCGAACGCGTGCAGGACGATCACGCCGTGCAGACCGTCAGGGGATCGGATCGGGGTCATCATCGCCGTTCGTTCCTAGACAGATATGACTTGGGAACATCCGGTCGTAGAGACGGTCCCGCACGCTTGCGGACATCGGGGCGGCAAGACGGTTTCTGCTATCGCTCAAGGCACGATGAGCCAGCTTCTCATCCAGGCAGACCTTGCCCGCCGCCCCTGAGGGCAGATCATGCGCTGCGTCCCGGTGATCGTGCCTGCTCACGAAACCCCCTTCCGAGCTCCCGCTGCTCGTCTCCTGCGGCTGCAGTTTCGCGCGCATCGTGGCCGCATGATGGCGTGAAAAAGAAGCAAGGATGTTATGGGATGTTTTAGACCGATATTGATACGAAATGGTTAAGTGGACGCAGTTTTTGCTCCTCGTCGTGGCATATCTGCCGGGCATCGGTGCCGCCGGTCCGCGGCGGCCGGTGGACGTCTCCCATGCCCCCTGGCGCGGCCTGCTGCGCGTGCAGACCGAGCTCGGCGGCCGCTGCACCGGCTTCCTGGTCGCGCCGCGGCTGGCACTGACCGCCGCCCACTGCCTGTTCGCGGAGCGCACCCAACACATCCTGCGGCCCGGCTCGCTGCACGTGCTGCTGCGCTACGCGCGGGGACGTTACGACGGCCATGCGCGGGTGCGGCACTTCGTCGTCTCGCCGCTCTACGATCCGCGCCTGCAGGCGCGCGACGCCGGGCTGGACCGCGCGCTGCTGGTGCTCGATCACGACGTCGCACCGATCGGCGACGCGATGCGCCCGGCACCCGTCCCGGCCGTCGGCAGCTTCGTCCTGCTCGCCGGCTACGGACAGGATCGCGACGAGCTTGCACTCGCAGGACCCGCCTGCCGCATCACCGCGCTCTCGGTCGATCAGGCCGGGCGCACGCTGCTCGTGCATGATTGCGCCGGCACCCGCGGCACCAGCGGCGCGCCGCTGCTGTGGCGCGATCCGGCCGGCTGCTGGCGGGTCGTGGGCGTGCAGATCGAGGCCCGGATGGGCGCGGTGGGCGGCCTCGCGGTGCCCGTCATGCCCGCGCCGTAGGCGCTACTCGGTATGCCCGCGCCGTAGACGCTACTCGGCATGCCCGCGCCGTGAGGCGCTACTCGGCGGGGTAGCTCTTGGGGTAGATGACCTGGTCCGCCGGTCCCGGGGCGCGCGGCGCGCCCTTGCGGCCGCAGCCGGCGAGCGGCAGCAGCAGCGTGGCGACCCAGAGCAGCAGCAGCGCCCGCCTCACCGCTCCGGCCCCGCGAGCCGATCGAGCCAGGCCTGCGCCGCCCGGCGCACGCTGGGCGGGGCGGTGCCGCCCTCGCTGGTGCGCGAGGCGACGGACGCATCGACCCCCAGCACGCCGAACACCTCCCCGGTGATGCCGGGCTCCTCCTGCTGCATCTCGGACAGGCTCAGCGCGGCGAGCTCCACGCCGCGCGCCTCCGCGCGTCCGACCAGCCGGCCGGTGACGTGGTGGGCGTTGCGGAACGGCAGCCGCAGCACCCGCACCAGCCAGTCGGCGAGATCGGTCGCGGTGGAGAAGCCGGAGCCGGCGACGGCGCGCATCCGTCCGGTGTCGGCGGTCAGGTCGCGTATCATGCCGTCGCAGGCGGCGAGGCTCAGGCTCGCGGCTTCGGTCGCCTGGAACACCGGCTCCTTGTCCTCCTGCATGTCCTTGGCGTAGGCGAGCGGCAGGCCCTTCATCACGGTCAGCAGCCCGACCAGGGCGCCGGTGATGCGCCCGGTCTTGGCCCGCGCCAGCTCGGCGGCGTCCGGGTTGCGCTTCTGCGGCATGATAGACGAGCCGGTGGTGAAGGCATCCGACAGCCGGATGAAGCCGAACGGTGCCGAGCACCAGGTGACGATCTCCTCGGCCAGGCGCGACAGGTGCATCGCCAGGATCGAGAGGGCCGCGAGATACTCGAGCGCGAAGTCGCGATCCGAGACCGCGTCGAGCGAGTTCGCGCATGGTGCGTCGAAGCCGAGTGCGGCCGCGGTCATGCGCCGGTCGATCGGGAACGAGGTGCCGGCCAGCGCCGCGGCGCCGAGCGGGCACTGGTTCAGCCGGCGGCGCGCATCGGCGAGCCGGCCGCGGTCGCGTCCCAGCATCTCGACATAGGCCAGCAGGTGATGGCCGAAGGTCACCGGCTGCGCGGTCTGCAGGTGGGTGAAGCCCGGCATCGGGTCGGCGGCGTGCTCGAGCGCGCGGCCGGCGAGGCTGCCCATCAGGGCCGCGGCCTGGGCATCGAGGCCGTCGATGGCGTCGCGCACCCAGAGCCGGAAATCGGTCGCCACCTGGTCGTTGCGGCTGCGCGCGGTGTGCAGCCTGCGCCCGGCATCGCCGATGCGCTCGGACAGCCGCGCCTCGATGTTCATGTGGATGTCCTCGAGGCCGGCGTCGAAGACGAAGCGGCCGGCCTCGATCTCCTCGGCGATCTGTTCCAGCCCGGTGCGGATGGCTTGGGCGTCCTGGGCGGTGAGGACGCCGACATGGGCCAGCATCGCCGCGTGGGCGACCGAGCCGCGTATGTCCTGGCGCCACAGCGCGCGGTCGAAGCCGATCGAGGCGTTGATCTCGCGCATGACCGCGGCCGGGCCGCCGGCGAACCGGCCTCCCCACTGCGCGTTCGCTTGGCTCTCGCCCGGGCCGGGGCCGGCTGCTGCGGGGTTTCCGCGGGCGGGCTCCTCTTCTAAAGACATCGCCATGCCCCACATGCAACAGATCACGCGCCGCGGCCTGCTGGCAGCAGGCGGGACCCTACTGGCCGTGGCGGTCGCAGGCAAATTTCTCTGGCCGGCCGATCGCGAGGCCGGAGGCCCGCCGCAGGCGCCCGCAGGACCGGCGCCGCAGACGCTGGCGGCGCTGCACGGTCAGCCGCCGGTGGCGCTGCCGGCGCTGCATTTCACCGCCGCCGACGGCAGCCTCCGGTCGCTGGCGGATTATGCCGGGCAGGGGGTGGTGCTGAACTTCTGGGCGACTTGGTGCGCGCCCTGCGTCTCCGAGATGCCCGCACTCGACGCGCTGTCGCGCGCGCTGTCGGGGCAGCGCATCGTCGTGCTGCCGGTATCGCTGGATCGCGCCGGTGCCGGCGCGGTGACGCCGTTCTACGCCGGGCACGGCATACGCAGCCTGCCGGTGCTGCTGGATGCGCACGGCGAGACCATGACGGCACTGCGTCTGGACGGGATCCCGACCACGCTGGTGATCGACCGCGCCGGACGCGAGGTCTCGCGGGTGCAGGGACCGGTGCGCTGGGACGCGGCGGACGCGCCGCAGATGATCGGCCGGCTGGTCGGATAGGCGGGTCGGGCGTTCGGTATCAGCCGTCTTGCTGGTAGGTGATCACCTCGAAGCCGGCGAGCCAGGCGCTGCCGAACGCCGTCGAGATCGCGACGTCGGTGGCGTCGCGTCCGCGCGCCATCAGCAGCCTGCCGATCCGGCGCTTGTTGTGACGGGCATCGAACGTGTGCCAGGCGCCGCCGAGATAGACGTCGAACCAGGCGGAGAAATCCATCGGATCCTCCGAGACCGGCACCCCGATATCGCCGAGGTAGCCGGTGCAGTAGCGCGCCGGGATGTTCATGCAGCGGCACAGCGCGACCGCGAGATGGGCGAAATCGCGGCAGACGCCCTGTCGCTCCATGAAGGCCTCGTGCGCGGTGCGCGTGGCGCGGGCGAACTCGTAGCCGAAGGTGATCCGATCGTGGACGTACTCGACGATCGCCTGCACCCGCTGCCAGCCGGGCTGGATGTGCCCGAACAGCGACCAGGCGGTATCGGACAGCCGGTCGGTCTCGCAGTAGCGGCTGCCGAGCAGGTAGACCAGCACGTCGGGCGGCAGCTCTTCCACCGGGGTCTGCGGCGCGTCCTGCACCACCGGGTCGGGCTCGCCAGAATCTGCGATGGTGAACTGGTTGGTGACGCGCAACAGCCCCGGCGGCGCCACCACCCGGGTGCAGACGTTGCCGAAGCCGTCGGTGTAGTCGGTGGCCGGCGTCGGCGGATCGAACAGCATCTGCTGCGGCGTCCGCAGGTCGTCGAGACGGCTCGGGTGCAGGTTGAGCATCAGCAGCAGCGGCGTCGGGGCCGGGGAGTTGAAGGCGATGTCGTATCCGGCCCGTATCAGCATCTCGTCTCTCTCTGCGGTCTCGCGTCCCGGCTTCCTGGACTCACTGTCCCGTGAGGGCGGAACGAGACGGCTCGGCGCGAGTTGCGACCGGCCCCGATCGATCGCGGCCGCGCAGCCGCACGATCTCGGCCTGTCCGGCCTCCGCGGCCGGATCGGCGCCGACCCGCACCGAGACCGTCATGCTGAGGCTGTCGGCCGGAAACCCGGTCCAGGTGCCCGCGAGCGGGATCGCCTGCAGCGGATCGCGCACCGAGGCGACCCGGATCAGGTCGCGCGAGCCGACGATGCCGTTGGTGGGGTCGAAGTCGATCCAGCCGGCGCCGGGAACGAACACCTCGACCCAGGCATGGGTGGCGCCACCGCCCTGGTTCATCCTGCCCTCGCCGGCGGGGGTGTAGATGTAGCCGGTGACGAAGCGCGCCGCCATGCCGAGCGCGCGCACCGCCTCCATCATCAGCACCGCGTAGTCCCGGCAGGTTCCGGCGCGCAGCGCCAGGGTGCGCGCCGGATCCTGCACGCCCTCCTCATGGCGGGGGCAGTAGGTGAAGCCGCGCCGGATCTCGTCGGTCATCGTCGCCAGCAGCGCGAAGGTCGGCGTGCTGGCGCTGCCCGACAGCAGGCTGCGCGCCCAGCTATCGACCTTGTGCTCGGGGTCGGGATAATGCCGCTGCATCACCCGGCCGAGATCCTCCATGTCGTCGAGGTCGTAGGTGAACGGCCAGGTGCGCGCGTACGGCGCCAGCTGCGCTGCCTCCGGAGCGGTCGGGGTGTGGTCGACGACCAGCCGGTTCTCCACCCGCAGCTCGGGCGCGCGCTCCTTGAAGCGCGCCAGCGTCACCACGTTGCCGAACGCGTCTGCGACCGAGCGCAGCAGGACCGGCGCGGGCGCGATCTCGACGCTCCACGACACCAGGCGCTGATCCGCGGAGTCGCGCGGACGGAACATCATCCGGTGTTCGCCGAACCCGACCGGTCGACGGTATCGGTAGGTCGTGACGTGCTGGACCGAGAGAACCGGCATACAGTCCCTTCCGCGATGCGGCATATCCGGTGGCGAAGGGAATAAGATCACGGTGCAGGATGACGGCCAAAACAAATCGACCGCGCACGCCGCAGCCGGGGCGGCGCCACGGGCGGCGGCGGTGCTGACGCACGCGCGGGACCCGCACCCGGTCACGCTGCTGCGCGCGGAGTCGCGGTCGCCGTTCGTCCTCGTGCTCGATCATGCCGGCCGCGAGATCCCGATCCGACTCGGCGATCTCGGCCTGCCGGAGGCCGAGCGGCTGCGGCACATCGCCTGGGACATCGGCGTCGCCGGCACCGGCGCGCGACTGGCGGGCACGCTGGATGCGGCACTGATCGCCCAGCGCTACTCGCGGCTGGTGATCGACTGCAACCGCCCGCCGGGTCATCCGACCTCGATCGCGCCGCGCAGCGACGGCACCGCGGTGCCGGGCAACCAGGGCCTGGACGAGGCCGCTCGCGCGGCGCGGGTGGGCGAGATCTTCACGCCCTACCACGACGCCATCGCCGGCCTGCTGGACGCGCGCCACGCCGCCGGCCGCGATACGGTGCTGGTGGCGCTGCACAGCTTCACGCCGCGCCTGCGCCATCCCGACCGGCCGAGCGCCGAACCCTCCGGGGCGGCGGGATCCGCTGACCGCCCATGGCACGCCGGCGTCCTGCATCATCGCGACCCGCGCTTCGCGCTGCTGCTGCGCGACCTGCTGCGGCAGGAGGGCGACCTCGTGGTGGGCGACAACGAGCCGTACGCGCTGTCCGACCTCGACGACTACACCGTGCCGCTGCACGGCGAGCGACGCGGCCTGCCCCATGTCGAGATCGAGGTCCGGCAGGACCTGATCGCCGACGCCGCTGGCGAGGCGCTGTGGGCGTCACGGCTGGGCCGGCTGCTGGCGCAGGCGTGGGCGCGCTACCGGGACGCCTATCCGTGGCCCTAAGCGGGCGCGCCCGGCTCGCCGGCGTGATCGGCTGGCCGGTCGCGCACTCGCTCTCGCCGCTGCTGCATAATCACTGGCTGCAGCGCTACCGGATCGATGGCGCCTACGTGCCGCTCGCCGTGGCGCCGGGATCGCTGGAGACCGCGCTGCGCGGATTGCACGCCTCGGGTTTCGCGGGCGTCAACGTCACCGCTCCGCACAAGCAGGCGGCGGCGGCGCTGTGCGACCGCCTCGATGCGGCCTCGCGCGCGGCGGGCAGCGCCAACACGCTCTCGTTCGGCGCCGACGGGGGCATCGCCGGCAGCAGCAGCGACGGCCAGGGCTTCGTCGCCAGCCTGCGTGCCGAGGGCGTCGACCCTGCGGCGGGGCCGGTGCTGCTGCTCGGCGCCGGCGGCGCGGCGCGCGCGATCGCCGGCGCCCTGCTCGCCTGCGGCGCCCGGGTCCGGGTCGCCAACCGGACCACGGAGCGGGCACGGGCGCTGGCGCGCGACCGGCCCGGCATCACGCCGGTGTGCTGGTCGGACTGGGAGGGCCAGCTCGGCGAGGCGGCGCTGCTGGTCAACGCCACCGCACTCGGCATGGCGGGCCAGGACCCGCTGCCGGCCGACCTGTCGCGGGCCTCGGCCGGCCTGGTGGTCGCCGACATCGTCTATGCGCCGCGCGAGACCGCGCTGCTGGCGCAGGCGCGGGCGCGCGGCCTGCGCACCGTCGAGGGCATCGGCATGCTGGCGCATCAGGCGGTGCCGGGGTTCAGGGCGTGGTTCGGCGTGCAGCCGACGGTCGACGAGGCGGTGCTGAGCCTGTTGAGCGTCGAGGCCACGGGTGCGATGCGGTGAAGGTCATCGGCCTGACCGGCGGCATCGGGATGGGCAAGACGACCGCCGCGGCCGCGTTCCGTCGTGCGCGGCTGCCGGTGTTCGACGCCGACCGCACGGTGCACCGACTGCAGGGCCGCCACGGTGCGGCGGTGCCGGCGATCGCGGCGCTGCTGCCGCAGGCGGTGCAGGACGGCCGCATCGACCGCGCCCGGCTGCGCGCGGCGGTGACTGACTATCCCTCCCGGTTGCGCGCGCTGGAGGCGATCATGCATCCGATGGTGCGCGAGGCGCAGCGTCGCTTCCTGCAGCGCGCGCGACGACGCGGCTGCCGCTGGGCGGTGCTCGACATCCCGCTGCTGCTGGAGCGCGGCGGGCGGTCCGGATGCGACCTGGTGGTGGTCGTCTCCGCGCCCGCCGCGATCCAGCTCCGCCGCGTGCGCCGACGGCGCGGCATGACCCGCGCGGAGGCGTCGGCACTGATCGCGCGACAGATGCCGGACGCGGAGAAGCGGCGTCGCGCCGACCTCGTGATACGCACCGGCCTGTCGCGCTGGGACAGCCTGCGGCAGATCCGGCGCCTGCTGCGTCGGCTGCGGGTCGCTGGGGAGGGGAGTGGATGAAGCGCGCCGTGCTGTTCGACACCGAGACCACGGGTCTCGATCCCGCCACCGGCGACCGGGTGATCGAGATCGCGGCCCTGGAGCTGATCGACGACCTGCCGACCGGGCGGCACTACCACGTGCTGATCGATCCGGAGCGCGACATCCCCGAGGAGGCGGCGCGCGTGCACGGCTACACGCGCGCGCACTTGATCGGCAAGCCGCGCTTCTCCGAGATCGTCGACGGTTTCCTGGCGTTCGTCGGCGACCACCCGCTGATCGCGCACAACGCCGCGTTCGACATGGGCTTCCTCGATGCCGAGCTGCGCCGGCTCGAGCTGCCGCCGCTGGCGCGGGCGCGCATGGTCGATACCCTGGACATGGCCAGGACCCGCTTCCCGGGCCTGCCGAACAGCCTGGACGCGCTGTGCCGCCGCTACGCGATCGACCTCTCGGAGCGCACCACCCACAACGCGCTGCTCGATTGCCGCCTGCTGGCCCAGGTCTATCTCGAGCTGATCGGCGGCCGGCAGCGCGGGCTCGCCCTGGCCACGGAGGATGGTCCGCAAGCCGGGCGGCCGACGGTCTGCTACGCGCTGCAGGCGGCGCGCACCGCGCGTGCGATCATCCCCGACGCCGCGGCGCTGCGGGCGCATGCGGCATTCCTGAGCCGGCTGAGCGATCCGATCTGGCTCGAGCCGGCCTGAGCGGGCGGTGGCCGCCGGACCGCCTTAACCTTTGCTTTACCATCGTGCCGCATGATCCCCGCCCGGCAGAGATCCGCCGCAATGCGGAGAACAGACTGCGGAAATGCCAGTAGCTTGGAGTGTCAAGAAACGAAGACCAGGCAAGGGGTGCCCCTTGACCCAATCAAAGGCAAGTCTTTGAAAACCTTGATCTAGAAGATGGGGTTTGGGGCCGCCGGCCCCAACGGGTCAAGGGCAGAGCCCTTGCCTTCGTTTCCCCGCAGCCTGCCAACGCGAGGGTTCGCACAGCGTCATGTCCAGCATGTCCGAGCAGGAAAAGCGTCTCGCCGCCTTCCGCATCACCGCCGACGACATACGCGCCCTGAACGGGCTGCGCGAGTTCGCGGCGCGACGGCTGCCGGCACTGCTGGAGGAGCTGCACGTCGCCTTCGCCGGCTGGCCGGAGATGCAGGCCGCCTTGATGCATCCGGCGGTCCGGCAGGTTCGGATCGCCCACTGGTCGCGCGTGGCGGTGGGCGATTTCGGCGACGGGTTCCTGGAGTCTGCCCAGGCGCTCGCCACCGCCTTCTACGGCAACGGCATCCCAGGCTTCGCCGTGGCGATCTGCCACGCGAGCGTCATCGACGGCGTGATCGGCAATCTCGGCCTCGCCGAGGACGCCAAGGGGCTGCGCCGGTGGTTCGGATCCGCCAGGCAGACTGCCAGAACAGCGCTCCGCTCGGCGCTGAACAAGGCTGCCTGGCTTGATCTCGAGGTGCTGCTGGAGACCTACGCGACGGCGGAGCGGGAGGGCCGGCTGGCGCTGAGGAAGATGGCGGAGACGATCGAGCACGAGGCCGGCATCGCCGTCGAGAAGGTCAGCTCGCTCACCACCGACATGTCGGTGACGGCGGTCGCGATGTCGGCGACGGCCGCGCGCACAGGCCACAACGCCTCGGAGGCGGCGGCGGCGGCCGGCCAGACCCTGCTCACCGCGCAGACGGTGGCCAGCGCTGCCGAGCAGCTGAGCGCCTCGATCGGCGAGATCATGCAGCAGGTGTCGCATTCCAGCGCGGCGGCACAGAAGGCGGTGGTGGCGGGGCGCAGCGCCCGCGACAGCATCGAGGCGCTGTCGCAGCAGGCGCAGCAGATCGGCCAGGTGACCGAGGCGATCGCCGACATCGCCGCCCGCACCAACCTGCTGGCGTTGAACGCCACGATCGAGGCCGCACGCGCGGGCGACGCCGGCAAGGGCTTCGCCGTCGTCGCCAGCGAGGTCAAGCAGCTGGCGACCCAGACCGCGCGCTCGACCGATGACATCACCCGTCAGGTCAGCGCGGTGCGGCAGGCGACCGCCCATGCCGCCTCGGAGGTCGCGCAGATGGTGACCATGATCGGTGAGATCGACGGCATCACCACCTCGGTGGCGGCAGCGGTGGAGCAGCAGAGTGCTGCCACGGCCGAGATCGCGCGCAGCGTCGGCGCCACGGCGGGTGCTGCGACCCAGATGTCGCAGCGCACCGACGACCTGCGGGGTGCTGCCGGCGAGACCGACAAGCAGGCCGCGGCGGTGCGGCAGAACGCCGGCGTGCTGGAGACCGCGGTGCAGCAGCTGCGCGAGGCCGTGGTCCGCGTGGTTCGCGCCTGAGCAGTGCCGACGCGGCGGGGTTGACAGCAGGCAAGGCGCTTTGCCCCTTGACCCCATCAAAGGCAAGCCTTTGAAAACATAAGTTTAAAAAAGGGGCTCGGGCCCCCGGCCCAACGGGTCAAGGGCAGCGCCCTTGCCTTTATTTCTCCGCGGGCTGCTAGACGACCGAGCCGTACGCTTCCGGCACGTGATGCGACAGTGCTGCGGAGACCGCGCGCAGCGCCTCGGTGAGGCTGCCGCGGTCGGGCGCCGCCCCGAGCGCGATCCGGACCGCGCGGCGGCCGTTCGGATCGAGCGAGAAGGCGTCTTCCGGCACGATCGACAGACCCTGCTTGCGCACGTAGGCGGCGAAGCCCGGCGCCTGCCAGTGCCGCGGCAGCCGCAGCCAGACATGCAGCCCCTCGGGATGGGAGTCGGTATCCGTCTCGGGCAGCAGCGCGCGCGCGATCACCTGGCGCGCCGCGGCCTCGGCGCGCACCGCCGCCAGCAGCTCGGCACCCTGGCCCGACTTGATCCAGCTGGTGACGATGCCGCTGAGCAGGCCGGAGCTGGCCAGCGCGGTGGCGCGCAGCGCCGCCGTCAGGCGCACGGTCTGCGACTGGCCCGGTGTCACCACGTAGCCGATGCGCAGGCCCGGAGAGAGGCTCTTGGCGACGGTGGCGACGTAGTAGGTCCGCTCCGGCGCGTAGCTCGCGATCGCCGCCGGCGGCTGTGCCGGGAACAGGCCGTAGGCATCGTCCTCCAGGATCGTCAGTTCCTGCCTGCGTGCCGCCTCGGCGATGGCGCGGCGCCGCGCCGCCGGCAGGGTGACGGTGGTCGGGTTCTGGATCGTGGGGTTGATGTAGAGCAGGCGGGGGCGGAAGCGGCGGCAGGCTTCCTCCAGCCGGTCCGGGCAGATCCCGTCCCGGTCGCCCTCGACGCCGTGCAGGATCAGCCCGAGCTGTGCCGCGAGCGCCCTGATGCCGGGATAGGTGATGCGCTCGCTCAGGATCACGTCGCCCGGCCGCGTGAGGGTGGTCAGCACCGCCAGCATGCCGCTCTGCGCGCCGGGGAACACCAGCAGGTGCTGCGGGTCGATGCGGCCGAGGCACGGGCGCAGCCACGCGGCGCCGGCGGCGCGATCCTCCGCGGTGCCGGCACCCCAGCGATACGACATCAGCGTGCCGACATCCTGCTGGCGCAGCAGCCGCGACACCGTGTCCTGGATCACCCGGCCGAGCGGGAAGCCCGGCGGGGTCGGCGGCAGGTTCATGGTCAGGTCGATGACGCCGCGCTGGCCGTGCACGTGCGCGCCGCTGCGCACGAAGGTGCCGCTGCCGATGGTGGCTTCGACCAGCCCCTGGCGCTGCGCCTCCGCGTAGCCGCGCGTGACGGTGGTGATGTCGACCGCGAGCGCCCGCGCCAGGCTGCGGTGCGGCGGCAGCCGGTCCCCGGGCTGCAGGCCGCCGCTGCGGACCGCCTCGCCGATGGCGCCGGCGATGGCGCGGTAGATCGGGCCGGGGACGTGGCCGAGCTGCGGCAGCCAGCTGACGTCGGCCGGTGCGAGCCGGCCGCTCAAGATCGCAGGCGCCGCACGATCGCCTCGGCGACGTGGGCGGAGTCGCGGGCGATGCCGGAGAAGCGGCCGGAACCCCAGCTGTGCAGCCAGGGCAGGCCCAGGAAGTAGAGCCCGTCCTGGGCGGTGACCCCGCGCTGGTGGCGGGGCAGGCCGCGCTCGTCGAACACCGGGGCATCCACCCAGCGGAAATTCATCCGAAAGCCGATGCACCAGATGATGCTGGTGATGCCGGCCTGCCGGCAATCCAGCGACAGGCGCTCGACGTCCGGTCGCCACAGCGGCGCGTACGGCGCCTCCGCCGGCGCCTCGATCGCCTGGCCGTCGATCCAGCCATCGATGCTGCGCTTGATGCCCTGGTCGACGGCGTCGGCGGCGTCGAGGTTGTGCGCGAGGTCGGGGGTGAACCGGGCGAGGCTGCCCTCGATGTCGAGCAGCCGGCCGTAGAGCTGCATGCCCTCGGTGGCGCGCAGCCGCAGGTCGATGTCGCGGCCGCCGTCGCGGCCGGTGACGTAGTGGTTGGTCTTGTCGCGCACCCCCTCGCGCAGCGGGTGCTCGTCCACCGGGATGTCGTAGTAGCCCATCAGGTGCAGCCACTCGACCACGTCGCGGCCGCGATAGCGTCGCGCGACCCGCGGCGCCTCGCCGACGCACAGATGCACCCGACGTCCGGCCAAGTGCAGGTCCTCGGCGATCTGGCAGCCGGACTGGCCGGTGCCGACCACCAGCACCGCCCCCTCGGGCATGGTGCCGGGATTGCGGTAGTCCGACGACTGCATCTGCAGGATGGCCGGGTCGACCGCCGCCGCGCAGGCGGGGAGGATCGGGTCGTGATAGCCGCCGGTGGCGATCACCACCTGCCCCGCGGAGAATACGGCGTCGTCGCTGCGTATCAGGTAGCCATCCTCCGACGGCCGCAGCGAGGTCACGCCCACGCCGCTGCGCACCGGCGCCTCGAACGAGGCGGCGTAGTCCTCGACGTAGCGCACGATCTCGTCGCGCAGCATGAAGCCGTTCGGATCGTCGCCGGCGTAGTCGTGGCCGGGCAGCGTGCACTGCCAGTTCGGCGTCACCAGGCAGAAGCTGTCCCAGCGTTCGCTGCGCCAGGCGTGGGCGGGCCGGTGCCGCTCGAGCACCAGGTGGTCGACGCCGCGCCGCGTCAGCTGCCAGCTCGCCGAGAGGCCGGCCTGGCCGGCGCCGATGACGATGACGTCGTGGTGGGTCTCACTCATCGCAGGAACCTCAGGACGGTGATCGAGGCGTGCTCGGGGTCCGTGCACGCCTCGGCGCGGGCGCGGATCTCGGCCAGCTGGGCGAGCGCGCGCGCGCAGGGCACGCCGTATTTCTGCTGCACCCGGTCGCTGGCGATGCGCAGCGCGGTGTCGATGCGGCCGAGGAAGTCGGCCACGCCGTAGCACGCACCCTCGCGCAGATGCTCGGCGACCACCAGCGAGGGGGAGTAGCAGAGCGTCTCCGCGCCGTCGGGCCAGCGCAGCTGGAACTGCATCTCAGGCATGCTGGCACAGCTCCATCCGGAACTCCTCGTAGAGCAAGCGATGTCGTGCGGCGACCCGTTCCCAGCCGAAGCCGCGCGCACGCGACGGGCCGACGATGCGGGCGCGGCGTATCTGCTCCGGGTGCAGCGCCTGCAGCATCCCGCCCGCGATCGAGAGCGGGTCGGCGGGATCGATGCGTATCGCATCGCCGGGCTGCAGGTACTCGTCGAACGGCGCGCCGCGCGAGACGATCGCCGGGATGCCGCTGGCCAGCGCCTCGACCACGCACAGCCCGAAGCCCTCGTGCAGCGAAGGCAGGCAGAGCATGGCGGCGGCGCGATACAGCGCGGGCATCCGCGCATCCTCCACCACGCCGGCGATCACCACGCGGCCGGCCTGACCGCTCGCCGCCAGCTCGCGCTCGAAGGTGGCGCGGTAGCCGGCATGGTCGAGCAGCGTGGCGCCGCCGGCGATCACCAGTCGCAGGTCCGGCGGGTCGGGCGGCCGCATCAGTTCCAGGAAGCCGCGCAGCGTGCCCAGCGTGTTCTTGCGCGCCTCGATGCCGCCGACGGCGAGGATCATGCCGCCGCCTTCGGGCGGCATGGCGTCGGACGGGACGCCGTCGCCGGGCGAGAAGCGCGTGGTGTCGACGCCGTTGCCGACCCAGGCCGGGCTGCGCCCGAAGCGCTGCTCGATCTCGGCGCGGCACAGCGCGCTGACGCAGCACAGGCGCGCGGCACCACGCACCGCCTCGTCCTGCCAGGCGGCGAGGCGCGGGTTCTCGAAGCTGTCGAGGTGATGCACGGTGCGCACGAAGCCCGCGAGGCGGCCCTCCTGCACCAGGTCGCACAGGGCCAGCGCGCTGATCGAATCCTGCGCGTGCGCGACGTCGAGGCGCGGTGCCGCGGCAGAGCGCAGGAACGCCGCGATCTCCGACCGCCTGGTCGCCACCAGCCGCTCGACGTCGCGCGGGGCCTCGGTCGGGCAACCGCGGATCGAGGGGATCAGCACCGTCGGGCAGCGGGTCGGGCGGAAGAAGCGGCCGCCGGGTGGTGCCGGCGCCAGCAGCGTCGCGTGCTCGCCGGCATCGCACAGCGCCTCGGCGAGCTGCATGGCGTGCACCACGCCGCCGCGCGGGTTCGTCGAGTGCGCGAAGATGCCGATGCGCGGCCCGCTCATGCGAGGCCCCGCCCGCAGCCGATCAGCGGCGCCGTCGCCAAGTCATGCAGCAGCGCGCGTTCGCCTGCCTCGACCAGCTCGATGCGGCTGCCGTGCTCGCAGCGCCCGATCGCGGCGCACGCGACGCCGCGTTCGGTGAAGCGTTCGATCACGGCGTCGGTAGCGTCGTCGATGCAGGTCAGCAGGAAGCCGAACGAGGGAAAGGCGGTCAGCCAGCGCGCGAGGTCGGCACCCGGCGGACGCGGCACGTCGTGCGGCCGGATCGACAGGCCGATCCCGGAACATTCGGCGAGCATGATGGCGGTGCCGATCAGGCCGCCCATGCTGATATCCTTGGCCGCCGATGACAGGCCGCTCTCGGCGAGGCGCGGCAGCAGCTCGAGGTCGTCGCGCAGGCGCGACGGGTCGGCGCACTGCGAGCTCGCGTCCCACCAGGCGAACGGCTCGCGGTAGCGGCCGCGCAGGTCGATCGCCGCCAGCAGCCGCTCGCCGGGCCTCGCGTCGAACGAGGTCAGCAGCCGGCGCGCGCGCCCGAGCACGCTGACGGCGAGCTGCTCGCCCTCGGCGCGGCTGTTGGTGTGGCCGCCGACGATCGGCACGCCGTAGGCGGCGGCGGCGGCGCGCAGCCCATCGAGCAGCGGCTGCGCGTGATCGCCGTCGCGGCTCCAGATCGCGTCGACCACGGCGAGCGGCCTGCCGCCCATCGCGGCGATGTCGCTGAGGTTGACCATGATGCCGCAGTAGCCGGCGAAGAACGGCTCGCGGGCGACGAAGCCGGGCAGGAACCCCTCGATCGCGAGCAGCAGCCAGCCGTCGCCGTCGGGGATCGCCGCGCAGTCGTCGCCGACTCGGACCGCGTTGTCGCCGAGTCCGAGAGCCGCGATCACCGGGGCGATGTCGTGCTTGTGCTGCAGGCCGACGCCGTCTCGCAGCGCGAGTGCCAGGCCCGCGAGTTCGCTCACGCCGCCCGTCGCGGCTGAAGCTGCGGCCGCAGGAAGCCGAGCCCGGGACGGCCATGCGGCAGGTAGTGCCGCAGCTCGGCCTGCATCAGCCGGTGCGGCCGTCCGTGCAGCGTCACCGGCTCGCGCACGGTCCAGTGCAGTCGCTCGAAGAATCCGACGTTCTGCGCCTGCACGTGGGCGAGGAAGCGGTCGCAGCCGCGCGAGGTCGCGGTGCAGACGGCGAGCCGCACCAGCTCGGCGCCGATGCTGCCGATGCGCCGGAAATCGCCGTGCACGCCGAGCCGCGAGCCCCACCACAGCCGCGGCTGCGGCTGGTGTATGCGCACCACGCCGACGACCTGGTCTGCGGCGCCGGCGATGCAGCTGAGCGCCACGATCGGCAGTGCCTCGGCGTCGATCGCGTCGGCGTCATCGCGCTCGAAGATTCCCTGCTCGTCGCAGAAGATCTCGCGTCGCAAACGGTAGTGACCGCTTCGCTCCCACGCCTCGGCGGCCAGCTTGACGCGGAACTCGCCGGGGATGAAGGGCGCGATGCGGTCCTCGTAGAGCATTTCACGCCGCCTCGTAGGCCGACAGCGACGAGCAGGCGCCGCAGCGGCTGCAGCCGGCCTTGACGTCGGCGGAGCGCAGCCGGCCGTCGCGCAGCATGCGTGCCAGCGGCACCAGCAGCTCGCGCATGAAGTCGGCCGAGGGCGGCGCGTGGCCCTCGAGCGGGGTGCCGCCGATCGGCACGAACGGCACCACGAACGGGTGCACGCCGATGCCGATCAGGATCTCGCACAGGGCGAGGATCTCGGCCACGTTGTCGCCCAGCCCGGCGAGCAGGTAGGTGCTGACCTGGCCGCGGCCGAACACCGGCACCGCGTCGCGGAAGGCGTCGAGATAGCGTTCCACGCTGACCGTGGCCTTGCCCGGCATGATGCGCGCCCGCACCGCCTGGGTCGCGGCTTCCAGGTGCATCCCCAGGCTGTCGACGCCGGCCTGCCGGAGCCTGCCGTACCAGGCGGGGTCGCGCGGCGGCTCGCACTGCGCCTGCACCGGGAGCGCCACCGCCTGCTTGATCGCGCGCGCGCTGTCGCACAGCACGGCGGCGCCGCGGTCGACGGTGTTCGGCGTGCCGGTGGTCAGCACCATATGCTTCACCCCGTCGAGCAGCACGGCCATCCGCGCGACCTCGGCCAGCTGCGACGGGGTCTTGTGGGCGATGGTGCGTCCGGCCTGCAGCGACTGGCCGATGGCGCAGAACTGGCACGCGGTGCGCCGGTCGGCATAGCGGATGCAGGTCTGCAGCACTGTGGTCGCCAGCACGTCCGAGCCGTGCAGCATCGCGATCTTCCAGTACGGCACGCCGTCGAAGGTCTGCAGCCCGTAGAAACGGGGCTGCTTGGGAAAGGCGATGCGGCCGACCGCGATGCCGTCGCGAAGCAGCGTGGCCGCGCCGTCATCGCCGGCGGCTGCGACGCTGAACGGCGAGCGGCGCGAGGGTGCGGTGTGGATCGGCACCATCACAGTGTGGCCGCCGATGCGGATCGCCTTGTGGTCCGAGGGTCCGGCGCCGCCGCGCCTGGAGGAGGCGCCGGTGGCGCGGGTGGTGTCCTCAGTCAGCCGCATCCCGAGCGACTGCAGCTCGGTCAGCAGGTGCTCCGGCGGCAACATCGCCGGCTCGCGGGTGAGGGGAGACATCGTCTGGGACATCCGCATCAGCGCTCCGATCGAGACTCTTGACGTCGTGGCAGGTGGGCGTCTCCCGGCGGTCGTGTCGCAGCGAGAGCAGCTCCGGGCGGGCATAGTGGCCGACGCTGTCCATCATACGCTTGCGCTTGACGATCAGGGACATGTCGAGATCGGCGACGACCATGCCCTCGCCCTCGCGCAGCGGCGCGGCCAGGTGGCTGCCGTCGGGCGAGATGATCGCCGAGCAGGTGCCGCCGCGCAGTGCCCTGTGCATCGCGGCGTCCGGCGTGATCGCGTGCAGCTGCGCGTCGGTGAGCCAGCCGGTGGCGTTGATCACGAAGCATCCCGCCTCCAGCGCGTGGTGGCGTATGGTCACCTCCATCTGGTCGGCGAAGATCTGTCCGACCATCGAGCCCGGGAACTGCGCGCAGTGGATCTCCTCGTGCTGGGTCATCAGGGCATAGCGGGCGAGGGGGTTGTAGTGCTCCCAGCAGGCCAGCGCGCCGAGACGCCCGACAGCGGAGCCGACCACGCGCAGCCCAGCACCGTCGCCCTGCCCCCAGATCATCCGCTCGTGGAAGGTGGGCGTGATCTTGCGTCGCTTGAGCAGCAGCGTGCCGTCGGCGTCGAACACGAGCTGGGTGTTGTAGAGCGAGCCGTGATCGCGCTCGTTGATGCCGAGCACGACCACGAGGCCGCCGGCGCGCGCGGCGTCGGCGACCGCATCGGTGAATGGCCCCGGCACGCTGGGCGCGTTCTGGTACAGCCGCATATGCTCCGCCCCGATGCTGGCCGGCGGATGCACGAACGAGAAGTACGGGTAGTAGGGCACGAAGGTCTCGGGGAACACCGCGATGCGCACGCCGGACTTGGCGGCCTCCGCGATGGCCGCGAGGACCTTCTCCTGGGTGCCGGTGCCGTCCTCCAGCACCGGCACCAGCTGGACCGCGGCGGCCCTGACCGAGCGCATGCTGCCCCCCGTCCGCGTCAGACCGTCCAGCTATCGATGATGACGGCGTTGTCGCGCTTGTGCAGCAGCATGCAGTCGAGCACGTCGAGCGGGTTGATCGGGCGGATGCCCTCCATCAGCGACGGCTCGCCATGTCCGTAGAGTGCCTGCAGCGAGAACCGGCAGGCATAGACCTTGCCGCCCTCATCCATGAACTTCTTGATCTGGTTGTTGAAGTTCTGGTGCCCCGGAAACGCCTCGTCGCCCAGGCGGGGGAACCCGCGCAGCACGCCGAGCGTCACACCCGGTCCGTAGAGCAGGATCGAGGTCTCGTATCCCTTGCGCTGCAGCCGGGTGGCCTGCAGCAGGTTGACCAGGCCGATGGAGCCCTCGAAGGCGACGGTGTGGAAGGTGACGAGCGCCTTCTGCCCAGGCTCTGCCTTGACATCCTCAAACACCTTCTCCTCGTAATCGACGAGGGCGTCGCCGATGGCATGACGTTTCGCTTCGACTGCCGGCATCTTGCTTTCCTCCCTGGCTGTGCAGCGGTTTTGACTGAGCAAGCGATGTGCCACCAACCAAGACGCCGATCATCCCGACGATCCACCGGTTCAGCGACGGGCTCTTGCCGACACCTACCGACAATCAAGGGAATCGTCGGGATCGTCGTGCGGACCAGGCCGCATCTGCCTGTCGGAGCGGCACGCGGCCGCCGTCTCCGCAGCATATGCACAGGAGATGCTCAGGGTCGCGCGGACAGGGCGGGTGCCGGCGGTCGATCGGCGTGTCATACCAACGGCCTGAAAGAATGACCGTCAGGAGGCAAGGCTGGGCTCTGCCCGGACCCGCCAAAGGCCTGGGCCTTTGGAAACCAATCTAAGATAATCGGATTCTCAAGGCGTCGCCTTGAGCGGGTCCAGGGCAGAGCCCTGGCGCACGGGTCGCATGCGCCGGTACCCGCAGCACCCTGCAGGAGCACGCACCGTGCCGATGACCATCCGCGGCCGCATCATGCACGCACTCGCGCCGGACGCGCTCGACCTGCACGACGACGCGGTGCTGGTGGTGGATGGGCACGGCGCCATCCAGGCGCTGCATCCCGCCGGCTCCGCGCCCCACCACGCGGCGCTGCGTGACGCCGAGCAGGGCCGCGTCCTGCTGTCGCTGCGGCCCGGCCAGGTCCTGTTGCCGGGCCTGGTCGATCTGCACGTGCACGCGCCGCAATGGCCGCAGGCCGGGAGCGCGATGCACCTGCCGCTCGAGGCCTGGCTGCGCGAGCGCACCTTCCCGCTCGAGAGCCGCTACGCCGATCTGCGATACGCGAGCGGCGTCTACGAGGACCTGGTCGCCTGCCTGCTCGCCAACGGCACCACGACGGCGGCGTATTTCGCGACCATCCACGAGCCGGCGAGCCTGGAGCTGGCGCGGATCTGCCTGCGCCGCGGCCAGCGCGCCGGCATCGGCCGGGTGGCGATGGACGATCCGGCGCAGTGCCCCGACAGCTATCGCGACGCCTCCGCGGCGGCAGCGATCGAGGCCACCCGACGCTTCATCGCCGCGGTGCGCGCCCTGCCGGGCAATCGCGGCCTGGTGCGGCCGATGGTCACGCCCCGCTTCGTCCCGTCCTGCACCGACGCCCTGCTGCGCGGCCTCGGCGAGCTGGCGGCCGAGTGCGACTGCGCGGTGCAGACGCACTGCTCGGAGAGCGCCTGGCAGCACCGCTTCGTGCTGGACCGGATGGGTCGCTCGGACACGGCGAGCCTCGACGGCTTCGGACTGCTGCGCCGCGGCAGCGTGCTGGCGCACGGCACGTTCATCGACGACGCGGACATGCGGCTGATCGCCGAGCGCGGCGCCGCGGTCGCGCACTGCCCGATCTCCAATGCGTTCTTCTCCGAGGCGATCTTCCCGCTGCGCCGTTGCCTGGAGGGCGGCGTCCATGTCGGGCTCGGCACCGACATCGCCGGCGGCAGCAGCCCGCAGCTGCTGGACAACGCGCGCCAGGCGATGATCGTCTCCCGCCTGCGCGAGCGCGATGCCGGCACGGCGGAGAGAATCGATTTCCGCGCCGCGTTCTGGCTGGCGACCGCCGGCGGCGGCCAGGCGCTCGACCTGCCGGTCGGGCAGTTCCGTCCCGGCTACCGGTTCGACGCGATCCTGATCGATGCCGGGCGGCCCGGCTGCAACCTCCGTCTGTGGCCCGGCGACACGCTCGAGGACACGCTGGAAAAGATCGTCAGCGGCGCCGGCCGCGCCGAGATCTCCAAGGTCTGGGTCGAGGGACGACTGGTGCACGACGCCGCGGCGTGAGGCGTCGCGCCTGCCTCACTCCTGCAGCCCGGCCAGTTGGCGCCAGCCGGCCTCGTCGAGCGTCGCCACGCCGAGCGAGGCGGCCTTCTTCGCCTTCGATCCGGCGTCGCTGCCCAGCACCACGAGGTCGGTGTTCTTCGAGACGCTGTCGGTCACCTTGGCACCCAGCCGCTCGGCCATCGCCTTGGCTTCCGGGCGCGTCATGCTCGCGAGGCTGCCGGTGAACACGATGGTCTTGCCCGACAGCGCGCCGCCGTCGCGGCTCGCCTCGTCCTCGATGGTCAGCAGTGCTGCGAGCGCCTCGACCGCCTCGCGGTTGTGCGGCTCGCAGAAGAACCGCGCCAGCTCCTCGGCGATGCTGCCGCCGACGCCGATGATCGACCCCAGCGCCAGCCGCTCGTCGGAGCCGACCACGGTGGCCTCCTGCATGCGCGCCCGCCAGGCGCGGTAGCTGCCGTAGTGCCGCGCCAGCAGCCGGGCGTTGTTCTCGCCGATGCGTCGTATGCCGAGCGCGAAGATGAAGCGCGCCAGCGGGATCGTGCGACGCGCCTGCAGCGCGCGCATCAGGTTCGCCGCCGAGACCGGGCCCCAGCCCTCGCGGGCGGCGATCTCCTGCTCGTGCCGCGCCAGGCCGAAGATGTCGACCGGTGCTCGCAGCAGCCCCTCGGCGTGGAACTCGGCGATGGTCTTCTCGCCGAGCCCGTCGACGTCGAAGGCGTTGCGCGACACCATGTGGATCAGCCGCTCCACCGTCTGCGCCGGGCAGATCAGGCCGCCGGTGCAGCGCTTGACCACCTCGCCGGGCGGCCGCTCGGCGCGGCTGCCGCAGGCGGGGCAGGTATCGGGAAGCCGGAATAGCGGCTCGCGCGGCGGATCGTCCGGCTGCGGGGGGAGGGCCGCGACGATCTGCGGGATCACGTCGCCGGCGCGCTGCAGCTGCACCCGGTCGCCGACGCGCACGTCCTTGCGCGCGATCTCGTCCTCGTTGTGCAGGGTCGCGCGGGTGACCAGCACGCCGCCGACATTGACCGGCTCCAGCACCGCGACCGGCGTCAGCGCACCGGTGCGTCCGACCTGGATGCGTATCTCTTGCAGACGCGTGATCGCCTGCTCGGCGGGAAACTTCCACGCCGTCGCCCAGCGCGGCGCGCGGCCGACGAAGCCGAGCCTGTCCTGCAGCGCCAGCTCGTCGATCTTGTAGACCACGCCGTCGATGTCGTAGCCCAGGCTGCCGCGGTCGAGCGCCATGCGGCGCTGGAACGCCTCCGCCGCCTCGGCATCGTCGAGGCGCTCGGAAAGCGGGTTGACGGTGAAGCCCCACGATCGCAGCCGGCCCAGGTAGTCCCAGTGCGACGCCGCCACCGGCGCGCTCGACCGCCCCTGCGCGTAGGCGAACAGCGACAGCGGACGGCCGGCGGTGACCTTGACGTCGAGCTGGCGCAGCGAGCCGGCGGCGGCGTTGCGCGGGTTGGCGAACAGCCGGTGCCCGGCAGCCGCCTGCGCCTCGTTCAGCGCCAGGAAGTCGGCCTTGGCCAGGAACACCTCGCCGCGTATCTCGATCAGCGCCGGCGCCGCGCCGCGCAGGCGCTGCGGCACCGCCCGGATCGTGCGCAGGTTGGCGGTGACGTCCTCGCCGGTGGCGCCGTCGCCGCGCGTGGCACCTTGCGCGAGCTCGCCGTCCCGGTAGGTCAGGCTGATCGACAGCCCGTCGATCTTCGGTTCCGCCACCATCGGCAGCGCCTCGTCCTTGAGGCCGAGGAAGCGGCGCGCGCGGGCGACGAAGCCCTCGAAGCCGGCGCGGTCGAACACGTTGTCCAGGGTGGTCATCGGCACGATGTGCCTGTGCTTGGCGAAGCTCGCGTCCGGCGAGGCGCCGACCTGCGCCGACGGGCTGTCTGGGCGGATCAGGCCGGGGAAGCGCGCCTCGATGGCGCGGTTGCGCTGCTTGAGCGCGTCGTAGCCGGCATCGTCGATGGTGGGCGCGTCGTCGCGGTGATAGGCGCGGTCGTGCTCGGCGAGCTCGGCCGCGAGCGCGGCGAGCCCGGCCGCGGCTTCCGCCTCGGTGAGCGCCTCGACCGGACGGTCGATCGGGCGATCCTCCGGCGCGCCCTTGCCCGAGCCCCGCCGCATCAGCCGCTGCCGGCATCCGCGGGCGACAGCAGGCTGTCCGCCGCCGCCCGCGCCGCCTCGGTGACGGTCTCGCCGGCGAGCATCCGCGCGATCTCCTCGCGTCGCGCGCGTCCGTCCAGCGGCTCGGCGCGCGTCTCGGTGCGGCCGCGCGCCACGTGCTTGCTGATGCGCAGGTGCGCGTCCCCACGCGCCGCGACCTGCGGGCTGTGGGTGACCACCAGCACCTGCACCTCGCGCGCGACCACCGCCAGGCGCTCGCCCACCGAGGCGGCGGTGGCGCCGCCGACGCCGGAATCCACCTCGTCGAACACCAGGGTCGGGATCGCCGACCGCCCCGCCAGCACCACCTTGAGCGCCAGCATCAGCCGAGACAGCTCGCCGCCGGAGGCGACCCGTGCCAGCGGGCCGGGTTCCTGTCCGGGGTTGGCCGCGATCAGGAAGCTGGCCTGCTCGGCGCCGCGCGCGTTCCAGGCTTCCGGCGCCAGCTTCGGCAGGCTGACATGGAAGCGCGCGCGCTCCAGCCGCAGCGGGCGCAGCTCCGCGGTCACCGCCGTCTCCAGCTTGCGCGCCGCCGCGGCGCGATACCCCGACAGCGCGTCGCAGGCCGCCTGGTAGGTCTTGCGCCCGACCAGGGTGGCCTGCTCCAGCGTCTCGAGCTGGGCGCTGCCGCTGTCGAGCGCCTCGAGGCGGGAGCGCAGCTCGCCGAGCAGGGTTGGCAGCTCGACCACCGCGACGCCGTGCTTGCGGGCACTGGCGCGCAGCGCGAACAGCCGCTCCTCGGTCTGCTCGAGCAGACGGGGGTCCGCCTCGCTGTCGCCGGCGAGCCGGTCGAGCAGCGTCTCCGCCTCCGAGAGCGCCGCCTCGGCATGGTCGAGTGCCGCCAGCGCCGCCTGGGCGCGTGCGCCGGGAGAGGCCGGGTCGGTCGGCGGCTCCGCCTCTGCCGCCGGTGCGGGGAGCAGGCGCTGCAGCGCCCGGCTGGCGGCACGCAGCGCCGCCGCGGGCCCCGGGTGGCGCCGGTCCTTGGGCGCGATCTCGCCGAGTGCGGCGGCGATCGCCTCCGCGCGCCGCTCGCCCTGCTGCAGCGCCTGGCGCGCGCCGGCCAGGGCGGCTTCCTCCTCCGGCTGCGGCGCCAGCGCCGAGAGGTCGTGCACCGATTGCCGCAGCCAGTCCTCCTCGCGGGCGGCTTCCTCGAGCCGCGCGCGCGCCGCGGCCAGTGCGGCGGTGGCCTCGATCCAGACCCGGTAATGCCCGGCCACCGCGGCGCGCGCGGCGGGAGGCGAGCCGAAGGCGTCGAGCAGGTCGAGATGGGTGGCCGGATCGGCGAGGCCCATCTGCTCGTGCTGGCCCTGGACCTCCACCAGGAGGGCGGCGGCGCGCCGCATCAGCCCGACCCCGATCGGCTGGTCGTTGAGATAGGCGCGCGACCGGCCGTCCGGGGTGAGGATGCGCCGCAGCACGATCGGCTCGCCCGCCTCCTGCTCGGACAGCGCGATGCCCTGCGCGCCGAGCAGCGCGTGCAGCGGATGGCTGGCGGCGATGTCGAAGCAGGCGGTGACGGAAGCCTGGGCGGCGCCCTCGCGCACCAGCGAGGCGGCGGCCCGCTCGCCCAGCGCCAGCCCCAGGCTGTCGAGCAGAATGGATTTGCCGGCGCCGGTCTCGCCGGTGAGCACGGTCAGGCCGGGATGCAGCACCAGATCAAGCTTGTCGATCAGCACCACGTCGCGGATCGAGAGCAGGGTCAGCATCAGGCGGGACGCTAGAGGATCGGCGCACGTTGCGGAAGGGTAGGCAAGGGCTCTGCCCTTGACCCGCTGGGGCCGGAGGCCCCCGACCCCGATTTACGAAATGATGGATTTCAAAGGCTCCGCCTTTGACGGGTCCGAGGGGCAAAGCCCCTTGCCTTGCTGCTAGAACACCGAATGCCAAGCCCGGCTGAGCAGCCCGGGACGCTGGCTGCTTCTCGAGACGGTCTCGGAGGCCACCGGCTGGTCGCGGCTGGTGCCGGGGGTCGGCGTATCGGCGGCGAGCGCGTGGGCGCTGCGCAGGTCGGCGTAGCTGTTCTGGTACCACGCGCTGCCGGGGTAGTTGTAGCCGAGCACCGAGGCGGTGCGCCTCGCCTGGTCGGTCATGCCCAGCTTGAGATAGATCTCGACCAGGCGCGACAGCGCCTCGGCGGTGTGGTTGGTGGTCTGGAAATCCTGCACCACGCGCTGGTAGCGGTTGATCGCCGCCTCGTAGTAGCGCTGCTTCTCGTAGTAGCGGCCGATCAGCATCTCCTTGCCGGCGATGTGGTCGCGGCAGAGATCGATCTTCAGCCGCGCGTCGCGGGCATAGGCGCTGTCGGGAAAGCGTGTGACGACGTCCTGCAGTGCCGCCATCGCCTCGATCGTGCCCTGCTGGTCGCGCTGGATGTCGGCGATCTGCTCGTAATAGCACAGCGAGCGCAGGTAGTAGGCGTAGGCGGCGTCCTTGCTGGTGGGATGCAGCTGCAGGAAACGGTCGAGCTGGGAGATCGCGTCGGCGTAGCCGTTCTGCAGGTAGAGGGCGTAGCCCTCCATAAGCTGCGCATTCGAGGTCCAGGCGGAGTACGGGTAGTTCTGCTGGATGGCCTCGAACTGCGTCGATGCCAGCTTGTAGCGGCCGCTATGCAGCGCATCGACGCCGTTGTTGTACAGCGTCTCCGGCGTCTCGTTGGGCTGGATCGGCTTGATCGCGTCGGCCTGCTTGCCGCTGGAGAACGGATTGATCGCGTTCAGGGTCGAGCAGCCCGACAGTGCCAGCACGACCGCGATCAGCACCGGCGATCGATTTCTGCTCAGGGACATTCCGGCTCTTCCAAGGGGCTGCGCCTTATATCACGACGCGGTGCGCGGTGAAGGGGCGCCCTCTGGACCGCGCGGGACGCGTCAGGCGGCCAGGCTGCTCTCGCGGGTCAGGCCGTGGCCGCCGATCCGCCAGGTGCTAGGATCGTCGAGCAGGGCACGGAGCAGGCGGTTGTTGAGGCCGTGTCCGGAGCGGTGGCCGATGAACGCGCCGCGGATCGGGTGGCCGCCGAGCGAGAGGTCGCCGACCGCGTCCAGCATCTTGTGGCGCACGAACTCGTCGCCGCAACGCAGGCCGGCGGGGTTCAGCACCGTCGCGTCATCGACCACGACCGCGTTGTCCAGCGAACCGCCGCGTGCCAGGCCGGCTTCGCGCAGCGCCTCGATCTCGTCGAGCATGGTGAAGGTGCGGCAGCGGGCGAGCTCGCGACGGAACGCCTGCCGGGTCAGGATCATGCCGTACGATTGCCGGCCGATGATCCGTGCGGGGAAGTCGATCGAGAGCTGCAGGCTCAGGCGGGCGGCCGGCGAGGGGTGGAACTCGGCGAACGCGCCCCCCTCCTCGACCCGGACCCGCTTGATCACCTCGATCATGCGACGCGGCGCTGCCTGTTCGGCGCGGCCGGCGCAGTCGATGAGGAACATGAAGGGCGCCGCGGAGCCGTCCAATGCGGGGATCTCCGGCCCGTCGATCTCGATCCGGGCATTGTCGATGCCGCAGCCGGCAAGTGCCGCCATGAGATGCTCGATGGTGCCGACGCGCAGCCTTGCGTCGATACGGCTCGCAACCACGGTGCAGAAGCGGGTATCGACGACACGGTCGAAGCGCGCCGGGACGTCGATCGCCGCCGCCGCGGCGCCCAGGTCGATCCGCCGGAAGACGATGCCGGTATCGGCCTCGCCCGGCTGCAGGCTGAGCGTCACCGACCGGCCGCTATGCAGGCCGACGCCGGAGCAGGAGATCGGGTTGCGCAGCGTATGCTGGCGCAGCGCGCCGGAGGCGGCGTCACGGGTCACAAGGTCGGTGACGGCGCCGCCCGGAGCCTCGTCGTCGGCGTCGTCGCGCCGCGGCGCGTCGAGAGCAGCCAAGCCATCCATCCCGTTCGAACCCTCTACGCGGTGCCGTCCCGGAGCAAGGCGCACCGACCAGGCTCACCTCTAGGCGGGATCATCGGCAGCCCGCGAGTCAACGATTATTGCCGAGTATTTCCGTATAACCCTCTCGTATCATGGCTTTTCTCATTACGAAAACGCATCGCAGCGGCGATCAGCGGATCATCCGGCGACACCAGGGGCCAGGGAAATCTCAGGATTGGCGCCGCAGGAACGCCGGAATATCCAGCCCCGTCTCCTCGCCGCCGGTCGGCCGCACCGAGGCGGAGGCTGCCGGAACCTGCTCGACCTGCGGCTCGCGCCGCGCCTCGGCGCCCGGGAAATCGGCGCCGGACTGCGGTGCCGCACCACCGCGCCGCAAGGCGCCGGTGACGATGCCGAACAGGCTGCGGCTCGAGGGCGGCGCCGGCTCCGGCTGCGCGCGCGGCGGCTCCGAGAACAGGCCGGCGCGCGGCGAGGCGGTGCGTGCGCCGCCGGGAAGCTGGTGCGGCAGGGCGTTCGCCGGCGGTGCCTGCACCGGCGCGTATTCGGCTGCGGCGCCGCTGCGGGTGATGCTCTCCAGCCCGGCGCGCGGCGCGCCGTGGCTCGAGGCCCCGGCCATGCCCTGCATCGCCGGGGCGGCGGGCTGCGGCGCACGGCTCTCCAGCGTGGCCGCGGCCTGACCCGGCGGCGGGGTCAGCACCGGGGCGCCGATCGGACCGGTGGCGGGGACACCCTTGCGCGGGCTGCGGCCGAGGCCGACCGGGCCGTGCGCGAGGCCGTAGCCGGCCGCCGGCTGGCTCGGCAGCGGCGTCGGCGTCGGCTCCTGCAGGCGCTGGCGGTCGAGGTGCTGCGGCAGCGGCGTGTCGATGCCGGTGGCGACCACGGAGACCCGGATGCGGCCGGTCAGCCCCTCGTCGATCGCCGAGCCGAAGATGATGTTGGCGTCCTCGGCGACCTCTTCGCGGATCCGGTTCGCGGCCTGGTCGACCTCGAACAGGGTCATGTCGTCGCCGCCGGTGATGTTGATCAGCAGCCCGCGCGCGCCGGCCATCGAGGTGTCCTCGAGCAGCGGGTTGGAGATCGCGGCCTCGGCGGCGCGTATCGCCCGGTTCTCGCCGTCGCTCTCGCCGGTGCCCATCATCGCCTTGCCCATCTCCGCCATGACGGTGCGTATGTCGGCGAAGTCGAGATTGACCAGTCCGGGTGCGACCATCAGGTCGGTGACGCCGCGCACGCCCATGTAGAGCACGTGGTCGGCCATCTTGAAGGCTTCCTTCCAGCCGGTGCGCTCGTTGGCCAGTCGGAACAGGTTCTGGTTCGGGATCACGATCAGCGTGTCGACGAACTGCTGCAGCTCGGCGATGCCGGTCTCGGCCGCCTTGCTGCGGCGTATGCCCTCGAAGGTGAACGGCTTGGTGACCACGCCCACGGTGAGGATGCCGCGCTCGCGCGCCATGCGCGCGATCACCGGTGCGGCCCCGGTGCCGGTGCCGCCGCCCATGCCGGCGGTGATGAACACCATGTGCGCGCCGTCGAGGTGGCGGGCGAGCTCGTCGGCGGCCTCCTCGGCGGCCGCGCGCCCGATCTCCGGCTTGGCGCCGGCGCCGAGTCCCTGGGTCAAATGCGGCCCGAGCTGGATGCGCCGGTCGGCGCGGCTGTGGGTGAGCTGCTGCGCGTCGGTGTTGGCGACGACGAACTCGACCCCCTGCAGCTGCAGCTGGATCATGTTGTCGACGGCGTTGGTGCCGCCGCCGCCGACTCCGATCACGGTGATCCGCGGCGTGAAGTCGGAATAGGTCTGCTGCGGCAGGGTCAGATTGAGGGTCATGGAAGGCGTCTCTCCGGCTTGAGGCCCCCTGGATGGGGCAGTGTAGGAAGGGCTTCGTGTCCGGTCACCCGATTCCGACCGTTTCGTTGTAACAAGCTGTTTCATTGGCGCGCATCAGACGCGCTCGCGCAGGAAGTCGATCATCCGACGCAGCAGGCCGGTGGGCCTGGGCTCGGTCAGGTCGAGGTCGTGCAGCGCGTGCCCGGCACCCGCGGCCCAGGCGAGCAGGCCGCTGGCGGTGGCGAAGCCCGGCCCGGCGGCGTCCGCCGGCAGGCCGCGCAGCCCGGTCGGGCGGCCGAGGCGCACCTGCCGGTTGAGCACGCGCGCGGCCATGCGCTGCACCCCGTCGAGCTGGCTCGCGCCGCCGGTCAGCACGATGCGGCCGCCGCTGCGTCCGTCGCCCGTCCGGCTGGCCGCCGGCGCGCCGACGCGGCCGAGGCCGGCATGCTCCAGCCGGTCGCGCACCAGCTCGAAGGTCTCCTCCAGCCGCGGGCGGATCACCGCGACCACCATTGGCCCGCGACATGCGCGCGAAGCGGTGCTCGTCCTCGCCGATCAGCTGCACCTGCAGCATCTCGCGCTCGTCCTCCGACGCTGATCTCGGTGTTGCCGTGCATCACGTCTTGAGCCGCTCGGCGCTGCCCAGCGGCGTCGACAGCACGCCGGCGATGTCCTTGGTGACGTGCAGGCCGCCGACCGGCAGCTGGCTGGTGTGCAGCAGCTGGTTCTCGGCGAACACCGGCAAGCTGGGTGGTGCCGCCGCCCATGTCGATCACGGTGGCGCCGAGCTCGCGCTCGTCGTCGACCAGGCAGGACAGGCCGGAGGCGAAGGGTGCGGACACCAGCTCGGTGATCTCGAGGTCGCAGCGCGCGACTGCGGCGCCGAGGTTGCGCAGCGCCATCGACAGCGCGTCGACGACATGCAGACGCGCGCTCAGCTGCTCGCAATGATGGCCACGAGGATCGGCGACGCCGGCGGTCTCGTCGACGCAAAAGGCGACCGGCAGCGCGTGGATCGTTTCGCGTCCATCGGTTTGGGCACGGGCGCGTCCCTCGTTGACGACGCGCTTCACGTCGCCCTCCGTCACCTCGCGCCCGCCGACCGGCCACTGGACGTTGAACAGTCGGCTCTCCGGCAGGCCGCAGCCGAGGTTGACGACGACCGAGCGCAGCCGGTGGTCGGCCATGTCCTCAGCCTGGCCGACGGCCGCACGGATCGCGCGCTCCGCCTCGTCGAGGTCGGTGATGCCGCCGCCTCGCACCCCGCGGCTGCGCGTCATCCCTGAGGCCAGCACGCGCAACGTGCCGTCGCCCTCGACCCGCCCGATCAGGCAGGCGACCTTGGTGCTGCCGATATCGAGCACGCCGAACGGTCCCGAGCGCGGCAGCCGGCCGCGCAGCGGCGGTGCGACCTCGCCGAGCAGGACGGGTGGCGCTTGGCGCCGCGACAGATCGTTCATGTCGACCTCTTCGGCGCAGGAGATTTCGGGTCCGCCTTCACGCCGGCGCTCGCCGACGCGTTAGGCGACGTTGCCGCCGGTGGTAGCGGACGCACGACGAGTCGGTCCGGCAATCTGAGGTCGACGGCGGCGATCGGCCGGTCTAGCAGCGCGTCCGCCGCCTGCAGCTCCATCAGGCGCGTGAGCGCCGCCGTCGCATGGCTCTCCGGCAGCATGACGGTGATGCCGTTCTTGAGCTGAAGGTTCCAGCGCCGCTCGCCGACCCGCACCGCCGCGCCGACCCGCGCGGCCAGCGCCGGCTGCCCCTGCAGCGCGTCGAGCAGCTCCGCGGCATGCCCCGGCGCGCCGGCGCCGACCACCAGCGGCAGGCTGGCGAAGGCGGAGACGTCCTCGTTGGCGACCACCCCGCCGTCGCGGCCGATCAGCTGGAACTTGCCCTGGCTCTGCCAGATCGCGAACGGGCGGCGCTCGATCAGCGAGACGTGGATCGTGCCGGGCAGCCGGCGCTCGACCACCGCATGCTCCACCCAGGAGAGGCTCTCGATGCGCAGGCGGGCCGCCTCGATCGAGACGCCGAAGATCGGATCGCCGATGCGAATACCGAGCGCCTCGCGCAACAGAGGCTCGGGCGTGTTGGCCCTCCCGTCGATGTCGACGGTCTGCACGCTGAGGCCGATCGCGCGGCCGACGCGCTCGCGCCAGCCGACGATGCTGCCGCCGGCGCCGCCGACGCGGCCGTGCAGCGCGCCGTAGGCGATCAGGACGATGCCGAGCAGCAGGACGCCGAGGCCGAGCGGGCGAGCGAAGCGCCGCTGCCGCCGCAGCATCAGCTTGACCGCCGAGGGCCGGTCCTTGGCCGACGAGGCGCGGCGCGGCGGCGGCAGGCGCCCACGCGACCCGCTCGCGGCGCTCACACGCGGCATGCGGCGCGCTCCACCATCCAGCGGCACAGCGCGGGGAAGTCGATACCGCAAAAGGCGGCCTGCTCGGGCAGCAGCGAGGTCGGCGTGAGCCCCGGCTGAGTGTTGACCTCGAGCAGCACCAGCCGGCCGGGCCCGCCTGCGGTATCATCGTAACGGAAATCCGCCCGTGTGGCGCCGCGGCAGCCGAGCGCGCGGTGGGCGGCAAGCGCGATCGCCATCGCTTGCTCGGCGGCGGCCGCGTCGACCGGCGCCGGCAGCACGTGGCGCGAGCCGCCGACGGCGTATTTGCTCTCGTAGTCGTAGAAGGCGTGCTCGGCGACGATCTCGGTCACGCTCAGCGCACGGTCCTCGAGCACGCCGACGGTCAGCTCGCGACCGGGGACGAACTCCTCGACCATCGCGCCCGGCCCGTAGCACCAGTCGCGCGCGATCGCCGCGCGGCGATTATCGCCCTCGCGCAGAATGCTGACGCCCACCGAGGAGCCCTCGTTGAGGGGCTTGACGACGTAGGGCCTCGGCATCGGGTCGGCGTGCTCGAGCGACGCCACGTCGACGACGCGGCCGGCGGCGACCGGCAGGCCCGCGGCGGCAAACACCGCCTTGGCCGCGACCTTGTCCATCGCCAGCGCCGAGGCGCGCACTCCGGAGTGGGTGTAGGGGATCTGCAGCCAGTCCAGCAGGCCCTGGATCACGCCGTCCTCGCCGTAGCGGCCGTGCAGCGCGTTGAACACGACGTCCGGACGCCGCGCCGACGGCAAGCCGGGCGCTGGCGATAGCGCGGCGATCACCGCCCCAAGGTCGGCGCCGACCTCGACCGCCATCACCTCGAAGCCGGCGGTGGCGAGTGCGGCCATTACCTGGCGCCCCGAGGACAGGCTGACCTCGCGCTCGGCCGAGATGCCGCCAAGCAGCACCGCAACCTGGATCGCGGCGATGCTCATGCCGCCGCTCATGGCAAGGCCTCGACGTGCTCGACGGGGCGGCCAAGCGGACGGCCGAGCCGCTTGATCTCCCATTGCAGCGTCACGCCGGCTGCCGCCTGGACGCGACGGCGCAGCTCTTCGCCCAAGCCTTCGAGGTCGGCCGCCGTCTGGCTTGCCCGAGGTTGAGCAGGAAATTGCAGTGCTTCTCGCTCACCTGCGCGCCGCCGCGCACAAGCCCCCGCCCGCCGACAGCCTCGATCAGCTCCCAGGCCTTCATGTCCGGCGGGTTGCGGAAGGTGGAGCCGCCGGTGCGGGCGCGGACCGGCTGGCTTGCCTCGCGGGCGCTGCGGATCCGGGCCATGCGCTCGGCGATCACCGCCGGCTCGCCAGGCTCCGCGCGAAACCGCGCCCGCACCACGGTGGCCTCGACCGGAACGTTGGCATGGCGATACGACAGGCCGAGCTCGTCGGCCGCCAGCCTGCGGAACTCGCCGGTTCGGGTCACGATCTCCGCCCAGTCGAGCGCCTGGGCGACGTCGCCGCCATAGGCGCCGGCGTTCATCGCAATCGCGCCGCCGACAGCGCCGGGGATGCCGGAGAGGAACTCTAAACCCTGCAGCCCGGCGGTGGCGGCGTGCTCGGCGACCGTCGCGTCCAGTGCCGCCGCGCCGGCGATGACGCCATCCGCCTCGACGCTCACCTCGCCAAAGCCGCGCGACAGGCGAACCACAACGCCCGCGACCCCGCCATCGCGCACGATCAGGTTTGAGGCGGCGCCGATCACGCTCACCGGAATGTCGAGCGGCAGCGCGGCGAGGAAGCCGGACAGGTCCTCGGCATCGGCGGGACGGAGCTGGAACTCGGCCGGCCCGCCGACACGAAACCAGGTCTGGGCGCCGAGTGCGGCGCCGGACTGCAGCCGGCCGCGCAGGCGTATCCTCGCGTTGGCGACCGCGTCTTCCAGCGGCGAGAGCCGCTCGGCGGCGGCCATCATGCCGCACCCGGCAGGCGTCGGCCGGAGACCTGCAGCTTGGCAATTTCGGCCGGTAGGGCCTGCGCCCAGGCGGTGATGTTGCCCGCACCGAGGCAGATGACGAAGTCACCGGGCCGGGCGATCGCGTGCACCATCTCGGCCAAATGCTCGGCGCCGGGCAGCGGGACGACGCTGCGATGACCGGATGCGCGCAGCCCGTCGACCAGCGCGTCGCGGTCCACCCCCGGGATCGGCGCCTCGCCGGCGGCATAGACGTCCGCGATGATCACCGTTCCGGCGTCGTTCATGCAGGTGCAGAACTCGACGAACAGGGTCTGCAGGCGGGAGTAGCGATGCGGCTGCACCACGGCGACGACGTTCTTCGCGCCGGCCTGGCGCGCCGCCTTCAGCACCGCGGCGATCTCCACCGGATGGTGGCCGTAATCGTCGATCACCGTGATGCCGCCGGCCTCGCCGGTCTTGGTGAAGCGGCGCTTGACGCCCCGGAACGAGGCGAAGGCCGAGCGCAACGTCGCGTCGTCGATCTCCATCTCGACGCCGACGGCCACCGCCGCCAGCGCGTTCAGCACGTTGTGGCTGCCCAGCATCGGCAGGCGAAACGGCCCCATTCGGCGGGTGCGATTGCGCGCCCGGTCGGTGACCGCGACCTCGAAGGTCGCACCCAGCTTGTCGGAGACCAGCCGCTCGGCACGCACGTCGGCCTGCGGCGAGAAGCCGTAGGTGATGATGCGTCGGTCCGACAGGCGGGGGATCATCTGCTGCACCGCAGGGTGGTCGATGCACAGCACCGCGAAGCCGTAGAACGGGATGTTGGAGACGAACTGGTCGTAGCCCGCCATCATCTGCTCGGCGGTGCCCCAATGGTCGAGGTGCTCGGGGTCCATGTTGGTGACCACCGCGATCACCGCTGGCAGGCGGAGGAACGAGCCGTCGCTCTCGTCCGCCTCGACCACCATCCAGTCGCCCGCACCCAGCCGGGTGTTGGAGGCGTAGGCCTCGATGATGCCGCCGTTGATCACCGTCGGATCCAGACGCGCCGCCTCGAGCACGGCTGCGACCAGCGAGGTGGTGGTGGTCTTGCCGTGGGTGCCGCCGATTGCGATCGACCAGCGCAGCCGCATCAGCTCGGCCAGCATTTCGGCCCGCCGCACCACCGGGATCAGCCGGGCGCGCGCGGCGGCGACCTCGGGGTTGTCGGCGCGGACGGCGGTCGAGACGACGACGACGCGCGCGTCGCCGAGGTTGGCCGCGGCGTGGCCGATTGCGATGCGCAGGCCGGTCTCGCGCAGGCGCTTCACGTTGGCATTATCGGCGACGTCGCTGCCCTGCACCGTGTAGCCGAGCGTGTGCAGCACCTCGGCGATGCCGGACATGCCGATGCCGCCGATGCCGACGAAGTGGATGGTGCCGATCGACAGAGGCAGCGCCCTCATGCGTCGCTCCGATGCGAGGTCTGAGGCATCCGTTCGGCGCCCATGTGCTGCTCCACCAGGTCGGCGAACCTTGCGGCCGCGTCGCTACGGCCGATGCCGCGTGCGGCTGCCGCCATTGCGTCCAGCGCCGGCGGGTCGCCGAGCAGGCGCGTCAACGCCGCCGCCAGCGCCTCGGGCGTGAAGCCAGGCTGCGCCATCACCGTGGCCGCCCCGGCCGACGCCAGCGCGCGAGCGTTGGCGCTCTGGTGGTCGTCGATCGCCTGCGGCAGCGGCACCAGGATGGCCGGCCGGCCGACGACGGCGAGCTCGGCGACGGTGGAGGCGCCGGCACGGGCGATGACCAGGCGCGCCTCGGCCAGCAAGCCCGCGAGGTCGGCGAAGAACGGCGACAGCTCGGCCGCGACGCCGAGCCCGGCGTAGGCGACGCGCACCCGCTCGAGGTCCTCGGCGCGGCATTGCTGGACGATGCTGAGCCCGGCCCGGCGCTGCGGGCTCAGCTGCGCAATGGCGGCGGGAACGACGTCGCTGAGCACGCGGGCGCCAAGCGAGCCGCCGAGCACCAGCAATGTGCGCGGCGTCGTGGCCGACGCTGCCGCGGCCAGGATCGGCGCCCGCACCGGGTTGCCGATCACCTCACTCGCGACGCCGGTCGGCACCAGCGACGTGCCGGCGAAGCTGAGCGCCAGCAGGTCGGCACGGCGGGCGAGGAAGCGATTGGCGCGGCCGAGCACCGCGTTCTGCTCATGCAGCAGCACTGCCGGACGCCGTGCCCGCCCCAGCGTCGCCGCGGCGAGCACGGGCGCGACCGACGGGTAGCCGCCGAAGCCGACCACCGCCGCGGCGTTCAGCCCGTCGAGCGCGCGCCGCGCCTGCAGCGTGCCGGCCACCAGCGCCGCCGCTGCCGCCGCACCGCGACGCAGGCCGCGGCCGGCGAGGCCGGCGCCGCTGATGACCAGCCGCTCGCGCCCCTCGAACGCCTCGCTCGCCCGGCTCGCGGTGCGCGCGTCCGTCATCAGCACGACGCGGCGGCCGCGCGCGACGAGCGCCTCCGCCAGCGCCTCGGCTGGGAATAGATGCCCGCCAGTGCCGCCGGCGGCGATCACGATCGGGCGCACCGGCGTGCGGGCCCCTCATGCGCGCTCCGCCAGGCGGTCGACCTGGTTGCGGCGGCGGGTCAGCGCCAGCAGCATGCCCATGCCGAGCGCCACCGACATTGCCGACGAGCCGCCATAGGAGATGAACGGCAGCGTCATCCCCTTGGTCGGGATCAGGTGCAGCGAGGAAGCCATGTTGACGAAGGCCTGCAGGCCGAAGCCGGTGACCAGGCCAGCAGCGGCCAGAATGATGAACTCGTCGGTCTCGGCGAGCAGCCGCAGCAGCCCGCGCAGCACGATGAAGGCGAAGATGCCGAGGATCAGCAGGCAGACGAGGAAACCGAACTCCTCGCCGGCCACCGCGAACACGAAGTCGGCATGCGCGTCGGGCAGCAGGTCCTTCACCCGGCCCTCGCCGGGACCGCGTCCAAGCAGGCCGCCGTTGCCGAACGCCTGCAACGCCGTGTCGACCTGGTAATGGTCGCCCTGCTCCGGATGCAGGAAGCGAGTGACGCGGCTGCGCACGTGCGGAAACAGCGTGTAGGCGGCAACGCCCGCCCCGCCCATCGCGGCGAGCGCGATGCCGACCAGCCCGACATTCATCCCGCCGACGAAGAGCTGGGCGAAGAACACCGCGGTGATGACGCTGAGCATGCCGATGTCGGGCTGGGACTTCAGCAGCAGCAGGATCAGCCCGAAGATGGCGAAGGCGATCACCGTGCCGGGGAAGCCGCGCGTACGGCGCCCCTCGCTCACCAGCCAGGCTGTCACCACCGCAAAGCACGGTTTGAGGAACTCGCTCGGCTGGATCGACATCCCCGGCAGGGCGATCCAGCGCCGCGCGCCCTTGATCTCGACCCCATGCACCAGCGTCAGCGCGGTCAGCATCATGGCGACGACGCAGCCCACGAGGCCCAGCCGGCGCACGCCGCGCGGGCCGAGCAGCGACACGCCGACCACGATCAGCCCGGCGATCGCCAGGAACACCACCTGCTTGCCGATGAACAGGTCGCGCGACTGGCCAATGCGCTCGGCGACCGCGGGGCTTGCCGCCAGCATCAGCACGTAGCCGAAGCCGATCAGCGTCGCGATGGCGAACAGCGTCCAGCGATCCACCGTCCACCACCAGCGGCCGAGGATGGAGGTGTCGGCGCGCGACAGGGCGGGCATCAGGCGGCGTGCTCCCGTGACGCGGGCTGATCGGGCGCGGCGGCGAGGGCGCGGACGAGCTCGGCAAAGCGATCGCCGCGCGCCTCGAAGCCGTTGAACTGGTCGAAACTCGCTGCCGCCGGCGACAGCAGCACCGTCGGCACGCTGCCCGCCTGCGCGGCGGCGAACGCCATCGGCACGGCGCGCTCGAGCGTGCCGACCACCTCGTGCGCCACGCCGTGCGCGGCCAGCGTGCGCGCGAACAGCGGCGCGTCGCGGCCGATCAGGAGCGCCTGCGCGATGCGTCCGAACAGCGGCACCAGCGGCACGATGCCGCCGGCCTTGGCGATGCCGCCGGCGATCCAGACCTGTGCCGGATAGCAGCCCAGGGCGCGCGCGGCGGCGTCGGCGTTGGTCGCTTTGCTGTCGTTGACGAACTCGACGCCGCCGACGCTGGCGACGCGCGCTTGGCGGTGCGGCAGGCCGGAGAAGCTGACGATGCCGGCGCGGATGGCGGCCGGATCAACGCCGAGAAACTCGGCCAGCGCGGCCGCGGCGGCGACGTTCTGCGCGTTGTGCGCGCCGGGCAGGGCGGCGGCCGCGCGCATGTCGAACGCCTGCCCGCCGACGAACACGCGCTCGGCCGAGACCAGGCGCGGCGGCCGCGGCAACCGGGCGGCGAATGCCAGGCTCGCCGCGTCGTCGGCGCCGACGGCGGTAAAATCGGCGGCGGTCTGACGATCGAAGATCGCGCGCTTGGCCTGCTCGTAGCCGGCCATATCGCCATGGCGGTCGATATGATCGGCACTCAGGTTCAGCATCACCGCCGCATCGAAGCGGAGGGTCGCGAGTCTCTCCAACATGTAGCTCGACATTTCCAGCACGTAGACGCCGTCGTCGCCGAGCAGCGGCAGGGCGCAGGCAGCCGGGCCGAGATTGCCGCCGGCGGCAACCGGCACCCCGGCGCCGTCCAGGATGTGGGCGAGTAGCGCGGTGGTCGTCGACTTGCCGTTGGTGCCGGTAATGCCGACGAAGCGCGCCCGCGAGCCGGCCGCGCGCACCGCCCGATACAGCAGCTCGGCATCGCTCAGGATCGGCACCCCGGCGACCAGCGCCTCCGCGGCAAGCGGGTGCGGCGCCGGCAGCCGGTGCGGTATGCCGGGCGAGAGCACCAGCGCGTCGCACGCGCCAAGATCCGGCTGCCCGATGGTCAGGCCAGCCGTCGCGGCGGCGATGCGCGCCGCCTCGCCATCGTCCCAGCAGATCACGCTCGCGCCCATCGCGCTGAGCGCGTGGGCCGCCGGCAGGCCGTTGCGACCGAGGCCGACGACGGCGAACCGCTCGCCGGCGAAGATCGTGCCAGGAAAGGCGCCGCTCATCGGATTTTCAACGTCGCCAGGCCGCATAGCGCGAGGATCATCGAGATGATCCAGAACCGGATGACGATCGTGGGTTCGGACCAACCCTTCTTCTCGTAGTGGTGGTGCAGCGGCGCCATCAGGAACACGCGCCGGCCGGTGCGCTTGAACCAGAACACCTGGATGATGACCGACACCGTCTCGACGACGAACAGCCCGCCGACGATGAACAGGACGACCTCGTGCTTCGTCGCGACCGCCACCGCGCCGAGCGCGCCGCCAAGCGCGAGCGACCCGGTATCGCCCATGAACACCGCCGCCGGCGGCGCGTTGAACCACAGGAAGCCCAGACCGGCGCCGATCAGCGCCGAGAGGAAGACACATAGCTCGCCGGTGCCCGGCACGCCGTGCAACTGCAGGTAATCCGCGAAAATGCGGTTGCCGACCAGGTAGGCGATCAGTGCGAACACGCCGGCGGCGATGATGGTCGGCACGATCGCCAGGCCGTCGAGCCCGTCGGTCAGGTTCACCGCGTTGCTGGCGCCGAGCATGACCAGCATTCCGACCAGCGGGAAGGCGAAGGCGAAGGGGATCAGCACCTCCTTGAAGATCGGCACCGTGAGCGAGGTGCCGAGCCGACCGCCGGTCAGGCTGTCGATCCAGACGGCGACGCCGAGCCCGATCGCCACCTGCACCACCAGCTTGCCGCGCGCCGAGACGCCCTTCGTGTTGCGCCGCGAGAGCTTGAGGTAGTCGTCGACGAAGCCGATGGCGCCGTAGCCGAGGGTGCAGAGCAGCACCGCCCAGACATAACCGTTGCGCAGATCTCCCCACAGCAGGGTTGAGGCGGTCAGAGCGAGCAGGATCAGCACGCCGCCCATCGTCGGCGTGCCCTTCTTCTCGACCAGATGGCGCGGCGGTCCGTCGAGCCGGATCGGCTGGCCGCCGCGCTGCACCGATTTCAGCCAGGCGATCACCGGCGAGCCGAGCGCGAAGCTGACCGCGAGCGCGGTGAGGCAGGCCGCGCCCGAGCGAAAGCTGATGTAGCGAAACAGGTTGAACAGGAAGAACTGCTCGGCAAGCGGCCGGCTCAGATCGTAGAGCATCTCAGGCCGCCCCGGCTTGCTGGCTGGCGGCTTCGAGGGCAGCGACGACGACACGCATCCGGCTGCCCAGGCTGCCCTTGACCAGCACCGCATCGCCCGGCGCCAGCGCCTCGGCGACGATCGGCGCCAGCAGCTCCGCATTCTCCTGCCAGGCGCCGCGGCAGCGCTCCGGAATCGCTTCGAACAGCGCCAACATGTGCTCGCCGCAGGCATAGAGCAGGTCGGCATGTGCCGTGACCGGCTCGGCGAGGTCGCGGTGCTCGGCCGTCGCGTGCTCGCCGAGCTCGCGCATGTCGCCCAGCACGGCAAGCCGGCGGCTCGCGGGCAGCAGCCGCAGCACCGCGAGCGCGGCGCGCACCGAGGCGCCGGAGGCGTTGTAGCTCTCGTCGAGCAGCCGGGCGGCGCCGCCAAGCAGCGGCCGCTGCTCGCCGCGTCCGGCGAGGCCCGAGAAGCTCGCCAGCCGCGCGGCTGCCGGCGCCAGCGGCGCGCCAACCAGCACCGCCGCAGTCAGCGCGGCGAGCGCGTTGGCGACCATGTGCGCCCCCGGCGCGGCAAGCCAAAAGCGCACGGGCTGGCCCAGGATGGTCGCAGTGACGCCGCTGCCGCCCGGCTCGAACTGGGTCTCGGCGAGCAGCCGGCTATCGCCCTCGGCCTCGCCGAACACAACGCAGTGCACGCCGCGCGCCCTCGCCTGCAGCTGGGCCAGATGCGGGCCAGCCGGCAACACGGCGTGGCCGCCCTGGGCGACGCCGTCGATGATCGCCGCCTTCTCGTCGGCGATCGCCTCAAGGGTGCCGAGATGGCCAATATGCGTCGCGGCGACCGCGGTGACGACGGCGACGTCCGGCAGCGTAAGGCGGGCGAGCGGGCTGATCTCGCCCGGATGGTTCATGCCGATTTCAACCACCGCGTAGTCCGCATCCGGGTCTAGTCGTGCCAGGGTCAGCGGCACGCCCCAATGGTTGTTGTAGGAGGCGGCCGCCGCCTCGACTTGGCCGCTCTCGGCCAGGATCAGGCGCAGCATCTCCTTGGTGGAGGTCTTGCCAACCGAGCCGGTGATCGCGATCACCGAGCCGGTAAAGCGCTCGCGACCATAGGCGCCGAGCGAGGTCAGCGCCTGCTGAGTGTCGTTGACAATCAGCAGCCCGGCACCCTCCGGCACCCGCTCGGCGGCGAACGCGTCGTGGCGATGCACGACCGCGCCGCCGGCGCCGGCGGCAAATGCGGCGCCGAGATGGTCGTGACCGTCGCCGTTGTCGCCGACGAGTGCGACGAAGAGGTCGCCAGGCCGCAGCGTGCGGGTGTCGATCGACACTCCGGTGGCGTGGAACGGGTGCGTCATCACGCCGCCGGTCGCCGCCTCTAGGGCTTCGGATGTCCAGAGCGCGGTCATGCAGGAAGGTCAGGGCTCTGCCCTGGACCCGCTGGGGCCCGCGGCCCCAAACCCCATTTAGTTAAGAGATGGATATTAAAGGCTCCGCCTTTGATGGGGTCCTGGGGCAAAGCCCCTGGCCTTCCTTCGCCTCTCACGCGAGCGCCCGCACGACGGCGACATCGTCGAACGGCAGCGTGACGCCGTTGACGGTCTGGCCCTGCTCGTGGCCCTTGCCGGCGACCGCCAGCACGTCGCCCGGGCCAAGGGCGCCCAGTCCAGCGGCGATCGCCCTGCGCCGGTCGCCGATCTCGTGCGCGACGATGCCATCCATGCCGGCCAGCACGGCGCGGCGGATCGACGCCGGGTCCTCGCCGCGCGGGTTGTCATCGGTGACGAAGGCAAGGTCGGCATGGCGCGCGACGGCTGTCCCCATCAGCGGCCGCTTGCCGGCGTCGCGGTCGCCGCCGGCGCCGAACACGCAGACCAGCCGGCCGCTTGCGTGCGGTCGCAGCGCCGCCAGCAATCGCTCCAGCGCGTCCGGCGTATGTGCGTAATCGACATAGGCGGCGGCGCCATTGGCCAGCCGTAGCGCCAGCTCCATCCGGCCGCGCACGCCGGCAAGCCGGCCGAGCCGGTCGAGCGCGTCCGGCAGCCCGGTTGCGATCGCAAGCCCAGCGGCGAGCAACGCGTTGTCGGCCTGGAAGCGGCCGGGCAGGGCGACCTCGATCGTGCGCAGGACACCGCCGGCGTCGAGCTGCAGCGTCTGCCCATCCGGCCGCGGCCGCGCGGCGACCAGGCGCAGCATCTCGCCGCGCTGCCCGACCAGCTGCAAATCGAGGTGACGCGACCGGGCGAGGCCGCGCAGCGCCTCCAGCATCGCCCCGTCCATGTCGGCGTTGACGACCGCCGGCGCGCCGTGCGGCAGCAGCTCGGCAAACAGCCGAAGCTTGGCCGCCCGGTAGGCCGCCTCGCTGCCGTGATAGTCCAGATGGTCGCGCGTCAGGTTCGAGAACCCCGCCGCTGCCAGCCGCAGCCCGTCGAGCCGGAACTGGTCGAGCCCGTGCGATGAGGCCTCGATCGCGGCATGGTCGATGCCGGCGCGAACCAGGCGTGCCATTGTCTGTGCCAGCACGACCGGATCAGGGGTGGTGAGCCCTCCGACGCCCGGCTCGCCTGGCGCGACGAGCCCGAGCGTGCCGAGGCTGGCTGCCGGCAGCCGCGCATCGGCCCAGAGTTGGCGCAGGAACTCGACCGTGCTGGTCTTGCCGTTGGTGCCGGTCACTGCGACCACGTGGCCGGGCTGGCTGCCGGCGTGCAGGGCGGCGAGCCGTGCGAGCGCCCGGCGCGGCTCACCATCCTCGATCAGCGGCCGCGGCGGCACCCCCGGCGGCCAGGCGGTGCCGGTGGGCGCCAGCACTGCGATGGCGCCGCGCGACACTGCCTCGCCGATAAAGGCGCGGCCGTCGGCGCGCGCGCCGGGCAGGGCGGCGAACACCCAGCCGGGCGCGACCTGGCGGCTGTCGGCGGTGATGCCGCGCGCCTCCAGCCCCAAAGCCGCCGCTGCGGGCGCGCCGCTCTCCGCCTGCAGTCGTGCCGCATCCAGCATCTCAGCGAGCCGCAAGTGCTGAGGCCGGCAGCTCGAGCTCGGCGACGCGGCGCGACGGCAACGCCGCCTGCTGGCGCACCGCGACATGCTTTGCCGGGGGCTGCGGCGGCGTTGGAGCGGCGCCGGCCGCCGCCGCTGTCGCCGCCACCGGCGGCGGGTCGGGCCAAGGGTGCTGGCCGGTCGGCTCGCCCGAGCCGCGCTCCGGCTGCATCGGGATCGCCAGCGACGCCTGGATCTGCTCGAGATGGGCGGTGTCAGGGAACATGTTCAGCATCGGCGCGATGCGCGCGATCACCCGGCCCGCACCTGGCGCGCTCACCGCGCCGGCGGTGGAGTAGCCGCCGGTCGACTTGTTGCCCTTCGGCTCGTCGAGCATGAAGTAGACGGCGTAGCGCGGCGCGTTCATCGGGAACACGCTCATGAAGGCGCTGACGTTGGCGTGTTTCTTGTAGCCGTGCGCGCCGACCTTCTCCGCCGTGCCGGTCTTGCCGCCGACGAAGTAGCCGGCCACGTCGGCCGGCTTGCCGTAGCCGTTGGTGACTACAAGGCGCATCAACTTGCGCACGGTGTCGGAGGTGGAGGGCGACATCACCACGCGGCCGTTAGGCAGCGGCTGGCCCGGCATGTCGGCCAGGATCGTCGGCGTCAGCACCGTGCCGCCATTGGCGAGTGCGGCGGTCCCGCGCACCACGTGCAGCGGCGAGACCGCGATGCCGTGGCCGAAGCCGACCGTCATCACCGTGCTCTCGCCCCAGTTGTTGAGCGGTGGAATGATCGGGAAGCCGGCCTCGGGCAGCTGAATGCCGACGCGGCGGAACATCCCCAGCCGCTTGAGCCAGGCACGCTGGTGCTCGCCGCCGACGGTCAGCGCGATGTGCGCGGCACCCAGGTTGGACGAATAGGCGAGCACCTCGGGCAAAGCGAGGATGCGATGCTGGCCCTTGAAGTCGGTGATCGTGAAGCGGCCGATATGGATCAAATGCGCAGCGTCGAAACGATCCCAAATATGCGCCGCGCCATAATCGAGCGCCATCGCCGCGGTCTGCAGCTTGAACGTCGATCCCGGCTCGAACATTCCGGTCACAGCACGGTTAAAGCGATCGTCCGGCGGCGTCTGGCCGAACAGGTTGGCGTCGTAATCCGGCAGGCTGACCATGGCGATCACCTCGCCGGTCTGCACGTCCATGACGATGCCGCAGGCGCCGATGGCGTCGAACTCGGTCTTCGCCGCGTCCAGCTCCTCGCGCATCACCTCCTGCACCCGCACGTCGATCGACAGGTGGATCGGGCTCGCCTCGTGCTCGAGCCGGGCGTCGAACGCGCGCTCGACGCCGGCGACGCCGCGGCCGTCGATGTCGACCCCGCCGAGCACCTGTGCTGCGACCCGGCCGAGCGGGTAGTGGCGCTTCTCGGTAGGCTGGAAATAGACGCCCGGGATGCCAAGCGCGTTGATCGCCACTTCCTGGCGCTGGCTGATGTTGCGCGCGAGATAGACGAACTGCTTGGCCGAGGCGAGGCGCTGCTTGGCCTCCGTCTCGTCGAGGCTCGGCAGCACCTGCTTGATACGCTGCGCCGCCTGCCCCGGGTCGATCATCTCGCGCGGATTGGCGTAGAGTGCCGCGGTCGGCAGCGAGACCGCGAGGATCTGGCCGTTGCGGTCCATGATCGTCGCACGGACCTGCTGGCCGCCGGGCAGCGCTGACACGTCGCCCTCAGCGAGCGGCGCCGGCTCGTTCGGCACCAGCGGCGCCATCTCGGCCTTGCTCGGTGCCATCGGGAACAGCAGCGTCGCCGAGGCAAGCTTGCCGACGACGCCGAGGAACAGCACGCCGAAGCCGGCCGAGGCGAGCAGCAGGCGCAGGCGAGAGCGCTCGAGCGCGGCCCGGCGCTGCAAGTCCGGCGAGGTGACCCGCACCGTCTCCATGCGCGGCACAGCGCCGCCGCGAGTGGGCGCGCCGGCGCGCCCGGCCGGCATGCCGGCCGCACGCCGAGCCGGCGGTGATCCCTCAGGCGGTGGCGGCTCGCCGGTCATTCGCCGCTATAGGGCACGGCGGGCGGCAGGCTCGCGGCACCGCCGAGCGAGGAGCCGATGTAGTTGGCGCTCTGCGGCAGCAGCGTGCGCGGCGATGCGGCGGCGCGGGTGCCGCTACCCGGCCGGGCCGCCGCCTGCAGCACCCGCGGGCCGGGCACGCGGGCCGAGGCGAGCGGCAACAAACCGCCATGCGCCAGCGCCGTCGTTGGCCGTCCGGCATCAATGCTGCGCGCAATCTGCAGCTCGGCCGGCCGGTGTGGATGCGCCGCCGGCGTCGCCGTCTTGACCACCGGCTTCGCACGCGCTGCAGGCGCCGCTGACGCAGCCGCATCGTCGCCGACATCCTGGGCGCTGGCTGCCTCGCCGGCTGGTGGAGCCTTCGCCTGGCTGGAGTCCAGAGCAGCCCGGTCCGGTGCGGCGGACGACGAGCCGGCCTCGTCGTCGTCAACGACGGCCGCGGTGCGCGTCGCCGCCTGGTCGCCCGTCGGCAAGGCTGCGGCAAGCGGCATCAACGCGGGATCACCGCCCGGCGGCGTCGCCGGGCTCGGCGCTGCGATCACGGCGGCCGGCATCGGGCCGACCTGAGGCAGGTGGCCGGCGAGGTCGGCGAGCTGGACGAACTGCGTCGGCGCCATCGGCTTGAGCGCCAGGAAGCGCGTCGCAAGGTCGGACAGCCGGCCCGGCTCGGTGCGCACCGCCCACTCCGCCTTCAGCGCTCCGATGCGGCCGCGCGTCGCCTCCGTCTCGTGGATGACCCGGCCGATCTCGCGGTCGAGCAGCTGGGTGCGATGCTTCTCCTGGTAGAGGTAAAGGCCCGAGCCTCCGGCCAGCAGCAGGCACAGGCAGGTGAACGGACGAATCATGACAGTGCCTCGGCTGGCGGGATGGTTGGCGGCGATGCGGCTGATGCCGCCTCCGGCGGCGAGGAGAGCTTCTCGATGGCGCGCAGCCTGGCGCTGCGCGCGCGCGGGTTGCGCGCGGTCTCGGCCTCGCTGGGCCGGGTCGCGCGCCGGGTCAGCAGGCGGAACTGCGCCGCCTCTCGAGTATCGAGCCCGCGCGGGTCGTGCCGCGAGGGCGCTGGCGCCTGGCCGCTCGCCCCCAGCATGAAGCGCTTGACGATCCGGTCCTCGAGCGAATGGAACGACACGACAACGAGCCGGCCGCCGGGCGCGAGCAGCCGGGCGGCGTCGCCGAGCGCCTGGGCGATCTCGCCGAGCTCGTCGTTCACTCGGATACGCAGCGCCTGGAAGCTGCGCGTCGCCGGATGGATGGCGTGCTGCCCGGGCCGCGGGCGCACGGCCGGAACGGCGTCGCGAATGATGTCGGCAAGCTGCAGCGTGCTGCTGATCGGTGCGGCGGCGCGCGCCAGAACGATCGCGCGCGCGATCCGCCGCGACAGACGCTCCTCGCCGAGCTCGAAGAGCAGGTCTGCAAGTTCGCCTTCCGGCAAGGTCGCGACGAGGTCCGCTGCACTCGGCCCATGACGCGACATCCGCATGTCGAGCGGACCGTCAGCGCGAAACGAGAAGCCGCGTTCGGCCTCGTCGAGCTGAAACGAGGAGACGCCGAGGTCGAGCACGACGCCGTCGAGGCGCGTGACGCCACGCGCCGCCAGCAGCGCCAGCATGGCGGAGAACGAGCCCTCGACAAGGTGCAGCCGCTCACCATGCCGTGCGGCCATGGTGGCGCCGCGCGCGATCGCGTCGGGGTCGCGGTCGATCGCCCAGAGCGTGCAGTCGGCCGCAGCGAGGATCGCCTCGGCGTAGCCGCCGCCGCCGAACGTGCCGTCGAGATAGACGCCCTGCGCGCGCGGCTCGAGTGCCGCAAGCACCTCGCCGAGCAGCACCGGCACGTGGCCGGGTCGGGCGCTCCCAGGCTCGGCGCCGGAGGTGTTCACGTGCCCGCTCCCGTGGCGCCCGTCCCTGTGCTGGCGATGCGGGCGGCGCTTGGCCGCGCCCGGCCGCGCGCCTCGGTGCTGCGCCGCTCGCCGGCTTGCGGCTCCCAGATCTGGAAGATCTCTCCGAGCCCCTTGAACATCACGCTCTCGGTCAGCCCCGCATGTGCGACAAGTGGCTCCGGCAGCACAATGCGTCCTTCCTTGTCCGATTCGACAGCGTATGCATCGCCGTAGATGTAAAGCGCAGTGTCCTCATACTCCTCGCTCAGCACGTCCATTTGGGCCAGGCGTTGGCCGAGCCGGTCGTAGGCGACGCGGGAATAGCCGTCGATGCAGGCGTATCGGTTGGACGGCAGCAGCACGAGACCGGCGCTGTCGTCGGAGAGGTCGCGCAGGGCGGCGCGAAAGCTCGCCGGCACCGACACCCGACCTTTGGCGTCGAGGCGGTTCTGGTGTGTGCCCAGAAAGTGGCCCATCGCCTCGTTGTCCGCCTCCCGCCACCCGGTGTCCCGACGCCACGGCCCGCCTGGCGGATGCACGCGGCGCGTGCATCGTCCTACCTTTTGGGATGGTATGGGATATCATGGGCTCACGTGGGCGTCAAAGGGAATAACTTTCGTCTGTCGCGTAACGACTGGTAAAATCACCAGATGAGACAAGGCGTTAACGAGAAGTAAACGAGCGTCTCGCGAATCGAGGCAGTTACGGCGACAACGCGGTAAGACTTCGTTGTTTGTTCTTGTCAACGTTCCTGTGGATGCTTTTGGGGACAAGTTGGGTATAGGTTGTGGACAGCAGGCTGCCGCTTTGTGCAACGCGACTCGCGGGAAAACACGCTTCCGAAGACGTGTCTTGTCCTACACGGCAAAGAGGTGCCAGACGGCCTGTAAGCCGGGTTCTGTCCACACCGGGCCTTGCGGGCACGGCGCTCGGACGACCATTCCTCTAGGACACGCATCGCTGCGCGCCTCACGCGACCAACCCGGACGACGAGGCGGGAATGCCTCTGAGGCGCCCTGCTTTCGCAAGGACGACCCCGGTCGCCCCTATTCGGTCTTGCTCCCGGTGGGGTTTACCCTGCCGCTCCCGTTGCCGGTCGCGCGGTGCGCTCTTGCCGCACCGTTTCACCCTTGCCGTCAGGACATCGGGTTGCCCCGCTGCCGATCGGCGGTTTGTTTTCTGTGGCACTATCCCTGGGGTCGCCCCCGCCGGCCGTTAGCCGGCACCGTATTCCCGTGGAGCCCGGACTTTCCTCCACGCCGGAGTAGTTCGACGCAGCGGCCGTCCAGCCGTCTGGCGTGTCGGTGTCGCGTGCCTGGCGCCCGGCGTCAAGCGGGCTCGATAAGGATGGTAAGCGCGGCGATCCGCGCCCGCGTGCCGATATCGGCCAAGCCGCTCACCACCTCCGGTCGCCAATGGCGCTGAAAGGCGCGCAACACGCTGGCGAGCGGCGCGTCGGCCTCGCCATGCGGCGCCACCGCGTAGCCGATGTCGACCAAGCCTTGCCTGACCGCCACCACCGACGACGCGTCGTCGGTGATAACGGCGCCGTCGCCGTCCGGCCACAGCCCAACACCGGCGTCAGCAAGGCCACGCCAGTCGAACAGTTCGCCGGGATCCTGCTTGCGGTCGGGTGCGACGTCGCTGTGCGCGAGGACGTTGCGGGCCGGGATCGCATGGCGCGAGAGGATTAGACGGCATAGCGCGGCGACGCTTCGCATTTGCACCTCGGGGAACGGCCGATAACCCCACTCATGACCCGGATTGACGATCTCGATGCCGACCGAGCGGTCGTTCAGCACCGGCCGGCCGCGCCAGTTGGAGATCCCGGCGTGGTAGGCGCGGCGCTGCTCCTCGACCAGCCGCACGATCCCGCCATCCTCGCCGACTACGTAGTGCGACGAGACGCGGGCTGCCGGGTCGCGCAGGCGGTCGATCGCGGCCTGGCCGCTCCGCATGCCGGTGTAATGCAGGACCAGCGTGTCGACGACGCTGCCGGCTGGGCGGTCATCCTGGTTGGGGCTCGGCGCCGCCTCGATGGCCGCCTCATCGATCGCGGCCGCTTCGAGGGCGAGGCTCACAACCGCCGCTCGCGCTTGATGCGGTCCCAAGCGGCGTTGATGCGCGCCACCTTGTCGCTTGCCGCCGCGATGAACTCCGGCGGCACGCCTCGGGCTGCGAGGCTATCGGGATGGTTCTCGCGCATCAGCTTCTTCCAGGCTGCGCGCAACTCCTCATCGCTCGCGCGGCGGTTGACCCCGAGCGCCAGGTAAGGATCACCCTCATCGACATTGCTGCGCGCGCGGCTCTGTCCGGTGGCCGCGCTGTCCCAGGCCAGGTGGTCCAACCCGAAACCGGCATGCACCTGGCGGAGGAACTCCTGCTCGCTGCGAGTGATCGGACCGTCGGCCTTGGCGATGGCGAACAGCGCGGTCAGCACCTCCTCGAGCATGCCGCGATTATCGCTGAACGCCTCGCCCATCTGGCGGGCGTAAGGCCGATAGTCCTCCTGACTGTCGCGCAACTGGTCGAACAGGATGCCGACTACGTGCACCTGTTCGGTCGGAATGCGGAAATGCCGCTTGAAGGCGTCGATCTCGGCGCGGGTGACGGCGCCGTCGATCTTGGCGAGCTTGGCCGAGAGCGCGACGATGCCGATCGAAAAGATCGAGTCCTTGCGTCCGAACATCGCGGCGATGCGCGCCGGGTGCAGCGGCGAGGGACCGTTGCCCGGCCCGCTCATCAGCCCGGCAAAGCCCTGACCGACCTGCTGGCCGACGCGCGGCAGTACGTCGCTCTGATCGGCCGCATGCCCGAGCGCCGCACCCATGACCGCGCCGATCGGGCCACCCATAAACAGGCCGGCGACGCCGCCCAGTATCTTGCCGAAGTAAGCCATCGACCCTCCGAAGGAAGGCCAGAGGCTCGGCCCCGGACCCCATCACGCCAGCGCGTGCACTCGCCAAATAGGCGCGTGCACGCGCACGGCGGAGCCGCGGCCCCGCATCGCAGTCTCGGAGCTAACGGGTCCGGAGGCCATAGGGTGCGTTACTGAACGGGTTTCTCGCCATACATCTTGTAGGCCAGCTTGAGCAGCCGCGCGGCCGAGGCCGACAAGCCTGCCTGATCGGCGTCCTTCGCCATCGTCAGCAGCCGGTCCGCCAGCACCAGCGGGCTGATCACGGCGGCCTTGCCTTGAATCGTCTGCGACATCGTTTTTGCCTTCTCTCACCCGTTCTGGATGAGGCGAGCCTACACAACCGCAGGTTAGCAAGAGGTTAACGGATCCACAAAACGATCAGCGCGCGTCAACTTTTTGCGTCGATCCCCCCGGCGGCCAGGGCTGTCAGCCGCAACGCCGATGCGAGCGGCTGCGCCGGCGCGCGCTGGGCATCGACCCGCGACATCAGCGCCGCGAGCGTCTCGCCGCCTCGACCCGCAAGCTGCTCCAGCACCGCCCAGAACGCCGGCTCGAGGGCAACGCTGGTGCGATGTCCGGCCAGCATGACGCTGCGTTTGACCAGGAACAGGCGGTCAGACCATCAGCGCCGGGTCGATCGCCCGGTCGAAGGCCGAGCCGTCGATCAGCCCGGATGCGAGCGCCGCCTCGCGCAGCGTGGTGCCCTGCACATGCGCCTCATGCGCGATCGCCGCCGCCTGCTCGTAGCCGATCACCGGGCTCAGCGCGGTCACCAGCATCAACGAGCGATCGACATATTGGCGAATTTGCTCGCGGTTCAGCTCGACGCCCTCGACGGTGTAGCGCCGGAAGGTGCCGGCGGCATCGGCGAGCAGGCGGGCGGAGTGCAGGAAGTTGTAGATGATCACCGGGCGCATGGTGTTCAGTTCGAACTGCCCTTGGCTGCCGGCGAAGGCGACCGCGGCGTCCTCCCCCATCACCTGGGTGCAGACCATCACCATGGCCTCGCACTGCGTCGGGTTCACCTTGCCGGGCATGATCGACGAGCCCGGCTCGTTCTCCGGCAGGATGAGCTCGCCCAGGCCGCAGCGCGGGCCGGAGGCGAGCCAGCGTATGTCGTTGGCGATCTTCAACAGCACCACGGCCACGCCGCGCAGCGACGCCATCGCGCTCACCATGCCGTCGAGCCCGCCCAGGGCGGCGAACTTGTTCGGCGCGGTGACGAACGCCTCGCCCGTCAACGCAGCGATCCGCGCCGCGATCGCCTCGGCGAACCCCTCCGGCGCGTTGAGCCCGGTGCCGACCGCGGTGCCGCCCGCCGCCAGCTCCAGGAGCCCAGGCAGATTGCGCTCGACCCCGTGGATCGCATCGCGCAGCTGATGCGCGTAGCCGGACCACTCCTGTCCGACGGTGAGCGGCACCGCATCCTGCAAATGGGTGCGGCCGATCTTGATCACGTCGTGCCAGAGCGCGCTCTTGGCCGCGATCGCCGCGTGCAGCGCCTCAAGCGCGGGCAGCAGCACGCGCTTGCATTCCAGCACCGCCGCAACGTGCATCGCCGTCGGAAAGGTGTCGTTGGACGACTGGCCCATGTTCACGTCGTCGTTCGGATGTATCGGCCGCTTGGCGCCGACCTGACCGCCGAGCAGTTGGCTGGCGCGGTTGGCGACCACCTCGTTCACGTTCATGTTCGACTGGGTGCCCGAGCCGGTCTGCCAGACGAAGAGCGGGAACTCGGCGTCCAGCGCTCCGGAGATGACCTCGTCGGCCGCCGCGCAGATCGCGCGCTGCTTATCCTTTGTCAGCCGGCCGGCGCCGCCGTTCACCTCGGCCGCCGCCTTCTTTACGGTGCCGAAGGCATGCGCGACCTGGATCGGCATGCGGTCGCCGCCGATTGAGAAATGCTTCAGCGAGCGCTGCGTCTGGGCGCCCCAGTAATGCTCGGCGGGCACCTCGATCGGCCCCATCGAGTCGCTCTCCGTCCGCTGCCCCGTCATGCCCGTGCCGATCTGCATGCTCATATTCCTCGCAATCGCGCCGCCGCCCAGTCGCCCGCTTCGGCCACCACCGCATCCGGGTCGGCCTGCGCGCGCTGGGCTACCGGCAGCAGCGCAAGCAGTCCAGAGTTGCCGATGGCGTAGAGCACGTTGCGCACGAACCTGTCGCGGCCGATGCGCTTGACCGGCGAGCCGGCAAAGCGGGCCCGAAAGCCGGCATCGTCCAGCCCCGCGAGCTCTGCCAGCAGCGGCGCCGTGAGGTCCTCCCGCGCCGCCAGCCCCGCCACCCGAGTCGGTTGTGCAAACCGGTTCCACGGGCACACCGCCAGGCAGTCGTCGCAACCGTAGATCCGGTTGCCGAGCAGTGGCCGCAATCCAAGCGCCACCGGGCCCGCATGCTCGATCGTCAGATAGGAGACGCAGCGCCGCGCATCGAGCTGGTAGGGCGCGGCGAATGCGTCGGTGGGGCAGGCGGCCAGGCAGCGGGTGCAGCTGCCGCAGGAACCCGCTTTCGGCGCTTCAGGAGCCAGCTCCAGCGTCGTGTAGACCTCGCCGAGGAACAGCCAAGAGCCATGTGCGCGCGAGACCAGGTTGGTGTGCTTGCCCTGCCAGCCGAGCCCGGCCGCCGCCGCCAGCGGCTTCTCCATCACCGGCGCGGTGTCGACGAACACCTTCACGCCTTCGCCGAACCGCGAGACGATGAACTGCGCCAGGTGCTTAAGGTGGCCTTTGACCACGTCGTGGTAGTCCCGCCCGCGCGCATAGACGGAGACGTTGCCGCACTCTGGCCTGGCCAGCGTCGCCAGCGGATTGGCCGCCGGCGCGTAGGACAAGCCGAGGCAGATCACGCTGCGCGCCTCGGGCCACAGCGCCCGCGGGTCGCCGCGTTGCTCCGAGCGCGCCTCCAGCCAGCCCATCTCGCCATGCCGACCGGCGGCGATGAACTCGGCCAGCCGAGCGCGCGTCGTCGCCGCCAGCGACGCCGGCGCGAAGCCAACCGCATCGAAGCCCAATTGCAACGCCCGCTCGCGGATCAGCACGGCCGGCTCGGCGCGAGCAGCCGGACGTTGCGCCTGCCTATCGACGTCTATACAGCCGAGAGCACTCGCCGGCGTCATCCAAGGACTATCATGCGCGCTGCACTGCTCAGCTTCTCCTGTCTTGCGTTTCCGGCGCTGTTGGCCGGCTGTGCGGCCAAGCCGGCCGACCCGGACGCGCTCGCCGCCAGCCGCGAAAACAACGATCCGTATGAGCATGTCAATCGGAAGCTGTTCGGCATCTATCACGCGATCGACACCCACGCGCTGCGGCCGGTCGCCGTCGCTTACCGCGACAATGTGCCGCGGCCGGTGCGCGGGTCGCTGCACAACGTGCTGAACAACATCGCCAACCCGGTGCAGTTTTGCAACGACGTGCTGCAAGCCAAGCCGCGCCGAGCTGGCGACACCTTCGTGCGCACCGTGCTCAACACCTCGATCGGCCTCGGCGGCTTCTTCGACGTCGCGACCGGCCTCGGCTACCCGGACCACTCAAACGATTTCGGCCTCACCCTGGCGCTGTGGGGCGTGCCGTCAGGGCCGTTCCTGTTCCTGCCCGTGCTCGGCCCGTCGGACTTCCGCGACGGCATCGGCTACGGCGTCTCCACCGTGTTCAACCCGCTGACCTATGCGAGCTTCGGCGGCAGCAATGCGCTTGGCTTCTCGGTGTTCGGCGTCGGTGCGCTCGACGCCCGCTCCCGGGCACTGACCGACACCGACAGCATAGAGCGCAGCTCGCTCGACCCCTACGCCGCCTATCGCAGCCTCTACCAGCAGCATCGCGCAGCCCAAGTCACCGCCGCCCGCACCGACCGACCGGCCACCGTGCCGTCCTGGTATGCCAGCGCCGAGCCGGCCCCCCCGACCAGCGCTCCGGCCAGGCCTGCTCCGGCGAGCCCGTTCGGCTCGGGCGCCGGCAGCGGCGCGCCAACGCCGCCTTAGGCAAGGCCAGGGGCTTTGCCCCTGGGACCCCATTAAAGGCGAAGCCTTTAAAATCCATTACTGATCCGCGCCTCATGGCCTAGGCGCCGATAAATGGGGTTTGGGGCCTCAGGCCCCAGCGGAGTCCAGAGGCAGAGCCTCTGGCCTTTCTAAACCAAGGCCATGATCCCACGGGATAGCGCCATGCGCAGAATGCATGTCAGCGCCAGCGAAACGTCATTATACGGGCGCTTCCGGTGGGTGGCCCTCGCCGGTGACGCCAGTCGCACGTGCCGCGAGCCTTCCGACTTGGGAGGCACAGCAACGACGGGGATGCGTCCTTTTCGGTCGAGCCGGCCTGTTGGGTCGGTGTCCTTGAGGGATACGCCTATGTTGTTCTTGGCCCTCGCGCGACGTTCCGTCGCGTTTTGTCTGCGATCTTCGCGAGACTGTTCCAGTATTTCGGCGCCCTAGCGCGCCCTGAACCCGAACCCTCGTCGCCGCTCTCCGTGCGCACTGCGCGTGACGAAGAGCGGTTCCGGCCGTGCGCCCTTGCCGCACGCCTGCGATCGTCCGCGAAGGTCAGCCTTGATGAGCCACTTTCCATCCATCCCCCATCCGCGTCCCGCCCGTGATATCACCCGCGTCCTGCCGAGCGTCGCCGAGATCGTGCGGATCGAACGCCCGACGGAGCCGCTGCACTGCGTCCGCCCATCCGCCATCACCGCCGCGTCTCATCGCTTCAGCACGTCATTCTCCGGACAGACGCTGTTCGCCGTGAAGTGCAACCCGGCGCCTGCGGTGCTGCAGGCGGTATGGGACGGCGGCGTACGGCATTTCGATTGCGCGTCGGCGGGCGAGGTGCGCCGCGTACGCGCTCTGTTGCCTGAGGCGGAGATCCACTTCATGCACCCGGTGAAGTCGCGCCCGGCGATCCGCGAGGCCTATGCGGCCGGCGTGCGCGACTACGTGCTGGATGCGGCGGGCGAGCTGGGCAAGATCCTCGCCGAGACCGGGCCGCGCGATGCCGCGGCCGCGACCGACCTCGGCCTGATCGTGCGCCTGGCGCTGCCGCGCGGCACGGCGAAATACGACCTGTCGGGCAAGTTCGGCGCCGAGCCCGACGAGGCCGCGGCGTTGCTCCATGCTGCGCGCCCGCACGCCGCGCGGCTGGGCATCTCCTTTCACGTCGGCTCGCAGTGCCTGGACCCGCTGGCCTATCGCCGCGCGATCCGGCTGGCAGGCGAGGTGATCAGCGCCTCCGGCGTCGCGGTCGACATCGTCGACGTCGGCGGCGGCTTCCCGGTGAGCTACCCGGACCAGCCGCCGCCGCCGCTCGGCGCCTACCTCGCCGAGATCGACGCCGCCTTCGAGGCGCTCGGCCTGCCCGCAGGCGTCGCACTCTGGGCCGAGCCGGGCCGCGCCCTGGTGGCCGGCGGCGCCTCGGTCGTCGTGCAGGTGCAGCTTCGCCGCGGTGACACGCTATATGTCAATGACGGCGTCTACGGCAGCCTGTCGGATGCCGGGGCGCCCGGCTTTCGCTTCCCGGCTCGGCTGATGCGCGCCTCCAACGGCGCCGAGCGCGGCTTTGCGCTATTCGGCCCGACCTGCGACAGCGCCGACTACATGGACGGCCCGTTCCTGCTGCCCGACGACGTCGAGGAGGGCGACTGGATCGAGATCGGCCAGCTCGGCGCCTATGGCGCGTGCCTCGGCACGGCGTTCAACGGCTTCGATCCGGCCAGGACCGTCGAGGTGCGCGACCTCGCGATGCTGAAAACCCCCGGCCTGTAGCCATCCGGGGCGCCGCCTCGGTCGCTCATCAGCGGGATCCAAGGGCCCCGGGCCCGTCGTGCGCAGCACGCCGACGCGAGTCGCAGAGGCCTCGCCTTCCACGGAGCAGTTCTCATGCACCATGCCTCTCTCCCCGGACGACTCCTGATGATCGGCTGCGGCAGCATCGGCCAGGGCGTCCTGCCGCTGCTCCTGCGCCACATCGACATTCCGGCCGAGCGGATCTCGGTCATCACCGCTGACGCCCGCGGCGCCGACATCGCCAGCCGCTACGGTATCGCGTTCGCCATCCATCCGCTCACTCGCGAGAACTACCGCGACCTACTGACCCCGCGCTTGCGCTCTGGCGACGTGCTGCTGAACCTGTCGGTAGACGTCTCCTCACTCGACCTCGTCGCCCTCTGCCAGGGCCTCGGCGTTGTGTACCTCGACACCTGCATCGAGCCCTGGGCCGGCGGCTACACGGACCCGTCGCTGAGCCCGTCGCAGCGCTCGAACTACGCGCTTCGCGAAGCTGCCCTCGAGCTTGCTGGCCACACCACCGGTGGCCCGACCGCGGTGCTGACCCACGGCGCCAATCCTGGCCTCGTCTCGCACCTCGTCAAGCAGGCGCTGCTCGACATCGCCCGCGACGCCGGCCTTCACGCTGCGCCGAGCTCGCGCGACGGCTGGGCCCGTCTCGCCCGGCAGCTCGGCGTGCGGACGATCCATATCGCCGAGCGCGACACCCAGGTCGCGAACGGCGCCAAGCAGCCGGGCGAATTCGTCAATACCTGGTCGATCGACGGCTTCGTCGGCGAAGGCTGCCAGCCGGCCGAGCTCGGCTGGGGGTCGCACGAGAAGGCGCTGCCACCCGACGGACGCCATCACGCCATTGGCAGCGGCGCCGCCATCTATCTCGGGCGACCCGGCGCCTCGACCAAGGTGCGCAGTTGGACCCCGCTCGCCGGCCCGATCCACGGCTGGCTGATCACCCACAGCGAGTCGATCTCAATCGCGGACTACCTGACCGTCCGCGAAGATGGGCGCGAGGACGGCACCGTCGTCTATCGCCCCACCGTGCACTACGCCTACCATCCCTGTAATGACGCAGTGCTGTCGCTGCACGAGCTCGCCGGCCGCAACTGGGCGATCCAGCCGCGTCAGCGCCTGCTGATGGATGACATCGTCTCCGGCGCCGACGAGCTCGGCGTGCTGCTGATGGGTCATGCCCGCGGCGCCTACTGGCTCGGCTCGCGCCTCACCATCGACGAGGCTCGCCGTCTCGCGCCTTACAACAATGCCACCAGCCTGCAGGTCACCGCGACGGTGCTCGCCGGCCTGGTCTGGGCGCTGGAGAACCCCCGCCGCGGTATCGTCGAGGCCGACGAGATCGACCACGCACGGGTGCTCGAGATCGCCCGCCCTTATCTTGGCGAGGTCGTCGGCGTTTACAGCGATTGGACGCCGCTCAACGACCGCGGAACCCTGTTCGGCGAGGCCTTGGACGCCGAAGATCCCTGGCAATTCAGCAACTTTCGCGTCAGTTGAGGGAGGCGCGATGGACGCGCTGAGCGGGGTTCTTTCGCCCGAGGAGGTGGCGCACAGCATCCAGGTGGCGCTCACCCCGGTGTTCCTGCTGTCCGGCATCGGCACGCTGCTCAACGTCTTCAACCAGCGCGTCGCGCGCGTATCCGACCACATGGAGCATCTGCACGGGCTGCTCGCGGAAACCGCCGACGAGGTGGTGCTCGCCCACCACGCGCGCCACCTGCGGCGCCTGGCCAGGCGCACGCTGGCGCTGGATGCCGCCATCCTGTGCGCCGCCGTCGGCGGCGGTTCGAGCTGCTGCGCCGCGTTCACCCTGTTCCTCGTCTCGGCTCGGCAAAGCGGCGGCAGCTGGGTCCTCTCGGCGCTGTTCGGCGTGGCGCTTGCCTGCACGATCGCCGCCCTTGGCGCGTTCCTCGTCGACAGTCTGCTGTCTTGGCACGGCCTGCGCCGCGACGGGCCGATGCCGCACGCTCCGGCTCGGGCAACGTAAGCACGGCGAGGGGCTTTGCCCCCTCGACCCCAACAAATGCGGAGCCTTCGAGATCCAACGAATTGGGTCCGGGGCCTCGGGCCCCAGCGGAGTCCAGAGGCAGAGCCTCTGGCCTTGATTACAAAACTACGGCACTCCTGCGGCCCGCGCTCTCGCCTCACCGAAAGCTTACGATGGGCCTGCTCTCCCTGTTCCGTGCTCGCAGCAGCGTCTCCGGCGCCGAGCCGTTGCCGACGCGCAGCAAGGACTGGTTTCGCAGCGCGCTGCGCCGGCAAGGCTGGCAGATCGGCGAGACCTGGCGGCCGCTGCTGCAGATGGAGGCGCAGCGTCCCGGCCTGCCGCATCTATTCATCGCCTGGGAATTTGGCCCGCTACACGAATTGCTGCTCGACACGCTGAACGTCACCGGCGGCGTCGACAACCAGGCGGTCGTGATCTTCACCCTCGTGCATCCGCCGGACTACCTGCTGCAGGCGGCAGCCGCCCGCAACGTGCTGCTCATGCGCTACGACCAGATCCCACGCCTGGTCGAGAAGGTCGGCGAGATGAAGGCTATGCTGCGGGAGGAGCGGCGACGCGCCAAGGAGGCGAACCAGGCCTTGCCGACTGGTCCAAGCGAGGCGGACGTAGAAAGTTAGAAAGAGCTTCTTTTTAAAAAAAGAAGCAAAAACTTCTATCCGCGCTGACGCGCCCTCAACCGGGCACAATCCAAATTGGACAAAAGTTTTTGGTTCTTTTTTCAAAAAGAACCGCTTCCTTATCCTCTCTGCACCACGTAACGCGCCATCAGCGCCGTCTCGATCGACTGCGCGTGCAGTTGGTCGCGCGCCTCCACCATCACCTCGAGCACCGCCGCCTGCACGCTCGGCACCGCGCGCAGGCGCTGGTGCTGCACTTCAATGATATTGCCGCCCGAGCGGCCGATGATCGTTGCGATGTCGGCCAGCACGCCGGGCCGATCCGGGATCTCCATGCGCAGCCGCAGCAGACGGCCGTCGCGCAGCAGACCGCGCATCAGCACGTTGGCGAGGATGCGCGCGTCGATGTTGGCGCCGCAGACCGGCACGCCGACGCGTCGGCCGCGGAAGCGCTCCGGGTGCGCCAGCATGCCGGCGAGGGCCGCCGCGCCTGCGCCCTCGGCCACCAGCTTGGCGCCCTCCGCGAGCAGCACTACCGCCGCCTCGACGCTCTCCTCGGGTGCGACCAGCACCTCCGAGACGTGCCGGCGGATCAACGGCCGGGTCAGCACGCCGGTCTGGCCGACCGCGATGCCCTCGGCGATCGTCGAGCCGCCGGCGATTGGCATCGCCACCAGCGAGGCGTGCGAGGCGACCTGCACGCCGATGATCTCGGTTGCCGGGTTCAAGCCTTTGGCCGCCGCGGCGCAGCCGGCGATCAGCCCGCCGCCGCCGATCGGCACCACCAGCATGTCGAGGTTTGGCGCGTCCTCCAGCAGCTCGAGCGCGAGCGTGCCCTGGCCGGCGATGATAGCCAGGTCGTCATAGGGGTGGATGAACACCAGGCCCTGCGCCGCGGCCAGCGTGTGGGCGTGGGCGCTGCTCTCGGCCAGTGTGTCGCCGTGCAGCACCACCTCGGCGCCGTAGCCGGCGGTGCGGCTCACCTTGGCCAGCGGCGTGAAGCTCGGCATCACGATTACCGCGCGGATGCCGAGCAGGGCGGCGTGGCGCGCCACACCCTGCGCATGGTTGCCGGCCGACATCGCGACCACCCCGCGCGCCCGCTCGTCGGCGTCGAGCAGCGCCAGCCGGTTGGCGGCGCCGCGCTCCTTGAACGAGCCGACCGCCTGCAGCGTGTCCAGCTTGAGGGTGACCGCAGCGCCGGTCGCCTGGTCGATCGCCTCGGAGCGGATCGACGGCGTGCGCAGCACCCGGCCGCGGATGCGGGCGGCTGCCGCCCGCACATCGTCAAGCGTCACCGCAGGCTCAGCCAGCACGCGCTCGGGCAGGCTGCCGACGGCGACGTCCATCGCTATCAGACGAACTTGACGGCGAGTATCTCGTAGGTGCGGTCACCGCCAGGAGCAGGGACCGAGATGCTGTCACCCGGCTTCTTGCCAATCAGCGCCTTGGCCAGAGGCGAGGAGATCGACAGTCGCTGCGCCTTGATGTCGGCCTCGTGCAACCCGACGAGCTGATAACTCGCCTCCTTTTCCGTCTCCTCGTCGACAAGCCGAACATGGGCGCCGAATTTCACCGTGTCGCCCGACAGCGTCGATGGGTCGATCACCTCGACCGAGGAGACGATCTCCTCGAGCTCCGCAATCCGGCCCTCGATGAACGACTGACGGTCGCGCGCGGCGTGATACTCGGCGTTCTCCGATAAATCGCCATGGGTGCGCGCCTCGGCGATCGCGCGGATGACCTCGGGGCGTGCCTCGCTCTTGAGTTGGCGGAGCTCGTCCTCGAGGCGCCTGAGCCCAGGTCCGGTCATCGGAAATTTCTGCAACGAAGCGTCCTTGACGGCATAACGCGTGACGCCCCTACTCAAGTGGGGGACTGAAAGCGTGGCGCGCAACTGCGAACAGCCTCCGGCCAATCCGGAGGCAACTAGTACGATCCTCGGAAATACGACTGCAGCGGCGCGACTTCAAGTGTGTCGGCCTTCAGCGCTGCAATGGCGTGCACGGCGGCGCGCGCTCCCGCGATGGTCGTGTAGTGTGGCACCCCCGCCGTCAGCGCGGAGCGGCGGATGTCGAAGCTGTCGACCGCCGCCTGCGCGCCGGCCGAGGTGTTGATCACCAGCTGCACCTCGCCCGAGCGGATGGCGTCAACGCAGTGCGGCCGGCCCTCGAGCACCTTGTTGACCACCGCGCACTCGATCCCCGAGGCGCGGATGCGCGCCGCGGTGCCGCGCGTCGCCAGGACGGAAAACCCCATCGAGCGCAGCCGGCTGGCCAACCCCGCCAGCGCCCCCTTGTCGCCCTCGCGCACGGAGAGGAAGGCGCAGCCGGCAAGCGGCAGCCTCACCCCGGCGCCGAGCTGGGCCTTGGCGAAGGCGCGCTCGAAGCTGCTGTCCAGCCCCATCACCTCGCCGGTCGACTTCATCTCCGGCCCAAGCAGCGTGTCGACGCCGGCAAAGCGGTTGAACGGAAACACCGCCTCCTTGACCGCGACGTGCGGCGCGATCGCCTGGTCGTCGAGCCGGAACTCCGCGAGGCGCGCGCCGGCCATGACCCGCGCACCGATCTTGGCCACCGGTACCCCGGTTGCCTTGGCGACGAAGGGGACCGTGCGCGAGGCCCGCGGGTTGACTTCCAGCACGTAGACGTCGTTGTCCTTGATCGCATACTGCACGTTCATCAGCCCGATCACGTTGAGCGCGCGCGCCATCGCCTCGGTCTGCAGCTTCAGCTCGGTCACCATCGACGGGCTCAGCGTGTAGGGCGGTAGCGAGCAGGCGCTGTCGCCGGAGTGGATGCCGGCCTCCTCGATGTGCTCCATCACCCCGGCGACATAGACCGTCTGCCCATCGCTGATGCAGTCGACGTCAACCTCGATCGCGTCGTTGAGGTAGCGGTCGATCAGCACCGGGCCCTCGCTGAAGGAGTTGGAGCCGGACGAGCCGTCGGCGGAAACCCGCACCGCCTCGCGCATGTAGCGCTTGAGCTGGGTACGGTCCTGCACGATCTCCATCGCCCGCCCGCCCAGCACGTAGGACGGCCGGATCACCACCGGGTAGCCGACCCGCTCGGCGATCGCGTCCGCCTCGGCGGTGCTGCGCGCGATACCGTTCTCCGGCTGGCGCAGATGCAGCTGGCGCAAGAGCGCCTGGAAGCGCTCGCGGTCCTCGGCGACGTCGATCGCGTCGGCCGAGGTGCCGAGCACGGCGATGCCCGCCTGCTCGAGCGAGCGGCTGAGCTTGAGCGGCGTCTGGCCGCCATACTGCACGATGCAGCCGAGCACACGCCCGGCTTGCCCCTCGCGCTCGACCAGCGCGATCACGTCCTCGGCGGTGAGCGGCTCGAAATACAGCCGGTCCGAGGTGTCATAGTCGGTGCTGACCGTTTCGGGATTGCAGTTGACCATGATGGTCTGGAAGCCGGCCTCGCGCAGCGCGTAGGCGGCATGCACGCAGCAATAGTCGAACTCGATGCCCTGGCCGATCCGGTTCGGCCCGCCGCCGAGGATGATGATCTTATCGCGCGCCTCCGGCTCGGCCTCGCAGGCCGGCGCGCCGAAGCCGCCCTCGTAGGTCGAATAGAGGTAGGGCGTGGCGGAGGCGAACTCGCCGGCGCAGGTGTCAATGCGTTTATAGACCGGCCGCACCCCCAGCCGCGCCCGCAGCGCCGCCACCTCGGCGGCGCGCCCGCCGGCCAGCCGCGCGAGCTGGATGTCGGAGAACCCGAGCGCCTTGAGCCGCCGCAGCGCTCCCGCCTGCCGCGGCAATCCGTCGCGCGCCACCACCCGCTCGGCGGCGACGATGCGCGCCAGCTCGCGCAGGAACCATGGGTCGAACCGGCTCACCGCATGCACGTCCTCGACCGATAGCCCCGCCCGCAGCGCGTCGGCGGCGATCAGCAGCCGGTCCGGCGTCGGTTGGCTGAGCGCAGCGCGATACGCATCGTGGCTGCCGTCGCCCGGCACCGCCACCGGGTCGAGCCCGGCCAGCCCCGTCTCGAGCGACCGCCACCCCTTCTGCAGCGCCTCGGCGAAGCTGCGCCCGATCGCCATCGCCTCGCCGACCGACTTCATCGAGGTCGACAGCAGCGCCGGCGTGCCGGGGAATTTCTCGAACGTGAAGCGCGGGATCTTCACCACCACGTAGTCGATCGTCGGCTCGAAGGCGGCGGGGATCGTGATTCCGCCGGCGTCGGCCGAGTGCGTAATGTCGTTGGCAAGCTCGTCCAGCGTGTAGCCGACGGCGAGTTTGGCGGCGATCTTGGCGATCGGGAACCCGGTCGCCTTGGAGGCCAGCGCCGAGGACCGCGAGACCCGCGGATTCATCTCGATCACCAGCATCCGCCCGTCCGCCGGGTTGAGCGCGAACTGCACGTTGGAGCCGCCGGTGTCGACGCCGATCCGCCGCAGACAGGCGATCGAGGCGTTGCGCATGCGCTGATACTCGCGGTCGGTCAGGGTCAACGCCGGTGCCACGGTGATGCTGTCGCCGGTATGGATGCCCATCGGGTCGACGTTCTCGATCGCGCAGACGATGATGCAGTTGTCCGCGCTGTCGCGGACCACCTCCATCTCGTACTCCTTCCAGCCGACCAGGCTCTCCTCGATCAGGATTTCGTCGGTAGGCGAGGCGGCAAGCCCCGAGAGCACGAAGGCCTCGAACTCCTCGCGGTTGTAGGCGATGCCGCCGCCGGTGCCGCCAAGGGTGAAGCTGGGGCGGATCACCGCCGGCAGACCGACGATGCCGACCGCGGCGCGGGCCTCCTCCAGCGTGTGCGCAATGGCCGAGCGCGGCCCAGCGATGCCGATCTCCTCCATCGCGTCGCGAAACTTCAGCCGGTCCTCGGCGCGGTCGATCACCTCGGCCCTGGCGCCGATCAGCTCGACGCCGTGGCGGGCCAGGGTGCCGGCAGCGTCGAGCTTCATCGCCGTGTTGAGCGCCGTCTGGCCGCCCATCGTCGGCAGCAGCGCGTCCGGCTTTTCGCGGATGATGATGCGTTCGACCATCTCCGGCGTGATCGGCTCGATGTAGGTGGCGTCCGCCAGGTCCGGATCGGTCATGATCGTGGCCGGATTCGAGTTCACCAGCACCACCCGGTAGCCCTCGGCCCTGAGCGCCTTGCAGGCCTGGGCGCCGGAATAGTCGAACTCACAGGCCTGACCGATGATGATCGGCCCGGCGCCGATGATCAGGATCGACCGAATATCCGTCCGCTTCGGCATCTCTCAGCATCCGATTGAAAGTTAGGTTGAAGAAGGCAAAGGGCTTTGCCCCTTGACCCCACCAAAGCGTAGGCTTTGGAAACATTTACTGAGGGGGACTGCGGCTCAGGGCGGCACAGCCATTTCACGAGCTCGCCTGAAAACCACCTCTAATGGAGGGGGGTCTGGGGCCTCAGGCCCCAGCGGGTCGAGGGCAGAGCCCTCGCCTTGCTTGAAGCGTCCAAGGACCTCTCAGCGCCCCATCAGCGCAACGAAGCGCTCAAACAAGTGGTGGCTGTCCGACGGTCCCGGCGTCGCCTCGGGATGATACTGCACACTGAAGGCGCGCCGCTCCTCGCAGGCGATGCCCTCGTTGGAGCCGTCGAACAGCGAGCGATGGGTAACCCGCACGCCCTCTGGCAGCGTCGCCTCATCCACTGCGAAGCCGTGGTTCTGGCTGGTGATCTCGACCCGTCCGGTCGCCAAATCCGTCACCGGCTGGTTCTGGCCACGATGGCCCTGCCTAAGCTTGTAGGTCTTCGCCCCAAGCGCCAGCGCCAGCAGCTGGTGGCCAAGGCAGATGCCGAACACCGGCACGCGGGCGGCGAGCACACCCTGGATCGCCGGCACCGCATAGATACCCGTCGCGGCCGGATCTCCCGGGCCGTTGGAGAGGAAGACCCCGTCCGGCCTGAGCCGCAGGATATCCACCGCACTCGCATCCGCCGGCACCACGGTGACCCGGCTGCCGGTCGCCGCGAGACACCGCAGGATGTTGCGCTTGGCGCCGTAATCCACCGCGACGACGTGCCGGCTCGGCGCCGTCTGCTCACCGAACCCCGCCGGCCAGGACCACTCGGTCTGGTTCCACGCATAGCTCTGGGTGCACGACACCGCGCGCGCCAGGTCCATCCCCTCCAGCCCCGCCCAGTTGCGCGCCGCCGCCATCAGGGCCGGCAGGTCGAAGCGGCCGTCGGCCGGAAAGCTGATCACGCCGGTCGCCGGACCGCCCTGCCGGATGCGGAGTGTCAGCGCCCGAGTGTCCACCCCGGCGATGCCGGTCACCCCCTGCGCGCGCAGCCAGCGATCAAGCGGCTGCGTCGCCCGCCAGTTCGACGCCTCGGTCAGATCCTCTTTCACCACCAGGCCGCGCGCCGCGATCGTGCCGGCCTCGACGTCTTGGAGATTGGCGCCGACATTGCCGATATGCGGGAAGGTGAAGGTAATGATCTGGGCGGCGTAGGAGGGGTCGGTGAGCGTTTCCTGGTAGCCGGTCATCCCAGTATTGAAGCACACCTCGCCGATCCGCTCAGCCCCCGGCGAGTGCGCCCCAAATCCCCGCCCCCACAGGCAGGTCCCGTCTGCGAGCACCAGCAGCGCCGTCGCGCCCTCCGGCGCCTCGTTCTCGCCAGCCGGCCCGCCGCCTTCGAGCTCCGCGAAGCTCAACCCCGTTGCCGCCATCACCGCGCTCCAATGCCGCGTCGGAATGGCGTGCGACTGCCGCCACTTGCGCACCGCCTCGGTGCCGATGCTGCAGAGCGATGCCGCGCGCTCCGCACCGCCCATCCGCTCGATGATGCCGTCGATGTCCAGGATCATGCCAGCAGCATAAGGGAGCAGATTTCCCAGATCAAATACGACGGCGACATCTGGGAAAACCTTTCCGAGAGGCCGATAACAGCCACGCGGCAGGCTGCCGCCTGACCTGAAGGGAGACCACCATGGACCTGCGCAACGCCGTGACCGAAGCCGTGAAGGCCTCGATGAAGTCGGGCGACAGTGCTCGCACCGGCACGCTCCGCATGATCATGGCGCGTATCAAGGACGTCGACATCGCCGCCCGCACGAAATCTCCGGACCCGGTGCCCGACGACGAGCTGCACAACGCGCTGCGCTCCATGGTCAAGTCACGCCACGACTCGATCGCGCTCTACGTCCAGGGCAATCGGCCGGAGCTCGCCGACAAGGAACGCGCCGAGATCGCCGTCATCGAGCACTTCCTGCCGCGACAACTCGATGACGACGCCATGGTCGCAGCCGTCGATGAAGCGGTCGCCAGCACCGGCGCCACCAGCCCCAAGCAGATGGGCCAAGTCATGGCGGCGCTGAAGGCTAAATACGCCGCCAGCCTGGACATGAGCAAAGTTGGGCCACTGGTGAAGGCGAGACTCGGCGGCTGAAGGCAAGGGCTTTGCCCTTGTCCCATCAAGGCGGAGCCTTTGAAATCCGTCCGCTGATCGGTGCCCTACGACCGTCTTGGCACATCAGACACGGAGCGGCTTCATCGCAGTGTGACACGCGCGGCTATCGGTCGCTTCAGAAACATTATGCTGTAAACCAACGCTTTTTAACGTATTGCCCACAGGCAGGACGTCACCATCGATCTCTTAAGTGTCGGGGTCCGGGGCCTCCCGGCCCCAGCGGGCCAAGGGCAGAGCCCTTGCATTTTGCTTCGCCGTGCTTGCCTGACGCTCCGCTAGCCCTGTCTTGCGGTCTTTCATGCTAGCGTCATCAACCGATGCCCTTGCCTGCCGCCTTTCTCGACGAGCTTCGCGCCCGCACGCCGTTGGCGGCGTTGGTTGGGCGCCGCGTCAAGCTGGAGCGATCCGGCCGCAATTGGCGAGGCTGCTGTCCGTTCCACGGCGAGAAGACGCCGAGCTTCTACGTCTACGAGGACCACTACCACTGCTTCGGCTGCGGCGTGCATGGCGATGCGGTGAGCTTCGTCATGGGCAGTGTGGGCGCGAGCTTCCCCGAGGCGGTGACGCAGCTCGCCGCCGAGGCGGGGCTGGAGGTGCCGAAAGCCAGCCGCCAGGTCGAGGAGGCGGAGCGCCGCCGGCACGACCTGCACGACATCATGGCTGCGGCCGAGACGGCGTTCAGGCGCCGGCTGTTCTTGCCGGAGGGAGCGGCGGCGCTGGCCTATCTGCGCCAGCGCGGGCTGAGCGATGAGACGATCGAGCGCTTCGGTCTCGGCTGGTCGGGCGAGGGCAGGGGCTCGCTGGTGGCCGACCTGGCGCGGGCCGGGATCGAGCGCGAGCGGCTTGGCGAGACCGGGCTGCTGCGGGTCGGCGAGGATGGCCGGCTCGGATCGGAGCTGTTCTATGCTAGGGTGATGTTCCCGATCCGCGACCGCTCGGGCCGGGTGATCAGCTTCGGCGGCCGCACGCTGGGCGACGGCCAACCGAAGTACCTGAACGGCCCGGAGACGCCGCTCTTCGCCAAGCGCCGCACGCTGTATGGCCTGGACCTTGCGAGGCAGGCGGCCCGCAAGGACGTGGTGGTGGTGGTCGAGGGCTATATGGACGTCATCGCGCTGAGCCAGGCCGGGCTGCAGGCGGCGGTCGCACCCCTCGGCACCGCGTTGACGGCCGAGCAGCTGGAGGCGCTGTGGCGGCTGTCGCCCGCCCCGGTGCTGTGCTTTGACGGCGACGCGGCGGGCAGCCGGGCGGCGGCGCGGGCGCTGTCGATCGCGCTGCCGCTGATCACGCCGGAGCGCAGCCTGGCGGTGGCCAGCCTGCCGGCCGGCGAGGACCCGGACACGCTGGTCATGCGCCAGGGAGCGGCCGGCATGCGCCGGGTGTTGGACGGTGCGCGACCCATGGTCGAGGCGGTGTGGGCTTTCACGCGCGAGCTTGCCGGCAATGGCGGCACGCCGGAGCAAGCGGCAGGATTGCTGGCCCAGCTGGATCGCCAGGCGGCGCAGATCCAGGATCGTGGCCTTGCCGGCGAGTATCGCCGCGCGCTCAAGGACCGCTTCTACGCGAGCCGGCGACGCCACGCCCTGCCGCAAACGCCGCGTCATATGCGTCCCGGCGCCGAGGCGATGGCGACCGGCTCGGCCGCCGAGCAGGCGCGCATGCTGACGGCGATCCTGCTGCGTCACCCGTCGCTGCTGCACGACGTGGAGGAGGCCTATGCCGGTCTCGCGCTGCCGCCGCCGCTCGCTGAGCTGCGAACGGCCCTGCTGGCGCAGCCGCACGCGGCCGCGCCGCTTGACAGCGCCGGTATGCTCGACCATCTGCACCACTCTGGGTTAGGCGAGGCGGTGGCTCTGGTCCTGGCCCGAATACCCTATCCGCTACCGGCCTGCGCTGCCCCCGACGCGATGCCGGCCGATGCGGAGGCTGGCTGGTGGCACATTTTCGGCATGATGCACCGCGATCGGCTGGAGGAGGAGGTGTCGAGCGCCATGCACGCCTTCGCCGCCCGGGCGGACGAGGCCGGGCTGCGGCGGCTAACCGCATTGTGCGAAGCCCGCAACGCGCTGCGCGCGGGCGGCCAAGGCGTGGGCCTGGACAGCGTCGATACGACCGCGCCCCGACACCATGTACAGTAGCCTATATATAGAAAGAGAATTTTTGCGTGCGTCACGAGCGTGATGCCGACGCGCGTACTGATGGAGCACGCTGAACGATGGCGACCAAACAGGCCGTAGCCACCGACACCGCCACCGCCGAGCAGGAGGCGGACACCACCCTTCTGGACACTCAGTCGGCCTCGGTCAAGCGCCTGATCGCGCGTGGCAAGGACCGCGGCTACATCACGTTCGAGGAGCTCAACGCCGTTCTGCCGCCCGACCAGATGTCGAGCGAGCAGATCGAAGACGTGATGGCGATGCTCAGCGAGATGGGCATCCAGGTCGTCGAGGGCGAGGATCAGGAGGAGGGCGAGGCTCCTGCGCCGGCCGATAAGGTTGAGGGCGAGGCGGAAGCCGAGGAAGGCCCAGCTGCAGGCAACGTCGATGAGGCGAGCCTTGGGCGCACCGACGACCCGGTGCGCATGTACCTGCGCGAGATGGGCTCGGTAGAGCTGCTGTCGCGCGAGGGCGAGATTGCCATCGCCAAGCGCATCGAGGCCGGGCGCGACATGATGATCGGCGGGCTATGTGAGAGCCCGCTGACCTTCCGCGCCATCATCGCCTGGCACGAGGCGCTGAAGGGCGGTCGGATGCTGCTGCGCGACATCATCGACCTTGAGGCAACGCAGGGCGCGGGGGTTGACCCCGTTGCAGCTGCCGAGGGCGTGGCGCCAGCCGAGTTCGCCGCGCCCGCCGAAGAGCTCGACGAGGACGCGGAAGGCGAGGGGCCAGGCCTCTCCCTCTCGGCGCTCGAGGAAAAGCTCAAGCCTGACGTGCTGGCGAATTTCGAGGAAATCGAGACGCTCTACAAGAAGCTGCACAAGGTGCAGTCACGCCGGCTGGAGACATTTTCCGCCGGCGAGAACATCTCGCAGCGTTCCGAGAACAGCTACGAGAAGCAGCGCGGCGAATTGGTCGCCCGCGTCGAGCAGGTGCGCCTGCATAATAATCGCATCGAGGAGCTGGTGACCCAGCTCAAGCAGCTCAACCAGCGGCTGAACCAGCTCGAGGGCCAGCTGTTGCGCATGGCCGAGGGCTGTAAGGTGGGGCGCGAGGACTTCCTCACCCATTACCGCGAGCACGAGCTCGATCCGAATTGGCTTGACCAGATCTCGACCCTGCCCGGCAAGAGCTGGAAGACGTTCACCGCCCGCCATGCTCACAGCGTCGTCGAGGTGCGCACCCGCATCGGTCAGATCGCCAACGACGGCGGTCTGCCCATCGGTGAGTTCCGGCGTGTCTACGCGACGGTAAGCCGCGGCGAGCGCGACAGCTCGCGGGCGAAGAAGGAGATGATCGAGGCCAACCTCCGCCTCGTGATCTCGATCGCCAAGAAATACACCAATCGCGGACTGCAATTTCTGGACCTGATCCAGGAGGGCAATATCGGGCTGATGAAGGCGGTCGATAAATTCGAGTATCGCCGAGGCTACAAGTTCTCGACCTACGCCACCTGGTGGATACGCCAGGCGATCACCCGCTCCATCGCCGACCAGGCGCGCACCATCCGCATCCCGGTGCACATGATCGAGACGATCAACAAGCTGGTGCGCACCTCCCGTCAGATGCTGCACGAGATCGGTCGCGAGCCGGCCCCGGAGGAGCTGGCTGAGAAGCTCGGCATGCCGCTCGAAAAAGTGCGCAAGGTGTTGAAGATCGCCAAGGAGCCGATCTCGCTGGAGACCCCGATCGGCGACGAGGAGGATAGCCATCTCGGCGACTTCATCGAGGACAAGGCGGCGATCATCCCGCTCGACGCCGCGATTCAGGCCAATCTGCGCGAGGCGACGACTCGCGTGCTGTCGTCGCTGACGCCGCGCGAGGAGCGGGTGCTGCGCATGCGCTTCGGCATCGGCATGAACACCGACCACACGCTGGAGGAGGTTGGCCAGCAGTTCAATGTGACGCGCGAGCGCATCCGCCAGATCGAGGCCAAGGCGCTGCGCAAGCTCAAGCACCCGAGCCGAAGCCGCAAGCTGCGGTCGTTTCTCGACGACTGATGGGCGTCCACGCGATGCCGAGCGTCACCCGCGTCGCGGTGACCGTCACCTTCCTACGCATGGATGCCGCGCCGACCACGTCGCCGGAGGTGCTGCCCGGCGACGTGGTGGTACGCCGCCTCGCCGGGCCGAGTGTCGCCAGCTATCGCTACCTCTACGACACGGTGGGTGCGCAATACCTCTGGTGGCTGCGCCGCACCGTGCCGGACATGCAGCTCGCCGCCATTTTGCGCGACCCTCGGGTCGGCATCCATGTGCTCTACCGGGCGGACGAGCCGGTCGGCTTCTATGAGCTCGATGCGCGCAACGCCGCGGCGACCAATCTCAGCTATTTCGGCCTGATGCCGCAGGCGATCGGGTGCGGTCTTGGCGGCCCGGCGCTGAGTGCGGCGATCACCACCGCGTTCGCCGCCGGCGCCCGAGCGTTGACCGTCAATACCTGCACCGCCGACCATCCGCGCGCTCTGCCGACCTATCTGCGCCTCGGCTTCCGCCAGGTCCGCGCCGTGCGCGAACTCTGGGACGTGCCGGAGGCGCTCGGCATGCCGATCGCGGAGCACCTGAAAGTCGTCTAGCCAGGGCCGCAGCATGCAGGCCCTCAGCGCGATAGCCTCAGTTTACCGGAACGGCGATGCCGAGACCCAGGGCAGGGCGCTCGCGTTGCTGCGCGTTCTGCACAGACGATCCGCTGGAGAAGCCGTCGCCGCCGAACTGCTCGTGCTGGTGATAGACACGCGGGCTCAACTGGGCACCGCCATCCGCGTCGGCGACTGTGGTCGGCAGCGCCGTCTGCACGTTGGGCATCGGCGCCGGCTGCAGCGCGCCGTCGGTCAGCAATGGCGCATCGGGCTCGGATGCGAGGCGCGCCGTCGCGCTTGCGAGCTCCACCGGCGCCAGACTGATGCCGGCCGCGCCCGAGGGCTCGGGCGCCGCAGCGGCGAGCCCGATGAGCGGCAGAGCGTAGAGAAAGCATCGCATGCGATCGTGCATCACGTAACAACCTCCGGCAGGCGCGCGGTGCCGCGCGGGTCGATCTGCTCGTTGCCTGCCGGCGCACCAAGCGGCAGGTCGGGCTGCGCATGCCAGGCGCGCAGCGCCCAGGCGACTGTCGGGAAGGCCAGCTCGCCCCAGGGGACCTCGTCCCAGGCGAAAAGCCGCGTCTCGAGGCTCTCCTCGCCAGCCTCGAAATGCGGCGCGCCGTCAAATCGCGCTCGATAGATTAGCTGCACCTGGCCGATCCGGGCGACGCTGTAGACCGCCAGCAACCCGTCAAGTGCGATCCGCGCACCCGCCTCCTCGAAGGCCTCACGACAGGCGCCCTCCTCGGCTGTCTCCTCGTGCTCGAGGTAGCCGGCCGGCAGCGTCCAGAACCCTGCGCGCGGCTCAATCGCTCGCCGGCACAGCAACACCCGTCCGCCAAGCGCCACCACGGCGCCGACGACGATCTTCGGATTGTCATAGGCGACATAGTGGCAGCTGGCGCAAACCAGCCGCTCACGGGTGTCGCCAGGCGGGGTCTCACGTACGAAGTCCGGCATCGGCGGCACTGTGCCGTCCGGCCGAGGGCCGATCAACCGCCAACTTGGAGAAAGTTTCACGGCGGAGGAAAAATGCAGGCCAGGGCGCTGCCCTGGACCCGCTGGAGCCGTGGGGCCCAGACCTCTACGCGATCGTTTGTTGCCCAACTGCACCGTCGTCGCCGTCGGCAACTTATAATGAATGGATTTTAAAGGCTCCGCCTTTGATGGGCCCAGGGGCAAAGCCCCTGGCCTACCTTGTCCTCAGCCTGGCAGCACCACGCCCTCCAGCGCGTCGAGCGCCAGGATTCCCGGCAGGATCTTGCCTTCGAGCCACTCAAGGAATGCGCCGCCAGCGGTCGAGACGTAGCTCATCTGGTCCAGCACCCCTGCCTGCTTGAGTGCCGCCACCGTGTCACCGCCGCCGGCCACCGAGCGCAGCTGCCCGGCTTTGGTAGCCGCCGCCACAGCCTGGGCCAGCGCCGTCGTCGCCCGGTCGAAGGGCGGCGTCTCGAAGGCGCCGAGCGGGCCGTTCCACACCAACGTGCGCAGCCCGGCCAGCCGCTCGATCAGCGCTGAGACGGTTTGCGGCCCGACATCGAGGATCATGCCATCGGCCGGCACCTCGCCAATGCCGACGACCTGGGTTGGCGGGTTAGGTTGGAACTCGCTCGCCGTCACCGCGTCGACCGGCAGCATCACCTCGCAGCCGGCGGCGCGCGCCCGCTCGAGGATCGTCAGGGCGGTCGCATGCATCTCCGCCTCCTGCAGCGAGCGGCCGACCGGCACGCCCTGGGCGGCCAGGAAGGTGTTGGCCATCGCCCCGCCGATCACCAGCACGTCGACGCGGCCGACCAGGTTGCCAAGCAGCTCGAGCTTGGTCGACACCTTGGCGCCGCCGACGATAGCGCCGACCGGCCGGTCCGGATTGTCCAGCGCCGCGGTCAGCGCCTCGAGCTCGGCCTGCATCAGCCGCCCGGCATGCGACGGTAGCAGCCTAGCCACCCCCTCGGTGCTGGCATGCGCGCGATGTGCGGCCGAGAACGCGTCGTTCACGTAGATGTCGGCAAGTGCTGCCAGCGCCGCCGCCATCTGCGGGTCGTTCTCTTCCTCGCCGGGATGAAAGCGGGTGTTCTCCAGCACCAGCACGTCCCCGTCGCTCATCCGGCCGACGGCAAGATGTGCCTCCTCGCCGATGCAGTCGTCGGCGAAGTAGACGTCGCGGTCGAGCACGTCGCGCAGTGCGGTGGCGAGCGGCGCGAGCGACATCGTGTCCACCCGCTTGCCCTTCGGACGATCGAAATGGCTGACGACGATCACTCGCGCACCCTTCTCGGCGAGCTCGCGTATGGTTGGCGCGAGGCGCTCAATGCGGGTTGCGTCGCTGATCCGGCCGTCTCGGACGGGCACGTTAAGGTCGGCTCGCAGCAGCACGCGCTTGCTGCGGACGTCGAGGTCGTCGAGGGTGCGGAAGCTCGGCATGACAACTCCAAAGGAAGGCCAGGGCTCTGCCCTGAACCCGTCACGCGACAGCGTGCATTCGCCCGACGGGGCCTGAGGCCCAGACCCCCGATACTTAGAGGCTGCCGAACAACGCAGCCGTATCAGCCATCCGGGTGGAGAAGCCCCACTCGTTGTCGTACCAGCCGACCACCCGGATCATTCTGCCGCCGTCTACTGACGCCGTCTGCGTCGCGTCGAATGTGCAGGAGTAGGCGATGCCGGTGAAGTCGGTGCTGACCAGCTTCTCGGTGTTATAATCCAAGATCGCCCGCATCCGCCCGGACGCCGCGTCCTTGAAGGCGGCATTGACCTGCTCGACGCTGGCCGGCGTGCGCGGGTTGATGTCCAGCGACACCATCGAGACGTTCGGCGTCGGCACCCGGATCGAGGTGCCGTCGAGCTTGCCCTTCAGCTCCGGCATGACCAGGCCAACGGCGCGCGCCGCGCCTGTCGACGTCGGGATCATCGACATCGCCGCGGCACGGGCGCGGTGCAGGTCCTTGTGCAGCGTGTCCACCGTCCGCTGGTCGCCGGTGTAGCTGTGGATCGTGACCATGTAGCCGCGCTCGATGCCGACACTGTCCTCCAGCACCCGTGCCATTGGAGCGAGGCAGTTGGTGGTGCAGGAGGCGTTGGAGATCACCGTCATCTCGGGGGTGATCACGTGCTCGTTCACGCCGAACACGATCGTCGCGTCCACGCCGTCGGCGGGTGCGGAGACTAGAACCTTACGGGCGCCGGCGGCGATCAGCCGCGACGCGCTCTCCTTGCTGGTGAACAGCCCGGTGCATTCCATCGCCACGTCGACGCCATGATAGGGCACCGCTGACGGCTCACGCTCGGCCGAGACGCGGATCGGGCCGTAGGTGCGCCCGCCCAGTCGAATAGTAATGTTATTGCCGTCGACGCTCACCTCGCCGGGGAAGCGGCCATGCACGCTGTCGTAGCGGAACAGGTGGGCATTCGCCTCGACCGAGCCGAGATCGTTGATGGCGACCGGCTCGACGTCGGCGCGCCCGCTCTGCACGATGGCGCGCAGCACCAGCCGACCGATGCGGCCGAAGCCGTTGATTGCGACCTTCACCGCCATGCCGAACTCTCCTTCGATCCTGCCGCCGCGGTTCTACAGCCTGCCGCCCGCATCTTCCAGAAGCCTAGCCGTCGGAGGAGGCCGGCCGCGTCTCAGCGCCGCACGGTGCCGTTCAGGCGCTGCGCCAGCTGCTGCGCGATGGCGTCGACATGGCGCTCCTCGTCGTCGCCCCCGGGCGTCCAGGCGCCAACGAAGTGGCCATCTGCGCCAAGCCAGCGTTCCCAGCCGAAGCCGCTTGAGGCCTCTAGGCCAAAGCGGGGCGCGCTGCCCAGCACGAGGTCGCGGTAGCGCCGGCTCTGCTGCGCGAACAGCGACCAGCAGGGCAGCGACACCACGGCGACCAGCTTGCCGAGCAGCGCCAAGGCCAGCCGCAGGCGCAACGCCAGCCGCAACTCGCTGCCGGTGGCGAGCAGCGTCGCGTCTCGGCCGCCGCCTGCCGCCACGCCGTCCGCCTCGGCAAACACGTAGCCGCCGCGCGCGGCCTGGCTTTCCGCGCCGTTGGCGCGCAGCACGGTCATCGCCCGGCCGGGCAGCACCAGCGCAGTCGGCGTGGTCGGCGAGCGCAGCGCCAGCTCGAAGCACTCGGCGAGCTCGACCGGATCGCCGGGTCGCATCAGCCGCATCCCCGGGATCGCCCGCAACGCAGCGAGCTGCTCGATGCCGCCGCGCGCGCCGCCGTGGCTCGCATCCTCGATCATCACCTGCAGCGCCCGCCGGCCGCAGCGCGCGATGGCGCGTAGCGCCGGGCGCACCGCGTCCGCGGCGGCAAGCGTCGCCACGCCGCAGGCCAGCGAGCCGCCATGCAGCGCCATGCCGGCGACCAGGAACGCCATGCCGCGCTCGCGGGCGCCGCAGCCGACCTGGCGCTGCGTGGGTCCGAAGCCATGCAGCCGCGGCGCCGTCTCATCCTGCTGTGGCCGCGCCGTGCCGCAGCAGGCAAGCTCGGCCAGGCCAGCGCTGAGCTGCGCCAGCAGGGCCTCACCGTTGCGCTCGGCTCCGGCGGCGCCGAAATCGCGCGCAATCTCGGATCGCAGCCCGGCCGCCATCACGGCCCACTCGTCCGGAAGACGGCCGGCTAGCGCCCGCTCGTAGTCCTGACGCTGCGGATGGCGGGTCAGCCGCTTGAGCCAGGCCCGCCGCGTCGTCGCACCACGATGGCCGGTCGCATCCCAGGCCGCCTCGGCCAAAGGCGCGCGGCCGACGTCTCCGCGTGGTCCAGCAGCGGCGCCGCGCCCGTCGCTGTGCTCGCCGCTCTGGTCGCCGTTCCGGCAGACGATTAGCGTCGGCTTGCGGCCACGCACCGCCCATCCCAGCGCCGCTGCGACCGCCTGGCCGTCCTGCCCGTCGACAATGCGCACCGCCCATCCCAGTGCCGGCAAGCAGCGCACCGCCTCCTCATCCTCGGCCGCCGCCGGCCCTTGCGAGGCGGCGTCGGCAAGCACTACCAGCTTGTCCAGCCGCTCGCGTCCGGCCAGCGCCGCCGCCTCGAGCGCGAGGCCAGAGCCGAGCTCGCTGGCGCGGCATAGTACCCAGGCGCGATGATCCACCAGCGAGCGGCCGTATCGGCGTGCCAGCAGGCGCTCTCCAAGTGCGAGGCCCGCGCCGAGCGCCACGCCTTGCGCCGTGCCGCCGGCAGCGGGCGACAGCAGCTCGGGCTGCTGGTCCAGAATCAGCCCGCTCTCGTCACGTTGGCCGGTCAGCACCAGCATCGCCTCGACCAACTCCACGCCCTCCGGGGCGGACAGCACAAGCCGGTCACGGTCAGGCCAATCCGGATCGGCGGCGTCAAAGCGCAGAAATTGGCTGCATAGCACCGCCAGACATGTCGACATGCCGCGCGAGAAGCGGCCGTGGCCGGAGCGCGCAGCAAGCCGCTCAGCCATGGCGGCAAGGTCGGGCGGCCGTATCGTGCGGACCGCAGAACCCTCTGTGTCAACGGTCAAGTCGGTACTCTGACGGATGATCAAGCCTCCATGGGGAGCCGCGCGGCATCTCGCCGATCGCTGGCGACCAAACCCCGGGTCGGGCAGGCTTAGACGCGTCCTCCTGGATCGGCAACCGCTTGCCCCGACCTGCGTCGCCTGCGACCCTGACGGCCGGTCCGGTCCGGGGAGCACATCCGTCCATGCAAGCCTTGCGAGACGCCGTTCGTGCCGGCGTCCTGCTGCCGGGGCTGCTCGCCGCGGCGAGCTGCACCCTGATCACTCAACGCAACTTCGCCCGCAATCCGAACGGCGTCTTCGCCATGCGCGCCGATAACGGACCGCCGGTGCCGGCCATCCCGGCGCTGATCACCATCCGCTACACCGTGCCCGATCCCGACTACGAGGACGCGCTGCGCGTTGCCGTCGACGCTGCCCGACAACGCAAGCCGGACGTGCTGTTCCGCGTCCAGACGGTGGTGCCGGCGCATGGCGGTGCCGACGATCAGGTGCAGGCGGCGCGCGTCGCCAGCACAGCCGGAAAGCAAGTCGCCGATGCGATTGCCGCCGACGGCGTGGACATCGGTCAGATCGAGCTTGCCGCCAGCGCGGACCCGACCGTGCGGCTGCAGGAGGTTAGGGTGTTCGTGCAGTAGCTAGCCGATCAGGCGTTGGCTGAGGGCTTTCCAAGTGACGAGGACACGCGAGCTCAGGTCCTGCCAGAGCGTCTGGCCTGGCTCACCTCCCCGCCCACATGGCTCGATCCCGATGACGCACTTCCCTTCCGGCCGACGCGGAACCATTTTCACTCCAGCTGATGGAGTTCTGACGTCACACCATGCATCCGTTCCAGGAGCATTGCCGCAAGGCACTGGCCGATATCCGCGCTCAGGGCCGCTATCGCAGCTTCTCGCCCTTGCTCAAGCAGGCCGGGCAGTACCCGCGCTTCCGCATGGAGCAGGATGGGCGGGCGCGTGAGGTGATCGTCTGGTCGTCGAACGACTATGTCGGCATGGGCACTCATCCGGCGGTGATCGAGGCGGCGGTGGACGCGGCCCGCAGCATGGGCGCGGGTGCGGGCGGCACCCGCAACATCGCCGGCACTTCGCCACTGCATGCGGAGCTGGAGCGCGAGCTCGCTGGCCTGCACGGGCGCGAGGCGGCGCTGCTGTTCGTCTCAGGCTACGTCTCCAACCAGGCCAGCCTGCAGACCATCCTGACGAGCCTGCCCGGCTGGCACGTCTTCTCGGACGAGAAGAACCACGCCTCGATGATCGCCGGCATCAAGGCGGCGCGCGGCGTCACCACGCACGTCTTTGCCCATAACGACCTCGCGGCACTGGAGGCCAGGCTGGCGGCAGCCCCTCGCGCCGCGCCCAAGCTGATCGCCTTTGAAAGCGTCTACTCGATGGACGCTGACATCGCCCCGATCGGCGCGATCTGCGACCTCGCCGATCGCTACGGCGCGATGACGTATTTGGATGAGGTGCACGCGGTCGGCATGTATGGCCCGACCGGTGCTGGCGTCGCCGAACGGGACGGGGTGAGCGATCGCCTCACGATCATCGAGGGCACGCTGGCCAAGGCGTTCGGCTGCCAGGGCGGCTACGTCGCCGGCGATGCCGAGATCGTCGACTTCATCCGCTCCACCGCCAGCGGCTTCATTTTCACCACCGCCCTGCCGCCGACTGTGGTGGCGCCGGCGCTCGCCTCGGTGCGGCTGCTGCGCCAGGATCACGCAAGACGTGCGGCGCTGTTCGCCCATGCGGAGACGCTGAAGGGCAAGCTCGACCGCGCCGGCCTGCCGCGGCTGGCCTCGGCGAGCCACATCGTGCCCGTGCATGTCGGCGACGCGGCGCGGGCGAGCGAGGTGAGCCGGCGCTTGCTGGACAGCCATGGCCATTACGCCACGGCGATCAATTACCCCACGGTGCCGCGTGGCACGGAGCGGCTGCGACTGACGCCCGGACCGTTTCACACGGATGCGATGATGGATGATTTGGTGGACGCGCTGGCCGCCGTGCTGCGCCCAGCACGGGCTCGGGCGGCGGAGTAGACCAGGAGCTTTGCTTCTGGGCCCACCAAAGGCGGCACCTTAGAATCGATTTCGTTGTTCGTGTCACCGGGCAAGGTCGTAACGTGGCAAGCCGGATGATCGGCTTACGCCAAGCAACAAGCATCTCTTGGTGGGTGAGGGGTCTAGGGCCTCAGGCCCCAGCGGCGTCCAGAGGCAGAGCCTCTGGCCTTTATTCTAACCGCGACTGACCGCCGCCTGTAACTCCTCAAGCCCCATCGCCCCCGACGTCAGCGTGTCGCCGATCACCAGCGTCGGCGTGCCGGTCACTCCGAGCGCCTGCGCCAGTGCCAGGTTTGCGGCCAGCCGGTCGTGCACGGCGGCGCCGTCCATGTCGGCCAGCAGGCGGTCGGGATCGAGGTGGACGGAGGTTGCCAGGGCGCGGATGCGAGCCTTGGTCGGCGCCTCGGCATCGCCCATCAGCGCTGCTTGGAGCGCGAAGTAGCCGTTTTGCGCCTGCGCGGCGACGAGCGCCTGGGCGTCCAGGACGCTGCCTGGGCCCAGCACCGGAATTTCCTTGTAGATCAGGCGCACTGATGGATCGGCCTTCAGCAGGCCGGCGAGCACGGGAAGCATCTGCCTGCAGTAGCCGCAGCGTGGATCGTAGAATTCCACCACCGCGCGCGCGCCGGCGGCGTTGCCGGCGATCGGGTCGGCGGGGTTGGCCAGTAGCGAGCGCCGATGCGCGGCAATCGCCGCCGCCTCGCCGGCGGTTTCGTTGGCGGTGTCCGTCTTCTGCATGGCGAGTACGGCGTCGCGCAAGATCGTCGGGTCGCGCACCAGCGCATCGCGCAGGATGCGGACGATCTCGTCGCGCTGCTCGGACGTGAACCCGTCGGCGCGCGCCGATACAGGCGGCAGCAGCAGCAGGGCGGCGAGCAGGGCTCCTGTCAAACGTCGCATTGTGCGCTCCACTGTGGCGGCCAAACTCTACCATCCGGCGGTGCAGCCTGCCATCGCGCCGGTTGCCGCCCTCTATGAAGCCGTCTATGGGCGGGGCGTCATGGCGAGCGGCGGGAGACAGGCAGTGCGGGCAGGTCGTCGGACGGGTCGGCCCCAATCTTGCGCATGCCGACGCGGCGCCGCCGCCACCGCGGCGCTGCTGCTCGCCCTGTCGAGCTGCTCCGGCGGCAGCACGGAGCCCAGCAGCGCCAAGCGCATCATCGGCTTCATCGGCGGCGTCGCCTCGGACGAGCCGCGGGCGACGCTGGCCGGCCGCGACGTGCTCGCGCGCGGCGGCACCGCAGCCGATGCCGCGGTTGCGGTCGGCTTCATGCTGGCGGCGACGCTGCCGTCGCGCGCCTCGCTCGGGGCCGGCGGCGCTTGTCTTGCCTACGATCCGGCCGCGCGCGGCACCGGCCATGGACAGCCGACCGCCATCCTATTCACGCCGGTTCCCGGCGCGCCCGGCGGACTACAGAACGACCGCCCGGCCGCGGTGCCGATGCTGGCGCGCGGATTGTTCCTGCTCGACGTGCGCTATGGCAGCGGCATGGCGTTCGAGCAGCTGATCGCCCCGGCCGAGCAGGTGGCGCGTTTCGGCGCGCCGGTCTCGCGCGCCCTGGCCGCCGACCTCGCTGTCGTCGCCGGTCCGCTACTCGGCGATCCGGACGCGCGCGCGATCTTCGGGCCGGCTCTGCACGAGGGCGACACGCTTGTTCAGGCCGACCTCGGCGCCACCCTGGATGCCATTCGGGCCTCCGGCGTCGGCAGCCTGTATCAGGGGCAGCTTGCGCAGCGCTTCGTCGCTGCCAGCGCGCTTGCCGGTGGCGCGGTGACGGCGGCAAGCCTGCATGACGCCCTGCCGCAGGAGCGCGACGCCATCGTGCTGCCATCCGGCCATGACCAGGTTGCGTTTCTGCCGCCGCCTGCCGATGGTGGGCTCGCCGCAGCAGCCGCCTTCCACGTGCTTGCCGCGGCACCGCAGGATGTTGCCGGCGCCGCTACGGCTGCCGCCTCGGTGGTCGCTTATGAGCGGGCCAATGGCGGCGATCCGCAGGCGTTGCTGGCCATGAGCACGCCACCGGCGGCGTTGCCGGAGCTGCCGGCCTCCACCAGCTTTACCGTGCTCGACCGTCATGGCGGCGCGGTCAGCTGTGCTTTGACGATGGACAACCTGTTCGGCACCGGACGGGTAGCGTCCGGTACCGGTATCGTGTTGGCGGCGACACCAGACACCAGGGCGGCGCCCCTGCTTGCCGCGGCGATCGCCTGGAACGCCGACCGGCGCGCCTTCCGAGCCGCCGCTGCCGCCTCCGGGCAATCCTTCGCCGGGCTAGGCGCCGGTATCGGCATCCACAATGCGCTGTCGGGCAGCGCGCCGATGCCGGATCCGGTGCCGGATCCAGGTCGTTTGAACGTGATTGGCTGTCGTGATTATCTGCCCGGCAGCCCGAGCTCGTGCGGCTGGGCAACTGATCCGCGCGGCTATGGCCTGGCGGCAGGAAGCACCAACTGACGCGAGGGGCGAGCGCGATGACGTGCGAACGGCATCAGCAGATCGCGTCGCCGAGCAAGCGAGAGTGAGCCCTAGCTCTTGTCGTAAGGGGTCGGGGGTCGCTCAGCCACTACGAGTCCAGGGCAAAGCGTTGGCATTCGTGCTGTGCTGAAGACCGGCGCCGGCGCCGCCGCACCGCCTTTCCTGGTCATGGATGTCTCCAGGGCGGCGAACGCGCTGGCCGCCGCCCTGCCCGATGGCGCACCGCGCGTCATCCGCATGGAGGTGGGTCAGCCGGGCACCAGCGCCCCCGCCGGCGCCATCGCCGCCGCCGTGGCCGCGCTGAGCCGCGGCGCGCCGCTCGGCTACACCGAGGCGCTTGGCCTGCCGTTGCTGCGCGAGCGGATCGCGGCGCACTACCACGATTGGTACGGCGTCACTGTCGAGCGTGAGCGCATAGCTGTGACGACCGGCGCGTCCGGTGCCTTTCCGCTCGCCTTCCTGGCCGCGTTCGACGTCGGCGACCGGGTTGCGCTCGCCGCACCCTACTATCCGCCATATCGCAACATCCTGGTCGCGCTCGGCATGCGCCCGGTGCTGATCGAGACCGACGCGGCGAGCCGCTATCAGCCAACGCTGGCGCAGCTCGAGGCGCTTGATCCAAGGCCGGAAGGGCTGATCATCGCCAGCCCCGGCAACCCAGCGGGCGGCATGCTGGCGCCCGAGGACTTCGCCGCGATCGCCGCCTGGTGCGTCGCTGCCGGCGTGCGACTGATCAGCGATGAGATCTACCACGGGCTGGATTACGGCATGGCGCGCAGCACCGCCGCGTCGCTGCCCGGCGCCGTCGTCATCAACAGCTTCTCGAAATACTTCAGCATGACCGGGTGGCGTGTCGGCTGGATGGTGCTGCCGGAGGACCTGCGGCGCCCTGTGGAATGCCTTGCCCAGAACTTCTCGATCTGCGCGCCGCACATCAGCCAGGTCGCAGCGGCAGCGGCGTTCGACTGCCACGACGAGCTCGCGGCCAACGTCGCCGGCTACCGGCGCTCGCGCGACCACCTGCTCGCCCACCTACCCGCCGCCGGCCTGGCGCGGCTTGGCCCCGCGGACGGCGCCTTCTACCTGTATGCCGATCTCGGCGAACTCACCGGCGACAGCGTCGGCTTCTGCGCCCGCCTGCTCGCCGAGGCGCATGTCGCCGCCACCTCGGGGCTCGACTTCGACCCGCGCGGAGACCGCTTCATGCGCCTCAGCTACTGCGCGCCCGAGGCGGACGTGGTCGAGGCGGCACGGCGCCTCGACGCCTTTCTGGAAGCATCCAACTAAGCGTCTGCTGCCTCCCTGGACGGTTCCGCCGCTTTGGGGATAGGCAGGTGCAGCCGGCCGGCGATCGGGCCCCACTGCAAGCAAGGATGGCGACACGGCATGAACAGGCTGCATCATTTTGTCGGCGGTGCGCCGCTGGCCGGCACGTCCGGCCGCTACGCCGACGTGTTCAATCCGAACACCGGCGACGTGCAGGCGCAGGTCGCCCTGGCTAGTCGCGGCGAAACGGAGGCGGCGATTGCCAACGCCGCCGCGGCGCAGCCGGCGTGGGGCGCGACCAATCCGCAGCGCCGCGCCAGGGTATTGATGAAGTTCCTGGAGCTCGCCAGCAAGGACATCGAAACCCTGGCCCGTCTGCTCTCCTCTGAGCACGGCAAGACGGTGCCGGATGCGAAGGGCGACATCCAGCGCGGCCTTGAAGTCGTCGAGTTCGCCTGTGGCATCCCGCACTTGCTCAAGGGCGAATATACCGAAGACGCCGGCACCGGGATCGACGTCTACTCGATGCGCCAGCCTCTCGGCGTCGTCGCCGGCATCACGCCGTTCAACTTTCCGGCGATGATCCCGCTCTGGCAGGCCGGCCCGGCGCTCGCCTGCGGCAACGCGATGATCCTCAAGCCGTCGGAGCGCGATCCCTCCGTGCCGCTGCGGATCGCGGAGCTGTTCCTGGAGGCCGGCCTGCCGCCGGGCGTGCTGAACGTTGTGAACGGCGACAAGGAGGCGGTCGACACCCTGCTGACCGATCCGCGCATCATGGCGGTCGGCTTCGTCGGCTCGACGCCGATCGCGCAATACATCTATGCAGCGGCGACGGCGCACGGCAAGCGCGCGCAGTGCTTCGGCGGCGCCAAGAACCACATGATCGTCATGCCGGACGCCGACCTCGACCAGGCGGCGGACGCGCTGATCGGCGCCGGCTACGGCTCGGCCGGGGAGCGTTGCATGGCGATCTCGGTCGCGGTGCCGGTCGGCCAGCAAACCGCGGACGCGCTCATGGCCAAGCTGGTGCCGCGCGTCGAGGCGTTGCGAGTCGGATTGTCGTCGGATGCGGAGGCGGATTTCGGCCCGATGGTCGCCCGCGCGGCGGTCGATCGGGTGCGGGACTACGTGCAGGTCGGCCTCGATGAAGGCGCGAGCCTGGTGGTGGATGGCCGCGACTTTCGGCTGCAGGGCTACGAAAATGGTTTTTTCGTCGGCGGCAGCCTGTTCGATCGCGTGACGCCCGACATGCGCATCTATCGTGAGGAGATCTTCGGGCCGGTGCTGTGCGTTGTGCGGGCGAACTCCTACGAGGAGGCATTGCGGCTGCCGAACGAGCATCAGTATGGCAACGGCGTTGCGATCTTTACTCGCGATGGCGACACCGCGCGTGACTTCGTCAGCCGTGTGCAGGTCGGCATGGTCGGCGTGAACGTGCCCATCCCGGTGCCGGTCGCCTACCACACCTTCGGCGGCTGGAAGGCGTCTGGCTTCGGTGACCTCAACCAGCATGGTCCAGATTCGATCAGGTTCTACACCAAGACCAAGACGGTGACGGCGCGCTGGCCGTCGGGTGCGAAGGACGGCGCGAGCTTTGTCATCCCGACCATGAGCTAGAAGAGCGCCAGGCAGTAACGGCGGGGAGCGTTGCTCCGAGCATTGCGCGGGACCTCTTAGCCCTTGGAGTCCAGAGGCCATAGCCTCTGGTGGGGTCAAGGGGCGAAGCCCCTTGCCTTCTTGAGACTTCAAGCCGGATTAACCACATGCTGCTTGCGGGCTGCCGCGTTGCCTCCTGAGGGACGCTGACAGCCCTGTCGCCTGATAGAGGGACAGTAAGAGCATGGACATCGAGAGGTTTACTGACCGCGCGAAAGGCTTTTTGCAGGCCGCGCAGACCATCGCCATCCGCGAATTCCACCAGCGGCTGACGCCCGAGCATCTACTCAAGGCGTTGCTGGACGACCAGGAGGGTGCGGCGGCAGGGCTCATCCGCGCCGCCGGGGGCAACCCGCAACTGGCGGCAAACGCCGTGGAGGCCGACCTTGCCCGCCTGCCCAAGGTGAGCGGCGGCGGCGCAGGTCAGCCTCAAGCAACGCCCGAATTCGTGCGTCTGCTTGATAACGCTCAGCAGGCGGCGACGAAGGCCGGTGATGCCTACGTTGCCCAGGACCGTTTGCTGCTGGCGCTTGCCGCTGCGGGCGGCTCGGTCGCTACGGCCTTCTCGGCTGCCGGCGTCACGCCCAAGACGCTGGACAAGGCCGTCGCCGACATTCGCCGCGGCCGTCGCGTCGACAGCGCCAATGCCGAGCAAAGCTTCGAGGCGCTGAAAAAATATGCGCGCGACGTCACCGAGGTTGCTCGCTCCGGCAAGCTGGACCCGGTGATTGGCCGCGACGAGGAGATCCGTCGCGCGATTCAGGTGCTGGCACGTCGCACCAAGAACAATCCGGTGCTGATCGGCGAGCCGGGCGTCGGCAAGACGGCGATCGTCGAGGGGCTCGCGTTGCGGATCGTCAACGGCGACGTGCCGGAGGCGCTCAAGGACAAGCAGGTGCTCGCGCTCGACCTCGGCGCCATGGTCGCGGGAGCGAAGTTTCGCGGCGAGTTCGAGGAGCGCTTGAAGGCGGTGCTCAAGGAGATCGAGTCCGCCGAGGGCAAGATCATCCTGTTTATCGACGAGATGCACACGCTGGTCGGCGCCGGCAAGGCGGATGGCGCGATGGACGCCTCCAACTTGATTAAGCCGGAATTGGCACGCGGCGCATTGCACTGCATCGGCGCAACGACGCTGAATGAGTATCGCCTGCATGTGGAGAAGGATGCTGCGCTTGCGCGCCGCTTCCAGCCGGTGTTCGTCGGCGAGCCGTCGGTCGCCGACACCGTCTCGATCCTACGCGGCATTAAGGAGAAATACGAGCTGCATCACGGCGTGCGCATCACCGACGGCGCGCTGGTCGCGGCGGCGACGTTGTCGAACCGTTACATCACTGACCGCTTCCTGCCTGACAAGGCAATCGATCTGATCGACGAGGCATCAAGCCGGCTGCGCATGCAAATCGACAGCAAGCCCGAGGCGCTTGACGAGCTGGACCGCCGAGTGATGCAGCTTCGTATCGAGCGCGAGGCGTTGAAGCGTGAGGACGACGCAGCCTCGCGCGACAGACTTGCCAAGCTGCAGCACGAGCTTGCTGAGATTGAGGAGCGATCCAATGCGATGACGGCGGCTTGGCGCGCTGAGACCGAAAAAGTGGCCGAGACGCAGAAGCTGAAGGAGCGGCTGGATCAGGCGCGCAGCGAGGTCGAGGTGGCGCAGCGGCGCGGTGAGCTCGCGCGCGCCTCCGAGCTCATGTACG
>CBDCAC010000002.1:580000-656518 GCA_965213775.1 uncultured Lichenicoccus sp.
ACCCCAAAGGTTTACCAAACCTAACCAAACTCCGAATACCCGGAAGTATAGCGTGGCAGACAGACGGTGGGTGCTAAGGTCCATCGTCGAGAGGGAAACAGCCCAGACCACCAGCTAAGGCCCCCAAATCGTGGCTAAGTGGGAAAGGATGTGGGAATTCCAAAACAACCAGGAGGTTGGCTTAGAAGCAGCCATCCTTTAAAGAAAGCGTAATAGCTCACTGGTCTAATAGAGATCCTGCGCCGAAGATGTAACGGGGCTCAAGCCACGTGCCGAAGCTGTGGGTGTATATATCAGCGCAAGCTGAGATCTACGCGGTAGCGGAGCGTTCCGTAGGCCTGCGAAGGGAGATCGGGTGACCGCTCCTGGAGGTATCGGAAGTGCGAATGCTGACATGAGTAGCGACAAACAGAGTGAGAAACTCTGTCGCCGAAAGTCCAAGGGTTCCTGCGCAAGGTTAATCCGCGCAGGGTGAGCCGGCCCCTAAGGCGAGGGCGAAAGCCGTAGTCGATGGGAAACAGGTGAATATTCCTGTGCCTGCCAGAAGTGACGAATGCGATGTGTTGTTGGGTCTTATCGGATTGATCTGGCTTTCGAAGCATTCCGGGAAACAGCTCTGGCGTATAGACCGTACCCGAAACCGACACAGGTGGACTGGTAGAGCATACCAAGGCGCTTGAGAGAACGATGCTGAAGGAACTAGGCAAATTACTCGCGTAACTTCGGGATAAGCGAGACCCGTTTGTGGGCAACCACGGGCGGGTGGCACAAACCAGGGGGTAGCGACTGTTTAGTAAAAACACAGGGCTCTGCGAAATCGAGAGATGACGTATAGGGTCTGACGCCTGCCCGGTGCCGGAAGGTTAAGAGGAGGTGTGCAAGCACTGAATTGAAGCCCCGGTAAACGGCGGCCGTAACTATAACGGTCCTAAGGTAGCGAAATTCCTTGTCGGGTAAGTTCCGACCTGCACGAATGGCGTAACGACTTCCCCACTGTCTCCAGCATCGACTCAGCGAAATTGAATTCCCCGTGAAGATGCGGGGTACCCGCGGTCAGACGGAAAGACCCTATGAACCTTTACTGCAGCTTTGCAGTGGTATCAGGGGAGCGCTGTGTAGGATAGGTGGGAGGCTTTGAAGCCGGGGCGCTAGCTCAGGTGGAGCCAACCTTGAAATACCACCCTGAGCTCTTCTGATATCTAACCGCGACCGGTCAGCCCGGTCCGGGACCCTGCATGGTGGGCAGTTTGACTGGGGCGGTCGCCTCCTAAAGTGTAACGGAGGCGCGCGATGGTGGGCTCAAGCCGGTCGGACATCGGCTGTTGAGTGCAATGGCATAAGCCCGCCTGACTGCAAGAGCGACAGCTCGAGCAGAGACGAAAGTCGGCCATAGTGATCCGGTGGTCCCGCGTGGAAGGGCCATCGCTCAACGGATAAAAGGTACTCTAGGGATAACAGGCTGATCTCCCCCAAGAGTCCACATCGACGGGGAGGTTTGGCACCTCGATGTCGGCTCATCACATCCTGGGGCTGGAGCAGGTCCCAAGGGTTCGGCTGTTCGCCGATTAAAGTGGTACGTGAGCTGGGTTTAGAACGTCGTGAGACAGTTCGGTCCCTATCTGCCGTGGGTGTTGGAGACTTGAGAGGATTTGTCCCTAGTACGAGAGGACCGGGATGAACAGACCTCTGGTGAACCGGTTGTCGCGCCAGCGGCACGGCCGGGTAGCTATGTCTGGACGGGATAACCGCTGAAAGCATCTAAGCGGGAAACCCACCTCAAAACCAGGTCTCCCAGAGGGCCGTGATAGACCATCACGTCGATAGGCCAGATGTATACGGACGGCAACGTCCTCAGCTAACTGGTCCTAATCGCCCGATCGGCTCGTGATCAACCACCATGCATAGCAACGATCCACGCCACATGCGCGGATCCCAAACACCGCCACTCACAACACATCAGCAAATGCCGTTACACCAGAACCCGACCCAACCCTGATCGACGATCAGGGTGGGCTTGATGACCTGGTGGCCATGGCGGGGTGTCCGCACCCGATCCCATACCGAACTCGGCCGTGAAAACCCCCAGCGCCCATGATACTGCACCTCAAGGTGCGGGAAAGTCGGTCGCCGCCAGGTCTTCAAACCCACCCACACACACACACACATCACCCACGCGGGGTGGAGCAGCCCGGTAGCTCGTCAGGCTCATAACCTGAAGGTCACAGGTTCAAATCCTGTCCCCGCAACCAAACACACAACACGCCGCAACAGCTCAGCGATAACAAGCAAAAGTCTTTTGCTTCTTTTCTCCAGAAAAGAAGACGCGCGCTTCGCTACCTGGATCAATGCCCGCAGCTACTCAGCCGCCAACGCGATCTCGGATGCGTGCGCAGCCGTAACGGCTACAGGCAAATGCTCGGGACATGCCCGCGGAAATTTTCCAGCTACCAGCGCCAATTTTTCTGTGATGGATGGTGAAGCTCGAGTGCTGCCCAGACCAGCCAGTACGGATTGGCGAGACCCGGCCGGCCCAAGCATCACGATATCGATCAGCCTCTTGCGACTTCCCGGACCGCATTTTGCGGAATGCCGAGGTTCCAGCTCGTGGCGACCGAATTGCTTACCTCGGTGCGCACGCGGTGAGCACGCTTGATCATCACGCAAACCTCATTCATCGACGGATTGATCATCTCGCCGGTATTGAAGCGGAGCGAAAGGTCGATAAGGTCCAGGCCATGCTCTTTCGTCATATCGATCGCGACCACAGCATCGTCGAACTGCGTTCCGGCCGGGTTCAGGTGTCCGAGCCAAGCCGCATCGTCAGGCAATACTTCTCCGGCCATACCGCCCTGATTGCGTTCAGAGCATCCAGGCGGAAGCGCGCTCGACGAGCTACGCTGAGGCCGTACTGGATAGATGGGCCCATCCCCACCAAAAAGGGATTGCGGAGGGCGCGACTCAGGTCAGCCGTCCGGATAGTCCGGCGATAGCTGCTTCCACACGCCTTCGGAGTTGGTGCCGAACTGCCGCCGGCAACTCGCTGTCTTTGCACCCGGTATGGCCAAGCCGGATGGCCGGCACAGCGCCCATCCGCTCGATGGTCGCCGCGACTCAAGCATGGCCTTCGATCTGCGTATCGTCCCAGATGCCGGTGCACGATGTCGTCATCCGCCCATCGGGAGCATCTCCGACCGGCTGGCAAAGCGGCATCTCTTCGCGCCCTTACCCGAACGCTTTCGTCCATGTAGAGCGTATAGGCTTGACCACTGCTCGCCCTGGCAGTCATGCCGGCGGCGGTGAGCGGTCGTCGCATTGCCGTCCATGGCAGCTGCGCGGTGATGAGGGGGCACAGCATGGACGTCGCCGTTCTGCCGCGGATTGAGACCAATATCCCAGCACGCCTCGACCGGCTGCCTTGGAGCCGCTTCCATCTGGCGGTCATCGCAGCGCTGGGCGTGACCTGGATCCTCGACGGTCTCGAGGTTACCATTGTGGGCTCGATTGGGCCCGCGTTGGAAGATCGCGGCGCGCTCAACCTCACCGCAAGCGACATCGGTGAATCGGCCTCCGCCTACATCGCCGGCGCCGTCGTGGGCGCACTCTTCTTCGGCTGGCTGACCGACCGGGTCGGGCGAAAAGCGGTGTTCGCGGTCACGCTAGGCGTCTACGTCATCGGCGTGCTCGGCTCGGCCTGCTCGGTGAACCTTATGACCTTCGCATTGTCGCGGATGCTGACGGGCATTGGCATCGGCGGCGAATACGCGGCGATCAACTCCGCCGTTGACGAGATGACCCCCGCCGCCATGCGCGGCCGGGTCAATCTTGCGGTAAACGCCAGCTACTGGGCCGGCGCCGGCCTCGGCGCGGTGGCGTCGCTGCTGGTCACGAACCACGTTCTGGTGCCGCCGAACCTTGGTTGGCGTCTGGGATTCGCAGTCGGTGGCCTGCTTGGCCTGCCGGTGATCTTCCTCCGCCGCCTTGTCCCTGAAAGCCCGCGCTGGCTGGTCACCCACGGCTACACCGCCGAGGCAGAAGCGGGCACCAGCAGGATTGAGGGCGCGGTGCGCCGGCTCGGCCACACGCTTCCGCCGCCGAAGGGGTCGCTCTCGATTCGGCCGCGCCGCAGTTACGGTCTTGGAAGCGTCCTGCACGCCATGTTCGTCACCCACCGCAAGCGCAGCCTGCTGGTGATGGTGCTGATGTTGAGCCAGGCGTTCCTCTTTAACGCGATTTTTTTCACCTATGGACTGGTGCTGACGAAGTTCTACGCGGTGCCGGTCGATCGCATCGGCTTGCACATCCTGCCGCTGGCCGCCGGCAACCTGCTCGGGCCGTTCATCCTAGGGCCACTCTTCGACAGTCTCGGCCGGCGCCGGATGATCGGTGGCACGTTCGCGGCGTCTGCCATCCTACTGACAATCACTGCGGTGCTGTTCGGGCTTGGCCTGCTCGACGCATTCACCCAGACGCTGTTATGGATGGCAATCTTCTTCGTGTCGTCTTCGGCTGCCTGCGGCGCCTACCTGACAGCCAGCGAAATCTTTCCGCTTGAAACGCGTGCCATGGCGATCGCCGTGTTCTACGCCTTCGGCACGGCCATCGGCGGACTTGCCGCACCGACGGTGCTGGGCCTGCTGATCGGCACCGGCGAGGCATGGTCGGTTAGCATCGGCTACTTCGTCGCGGCCATTCTTATGGGTTGCGGAGCTATCGCCGAATTTACGATCGGCATTGATGCCGAAGGCAAATCGCTTGAGGACGTCGCGCAAGTGCTGTCTGCCTGACCCCGCACGCTTGCTTAGGTCAACGATGGGCGCCTGGTCCACGCAGTGTGCATGCAGATGACCGGCTGATCGCCGGCTGGAGCGGGCGAAAGGATTCGCACCCTCGACCCCAATCTTGGCAAGGTGCCCGAGAAGTCTACGCCAGGGCATCCGGTGGTTCGCCACGCTGCGCTAACCTACTAAAACGTTGCTGGAACCTAGACTTTGACCTGCCGACAGCACGCCACGGTAATTCCCCCCCCCCCCCCCCCCCCCCCCCGCGGAGCCGGCCATCCTGCTTCCAAGCGTTCTAAAAACCCACCTCGGTAGCAGATTGGTGCAAGCGCTTGGCAGGCAAGGAAACTCGCGAAACGCGTGCTGAAGGGTTTGAAACCGTCGAAGGTTTGAGTCCTGGGGTCCGATCTCTTCGTCTGGGATCGCGAGCTGAAAGGCTTTGGCGTCCGGGTCAGTCCCCAGGCGAGGTGCCTGGATCATGAGCACGCCAACGCAAACATCTTGGCTCCAGCCCCAAATACATTACGTTACCAGAACGTATCACTATTGCGCTGGTCTCTATCATTCTGGCGCGCGTCCTTGAAGGAGATTTACGGGGGGCTTGGGTGGTGCTTCCCCTACGGTCGGACGTATGGCGCAAAGAGTAGCCCCCTGACCTAGCGCCCAGGCGGGCCGTTCCGCGAGCGTCTTCTCCACCCGGTAAGGCTCGAACTTGGCGTCCTCCGTATCGCTTCAATGGGCTTCGTCACTGACGCCGTCGGGGCTTTTCATCCAAGGGCGGCACGCCTCGATCGCCGAGGTCAGCACGACGCCTCGGACGCTGCCAATGAAGCCGGTCCCCCCCCCCACCAACATAGTCTTCGTCATCGCCGGCCCGTCATGGCCGTCTGGTCAGTCGTGTTTTGATCAGAAGTTCAGGCGATGATCCTCGACAGGGCTGCGAAGCCGGAGCGCCCGTGGTCGTGCGCGTTTGCCGGGTGACGGATGATGAAATCGATCGTCGCGTCTGCCAGCGCGCTCATCAGGGCGACGACCAGCGCCAAGAGCGCGTCGCATCGGGCCGGTCGCATGGCAGTTATCTCGGCCTTGAGCTTCCTATAAAGCTGGTTGAACAGGTCACCCTTGGTCTCGAAGTAGGTGAACAGCGAGCCGTCGGAAACGCCCGCCTCCTTCGATCATCGCCGTAGGCGCCCCAAGCCGCTGGGATGCGATCACCCGAACCGCTGCCGATAGGATTGCGCTTTGCCTGTCGTCGCTTTTTACCCGGGCCACTCAGCTGAGCCCTATTACGGCAGAGACCATGGGAGAGCGTCCAGTCAGTCAACGAGAGCTTCGTGGGGCGCTAAGACGATCGCCTAGCCGTCTGGCAACGTCTGGCGCCGCGTGCGCGCGAGATCGCTGTCTCGCGATGGCTAATGCTAGTCTTCCTCGCCGCCGCTGGCTTTAATCACGCAGACGCGGGCGCCAACGCCGACACTGGCAACCTCTCCCTGGCATCGGCCGCCGTCAGCTCGGAGTGGCAACACGGCTGCTGCAAACCCGCTAAAAAAGTTAACCTGTAGCTCACCGCCTAGATACCAAACCCATGATCCTGTCGGACCAACGACGCGGATTAGGCGGCGGCCGAGGGGCTCCTGTCTAGCGTCGGCCGTGCGGACCGTCACGGCGCTGGCGGACGCTCTTGCTAGTGCGAGGCGGTTGGTGGTCTGTTGCAGCCTTTGCCGCGCTGGTCTCGAGACCGCGAAGAAAGAAAGCGACACCGTTTCGAACGCGGCTTTCGATGTCTGCTTGCGGCTTTCCCGGGTCTGACAGGTAAAACAGTCGTTCCATCAGCAGGTCCCCCACCGTCGTTGCGAACAGCACGCGCGATAATCGGCGCAGCTCGTCCGCGGGGAACGTCCAATGTTGAGCGATAGCCTCTGCACTGAGGAACGAATCGAGCGCTTCGAGGTCCCGCTCGATGGCGATCCGCCGGAAGGCGTCGGATAACACCGGTGCGTCCTTGCCGCCAGCTATGATCATGCGAGCCAGCGCGACGTGTTCCGGCGTCAAGACCTTGCTGGCAAAGGGCAGCATGACGCTGATGAGCCTTTCCTCGACGGTTCGGCCGCCCACTGTCTGCGGCCAGGGCAAGCCAGAAAATCGGCTGTGCAGCATCATTTCAAGCAAAGAAAGCTTGGAGGGGAATAGTTGATAAAGCGTCTTCTTCGATACGCCTGCGGCCCGTGCAATGTCGTCCATCGTCGTCGATGCGTATCCATCACGCAGGAACATAGCCGCCGCAGTGTCGAGTAGCAGGGCGTGGCGGTCCGGAGTGCCTTCGCTGCGAGTTCTGGCCATTGTCTCCCGTCCGCTCGGAACGTATTGACGCAAGGGTGGAAACTACCTAGTTTCCGTTTCAGAAACTAGTGGGTTTCCGATGGCGTTCTTCAGCGGCTACGCCGGCGTGATCTACCGCCAGTTCGCCGTCACCGTCTTCGCCGCGATGGCGCTATGGGTCGCAATCGCGCTGATCTTCACCTCGGCACTCTGCGCCACTCTGCTCAAGCCGCACGACGCCACGGTGGCGCCGCGGCGTCGCCTACCGCCGGGCGTGTGGTTCAACCGGCAATTCGATCGTGCGCGGGCGCTCTACGACCGCGCCGTCGACGTCATCTTGCGCCGCGTCTGGTTGGCGCTGGCGGCGTTCCTCGGCCTGGCCGCGGTGCTGGTGCTGCTGTTCCTGCGCCTGCCCGGCGGTTTCCTGCCGGACGAAGACCAGGGCATCATCTTCGCCAAGATCATCATGCCGCCCGGCACCAGCGCTGAGGCCACCGCCGGCGTCGCGGACCGTGTCGTAACGGCGCCGTCCCTGGCCGAGGCCGAGAGTTCAGTGCGCACCACCGAGGCCAGCCTTGCGCAGTGTCGGCGCAAAGCCGCGCAGGACGAGAACGCGCTGCACCTGCTGCTCGGCGCCTCCTTGCCCCCGGCGCTGCAGGCTGCCCTCGACCGCCAGGACTCACTCGAAGGCCGCCCGCCGTTTCCGCAGGCTGCTGCCGGGCTGCCGTCCGACCTGATCCTGCGGCGACCCGACATCCGCTCGGCCGGTCACACTCTGCTGTCGGCGAACGCCAGCATCGGCGCCGCGCGAGCAAATTTCTTTCCCCAACTCACCGTGACCGCGTCCGGCGCCGCCGTCGGCAACGACTTGAGCAACCTGTTCCGCGCCAGGCAGGGCAACTGGTCCTTTGCGCCCTCGGTCAGCCTGCCGATCCTCGATTGGGGCGTCGCCGACGCCAAGCTGGACTACGCCCGCTCGCAGAAGCGTAGCGAGGTCGCCAGCTACGGCAAGGCGGTGCAGACCGGCTTCCGCGAGGTGTGCGATGCGCTGGCCGCGCAGAGCACGTATCGTGAGCAGCCCGATGCGGAACGCAAGCTCGTCGCGGCCGACCAGCGAAACTACGACCTGTCGCTGACGCGTTTTCACGCCGGCACCGACACTTATGTCAGCACGCTGGTGGCGCAGCGCTCTCTGTTCTCCGCCCAGCTCGACCTGATCTCGAACCACTCGTCGCAGCTGAAAAGCCAGACCACGTTGTTTAAGGTGTTGGGCGGCGGCTGGCAGAACGCGTTCGCGTTCGCCGGTCCCGGCTGGACGCACGCTGCAGGATGTTGCCTCGTACGCGCCGTCGTCAATCTCGATCATCATGCAGCATTATGACGAAGGCAGACGAACCATGATGGACGGGTTGAGAGCCAAGGCCCGTTGCGTATCAGGAAACTGGTGAGGGTAAGCCACTCGCATCGAACCTACAGAGAGTGCTGGAGAGAGAACACGTGAACGTCACCAATCGTCTGCCGCAGCGCGTGCGCCACGATGCCAAGCTGCGGCTGCTGCAAGTCGTGCGGGTGGATCAGCTTCCCCCGAATGCGCCGCGTCGTGCTCGGCGGCGAGCCGCTGGCCGGTCACACTTTGCCCGGCTTCACCTTGGCTGCCCCAGACGACCACGTGAAGGTGCTGTTCCCAACAGCCGGTCATGGGCGCCATCGAGCCTGCCCAGTAAGTCTCTATTGATGACCATTCCGTAATCAAAACATAATGGGGTTGGGCAAATTGGGCTTGGCACAGGATGATATCGACATCGCACCGGCGGCGAGGACGAGGACGGACACCGCTCTCGACAGAACGCCGTTCTGGTCGGGATCGCCGTCGTCGGTTCGCGACCATCTCCGCCCGGACAGCCCAGCGTCTTTCAAGCGCGGCGGCCGTCCTGATCAGCAGGTTGCTGAGAAGGACACCCCCGGCGAGGATGGTCAACGCGAGAGAAGGCAGTCCGGCGGGAGCGGCCAAGAACGCGACGAGGGCGGGGACGGCGACCAGGACGAGAGCGACGACGGGGATGGCGCAGAAGGCGGCAAGAGCGGCAAGAAGGCGAGTCGCTGGCCAATCGTGATCCTGATCGTCATCGCCGTCTTCGTCGTCATCGCCGGAGCGGTTTATTGGTTCTTGACCCGCAACGACGTGTCGACCGACGACGCCTACACGGAGGGCGATGCCGTGGCGATCGCGCCGCACGTCGCCGGCTACGTCGTCGCGCGCTTCGTCAACGACAACGAGTTCGTCAAGGCCGGCGAGCTGATGCTGCAGATCGACCCGCGGGATTACATTCATGCACGCGACCAGGCCCGCGCCAACCTGGACTTAGCGCGGGCCCAGCTGCGCGCCGCCGAGATCGACCTCGCGATGTCCAGGGTGCGATACCCTTCGGATCGCCGCCAATCCGAGGCGCAGCTTGATCAGGCGCGGGCGAACCAGTTTAACGCCGGTCGCGAATATCATCGCCAGCGCACCGTCGACCAGCGCGCCACCACGCAATCCGCGGTGGACCAGGCGACTGCGCAATTCCGCTCCACCACCGACACCATGAAGGTGATGGCGGCGCAGCTGCAGGTCGCCGCCCTGGTCGGGCCGAACATCGCGGCCTCCGAAAGCACCTTGAAGCAGCGGCAGGCACAGGTCGAGCAGGCGACGGCAAACCTCGCGCAGGCGGAATTGAACCTATCCTACACAAAGGTTCGCGCGCCGCAGGACGGCACGATCACCCAGCGCAACGTCGACGTCGGCACCTATGCTCAAGTCGGTCAGCAGGTGTTCTACGTGACCTCGCCCAACGCCTGGATCGTCGCTAACTTCAAGGAAACCCAGCTCAACCGCATGCATGTCGGTCAGCACGTTGCGATCCACGTCGATGCCTTTCCGGACCTGAGATTGCACGGTCATGTCGACAGCTTCCAACAGGGCGCGGGCGCCCGCTTCACCGCCTTTCCGTCCGAGAACGCGACCGGCAACTACGTCAAGATCGTTCGGCGCCTGCCGGTGAAGATCATCATCGACGACGGCATCGATCCGCAACGCGGCCTGCCGCTTGGCCTCTCGGTCGAACCGACGGTGGACGTGAAGTGAGTGGCAGCAAGGGCGGACCGAACCCCTACCTGATCGCGATCGTGGTGACGCTTGCGGCATTCATGGAGGTGACCGACACCACGATCGTGAACGTCTCGCTGCCCTACATCGCCGGCGACCTCGGCGTCAGCACCGACAATGCCGCCTGGACGCTGACAACCTATCTCGTTGCGAACGGCATCACGCTGACCGTCAGCGCTTCGCTCAGCAAGCATCTCGGACGCAAGAAGTATTTTCTGATCTCGATCATCGGCTTCACGATGGCGTCGTTCGCCTGCGGCCTGGCGACGAGCTTCGGCGAGTTGCTGCTGTTCCGAGCCCTGCAGGGTTTGTTCGGCGGTGGGCTGCAACCAATGCAGCAATCGATCATCCTCGACACCTTTCCGCCGGACCAGCGGCAAAAGGCGCTTTCCATCACCGCCGTCGCCACCATCATCGCTCCGGTCGTTGGACCGCTGATCGGCGGCTATCTGACCTTCGATCTCTCCTGGCATTGGATTTTTCTGATCAACGTCCCGATCGGGATCGCAACGGTGTTCGGCGTCGTCTCGCTTATCGAGGACACTGCCGAGATGAAGAAGGCGATGCGCCGCGCGCCGCCGTTCGATTGGACCGGAACTATCTTTATCGCCCTCGCCCTCGGCTGCATGGAGCTCGGCGCCGATCGCGGGGAGGATTACGACTGGCTGTCCTCGACCTTTGTCCAGATCATGTTCACCCTGTCGGTCATCGGCTACGTCGGCGGCGTGTTCTACCTTTTGTATGCGAAGCACCCGGTGGTGGACCTGCGCGTGTTCAAGGACCGCAACTTCGCGCTGTCCTGGTACGGCATGGCGATGATGGGCTTCTCGCTCTACGCCGGCGCGATCGTCATGCCGCTGTTCGCCCAGGACGTGCTCGGCTACAACTCGGTGTTGGCCGGCTGGGTACTGGCGCCTGGGGCGCTCGTGCTGTGCCTGTTGATCCCGGTCGTGAGCATCGCGCTGAACGTCATCCCGGTAAAATGGATCGTCACTGCTGGCGGGATCGCGCTCGCGGCATCGTTCTACTATTCGATGGACTTGGTCCCCGATCTCGACTTCTTCCACGTCGCGCTGTTTCGGGCCGCACAGACGGCGGCGCTGTCGTTGCTGTTCGTGCCGCTCAGCTCGAGCGCCTACTCCACCATCCCGCCCGAGCTGAAAGAGGACGCGGCAAGCCTGTTCACGATGGCGCGTAACGTTTATGGCGGCGTCGGGATCTCGATCGGCACCGCGCTGGTCACCGACCATCAGCAGATCAGGCAGGCGCACCTCGTCAAGTATCTCGACCAGACGCATCAGCCGTATAACGCGCTGCTGCAATCGGTCCAGCAGGCCGCCATCACCTACGGCAGCGCCGCGGCGCGAGCAGCGGCCTCGGCGCCGGGCCAAGTGTTCCAGATGTTGCAGGAGCAGACGAGCACGCTTGCCTACCTCGACGTGTTCTTCATCATCTCGCTGCTGTCGCTGAGCATCTCGGCAGCCGGCATCTTCATGTCGAACGTGACCCCTGGCGCGGGTGGCGGAGGTGGCGGTTGACGGTGCCGCGACCGAGGGTGGTCCAAGTGAGGGCAAGCCGGGGCGCGGCCGGCGCCTTGCTGCTGGTGCTCGGCGGCTGCACCGTCGGGCCAACCTTCAGGCCGCCTGCGCCGCCGTCGGCGCCGGCCTGGCGGAGCGGCGCGACGGGCGACCCCGTGGTCTCGCTGTCGACCGACCCGGACCCACGATGGTGGGTGGCCTTCGGCGACCCGGTCCTGACCGAGCTGATTGAGACGGCGATCCGCGATAACCTCGACGAGCAGCAGGCGGTGCTGCGGGTGGTGGAGTCGCGCCAAGGCATCGTCACCGCACGTGCCGCCGGGCTGCCGACCCTCGAGGGCACCGGCAGCTACGCCCGCGAGCAGCTCGGCGTCGGCGGCATCCTGCAGTCCGAGGGCGTCTACCGGCAGCTTAATGACCTGGCCGACACTGCCTCGGGTACCGCGGGGTCAGCGATCAGCCGGTCGTCCATCATCTCGGCGGAGAACCAGGCGCTCAACCCGCTCGTCCAGCCGGAGAACCTGTTCCAGTATGGGCTGAGCGCGTCGTGGGAGCTGGACCTGTTTGGCCGGGTGCGCCGATCGGTGGAGCAGGCGCGCGCGACCGCCGAGGGCCAGGCCGAGGCGGCCAACGACGCGCTGACCAGCCTGGAGAGCGAGGTAGCGCAAGCCTACGTCCAGCTGCGCGGCGCGCAGGCGCTCACGGCCAGCCAGGAGCAGAACATCCAATCCGCAGAGGCCACGCTGTCTCTGACCGACGATCGCCGGCTTCGAGGCCTCTCCACCGGCCTGGACGTCGACCAGGCGCGCACTCAGCTGCTGAGCCTGCAGCGACAACTACCAGAGTACGACAAGCAGACCCGCCAGGCCGCGAACCGTCTGAGCGTGCTCATCGGCCAAACGCCGGGCACGCTGGACGCGAGGCTGCTACAGCCGGCGCCTCTGCCGGCGCTGCCGAGTGCGGTTGGCGTTGGCGTTCCCGGCGCCCTGGCGCGGCGGCGGCCGGACATCCGCGAGGCCGAGGCGCAGCTGCACGCCGCCACCGCCAATGTCGGGATCGCCGTCGCCAACTTCTATCCGGACGTGTCGCTGACCGGCAGCCTGGGCCTGCGGGCACTGGATGCGAGCTACATCACCCGCTGGGCGAGCCACTTCTACTCGGCCGGGCCAAGCGTCTCGTTGCCGATCTTCGAGGGCGGGCGGTTGAGCGCCAGCCTGCGTCTGGCTCGGGCGCAGCAGACCGAGGCGGCGCTGCACTATCGCGCGACCGTGCTCAACGCGCTGCGCGAGGTTGAGGACTCGCTGGTCTCATTTCGCGCCGATCGGGTCGAACGCGACCGGCTGGCCGGCCTGCTGCGCTCCGGCCAGGACACGCTGCTGCTCGCGGCCAGCCAGTACGCGCACGGACTCTCGGACTACCTGCAGGTGCTGGACGCCCAGCGCACCGTGGAGAGCACCCGCCAGCAGCTCGTCGAGCAGGACATGACGCTGGCCAATGACGTGGTCGACCTTTACCGGGATTTAGGCGGCGGTTGGCAGACGCCGGGGATGACCAGCGCGGCGCCCGACCCAGCCGGCCCGCTTCCCGTCACCCCGGCGGCGCTCGACGGCTCGGCCGCAGGGGCGAAGTGAGCCGCGCCGTGGCGTCGTGAACACCGTCTACCTGTCGGCGCTGTCCGCACTCGCCGGCTCGGCGAAACCTGCGCCTCGGTCGGCGAGGCCGGCATCGGTTTCGGTCGGCGGCGGAGTGCTGCTCTGATGGGCATTCTGACGGCCGAGCGGGAGAGCGTGCCGGGTCTCGAGGCGCTCGTGCATCGCTCGCTCGCCGATCCTGAACCGATGCTTGATGAGGCGGCCAAGCTGATCGGCAGGAAGGCGAATGCCGTTTTCATCCTGAGCGAAGTCAGCGAGCCGACCCACGTGTTGGAATACTACACGCTGTGCGCCATGGCGATTTCGCAGGGAGATGTGCCGGAGGCGGCGCGCGAGCACGTTCCGCGCTACCCCCAGGTAAGCGCGACGCTGATCGGTCGCCTGGCTGTCGCGAAGGAACGTCAGGGACAACGGCTCGAGACCGTGCTGCTGGCGGATGCGTTGCGGCGCGTTCGTGCGGCTGCCCGACTTGCTTCGGCTGGTGCTGCCAACGCGCATGGCGGCAGGGAGCACTGAGCGTTAATGGTCACCCAGCCCAAGATTGTCCGCAGGGCGGTCACGGGAGGATCGGAGGCGCTTACTGCCGTGCGTCCACTTGGCCGGGACGTACCCCGACAGAGCCTGACGGTCGCGCAGAGTGGCGTAAAATGACGGTATCGCCCGTGCCAAATGCCGCCGGGCGTACCCCGCAGCATGATGCCGGCTGCTTCCCCGGCACCGACCCGATGGGCGGGGAAGCAAAAACGGCCCCGAAGAACCGCTTTAACACTTAAAGTTCATTGAAAAAACCTGGAGCGGGCGAAGGGATTCGAACCCTCGACCCCAACCTTGGCAAGGTTGTGCTCTACCCCTGAGCTACGCCCGCGCTCCCGTGCGAGGACGGCGTTCTAGGCGGGTGTCCCTCGGAAGGCAAGCGCTGGCGATGCAGCGTCCGCGCGGCGATGGACGGCGCCAGACAAATTGGACCACTACGAAGACGTCTCGTCTCGCTGGACCTCGGCGCTGCCGGTGGCGCATTGTCGATGCCAGAAAGCACCTGGCCGATGGACCTACGATCGTAGCCGCTGCAGGTGGTGTCGGCCGAGCGGGCCGCCATATCGGACGACACGCCAGCGACGGGCACCGCTGTCGGTCAGACATGAACGGGACGAGACCTATGGACTACATTATCGGCCAGAACCGAACCTCGAACCGCTCGCAGCCACAGGATGCCGCGGCACGCAGCCTCGATCGGGCTGCTCCTGCACGCGCGTCAACCGGCCTGATGTCGGGCGGTGCAGTGCCGGCCGGGCCCATGCCGCAGGACCAAGCCCGCCGCGACAGCGATGCTGATTGGATCAGCGACGGTGACCAGCGCAACTTCATGCAGCTCGTCGTCGAGACGTCGCGCAGCGTGCCGGTGCTGGTCGATTTCTGGGCGACCTGGTGCGGGCCTTGCAAAACGCTGACGCCGGCGCTTGAGCGCATTGTCAACGCCGCCGGCGGCCGCGTGCGGTTGGTCAAGGTCGACATCGACCAGAACCGCGCTTTGGTGCAGCAACTCACCTCGCTCGGCCTGCCGCTACAGTCTGTGCCGACGGTGGCGGCGTTCTGGCAGGGGCAGATCGCGGATCTGTTCCAGGGCGCTCAGCCAGAAAGCGAGATCAAGCGTTTTGTCGAGAGCCTGCTGAAGCTGGCCGGCGGTGCCATGCCATCGGCCGAGCTGATCGCCGAAGGGCGGGCGGCGCTGGAGCAAGGGCATGGGGAGGCCGCAGCAGACGCGTTCAGCGCGGTCTTGCAGGACGAGCCGGACAACCCCGACGCGTGGGGCGGACTGGTGCGTGCCTTGGTCGCGCTTGGGGATGACGAGCAGGCGGAGGATGCGCTGCGGCAGGTGCCGCCGGCGATTGAAGGGCATGCGGAGATTGCCGGCGCCCGCAGCGCGCTGGTGCTGGCTGTTGAGGGACGACAGGCGGCGGCCCACGTCGCCGAGTTCGAGGCGCGGGTGGCAGCCGACCCGGTCGATCACCAGGCGCGCTTCGACCTTGCCTCGGCGCTGAATGGCGCCGGGCGGCGCAACGAGGCGGCCGAGCAGCTGCTTCTCATCGTGCGGGCTGAGCGTGGCTGGAACGACGAGGCGGCGCGGCGCCAACTGCTCAAACTGTTCGAGGCCTGGGGCTTTGACGACGCTGCCACGATGACGGCGCGTCGCAAGCTGTCCGCATTGCTGTTCAGCTGATGCGGTCGTGAGGCAAGGCGGTGCCATGGCGAGCCTGATCCAGGCCACGATCGCTTGCCGGGGAGATGGCGCGCGATGAACATGGAGCCGCGTCGCCAGGACAGGCTGCCGCGTGCAGTGCCGGTGTTTCCCATCGAAGGCGCGCTGCTGCTGCCAGGCGGACGACTGCCGCTGCAGGTATTCGAGCCGCGCTACCTGGCGTTGACCGAGGACGTGCTGGGTAGCGGCCGGATGTTCGGCCTGATCCAGCCAAATGGCGCGCTTGAGGCGGAGGAGAGCGGGCCGGCGCTGTTCCGCGTCGGCTGCCTCGGCCGCATCGTCACCTTCAGCGAAACCGACGACGGCCGCTACCTGATCACCTTGGCCGGAGTGATCCGGTTCCGCATCCTTGCAGAACTTGCGATGACGCGCGGCTACCGCGTGGTGGCGCCGGATTATGCGCCGTTTTGGAGCGATATCGAGCCCGACAGCCGCGCGCCCGTAATCGACCGTTCGGGGCTGCTGAGCGCGCTCAGGGCCTACTTCACCTACCGCGGATTCGAAGTGGACTGGAACGCTGTTGAGGCGATGGGCGATGAGGCGCTGGTGACAACGCTGTCGACCGCCTGCCCGTTCGAGCCGCCGGAGAAGCAGGCGCTGCTGGAGGCGGCGACGCTGGAAACGCGGGCATCTAGCTTGCTGGCGCTGCTGCGCATGGCGACCCATGACGCAAGCGGCAGCGGCCCGCCGAGTTGAGGAGCATAATCATGCCGCAGGACGCCGCAACCCCAGGGATTCCGGTCGATCCACGACTACTCGAAATGCTGGTCTGTCCGCTTACGCGCGAGCCACTCGAATATGATCGGGCCGCCGGCGAGCTGATCAGCCGCAAGGCAGGGCTCGCTTACCCGATCCGCGAGGGCATCCCGATCATGCTCCCCGAGGAGGCCCGAGCGCTCTAGCATGACTGTGGAGGCGGGCGAGAGCGATGTCGCGGAGCAATCGATCGGGCCGCCGCTGGAGATCAGGCTGCGGCGGGCGGAACGCCGCCTAGTCGTTCGTTTTGTTGCGGCGACGTTCGATCTGCCGGCTGAGTACCTGCGTGTGGAAAGCCCCAGTGCCGAAGTGCAGGGGCACGGGCCTGGCGAGAAGCGGCTCGTCAGCGGCCGCAGGCAGGTCGGCATCCTCGGGGTGGAGCCGGTCGGGCACTATGCGGTGCGCATCCTGTTCGACGACCGGCACGACACCGGTATCTACAGTTGGCCCTACCTGCATCGGCTCGGTTCACAACAGTCAGAGGTCTGGGCGACGTATCTGAAGGACATCGAAGCAGCCGGCCTTTCTCGGGACAAGTAACGACAGTCCGCCGGCTTGTGCTTGGCACGCCACATTGTGGCACGAAAACGTCTCAAAATGGCCAATTGCAGGGCCGGTCTGCCCTGCATACAGTCCGACGCCGCAACAGAAAGCCGTCGAAGTGCGGCATGGTCGGGAGGCTGTCAATGACTGAGGCTTGCATTGCCATCGGCCTGCGCGCCGGCGACCTGGTGCCCTGCGGCGCCTGCAAGCGGCTGACGCCGTTCCGAGGCGGTCATTACGCGCCAAGCAGCGAGCTCTGCGCGGAATGCAGCTATCCGCGGCACGAAAACGAGCCTTACCGAGAGTTCGCAGACTCGGAGTGAGCGGGCGATAGAAAGGCCAGGGCTCTGCCCTGGACTCACTGGGGCCTGAGGGCCAGACCCCCCATTTAGGCGCTCGCACGAACAATCGAGGGATCTAAAAGGCTTTGCCGGTAAGTGGGTCCAGGGGCAAAGCTCCTGGTCCTGCTTGTCTTCGCCTAGCCGACCGCGATTGCAGTGAGACCGGCCGCGAGACAGGCGAGCAAGTCCGGCAGGGCGAGCGCCACGCAGCCCTCAGTGGGCGCATAATCCGGCCGGGCAACGTGCAGAAAGATCGCCGAGCCGCGACCGCGCACGATCGGGGCGTCGTTCCAGCCAAGCACGCCGATCACGTCGTAGAGCGCGTCGTCCCGCCACAGGGCTTCGTGCCGGTCTCTGAACGGCAGGCGCACCCGACAGTTGTACTCGCGCGAACTCGGGTCGTCGCACCAGCCATCCGCCGGCGCCAGCGGCTCGATCGGAACCGCGGCGCGTGGGCGGGCGAGCCGGTCGGCGCGATACAACACCCGGCGCAGCGGCAGCAGGCCGAGCGGCGTCGCCTCATCGCCCTCCTGCTTGTCCGCTCTGAGTCCGGCACGGCCGACGGCGCAGCGTAGCGTCAACAGCGGCAGCCGCAGCATGCCGTCCGCGCCGAGTTGAGCCTTCAGCGCAGATGACCCAGCCGGGCCGTCTTTGTCGCCAGGTAGGCATCATTGATGCCGTTGGCGGTGATCGCCGCGCTTACCCGGCCCTCGACGGAGACGCCGCAGGCTTGCAGGGCGGCAAGCTTGTCCGGGTTGTCGGTCAGCAGTCGTACTCGATGGATCCCAAGCTCGTCGAGCATGGCGGCGGCGACCAGGAAGCTCCGCTCGTCGTCACCCCAGCCTAGGGCACGATTGGCGTCCACGGTGTCGAGCCCAGCGTCCTGCAGCGTATAGGCGCGCAGTTTGTTGACGAGGCCGATGCCGCGGCCCTCCTGGGCCAGGTAGAGCAACGCGCCGCTTCCCTCGGCCGCCATCCGGGCGACCGCCTGGCGGAGCTGCGGGCCGCAATCGCAGCGCAGGCTGCCAAGCAGGTCGCCGGTGAAGCACTCCGAATGCAGTCGCACGAGCGGCGCCGGCGCATCGGCCGGCAGCAGCTCCGGACGACCGATGATGACAGCTAGGTGCTCGATCGCGCTGTCAGCGGCACGAAAGGCCACAACCCGCGCATCTGGCACGCCCTCCAGCGGCACCGCCGCATCGGCAACACGCCGTAACGTGCCGGCGGCCCGGTTTTGGTAGCCGAGCACCTCAGCCTCGCCGAGGCGAACCAGGCCGGGCTCGATGGCATCGCTCGGCGCGACCAGGCAGGCGGGCAGCAACCGGGCGAGTTTGACCAGCAACATGGCAGCGGCTGAGCCGGGCATAGCTGCAACCGTGGATGGCGGGCTGCCGACGAACTGCTCGGCGGTGGGATCGGCAAACCCGTGCAGGACATGCGGGCGGAGCAGCGCTGGAGACGCCTGCAAGGCAACCAGGCCCTGCTCGGGCATCGGCCGGCGTAGCACCGTCGCCGCTCGCACCGGCGCCAGCAGCAGGGTGGCCGGGCCAGCGGTCAGAGCCTCGAATTCCGCGAGCCCCGCGGCGCTGGCGCCCTCGGCGGCAAGAACAGCGAGACGGGCGCCGAGCGGCCTGCCGGCGCTTTCACTCGCCATCAGCGTGTCGAGCAGAACCGGCACGCCGCGACGCAGGTCCGACAACGCGCGATGGACGCTGCGCAAGGCAAGACGCTGCAACTGCTCGGCCGGCTCGGTGCTTGCGGACGGGCCAGCAAGGCTATCCGGCGCCACGCTCATCGGCGGCTCCGCACGGCTGCAGGGTGGCGAAGGGGCGCTCGGGGCATCACGGTCTGATAAGTCGGGCAGCGTGTTACTGCAAACAAGCCACACGGGTCGTTGTTGACTACAATGCACCCTTGCGGCGGTTTGAGCGTATAGGTCGTAGACGGTGATCGTTGCGCGCGGCTTGCATCCGTATCCTGCCTTGCGACCAACGAAAGCAAGGATTTCGAGCCGGATTGTTACGCCGCTAGTCGGTGGCTGGGCGGGCGATGCTGAGAGCAACGGGTCGCGAGTGAGCGTGGACGACGCGGAAGGTGAGGTAAATTATGTCGGGCGACCGCCCAATCCTGATCGTAGACGATGATCGCTCGTTGCGCGAGGAGCTGGCAACGCAGCTTCGCGTTGAAGGCGACTTCCGGCCCTTCGAGGCGGCGGACGCAGAGCAGGCCGAGGCGCTGCTGCTTGCACAAGGCGCCCGGTTCGATGCCCTGATCCTCGACGTTGGGCTACCGGATGCTGACGGACGCGACCTATGCGCACGGCTGAGGCGGCAGGGCATGCGGATGCCGATCATCATGCTGACCGGCTCCGACGAGGAGGCCGACGTGGTTCGGGGGCTCGATAGCGGCGCCAATGACTACATCGCCAAGCCGTTCAAGCTGCGTGAGCTGTTGGCGCGACTGCGGGCTCAACTGCGCATCTTCGAGAACAGCGAGGACGCTGTCTTCACGATCGGCCCCTACACCTTCCGTCCTTCGGCCAAGCTGCTCGAGGAACCGACGCGTAAGCGGCGGATCCGGCTGACCGAGAAGGAGGCGGCGATCCTCAAGTTCCTCTACCGGGCCGGCAGCAAGCCAGTCGCGCGCCAGGTGCTGCTCAATGAGGTTTGGGGCTACAACGCCGCGGTCACTACGCACACGCTTGAGACTCACATCTACCGGTTGCGGCAGAAGATCGAGCCTGACCCGGCGAATGCCCGGCTGCTGGTGACCGAGGGTGGCGGCTATCGTCTCGATCCGACGGTGATGCCGCAGGCCGCCTAAGACGTCAGGCTAAAGGGCAAGCTCCACCATCACAGGCACATGGTCCGACGTCTGGGTCCAGTCGCGAGCCTCCGTCAGAACACGGTGGCGCACGAGGGCGGGTCGCAGCTCTGCTGAAACCCAGACGTGGTCGAGACGGCGGCCACGGTTTGAAGCTCGCCAATCTTTGTTGCGATACGACCACCAGGTGTAAAGCTTCTCCTCGGCCGGCACGAAGTATCGCGCTGCGTCAACAAAGCCTGTCGCCTGCCAGGCCGCCATGGCGGCCACTTCTACCGGCGTGTGGCTGACGACGCCGAGCAGCTGGCGATGGCTCCAGACGTCGTGCTTCATCGGCGCGATGTTGAGGTCGCCGACCAGGATGCATCGCCTCGGCGGGCAGTCCGTAAAGAACGCGGTGACCTCGCGCAAAAAAGCCAGCTTATGGGCGAACTTCTGGTTGGCCGCCGGGTCCGGCACATCGCCGCCGGCTGGGACGTAGAAGTCGTGCAGCGCCACCGCGCCGCCAGGCGCCTCGACAGTGACGTGCAGGTGACGGCAGTCCCCCCGCTCGCACCAGTCCGGCGCGACCTGCTCGGCGAGCGGGAGGCGGGAGAGGATCGCAACCCCATTGTAGCCCTTCATGCCGCGGCGGACGACATGCGAAAAGCCAAGGGCGCCAGGCGCCGCGTCCGGAAACAGGGCGTCCGGCACCTTGGTCTCCTGCAGGCAGAGGATGTCCGGGTCGAGGGCTTCCACGAGTTGGCGCAGCAGTCCGACGCGCAGGCGTAGCGAGTTGATGTTCCAGGTGACGATGCGCATGAGTGGGATACTCTGACGGAAGCGAGGCCCGGGTGCTTTGCCCCTGGACCCCACCAAGGCGGAACCTTTGGAATCCGGTTGTTTGTCTTGCTTTATGGCGGGATTGATGGCTGGCGGCGAGAGGACAGTTGGCTTCGACAATCAAGACCTCGCTTGCGGCTTTTACGCTATCGGAGCCTGGAGCTCGCCTATGCTCAAGCGCATCATGGTCGTCGGCTTTGCCGCCTTGGATTTCGGTTCCACCCCAACGTCGCAGGAGCCAAAGCCACGGCCGAGCACGTCATCCAACGCCTCTTGACCCCCCTTACTCTCATCCGGAGGAGGTTTGGAGCCCAGCGGGTCGAAGGCAGAGCCCAAGCCCTCCTTCCTTGATCTTGCCGGCCAGATACTCCGCATCCCGTCCAACTCCGCTCAGCCGGCCGGAGCCCCAGCTGTGCAGCCAAGGCAGGCCGAGGAAGTAGACGCCCGGCTGCGCCGTCACGCCGCGGTGGTGGACCGGCCGGCCGAAGCTGTCGAACACGTCGAGCTTCACCCAGGCGTAGTTCGGCCGGAAGCCGATGCACCAGATGATGCTGGTAATGCCGGCCGCCTGCAGCGCCAGCGCCGGCATGCCGGCTTGCGGTCGCCACACCGGCGGAGTGGACGGTTCGTCCGGCACGGCGAGACCTTGGGTGCCGATCCAGACGTCGATGCTGTGCTTGACGGCCTCCGCGGCGGCGTCGGCGGCGTCGAGATTGATGGCGAGGTCGTCGTTGAAGCTTGCCTGGCCGCACGCGATGCCGGCTAGGCTGCCATGCAGCCGCATGCCCTCAACCGCAAAGCGCCGCAGGTCGATGTCGCGGCCGCCATCGCGGCCGGAGACGTAGTGGCTGGTGGTGGCGCGCACCGCCTCGCCGAGCGGGTGGCGCTCGACGGGCAGGTCGTTGATGCCCATGCGCTCGAGCCACTCGACCACGTCGCGGCCACGATAGCGGCGGGCGATGCGGGGCGCCGGGCCGACGCACAGATGCACGCGGCGGTCGGCGAGGTGAAGGTCCTCGGCGATCTGGGCGCCCGACTGGCCGGTGCCGACGACCATCACGGCGCCGGGGGCGAGGTCGTCGGGGCTCGTGTAGCTGGCCGAGGTGAGCTGGCGGATCGTCGCCGGTAAGGTCGCGGCGGCCTCCGGCACCGCCGGGTCATGGTAGCCGCCGGTGGCGATCACGACCTGATCGGCATGCCAGCGGCCGGCATTGGTCTGCACGTCGTAGCCGCCAGCCGGTGAGGGCGCGAGCGACGTGACGCTGACGCCGGCCCGGACCGGCGGGTCGAAGCTGTCGCGGAACGCGCGGAGATAGGCGACGACGCCATGTTTGGGCATGAAGCCGTCCGGATCGTCGCCGGCATAGGCAAAGCCCGGCAGCCGGCAATGCCAGTTCGGCGTGACCAGGTGAAAGCTGTCCCAGCGCTCGTGCTGCCAGGCGTGGCCCACGTCATGGCGTTCGAGCAGAACGTGCTCCACGCCGTCGCGCGTGAGAAACCAGCTCATCGCCAGCCCGGCCTGGCCGGCGCCGACGATCAGCACCGCTACATGCGGCGCGTGGGCGAGGGCGTCGTCGAGCATGGCAGAATTCATCGCGCCGGTTCAGGGAGAGGCCGCTGGAGCGGGTGAAGGGAATCGAACCCTCGTATGCAGCTTGGGAAGCTGCCGTTCTACCATTGAACTACACCCGCCGGGCGGCAGGCAGCATAGGCTGGGGCCGGTTGACGGCGCAATGCGGCTGCTCCTAGGTTCGGCTCGGCGCCTCGATCGGCGTCCCTCGCGATTTGTCCGGCCTGCTTGCGGCGAGGTTAAACAAGCGCGCTAAAGAGGCCCGAGGCCAGGCGCGCTCGCCGACAGGCGGCGGTTGGGTCGTCGGCACTTGCAGGGGCCGGGCTTCGTTCAACGAGGCCAGCATGACCGAATCCATCGCTTATCGAACCGCGACCCGCCTGGTTCACGCCGGTGTCGAGCGCACGCCCTATGGCGAGACCACCGAGGCGCTCTTCCTCACCTCCGGCTTCGTCTACGACGACGCCGAGCAGGCGGCCGGAACCTTCGAGGGCACCGTCGAGCACTACCAGTACTCACGCTTCGCCAACCCGACGGTGGCGATGCTGGAACGGCGGCTGTGCGAGATCGAGGGCGCCGAGGCGTGCCGCGCCACCGCGACCGGCATGGCGGCGATCAACGCGGCGATGCTGAGCCACCTCAAAGCCGGTGACCGGGTGGTCGCCTCGCGGGCACTGTTCGGCTCATGCCACTGGATCGTCTCGACGCTGCTGCCGCGCTTTGCCATCGACGGCGTGTTTGTCGATGCCTGGGACCTTGACGGCTGGCGCTCGGCACTCGCCGAGCCGACCGCGCTGGTGCTGCTGGAGACGCCCTCCAATCCGATGCTGGAGGTGCTCGACCTTCCCGCCATCGCCGAGCTCGCGCATGCCGCCGGCGCGCTGGTCGTGCTCGACAACGTGTTCGCAACGCCTCTGCTGCAGCGCGGCCTCGAGCTCGGCGCCGACGTGATCGTCTACTCCTGCACCAAGCACATTGACGGCCAGGGGCGGGTGCTCGGCGGCGCCGTGCTCGGAGCCAAGGCCTGGATCGAGACGACGCTGCAGCCGTTCTTCCGCAACACCGGGCCGGCGATGTCGCCCTTCAACGCCTGGCTGCTACTCAAGGGCATGGAGACGCTGCAGCTGCGGGTCGAGGCGAGCTGCGTGCGCGCCGCGAGGCTGGCCGACTTCCTGGCCGCCGCGCCCGCCGTGCGGCGTGTGTGGTATCCAGGCCGCGAAGACCATCCGCAGCACGCGTTGGCAGCGGCGCAGATGAGCGCGGGCGGCACGCTGGTCAGCTTCGAGGTGGCCGACCGCGCGGCCGCGTTCCGGATGATGAACGGCTTTCGGCTCATCGCCATCAGCAACAATCTCGGCGACAGCCGCAGCATGGTGACGCATCCGGCGACGACCACGCATATGCGTATCGGCGCCGAGGAGCGCGCCCGGCTCGGCATCAGCGACGGCGTGATCCGGCTGTCGGTCGGGCTTGAGGACGTGGCCGACCTGGAGGATGACCTGCAACGCGGGTTGTCTTGCGTCTGAACGCACGACCCGGAGCCGAGACTGGCTTTGGCCGGGCCTGACCGGTAGAGTGCTGCCATGGCGCGCGAGCAGGGTGACGATCCGGACGATGCCCGCGACTATGCTCGGACCACGCGCGGCATACGTGTGAGCGTAAAGCCGGTTTTCCTCGACGAACAATCGCAGCCCGACGAAAACCAGTATGTCTGGGCATACCGGGTGCGCATCGAGAACCGCGGCCCCGAGCCGGTGCAATTGCTCCGGCGGAGCTGGCGCATCACCGACGCGCGCGGCCGCCTCGTGAAGGTCGACGGCGAGGGCGTGGTCGGTGAGCAGCCGTCGCTCGATCCCGGCGAAGCTTTTGAATACACCTCCGGCACGCCGCTGGAGACGCCGAGCGGGTTCATGACGGGCGCCTACCACATGGTCGCAAGCCGGTCAGGCGAGCGCTTCGATGTGGAAATACCGCCGTTCAGCCTCGACAGTCCGCATCAGGGCGGCCAAGTGCACTAAAAGCGACTGGGTCTGCCGCTTTTCCGGCCTCGTCGTGCGAAGCACGTCTTCGCGTGACGGGTCCAGGGCAGAGCCCTGCGGCGTGCTTGAGCATCTAATTACCGCCAGTCGGGTCGCCAGGCAGAAAGACGTGCCAACCGGCAGGCCAACTTTCGACGAGATGCCGAGGATCCTGCTGGTGCAGCGCGAGTTCGTCGCGCCAGGCGGGGCCGGTCGCGTAGAGCGGGTCGGCAGCCGCATAATAGCGTAGGCCGACCACAAGCAGCCAGATCGTGGCGAGACCGGCGGCCCAGCGTGTCGGCGGCGGCCGGCTGGCGGCGCAGGCGAGCACGGTGAGGCTGAGCAGAGCTTGCGGCGCGTAACAGTAGCGGCCGGCGAAGCCAAGATGGAACAGAGCCACAAAGGGGCCAAGGGCGCCGGCGTACGACACGGCGATAGCGACCGCGGCGGCATTGAACAGCCAGAACGAGGCGTCGCGCGGATTTGTGGCCAGGAGGGTTTCCGCGGCAACCGCCAGGCACAGGCAGGCGGCGGCAGGCCAGAGTAGCGGGCGACCGGCGGCGGCATGCGCCTCGATCAACCGGGTAAGCGAAGCACCGTGATGCGGACCCAGGAACGGTAAGATCAGGTGCTTGTCGAAGGCGAGGTCGAGGAACAGCACCGGGTGTATGGCGTAGTGCCGGCCGGGATCGTGCGAGTAGAAAACGCCGAGCTGGACCGCCACTGCAATGCCAAGCACCAGCGCCTGGACGGCGCGTGGCCGCGAGCGCTCCAGGGCCGCGCGAAGAATGAAGAGCGGCAGCAGCAGCCAGGATCCAGGTCCGCTGAGTGCTGCCAGCGCCAGCAGCGTCAGCCGCAATGACGCGATCGGCGCAGCAGCTCGGTCCTCCAGCGCCAGCACCAGGGCTGCGCAGAGCGACAGATGCACCTGACTGCCGATCGAGGACAGCCACACCTCGTCGCTGATTGGCGGCACCAGGACGAGGAGCAAGGCCGCGATCAGGATGTGCGGCCGGTTCAACCAAGGCAGGCGGCTGGTGATCAGCAGCACGGCCGGACAAAGTTGGACGGCGAGGGCGAGCAGGCTGGTCGCGTACGGTGCGGCGGCGAGCGGCACGACGCGCCAGGCGAGCAGGCCGCCGACATTGGCGGTGAGGTTGAGATAACCGCCATAGGGGTGCAGCAAAGCGTGGGGCCAGGGCAGCGACCAAGCGTAGACGAAAAACCGGTTGCCCTCCTCGGCCCAGAAGCGGCCGCGGCTCAGGATCGCGGGCAGCTTGACTGCGACCAGCAAGCCGTAAACGAGCAAGAGGACGACGCGCCAGCGCGCTGTCAGGGTAAGCCGGGATTGGGCGGGAGAGGACAAGAGCGCCGACCTCTGACAGAGCGGCCACAGCATCGTGCGGTTTAGGAGTCGGGACCAGGCCGGCCAGGGGCGGGCAGGCCGCCCGTCGGGAGAGTCGAGGCGCGTCGCACGCCTTGTCATCGCGATGTCACCCCATCGAGGTCGCAAGCTCGATAACCAGCCGCCATGCCGCGCCAACTCGCCATGCCGCTGCTGCTCTTCGCCACGGCGATGGCGCCGGCCGACGCGCCCATCGCCATCGCTCCGGTGCAGGCTGGCGAGGCAAGCCCGGCCGCCGACGCGCCGAGCGCACAGCCGCTGAACGCTGCTCAGCCGACATCCGTCGTCGACCGCGCCGCCCTCGACCAGTTCGTCGCACCAACCGGCAATTACGACGACGCGATCCGCCTGACGCCGTCGGTGGTCGATGTCGCGCCGAACGGCCCCGGGCTGGGCGAGGCGCAAACGCTGACCATCCGCGGCTTCGCCGATGGCCAATACAATGTCGCCTTCGACGGTATTCCATTTGCCGACAGCGACGACTTCACCCATCACAGCTCCGCCTACTTCGTCGCCCGCGACCTGAGCGGCGTCAGCGTCGATCGCGGGCCGGGCGACGCGACGACGCTGGGCGATGCGACCTTCGGCGGCACGGTGGCGCTGCGCTCGATCGGCTCGCGCGCCGCCGGTGGCGTCTCGCCTGCCGTCTCGCTAGGCTCCTTCAATACGGGGCTCGGCGGTTTGCTGCTCGATAGCGGCCGCGGCGGGCTGCCGGGGCGCGCCTCGGCGCTGCTCGACGTGACCGGCGTGCAGAGCGACGGCGCGCTCGACCACGCTGCGCAGCGTCGCGCCAACCTGTTTGCCAAGGCCGTCGTGCCGCTCGGCGATAACGCCCGACTGACGGTGGTCTCCAATGCTGCCAGCACCGTGCAAGGCGAGCCGCTCGGCGCGACGCGCGCCGAGATCGCCGCCGATGGCCCAAGCGTCGCCCTCGACGACGACCCGCGCTCGCAGGCCTTTGAAGGCTATAACAGCTCCACCTACCATACCGACTTTTCGTATGCCGACCTCACGCTCACGCCGGCGGACGGCATGACGCTGTCGAACAAGCTCTACAGCTACGGCCTTTATCGACGCATCGAACAGGGGCTCGATCCGAACGGCGAGACGCCGAACGGCACCGCGCTTGCGCCCGGCGACGTGCCCGGCCAATCGGGACGCAACGGGCTGCGCGCCTGGGGCGACATGCTGCGCGCGACGCACCCGCTGCCCGATGGCCTCACGGTCGAGGCGGGTGCCTGGGTTGAGCGACAGACCAATTCGCGTTTTCTGCTGCAGACCGATCGCACGCTGGGCGACGGGCTCGACCCGGTGCTTACGCCCGTGGCCGGCGTGCCGTCTTCGACGTCGATCGATCGGCTGCAGCGCGAGACGCTGGTCACCGCTCAGCCCTACGCGCAACTCGACTGGCAGGCGCTGCCGGCGCTGCGTCTGACCGGCGGGGTCAAAGGGGCGCTGTTCGACCGGTCTGTCGATGCTACGGTGATGGAGGGCACGCGTTTGAGTGCCAAATTCGAGCGCGATTTCGCCGCCGCGCTGCCCTCGGCCACCGCGCAGCTGAGCCTCGCGCCTGGCTGGAGGCTGTATGGACAGGCGGCGGAGGGCTTCCTCGCGCCGGCGCTGCAGCTGTTCGACGTGACCGATCCGGCCGGTGCAGCGGTGCAGCCGGAGCGAACGTGGAATTTCCAGCTCGGCACCAGCTGGCGCTCGCCGGGACTGGCGGCCGCGGTGGACGGCTACGACATCGTCGTCAACAACGCCATCGGCACCCGCACCGTAGGCGGGCAGAGCGTCGATTTTGACGAGGGCGGCGTCGTTTATCGTGGCCTTGAGGCGGAGGCGACGCAGGCGCTCAGGCTCGGCGTCGCGCTCTACGGCAGCGGTTCGCTGAACCAGTCACGGCAATCGCGCGGCAACGGCGCGCCGGGCGGATCAGCCCCGGCGACGCCGCAGGCGACGCTGTCCTCCGGCCTGCTCTACGATCGCAACGCAATCACTGCCTCAATGATCGATCGTTGGGTCGGCGGCTCCTACGGCGATGTCGGGCGAACGCAATGGATTGCGCCATTCAACCAGCTCGACCTGTCGATCGGCATGGTCATCAAGCGCATGACCCTGCGGGCGCAGCTGTTCAACCTGCTGGACAGCCGCAAGGTCGATGGCCTGGCAGGATACACGGTGGCGGCGGGGACGCCGCTGTTCTGGACGCAGGCGGGGCGGTCGGTGTTCTTCAGCGCAACGGCTTGGTTTTAAGGAAAGGCCAGGGGCTTTGCCCCTGGACCCCATTAAAGGCGAAGCCTTTAAAATCCATCTTTTTGCATGCTTACGGCAGCGAATCAGCGCGCGGTGAGAGCATGTTTGAACGGCTTCGCCAAGCAAGACAGCCGGCGTCCAGTCTACAAACGGAAGGGGTCTGGGGCCTCGGGCCCCAGCGAGGTCCAGGAGCAGAGCTCCTGGCCTTCCGTTAAACGAGCTCCGCGACCAGCGGCACATTGCAGCTGGGCAGCCCGACATGCTCTATCGCGGCCGGGCTGATGCCGCCGCGTCGGAGCAGGTCGAGTGCGACCTCGCGGCAGGCATCGGCACAAAAGCCCTCGCCATCCGAGGCGGCGCCGAGGCATTGAGCGAGGCGCTCGCGCCAGTCGTCATGACGCGGGTCAATGCGCACGAGCCAGCCTGGTGGCTTGGTGCGCGCGGCCTTGTCCCATTGCTCGGCGAGCCAGCGGGCATGCGCCTCATACTCGGTAATGAAGCGGCGGAAGCACAGGGCGGCGACGGGCGGCGGGACGGCGCGCAGGCGCTCGATGTCCAGGCCCTCGCTGAGCGTCAGCGCGGCGCCGAGCAGGGTTTCGCAGAATGCGACCAGCGGGTCGCCGTCGACGATGACGACGCGCACGTGCGGCCGGTCCAGCGCCAGCTCGGCGATGTGCCAGCCTTGGCCGCGGCGGAGCAGGAAGCCGCTCAGCCGGGTCTTCTCGGCGCCCACGAGGTCGGCGACGAAGACGGGGGCCGAGAGGTCGCGCAGCTTCACGTCGGTCGCGTCGTAGCCGGCGAAGCTTGGGGCGTTGCGGGCGAACTCGATGCGGGCGGGATGAAACACCTGGCCGTGGCAGAGCAGGCCGGGGGCGCGCGCGAGGGCCGTGTAGACGGCGGCGAGCTCGACTGTCGAGGCGCCGAGCACGGCGAAGAACGGCTTCGTCACCCGCTTGTGGTCCTCATACCAGCGGCCTTGCGAGCGGCCGGCGACGGGACGTCCGGGCGGCCCGTCGCGATGGGCGAGCCGCCAGTCTTCGTATTCGCTCGACAGCAGGCCGACCTGCAGGTCGGAGAATGGCGCCAGCTGCACCTCGCCGGACCAGGTACGATCGAGCCGGTCGCGCAGCTTGCCGCAATGGGTGGAGATCTTGCGGGCGAAGAAGAAATTCTGCCGCAGCAGGTAATCGTAGTGGTCGGCGTGGTAGACGACTGGATAGCCGTAGTCGGAGAATTGGTAGAGTGTGAGCGGACAATTGGTGATCCGCTCGGGTTGTGCAACGTGCCGCACCATGGTCTGGAAGAACAGCTCGTCCGGCACCAGCGTGTTTTGAAAGAAGCGCTCGACGTCAGGCGCGCGGGCAAGCTGCATGATCTCCTGCAGCGTCGACCAGGTCAGCACCCACCATTGCGAGCCCATGTAGGGCGTGAGCCCGCGCACGAACGGGCGCGTGAGGCCGAGCCAACGCTGCAGCTTGTAGCTGATCTCGGTGCGGCGCTTCTGGTCGCGCCAGTTGAACCACCAGCGATACAGATAGCGTTCGCGCTGCGGCCCGGTCTTGACCCAGGGCTCGCTGTCGGCGGCCGCCGTCTCGATGAATTCGTCGCCGCGGTTGCGCTCCAGGAAGTCGAGCAGCTGGGCGCTCGGCCGGATCGGATAGTCCATGCCGCTGAGATGATAGACGTAGTCCGGGTTCCAGCCGCTGGCGGCGATCTCGTCAAGGCAGTTGAGCGTGCCGCGCACGACCGACCACTCGCCCCAATGCACCGACAGCCGCCGAGCGAAACGAACCCGCTCGTTGCCGGCGAAGCGGCGATACAGCGCCCGAAATCCGTCGTCGCAGGATTTGAGGTCGTAATGAACGGCCACTGCGTGGCCCTGGCCGACCAGCGTCGCTATCAGCCGCTCCACGTCCGCCGGGCGGCCATGCGCGAGCAGCGCAAACGCGAGCTTGATGCGTGGCGGCGAGATCGCGTCGAACACGCTACACGCCGCTCTGGTCGCGCAACGCGCCGGCGAGCAGGGAGCCGACGGCATAGGCGATCAGGCTGCCGATCAGCACCGAGAGGGTGACGGTCAGGGCGTGGAACGGGTCGGCGCGGTCGGGCAGCATTGGCTCGGCGAAGTCGACCAAATAGTTCTGCTTGCGCGCGGCGTCGGCACGGGCGACGGCCAGGCCCTGCTCGGCGGCGGTGTAGGCGGTGCGGGCGAACTCCTGGTCGAGCTGCAGGCGCGCGTAGTCGGCGAGCAGCTGCGAGAAGGGCGTGCCGTTGCTGCCGGCCAGACGCTGCTGCTCGCCGGCCAGCTGCGCCTGTAGCGAGGTGATGCGGGCGCGAATCTGCTGGCGGATCGGCGCATCGCCACCAAGGAAGGGCGCGGTCTGGGCGAGCTGGGTGCGGGCGGCGGCAAGGTCCGCCTCCAGCGTGCCGACGATGCTGCCGAGCTGGCTGGCCATGCGCTCGGGATCCTGGTCGCCATGCGCGTCCTGGAAGGCGGCGAGCGCGAGGCGGGCGCGGCGCATGCGGTCCTCCTCCTGGCCGACCTCGGTCTGCGCAAAGCTCATCTCGTCGTTGCGCGCCCGCTGCGTCATCGCGTCAACCATCCGGTCGCAGGCGTCGACCACCGCCTTGGCGAGGGCGAGCGAGAGCGCCGGGTCGGCGGTCGCGACCTCGATGGTCAGGTAGCCTCCGAGGCCTTCGCTGACCGAGACGCGACGGTGATAGGCGGCGAGGAAGGCCTCCTCGGAGGCATGCGGCGACATCCGCGACCACCAGTCCAGATGATGGTCGCTGAAGCGTGCGCGCAGGCCGAGAGCGGCGTCGAGCCGGCGCAGGATCGCCGGCGAGCGGACATACTCGTAGACGATCGCGCCTAGGTCGACGTTGTTGGTCTCGCTGGTGCCGGAGAAGCTCTGCGTGATGCCGGCCGCAAGCGAGGCGGGCGGGCGGTAGATCTCGTAGGTGAGCTCGGTCTCGCTGACGTAGCGGGGCGAGGCGAGCAGGCCGTAGTACAGGCCGGTCAGCAGCGTCGGCAAGCCGACGACGAGGCCGAGCCGCAAGGCCAGGCGCCGGCCGCGGCGTCGACGCCGGGCGAGCAGCAGCTCTGCATGCGCCTCGGCTGCCGGCCAGGACGGAGCGGGGGGAACCGCTGTCTGCGGCGAGCGCTCGGCGACCGGCGCGCCATGCCGGGTCATGCCGCGACACCCTGCCGGACGTCCGCCGCATCGAGCCAGGCGATGGCGGCGGCGCAATCGTCAAAGCGGCGCAGCGACGCCTCGGCGATCACCACCGCGATCTCGGCGCGCAGGCGTGCTAGGCGTGGCACGGTGGAGGCGAAGATCAGCCCGGCGCCGCGGGCCCGCGCGGCGGCGACGCAACGCGCCAGCACCGGCGCCGGCAGTTGCTGGGCGTCGTCCAGCAGGTAGCAGGCGAAGGGCAGCATCAGCGCCAGCGAGCATTCCAGCACCCGGCGCACGCCGCCCTCCATAGCGCGCACCCGTTCGCCAAGCGCCGCGCCGAGGCCGCAGAACGCGTCCAGGGCGCGCACCAGGCACTCGGCGTCGAGCCCGTAGACGCGGGCGACGAAGCGGCAGTTCTCCAAGCCCGTGAGGCCGGGATGCAGCAGGCGGCCGGCGTTGATCACCGGCGAGAAGCCGCTGTCCGAACACCATGTTGGCGGCGGCAGCATGTGGCCGCCGGGATCCGGCCGCAGCCGGCCCGCCAGCAGCTCGAGCAACACCGTCTTGCCGGCGCCGCGGCCGCCGAGGATCGCCACCGGCCGATCGGTCGGGATGTCAAGCTCGCTCGGTCGCAGGACGACGCGTGGCCTCGCCCCGGGCCCGGGGAAGCTGCGGCCGACGCTGCAAAGCACCACCATGCTGTCGCGACGAGAAGCGGTCATGCGGGGATCCTGATGGAGCGGCAGGCGGCAAGTCCAAGCAGCATCAGCAGCGCCGCCAGCGCGGCCGGGTAGCCGAGGTCGACCAGCACCAGCGGGTAGCCGGGGTCGAACGCATGGCGCTCGTACTCAACGAGGTGGAGCAGCGGGTTCCACAGCAGCACGGCGGCAAGCGCGGGCAAGGTGCGGTAGACGACGAAATAGAGGCCGCACGTGACGAATAGTGCCCAGGTGATCAGCTTCTCGATCGGGCGGGCGAACGGGCTGATCGCGCCAAGGCGTTCGGCAAGCAAACCAAAGCCGACGCCGAGCCCGCCGGCGAGCCCAAAAATCAGCGCCGTCTGCGGCAGCGACGGCAGCGGCAGCATGATGCCGAACAGCCGCAACGGCAGCACCGCGGCGAGGCAGAACACCAGGTTGACCAGCAGCGGCCAGGCGGCCCTGGCGAGGCGCAGGTGCATGGCGGTGACCCCGGGCAGCAGCGTCGCGCCGGCCGGGAAACGGGCGCCGTTCGCCGCCCCGGTCGCCGAGTAGTTAAAAGCGAACCACACGGAGAAGCCGGCGAGCACAAAAATCGGGATCGGGATCTCGCCCGGCATCGGCTTGCGCAACAGCGCGAACAACGCCCAGTGCGCGAGCACCACCGCGACCGGGCGCAGCATTTCGAGCGGCAGGCCGAGCGGGTTGCCGCCGTAGCGGACCTGCAGGTTGCGCAGCATCAGCGCGCGCAGGATGCGCAGGTCGTCGAGCGGCGAGCGCCGGGAGGATGGAGCGGCCGGTCGCGCGACGGCGGCGAGCGCCTGGACGAGAGCGGGCGGCAACTCGGGGTCGGCCGAGGTCTCCGGCTCCGGCCCGGACTCGGGGGCCTTCGGCGGGTCGAGATAGGGCGCGAGCGCAGTCCAGCCTGGCCGCGCGCGTGTCAGCCGCACGGCCAGCAGGCGGGCCTGCACGAGGTCGCCGCGGGCCGCATGGCACTGCACGATGACGAGGCTGGCGGCGTGGCATCGCGGATCGCGCGCCAGGGCGGCGCGGGCGGTGCTCAGCGCTGCGTCATGCTGGCCACGCTCGGCGAGCAGGGCGGCGAGCCGGGCGCGCAGCGAGGCCGCCTGCGGACGCAGCGCCACCGCCTGGCGCAGCGCCACGATCTGGCCATGCGGATTGCCGCGGCGCTCGGCGATGCGGGCGAGCAGCAGCGATCCGCGCAGCAGCGAGGGGTCGCGCGTGAGCGCGGCACGGCCGCGATCCTGGGCACGTTGCAGCTCGCCGGCCAGCAGGTGCGCGCGCGCCTGATCAAGCAGCGGCACGCCGCCGCCGTCATGCTGCGCGAGCGCGGCAAAGGCCTGCGCCGCCTCCGAGAAGCGTCGTGCCCGGCACAGCGCCATCGCGTCGGCGCGCAACACGCCCGGAGCCTCGCCGTCGCGCCCGCCGGCGCTCAATCCGCGGCCAGCGGCATCGCGCTCGCGCTCGCGCGCTTGATGCCGATGCCGAAGATGCGCGGCGGCATGGAGGACACCCGCACGTCGCGCACCTCGTAGCCGTCCAGCACCACATGGCGCATCGCCTGCGGGCTGATGCGCCAGAAATCCGGCGAGGCGTGGATGCGGTAGGTCGGCGTCGTGTCCGGGATAGGCTTGCCCTTGGGCCCGGCGACGGTGACGCCCGCCTGGTTGGCCGCCTTGGAGAAGCCGGGGACGGAAAAGATCACCATGCCGTCTGGCGCCAGCACCCGGCGGATCACCTCCAGCGTGCGCCAGAAGCAGCGGTCATGCACGATCGCGTCGTTCCAGAGCACCGTCTGGAACTGTCCGTCGGCGAAACGGTCGGCGACCTCGCCGAGCTCGCCCCGATGCAGCACGATGCCCTCGGCCGTCGTGCCGGCCTCCAGCACCGGTCCTAGCGCGTGGCGCGGCACGCCAGCGTATTGCGCATCGGCCACCGCGCAGTCCTCGGCGTCGGCCAGGCCGAGCTCGAGGAACGGCCCTTGCGGTGCCTGCAGCTCCACCAGCCTGCGGAACTCGGCCACCATGCGCTGAGCCGGCTTCATCGTCCTGTTCCCCTGCTTGATCTCGCCCGCCTCGGCCATGCCACTGCCGCCGCAGCCGGCCGCCGCCAGCGCCGCACGCGCCGCTTCCAAGTTCGGCACGTAGGCGGCGACGTTACGGGTCTCCTGTCCGGCGTGAAAGATCTTCGCTTCCATGACGAAACGATGTCGGTCGACATCGGCCTGGGTGAAGCCGAGAAAGTTCAGCAGGCCGAGCAGATGCGCGAGCCTGGTGTCGCGGTCGCCCTCGTAGAGGTCTTCGTAGTAGACGCGCCGGCTGTCAGCGCCGATGTCGGCGAGCCAGCCGGACACCGTCTCGGTCGCGTCGCGGCAGTGGCGGAAATGCTTCACCATGTCGTCGACCGGTAGCGAGGGCAGTGCGCGCTGCCCGTCGGCCACCTCGGCGAACACCTTGCGCGCGTAGTCGCGAAACCACGTTCCCTGAGATTCGGCGATGAACTTTGAGGTCAGCCGGGCCGTCTCGTCACGCCGTAGCAGATGGACGTGGCGGTAGCGGGTCTTGGCCGTCGCCTGCATCAGGTGCTGGTTGAACGGCATCTGCAGCAACTCGTAGCAGTGCTTGATCAGGAAGTTCTGCGCCAGAATCGCGTCGAGCTCGCCCGAAAGTTCCACGTGGTCGCGCGTCTTGTTCCAGGCCTCGGTCACCGGCCAGAACTGACGCGGACTTTTCCGCGCCCAGTTGAACGGCTCGTGCTCGGCGCTGCGATGCTCGGACATCTCCATCAGCAGCTCGGCGAGCGCGGTGCCGCCGGTGCGCTGCATCGTCCAGATGATGAACGGCCTCGACATTCGCCGCCTTTCTAAAACCTGGAGTTGCAGCCGCGCAGTCTGCGGTTAATGTTCGAGCACGTGACATACCGCATTGCAGCGTCGCCGTTCGTCACCGCTGTGTGACAGAGTGGCGCCACGCGGGTCAAGCAGTGAGCGCCTTGCTTGCAGCGCTGGCCGCGTAGCAGTGAACGCTGTATCCATTCTCGGCGCGTCTCTCGCCGGATGCGCAACGTCTTTGCCGCACTTCGCGTGGTGATCCATGGCGATGCACGCACGGGTAGAAACGAGGGTCGGGTGCTTCGCTTGCGTGTTGCTTCTATTCCCAGACCAGATTGCCGCCCGCTCGTTGCGGTCGCGTTGTCAATGGCGCTGCTTACCGGCTGCAACCAGCTGCCGAGCGCGGCGCCGACCATCGGCGAGTTCCAGGCCGGTGCGGTCACGGCGCATGCGGCGCCTAGCTTTCTGATCGTCGAGCTCGACGCGCGCACGCTGGCGCTGCTGGCCCAAATGCCGGGCGAGGAGCTCGCCGGCTCGTTTGACGCGATCCCCTACACGCCGCAGGCGGTGCTGGTGCCGGGCGACAGCGTCGGCGTCACGCTGTACGACCTCGGCGCGGTGCCGCTGTTCGGCGGCAGTGCGGCGCCCACGGGCGCGGCCGACAGCAGCGCCGGCGCGATCCCCGCCGGCGCCCACGGCACCGCGCTGCCGACCCAGCTCGTGGGCGCAGACGGCACGATCACGATCCCCTTCGCCGGCCGCGTGCATGTCGGCGGATTGACGCTGCTGGCCGCCGGCGAGCGCGTCGTCGCCGCACTCGCCGGGCGCGCGACCACGCCGCAGGCGGTGGTCAGCTTGGTCGGCGCCTCGCTCGACACCGCGACCGTCGGCGGCGACGTCGCCCATCCCGCGCAGGTGGCGCTGACGCTGCGTGGCGAGCGCATCCTGGACGCGCTGGCGATCGCTGGCGGCGCCCGCTACGAGCCGTACAACTGCCAGGTACAGCTCGTCCGGCACAACCGCGTAGCCAGGATCGGCCTGCAGCGCATCGTCGACGATCCGCGGCAGAACCTGGTGCTCGAGCCCGGCGACAGCTTGTTCGTGCTGCATACGCCGCGCTCGTTCCTGGTGCTCGGCGCGGCGCTGAAGGTGGCTCAGTTCGACTTCAACACCGAGCGGGTGAGCCTGGCCGAGGCGGTGGCGCAGGGCGGCGGGCCGAGCGAGCTCACGGCCAACCTCAGCCAGCTCTTCCTGCTGCGCACCGAACCGCCGGCCCTGGTGCGCCGCCTGCTCGCCGGCGTGCCGAACGCCGCGGCGATCTCCGAGGCGCCGGTTGCGGTCGCCTATCACCTCGACCTGCGGCACGGCAGCGGATACTTCCTGGCCCAGAGCATGCCGGTGCGCGACAAGGACGTCGTGCTGATGGCCAACGCCAACGAGGTGCAGGTGCAGAAGCTGCTCAACATCATCCGCACCGGCATCTACTACGACGTCAACAGCAACAGCGAGTAGCCGATGATCCCACCGCGCCCGCGCCAGATGAACCGGGCCGGCATGCCCGGCGGCTGGTGGAACCGGCGGGCGCGGCCGACCGCGGGACGCTGGTGGCGGCGCCTGCTGCCGCTCGCCAAGGCACCGCTGCGGCGGCTGCCGCTCGGCGACACGCTGCTCGCGCTGGCGAGCCTACGGCAGCTCGCCTGCACCCTGCGGCCCGCCGAGGCGACGGCCGGCGGACCGGTCGCGATCGTCACCTACCGAGGCGAGGCGGCGCTGCTGGATGGTTTCCTCGTGCACCATCGCCGGCTCGGCGTCGCGCGCTTCGTCTTTCTCGACCTGTCGGCTGCGGGCGACCTCGCCGCGCGCCTTTCGGCCGCGCCGGGCTGCACCGTGTGGCAGCCGCGCGCGGGTGTGGCGAGCCATCCCGAGCGCGCGCTGGCCTGGAGCAACGCGCTGCGCCATCGTCACGCCGCCGGCCGCTGGTGCCTGTCGATCGACGCGACCGACCTGTTCGTCTTCGCCCGTTGCGAAACCCGGCCGCTGCGCGCGCTGACCGACTTCCTCGAGACCGAGCATCGCACCCACCTCTTCGCGCTGGTGATCGAGACCTATCCCGGCACGGCGCCGGCGGAGGCCGCGAGTGAGCCGCTGTTCGACCCGTGCGGCTACGTCACCGAGGCGCCGGGGCCGGATGGCGGGGTCGCGGTGCGCGGCGGGCCGCGGCGGCGCACCGCCTTTCGCACCGTGCCGGCGCTGAGCCCGCCGATCGACCGGGTGCCGCTGGTGCGCTGGCGGCGTCATCACGCCTACCTGGAAGGCACGCGACGGCTGCGGCCGAGCCGGCTGAACGCGCCGCATGCGCCTTGGCACAGCAGCCCGACCGCCTGCCTGCTGCGCCTCGGCACGCTAACGCCGGACGTGAGTGCCGCGCCGCAGCGCGACAGGCTCTGCACCGACGTCAGCCGCCGCTTCCGCAGCAGCGACGACCTGGTGGAGTGCGGCCTGCTCAATCCAGGCCAGTGGTTCTGAGCGGCGGCCGCGCCGTGATGCGCCGTATCGGCCTGTTGTCGCTGGCCGCCGCCGCCGCCGGGCCCGCTGACGCGCAGCCGGGGGCGCCGCCTACAGGCGCCGCTCATCTCGTGGTGGCGGCTGCGCCGGCGGTCCCGATCGACCCGCGCCTGTTCGGCGTAAATTACGTCTGGCACCTGGTGCCGGCCCACGTGTTCGCGGCGTTCACGGCCGCCATGCGCGGGCCGGTCGGCGCAACCCTGATGCGCTACCCGGGCGGCTGGGCGGCGGAGCGCTACGACTGGGCGAGCAACACCGAGAGCGAGCTCAGCGACAGCCAGGCGGCGCACGGCCCCGGCGTCGACCCCGCAGCGTTCCTCGCCGTGGCGCCGGCCGCCAGCTTCGTCACCCCGAGCGTGCCGGCCATCCGCGACCCCGGGCAGGTCGAGCCGGTGGCGCAGCTCAGCGCCGGCCTGGTGCATCGCTTCGCCGGGCAGGTTGGGCTATGGGAGATCGGCAACGAGTGGTGGCTGCAGCGCGGCGCCAAGCACGACCCGGCGGCACGGGCGCAGAACCTTGCGTCCTATGCCGCCCTGGTCGCCCGCGCCGCGCCGGCGATGCGCGCCGCCGCACCCGGGGCGAGGATCTACGCTACCGTCGAGTGGACGCACCCCGAGGACGCCGCGAGGCTGCGCCACCTGGTCGGCCCGGCCGGCTGGGCGGCGGTCGACGGCATCTCCATCCATCCCTATTGCGGCACGTTGGAGGCCGAGACGCTGTGCAGCCTGCTGCCCGAGCGCGCCGCCCAGATCCGCGCCGCATCCGGCCGCACCAGCCTCTACGCCTCCGAATGGTCGCTCGGCCCGCGCGTCACCGCCGACGATTACGGCATCCGCAACGCCAACCAGATGGTCGGCGCATTCGGCCTGCTCGCCGAGGCGCGCCTGGACGCGGCCGCCTACTGGCCGCCGGTGCGCGCGGTGCCGGGCACGGCGCTGCTTTCGGCGGACTGCGCCACGGTGTTCGCCACCGGAGCGCTGTTCGGCTGGATGGCGCAGAGCTTCCGCGGCGCCATGCTGGCCGTAAGCGGCGACCTGCCGGCCAGCGCCGCCAGAGAGAATCGCCGATTGTCGCTGGTGGTCCCGTCAATGGGAGACGGGCCGCGCACTGTCACGATCGACCTGCCCGGACAGCCCGTCACCCACATCGTCGAGGCCGAGGTGATGCACGCCGCCGACACCGCCGACCCGGACCTCTCCCGATACGTCGAGACCACCACCCTGTCGGCGAAGCTGCAGCACGGGCCAGCCGGGCCGCGACTTAGCTTCACCCTGAATCCGGGCACGCCAGGCCGTGGCAATGGGTGGGAGATTGCGAGGGTGGTGCTGGAGTAGGGCTCAGGAAGAAGGGCCAGGGGCTTTGCCCCTGGACCCCATTAAAGGCGGAGCCTTTAAGATCCATTTATTACTAGACGGATCTGGGGTCTGGGGCCTCAGGCCGCAGCGGAGTCCAGAGGCAGAGCCTCTGGCCTTCCTTACCCGAGCACCCGCCGCACAAGCGCATTGGCTGCCGGTGCGCTCCAATCGGCCGAGCCCTCCAGCATTCCGCGCTCCAGTCCGTCGCGGCCGATCAGCAGGGTGGTCGGGAAGCCACTCAGGCCCAGCGCCTGCACGCTGGTGCTCTGCGAGTCGAGCAGCACCGGCAGGGTGGTCAGGCCGTGGGCGTCGAGGAAGGGGCGCACGACCGAGGCGCCGGCGCGGTCGGCCGAGACCGCGAGCACGATGATGCCGCTGCCGGCGAGCGAGCGCGCCAACGTCTGCAGCGCCGGCATCTCCTGCACGCAGGGGCCGCACCAGGTGGCCCAGAAGTTCAGCACCACCGCCTGGCCACGATAATCGGCGAGCGTGCGACGGCTGCCGTCCTCGGTGGTGAAGGCGAGCGCCGGCAGGGCGACCGGCGGTGCGACCGCGCTGAAGTTGCCGAGCCCGTCGGCGCCGGGGTCCGATTGAGGATGCATGATCGGCGGCGGCGAGGCGAGCGGGCCGCCGAGCCTCGAATTGCGCAGCACGACGACGCCGAGTACCGTCCCGGCGCCGGCCAGCAGGGCGCGCCGGGTGATCAGCTTCAGGGCGGACGGGCGGTTGGACATCGAGGGAGAGCCTGGCGCGACGGGATCGACAGATGGCGCGCGGCCGGCGAATGTCCAATGGGGCGGGCGCTTCGCCGGGGGCCCCGCGGCCGTCATGAGCCAGATCAACGCCTCGATCGACGTCGATCAGAGGCTGTGGCGGCAGGACATCCGCGGCTCGCTCGCCCATGCGGCGATGCTGGCGCGCCAGGGCATCATCGCCGCCGCGGACGAGGCGGCCATCCGCGCCGGGCTTGCCGACATCGCCGGCGACATCGAGGCCGGGCGGTTCGCCTTCGACGCCGCGCTCGAGGACGTGCACATGAACATCGAGGCGCGGCTGGCCGAGCGCATCGGCGAGCCGGGCCTGCGGCTGCATACCGCGCGCAGCCGCAACGACCAGGTGGCGACGGACTTCCGGCTCTGGGTGCGCGACGCGATCGACGACGCGGATGCCGGGCTGCGGGCGCTGATGCGGGCGCTGGCCGACCGCGCCGCCGAGCACGCCGCCGACGCGATGCCTGGCTTCACCCACCTGCAGACCGCACAGCCGATCACCTTCGGCCACCATCTGCTCGCCTATGTCGAGATGTTCGGGCGCGACCGTGGGCGGCTGCGCGACGCCCGCGTTCGGCTCAACGAGTGCCCGCTGGGCGCCGCGGCGCTGGCCGGCACCTCGTTCCCGATCGACCGGCGGATGACTGCCGCAGAGCTCGGGTTCGACCGGCCCTGCCAGAACTCGCTCGACGCCGTGTCGGACCGCGACTTCGCGCTCGAATACCTCGCCGCGCTGTCGATCTGCGCCGTGCACCTCTCGCGCCTGGCCGAGGAGATCGTGCTGTGGTGCTCGGCCCCGTTCGGCTTCGTACGGCTGTCGGACGCCTGGACGACCGGCAGCTCGATCATGCCGCAGAAGCGCAATCCGGACGCCGCCGAGCTGGCGCGGGCCAAGACCGGCCGCATCGTCGGCGCGCTGGTCGGGCTGCTCACGGTGATGAAGGGGCTGCCGCTCGCCTATGCGAAGGACACCCAGGAGGACAAGCACGGCGTGTTCGACGCCACCGACGCGATCGGGTTGGCGCTCGCCGCCACCACTGGGATGGTGCGCGACCTGGTCGCCGACACCGCCCGCATGGCCGAGCTCGCCGGCAGCGGCTACAGCACCGCGACCGACCTCGCCGACTGGCTGGTGCGGGTGTTGCACCTGCCGTTCCGCACCGCCCACCACGTCACCGGCCGCATCGTCGCCGCGGCCGAGGCGGCCGGGCTCGGGCTCGACCAGATGCCGCTCGCGGCGATGCAGGCGATTGAGCCGCGCATCACCGCCGCGCTGCAGGGTGCGCTGAGCGTGCCGGCCTCGATCGCCTCGCGTCGCAGCGAAGGCGGCACGGCGCCGGACCGCGTGGCCGCCGCGGCGGCCGCCTGGCAGACGGCGCTGGGATGAGGATCACGCTGCTCGTGCTCGCCATGGCTCTGGCGCTCGCCGGGTGCGGCAAGCGCGGCGACCCGAGCCCGCCCGGGCCGGCGGACAGGATCATCTACCCGAAGGTCTATCCGCCGAATTAGGCGAAATACCGCAAGATTTCTGGAAGGGTCGGAAGGCGAGGGCTCTGCCCTCGACCCGTCACGCGCATGCGTGCGGTCGCAAGACGGGGCCGGGAGGCCCCAGACCGCGGTCGCTTTGGCAGCTTGCTTGGCGAAGCCGAACAACAATCTATCTTCTTTAGAATTTCAACACGTTAGAACGATCTTGCCTATAGGCAAGATGTCTCGATGATGCTTGGACACTTGCTCAAACGGATGGGGTCTGGGGCCTCCCGGCCCCAGCGGGTCAAGGGCGGAGCCCTTGCCTTTCCGTCCCCCTTCCTCTTGTAAACTACCATCCATGCCCGACCCAACCGCCGAGGAGCTGCTGGCTGCCAGACCGCACCTGAAGCGGCATGTCCTCGACGGCTTGATGCTCGAGGACGTCCCGCTGGCGGCGGTCGCGGCAGCGGCGGGCACGCCATGCTGGGTCTATGGCGCGGCGACGATGCGGGGGCGGCTCGCGGCGTTGCGGGGGGTGCTGGCGGAGGCCGGGCTCGGGTCGGCGCGGGTGCATTACGCGGTGAAGGCGAACGACCACCTGGCGGTGCTGGCGCTGATGCGGGCCGGCGGGGCGGGTGCCGACGTGGTGAGCGGCGGCGAGCTGGCGCGGGCGTTGCGGGCGGGGATGGCGCCGGCGGAGGTGGTGTTCTCCGGCGTCGGCAAGAGTCGGGCCGAGCTCGTGGCCGCGCTGGCCGCGGGGGTTGGGCAGATCAACGTCGAGAGCGCCGAGGAGCTGGCGATGCTGTCCGCGGTGGCGCAGGCGGCGGGGCGGGTGGCGGCGGTGGCGCTGCGGGTGAACCCGGACGTCGACGCGCTGACCCACGACAAGATCAGCACCGGGCGGGCGGGCGACAAGTTCGGCATCGCGCTGGACGAGGCGTCCGGGCTGTATGCGGCGGCGGCGGCGATGCCGGGAGTGCGGCCGGTCGGGCTGGCGGTGCATATCGGCAGCCAGATTGCCACGATGGCGCCGTATCGGGCGGCATTCGAGCGGGTCGCGGCGTTGGTTCGCGGCCTGCGCGAGGCGGGGCAGGCGGTCGAGGTGGTGGATTGCGGCGGCGGCCTAGGGATTGGCGAGGCCGGTGCGCCGGCCGGCTCGCCGACGGCGCTGGCCGGTGCGATCCGGGCGAGCTTCGGCGGGCTCGGCGTGCGGATCGTGGTGGAGCCGGGGCGCTGGCTGGTCGGACCGGCGGGAGTGTTGCTGAGCGCGGTGGTGCTGTGCAAGCGGCAGGGCGTGCCGCGGCCGCTGGTGGTGCTGGACGCGGCGATGAACGACCTGCTGCGGCCGGCGCTGTATGGCGCCTGGCACGGCGTGCTGCCGGTGGCGGCGGGGACGGCGGCGGGGATCGCGGCGCCGCTGGAGCTGGTCGACGTCGTCGGGCCGGTGTGCGAGAGCGCCGACGTGCTGGCGCAGGGGCGTTGGCTGCCGGCGCTGCCGCCCGGCGCGCTGGTCGCGTTGCTGGATGCCGGCGCCTACGGAGCGACGATGAGCTCCACCTACAATGCCCGGCCGCTGGCCGCCCAGGTGATGGTGGACGGGGCGCGGCTCGAGGTGATCCGGCCGCGCCAGGCAGTCGAGGCGCTGTGGGCCGGCGAGGTGGTGCCGGAGGCGCTGATCGGCGCCGGGGTGCTGGTCGATGCCCGACACGGTTGAGGCGCGGCGGCTTGGGGTGAGGCGCTTGAGGCGCCGGCGGCGCCTGGCCGGGTGGGTGCTGACGGCTGAGCAGGCGGCGCCGGCGGCGGCGGCTGCGGCGGCGTTGCTCGGCGGCTACGCCGCAGCGGCGCTGCTCGGCGCGTTTGGCGGCTGGAGCGGCTGGGTGCGGCTGGCGCTGCTGGCGGTGGTGGCGGCGGGGATCGTCATGCTGGGGCGGCGCGGGGTGCTGCGCGTCGTCTGGCCTAACCGCGACGCCGTGGACCGGCGGCTGGAGCAGGCGGGCGGCCTGCGTCACCGGCCGCTCGCCGCTCTCGCCGACCGGGCGGCTGACGGGGATGCGGCGCTGTGGCGGGCGCATCTGCGGCAGGCGCAGGCGGCGGCGGCAGGGGCCCGGGTCGGATGGCCGCGTCTTGGCGGCGGGGCGCGGACCTGGCTGCCTGCTCTGGTCGTGCTGGTGCTGCTCGTGGGCGGCGTCTGGCGTGCCGGCGGGCAAACCGGGGCGCGACTGCTGGCCGCCTTTGCGCCCGACCCGACGGCGGGCGGCGCGGCGCCGACGCTGCAAGCCTGGATTACCCCGCCGCCCTTCACCGGGCTGCCGCCGCGCCTGCTCGGCGCCGACGAGGATGCGATCACCGTGCCGGCGGGCACCAGCCTGCTGCTCGAGGTGACCGGCAGCCCGGCACGGCCGCGGCTCAGCTACGCCGCGGCTGCGCAGACTGCGCTGGATCGGCTCGGCGGCGGCAGCTGGCAGGCGACGCGGCGGCTCGACAGCGGCGGCACGCTCAGCGTCAGCGCCGGCTGGCATCGGCTGGCGCGCTGGCAGGTCGGCATCGTCGATGCCGCAGCGCCGGCGCTGAGCTGGACGGCGCCGCCCGCGGTCGCGCATGACGGACAGCGCGTGCGGCTGCCCTGGCGCGCCGTCTCGAGCTACGGCATGGCGACGCTGGCGGCGGAAGTCCGGCTCGACGCGCGGCCGGACCTGCCGGCGCTGAGCTTGCCGATCCCGCCGCCGCGGGTGCACGATGCGACCGGGGTCGCGGCGGCGGAGCTGATCGCACATCCCTGGGCCGGCCTGGCGGTGACGCTGCGGCTCGCCGGCCGCGACGTCGCCGGCGCGGCTGCGACCAGCGCGGCGGCGCGGCTGATCCTGCCCGAGCAGCGCTTTACCGACCCGCTGGCCGCGCTGCTTGTCCAGGTGCGGCGCGGCCTGGTCGTCGACCCGACGGCGCGGGTGACGGCGGAGGCGAACCTGGCCTTGGGGCTCGGCTCGGCGGAGGCGCAGACGCTGGGCTCCGGCGAGGTGGTCAACCTGGAGGCGATCGCGGCATTGCTCGCCGATGACGGCGCGCCGGCGGCGGCCGACGAGGCGGTGGCGCGGCTGTGGACGCTGGCGCAGGCGATCGAGCGGCCGGCCGCAGCGCCTGCGCGGGCGCGGCTCGAGGCGGCGCGCGACGCGCTGCAGCGGCAGCTTGACGCGATGAAGCCGGGCGAGGCGCCGCCGGATGCGGCGCAGCTCGCCGCCCAGGTGAGCGCGCTGCAATCGGCGCTGCGCCGGCGCATCGCCGCGCTGCTCGACGCGGCGCGGGCTGGACAGCCTGCGAGATCGCCGGGCGCCGCACCCCGGGCGGGCACGCTTGACCGGATGCTGCAGGCGATGCGCGAGGACGCGCGGCGTGGCGACGCCGCCGCGCTGAAGAGCAAGCTGGCGGCGCTGCAGACGCTGATGGACAAGCTGCAGGGCCCCGAGGGCGCGGCCATGGCGGCTGCCCGGCAGATCACCCATCCCGGCGCAAGCCCCGAGCAACAGGCGCGCGCCCGCGCCGCCAGGGCGCTGCTCGACCGGCAGGCGGCGCTGCTTGGCCAGGTTCAGGCCCGCCATGCGGCGGCGCAGCAGCGCGCCGCGGCTGCCCGCGCCTCCGAGCTCGAGAACTTCCCCAACCAGACCGATGCCGACGCCGAGGATCGGCCCGGCGTGTCGGCGGGCCTGTTCCCCAGCAGCCGCCCTGGCGGCTCGTCCGACGCCAACGCGCCCGGTCAGGCAGGCGCTGCTCAAGCGGGCGCTGACCCGTCAGGATCCGATCAGGCGGGGTTCGATCAGGCGGGGGCCGACCAGGCTGGGAGAGACCAGGCTGGGAGAGACCAGGCTGGGAGAGACCAGGCTGGGAGAGACCAGGCTGGGGGAGACCAGGCTGAGAGAGACCAGGCGGGGCAGACCGCGGCGCGGCGCGACGAGGCGGCGCAGCAGCGCTCAATCCGCGAGGCCCTGCAGGCCTTGCGCCAGAGTGGACACGCCGCCACGCAGCCCGCCGCCGGGCAGCAGCCGGGCGGTTCCGCAGAGCTTCAGGGTCCGGGCGAGCCCGCCGGGCCGGGCGGGCCGGAGCGGCAGGCGCTGAGCCAGGCAGACCGGGCGATGGGGCAGGCCGAGCAGGCGCTGCTCGCCGGCCAGGACAACGCCGCCGCGACGGCGCAGCGCCAGGCGCTCGCCGCCCTGCAGCGCGGCGGGCAGGCGATGGCGAGCGGCGGCGGCCAGGGTCAGCCGGGCAGCCAGGGCGAGATCGCCGGCGGGCCGGGCGACGCCGCCGGTCAACCCGACGGCAGCGGCCGCGGCGACGACCCGTTCGGACGCAGCGGCGAAACGGCGGATGGCCGGGAGGGGGAGTCTGACTGGCGGCTGCCGCCCGACGGGCCGGCCGCGCGCAGCCGGCTCATCCTGCAGGAGCTGCGACGGCGCGACGCCGAGCGCAGCCGGCCGCGGCAGGAGCTCGACTACATCGAACGGCTCCTGCAGCCGTTTTAGGCTAGCTTGGCGGATGGGAGGCGGGGAAAGGACAGGAAAGCGAAGGGAAGGCCAGAGGCTCTGCCTCTGGACTCCGCTGGGGCCTGAGGCCCCAGACCCCCGATCCGTTGAGGGGCAAAGCCCCTGGCCCTGCTATCGATCGTCTAGGCCGATGGCGGAGAACAGGCGCGAGGCCGGGGGCCACTGCGCCATCAGGCTGTCCCGCGCGATCACGCCGGCGCCGAGCAGCGCCAGCAGGGTGGCGACGCTGCCGATCCAGGCCAGCGGCACCAGGGGCGAGCGTTCGTCGGACGGCGACCAGCCGGCGTCGGCGCGGGGGAACCAGTCGGGCCGGCTCGGCTCGGCGCTTGGCGGTGCTGGCCGGTCCGCATCGGCGGTGCTGAGCGGCGGCGGGCCGGGTGCGGTGAACTGGCGCGAGGTGAACTGGGGCTCGGGCGGGACGGGGGGCGCTGGACGCGGCGGGGCGGCTGGGATGGCGCGGTCGGCGGCGGGCGGCTGGGCGGTGAGCGGCGTCCAGTTGTTGCCGCAGCGCGCGCAGGCGACCGCCTGGCCGGCGGCGAGCATGCCGGCGGGCACCTCGTAGGCCGCCGCGCAAGCCGGACACTCGATCCTCATGGTGCCCTCCCGCTGGGCGTTCTGGCCGGTGCGGGATTTAGGCGGCAGGCGGGCGGGTGGCAATCGCGGCGCCCCGCCGGCGTGGTTCCTCGCCGCGGCGGCGAGTGGCAGAACGGTGCGGTGGACGGGACTCGTGAGCGGGAGCGACCGGCGGGATGATACGGCTCGAGCGGGTGAGCCAGCGCTATGAGGGCGGCGGCGGCACGGTGCTGCACGAGGTCAGCTTCGCCGTCGAGCCGGGCGGTTTTCGCTGGCTGGTCGGGCCGTCCGGCGCCGGCAAGTCGACGCTGCTGCGGCTGCTGACGCTGGCGGAGCGGCCATGCGAGGGGCGGCTGCACCTGTTCGGCATCGAGGCGAGCGCGCTGCCGCGGCGCCGGCTGCCGCGGCTGCGTCGGCGGATCGGCGCGGTGTGGCAGGATTTTCGGCTGCTGCCGCAGCTCTCGGTCTACGACAACGTGGCGTTGCCGCTGCGGCTGCGGGGCCTCGCCGAGCGGCGGATCGCGGTCGACGTCGGCGAGATGCTGCGTTGGGTGGGGCTGGCGCGCCGCCACGAGGTGCTGCCGGCGACGTTGTCGGGCGGCGAGCAGCAGCGCTGCGCCATTGCGCGCGCGGTGGTCGGGCGGCCCGAGCTGCTGCTCGCCGACGAGCCGACCGGCAACCTCGACCCGGTGCAGGCGGAGCGGCTGATGCAGCTGCTGGCCGAGCTGAACCGGGTCGGCACCACGGTGATCGTGGCGACGCATGACGGCGGGCTGGTGGCGCGCCATCCGGCGCCGGCACTGCGGCTGGCGGGCGGGCGGCTGGATGGATAGCAGGCTGAGGGGAACCCGCCTCGCTGAGGCCTGAGGCCCCCGCGTGGCACGGCCAGCAAATGGATTTTAAAGGCTCCGCCTTTAATGGGGTCCAGGGGCAAAGCCCCTGGCCTTCCCTGCTATAGGCAAAGCATGGCCAGGCGGGATGAGCGGCGGCCGGACGGGTTGGGGCTGCAGCGGGCGTTGGGCGGCGGGGTGCGAGCCGGCGCTGGTGGCGGCGATGGCGCTGCTGGCGGCATTGGCGCTGGCGGGCAGCAGCGCGGCGACCGGCTTGGCCGGGCGCTGGCAGGCGGGCGCGGGCGGACTGGTGACGGTCCAGGTGCCGCAGCCGGACCGCGCCAGCGCTGGGCGATGACCGCGCGAACGCGAGGGGAGGCGGTGCTGCGTGCGCTGTCGGAGCAGCCCGGGGCCGCACGGCGGCTCGGCGCCGACGAGGTCGGGGCGCTGCTGCGGCCTTGGCTGGGCGATGCTGCGGTGGGTGGCTGGCGTTGCCCGGAGTGATCGAGCTGCGGCTGACGCCGGAGGCGGCGGCGGGCTGGTCGGAGGCGTCGGCTGCGGCGCTCGCGGGCCGGCTTGAGGTGATGGCGCCGGGCACGCTGGTGGAGCGCGATGCCGGCTGGCAGGGTCGGCTTGCGGCGCTGGCGCGCAGCCTGCAGCTCTGTGCCGAGGCGTGCCTGCTGCTGGTGGTCGGGGTGGGCGCCGCGGTGGTCGGGGTAGCGTCGCGGGCGGCGCTGGCGTCGCGGCGCGAGGCGATCGGGATCGTGCACGGGCTCGGCGCCAGCGACGGCTACATCGCCGGGCGGTTTGCGCGCCGGGCGGCGCGGCTGGCGGTGCTGGGCGGCGCGCTCGGCACGGCGGCGGCGCTGCCGGTGCTGCTCGGCCTGGCTGGATTGGCGGCGCCGTTCGCCGACCCCGGCGCGGCGGATGCCGGCTGGCCGACGCTGCCGCCGCAGCTATGGGGCGGGCTTGCCGTGCTGCCGCTGGCGGCGGGGGCGATCGGCTGGCTGACCGCGCAGGCCACTGTGAGGCGCTGGCTGCGGCGGCTGCCATGAGGTCGGGCCGGCGGCGGGCGAGGCTGGTGCTGAGCTGGCTGCTGCTGGCGGCTGTGCTGTGGACGGGCGGATTCGCCTGGTTCATCGACGACGCGCTGCGGGCGCCGGTGCCCGCCGCCGGGCGGCCCGACGGGATCGTCGCGCTGACAGGCGGCGCCGAGCGCGTCGCGACGGCGCTGCAGTTGCTGGCCGACGGGCGGCGCGCCGGTTGTTGGTCTCGGCGTGGCGCGCGAGACGACGCTGGCTGCGCTTGCCGAGCGGGTCGGCTTCGATACTGGGCCGCTCGCCGAGCGGATCACCCTGGGCTACACCCGCCACCAGCACGGTCGGCAACGCAGCCGAGGCGGCGGCCTGGGCGCGCCGCTTCGACATGCATGCGCTGATCGTGGTGACCGCAAGCTACCACATGCGGCGGGCGATGATCGAGATCGGCCGGACGCTGCCGGGGGTTCGGCTGTTCGCCTATCCCGTGCTGCCGGCGGCGCTGCATCAGGGAGGCCCGCACATCGTCCGCCTGCTCGCCGGCGAATACACCAAGTGGCTGCTTGCCCTGCTGGGACTGGATCGGCTGCGGCATGGCTGAGCGGGCGGCGGGACGGTGCTGAGGAGCCTCGCCTTTGCGGCATGGCTCTACGGCATGACGACGGTGCTGGGCGTCGCCGCGATCCCGTTGCGGCTGATGGCGCGCGGCCGGATCCTGGCTTACGCGCAGGGCTGGGCCGGTCTGGTGCTGGGCGGGCTGCGGCGGCTGTGCGGCGTGCGCCTGGTGGTGATCGGCGGCGAGCACCTGCCGCGCGGCGGTCCGGCGCTGATCGCCTCCGAGCACGAATCCGCCTTCGACACGCTGGTGTGGATGACGCTGCTGCCGCGGCCGGCCTACGTGCTGAAGCGCGAGCTGACCCGAATCCCGCTGTTCGGGCCGCTGCTGCTCGGCGCCGGGATGATCGCGGTGCGGCGGGAGGACGGCGCGGCGGCGCTGCGCCGGCTGCTGGCCGATACTGGGCGGGCGGTGGCCGACGGCCGGCAGGTGGTGATCTTTCCGCAGGGCACCCGGGTTGCGCCTGGCGCGAGTACAGCGCCGCTGCAGCCGGGGATCGTTGCGGTGGCGCGAGCGAGCGGGCTGCCGGTGATCCCGGTTGCGACGGATAGCGGCCGGCGGTGGCCAAGGCGCGGGTTCCGCAAGCAGGCGGGGCCGATCCACATCGTGCTGCGGCCGGCGATCCAGCCGGGGCTGTCGCGGCGGGCGCTGCTCGCCCGGCTGGAGACGGAGTGGGCGGCGGGGCGGGCGGCGATCGCGGACCAGGCGTGCGGGCGGCCGGCTGTGGACAGAACTGGGGAGTGATTGCCGTGCCACCTCGTACCGATCGGCAGGCTCGGCCCTCAAGCTTTTGGCCGCACACGATTCCATCCACAGTGAAACTGTGCCCGCAAGCCCGTCCCGAGGCTTGGCGATGGGGGTTGAACTCGAGTAAGGCCTTGAAAAGGCTTGTACGGCGTGCGCCGCTCGCAGCGGCGTCGGATTGCCGGCTGCATGGGTCATCCCCATCCCGGCTCTCGTTGCGGTTCCGGCTGCGGCCGTGTTGTGGACGAAGCGATGAGCAGCCCGGCCGCGTCGACCAGGCGATGGGGCAGCCGGATCGGGCCCGGTCTGCTGCTCCTGGCGCTGCTGGCCGGGGCGGGCTGGCTGGCGGTCGCGGCGCTGATCCGCTCGCGGCTGGAGACGGGCCTCGGCGGCTGGGAGCGCGACATGCGTGCCGCCGGCTGGACGATCGACCATGCGCCGGCGCGGGCTGCCGGGCTGTGGCAGGGGGCGGTCGCCGTGCCGGCGGTGCGGCTGGCCGGCGGCGGCGACGTGGTGCCGGGCGGGATCGTATGGCGGGCGGCGCTGGTGCGGCTGGCTTGGTCGCCGCTTCATTCGTCGACGCTGAGCATCGACGGCCAGGGGGAAGAAAGCCTCGGCGTCGCCCGCCTGCCGGTGGTGAACGCGACCGGGCCGCTCCAGGTGATGATCGATTTGCAGGATCCGGGCGCCCCGGTGCCGATCACCGCCGGGGCGCTTGTGCTCGGCGCAGGCGCCGCGCGCTTCAGCCTCGCCGGCGGCAGCCTGCGCCTGGCGCCGCATCCTGGGGCGGTCTCCGGCCAGTCGCTGCTCTCGGTGGCGTTGAGCGCGCAGGGCCTGGTGGCGGCGGGGGCGCCGGCGCTGCCGGTCGATCTCGAGGCGGCGGGCATGCTCAGCGGGCCGGCGACGCCGCCGAGCCTGCCGCCGGCCGAGCGGGTGCGCGCCTGGCAGGCAGCCGGCGGCGCGGTGACGATCCCGCGCCTCGTCGCCCGGTCAGGTCCGATGACGGTGATGGCCAGCGGTAGCGCCTCGCTCGATGCGGCGCTTCAGCCGGTGGCGCAGGCCAGCCTGCGGCTGACCGGCGCCGACGCCCTGGTGGATCAGCTCGCCGACATCGGGGTGCTGGGGCGCGGCCAGGCGATCGCGCTTGGCGCCGTCATCGGGCTGCTTGAGCGCAGCCCGGCGGATGGCGGACCGGCGGTGGTGACGCTGCCGCTGCAGTGGCAGGAGGGTCGGGTGACGGTCGGTGGCTTCACCCTCGCGCGCAGCAAGCCTTTCGCCTGGTAGGCGAACGGGGCTGGAGCTCCCCTAGACCATTTGGCAAAAAATAAGAATGGATTTTAAAGGCTCCGCCTTTAATGGGGTCCAGGGGCAAAGCCCCTGGCCTTCCTGACTTACGCTGCCAGTACCGCCCAAGCGGCGACGGCGCCATTATAGCTCGTGTAGAGGCCGTAGGCGTCATAGACGGCGCTGCCCCAATTGCCCTGTGCGGTGGTTGGCAGGGCGGCGTTCTGCACCGGGTCGGAGATGTTCCGCACGAAGCCGAAGGCGGTGCCGCTGGCGGCGCAGGCCCGGCCGATCACGGCGTCGTCCTCCTCGATGGCGCTGTAGGCGGCGAAGTCGCCGGCGGTGGTGCCGACGACGAAGCCGGCGGTGGTGAGCAGTGAGGTGGCGCCGCCGGTCTGGTCGACGATGAGCGGAACCGGGTCGCCGGAGTTCAGCCCGTTCGGGTCGAGCTGGGCGAGGGTGTAGCCGGTGCCGAAGGCCTTGTTGAAGCTGGTGCGCAGGGTGGCGAGGTCGGCAGGCGTGGTCGGGATCGCGAACAGCAGCTTGGCGAGGTCCGGGCTCGCCAGCAGAGTGTCGTCGGCGCGCCAGGCGTTGCTGTAGACGGGCCAGTCGGCTTGCGGCTGGCCGGCCTGGTAGAGCGTGCCGGCGCTGACGGCGCGCACGGTGCCGACATGGTCGGTGGTATGGGCGCCGCCGGCGGTGCCGATGGAGAGGATGAGGCTGGGGGCGACCTCGCGGATCAGCAGCGCGATCAAGGCTTCAAGGTAGGTCTGGCCGGGGAAATCAAGGTGGGTGTTCGACTTGAACAGCAGCACCGGCTTGGCGGCGATCTCGACCAGACGATACTCGCCCCAGAAGCTCCAATCGGCAGGCGCGCCGCTCGGCAGGCCCTGGGCGTATTTGCGCCAGGCGGTCCAGCTGCCGCGGGTGCGGTCGGCGTAGGGCATCGGGGTGGCGCCGGCGCAGAACACGTGCTGCAGCGCCGCCCACTCGGCGTCCGCCCAGGTGATGACGATGGCGGTGGCCTGCGGCAGCGTGCCAGTGCTGGGGGCGACGGAAAGTGTCGGCGCGGTGCGGCCGACGGCGGCGTAGTCGACGACCGGCAGCGGCGGGGCGTTGTTCAGACCCGGGCGGAAGCTTGCGCCCGCGTGCAGCGAACGGCCGAAGCGGCGATAGGGGTTGTGACTGCTGCTCATGGACTGCTCTCGATTGCGTCGGCCGGCCTCAGCGTGGGACGGCAAACGGCGGCGTTGCAAGTCAAAGCTGCGCGGCCTGGATGGCGGGTCACGGCCGCTTGTCGAGAGCGAAGGCCAGGGGCTTTGCCCCTGGACCCCATTAAAGGCGGAGCCTTTAAAATCCATTCGTTGTCATGCTGAACGGCAGAACTGGTGCTCGTGAGCCTGTGGATCGATCGGCTCAAGCAAGGAAGACCGTAGTGACAACCTTGAGGATGGGGGGGGGGGGTGGGGCCTCAGGCCCAGTCGTGCGAATGCACGCATGCGCGTGACGGCGTCCAGAGGCAGAGCCTCTGGCCTTCCTACGCCCCGTGCAAATTGCGGGCGAACAGGGCGAGCATCCAGCAGACAGCCTGGCCGAACAGGGCCGCGTCGTAGCGCGGACCCTCGTCGCGCAGAAAGGCGTGCGCGGCGTTGACCTCGTGCCACTCGTAGACTGCGCCAACCGCCTCCAGGCGCTCGCGGATCAGCTGGCGGCCGGCAAAGGGCACGTGCGGGTCTTGCCGGCCCCAGACGAATATTGCCTCAGCCTTGAGCTCGGCCATGCGGGCGAGGCTGTCATCAGCGCGGCCGGCGCCGAGGCTGCCGGAGTGGATGTCGGTGGCGTAGAAGCAGGCGCACGCGCGCACGGACGGGTTGAGCGCGGCGCGGTAGGCGAGATGGCCGCCGAGGCAGACGCCGGCGGTGGCGAGCTGGCCGGTGCAGGCGGGATGTCGGGTGAGGGCGGCCAGAGCCGCGCGGGCGTCGGCGTCGTAGGCGGCGACGGGCTTTTCGAACTTCAGCGCGTTGCCGCGCTCGGTGCCGGCCGCGTCGTAGGGCAGCGCGGTGCCGGCGGGCTCGTATTCGTGGTAGACCTCGGGGACGGCGACGATGTGGCCGTGGCCGGCGAGCAGGGCGGCGAGGCGGCGGATCGGGCTGGTGACCTGGTAGATTTCAGAGAACAGCGCGACGCCGGGATACCGGCCGGCGACGGCGGGGCGAAGGATGTGAAGGCGCATCGTTCCGGCCGCGTTCGGCAGGGCGACATCGTCGGTCTCGGTCTGGATGATCATGCGGACCCGGCCTTCTTGGCAGGGGCAGCATGAAGATCGCCTCGTTCAACATCAATGGCGTGAACGGCAGGCTGGCCAACCTGCGGGCTTGGCTTGAGGCGGCGGCGCCGGACGTCGTGTGCCTGCAGGAGCTCAAATGCGAGCAGGGCGCGTTTCCGGCGGCGGCGCTGGAGGCGGCGGGGTATGGCGCGGTGTGGGCCGGGCAGCGCAGCTGGAACGGGGTTGCGATCCTGGCGCGCGGGGCGAGCCCGGTATTGACCCGCCGAGGCTTGCCGGGCGACCCGGCGGATTTGCAGGCGCGCTACATCGAGGCGGCGGTGGCGGGCGTGCTGGTCGGCTGCCTGTATGCGCCGAACGGCAATCCGCAGCCCGGGCCCAAATTCGCCTACAAGCTGGCCTGGCACGCGCGGCATGCCGAGCATGCGGCAATTTTGCTGGCGACCGGCGCGCCGGTGGTGATGGCGGGCGATTACAATGTGGTGCCGACCGACAGCGACATCTATCCGAGCCGCTCATGGGGCGACAACGCGCTGCTGCAGCCGCAACCCCGCGCCGCCTACGCCGCGCTGCTGGCCCAGGGCTGGACGGACGCGTTGCGCACGCGCCATCCGGCGGAGCCCTGCTACACCTTCTGGGACTACAAGCGCGACCGTTGGGCGCGCGACGCCGGGATGCGGCTTGACCACCTGCTGCTCGGGCCGGCGGCGGCGGCGCGGCTGGCCGATGCGGGGGTGGACCGCTGGGTGCGGGGCGAGGCGCATGCCTCCGACCACGCGCCGGCCTGGGTGATGCTGGACGACGGCAAGCGCCGGCGGGGAGGTCGGAGATCGGCGAGCGCCGGCTGAGCATCTCCGAGCGGCGGGCGGTCGCCGCCTTGCTGCGGCGGGCGGAGCGCGACCGGCGGGACGGCGCGGCGCTGCTGGATGACGGCTCGGCGCGGCTGCTGCTCGCGCTTGCGGCGCGCCGGCTGATCCAGGCGGTGCTGGTCTCCGAGCAGGGGTTCGCGGCATTGCGGCAGGCCACTCGCGCGGCGGCGATACCGGTTGCGAACCCGCTGCGGGCGGGGCTGCTCGGGTTGCAGGAGCTGGCAGAGGCGAGCGAGGCGGCGCCGGCGGTGCCCGGAGCGGATGGCCGGTTTGCCGAGCAGGCGGCGGTGTCGCCAGATCAGGCCGCGGCGCTGCGGCGGATGATCGAGCAGAGCCTGGCCGGTTTCGAGGTGGCGCCGCAGGGCGATGCGCCGGCAGGGCGCGAGGCGCCGCTGCGGCCGGAGCCCGCGCCTCGGCCCGAGCCTGAGCCGGTCGTCCGGGTCGCGAAGGCAAGCCGGGCCCAGGCGGCGCCGGCGCAGCGCCAGGCCGAGCCGCGCCTGTTCCAGGCGCCGGGCGCGGGCGGGACGATGATCGCGCCGGCGGCGGCAGGGCCGGTCGGGGCGGCGCCGTTCTGGTCGCTGATGGATCGCTGGGCGGTGGACGACGCGCAGGCCTTGCGACTGATCGGCCATGCCGGCGGGCTGACGAAGAAGGGCATGCGGCCGCGCTTCCGGCTGGCCGGCGCCGAGGCGAGCCAGTTCCGCCTGCTCCAGCAGATCGACGCGGATCTCGGCTCGGCCTCGCTTCGCCCGGCCGAGTGGCTGCGCGCGCCGGCGGCCAAGGCGGGGCCGCTCGGCGGGCGCTCGCCGCTCGAGCACATCGCCGAGGCCGGCGAGGCCGGGGCGCGCGCGGTGCACCGGATGCTGCTGCAGGAGGTGCTGCGCCGCTCGATGGGCTGACGCGAGGCAACTGCGGGCGCGGCGCGGCTTTTGAGCGCACGGAACATCAGGCGGAGACGGAATGGAAAAGCTGGTGCCGCCGGTGCTGCTGGCGGTCGTGCTGGGGGCAATCGGACTGTTCAGCGTCTGGGCGCATCAGCCTTGGCTGGCGCCGAGCCTGGGCTCGGCGGCGTTCACCCAGTTGCTGAGCCCGGACGAGCCGAGCGCCAAGCCGTACAGCACCGGCGTCGGCCAGCTGATCGGCGGCGCGGCGGGGTTTTTCGGGCTGTTCGCCACCGGGGCGGAGGCGATGCCGCAGTTCATGGGCGACCATGCGCTGGCGCTGCACCGGGTGCTTGCGGTGCTGATCGCGGTGCTGGTAGCCGGCATCGCGCAGACGGCGGCGCGGGCCAAGAGCCCGGCCGGCGGCGCGACGGCGCTGATCGTCGCCCTTGGCGTCGAGTCGGCGAACTGGGCCGGGGTGGGCCGGCTGGTGATCGGGATCGCGCTGGTGACGATGCTGGGCGAGGCGGCGCGCCAGATGATCGTCAGGCTGCGCTAGGGCGAGATGGTCACGATCGTGCAAGAAGCGCCTCGCTGCCGGCGACGTGCAGAAACTTCCGCTCCGTGACCGCGCTCTGCGCGCTTACCATTAGGGCGACGATATGACCTCGCAGTTCTGGCTCTGGCTTGACGTCTTCGCCATGGCCATCGGCGGCGGGGTGATCCTGTTCCTCGGCAAGCGCCGCACCGCCGCCGAGGAGGGGCATACGCTTTATCACGGCATCGTGCCGATCATCGCGGCGCTCTCCTACCTCGCCATGGCGTCCGGGCAGGGAAGCCTGCCGCTGCCGGTCGGCGCGCTGGTCGATCCGGCTGCGAATACCGCCGTCGTGGTCAACCGCATCTTCTACTTCGCGCGCTACATCGACTGGTCGTTCACCACGCCGCTGCTGCTGCTGCCGCTGGCGCGGCTGGCGACGCACTCGGCGCCGCGCCGGCATGACCTCACCGCCGGGTTGCTGCTGGCCGACTTGATGATGATCCTGACCGCGCTGTTTTTCGGCCTGTCGATCGTGCCCTGGATCAAGTGGACCTGGTTCCTGGTGTCCTGCGGCGCGTTCCTTGCGGTGCTGTGGGTGATGTGGGTGCCGCTGCTGCAGCAGAGCCGGCTCGAGCGCGATGACGTGCAGCATGACTACAAGCGCAACGCGCTAGCGCTGACGGTGCTGTGGTTCGTCTACCCGATCGTGCTGCTGTTCGGCACCGACGGGCTTGGCGTGCTCGGCGCGGTGGCGTCGGTGGCGCTGATCGCCATCGTCGACTTCGTCTCCAAGGTGATTTACGGGCTGATGACGCTGCAGGGCTTCGTCAAGATCATCGACCGCGACGTCGCAACGACCGAGCCTGGGGTGGCGACGCGTCGGGTGGCCTGAGGGCAAGGCGAGGGGCTTTGCCCCTCGACCCCATTAAAGGCTGAGCCTTTAAAATCCATTTTAGGGATGGGGTCTGGGGCCTCGGGCCCCAGCGGAGTTCAGAGGCAGAGCCTCTGACCTTACTTCTATAGGTAGTTTTAAACGTAAGGCATTAGCGTTTTAGGCGAGCAACGAAGTAGTTTTTCTCGCAGTGGTAAGTCTGGACCGCTACCAGAATGAACTTGACGTGAGACGTGAGATTTGCATACTATTTTGCGACTTGCGCCAGGCACGAACGACGGCGATTTGTGGCTCCCAAGCGAGGTCGCGAGACATGGTCATCCTGGCACGGCGCGGTTCGGCGGCTGTCGGCGCGTTGAGTTTTTTTGATGGCTGATGATCTTGGCCCTACCCTGCCTCGCAGCTCTGCCCTGCCGGTCATCATCGACCCCGACGCTGCGGTGGCGTATCGCGGCTGGTCTGAGGCGCGCGACGCGGTGCTGCGCGCCGTCGAGGTCGGGCCGCGGCTGGTCCTCATTCTTGGCGCGCCAGGCAGTGGTAAGAGCTTGTTGCTGCGTGAGCTAGCGACGCGGTTGCGCGACAGCTTCGACGTGCTGCTGCTGGCGCGTGGCGACATGCCGATCGAGGCCGGCGAAGCGGCAGGCGGGCTGCGCCGGGCGGTGCTGATCGACCAGGCGCGGCGGCTGAACGAGGCGACGCTCAGCGGGCTGGCGCGGCTTGGCGACTGCACGGTGGTGCTGACCGGGCTCGCCGACCAGAACGCTGGCGATCGGCTCAGCGACGCCGCGGCCACGATCGTCTCCCTGCCGCCGATCGCCGACGACGAGGTCGGCGACTTCCTGGCCGCTCGGCTGGCGCACGCCGGGCTGCCGGCCGAGCTGTTCGCCGCCGCCGGGCAGGCGGCGCTGGCCGGGCGAGCGGGCGGGCAGGCGCGTCGGCTGAACATGCTCGCGAGCGCGGCGCTCGGGGTCGCCCGCGAGCACGGCGTGAGCTGCGTCGGCAAGCTCGAGGTCGAGCAGGCGGCGCGGATGCTGGATCAGCCTGCGCGCGAGCCATTCGCCATGCCGGAGCCTCGGCCCGAGCGAACGCCGGAGATGCCGAGCGGGGTTGGCCTGGACCATGGGGCGCCGGCTTTGGCTCTGCCGCCAGCCGCACGCATCGAGGAGCCGGCTGAGCATGGCGGGCGGGTCGCGAGCCTGGCGGCGATGATGACGGCGGGCGCGGATCGGCGTGGCGGCCTAGTGCTCGGGGCGCTGTGCGCGGCGTTCGCCATTGCCGCTGCCGGCGGGTGGGTGGCGCGGCATCGCGCCGCCGAGGCCGGCCGGGCGATCGCGATCGCCGCGCCTGCCGGGCCGATGCAACCGGCGCCAGCTGCAGCGATCGCGCTGCTCCCGCCGCCGCCGTTGCCGACGGCGCCGCCCGCTGTCGAGCCGGCGCTTGCCGCCCTGACGCCGCCGCCGCTCGATCAGCCGCCGCAAGCGGGCCCGATCGCGGCCGAACTGCCGAAGCTGGCCGAGGCGGCGCCCGTTCCCGCCTTGGCGACGCCGGCCGGGGCGCGTCCCGCCGATGATGCACCGGCGTCACCGGGCAGCGACGCGACGGCGCTGTCCGTCGCGGCGCCGGCGCGGCTGGTGCTGGTGTTCGCCCGGGGCGATGCGGCGGCCACGGCGCGCGCCTCCGGCCTGGCATCGCTGCTCGCATCGCGCGGCTTCGCCGTCGAGACGCGGCCGGTGCGGGCCGTGACCGGCGCCAGCGCGACCGTGCGCTATTTCTTCGCCGAGGATCGCGACGCCGCGGAGGCGGTGCTCGCGGCCTCCGGACTGCCCGGCCGAAGCCTGCAGGCGTCGCCCAACGAGGCCGAGCCGACGCTGCGGCCCGGGTTGATCGAGCTCGTCCTGCCTGCCGGCGGCGTGCCAGCGGCAGGCGAGAGCCGAACCAGGCTGGTCCAAACCACTAGTGAAGGAAGAGTGCCATGACGCGTCATCTTGCCGGAACCGCCCTCGCCGTCGCGCTCGCCTCGGCCTGCCTCCTGCCTGCGGCCGCCGGCGCCCAGCAGCTGGCCACCGCCAAGGCCGCCGATCCGAGCCAGGCCGTCGTCAACGCCGCCGCGCCCGGCGGAGCGCAGGAGGGCGCGACGCCGGCCGGCAAGCTCGTGCTGCTGTTCGGGGTCGGCCAGCAGAAGCTGGATGCGCATAACGAGGCGCTGCTCGACCAGGCCTCGCGGCTGTATCGCGAAGGTCGGCCGATCATCATGGTGGTGAGCGGCAGCACCGACAGCGTCGGCAGTCCGGTGCAGAACCTGCTGCTGTCGCAGCGGCGTGCCGACGCGGTGGCGCGCGGCCTGCTGTCGCGCGGCATCCCCGCCGAGCGCACTCAGATCCTGGCCAAGGGCGAGACCAACCCGGCGGTCGATGCGCCGCGGGGTACCGAAGAGGCGCAGAACCGGCGGGTGGAAATCACCTGGCGGTGAGCCGGGGCGCGCACCTCGCCGGCCTGCTGGTCGCGGCGGCGGCGCTGGCGGCCGGCGGCGTGGCGGCCGGGCAGCCGGCGCCACTCGTCGGGACCGGCGTCGCGGCGCAGCAGGCCTATGAGGACGGGCGCTACGACGTGGCGCGGCGGATCTGGCTGCGGCTGGCTGAGGCGCATGACCGGCAGGCCGAGCTCGGCCTCGCTTTGCTCTACGACATCGGCCGCGGCGTGCCGCGCGACTCTCCCACCGCCTATGGTTGGTATCATCGCGCCGCCGTCGCCGGGCTGCCGGAAGCGGAGTTCAACGTCGCGGTGATGCAGGACGCCGGCGACGGCGTGGCGCATGACGTGGCGCGGGCGGCGATCTGGTACGCGCGCGCGGCGTCGCATGGCGACCACCGCGCCGAGTACAACCTTGGCCAGCTCTACGCCGCCGGCGAGGGCGTGCCGCAGAACTTCGATGAGGCGGCGACGTGGCTACGCGCCGCCGCACCGTTCCTGCCGGCGGCGGCAGCAAGGCTGGAGCGGCTGCCGCTGCGCGATGCGGCGGCGGCGCGGATGACGCCGGCGGACGTCGCGCCGGGCTTGCCGGTGCTGGCCGCGCCGGCGAACGGCGCCAGCGTGCCGAACGTCGCCGAGGCGAGCCTGCCCCCCGCCGCCCCGAACACGACGTCGCCGGAGGGCGCGACGCCCAGCCAGGCCAGCCGGGGCGGCGCGGTCGAGCTGGTCTGGACGGCGCCGCAATCGTCCACTCCGGCGCGCTTCTTCGTCCAGGTCGTCTCGCTGGACAGCGCCGGCGCGGCGCCGCGGGAGGTGTTCGCCGGCTCCACGGACATGACGGCCGCGCTGGCGACGCTGGACCGGGTGCCGGGGCGCTATGCCTGGCGGGTCTACAGCGTGGCGCACGACCACTATGCGGCGACGCCTTGGGCGCGCTTTCAGGTTCTGGCGGCGGAGTAGGCCAGGCGAAGGCCAGGGGCTTTGCCCCTGGACCCCATTAAAGGCGAAGCCTTTAAAATCCATTTACCATTCCTGGCCGACCGGCAGCGACCCTGCCGTTTGGCAAGAGCTTGATTGGCGTCGCCAAGCAAGGAGAAGCCCGTCCAGACTTCAAGGGATGGGGGTCTAGGGCCTCAGGCCCCAGCGGGTCCAGGGCAGAGCCCTGGACTTGCCTTCTCGGCCCCGACGCTTGCCGTGCGGACGGTCTTGATCGGCGTGTTTCATGGCGTGGGGGGGGGGTGCTCCTCCGTCAGGCACGGATGTTGCTGTCGTGGTGGCGTCACCCATCGGAGGCCTGCGCTTGCGCCTGATCGCCGTCGTCATGCTCGTGCTGCCGCTGCTTGGCTCTTCTTTCGCAGCCGAGGCTGCTGGGCCTGCCGTCGGCAGCGGCAACACCGCGCCGCTCGAGCCTGGCGTCGCCCATCCGGACGAGACGCCCTGCGTGGTGACGCTGTTCCGCGGCGCCCAGTTCGGCGCCAGCGACGTCGACTACAGCTACGCGCCCGGCGCCTGCCCCGGGCCATGGGCGAAGGTGGTGTTCGGGCTCGACACTTCGGTGCAGGCCGGCATCCAGTATGACCGCACCACCACGGTCTGGCTCGGCGGCGTCAACCTGCTGTTCGGCACCACCTCCGAGCCGAATCCGGCGCTCGGCCCATCCTGGCATGTCGAGCGCGACGTGACCGATCTCACCGCGCTGCTGACGACGGCCCAGACCGGCCACATCATCATCTACAACTACATGAACAGCACCGACACCAGCGCCATCACCGCCGCGGCGACGCTGACCTTCTATCCCGCGACCAAGGCCTACCCGGCGCCGGTGGTGCCCGACCAGGTGATCGCGCTGGCCAGCAGCGCCATCGGCGACACGGTTTCGCTGAGCGGCCCGGGCAACGCGCTGAGCCGGACCGTGACGCTGCCGCGCAACGTCGAGCGCGCCCGGATCGACGTGCTCTCGCAGGGGCAGATCGGTGACGAGTTCTGGTACACCTGCGTGCCAAACGCGCAGGCGGCCCAGCTCGACACCTGCGGCGGCGGGCCGTTCCGCGAGAGCGAGGTCGCCATCGACAGCCGGCCGGCCGGGTTCGCGCCGGTCTATCCGTGGATCTTCACCGGCGGCATCGACCCCTATTTGTGGGCGCCGATCGCCGGGGTGCAGACGCTCGCCTTTGCGCCGCAATCGATCGAGCTGACGCCGTTCGCCGGCTTGCTCGACAACGGCGCGCCGCACACGATCAGCCTGTCTGTGGACGGCGCCAACAACTATTTCTCGGCCACCGCGACGCTCTATCTCTATCTCGACCACGGCGCGGCCGCGGACACCGGCTCGGTGCTCGCCGACACGATCGGCGCGGCGCCGAGCCCGACGCCGACGGTCAAGCTCGGCAGCACCGGCCCGTCCGGCAACCTGCCCGCCGAGGTCGACACGACGGTGCTGCGCGACGGCTCGGTGAGCGGGCTGCTGCACACATCGCATGGCGCCGTGACCACGGTGGTGCGGCAGAACACCAGCTTCGTCAGCCGGCAGAGCTTCCTGGTCGGACCTGCGCTCGACGAGCAGACGGTCAGCCAGACCACCAACCGCGCCCAGATCATCGACACCATCGACCGCGCCGGCGAGCATCAGGTTGCCTCCTACGAGAGGTTCCCGCTCAGCGTCGCCTTCGACTACGCCGTCGCCGCGGACGGCTCCGCCACCCAGGTCGCCAGCGTCAGCCAGGAGCTGCTTACGAATCTGCTGACGACGCAGAATGGCGTTATCCTGTCACAGTCGCTGCTGGACGAGGCGGTGATCCCGGCCGACACGCTCGACATCAGCGCGGCCGGATACATCAGCGGGCATACCGCGATGAGCAGCACAGGACTGTATGCGGCGGGCGGCTCGGAGGGCTGCCTGACGCGGCACCTGGCGGCGGCGGCCTCGGTGCTGACGAAGTTCAAGGAAACCACGACCTGCGACGACGCGGCGCTGGCGAAAGCGGCGGCTTTGGGAAGGTGAGCGCGGCCGGAGCCTGACGATCCCGTCAGCGACGCAAACGTGACTTAGTTTTCGCACAGCGTTGTGCCTCATACAGGGATACATCAACGCCCTGGAGCACTGACATGCCCGTACACGGCCAATGGTTCGATTGGATTTTCTTCGCCATCGTCGGCATTCCCCTAGTCTTAGCCTGCATTCAACTGGCCGTGCCGGATATGCTGGAGCCGCTGATTAGCCAGCGGCGCTAGCGCTTAGGATCGTTTGCCGCCCAGGATCGCCCAAGGGTATGACGCCCGATTGTCATGCCGACGGCATCGCGTCGCCCAGTCCCGCTGGTGCCTTCAGCGGATCGGTAGCAAGATGACGCAGTCCCACCAGTAGCGGGGTCTGGAGCCTTCCGGCCCCAGCGGGTCCAGGGCAGAGCCCTGGCCTTAGATCACCATCAGCGTCGACGTCGCGGAGGCGAGCAGCTTGCCGGCGCTGTCGGTCAGTTTCGCCTCGGCAAAGCCGGTGCGGCGGCCGAACGAGAGCAGGGTGCCGACGGCGCGGACAACGCCCGTGTCTTCCGACATCGCGCGATGATACATGACCTTCAGCTCCAGCGTGGTGAAGAGCTGGCCGGGCGCCATGCGCGAGTGCATGGCGCAGCCGCAGGCGGAGTCGAGCAACGTCGCGGCATAGCCGCCATGCACGGCGCCGTTCGGGTTGTAGGCGTAACGGCCGGGCGTGCCCTCGAACACCGCACGCCCTTCGTCGATCTCCACCAGCCTGAAATGCAGCGACTGGCCGATCCCGGCCATCTGCTCGGCGGCCATCGCGGCCTGCAATTGCTGCAGCCCGGTCAGGCTCGCACGCGTCTCGGGTGAAATCGTCATGGCGTGAAAACGGCGGATTGGCGAAGCCGTTGCATCGCGCCACTCTCGGCCAAACCGCGCAAGGCTCGGCATGACCAACATCTCGCTCGCCGCCCTGTTCTTTCTCGGCATCCACCTGGGGGTATCGGGCACCCGGCTGCGCGACCGGCTCGTGGCGGGGCTCGGCCTGCGCGCCTACATGATCGCCTTCTCCGTCGCCTCGGTGGCCGGCATGATCTGGCTCGTCTCGGCCTACAATGTGGCGGAGTATGTGCCGAGCTGGGGCCGGTTGCAGTGGTGGAAGCCGGTGATGATCGCGCTGATGCTGCCGGCCTTCCTGCTGGTGGTGATCGGGCTCACCACGCCGAACCCGACCGCCGTCGGCCAGGAGGCGCTGGTCGGGGCGGCGCCGCGCGGCATCGTGCGCATCACCCGCCACCCGTTCCTGATGGGGGTGGCGCTGTGGTCGGCGCTGCACCTGGTCGGCAACGGCGACCTCGCCTCGAGCCTGTTCTTCATCGCGCTGGCGATCGTGTCGATCGCCGGCACCGCCTCGATCGACGCCAAGCGCCGCCGCGTGGTGGGCCCCGCCGCCTGGGACGCCTTCGCCGCGCAAACCTCCATCGTCCCCTTCGCCGCCATCGCCGCGGGACGCAACCGGTTCGTGGCGCGGGAGCTTGGATGGTGGCGGCCCGCCGCCGGCGTTGGCGCCTATGCGCTGATGCTTGGCGGGCATGCGCACCTGGTCGGGGTGTCGCCGTTTCCGCAATAAGGAAGGCCAGGGCTGTCTGCCCTGGACCCGATTAAAGGCGAAGCCTTTAAAATCCGATCCTATTCGTGGCCAGCGTACACGACCGGTCCGGCTCCATAACGAATAGATCGGCCTCGCAAGAACGGATGAGCCTGCACCGCAAAGATGGGGTCTGGGGCCGCGGGCCCCAGCGAGGTCCAGGAGCAGCGCTCCTGGCCTTTCTTCAGGGCACCAGCAAAAACTGGTCGAGCTTGCCGTCCGGCTGCTCGTAGGTGGTGACCGCCACCGTGCGTTTGGCGAATTTCAGCGTGTAGACGTGGAATGTCATGCCGCCGCGTTGCTCGTGCAGGCGCTCGGTGATGCTGAGCGGCAGGCCAAGGCACTTGAGGCTGCTTTGGTAGTCGGCGATGGCGGCGGGGGTGAAGTAGCCGTTGGCGCTGGCGTTGAACGCGCTGCGGTCGAGCGTGCCGTGCGCCAGGCCGTCGCAGAGGGCGAGGATCTTGGCCGCTTTCGGGTCGTCCTTGACGGCGGCGTCGATGTTGAAGGCAAGGCGGGAGATTGCGGTCGCGATCATGCCGGCGGCGTTCGAGGCGTCCTGGTTGGTGAGCACGACGACGGCGGCGTGGTCGTCCGGGTAGAGCAGGTTCTCGCTGACGAAGCCCGATCTCCTCGCCGCTATGCTCGATGAAGCGGTGGGCGCCGTGGCGGCCGAGCTCGACGCCGAGGCCGTAGCCGGTGGGGTGGCCGTTGGCGAGCCTGGCCTCGGTCTCAAATGCGTCGTAGCTCGCCGGCGCGAGCCGCGAGCGGGTCAGGATGCTGATGTCCCAGGTGGCGAGGTCGCGCGCGGTCATCGCCAGCATGCCGGCGCCGAAGCTCCAGCCGGCGGCCTCGGGCGGGCCGGGATGCGGCGGGCCGAGCGCGTAGGTCTCGTAGCCGGTGGGCGCGCCGGGCGGCAGGCCGTGCGCGTCGAAATCCACCGCGCTGGACAGGTGCAGCGGGGCGAGGATGCGCGACCGGAGCTGGTCGAAGAACGGCGCCCCGCCGGCCTGCTGGGCGATCAGCGCGGCGATGGTGTAGCCGGTGTTGGAATACTGCCACTGGGTGCCGGGCGGAAAGTCGAGCGGCTTGCGGCCCCAGCGCTCGGCGATCGCCTGCGGCGGCGTCGCCACGGCGAATTGCGGCGTCGCGTAGTCCTCCGGCCAGTCGTCCTGGTAGCCGGAGAGGTGCTGCAGCAGCATCCGGACGGTGACGTCCTTCGCCTGCGTCAGGTCCGGCAGGTATTGCGCCACCTTGTCGTCGAGCGAGAGCTTGTGATCCTCGGCGAGGAGCAGCACGAGCGAGGCGGTGAACTGCTTGGAGACGGAGCCGATCGGCAGGATCATCGCCGAGGTGAGCGGCCGCCGCGGGGCTAAACTAGCCAGGCCGTAGGCGCGCTCGGCAACGATCCGGTCGTTCTGCACGATCGCCACCGAGGCGCCGGGAACGCCGGTGGCCGCCAAGGCGGCGTTGGCGGCGGCGTCAATCGCAGCCAGGGTCGAGGGATTGATCGAGGCGAAGGCTCGGAGGGGGACGAAAAGGCAGACGGCAAGCAGGATGAGGCGCATGGCCGATCAGAGCATGCGACCGGCGGCTCGGCCAGTCGGGCACCAGGAAGGTCACGCAAGGAAGGCCAGGGCGGTCTGCCCTGGACCCGATTAAAGGCGAAGCCTTTAAAATCCGTTTTATCATCGTGCCGACCGTCAGGTCGGTACGGTTAGAGCAGGAGGATTGATCGGCTTCGCCAAGCAAGAGCGGGTTTGCCCCTCCCCAACGGTTGGGGGTCTGGGGCCTCAGGCCCCAGCGGAGTCCAGAGGCAGAGCCTCTGGCCTTCCTTAAAACGCTCCGCCTGTCCCCCAACTAGGTTCCATGGCGCGCATCTTCATCACCGGCTCCTCGGACGGGCTCGGCCGCATGGCGGCGCGGCTGCTGCGCGAGCAGGGGCATGGCGTCGTGCTGCATGCGCGCAGCCGCGCTCGCGGGAACGAGGCGATGGCGGCGGTGCCGGGCGCCGAGGCGGTGGTGATCGGCGACCTCTCCAGCATCGCAGAGACGCGAGGTGTCGCCGAGCAGGTGAACGCGCTGGGCGGGTTCGACGCGGTGATCCACAATGCCGGCGTCGGCTACCGCGAGAAGCAGCGCGTGGCGACGGCGGACGGGCTGTCGCACGTGTTCGCCGTCAACACGCTGGCGCCATATATCCTGACGGCGCTGATCCGTCGGCCGCGGCGGCTCGTCTACGTCAGTTCGGAGCTGCATCGGCGCGGCGATCCGTCACTCACTGACCTCACCTGGGAGGCGCGAACCTGGCGCGGCAACCAGGCGTATTCCGACACCAAGCTGCACGACGTGCTGCTGGCGTTTGCGGTGGCGCGGCGCTGGCCGGGGGTGCTGGCGAATGCGATGGAGCCGGGATGGGTCGCGACCAAGATGAGCCCGCGCGCCACCGGCGACCTGGACGCCGCGCACCGAACCCAGGCGTGGCTCGCGGTCAGCGACGAGCCGGCGGCCTGCGTCACCGGCGGCTATTTTTTCCACAAGGCGGCCAAGCGGCCGAGCGGGGTGACGCACGACCTGGCGCGGCAGGATCGGCTGTTGGAGGAGTGCCGGCGGTTGTCCGGCGTCGAGCTGCCGGCTGCCTGATCAGGTGCGCAGAGCGGCGCGGCGGGCAGCGACGAGGGTTGCGAGCCGGCTGGCGACGGCCGGGTCGCGCCAGAGCATGACGATGATGACCGCAAGGCCGCCATGCAGGAGCAGGGCGCCGGTGCGGATGTAGTCCATGTCCCAGATCAGGCCGGGTCCGCTGGCCATGGCGGCGCCGGCGGCGAGATAGGCGGCAAGACCGATCGGGCGAATTGCCGTGCCGAGCCGCCAGACGATGGCGGCGATCGCGGCGGACGCCATCGTCAGCTTGAGCAGGGCCATGCCGCGCAGCACCCGGGTGAGGTCCGGTCCGGCGAAGCTGACGGCGCGGTGCGCAGCCGGCGCGTCGGTGATGGCGAAGCCGGCGACGAAGGCGGCCGCGACGACCACCAGCAAGGCGGTCCGGGCGCCCCAGGGCTGTAGGCTGATCGCCGTCCTGATCGGCCGCGCAAGCGTGAGCGACATGGAATGTCCTAACGTAAGAGTAAATCCGGGCCTTGCGGCCCCAGCGGCAGAGCCTCTGGTCCTACTCCGCTGCGATCGCCACCAGCGCCCGTTCTGCCATCCGGATCGCCGAGGACAGCAGGCTGGCATTGGTCCAGTTGTTGGTCACCAGCTGCATCCGCGCGATCTGCTCCAGCGGCGCCTGCAGGAGCTGCAGTTTGAGGTTCAGGTTCACATTGGCGCGCCAGGCCGGCGCGTCGCGGTCGGCGGCGTCCGAGCGCAGCGCGACCAGCTCCAGCATGAGCGCATCGATTTGGGCGCGCTCGTCCGGCTGCTCGCCCGCCGCCTGGCGCGGCTCACGGGCCAGCCGGTCGGCACGGATGATGTCCGCCTGGGCGAGGATGGAGTCTTCCTGGTCGGCGATGCGGCGCGCCTTGATCAGCGCGACCTCCTGGGGCGTGCGCTTGCGCCGCGCGGCGCCGTTCACGTCGTAGCTGAGCTTGGTGCCCGGCTTGTCGCTATAGGTCGCGCCGGTCGGCAGCATCTCCCACTCGTCAGGATCCTCGTACAGCCAGCTCATCGCCATCCCCTCATGTGCTGCGGTTCGTGGACGCATCCATCGACGAGATGTCATATCGGGTGCGTCGTTTCGGACGCTAGATCGACTGCCATGCCGACTACAATGGAAACCGGCGCCACCGTGCGCCATGCGCTGCTATCGCCGCCGGGCGCGTGCCGTGCAAAGGAAGGGCTTCTTTTTTGAAAAAAAGAAGCAAAAAACTTCTATCCGCTTTAGGAAAATGATCTTAACGGATGAACGTTTTTTGGTCCTTTTTTTCAAAAAAGGACTGCTTCCTTACCCTTCTTATGGCCTTGCTTGCCTTGCCACAGTCCCGACATGGGCTGCATGGCCTTTCGTCCCTGGATCCCCAAGCGTGTTCTCGTCACGCCGTCCGCGCTCGCGTGGCCGGCGGGGCGGGATATGGTGGAGCGAGCCGAGGCGCTCGGCGCGGCTGTGGTGCGGCTGGAGGCGGACCGGCTGACCGGGTTGCCGGCGGCCTATCGGGACGCCAAGACCACGCTGGCGGTGGTGTGCGCGAGCCCAAGCCGGCGCCGGCTGCAGCCGATCCCGCCGAGTGCCGATTTCCGGTTCGACCTGGCGGAGGGTTGCCCGGCGCATTGCAGCTACTGCTACCTGGCGGGATCGCTGGCGGGGCCGCCGATCGTGCGCGCCTACGCCAACCTGCCGGAGATCCTGGCCGAGCTGCCGGCGGCGGTAGGGCAGGGGCGGATCACCTCGCTCTCGGCCGATCGGGCGGCGGAGGGCACGACCTTCGAGTGCTCGTGCTACACCGACCCGCTGGCGATCGAGCACCTGACCGGGCATCTGGCCGCCTGCATCAGTCATTTCGGCGCCTGGGACGCGCCGGTGCAGCTGCGCTTCACCACCAAGTTCGACGCGGTCGGGCCGCTGCTGGGCTTGCGCCATAACGGCCGCACGCGCATCCGCTTCTCGGTCAACGCCGCGGCGGCGGAGCGGCACGAGGGCGGGGCGCCGCGGATGATGGCGCGGCTGGCGGCGCTGCGGGCGGTCGCCGAGGCCGGCTACCCCGTCGGGCTGACGGTGGCGCCGATCCTGCGGCTGACGGAGTGGAGCGACGCCTACGACCACCTGTTCGGCGCCATCGCAGCGGCGCTGCACGACGTGCCGGGGCTCGATCTGACCGCGGAGCTGATCACGCACCGCTTCACGCCGAAGTCGAAGACGGTGCTGCAGGGCTGGTACCCGGGCAGCGCGTTGGAGATGGACGAGGCGCAGCGGGCGCGCAAGCTGACCAAGTTCGGCGCGCAGAAATACGTGTTTCCGAAAGAGCAGATGGGCGAGATGCGGCACGCCATCGAGGGCTCGCTGGTGCGGCATCTGCCGGCGGCGCGGCAGCTTTACTGGACGTAAGGAAGGGTCTTCTTTTTTGAAAAAAAGAAGCAAAAAACTTTTATCCGATTTGAGGGCGCTTAACGGACAAAAGTTTTTTGGTCCTTTTTTTCAAAAAAGGACTGCTTGCCTTTGATACACCCCGACACGCCCGACGGCCGCTACTTCGTCGTGCGCGGCCGGCTCTGGCGCCGGGCGAACCCTGGGCTTGATGACGCGGAGCGCCACCGCCTGGTGATGGCGCTGATGGTGGCTCGGCGGGCCAAGCGGGAGGGCCTGCGGCATAACGACGCGGACGCGATTGTCGCGGCGCGGGCGGCGGTCGACGCGGCCAAGCGCGCGCTTGGCGAGCGCGGGCCGGTCTGGTGGGACGACGGCGCGCCCGATTACAACCGCCATCTGGCGCGCAATTCGCCGTATGCGGCGTGGTTCGCGGCGCTGCCTGCGTCGGCCGGCGAGGCGGCGCGCAACCCTGAGCGCGGTGACGCCTTCAACCTCCTCCCAGACGGAGGCACGACGATGTCGGACAAGCACGAGCAAGCGCTGGACCTGACCGAGGAGGCGCTGGAGAAGCTGAAGCAGGGCGACCAGGCGGCGGCGGATGCGCTCGTCGAGCAGGCCAAGTCGCTCGACAAGACGGCGCCCGAGGAGGTGCTGCACGACCTGGAGGAGGACGCCTCCAACCACGATTGAGGTCGTGGCGGGCTCTGGTCAAGTCGGCGAAAGATCGTGCAACATGACGCGAGCTGATCGCGACTGATGCACGTCGTTGGCGAGCGGCATCGGGAGCCTTCGCCGCATGACCACGACTTTCGCCGTCGCCACCGGAGCCGACCTCACGACGGCGCTGGAGGATCTGTCCTACGGGGCGGACGCGGCGCCGGATACCGCATACGCGATCACGCTCTCCAACGGGGTGACGCTGACGAGTGCGGCGCTGTCGCTGCAGCCGGGATCGAGCCTGACGCTGAGTGGGCCGGGCGTGGCGGCGATCGACGACTTCGCGGTGGCCAGCACGCTGGACGAGGCGGGCACGCTCGCCGGCATGGTGCTGCTGCAGGGCGGCACGCTCGCCGTCGCCCCTGCCGGCGCTATCGTCGGCTCGGTTCAGGGCGACGACACGGCGAGCGTCGCGATCGACAACGCCGGCAGCATCGTCGACCCGGCGGCCGGGTCCATCGGGGTGCTGATCTTCGCCGGCGCGATCGACAACGAGGCGGCGGCGCGCATCGGCGGCGAGCAGTTCGGCGTGTATGTCTCCGACGCCGGCACGCTGGACAATGACGGCAGCATCACCGCTGCGGCGGCGACGAGCGGCTACGGCGCCTACCTCGCCGGCGGCACGCTGAGCAACGGCGCCGCCGGACTGATCAGCGGCTCGAGCGGGGCGGCCGACATCGCCGGGCAGGCGGTGGTCAGCAATCTTGGCACGCTGCTCGGCGGCGATCAGTTCGGCCTCGTGATCGGCGACGGCACGCTCGCCAACGGCTCGGCGAGCGACCACGTGGCGCTGATCGACGGCGCAACGCTGGCCGGGGTCGTCAGCGTCGGCGTGGAGGTGCAGGGCACCGCGACGGCGACCGCGATCACCAATGACGGCACGATCGGCGGCCATGTCGACATCGGCGTCGCGCTGACCAACGGCACGGTGACCAACGATGTCGGCGGCCGCGTGCTCGGCCGCCAGGAGGCGATCGCGCTTGCCGGGCAGGGCGACGTGTTCGACGCCGGAACCATCGTCGCGGGCGGCGGGACGGGGCTTGCGACCGGGATAGCGCTGGGTGGCGGCAGCGTCGTCGTTGCGGCCACCGGAACCATCGCGGCGAGCGATTTCGGGGTCAGCTCGCTCAACGCGGCGAGCATCTCGAATGCCGGGCGGATCACCGCCGGCAACTCCGGCGTGGCGCTGTTCGGCGGCGGCACGGTGGGCAACCTGGCCGGGGCGGCGATCGACGGCTCGGCGGCCGGTGTGCGGCTGGTCGACGGGGTCGGCGCGATCACCAATGACGGCACGATCAGCGGCGCGGTCGGCGTGCTGGTGGGCTCGGACGGCGTCGGGACGGTGACGGATGCCGGGCTGATCAGCAGCACCGCCGGGACTGGCGGCGCGGCGGTGCAGTTCGGCGCCGGGGCGGAGCGGCTGGTGCTCGCCGCCGGCGGGGACGTGCTCGGCCGCGTCGTCGGCGACGACGGCGCCGGCAGCAGCACGGTGCTGGAGCTCGCCGGCGGCGTTGCGGCGACGCTGAGCGCGCTCAACGGGGATGCCGGGACGCTGGCGGACGTGGCCGGCGGCTTCGGCTTCAGCGGCATCGACGGGCTGCAGCTCGATGCCGGCGCGGCCGCCACCGCCGCCGGCACGTTCGACGTCGTCGCGGTGTTCGGCACGCTGAGCGTGGCCGGCACGCTGTCGCTCGGCGCGGTCGCCGCGGCGAGCACAGGAGTCGTTGCGGTCGCCGCCGGGGCGAGGCTCGCGATCGGCAGCGACGACGCGGCGGGCTCGCGCATCGCGCTGGCATCCGGCGGCAGCACGCTGGTGGTCGAGGATCCGGCCGCGTTCGGCAGCGGCGCCGGCGCGTCCTATGCCGGGCCCGCGATCGAGGCCGAGCCCGGCGACGTGATCGAGCTGGCTGGGCTGCCGGCGGCCGGCGCGGTGATGGAGGGGTTCGCGGGCGGGCTGCTGCAGCTCGGCAGCGGCGCCGAGCGCGCGAGCCTGCGGATCGGCGACCCGTTCGCCGGCGAGTTCTTCCACCTCGGCGCGGCGGCCGATGGCGGCACCGACGTGACCGTGGAGGCAGGCACGCCGTGCTACTGCCACGGCACGCTGATCCTGACCGACCGCGGCGAGGTGGCGGTCGAGACGCTCCGCATCGGCGAGCGGGTGATCACCAACTCGGGCGCGGCGCGGCCGATCCGCTGGATCGGGCACCGCTGCTACTCCGGCCGGTTCGCCGCCGGCAACCATGACGTGCTGCCGGTGCTGATACGCGCCGGAGCCTTGGGAGAGGGGACGCTGGGCGACGGGGTGCCGCGGCGCGACCTCTCGGTTTCGCCGCTGCATGCGATGTATCTGGACGGCGTGCTGATCCCGGCCGCCGCGCTGGTGAACGGCGTCTCGATCGTCCAGGCAGCAATGGTCGAACGGGTCGACTACGTCCATGTCGAGCTCGACACGCATGACGTGATCCTGGCCGAGGGCGCGGCGTCGGAGACCTTCGTCGACGACGACAGCCGGGCGATGTTCCACAATGCGGCCGAGTATCGGCGGCTGTATCCGGACGCCGGAGATCGGCCGGCGCGCTACTGCGCCCCGCGCGTCGAGAGCGGGCCGGTGCTGGAGGCGGTGCGGCAGGGGATTGCGGCGCGGTGGCGGGCGCCGGTCGTGCCCGGGGTGCTCCAGGGGCGGCTTGATCACGTGGGGCGCGAGCGGGTTTGCGGCTGGGCCCAGGACGGTTCGGCGCCGACGCGGCTGCAGGTGCTCGACAACGACGCCGTGCTCTGCGAGCTGCTCGCCCAGCGCCATCGGCCGGACCTAGAAGCGGCTGGCATCGGCGACGGGCGGCACGCCTTCGAGCTCGTCATACCGGGCGGGCTGTCGCCCGCTCACCGCCACAGCGTGCAGGTGCGGCGGGCGGGCGACGGCGCCGAGCTGCCTGGCTCGCCCTGGGTGATCGAGGCGGCGCCGCTGGCGCTGTCGCCGCCGCTGGCGCCGCCGGTGGGTTGGGGATCGGGGCGGCTCGACGTTGCGACGCGGCAGCGGATCAGCGGCTGGGCGCTGGGGGTTTCGGGCGGCGCGGCGGCGCTGCAGGTGCTGGACAATGGCGTGCCGATCGCTCGGGTGCTGGCGAACGCGCCGCGGCCGGACCTGGCCGCGAGCGGCGTCGGCGGCATGGGGCGCTGCGCTTTCGAGGTGATCATCCCGGCGGATTGTCGCCGCTGGCGCGGCACGTGATCGAGGTTCGGCGCGAGGCGGACGGCGCGGCGCTGCCGGGCTCGCCGATGGTGATCGAGCCGGCCGACAGTTTCGACGGCGCGCTGCAGCAGGTAGTGGCCCGGGCCGTGGTCGCGCTGGACGCGGCGGCGGACCGGCGGCGAGCCTTGCGGTTCATGGAGGCGCAGGCCGAGCATTTGCGGTCTAGCCTAGCCGAGCGGGCCCGGCCAAGCGGGCGTCGGCGGGCGCTGCTGATCGACGAGCGGCTGCCGGATCCCAGCCGCGACGCCGCCTCCGTGGCGCTGCTCTCGCACGCCCGGGCTCTGCGGCGACTGGGCTACGAGGTCGGCATCGCCGCAGCCGCGGCGCCGAGCGCATCGGAGCAGGCGGTGCTGGACGCGCACGGCGTCGCCTGGTGCGGCGACGGCGCCGAGCCCGCTTCGGTGGAGCAGGTGCTGCGCAAGGCGGCCGGCGAGGCCGCGCTCGTCTACCTGCACCGCGCTGCCTCTGCCGCGCGTTACTTGGTGCTGGTGCGTCAGCACATGCCACGGGCGCGCATCGTCTACAGCGTCGCCGACCTGCATCACCTGCGGCTTGAGCGGCAGGCGACGGCCGAGGGCCGGCCCGAGCTGCTCGCCGCCGCCCGGCGCGCCAAGCTCGCCGAGTGCGTCGCCGCCTGGTCAGCCGACGCCGTCATCACCCATTCGGCGCACGAGGCGGAACTGCTGCGCGCGGCGGTGCCGGAGGCGCAAGTCTACGTCGTGCCATGGGCGATGCGGGCGCAGCCGCCGGCGCCGTTCGCGCCGCGCGAGGGAGTGGCCTTCGTCGGCGGCTACGGCCACGCGCCAAATGTCGATGCGGCGCGCTGGCTGGTCGAGGCGATCATGCCGCTGGTCTGGCGCACGCTGCCGGACCTGCAATGCATGCTCGTCGGCAGCGACATGCCCGCCGCGATACGCCGCCTTGCCGGCCGCCGCGTCGCCGCACTCGGCCACGTCGCCGACCTTCCCGGGCTGCTCGGCCGAACCCGCCTTACGGTCGCGCCGCTGCGCTACGGCGCCGGAGTGAAGGGCAAGGTGCTTGACAGCCTGGCCGCCGGCACGCCCTGCGTTATGACCAGCCTCGCCGCCGAGGGGCTGGAGCTGCCAGCGAGCCTGCAGGGCTTGGTCAGCGACACGCCGGAGGCAATCGCGGCGCTGATTTGCCGGCTGTATCAGGATCCGAAGGCGCACGCGGCGGCGTCACGCAGCGGGCTCGGGTTGATCAGGCGTGGGCATAGCGAGGCGGCGGTGGTCGCGGCAGTTCGCGGCGTCGTGAAGGGAGGAAGGCCAGAGGCTCTGCCTCTGGGCTCCGCTGGGGCCGCGGGCCCCAGGCCCCATTCCATTGGAGCTTAGGCGCGCTCTTCCCTGTTTCGCGAACCCGGTCAGCCCGAGCGTCCGCGTGGCACCGATAAAGAATGGATTTTAAAGGCTCCGCCTTTAATCGGGTCCAGGGGCGACGCCCCTGGCCTTACTTTCTTTCCCACCCGATGCTCCGCCGCAAGAACGCGTTGCCCAACGCGGCGAAGCTGGCGATCTGGCTGCTGTCCTTGCCGTAGCCGTGGCCGCCGGCGGGATTTTCGTAGAACCAGGCGTCGTAGCCGAGGGCTTGGAGCTTGGCGGCCATCTTGCGAGCGTGGCCTGGATGGACGCGGTCGTCGCGGCGCGAGGTGGCGAGCAGGATCGGCGGGTAGGGGCGGCCGGGGGCGGCGGCGTGATAGGCGGAGATCGGGCCGAGGAAGGACCAGTCGTCGGCGTCGTCCGGATCGCCATACTCGGCGATCCAGCTCGCGCCGGCGAGCAGGCGGGTGTAGCGGCGCATGTCGATCAGCGGGATGGTGCAGAACAGCGCGCCGAAGCGCTCCGGAAAGCGGGTGAGCATGTTGGCGATCAGCAGGCCGCCATTGGAGCCGCCCTCGGCGGCGATGCGGCCGGGGCGAGTGACGCCGCGGGCGACGAGGTCGGCGGCGACGGCGGCGAAATCCTCGTGCGAGAGCGCCTTGCCCGCGCGGCGCCCCGCCTCGTGCCAGGCGGTGCCGAACTCGCCGCCGCCGCGGATGTTGGCGACGACGCTGGTGCCGCCATCGGCGAGCCAGAGCTGGCCGCGCACCGTCTGGTAGTGTGGCAGGCTCGAAATGCCGAAGCCGCCATAGCCGCTGAGATGAACCGGCGCGTCGCCCGTTTCCGCCTGCGGGCCGACCTGGAGGTAGGGGATGCGCTCGCCGTCGACGGAGCGCGCCTCGTGGCGGCTGACGATGAGGCCGCTGCTGTCAAACAGGCTTGGCGCCTGGCGCAGCACGACGGGAGCGGCAGGCGCGTCGAGCTCGAGCATCATCAGGGTGGAGGGGGTGATCGGGTCCTCGGCGCTGACCAGCAGCGTGCCGGTGCTTTCCTCGGCCACGGTGTCGAACGGCCAGGCGGACACGACGCCGAGGGCGGGCAAGCCGCCGAGCGCGCTGGCCGTCCAGCCGGCGGGACCCGGCGTGAAGACCGGGAAGGTCGGGCTCAGCGCGTCGAGCACGGAGAGGACGAGGCGTCCGGCGACCCAGAACAGGTGTTGCAGCGCCTGCCGCTCGCCCGGGCTCCAGAGCACGGCGAAGCGCCGGTCGCCGGCGAGGAACGCGTCGAGCGCGATGCCGAGCACGGCGTCGGACGGGTAGGTCGCCTCCGACGTGCGCCACTCGGTGCGCGGGCTCACCGCCAGCCAGCCGGCCTGGATGTCGACGCGCGCGTCGCTCGGCAGGTCGAGCCTCACCGTGGGTCCCGAGCGGTCGCCGAGATGGATGACGGCATCGAAGAAGCCGGTCCGCTCGACGAAGAACAGCCGCTCGGCGCCGGCGGTGCGGTCGGGCTCGCCCGAGGCGCTCATGGTGTCGAACCCGGCCTCGAACAGGATCTTGGCGGTCTTGACCGGCTCGCCGCGCCGCCACAGCCGCACGGTACGCGCGTAGCCCGCCCGCGTCGTCATGCCCTCGCCGAGCGCTGCGGAGAGCAGCAGCGTGTCAGGGTCGAGCCAGTCGGCGCCGCCCTTGCACTCGGCGAGCGCGAAGCCGCCATGCTCCAGATCGAGGGGAACAAAGTCGCGCCGGACGAGGTCGAACTCGCGCAGCACCGAGGCGTCGCCGCCGCCGCGCGAGAGCGCCAGCAGCGCCCGCTCATGCGCCGGCGGCAGGGTCGTGGCACCGTGCCACACCCAGTCCTCGCCCTCGGCAGCGGCAAGCGCATCCAGGTCGAGCAGCAGCTCCCATGCGGGCTCGCCGGCGCGGTAGGCGTCAAGCGTGGTGCGGCGCCACAGGCCGCGCGGGTTCGCCGCGTCCTTCCAGACGTTGTAGAGATGGCCGCCGCGACGGCTGACGTAGGCGATGCGGTCGGCGCGATCGAGCGAGGCGTGCAGGCGGTCGCGCTCGACGGTGAAGGCGGCATCGGCGAAGCGCGCCAGCGTTGCGGCGGATTGCGCGTCGGACCAGGCCATGGCGTCCGCGCCGTCGATCGATTCGAGCCAGAGATGAGGATCGTCATCCGGCGCGGCCAGCGTCGGCTGGGCGGATGCGTCTGCCGCGAGCACAGCCATTTGGAAGTTCCCCTGGTTCAAGCAAGCACAATTCAAAGTGAAGCGGATGGACGTCAACCTTTGCCGGCGCGAGCGTTCGTCCTGCGAACCAATCAAGAGGATATGAACATGGCGAACAAGAGCGCGACCGGCTACTACATCACCGGGCTGCGCAATCAGCACGCGGTCGAAGGGCAGGCGGTGGCGACCATCAAGGGCCAGCTCGGGCGGATGGAAGCCTACCCGGAGCTGCACGGCCGGATGCAGCAGGATATGACCCGGTCCCCAGCAGCAGGCCGAGCGGCTCGAGCAGTTGCTGACGCGCCAAGAGACCGGCGTCTCGACCGCCAAGGAAGCCGTCACCACGCTCGTGGGCAAGGTGTCAGGCGTGCTGCATGCCGGCTCGGATGACGACGTGATCAAGAACGTTTCTCGCCGCCATCGGCTTCAAGGCGTACGAGATCGCCGCCTACAAGGTGCTGATCGCGCTTGCCAACGAGACCGGCGCCGAGAACGACGTTCTGATGCTGGAACAGTCGCAAAAGGAAGAGATGGAGATGGGCGATTGGCTTGGGGAGCACATTCCCGCGCTGGTCATGGCAAACATCGCGCACGCCAACCAGTAATCAAGAAAGGCCAGGGCTCTGCCGTAAGCCGGGCGCCCATCGCACGCGTGCGATGGGCGCCGACGCTGGGCC
>CBDCAC010000003.1:0-37772 GCA_965213775.1 uncultured Lichenicoccus sp.
GTGTGCGTCGTCGCCGCACGCCCCTTGAGTCGGACGCGCAGGCCCAGGATCGGCAGCGCCATGCCGCGGCTGCCGCAGTACTGACCGCCGTCGGACCAGGGTGACAGCCAGCCCTTGCCGAGCACCGCCTGATATTCGATGTCCTCCAGTGCCACGAGGCGGTTCGGCGCGATCGCGAACCCCTCGATCCAGCTCTGGCTGCCGGGCTCGCCCATCCAATCGCCGAGCTTGCCGAGCTTGTCGCCGCGGCGCTGCACGTGCGCCGCGACCTCGGCACCCTCGACCGGCGCGGCGGCGGGCTCGGGCGCGGGCGCGGGCAGCCCGGGTGGCGCCGCGGCGGCGGGTGCCGGCGCGGCCGCCGGCGCCGCGACGCTGTCCGACACGTCGCCGAGGCGCATCACCTGCAGCTTCGGCGCCTCGTGCTGGCCGGCGCTGTTCTGGTAGATCGTCACCAGCAGCTGCGACGGGCCCTCGTTGACGCGCACCAGCGCGGCGCTGCCCTCGGCGCCGATCCAGCCATCCTCGTTGAAGCTGCTGATGCTGATGCGTTGCCTGTCCTGCATCGGCGGCTGGCTGATGCGCACGCCCGGCAGCCCGGTCTGCGGATCGCCGCCGGCGCTGCCGGGGGCGTGGAAGACGCAGAACAATCCCTTGTCGAGCGTCATCAGGTGACCGGAGACCTTCAGCTCCGTCACGAGCTTCTGGGCAGCTGCCGGAGCGGCTTGGGACATCGGTCGGTTTCCGTGGTTCGAACAGGATCATCGGTCGCCAGATCGGCGCGCGTCGGGCGCGACCGGTCGAGCGACGTCATGACAGCATACGGGATGGAACGCCATCCCCGGGGCCGCCCAGGCGTCGCAGCGCGTCGTTCACGGCGGCCACCGGAAGCCCCAGCGGCAGCACCGCGCCGCGGCCGGTGCGGCGTATCCGTTCCGCCTGCGCGCCGATATCGAAGGCGGCGACGGCCAATCCGGCGCGCCAGGCCACGCCCAGTGTGAAGCACCAGGTCTCGGGCCAGATCGAAGGCAGGAAGGCGAGGTCGCAGCGCTGCGCGCGCACCAGCGCCACCGCCTCGTGCTCGCGATAGGCGCCGGTCACGTCGAGGCAGCCGGCCTCGAGCAGCGCCTCGTCGTCGGGCGTATGCCCGACCACGACGAAGTCGAGCGCCAGCCCGCGCGCGCGGGCGTCGCGCAGGCAGTCCAGCAGCACCGCGTAGCCCTTCTCCCTGCCGATGCCGCCGATGACGCAGATCCGGGTGCGCTGCGGCGTCTGCGCCAGCAGCGCCGGCGGCGCCGGGGGCGGCGTCGGCGAAGCGTGCCAGCGGCAGCGCCGGCGCGTCGTCCTCCCAGGGCACCACCACCGGCCGGACGGCCGGGAAGTGCCGCGCGATCCGCCGGGCGGCGTCATGCGAGGGTGCGAACACCTGGCGCGCCGCGGCGAGCTCGGCCGCCGAGCGCTGCCGCAGCAGCGCCGGCGCGATCGCCTCGCCGAGGCTGCCCTGCCGCGCCACGCAGGCCTTGCAGCCCGCGACGTCCGGCTCGCCGCAATAGCGTCCCGAGGGCCCGACGAGAGCGATGCGCGCGCAGAACCAGGCATAGTCGTGCAGATGCACGTCGTACGGGATGGCGAGCCGGCGGCACAGCGTGCGCAGCGACGGATCATGGCCGAGCAGGTGGTGCCACTCGGCATGCAGCGGTGCCTCGGCGGCGAGCAGCGCCAGCAGCCCATCGATCTCGCGCGGCAGCACGTAGCGCAGGTTGGGGAACTGGCGCCGGTCGGCATCCTCGCCGTGCGCGTCGAGCGGATCGGAGGCGCGCGGCACGTCGACCAGGCAGGCGCCGCCGCGCGGACGCAGCACGATCGGGCGCAGCCCCTGTGCGGCCAACGCCCGCGCCCGCGCCCGCACCACCCGCTCGACCCCGCCCGCCTCGTCGTGGGTGATCAGCAGCACCGAGCGCGGCGGCGTGGCGCGGCCGGCGGCGAAGCGCAGCCGGTCGATGCGGCGCCGCGCCGGCGCCAGCGGGTCGGCCGCGATGTGCGATGCGATCTCGTCGCCGTAGCCGGGATGCAGGCGCTCCAGGATGGCGAGGTTGCGGGCCATCAGCGCGCGTCGCGCGGCGACGAACGAGACGTGGCCGACATGCCCCACGAAGGCCTGCGGAACGCCGACATGGCGCCAGCCCAGCGCGCGCGCACGCAGGCAAAACTCGTTCTCCTCGCCGTAGCCCTGCGCGAACAGGTCCTCGCGCAGCGTCCCGGCCTGGTCCAGGCAGTCGCGACGCAGGTACCAGCAGAAGCCATGGCCGGTCGGCACCTCGACCGCGCCGCGGCCGCGATTGGCGGCGGCGGCGAAGGCCATCAGCCGCCTGGTCTCGGCGAGGTCCGGCACCGGATTGGCGTCGCGGTGCTCGGGATAGCTGAGGATGCTGGCGTCGTTGGAGAGCGGGGGTGGCGGTGCCGATGTCGGGCGACGCGTAGACCGCCTCGCGCAGCGCGGCCGCCCACTCGCCGGCGACCAGCGTGTCGCTGTTGAGCAGCAGCGCGTCGCGCCGGCCGCATGCGGCGATGCCGGCATTGGCGCTGGCCGGGAAGCCGCGGTTCTCCGGGTGGCGGACCAGGCGGATGGCACCCTGCGCCGACAGCCGGTCCAGCGCCTCGGACAGCGCGGGTTCCGGCGACGCGTCGTCCACCACCACGATGCGGCTGCCGGCGGGGATGGTCGCGCGTACGCTGTCGATGCACTCCAGCGTGCGCCGCAGGTGGCGGAACACCGGGATCACCACGTCGAACTCCTGGACAGGCGGCAGCACCCGCGCACCCCCCGCCGCCGGCCGGCGGCGTGACGGCCGCAGCTTCAGCCCGGGATCGAGCGGGCTGCCGATCAGCGCGCGGCCGTCCTCGGCCAGCAGCCGCAGCGGGCCCGGCGGCAGCTCGGCGGCGGCGAGGAACAGGCGTCGCGGCCGGGCTAGCGGGATGTCGCTGTCGACGCGCTCGGCGAACGCCTCCAGCCTGACCTGGCGGCGGCTGCCGTCGTGGCCGAGGACGGTGAGGCGCGGCGCCCGCTCCGGCTCGCCGGGATGCCACAGCCAGCCCGACAGCGCGCCGGCTTCGGCCGCAACGAAGCCCTCGCTGCGCAGGATCGAGGCCAGGTCGAGCGGGCTGCCGAGCAGCGGCGCGCCGCGGCAGGTGACCGCGAGGCTGCGTCCCTGCCGCCAGTGCCGCGGCAGCCCGCGACGCAGCGTCGCGCCGTCGAGCCGTATCTCGTAGCGGCCGGGCTCGGCGAAGCCGTCGGCGCCGTCGATCAGCAGCCGGCCCTCGCCCGACAGGCCGCACCAGCCGGGCCACATCGCGGCCGACGCGATCCGGCCCATGATCGCCGCGGTCGCCGGGTCCGGCGCATGGCGGGACAGCGCACGCGCCAGCGACTGCGCCGCCGCGTCGGGCTCGCAGAGGGCGCGATGCGCCGCCGCCAGCGCGGTCCAGCCCTCGCGGAAGTCGAAGCGTCGCAGCAGGTCGCGCAGCAGCGGGATCGCCCCCAGCGCATCACCGGTGCCGAGCCGGGCCAGGGCGAGCGCGATATCGACCGGCACCGCGCCGCGGCTGATCCGCCGCGCCCGCTCGAGCCAGCGACGGGCGGCGGCGGCGTCGCCGCGCTCGCCGGCGAGGCGTCCCTGCAGGAACGCCTGCTGCGCCCGGTCCTGCGCCCAGCTCAGCCAGTCGGCGCGATCCGCTTCGCTGACCCGGCCCGGCGGCTCAGCCCCGGCCGGCCGCCTCAGAGCCCCGCCCCGGCATGCACGACCTCCTCGGCCTCGCTGCCGACCGTCGCGGATGCGCCCGGGGCGATACCCGGGGCGGGCCCTGGGGCAGCGCCTGGAGTGGTGCCCGGGGCCTGGCCGAGACGGGCCAGCTCGGCGTCGGCCTGGCTGATGCCCTGCGCCCGCGCCCGCTGCAGCCATAGCCGCGCGTCGGCGAGGTCGGTGTCGCCGGCGAGGCCGCGCGACAGGTAGCGGCCCAGCATCAGCTGCGCCATCGCGTGGCCGCGCTCGGCGGCGCTGCGGAAATATTCCTGCGCCCGCCTGCGATCCTCCGGCACCTCGTGGCCGCCGCCATGCATCGCACCCGAGGAGAACAGCGCGTTGATGTGGCCCTGCACCGCGGCGCGCTCGAACATCTCCAGCGCCGCCGCATGGTCGCGTCCGCCGCCGCGTCCGCCGAGCAGCAGCTCGGCATAGGCCACCTGCGCGTCCGGCATGCCGCTCTCGGCGGCGCGCGCGATCCAGACCCGGCCCTCCTTGAGGTCGATCTCGATGCCGCGGCCCTCGGTCAGCATGCGGCCGTACCAGTACTGGGCGTGCACCACCCCGTCGGCGGCGCGTCGCAGCCAGATCGCGGCCTTGCGCTCGTCGCGCTCGACGCCGACGCCCTCGGCCAGGCAGACGCCGAAGTTGAATGCGGCCACCAGGTCGCCGGTGCTCGCCGCGCGCTCGAAGCGCTCGCGCGCCGCGACGCGGTCGGCCTCCAGCCCAGCGCCGGCCATCACCAGGTTGGCGAGGTCGATATGGGCGGCCTCGTCGCCGCCCTCGGCGGAGCGGCGGAACCAGCGCGCCGCCTCGTCGGGATCGCGCTGCACGCCGGCCCCGGTCAGGTAGAGCGAGCCCAGCGCCCGCGCCGCGGCGGCGTGGCCCTGCGCCGCGGCGCGGCCGTACCAGGTGGCGGCCTCGGCGTAGTTCGGCGGCAGGTCGCCGCCGCGGGCATAGAGGTCGCCGATCAGCGCCGCCGCCTCGTGGTCGCCGGCCAGCGCCGCCCGGCGCAGCCAGGATTCTCCCTGGGTGACGTCGCGCTGCACGCCGCGCCCCTCCATCAGCGCCAGGCCGTAGCGGGCCTGGCCGGAGCGCACCCCCTTCTCGGCCGACTGGCGATACAGGCTGGCCGCCGCCTGCAGGTCCTGCTTCACCCCCGCACCGCGCTCGGTCATCACGCCGAGCAGGTACATCGCCGTCGCCAGGCCGCCGGCGGCGGCGCGGGTCAGCTCGACCGCCGCCTTCGCCTGGGCTTCGGCGTCGTCCTCGCGCGCCAGCAGCGCCAGGCCGAGGCCGAGCGAGCCCTGCGAGCAGCCGGCATCGGCGGAGCGGCGATACCACTGGTCGGCCTGCTCGAGGTCGCGCATCGCCTCCGGGCCGGAGGTCAGGATGTAGCCGTATAGCGCCTGACCGTCCGGGGAGCCGGCCTCGGCGGCGCAGCGCGCCCAGCGCGCCGCCTGCTCGTAGTCCGGCTTGGCCTCGGCCTGGGTGGGACCGGCGGCGAACAGCGTGAAGCTGGCGCTGCCGGTACGGCCGAGGCCGAACAGATGCAGGGTGGCGAGCACGAACTGCGCCTCGACCCAGCCGGCCTCTGCCGCGCGCTGCATCCAGCGGGCGCCCTCCTCGCGGCTGATCGGCACGCCGGCGCCATCCAGATAGGCGCGGCCGACGCGGAACTGGGCTTCCGGTATGCCGGCGGCGGCGGCGGCGCTGAGCGGCGCGAAGGCGCGTCCCGGCTGCCCGGCCTCGATCAGGCTGGAGGCGTAGACGAGCTTCGCCTTCGCCGAGAACAGGGAGGCCAGACGCTGATTTAGGAGACTGGCCATCGGAGCCGGGCGTTCCTCGAGGTCACGGAGGCGGGGCCGCAGAGATGGGGATCCCGGCGGGGCACCTCCAGAGGTGGCATCAGGGCTCGCGCATGCCCTCGGTCGCGACCGGCAGCACGGTGCTCAGCAGGTAGCGCAGGATGGTGCGCTTGCCGACCTTGATGTCCGCGGTGACCGGCATCCCCGGCGTGGGATGGAAGTAGTTCGGCACGCCGTGCAGGGTGTAGCGGTTCACCCGCAGCCTGATGCGGTAGAAGGTATCGCCGCCGCCCACTACGGGGGGATCGTTGGCGGCGCCGCCACCCGCCTGGCCGCCGCTATCCTTGGTGAAGCTGTCGGCGCTGACGTTGCGCACCGTCGCCTCGGCGCCGCCGTACTGGGTGTAGCTGAAGGTCGCGAACTTGATCAGCGCGGGGTCGCCGAGCTTCACGTAGCCGGACTCCGAGCCCTTCAGCTTGGCCTCGATCTCCAGCGGCGCGTTGAGCGGCACCATCGAGATGAACTGGCTGCCCGGGCTGAGCACCGAGCCGATCGAGACCTTGGCGATGGTCAGCACGACGGCGTCCGCCTGCGCGCGCATCACCACCAGGCTCTGCCGCAGCACCGCCTTGTCCAGGTCTCCCTTGGCCTCGTAGTACTTGTGCTGCGCCTCGGTGAGGTCCTGGTAGATCTGCGCCTTCCAGTTCTGCACGAAGCCCTGCTCCTCGGCGACCATCGCGTCGAGCTTGTTCTGGGCGCCGGCGGCGCTCTGCTGGGCGGTGATCTGCGAGCGCTGCACCTCCATCAGGTCGTCCTGGGAGGAGATCGAGGACAGCCGGCTGCCGACATGGTCGCGCTGCAGCTGCACCCGCATGTCGTGCACGTCGGACGCGAGCCTGACCCGTCCGGCATACATCGCCGCCGACGCGCGATAGGCGGTGACGTCGCTCTTCAGCGAGGCGACCTGCTGGGTGTAGTTCAGCAGCTTGTCCTTGAACTCGGCCTGCCGGCGCATGAAGATCGCGGCCTGCTCGGTCGATGCCGGGTTGGCGAGGTCGGGGCGGTAGTCGCTGCCCGACGCTTCGGCCTGCAGACGCTCGATCTGGGCGCCATAGGATTGCGACTGCTGCTGCATGTTGGTGGCATCCGCCCCGGTCATGGTCGGGTCGAGATGCGCCAGGACCTGCCCCTTGTGGACCAGATCGCCCTCCTTGACGTCGATCGACTTGACGATCGAGGTCTCCAGCGGCTGCACCAGCAGGGTGGCCGAGGTGGAGACCAGCTCGCCCTGGGTGGTGACGACCCGGTCGAGCGGGAAGACGCCCATCACGATCATCATCGCCACCGCCATCGAGGCGATCACCCAGAGGATGTACTGCGCCATCGGCCGCGGCGGCATCGCCACCAGCGCGGCGCTGGGCGAGTTGAACTGCAGCAGCTCCTGCGGCATGTCGTCGTCGTTCTCGACGCGCCGGCCGGCGCGGCGCGAGGGCCTGCGGCCGCCGGCCGGGATGATCTCGGTGCCGCTCATCGTCTCAGTCCCCCTCGGCCAGCAGCGGCGCCGGACCGGCATGCCGCTCCGGGTTCATGTGCCGGGTCTGCTGCATCCAAAGCTGGCGGTAGATCGCGCAGCGCTCGAGCAGCACGTGGTGCGGCGCGATGTCCTCGACCCGGCCGCGCTCCATCACCAGGATCTGGTCGCAATCGACCAGCGACGACAGGCGATGCGAGACGATCACCATGGTGCGCCCCTTGCTGATGCGCTTGAGGTTGGCGTTGACCAGCGCCTCCGATTCCGGGTCGAGTGCGGAGGTGGCCTCGTCGAGGATCATCAGCTTGGGGTCGGTGATCACCGCGCGCGCGATCGCGAGGCGCTGCTTCTGGCCGCCCGAGATGTTGGTCGAGCCCTCCTCGATCCAGGTCTCGTAGCCGCCCGGCATGCGCTCGATGAACTCCTCGGCGCCGGCGAGGCGGGCGGCGCGCACCGCGTCCTCCAGGGTCAGGCCGGGGCGGTTGGCGGTGATGTTGTCGCGTATCGTGCCGCGGAACAGGAAGTTGTCCTGCAGCACCACGCCGAACGACTTGCGCAGGTGGGTCAGGTTGATCTCGCGCAGGTCGATGCCGTCCAGCTTGAGGAAGCCGGTATAGTTGCGGCTGACGCCCTGCAGCAGCCGGGTCAGGGTGGACTTGCCCGAGCCGCTGCGTCCGACCACGCCGAGCATGGTGCCGGCCGGGATGTCGAAGCTGACCTCGTCGAGCGCCTTGGTCGACGCGCCGGGATAGGTGAACATCACGTCCTGGAACGACAGCGCGCCCATGATGCGCGGGCGCATGCCGTTGGTCAGGGCGCGGGTCTCGGTCGGCTGGTTGAGCACCGAGCCGGCCTCGCCGAGGGCCGCGCGTATGTCGGTGAACTCCTCCAGCAGCTTGGCCAGGCTGACCAGCGGCTGGGCGACGCGGCCGCCGAGCATCATGAAGGCGACCAGCCCGCCGGCGCCGAGCGAGCTCGAGCCGGTGAGCAGCAGGTAGGCGCCGACCAGGATGACGCCGCGGCTGATGAACATCTCGATCGGGCTGGCCAGCGTCGAGGGCCAGTTCGCCAGCCGCCCGGCCTCGAGCTTGGCGCGCACCACGTCGGCGGTGGCGACGTCCCACTCGGTGCGGCGAGCCGGCTCCAGGGCGAGGGTCTTGAGCGTGCGTATGCCGGCGACGGATTCGTAGAGGATGCTGGCGCGTCGCATCTCGGCGTTGATCACGCGGCCGACCAGACGCGCGACGGGGCCGATGAAGATCACCACGATCAGCCCGATCAGCCCGGCGGCGGCCAGCGTCATCCAGGCCAGAGTGGTGCTCATCACGAACAGGAACGGCAGGATCACCATCAGGCTGAACAGGTCGAGGAAGGTGCTCATCAGCTTGCCGGTGATGAAGTCGCGCACCTTGTAGATCGACGACACCTTGCCGATCACGTTGCCGGCCTGCTGGCGCTCGAAGAACTCCAGCGGCAGCGACAGCAGCCGGCCGAACACCACCAGCGCGATGCGGCTGTCGAGCCGGGTCGACAGCACCAGCACGATCTCGCGCCGGCCGAAGCTCAGCAGCGTCTCGTAGAAGGTCAGGGTGAGGATGATCGCCGAGATCGAGACCAGCGTCGACATCGAGTGGTGGTTCACCACCTTGTCGATCACCTGCATCACGATCAGGGCCGGGAAGATGGTCAGCAGGCTGAGCACCACCGAGGCGATCGAGATGTCGCGCAGCGACTTCTTCTCGCGCAGCACCATGCGGGTGAGCCAGCCGATATTGATCGGCGCCTCCGCCTCGGACTGGTTGCGGCTGCGCGCGACCAGCACGACGTCGCCGTTCCAGACCTGCGACAGGCGCAGCTCGTCGACCGCGATCGGGGTGTCGCCCTCGCCGCCCATCGGATCGCGCAGCCAGACCACGCCGCGGCCGGGATCGGCGCCGACCAGCAGCGCCGCCGAGCCGTCCTTGAACATCAGCGCGAACGGCGGGGTGTCGTGCATGCGCACCAGGTAGCGCCACTTCAGGCGCATCGCGCGCGCGACCATGCCCTGGTCGTTGAGCCAGGCGACCAGGCTGGCCGGCGACGGCGTGACCTCGGTGATCGGGCCGCGGAAATCGTTCGGGTCGAGCTCCGCGCCGTGGTAGCGCGCCGCCGCCATGACGGCGCGCAGCCGCGCCAGCCGGCCGTCGACCTGCGCCGGGCGCGCGGCGGCGCCCGCGTTGCCGGCGAAGTCGGCGTTGTCGTTGGGTTGAACCACTGGCTTTCCTCTACCGAAGCGCGTTCGCGGTCACGAACGGAAATGGCGGTCGTTCCGCATGGCGACTTGATGCAACGGACCCTAGCATAGTGGCACTGCTGTTTCCGTAAGTTTCTGTGCCGGTCTTGACAGCGATGTTCGATGCAGCCGGTTAAGCTTCATCTCGTTTTTGATATTCTGTGCCCGGTGCTGGAGATCGCGTGCAGGTCGTTTCAATTTGCTTGCACGAAGCGGCCGCTCAGGAATAGATCCGATGCCAGCAGTGCGCGCAGCGCCGCTTCCTGCGGCGGCGGCAGGTGCGCCACCAGGCCATGGAAGAAGCCGACCTCGCCGCGTGCCCGCGCCTGGAACAGCCAGGTCAGCGTCGATGCCTGCGCCGGCCGCCCCGCGCAGCACCGGCAGAACGGCTGATGGGAGACGGTCTGGCTCGGCAGGCGCAGCACGGTGATCCAGCCTTCGTCGGCGGCCTGCCCGACGCCCTGGCCAGCCGCTTGCTCGGGCAGCAGCAGCACCTGATCGGCCTGCGCCACGGGCGGCGCATGCCGCACGAAGCGCACCGGGATACGGGCGTCGCGGGTCATGCGTCGGCTCCGGATGCTGGACAAGCGAGAAGGCGCGGAGGAAAACCTGCCGCCACCCGCCCTAACCTACGATATACGGGCACACGATATACAGGCACCCGACACACACGGGCAACCATGCCGAGGCCGCGCCGAATGACCAGACCGCATCTTCTCCAAGCCCTGCAGGACCAGGTGCTGCTGTGCGACGGCGGCATGGGGTCGCGCGTGCAGATGCTAACCCTCGACGTCGAGCGCGACTACTGGAACCGCGAGAACTGCACCGAGGTGCTCAACCTGTCGCGGCCGGAGCTGGTGCGCGAGATCCATCGCGGCTACTTCGCCGCCGGGGCCGACATGGTCGAGACCAACAGCTTCGGCGGCTCGCCGATCACGCTCGGCGAGTTCGACCTCGCCGACCGCACGCTGGAGATCAACCGCGTCGCCGCCGAGCTGGCGCGAGAGGCCGCGGACAGCTTCTCCGATGGCCGTCACCGTTACGTTATCGGATCAATTGGACCGGGCACCAAGCTGCCCTCGCTGGGCAACATCGGCTACGATCCGCTGGAGGCCGCACTCGCCGAGCAATGCCGCGGCCTGATCGGCGGCGGCGTCGACGCGCTGCTGATCGAGACCTGCCAGGACACGCTGCAGATCAAGGCGGCGGTGAACGGCGCCAAGCTCGCCCGCGCCGAGGCCGGCACCGACACGCCGATCTTCGTCCAGGTCACGGTCGAGACCACCGGCACGCTGCTGGTCGGCCCCGACATCGCGGCCGCCGCGACCACCATCCACGCCCTCGACGTGCCGCTGCTGGGGCTGAACTGCGCCACCGGGCCGCAGGAGATGGCCGAGCACGTGCGCTGGCTGGCGGCGAACTGGCCGGGGCTGCTGTCGGTGCAGCCGAACGCCGGCCTGCCGGAGCTGGTCGACGGGCAGACGCACTATCCGCTGGGTGCGGCCGAGATGGCGTCGTGGGTGGAGCGCTTCATCGTCGAGGACGGGCTCAACCTGGTCGGCGGCTGCTGCGGCACCTCGGTCGGGCACATCGAGGCGCTCGACGCCATGCTGCGGGCGCGCGCCGGCACCCGCCTGCGGCCGGCGCCGGTGGCGCGGCGGCCGGTCTGGATCCCCTCGGTCGCGAGCCTCTACGGCCAGGTGCCGCTGCGCCAGGAGAACAGCTACTTCTCGATCGGCGAGCGCTGCAACGCCAACGGCTCGAGGAAGTGGCGCGAGCTGCAGGAGGCCGGGGACTGGGACGCCGCGGTCAGCGTCGGTCGCGACCAGGTCGCAGAGGGCAGCAACAGCCTCGACGTGTGCACCGCCTTCGTCGGCCGCGACGAGGTGGGCGAGATGACCGAGGTGATCCGCCGCTTCACCAGCAGCGTGAACGCGCCGCTGGTGATCGACAGCACCGAGACCAACGTGATCGAGGCGGCGCTGAAGCTGCACGGCGGCAAGCCGATCATCAACTCGATCAACTTCGAGGACGGCGAGGCCGCCGCCGCCGAGCGTCTGAAGCTGGCGCGCAAGTTCGGCGCCGCGGTGATCGCGCTCACCATCGACGAGGTGGGCATGGCCAAGACGCCTGAGAACAAGCTGGCGGTGGCCGAGCGGCTGGTCGCGTTCGCCTGCGACCAGCACGGCCTGCCGCAGTCGGACCTGCTGATCGACCCGCTCACCTTCACGGTCGCCACCGGGAGCGAGGACGACCGCAAGCTCGGCCAGTGGACGCTGGAGGGAATTCGCCTGATCCGCGACCGCTTCCCCGACATCCAGATCATCCTGGGCCTGTCCAACATCTCGTTCGGGCTCAATGCGGCGGCGCGCGCGGTGCTGAACTCGGTGTTCCTCGACCACGCGGTGCGCGCCGGCATGTCGGGCGCCATCGTGCACGTGAGCAAGATCCGGCCGCTGCACCTGCTCGCCGCCGAGGAGATACAGGTCGCCGAGGACCTGATCTTCGACCGCAGGCGCGACGGCTACGACCCGCTGCAGCGCCTGCTGGAGCTGTTCGCCGACCGCAAGGCGTCGGAGGCGGTCAAGAAGAAGAAGGCCGAGACGGTCGAGGGACGGCTGCGCGACCGCATCGTCGACGGCGACCGCAAGGGGCTCGAGGCCGAGCTCGACGAGGCGATGACGCGTCTCAAGGCACTCGACATCATCAACACGGTGCTGCTCGACGGCATGAAGACGGTGGGAGAGCTGTTCGGCTCGGGCAAGATGCAGCTGCCGTTCGTGCTGCAGTCGGCCGAGACCATGAAGGCGGCGGTGGCGCACCTGGAGCCGCACATGGAGCGCATCGAGGGCCAGGAGCGCGGCACCATCGTGCTGGCCACCGTCAAGGGCGACGTGCACGACATCGGCAAGAACCTGGTCGACATCATCCTGACCAACAACGGCTACCGGGTGGTCAATCTCGGCATCAAGGTGCCGCTCGCCGACATGGTGGCCGCGGTGCAACGCGAGAAGGCGCACGCCATCGGCATGTCGGGGCTGCTGGTCAAATCCACCGTGGTGATGCGCGAGAACCTCGAGGAGATGTCGCGCCAGGGCCTGCAGATCCCGGTGCTGCTGGGCGGTGCCGCGCTGACCCGCAACTATGTCGAGGAGGATTGCGTCGCCGCCTACGCCGGTGGCCGCGTCGCCTACGCGCGCGACGCCTTCGACGGGCTGGGGCTGATGGACAAGGTGGCGAGCGGCGGCTTCGACGACTACCTGTCGGCGCTGCAGTCGCGCCGACGCGGCAAGGCGCGCGCCCGCAAGCGCGAGCCCGAGCAGGCGGAGCAGCGCGGCTTCGTGCCGGTCGACCTGCTGGCGGCACAGGCGCGACGGCGTCGCATCAACACCGGGATCGCGCCGATGGAGCCGCCGTTCTGGGGCGGGCGGGTGATCTCGGCCACCCCCGAGGCGGCGCTGCCGTTCCTGAACGAGCGCAGCCTGTATCAATTCCAGTGGGGCTTCCGAAAGCAGGGGCGCTCGCTCGACGACTTCCTCGGCTGGGCCAAGCAGGAGCTGCGCCCGGTGATGCGGCGCATGCTGGCGCTATGCAAGCAGGACGACATCCTGCGGCCGCAGGCGATCTACGGCTACTGGAAGGCGGCCGGCCACGGCAACGACCTGATCCTGTTCGAGCCCGACGGCAGCACCGAGGTCGCGCGCTTCACCCTGCCGCGGCAGCCGCGCGAGGACGGCGCCTGCGTCGCCGACTTCGTGCGCGACATCGACGACAACGTGCGCGACGTGGTCGGGCTGCAGGTGGTCACCGCCGGGCAGCGGGCGTCGGACGTGGCGCGCGAATGGTTCGAGGGCAACCGCTACCAGGACTACCTGTACCTGCACGGCCTGTCGGTGGAGATGGCGGAGGCGATGGCGGAGTACGCCCACAAGCGCATGCGCGCCGAGCTCGGCTTCGCCCGCGAGGACGACCGCGACATGGACAAGCTGCTGCAGCAGGGCTACCGCGGCTCGCGCTACTCGTTCGGCTATCCCGCGTGCCCGCGGCTGGAGGACCAGGTGCCGCTGCTGTCGCTGCTGGGAGCCGAGCGGGTCGGCGTGTCGCTGTCGGACGGCTACCAGCTGCATCCCGAGCAATCGACCAGCGCGCTGGTGATCTTCAATCCGCAGGCCAAGTATTTCACCGTCTGATCGTCCCTGCCCCGGGCCGCGACGCCGGCGGTCGTCGCGGCGATGAGCGCCTCGACGCAGGCCGTGTTCGCGGCATTGTGGGAGGCGGCGCTGCGCGAGGCGTCGTCGCGCGACCTGGCGGCGCCGGCGACGCGGCGCGGCGTCGCCCGCGAGGCCGGCGAGGACGCGTTCGCCTGCATCGCCGCCGCCGCGTCGCAGGACGCGCCGGCGCTGGTGGCGCATTCCGCCTCGCTGCTCTCCGCCGCCACCCTGCTATGGGCGGCGGCGGGGGTCGAGCCGGACGAGATCTGGATGGAGCTGCACAAGCGCGAACGGCTCAGCTCGCTGCTGCAGGAGATGGCCGGCGGCGAACGGCCGAAGCGCCGCAGTGGCCGCCCGTGGCGCGTCGACAGCACCAAGCTGCCCTAGCAAGCCGCCGAAGGCCAGAAGGCACGGGGCTTTGCCCCTTGACCCCATCAAAGGCAAGTCTTTGAAACCCTCAATCTCAGGAACCGGGGTTTGGGACCGCCGGCCCCAACGGGTCAAGGGCAGAGCCCTTGCCTTGATCCTCCCGCAGCCCCGAAGGGGGGCTAGCGCCGCGCCGCGGCACGGACGATATAGCGCGCGGGCGGGGCGATGGGGGCGATGAACTGGGTCGATGCGGTGATGCTCGCGGTGATCGCGCTCTCGGCGCTGGCCGGGTTCCTGCGCGGTCTCGCCCGCGAGGCGCTCGGCCTGGCCGCCTGGCTCGCCGCCGCCCTGCTGGCGAGTCGCTGCTACGGTGCCGGCCTGAAGCTGGCGCGGCGCTGGATCGACGACCCCCAGCTCGCCGATGTGGTATGCTTCGTGATCGTGTTCGTGGTCATCCTGATCGCCCTGTCGGTGCTCGCGGGCCTGCTCAGCCGTCTGGTCAGGCTGTCGGTGCTGGGCGGGATCGACCGCATCCTCGGCGCCGGCTTCGGCATCCTGCGCGGCGCCGTGCTGCTGGTGCTCGCCTTCATCGTGCTGGGCATCGTGGTGGCGCCGGACCGCTGGCCGGACCCGGTGCGCCAGGCGCGCGGGCTGCCCTACCTGCATGCCGGCGCCGCCTACGCCCTCGCCCAGGCACCGGAACGCTGGCGCCCTGATCTGCCGCAACTGACGCCCGACGCGGCGCCGGGACTGGACCGGGAGAGTTTCTGAGCATGGCAGCCAACGCGATCACGCCGGATCACGACCCGGATCACGACGACAAGCCGCACGAGGAGTGCGGCGTGTTCGGGATCTGGAACGCGCACGATGCGGGTGCGATGACGGCACTGGGGCTGCACGCGCTGCAGCATCGCGGCCAGGAATCGACCGGCATCGTCAGCTACGACGCGCAAGCGCGCGTCGATGGCAGCGTCTTCCACAGCCACAAGGGAATGGGGCTGGTCGGCGACGTGTTCGGCGATGCGCGCATCATCGCGGGCCTGCCGGGCCGGGCCGCGGTGGGCCATAACCGCTACGCCACCACCGGTGCGACGCTGCTGCGCAACGTGCAGCCGCTGTATGCCGAGTTCGAGTTCGGCGGTCTGGCGGTGGCGCATAACGGCAACCTGACCAACGCCCGCAGCCTGCGGCGCACGCTGGTGCGCCGCGGCTGCATCTTCCAGTCCACCACCGACAGCGAGGTGTTCATCCACCTGATCGCGATCAGCCTGTACTCGACCGTGACCGACCGGCTGATCGACGCGCTCAAGCAGGTGATCGGCGCCTACTCGCTGGTGGCGCTGTCGCAGCAGGCGATGCTCGGCGTGCGCGATCCGCTCGGCGTGCGGCCGCTGATCCTGGGGCGCATCAACAGCGAGACCGGCGGCCCGGCCTGGGTGCTGGCGAGCGAGAGCTGCGCCCTGGACATCGTCGGCGCCGAGTTCGTGCGCGACGTCGAGCCAGGCGAGATTGTCATCATCGACGATGCCGGCGTGCGCTCGGTCAAGCCGTTCGCGCCGACCGCCAGCCGGTTCTGCGTGTTCGAGTACATCTACTTCGCCCGGCCGGATTCCGTGGTCGATGGCCACGCGGTGTACGACGCGCGCAAGCGGATCGGCGCCGAGCTCGCGCGCGAGAGCGCAGTGGCCGCCGACGTGATCGTCCCGGTGCCGGATTCCGGAGTGCCGTCGGCGATGGGCTACGCCGCCGAGAGCGGGCTGCCGTTCGAGCTCGGCATCATACGCAACCACTATGTCGGCCGCACCTTCATCGAGCCGACCGACCAGATACGCAACCTCGGCGTCAAGCTGAAGCACTCCGCCAACCGCCCGGCGATCAGCGGCCGGCGGGTGATCCTGGTCGACGATTCGATCGTGCGCGGCACCACCAGCCGCAAGATCGTCGAGATGGTGCGCGCCGCCGGCGCGACCGAGGTGCATATGCGCATCTCCTCGCCGCCGACGACGCATTCCTGCTTCTACGGCATCGACACCCCCGAGCGCGGCAAGCTGCTGGCGGCACGTCACGACGTGGCCGAGATGGCTGCGCTGATCGGCGCCGACAGCCTCGCCTTCATCTCGATCGACGGGCTGTACCGCGCCCTCGGCCAGCCCGGCCGCGACCCGGACCAGCCGCATTTCTGCGACGCCTGCTTCACCGGCAAGTATCCGATCGACCTCGCCGACGTCGACGAGGATAGCCGCGCCAGGCCGGCGCCGTAGCGTCGGGCGGTCGGATGGAGCTGCGAGGCAGCGTCGCACTGGTCACCGGCGCCAGCCGCGGCGTCGGCCGGGCGGTCGCGCGCGCGCTGGCGCGGCGCGGGGCGCGCTGCGTGCTCACCGCGCGCAGCCCCGGCGGGCTGGAGCAGACCGACGACCTGATCCGCGGCGACGGCGGCGAAGCCGCCACCCTGCTGCCGCTCGACCTGCTGGACGGTGCTGCGATCGACCGCATCGGACCGACGCTCGCGGACCGCTTCGGCCGGCTCGACATCCTGGTGCACGCGGCGGCGGCACTCGGCGCCCTGACGCCGGTGCCGCATATCGCCGAACCCGACTGGGAGCGCACCCTGTCGGTCAACGTCACCGCGAGCTGGCGTCTGATCCGCACCGCGTCGCCGCTGCTGCTGGCGGCACCGGCCGGACGGGCGCTGTTCCTGACCGACGCACATGCGAACCGGCCGCTGGCCTACTGGGGCATGCTCGGCGCCGGCAAGGCCGCGATGCAGAACCTGGTGCTGAGCTGGGCCGACGAGGTGTCCGGCCACGGCCGGCTGCGCGTCAACCTGTTCGATCCGGGGATCGTCGCGACCCGGATGCGGGCGCAGGCGATGCCGGGCGAGGATGCGAGCCGGCTGGCACGGCCGGAGCAGGTCGCGGAGATCCTGGTCGCGTCGTGCCTGGCCTCGGAGCGGCGACACGGCGCGCTGATCCGCATCGCGGACGGCCCGCCGCCGGATTGAGCGCCGACCGGGCTCAGGCCGCTCGGGGGCTCACGGGTTGCTCGGGGTCTGCGGCAGGCCCGCGGGCTGCGCCTCGGGCTGGCCGACATAGCGGTAGACGATCGGGGTGCCGACGCCGGTGGTGGTGTTGAAGGCCGGGCCGAAGGCGCTGTTCGCGATCACGCCGTCATAGCCGGGGATCGGGCGGTGAAACAGCATGGTCGGCGGGTTGGCGCTCTCGCCGAACAGGGTCTGGTTGGTCGAGGCGGCGTAGAGGTAGGTGTTCAGGTTGCCCACACGCCCGTACTGCTCGATCAGCAGCGCGGTGGCGCCGGCAAGTTCGGGCGACGCGACGCTGGTGCCGATCAGGCCGTCGAACGTGCCCGCGACGGCGACGACGACGTAGGAGCGGTCGCTGTTGCCACCGCCGTCGAGCGGGTTGTCGCCGCCGTCGCAGGGCGTCACCGCGATGCCGCCGGGACAGCCGCCGACCTGCATGCCGATATCCGGCAGCGCGCGCTGCGTCGTCGAGCCGGTCGCGGCCAGGCTCTGGTAGCTGGGCTGGGCGAACAGCGTGCTGTAGCCGCCGCCGGCACCCCACGATCCGCCGGAGACGTTGCTCCCGAGCCCGTAGATGTCATACGGCAGCTCCGGATCGGACCAGGCGTTCTCGTCGAGATAGGTCGAATCCAGGCTGGCGGGGCTCTGCGCGGTCACCAGGTTGGTGCCGCCGACCGCGGTCACGTCGGTGTCGGCGGCGGGCGTGGAGACGCTGGGGATGAAGCTGCCCGCGGTTCCCTGCGCGACGTAGTTGGCGGTCGGGCATTCCAGCCCGGCCTCGTCGCCCGAGCTGGCCAGGAAGCTGATGCCCTGCGCATTGCCCTGCTGGTACAGCTCGTGCTCCATGTTGAGCAGGTAGGTGTCGTCGACGCCGTCGTTGTAGGCGGCGGTGTAGCTCAGCTCGCAGCTGCCGAAGGAGGCGCTGACCACGTCCGCCTCGTTGGCGTCGTCGATGGCGACGAGGCCGGCGATGACGTTCTGGTCGGACAGGTCGGGGATGTCGTACAGCACCACGTGCGACCCGGGTGCGCCGGTCAGCGCCTGCTGGACGTCGAGCGAGGCCTCGTCGAGCGCGTCGCTGCCGGTGGTGGCGCCGCCGTTGATCATGACGCGCTTGAACAGCGTCGGGTCGGCGACGCCGGCGTTCTGGCTGAAGTTCTCGTGGTCGAACATCGCCTGGACGTCGCTGTCGTAGATGTCGCTGGAGATCAGGATGCCGATGGTGACGCCGGTGCCGTCCAGGCGTCGGGTCTGGCCGTCGACGGTGATCATGGTCTGATAGGACGGGTACTGGTAGGCCTGCTTGAGATCGGTGAACCAGTAGCCGCCGGTGGTGGCGGTGCGGTTGTCGGCGGCATCGAACGGCACCGCCACGCCGGGCACGCGCCGGGAGTGGGTGTGCGCGCTGATCGCACGGCGACCGAAATCGAGCACGACGGCGCCGGTCGCGCGCGCGGCGTCGGGCAGCGTGGGCGCGCGCGTCGCGACGATGCGGCTGCCGGCGCCCGCCCGCGGCCCGGGCAGCGCGCCCATCGCGAGGCCGGTTCGCAGCGCCCGGCCGACCTGGGCGGCGCTGCCGCTCACGTGCAGGCTGCGCGTGTGCCGCTCGACGGCGAGCCCCTCGGCGGCGAAGGCGGCGCCGACCCGGTCCAGGCTGGCGGCAGCAGGGCCGAAGCGCCGCGCGAACTCGCCCGGGCTGATCCAGCGGTGGAAGGACGCCGACGCCGGGTCGTGCTGCGCGCGGAGCAGCGCCTCCAGCCCGGCATGGTCGCGCAGCGGCAGCATGACGTCGAAGCCGACCGGCTGCGCCGGATCGACCGCGCCGCGGAGCTGCAGCCCCGCCGCCTGCGTCTGGGCCTGCGCCGGCGCCGGCGCCAATGACAGCGACGCGATGATGCCGGCAGCCGCCAGCGATGCACACGGTCCGAGCTTAGGCATCCGTGGTTCCCCTCCCTGGCTCGCACGCCATGTGGTGCGTCGCGGCGATGCGGAACCGCTGCCGTACCCGGTTCGCCGCCGGCTCATCGCTTGTTGATCTCGCTATCTTGATGACGTGCCCAGCGCCATGGCGCGGGCGACCGCCTCGGCGGCGCGGATGCCGTCGATGCCGGCCGAGAGGATGCCGCCGGCATAGCCCGCCCCCTCGCCCGCCGGGAACAGGCCGGCCGTGTTCAGGCTCTGCCCGTCGTCGCCGCGCGGGATGCGCAGCGGCGAGGAGGTGCGGGTCTCCACCCCGGTCATCACCGCGTCCTCGAGCGCGAAGCCGGCGATGCGCCGCGCGAACTGCGGCAGGGCCTCGCGGATCGCCTGCACCGCGTAGTCCGGCAGGCAGTCGGCGAGGTCGGCGGGGGTGACGCCGGGCTTGTAGGACGGGATCACCGCGCCCAGCCCGGTGGAGGCGCGACCGGCCAGGAAGTCGCCGACCCGCTGCGCCGGCGCGTGGTAGAGGCTGCCGCCGACCTCGAAGGCGCGTCGCTCCCAGTGGCGCTGGAAGCCGATCCCGGCGAGCGGGCCGTCCGGGTCGTACGGTGCCGCGTAGGGCCGGAAGTCGTGCGGCGTCAGCCCGACGACGATGCCGGCGTTCGCGTTGCGCTCCGCCCGCGAGTACTGGCTCATGCCGTTGGTCACCACCCCGCCGGGCTCGGAGCTGGCCGCCACCACGGTGCCGCCGGGACACATGCAGAAGCTGTAGACGCCGCGGCCGTTGCGGGCGTGGTGCACCAGCTTGTAGTCGGCCGCACCGAGCAGCGGATGGCGTGCCTGGACGCCGAAGCGGGCGGCGTCGATCAGCGACTGCGGATGCTCGATGCGCACGCCGATCGAGAGCGGCTTGGCCTGCATCGCGATCCCGGCCGCGTGCACCGCCTCGAAGCTGTCGCGCGCGCTGTGGCCGATCGCCAGCACCACATGCCCGGTCTCGATGACGCTGCCGTCGTCGAGGCGGAGTGCCGCGAGGCGACGCGCTCCGCCAGCGTCCTGGTCGATCTGGAACCCGGACACCTGGCTCTCGAAGCGGTAGCTGCCGCCGAGCGCCTCGATGCTCCGCCGCAGGCTCTCGACCATGCTAACCAGCCGGAAGGTGCCGATATGGGGCTTGGCGGCGAACAGGATCTCCTCGGGCGCGCCGGCGCGCACGAACTCGTCGAGCACCTTGCGGCCGTAATGCTGCGGATCGCTGATCTGGCTGTAGAGCTTGCCGTCGGAGAAGGTGCCGGCACCCCCCTCGCCGAACTGCACGTTGCTCTGCGGCGTCAGCTGCGCCCGGCGCCAGAACGCGAAGGTGTCGACGGTGCGCGCGCGCACGATCCGGCCGCGCTCGAGGATGATCGGCCGCAGCCCCATCTGCGCCAGCACCAGCCCGGCCAGCAGCCCGCACGGGCCGGCGCCGATCACCACCGGCCGCTGCCTCGGCGGACATGGAGGGGCGGGCACGAAGCGGTAGCGCGTGTCCGGCGTGCGGGTCAGCTTGCCGTCATGGCCGTGGCGGGCGAGCACGGCCTCCTCGTCGCGCAGCCGCACGTCGAGGCTGTACACCAGGCTGATCGCGCCGCGACGGCGGGCGTCGTGGCCGCGACGCGCGACCTGCAGCGACAGCAGCGCGTCCGGCGCCACGCCGAGCCGCGCGGCCGCGGCCTGTTGCAGCGCGTCCGCCGGATGGTCGAGCGGCAGCTTGAGTTCGGCCAATCGCAGCATGGGGGGTCTGTAACGCAGCTTCGCCCCGGATCGCCACCCCCGCGCGCGCGGCGGCCGGCGCCGGCGGTGTCGCTGCCGGTCGCGCGAACCCGGTCATGCTACTATCATCGCGCCCGATCCCGTATCGAGGCGGCGGGGCAGATCCGGAACAGCGAGGCCATGACGCACGAGCATACGGGTCACGCGCACGGCGCGGGCGCCGGTCACCACCACCACCACGCGCCGGCGGATTTCGGGCGCGCGTTCGCGATCGGCATCGCCCTGAACCTCGCCTACGTGCTGGCGGAGGCAGCCTGCGGCGCGGTCGCCCACTCGCTGTCGCTGTTCGCCGATGCCGGGCATAATCTCGGCGACGTGCTGGCGCTGGCCGCCGCCTGGGGGGCACGGCGGCTCGGCCGACGGCAGCCTTCGGGACGCTTCACCTATGGCCTGCGACGCTGCTCGATCCTGTCGGCGCTGGGCAACGCGATCGTCCTGCTGGTGATCACCGGCGGCATCGCCTGGGAAGCGGTGCGTCGGCTGCTGGAGCCCGCACCGGTGGCGGGCCGGCTGGTGATGGCGGCAGCGTTTGCCGGCATCCTGGTCAACGGGGCGACCGCGCTGCTGTTCGCGCGCGGCCGCCACGGCGACGTCAACCTGCGCGGGGCGTTCCTGCACATGGCGTCGGACGCGGCGATGGCGGCGGCGGTGGTGCTGGCGGGCGCGCTGATCTGGTGCACCGGCTGGCGCTGGATCGATCCCGCGACCGGCCTCGCGGTGTCGGTGGTGATCGTCGCCGGCACCTGGTCGCTGCTGCGCCACTCGCTCGAGCTGGCGTTGGACGCGGTGCCGCCGGGGATCGACCGCCACGCGGTGGAGCGCTTCCTGCGCGCGCTGCCGGGCGTCACCGACCTGCACGACCTGCATATCTGGGGCATGTCGACCACCGAGACCGCGCTCACCGCGCACCTGGTGCGGCCGCATCTGCCGACCGACGATGCCTGGCTGCGACGCGCCGCCGAGGATCTGCGCCGACGCTACGGCATCGGCCATGCCACCTTCCAGATCGAGCACGGTCAGGATGGCCCCTGCACGCTGGCGCTCGCCGGCGCCGTCTGAGCCCGGTCCTTGAGCCTCGTCCTCCGGCTCGGCTGGGGCAGCGTCGTCGTCAGCCTGGCGGCGCTGTCGCTGAAATACGCCGCCTACGCCGTCACCGGCAGCGTGGCGCTGTACTCCGACGCGATCGAGTGCATCATCAACGTGGTGGCGGCGATCGCGGCACTGCTGGCGCTCTCGGTCAGCGCCCGTCCGGCCGACGCCAACCACCCGTACGGCCACTACAAGGCCGAGTATCTCTCCGCCGTGGTGGAGGGCACGATGGTGCTGCTGACCGCCTCCGCGATCGCGGTGCAGGCCTGGATCGGCTGGCACCACCCGCACGTGCCGAGCGCGCCGCTGCTCGGCATCGGGCTGAATGCCGCGGCCGGGGTGCTGAACTGGGTGTGGGCGCTGGCACTGGTGCGGGTCGGACGGGCGCGCCGCTCCCCGGCGCTGGCCGCCGGCGGCCGGCACGTGATGTCGGACGTCTGGAGCTCGTGCGGCCTGCTGGCGGGGTTCGCGCTGGTGCCGCTGACCGGATGGCTATGGCTGGACGCGGCACTCGCGGCCCTGGTGGCGGCGAACATCCTGCGCGTCGGCTTCGAGATGGTGCGCCGCTCGATCGGCGGGCTGATGGACGAGGTGGTCGACCAGGAGGCGGTGGGCGAGATCCGTCGCGTCATCTCCGAGAACGCCGACGGCGCCATCGAGGCGCACGACGTGCGCACGCGCTGCGTCGGCTCGATGACCTTCATCGAGTTCCACCTGGTGGTGCCGGGGCACATGGCGGTGCAGACCGCGCACGACATCTGCGACCGGATCGAGGTGGCGCTGCGCGGCGAACTCGGCGAGGCGCTGATCAACATCCACGTCGAGCCGGAGCAGAAGGCCAAGCACAGGGGCGTGGTGGTGCTACCGTAGGTCGTCGGACCTGGGCGGACGCATGGCCAGGATGCGGGTGGCTGGCAAAAGCTCCACCGAGGAGAACATCGGTGAAATCCGGCGCTGCTCCATCGAGAACGGAGCTTGAGTAGCGGAGAGTGCCCGCACCGACACTCGACGGGAGAATGAAGGCAGGAATCAGCGCCAGAGGAGCCAGGAGTGCAACGAAACGCTCGGTCCGTCTTTGCACCGCCGCAAGCATCGCATACAGCGCCGCCACCAACAGGACGAGACCGACACAGCAGGCGTCAGTCCGAACATCCGTGGGCTCTTTATCGAGCCCGAGCAGACGCGCCGCCGAGGGCACTGGCATTGACCACAGCAGGCCTAAGAGGGCGTTGCGAACCGAGTAGAACGCAATATCATGCCAGGGAACGTCAGGGTGCGCCTTCTCGAGCGCATCAGTCCCAGCCGTACGCTTCGTGCGCGATCTATGTTGTCGCCACAATCCGAAGCCGGTGCCGGTCAGCACGGATAACCCGATGCAGAGGACTATGGTGCCACTGCTGATGCGGGCCGCACGATAAGCAAAGGCTGCGTATCCCACGAGAAGTCCGACCAGGCCAAAGTAGAAGCCGCTGTCGAGGATAAATGTTGTCTCAGTGCGGCTCGCATGATCCCCGACGGAAGCGGCGCGCCGGCATTGATCCGCTGCCGGAGTATGTCGGGCGTCGAGCACATGACTGCGGGCAGCAGGACGAGCGCCGCGCAGCCAGTAGCGAACGCGCCGAACAGCAGCAGGATCGACAGGAACAACGACGTCATCGCCGGTAGGTCGGCCGTGGGCAGCGGGGCGCCCACCGACTGCAGGTAGGCAAAGACGAAGAACGACCCCGCCAGTATCGCTCCCGGCAAGGCAAGCTTGCTTGCGTCGAGCGCCCATTCAAGCAACGGCTTGCTGGTCTCGCGCATCGACGCAAACCACTCCACCACAGGATCGCGTGCGGGATCTGTCATGGCTTCAAGCCCGGAAGCACTCGGCTGGACGCTGCGGTCCCTGGCGATCTACACGGCCCATCGAAAATCTCCCGGAACGGCATGCGGCCTCAGCCGGGAAGCGACGGCGGCGGGTCGGCTCCCCGCGGACAGCCTTCGCTCTGCGGGAGGCCGACGCTGTCGGCATCCACCGGCGTGAGCGCCTTCGACAGCGCGATCCTGATCTCCTCGATCACGACGCCGCCGCCGGGCGGGCTGCGGCAGCTCACCACCAGGGCGCGCGCCAGGGCGGGATCACGGCGGCCGATGCTGGCCAGGAGGTCGCCGATCCGGACGCGGTGGCCGAGCAGCCCGTCGTCGCGCAGCGCACTGCCGATGCGGTCGTCGGCGGCCTGCGCCAGCCGGACCACGGTGGCGAAGTAGTCGTCCGGCGACAGGCCCGAGCAGGTGCCATGGGTGCGCCACTCGTGCCGCGCCAGGCCGGGACCGCTCGGCATGAACCGCGCCAGCGAGGCCTGCAGCTCGGGCGCCAGCGTCGTCAGCGGTACACCCGGGCAATCCTGCGGCTGCCGATCCCGTCCGGCGAAGGCTCGGCTCGGCCATAGCCCGTGCACGGTCAGCGGCGTCTGCCGGAACGCGGCGTCGGTCAGCGTCCGGCATTCCGCGCGCGCCTGGTTCGCGCTCGACAGCGCGCAGAAGCCGGGTGCCAGGCTCAGGCTCAGCAGATAATAGTCGAACCCGCCCGCCTCGGACCGGCGGGGATGGTGCCGCGCCTGCGTCGGCAACGGGACCGTGACGAGTGCGATGGCGAGCCGCAGCGCCAACAGCCGGCCGAGCTTGGGCCGGCGAGGTTCGGTTCGGGACCGTCTCGTCCGCAACGCCACGATCACAACAGCGCCAGCTGCGCGGCCGGGACCTCGGCCCTCGCGCGCGACGACGGGGCGGCGGCGGGGTGGCGGAACTGCGTCGTGTCCAGGGGCATGCGTCCGCTCAGTTCCAGCTGGCCGGCGATGCGCCGGAAGCGCTGCGCCAGCATGTCGGCATAGACGCCCTGGCCGCGGAAGCGATGGCCGAAGCGGCTGTCGTTCAGCGCGCCGGCGCGCGTCTCGCGTATCAGGTTCAGCACGTGGCGGGCGCGCTGCGGATAATGCTGATGCAGCCAGGTCTCGAACATCCCGCGCAGCTCGAGCGGCAGCCGCAGCAGCACGTAGCCGGCGTCGGTGGCACCCGCCGCGTGCGCCGCGCGCAGGATGCGCTCGAGCTCGCTGTCGTTCAGCCCCGGGATCATCGGCGCCGCCAGCACGCCGGCGGGCACGCCCGCTGCCGCCAGCCCGCCGATCGCCGCCAGGCGCCGCGACGGCGTCGCCGCGCGCGGCTCCATGCGACGCGCGAGCTCGGCATCGAGCGTGGTCACCGACAGCCACACCCGCGCCAGCCGCTTCTCGGCCAGGCGCGCCAGGATGTCGGCGTCGCGCAGCACGCCCGCCGACTTGGTGACGATGCTGACCGGGTGCGAGCATCGCTCCAGCACCTCCAGCACCGAGCGGGTGAGCGCCAGGGTGCGCTCGACGGGCTGATACGGATCGGTGTTGGAGCCGAGCACGATCGGGCGCGGCACGTAGTTCGGGCGGCTCAGCTCTCGTTCCAGCAGCCTCGCGACGTCCGGCTTGAAGGTCAGCCTGGTCTCGAAATCGAGACCGGGGGAGTAGCCGAGATAGGCGTGGCTGGGACGGGCATAGCAGTAGACGCAGCCATGTTCACAACCGCGATAGGGGTTCACGGCGCGGTCGAAGCCGAGGTCGGACGACGTGTTCCAGGAGATCGCACTGCGGCTGGCGTCCGGCGTCAGCGTGGTGGCGACCGGCGGCGGCGCCAGCACCTCCTGCTCGATGCTGCCCCAGCCATCGTCGAACGCCGCCGCGACGAGGCGGTCGAACCGGTTGGCGACGTTGCCGGACACGCCGCGGCCCCTGCGGATCGAGGATGTCGCGTCCTGCGCGCCGCTCGATGGCTGCTGCATCGGCTGGGTCTCCCGTATCGCCGTCGATCGTTCGACGCCCGGCAGCTTGAGGCGCGGCGTCTCGCGCTGTCAAGAACGAAAAGTGAACACAGCTTACGCCTCGACCGTGTCGGAGGCGGGCGCCGACACCGGTCGGCCTCCGCACCGGGCAGGCACCCGGGTTCATTGGCCTCACCCTGGGGTCTCGCCCTGGATGGATGTGTGATGCTACCCAAGTAGCGGTTTATTCCGCACAGGCCGATATCCTCATGGGTCAGCAGGCAAGGCTCCCGCCGATGATGACGCCGACCTCGACCCTGGCCCCGACCTTGGCCCCAATCCCGGCCCGGTGCCCGTGACCTCGATCGCCATCCTCGACGACCGCGCCAGCAACCGGAACATCTATGCCCGGCTGGCGGAGACCATCAACGATGCCGTGGTGGTGCACACTTTCGGCGATCCAGGCGCAGCGCTGAGCTGGGCGCAGGAGACCGTGCCGGACCTGGTCATCACCGACTACAAGATGCCGACCCTGGACGGCGCGCAGTTCACCCGGCGCTTCCGCGCCTCCTCCGGCTGCGCCGACGTGCCGGTGCTGGTGATCACCGCCTACGACGACCGCGCCTTCCGGCTGGCCGCCCTCGAGGCGGGCGCCACCGACTTCCTGCGCAGCCCGGTCGATCACGCCGAGTTCGTCACCCGCGCGCGCAACATGCTGCGCATGTACAACCAGCACCGGATGCTGCAGAACCGGGCGCAGAAGCTCGAGATCGACCTCCAGCACAGCGAGCGCTCGCGCGAGAAGCTGCTGCGCGACAGCCGGGAATCGCTGGTGCAGGTGATCGACACCGTCCCGGCCTCGATCAGCGCCACCGACCGCGAGGGCCACTACGTCTTCGTCAACGCGATGCACGCGCTGCTGGCCGGCGCCTCGTCGACCACCCTCGTCGGCCAGAGCATCGCCCAGGGGTTCGGCCCGGACTACGAGAGCCGCGGCCGCTCCCTCGACCAGCTGGTGTTCCGCACCGGCAATGCCCTGCCGGCGTTCGAGGAGGAGGTGGTCGACCAAACCGGGGCGCGGCGCATCCTGCTGACCACCAAGTCGCCGCTGAGCAGCGGCTCGGAGATGGTGGCCTGCGTGCTGACCACGTCGCTCGACATCACCGACCGCAAGCGCGCCGAGCAGCACCTGCTGCACATGGCCAACCATGACAGCCTGACCGGCCTGCCGAACCGCTTCCGGCTGCGCGAGCGCCTGGAGCGCCGGCTCACCAGCGGCCCGCGCGGCGAGGCCTCGCTGGCGCTGCATTTCCTCGATCTCGACTACTTCAAGACCGCCAACGACCGGCTCGGCCACCAGCTCGGCGACCTGCTGCTGATCGAGGTGGCGCGCCGCCTGGCCGCGACCGTCGGTCCGGAGGACCTCGTGGCCCGGCTGGGCGGCGACGAGTTCGCGGTGCTGCAGGACCGCGGCGCCAGCGCCACCACCCCCGAGATGCTCGCGGACCAGCTGGTCGCGGCGATCCGGGTGCCGTTCTCGTGCGGCGGCGAGGAGGTGCGGATCAGCTGCAGCATCGGCATAGCGCTGTATCCCAAGGACGGCTCGGAGGTGGAGGAGCTGCTGCGCAGCGCGGACCTCGCGATGTACCAGGCCAAGGCGGAGGGCCGCTGCGGCTTCCGGCTGTTCGTGCCCGACCTGAACGAGCGGGTCGGGCGCGCGATCCGGATGAAGGCCGACCTGCGCGGCGCGCTCGCCTCGGACGAGTTCGTGCTGCACTACCAGCCGCAGGTCACCCTGGGCTCGGGCCGGATCAGCGGCGTGGAGGCGCTGCTGCGCTGGAACCGGCCCGGCTACGGTCTGCTGATGCCGGGCGAGTTCCTGCCCGCCGCATCCGAGAGCGGCATGATCGCGATGATCGACGAGTGGGTGCTGCGACGCGCCTGCGCCGAAGCCGCGGCCTGGCACATGCGCGGGCTGCCGCGCGTGCGCGTCGGCGTCAACCTCTCGCCGACCGACCTGGACGGGCGCGGCATCCTCGGCCTGGTCACCGAGGTGCTCTCGCAGACCGGGCTGGACCCGCGGCTGCTGGAGCTGGAACTCACCGAGAGCGACCTGGTGGAGGACCTGGAGGCGGCGTCGGGGGTGCTGGGGGCGCTGCGGGCACTCGGCGTGCGGATCGCGATCGACGATTTCGGCATGGGCTACTCCTCGCTGAACTACGTCAAGAACTTCCCCGTCGACCGGCTGAAGATCGACCAGTCCTTCGTGCGCGGCCTGGGGGCGGCGACCCAGGATGCCGCGATCGTGCGCGCCGTCATCGCCCTCGGACACAGCCTCGGCATGAGCGTCATGGCCGAGGGCGTCGAGACGGTGGCCCAGCTCAGCACCCTGATGGGCGAGGGCTGCGACGAGATCCAGGGCTATTATTTCAGCCGTCCGGTCCCGGGAGCCGAGCTCGAGCAGATCCTGCTGCGCGAGAAGGCGCTGCTGGTGCCGACCGACACGCACCTGGACGGACGGCAGCCATGAGTGCCGCGGCGGCCGAGGACGACCTGCTCCGCCACGCCCGGGAGATGGCGCTCAACCGCCTCGCCTTCGGCGCCCTGATCGGCGTCTATTTCGCAGCCGCCGGCTCGGGCCGGCCGCTGCAGATGGCCGTCCTGTCGTATCTCGGCTTCGCCTGCGCGATGTTCGCCTGGCTGCGCTGGCGGCCGTCGCGCATGAGGGCCTCCTTCGCCTGCGCGCTGCTCGCCGATCTGGGGATGATCTCGTTCGGCATGCATCTCGGCGGCGCGGGCAGTGCGGCGCTGTTTCCGATCTACTTCTGGGTGATCCAGGGCAACGGCTTCCGGCTCGGCATCAAGCCGCTGTTCTTCGGGATGGGCGTCGCCTTCACCGGCTTCGCCGCGGTGATCGCGACCACACCGTACTGGCGCGACCAGCCGGCGCTCTCCTTCAGCCTGCTCGCGGCCCTCATCGTGGTTCCGACCTACAGCAGCACCCTGATCCGCAAGCTGTCGCGCGCGCGCCTGCAGGCCGAGCAGGCGAGCCGCGACAAGAGCATGTTCCTGGCCGCGATCAGCCACGAGCTGCGCACGCCGCTGAACGCGATCCTCGGCTCGGTCTCGCTGATCGAGGACACGCCGCTCGACGACGAGCAGCGCTCGCTGTTCGGGGCGATGCGCATCGGCACCCAGGCGCTGCTGTCTCTGATCAGCAGCATCCTCGACTTCTCGCGCGTCGAGGCCGGGCTGATGCCGGTCAAGCACGAACCCGTCGACCTCGCGGCCCTGCTGGTGGAGCTGCGCGACCTGGTGGCGATCCAGGCCCGGATGAAGTCGCTGCAGCTCTCCATCCATGCCGCCGCCGACCTGCCGCTGACGGTCCTGGGCGATCGCAAGCACCTGCTGGAGGTGCTGCTCAACCTCGCCTCCAACGCGATCAAGTTCACCGAGACCGGCGGCATCTGCCTGTGCGTGGAGCTCGCCGCGTCCGATGCCGACCGCCCCGATGCCGGGCGCGTGCTGCGCTTCGAGGTCAGCGACACCGGCATCGGCATCGCGCCCGAGGCGCAGCAGCGGATCTTCGACGTGTTCTCGCAGGCCGATCCTAGCATCCTGGATCGTTACGGAGGCACCGGACTCGGGCTCGCCCTGTGCCGCCAGCTGGTCGGCCTGATGGGCGGCGAGATCGGCGTCGACAGCCGTCCCGGCGAGGGCAGCACCTTCTGGTTCACCTGCCCGCTGGAGGAGCCGGCGAGCGAGGCCGCCGCCGCCGAGGTGCCGGCGGCGACCGCGGCGGTGCTGCTGTGCGACGACCCGGACCTGGTCGGCACCATCGAGGCGATGCTGCGCGCGCGGGGCTTGACGGTGCGCCTCGCGAGCAGGCTGCAGGGCGTGCTCAGCCCGCCGGGCGGCAAGCCGGGCGGCGAAATCCTGTTCCTGTATCGCCGCGACCCGCACGGCGACCTCCCCGGCGACTGCGCCCTGCTCGGCCGGCTCGATCCGCAGGCCGCGATGCCGCGCATCCTGCTCTCGCGCTCGCCCGCGCAGGCGCCGCCGACCGCCATGCTCAAGCGCCACTTCATGACCGCCCTGACGGTTCCGGTGCCCGAGGCGACGCTCGCGCGCGCCTGCCGGCTGGCAGCCGCCGCGGCGGCGCGGCCGGGGCTGTCGCGGCCCGAGGCCATGGCGGCGCCGGACGGCACGGCTCCGGCCCGCGCGCCCGCGCCGGAGCCATCCGCGAGGCCAGCGCGGCGCACGCTGCGCATCCTGGTCGCCGACGACAACGACATCAACCGCCGCGTGGTGCGCAAGATCCTGGAGCGATCGGGCCATCACACGGTGCTGGTCGATGACGGGCTGCAGGCGATGGACGCGATGGAGTCCGCAGCCTTCGACCTGGTGCTGATGGACGTCAACATGCCCGGCCTGAACGGGCTGGAGGCGACCCGGCTCTACCGGATCGCGATGCCGCCCGAGCCGCGCCTGCCGATCCTCGCCCTGACCGCGGACGCGACCACGGAGACCGAGCGCAACTGCATCCAGGCGGGGATGGATGGCTGCATCACCAAGCCGATCACGCCGGCGCGCCTGATCGCCAGGATCGACGCCCTGTTCCAGGAGGATCAGCCGCCTGCCCGGGATCCCGGCGTGGCGCTGATCGCCAATCATCCGCGGTTCCCGAGCGCGATCCCGGCACTCGACCTGTCGGTGCTGGCGGAACTGCGCGTACTCGGCGGCAGCGAGTTCGTCGACGAGCTGCTGCACGGCTTCATCGCCGACGCGCACGGACTGATCAAGCGCACCGACGAGGCGATCGACGCCTCCGACATGACCGCGTTCCGCTTCGAGCTGCACGCGATGTGCAGTGCCGCCGCCAATGTCGGCGCGGCTTCGCTGCGCGATGCCGCGGTCTCACGCGATGTCGGGCAGGCCACCTTGAGCAAGGGCGGCCGTGTCGTCGCCAACCGGCTGCGTCACGAACTGGCCTGCCTCGAGCGGGAATGGCAGCGGCTGCGGGCGCAGCCGGATGCCTCGGTCGGGTGAAGCGGCCAGCACCCGCCTACTCGGCGGCGTGAAGCTGCACGGCCGACACCGCGCGCAGCCTGCGCATCTGCGCCTGCGCCAGCCGCTCCATCTTGCGCAGGTCCGGCTCGGTGACCGACATCGCCGTGTCGACCCAGATGTCCACGACGCCGCGCAGCTCTTCGACGGTCACCGGATTGACCTGGCGGCGGGTGCGGCACATCGCCTGCTGGGCGTTGAACTTGCGGGCGTGCGACTCGATGTAGTCGCGCACCGCGGCCTCGCCCTCGCCATCCTCGGCGAGCACGTCCACGATCCCCATCGCGTGCAGCTCGGCGGCGCTGTGGAGGTTGCCGGACATGATCATCTTCTCGGCCGCAGGTCCGCCGATCCGGCGCGAGAGGAAGCTGTAGGCGCCCATGCCGGGGAACAGGTTGAACATGATCTCCGGCAGGCCCAGACGCGCGCTGCGCTCGGCCACCAGCACGTCGTGCGACAGCGCGTTCTCGAAGCCGCCGCCCAGCGCGTCGCCCTGCACCAGGGCGATGGTCACGATGGGCATGCCGAAGGCCGTGTAGTTGCCGTGGATCACGTCGATGCACTGGTGCGCGTAGGCATGCATCGCCGCGCGGTCCCCGGCCCTGATCCGATCGGCGAAAAACGCGATGTCGCCGCCCAGATTATAGACGCCGGAGATGCTTGATCCGATCACGAAATACTGTATCGTTTCGCCACCCGATTCGAGCTGTGCCGCGCGCAAGTCGCGCAGGCTGGCCTGCATCGCCTGGACGTCGGACAGCAGCGCGCTGGTGGCGCGGCCGTAGCTCCGGCCGAGCCGGCCATGCGCCCAGCAGGTGCGCAGCGCGTCGTCGTAACGGACGCTGAGATGTTCGTACTGCCGAAGTGCGAGCGTCTCCGGCGAGCACGCTTGGGAGACGACGGACATGGCGGCGGCTTGGTGATGATTGGCGATGCGGTTGAACAGCATGGACCTGACCCTTTCTGAGAAACGCGACAGGGCCTATCATGCGGGTGCGGCGGTGATTTGCACCATTGCAAGTTTCGGAATTTTCACATCATTTCTATCTAGTTTCGATCTTGTTTTCGTCGAGCATTCTAGCTCGCGGCAACTTCATATCAATAATAGACATTTGCCCGCGCTCGTCGCCGAAAACCAGCCTGGTGCCGTCCGGCGAGAAGCACAGCGCCGAAATCGCGACGCCCTGCGCACCGCCCTGCGCACCGCGCACCCGCACCACACCCGCGCTGGCGATGTCGCAGATCAGCACACTGCCGTCGGCGAATCCGGCGGCGACGATCTCGTGCTGCGGGTGAAAGCTCACGCACCTGCAGATCACGCCGGGGATCGCCGCGAGCTCGGTCGGCGCCCGTCCCATCGGCCCGCCGCCGAAGAACGGCCAGAGCACGACGCCGTCCGCACCCGAACTCGCGAGCCAGCGGCCGTTGCGCGAGAATGACAGCGACTGGGTCTTCTGCGGGTAGCCGCTCATGCGCATGTTATGGCCGTCGGCGAGACGCCATCCGTGCAGCTCGTTCTCCTGCATCGCGGTGACCACCGCCTCGCCGGCGGGATGCATCGCGACCGCGATGTGGCTGCCCTTCCAGACGAGCAGGCGCGGCTGGTCGGCGCGCGCGTTGACGAAGCGCAGCGACACCCCGCCGTAATGCGCCGACGCGATCCGCTTGCCCTTGGCGTCGAAGGCGAGCCCGGTGACCGTCGAGTCGTGCCCGAAGCCGCGTGTCAGCTGCCCCGCCGCGTCGCGGAGCTCGAGCTGCCTGCCGTGCGCGCTCGCGATCAGCCCGGTCCGGCCGTCGAGCACGCTGACGACGTGCTCCACCCAGCGCCGCCCGCGGGCGAGCTCGCGCACTGGCGCTTCGGCATCGCCGCCGGCGACGCGGCAGAGGCGGCCATCGTCGCCGCCGGTGAGGAAGTCCTGCCCGGTCACATCCTGCGACAGCGACAGCACCGCGCCCTCATGCGCCTCGATGCGTCGCCAGGCGCAGGAGGGCCCAAGGATCGCCAGGTGCACCGCGCCGTCGCCGGCGGCGAACGCGACGCGGCTGGAATCGCGCGAGACGGCGCACCCGGTGATGAAGGCGTCGGCGTCTCGTTGGTCGCCGTTCGCGTCGCTCATCGTTGCCTCATCGGCGGGTCGCGCTACCGGCGGCGGCGCGGCAGCTCTCGAAGCCGCGTCGCAGCCGCGGCCGGTTGAGGTCGCGGCCGATGAACACCAGACGCGAGCGGCGCGGCTCGTCGTGGCGCCAGGCAGCCACGAAGTCGCCGTCCGCCATCATGTGCACCGCCTGGAAGGCGAAGCGGCGGGATTCGCCGGCATAGGCGAGGATGCCCTTGGTGCGCAGGATGCGCGCGCCCTGCTCCTGCAGCACGCTGCCGATCCAGGCCTGGAAGCGCGCGGCGTCGATCGGCTCGTCGAGCTCGAACGACAGGCTCTGCACCGCCTCGTCGTGCTCGTGGCTGTCGGCATCGAGGAAGTCCGGCGCCAGCTCGAGTGCCCGCTGCAGGTCGAAGCCGCCCTGGTCGAGCAGGTCCGCCACCGCCACCCGGCCGCGCTCGGCGCGGTGGATGCGCGCCATCCGGTTGATGCCGCGGATGCGCGCCTCGACCTCGGCCAGCGTGCGCTCGTCGACCAGGTCGGTCTTGTTCAGCACGATCACGTCGGCGAACGCGACCTGGTTCTGCGCCTCCACGCTGTCGGCCAGCCGCGCCGGCAGGTTCAGCGCGTCGACCACGGTCACCACGGCGTCGAGCCGGGTGCGCGCGCGGACCTCCTCGTCGACGAAGAAGGTCTGCGCCACCGGCGCCGGATCGGCGAGCCCGGTGGTCTCGACGATGATGCCGTCGAACCGGCCGCGCCGCTTCATCAGGCTGCCCAGGATGCGGATCAGGTCGCCGCGCACGGTGCAGCAGATGCAGCCGTTGTTCATCTCGAACACCTCCTCGTCGGTCTCCACGACGAGGTCGTTATCGACGCCGAGCTCGCCGAACTCGTTGATCACCACGGCGTATTTCCGGCCATGCTCGGCGGTCAGGATGTGGTTCAGCAGCGTCGTCTTGCCCGCACCCAGGAAGCCGGTCAGCACCGTGACCGGGATCAGCTGCGGCTCGGGGAGGGTCTCAGACATGCGCTTCAGCCTCTGCTCGGTGCCTGCATACGGGCCTGCATATAGGGCCGGGCGGCCGCGAGCCCCAAGCCCAGCAGCAGGAAGAACCAGCCGCCCAGCGGCATGTTGGTAAACGCGCTGGTGGAGGCGATCGGCCATTCCTGGATCAGCACCGCGAGGAACAGCCCGGTGCGCCAGGCGCGCGGCACCGGATCGGCGGCACCACGCGGCGCGAGTGCCGCCAGCCACGACAGCACCATCAGGCAGAACAGCACGAGCCCGGGCAGCCCGGCATCGGTCGCGGCCTGCAGGTAGTGGTTGTGGGCGTGCTGCACGCAGAAGCCGGCGGCCCCGCCGTCCGACGCCGGCGCCGAGAGCGGCCAGACGCCGTGGAAGTAGCGCGCCTGCGGGCAGCCGGTGCGGAAGCCGTCGAAGCCGCGCCCCGTAAGCGGCTGGTCGCGCACGATGACCAGGGCGCGGGCATAGATCCGCCCGTACGGACTGCCGCCGAAATGGCGCATCTGGCGCTCGAACAAGAGCACCAGGTGCCCGAAGCTGCGCGGCGAGAGCAGGGCGGAGGCGGCGGCGAGTGCGGGCAGTGCGGCGAGGCAGCCGAGCAGGATGACGCGCAGCCGCGGCAGCATCAGCCCGGCCGCCAGCAGCCCGAGCCCGCTCAGCAGCAGCGGCATGCGCTGTCCGGCCAGCACCATGACGGCGAGCCCGCCGAGCAGCAGCGCGAGTGCGGCGGCGATGCCCGTGCGGCCGCGCCGGGTCAGCCACGCCGCCGCCGGCAGCAGGGTCGGGAACAGCAGCCGCGACAGGGGCGCCGCCGCCCGCGGCTTGTCGTAGGGACCGGTCAGGGTGCCGTCGTGGAAGCGCGGCGCGCCGAACAGGTTGACGCCGACCAGCGCCTGCAGCAGCAGTTGGGCGGCGATGTAGGCGAAGCTCGCGGCCAGCAGCCAGCCGACCAGGCGCTGCGCGCCGCGGCCGCGCAGCGTCCACGCCTGCAGCGCCGCCGCGAACAGCCCGAAGCGCAGCGTCAGCAGCGCCTGCAGCAGCGCGCCCCAGCCGCCCTGCCCCAGCCCCGAGAACGGCAGCGAGCAGAACACCAGCCACAGCCACCACAGCGCCGCCGCAGGCACCCAGCGCTCGCGCGTCCAGCGCCACTCCCGCAGCAGCGCCGAGCGCAGCAGGAAGGCGACCGCGACGACGTCGATGGCGATCTCGGCGGGGCCGCGGCCATGCACGAGGAACACCGGGCAGAGCAGCGTCGCGGCCAGCGCGACGCGGTCGAGCCACCGCAGCGCGCGCGCCGCGCGCGTCCCATCGATCCGGCGCAGCGTCGCCGCGCGCGGCCCGATCACGGATGTCCCATCACGGCTGCCCCTGGCGGAACCGCAGCAGCCGCGCGCGCGCCGCGACGACGTCGAACCCCGCCGCGCGCAGCCGGCCGCGCTCGGACAGGCGGCGGCGCAGCGCGGCGTCGCCGGCCAGGCGCAGCAGCGCCGGCGCCAGCGCGTCGGGCTCCGCGACCAGCGCCGCGTCGCCCACCACCTCCAGCAGCCCCGGCCGCGGCGAGACGATCAGTGCCGCACCGCACGCCAGCGCCTCCAGCGCGGTCATGCCGAACGGCTCGCACCAACGGCTCGGCACCACGACCATCGCCGCCCGCGCCATCGCGCGCAGCACCGCGTCATGCGGCAGGTGCCCGTGCAGCCGGATCCCGGCCGCCGCCGCCGCCGGACGCAGCGCCGCCAGGAACGGCGTCTCGGGGCTGTCCGGCGTGAAGCGGTCGGCGCCGATCATCTCGGCGCGCCAACCCGCGAGCCGCGGCAGCGCGCCGGCGCAGGCCGCGACGAAGGCGTCGGCACCCTTGTCGGCGACGAGGCGGCCGACGAACAGGATCACCGGGTCGCGCACCTCGCGGCGGGCCGGCAGCCGTGCCAGATCGATGCAGTTCGGCAGCAGCGCCACCTCCGCGCCGGCCGGCAGCCCCTCGCCGAAGCGCCGGCGCAGCGTCTCCGACACGCAGGCGACCTGCATGCGCGCCAGCAGGCGGTGACGCTGCGCGGCCGTGCGTGCGCCGCGCATCGCCTGCGGGTCGTTGTGCACGAACAGGGCGAGCGGGGTGCGCGGGAACGCCCGTCGCAGCCGCAGCGCGATCTCCGGCCGGTTATGCACCTCGATCCGTGCCGGTCCCAGCCGGCGCAGCACCCGCGCGACCGCGGCGGCGTAGCGTCCGGGTCCGGCGGGCGGCCAGAACGGCGCGGGGGCGGCCAGGAAGCTGCGGTCGGGAAACGGCTCGCCCGCCGTCGGCGCGCCGATGACGGTCTCGCGGTCGCTGCCCAGCCGGTGCACCAGCAGGCCGATGGCGCCGACCGCCTGCGGCGAGAAGCCCTCGCGCGGCGGCAGGATGACCGCGATGCTCAGCCCATACCCTCGTAGCGGTCGAGCAGCCACGAGGCGGGTTCCGCGGCCGCCGCGTCGTACCACGCCCGGACCAGCGGATGCGCGCGCACGGCGTCGCGGTAGCCGGCCGCGCGGGCCCGGATCGGCACGTCGTAGGAGAGCAGGCGCGAGACCACGGGCGCGGACATCGCGTCGGCGACGGTGAGCGTGTCGCCGAACAGGAACGCGCCCTCGGCCTGCGACCAGATCGCCTCGATGCGCGCGATGTCGGCGGCGACCGCGGGCACGATGCCCGCCGCCAGCGGGCGGGCGTGCCGGCCGCAATTCATCGGCATCGCCAGCCGCAGCTCGCGGAACCCGGCATGCATCTCCGCGGCAAGGCTGCGCGCGCGGGCGCGGGCCACGCGCTCCCGAGGCCACAGCGACGGCACGTGCTCGGCGCAGTACTCGCCGATCGCCAGGCTCTCCCAGATCCGCGCGCCGCGATGCTCGAGATACGGCACCAGGCCCGCCGGCGTCGCGTTGCCGATCGCCTCCGTCCGGCCGCCGGCGAGCGGGATCAGCACCTCGGTCACATCCAGCTCCGCGAGCCGCACCGCCAGCCAGCCGCGCAGCGACCAGGAGGAGTAGCGTCGCGTGCCGATCAGCAGGCGTCCCTCGGACATGGTCGATATTCCCTGTCGGACGTCCTCAGGTGCCGCGGACGAAACCGCCCCCCAGCACGCGGGAGCCCTGATACAGCACGCAGGCCTGGCCGGGTGCCGGCACCGCGTCCTCGTCCAGCAGCACCGCCGCACCGTCGGGCGTGGCGCGCACCCGCGCCGGCCGCGCCGGCTCGCGCGCGCGCAACTGCACCGCGCAGCGCAGCTCCGCCCGCTCGGGTGGGGCGATCAGCCAGTTCACGTCGCGCAGCCGCAGCGTGCGCCGGCCGCTGCCGGCACGGGGTGCCACCACGATGCGACGCGTGTGGGGCTCGATCCGCACCACCTGCTGGCGCTCGCCGTCCACCAGGGCGGCCTCGCCGAGCCGGCGCGTCTGGCCGGTGGTGTAGCGCGCGATGCCCTGGTGCCGCCCCAGCACCCGGCCGGCGGCATCGACGATGTCCCCCGCGCCGACCGCGTCCGGACGCAGCCGCTCGACCAGCTCGGCGTACGAGCGGCCGGAGGGCACGAAGCACAGATCCTGGCTGTCCGGCTTGTCGGCGACTGCGAGGCCGAGACGCGCCGCCTCGCGCCGCACCGCCTGCTTGTCGGCCATCTCGCCGAGCGGGAAGCGCAGATACTCGAGCTGAGCGACGGTGGTCGCGAACAGGAACCAGCTCTGGTCGCGCTCGGCGTCGCGCGGGCGGTGCAGCTCCACCGCCGCACCGTCGCCGACGCGACGCACGTAGTGCCCGGTCGCCATCGCTCCGGCGCCGAGCTCGCGGGCGAGGCCCAGCAGGTCGGTGAACTTGACGCCCTGGTTGCACTGCACGCACGGCACCGGGGTCTCGCCGGCGGCGTAGCCGGCGGCGAAG
>CBDCAC010000004.1:0-372500 GCA_965213775.1 uncultured Lichenicoccus sp.
ACCGGTCGCCGCCTTCCTCGAGATGCTGCAGGGCGAGCCGGTCGAGCTGGTCGGACATTCGCTGGGCGGGGCGGTGGCGGCGCGGGTGGCGCGCGGCGCGCCGTCGCGGGTGCGCCGGCTGACGCTGCTGGCGCCGGTGGGGCTGGACCGCGGCATCGACGTCGACTTCGTCCGCGGCATCGTGCGCGCCCGCGCCAGCGGCGGGCTGCAGCACCTGCTGCGCCGGCTGTCGGTGCGCCCCGCCTCGCTGACCGCGCCGCAGCTCGACGCGCTGGCCGCCGAGCTGTCGCGCGGGCGGCTGGTCGGGCTCGCGGACGGGCTGGTCGACGAGGCCGGCCAGCAGGTCGACATCACCGGCGACCTGCGGGCGCTGGAGATGCCGTCGCGGCTGGTCTGGGGCCTGCAGGACCGGATCATCCCCTGGACCCAGGTGCGCCAGGCCGGCAGCCGCACCGCGATCCACCTGATCGACGATGCCGGCCACGTGCCGCACTGGGACCAGCCGGCGGAGGTCGCAGCCTTGTTCGACTAAGTTGCCTGGACTGGCTTGCCGCAACGAAAATCATAACAGAACGGGAGGACAACCATGAGCGATCGATCAACGATCATCCAGCCGACGCGACGGCGCCTGCTGGGCGGGCTCGGCGCCGCGGCGGCCGCCGCGGGCGGGGTGCAGCTGGCGCAGTTCGCCCTCGGCAGCGAGCCGGCGCGGGCGCAGAGCCAGGCCAAGCCGGTCAAGCTCGCGGTGGTGGCGCAGCAGATGTCGGCGCAGTCCGACCAGCGCAGCTGGAACGGCTTCCAGCAGTGGCTGAAGAAGACCGGCTTCGACAAGAGCTGGCAGGTCGACATGACCGACGCCAAGGGCGATCCGGGCGCCCTGGTCAGCCAGATCGAGAACGCCATCACCGCGAAGTCCGACGCGATCCTGGTGATGTACGGCACCCTGACCGCGGCGCACAGCGCGCTCGACGACCTCGGCCGCTCGAAGATCCCGTTCTTCAGCCTCGACAGCGGCTGGCAGTCGCCGGCGATCGCCGACATCACCAGCAACAACTGGGTGATGGGCGGCCAATACACCCAGTACATGGTCGACCGGCTGCTCGGCGACGGCAAGCAGAAGGCCAACATCTGCGCGGTGATCGCCAACTTCCATCACGGCACGCGCAAGCGCGGCAAGGTGATGCGCGCGGTGCTGACCGAGAACGAGTGGATCGGCCTGGAGGCCGAGCGGGTGATCCAGTACTCGGGCTTCTACGAGACCACGCAGAACGTGGTGAACGACTGGCTGGCGCGCTACGGCAACGACCTGGACGCGATCTGGTGCCCCTGGGACGAGCCCGGCATGGCAGCGGCCGAGGTGATCAAGTCGCGCAACATGCAGGACCGGATCTTCGTCGTCTCCGCCGACGGCGCATCGACCGCACTCGACCGCATGCGCGATCCGTCCTACCCGCTCAAGGCCACCACCGCGCAGGCGTTCGAGATCTGGGGCGCCTATACCGGCTGGCTGATCAACGAGATCGTCGGCAAGGGACGGCCGTCCAAGGAGGTGGTGCCGGTGCCCACGGTCGAGTTCCCGGCACCGCTGCTGGTGAGCGGTGTCAACGTGCCGCCGCCCGGCACGCCGACCTACGAGGCGACAGACCTGTACTACATCTACCGCGACCGGGCGCTGTCCGGCATGAAGGCCTGAGCGGTCTCACGGGCGGGAGCGCTCCCGCCCGCGGCCCTTGGCATGCCATGACGAACGTTCCGCTGCTGCAGGCCCACGGGATCGGCAAGAGCTTCATGGCGACCCCGGCGCTCGCCGAGGTCGACCTGCGGCTGCATGCCGGCGAGATGCTGGCGCTCGTCGGCGCCAACGGTGCCGGCAAGTCGACGCTGGTGAAGGTCATCTGCGGCGCCGTGCTGCCGGACACCGGCACGCTGCGGTTCGGTGGCCGCGCGGTGCGGTTCCGCGGCGTCGCCGACGCGCTCGCCGCCGGCATCGCGGTGGCGCACCAGCAGGTCTCGATCATCCGCCCGCTGAGTGGTGCCGAGAACATCATGCTGGGGCGCGAGCCGCTGCGGCGCGGGCTGATCGACGACCGCACGCTGATCCGCAGCGCCCAGCAGCTTGCCGACCGCTTCGGCGTGCGCATCGACCTCTCGCGCGAATGCGACACGCTGAGCCTGGGCGAGCTGAAGATCCTCGACATCCTCAAGGCGCTGGCCACCGGCCCGCGCATCCTGATCCTGGACGAGCCGACCGCCTCGCTGACGCTGGCCGAGACGCAGCGGCTGTTCGCCTTTCTTGCAGACCTGAAGCGGCAGGGCCTCGGCATCGTGTTCATCTCGCACCATCTTAACGAGGTGTTCGCGCAGTGCGACCGCATCCTGGTGCTCAAGGACGGCCGCGCGGTGCATGAGGGCGCGGTCGCCGACGTCACGCTCAAGCAGGTGGTGCAGCTGATGGTCGGGCGCGCCATCGAGGCGACCGACTGGGCCAGCCACGCCGCCGTTGGCGACGGCGTGGACGACGTGATGGTGGCGGTGCGCGCACTCCGCGTCGGCCGGCTGGAGGTGCCCGAGCTCACGGTGCGCCGCGGCGAGGTGGTCGGCCTCGCCGGCGTGCTGGGAGCCGGTCAGACCGAGCTGCTGGAGTGCCTGGCCGGCGCCTCGCCGGCGGCCGCCGCACCTGGGTCGGTCCGGCTCGGCGCCCTGCCCCGCCTGCCGCGCAGCGTCGCCGAGGCGGTGGACCACGGCATCTACCTGGTCGCCGACGACCGGCTGCGCAAGGCGATGTTCCGCGGCCTGTCGATCGAGGAAAACCTGCTGGCCGGCTCGCTGGCGCAGATCAGCCGCGGCGGCGTGGTGCGGCGCGGCCTGGCGCTGAGCATCGCGCGCGACATCATCGCCCGCCTGCGGGTGAAGTGCAGGGGGCCGCACCAGGAGGTGCTGCAGCTCTCCGGCGGCAACCAGCAGAAGGTCGTCTTCGGACGCTGGCTGGCGCGCATCGGCGACGCCGGTGCGCCGGTGCTGCTGCTGGACAACCCGACCGAGGGCGTCGATGTCGGCAGCAAGGCCGAGCTCTACGCGCTGATCCGCGACCTGGCGCAGCAGGGTGCTTCGGTGCTGATCGCGTCCGCCGAGTTCTCGGAGCTGATCGCGCTGTGCGACCGCGTGTACTGCATCGGCCACGGCCGGCTCGCCGCCTGCCTGCCGCGCGAGGCGCTCTCCGAAGACCGGCTCCTGCTGGAGGTGAACTGACCATGTCCGCTGCTGCGTCCGGCGCCGCCACGCGCCGCTTCGAGATCGGCCAGGCGGCCTCGCGCTACGGCACCGTCGGTGCCGCGATCCTGATCTTCGCGGTGTTCGCGCTGGCCAGCGGCCGCTTCGTCTCGGCGGCCAACATCAGCAACATCCTGGTGCAGATCTCGGTGCTGATGGTGATCTCGTCCGGGTTGACGGTGGCGGTGGCGAGCGGCGAGTTCGACCTCTCGGTCGGCCAGGTCGCCGGCCTGTCCGGCGTGCTGGTGGCGGGGCTGATGGTCTGGTCGGGACTGCCGATCGCGCTGGCAATCGCGCTCGCGGTGCTGGCCGGCATCGTGATCGGCCTCGTCAACGGGCTGCTGGTCACCCGGCTGCGCATCCCCTCGCTGATCGCCACCCTGGCGATGGGGCCGATCGCGCTCGGGCTCAACTACGCCTATGACGGCGGCGATTCGATCTATTCCAGCTTCCCGCCGGCGTTCTACGTGATCGCGACCGGGCGGGTGGCGGGGCTGGTGCCGGTGCCGATCCTGATCGCGCTGGTGGTGGTCACGGCATTCTACGTGCTGGTCAACCGCACCCGCCTCGGCCGCGCCGTGGTGGCGACCGGCTCGAACCTGCAGGCCGCACGGCTGTCCGGCATCAGCGTCAATCGCTGCCGCGTCCTGGCGCTGACGCTGTCCTCGTCCGGGGCGGCGATGGGCGGCATCATGCTGACCGCGCGCCTCGGCACCGGCCAGCCCGGCGCCGGCGAGCCCTACCTGATGGACAGCCTGACCGCGGTGTTCCTCGGCATGACCGCCTTCAAGCCAGGCCGCGCCACGGTGCAAGGCACGCTGGTCGGGGTCATCATCATCGGCATGCTGGATAACGGGCTCAACCTGCTCGGCGCGCCGTTCTACCTGCAAAACGAGGTGCGCGGCGTGGTGATGGTCGCTGCCGTCAGCCTCGCGGTGCTGCGCGGCGAGATCCGCTTCTTCTGAGGGAGGACGAGATGGCAGACGCAAACGGCCGCACGGCCCTGGTCACCGGCGCCAGCCGCGGCATCGGCCGCGCGATCGCGCTCGGCCTCGCGCGCGACGGCTTCGACGTGGTGGTCAACGACATCGCGCGACAGCGCGACGAGCTCGAGGCGGTGGCCGCCGAGATCGACGCGACCGGCCGTCGCGGCATCGCCCTGTTCGCCGACGTGAGCGACGCGGCCGCGGTGCGCGCGATGGTCGACGAGGCGATCGCGCGGGCGGGACGGATCGACGCGGTGGTCAACAATGCCGGCATCCTGATCTCGGGCACAGTCGAGGAACTGCCGGAGCAGCACTGGAACGCGGTGATGGACGTCAACGCCAAGGGAACGTTCCTGGTGGTGCAGGCGCTGCTGCCGCACATGCGCGCCGCCGGCTACGGACGCATCGTCAACATCGCCTCGATCGGCGGCAAGCACGGCGCGCCGGAGCAGGCGCACTACTCGGCCAGCAAGGCCGCGATCATGGGCTTCACCCGGGTGCTGGCTCAGGAGGTGGGACCGTTCGGCATCACCGCCAACTGCGTCTGCCCGGGCATCATCGTCACCGACATGGGCCGCACCAACCTGTCGGACCAGACCAATGTCGACCGCTGGGTCGGCGTCACCGCGCTGCGCCGCCTGGGGCAGCCCGAGGACGTCGTGGGACCGGCCTGCTTCCTCGCCTCCGATGCGTCCGCCTTCGTCACCGGCCAGTCGCTGAACGTGTGCGGCGGCATCGTGCTGAGCTGACCGCCCGGGCCGGCTGGCGCCGGTCCCGCCGGCAGCGCAAGCTGCGGGGTCGGGAGGATCGGGACATGGCATGGCGATACGGCCGATGGCGGTGACGGCCCTGATGTCGCAGCTCGTGCTCTCCGCCTGCTCGGTGGTCGGCATACGCGACGGCACGCCCGAGCCCGCGGCCAGCGTGATCGGCCATGTCGGGCGGGTGGAGATACGCCGCTACGCGCCGGTGCTGGTCGCCGAGACCACGGTGCAGGGCGGCGAGCAGGATGTCCGCGCCGAGGGCTTCCGTCGTCTGGCCGCCTACATCTTCGGCCGCAACCGTGGCCACGCCGCGATCGGCAGGACGGCGGCGAGCGCGCAGGCCGCTCCTGAGAAGATCGCCATGACCGCGCCGGTGGCGCAGAGCCGGACCGAGCTACCGGGTGCTGCCGACCAGAGCTGGATCATCCGCTTCTTCCTGCCCGCCGGGATGAACGAGGCCGACGCGCCGCGGCCGCTCGATCCGCGGGTCACGCTCCGGCTGGTGCCGGCGCGCACCATGGCGGTGCTGCGCTTCTCGGGCATCGCGACGCCGGCCGCGGTGGCCGCCCAGGCGGCGCAGCTGGATGCGGCGCTGGCGCGTGGGGACTGGCGGGCGGACGGCGCGCTGGCGACCTGGTTCTACGATCCGCCCTGGGCGCTGCCGCCGTTCCGACGCAACGAGGTGGCGCGCCCGGTGCGTCCGGCGTCGCCGTGAGCGTCAGCGCGGCGCGCGCGCTGCGGCCTCGACCGAGGCGCGGTCGATCTTGCCGTTGATCGTGAGAGGGTAGCCGTCGAGCTGGCGGAACGCAGCCGGGACGTGGCTGACCGGCAGCAGGTCGTGGCACCGGCGGCGTAGCTGCGCGGTCTCGAGCGTGCGGTTGCCGACCGTCTTGAAGGTCGCGAGCAGGAAGCGGTCCTCGCTCCGGCTGACGGTCAGGACGACGCAGGTCTCGATCTCCGGCAGCGTCAGGATCGCCGCCTCGACCTCCTCCAGCTCGATGCGCACGCCGTTCACCTTCACCTGCTGGTCGGCGCGTCCCTGGAAGGTGAGCGCGCCGCTGCCGCGGTCCAGCTCGACCAGGTCGCCGGTGCGGTAGAACGCGGTGGGCACGCCCGCCACGGCCAGGGTGAAGAACGGGTCCTTGGACCGCGGGGCCAGGTAGCCGTCCGACACCTGGGCGCCGCCGATGCAGAGCACCCCGCTCACCACGTCGTCGCGCGCGGAGAGCTGCTCGATCATGAAGATCGTGTTCGCGGAGGGGGCGCCGAGCTCGATCCTGGCCGCGTCGCGCGGCACCAGCCAGTTCGCGACCGCGAGCGTGGTCTCGGCCGGGCCGTACGAGTTGCGCAGCGCGCAGCACGGCAGGCGCTCGTGGAACCGGTGCGCCAGCGCCGGCGCCCAGGATTCGCCGCCGCAGAACATCACCCGCAGCCGGTTGCGAGCGACGAAGTCGGGCCGGTCGAGCAGCCCCTTCAGCAGGCTCGGCACGAAGCCGGCGATGGTGACGCCCTCGGCGACCAGCAGGTCGGCCACGTCGCGCAGGTCGAAGAACCGGTCCTGCGGGTAGATCACGAGCAGGCAGCCGGCGACGAGGGGCAGCACGAACTCCCAGACATGCACGTCGAAGGCGAGCGAGCTCTTGAACAGGATCGCATCCGCCGCCGTCGGCATGAGCATCTGCCGCATGACCTCGATCCGGTTCAGCAGCGAGCGGTGCGAGATCAGCGCCGCCTTCGGCGTGCCGGAGGTGCCGGAGGTGTGGGCGACGTAGCAGCACGCCGCCGGCGGCCGCATCCCGGCGTCCGTGCGCAGCAGGACGGACAGCGCGCGCTCGTCCAGGCAGAGTGACGAGGCCACCGCGTAGCCGACGAACCTCGCGGGATCGCCGTCGGTGATGATCGCGTCCGGCGCGCAGCCATCGATCATCGCGGTCAGCCGCGCCAGCGGCAGATCGGTCGCCAGCGGCACGTAGCTGGAGCCGTGGCTCCAGACCGCGAGCACCGCCTGCAGCATCGCCGCCGAGCGCGCGACGTGCACCCCGATCCTGCACCCCTGCGGCAGGCGCTCGAACCGCGCGACGCCGAGCAGCAGCTCCGCGCCGCTCAGCGACCGGCCGCGCCACCTCACGCGAGGCGCGTGCGGCGTCTCGCGCAGGGACGCCTCGATCGCGGTCCAGATGGTGCCCGGAGCCACCTCCAGCCGCGGGCCGTGCAGCAACCATGCCGGCGATGCGTCGGCGGTGCCGCACGGGACCGCGTGCGGCGTCATGCGCCGGCGGCCTCGAGGTGCCGGTTCAACGCCGCGGCCAGCAGCACGACGTCGTCGCGGATCATGGAGTTGTGGTCTCCCGCGATCCGCTCGATGGTGAGCCCGCGCACCAGGGGCCGCCAGATCGGACGCGGGTCGGACGGCAACGCATGACTCCTGATCGCGGGCTGGAAGAACACGATCTCGCCGGCGAGTCCGGACGGTCGGTAGCTGTGCATCGCGAGCTTGTTCATCAGGCTGACCTCGGCGACGGCGCGCGGAAGCCGCGGATCGTCGAAATCCTGCGGCATCACCGCCTGGCCGCGCAGCGTGCGCAGCCGGATCATCAGGTTCTGCCGAATGGCCGCGAGCAGCGCCCGGCGCTGGCCGGCGGGTGCACGGATCACCCGCCCGAGGCGGGACCACAGACGCCGGAGCGTGATGCCGTCGTCGGGATAGGAATCGATGAGCCCGAGGAAGCATACCTCCAGGCCGCGCTGCTTGAGCTGGCAGGTGATCTCGTAGGCGACCAGGCCGCCGAACGAGTAGCCCACCAGGCGGTACGGCCCGTCCGGCTGCACCCTCAGGATCTCGTCGAGATAGGCGCCCGCCATCGCCTCGATCGACCGGTGCGGCGTCGCGTTGCACAGCCCGAACGCCTGGACGCCGTAGACGGTGAACGCGCCGTCGATCTGCCTGGCGAGCTGGCGCAGCTCGATCGACGATCCGCCCAGGCCGTGCACCAGGAACAGGCAGGCCGGGGTGGTGCCTCGGCGCAGCGAGATCAGCGGCGAGAAGCTGGGCAGACCCTGATCGGCGAGCAGTGCGGTCATGGCGTCGACGCTCGGGGCGTCGTAGATCGCGGCGACCGGCAGCTGGTATCCCGTCATCCGCTCGATCTCGAGGATCAGCGGGATGGCGAGCATCGAGGTGCCGCCGAGATCGAAGAAACTCTCATCCGACCGCACGGCGGAGCAGTCCAGCAGCTCCTCGAAGATCTCGGTCAGCAGCCGGCGCGTCGCGCACGCGTCCTGCCCGTCGCCCTGGAGCGCGATCATCCCTGGGCCTCGATCATCGCAGGCTCGCCGCCACGCGGGCGTCGGCGGCCGCCGCCTCGATGGTCCTGGCGACGCGGATCGCGGTGATCGAGCGACGCAGCCAGTGGCCGACCACCAGGGCCGCATCGTCCCAGCGACGCGTCCCGGCCTGGTGCGGCAGGCGGTCGAGGTAGTCGGCGATCGAGGCCGCGTCCCGGCGCGCCTCGATCCGGCGGCGGCAGCCCTCGAGCTCCGCCGCGGTGCGCGCCTCGACGACGTTGCGCGGCAGGTCCGGAAGCTGCGGCAGCGCGCCGCGCAGGTAGCGGTGCACGTCGCGTCGGTGCTCGCGCAGCAGGGTGTCGGCGTCGTATTCGGGATGGCCCTGGAGGCAGAGCACGCCGCCGCCGCGCGGATGGACGAACATGTCCGCACCGGTCGCCTCGCCGCGGGTCAGGATGACGTGGCCGGCCCGCTCCAGCGCGGCCGGATCGAGGTCGTTGGTGCGCGAATGCGGCACGTGCAGCACCGCCGGCGCGCCGGCCAGCAGCGGGTGCCGTGCCGCCGTATGGTGGGCGAACACGCCGGAGAGCTTTGCCGGCAGGCGACGGCGCGCGATGCCGTCCCAGTGCAGCACGGCGGCGTGCGCGGCCAGGCAGGACAGCAGCACCGGGACGCCGGCGCGCTCGGCGAGATCAAGCCGAGTCACCAGCTCTGCCCAGAACGGCTCCTCGGGCAGGGCGGCCCGGCTCGGCTCGGTGCCGGTGATGATGATCAGGTCGGGTATCAAGTCGGGGATCAGGTCGGGCGCCCAGGTCGCGGGGCGCCGGGTGGGCGACGCTCCGGCCGAGGCGCCGCCTGGGGCCTGGCCGAGAAGCTCATGACGCCACTCGACCGCCATCGTCGGCATCGCGAGGCTGATCAGCCGGCTGAACTGGCACGCCGTGCGGCCGCGCGCGGCGGGCGGCATGTTGTTGACCAGCTCGATGACCAGGCTCGGCGCCGCACCCGGCGGACGGGGGGCCCGGTGCGGCAGCGCGACCAGGCAGCCGGTCACGCGGGCACCGTGCCGGCGCGGATCGAGCCGACCGGCCGTGACGGGCGCGATGCGGCGGCCGACAGCGCACCGTCGAGATCGGCCAGGATGTCGTCGATATGCTCGATGCCGACGCTGAGCCGCACGGTCTCCAGGGTGATGCCGGCCTCGCGTCGCTGTTCCTCGGTCAGTTGGCGATGCGTGGTCGAGGCCGGGTGGGTGGCGAGCGACTTCGCGTCGCCGAGATTGACCAGGCGCCTGAACAGGCGGAGCCCGTCGAGGAAGTCGCGGCCGGCGTCGAAGCCGCCGCGCACGCCGAAGGTGAGCAGGGACGGACATCGCCCGCCGAGATAGCGACGCACCATGGCGTGCTGCGGATTATCGGCGTGGCCGCCGTAATTCACCCAAGCGACCCTCGGGTCGCTGCGCAGGAAGTCCGCGACCAGCCGGGCATTGGCGACGTGGCGCTCGATGCGCAGCGGCAGCGTCTCGATCCCCTGCAGGATCAGGAACGCGTTCAGCGGCGACAGCGTGGCGCCGGTGTTGCGCAGGCACACGGTGCGGCAGCGTGCGACGTAGGCGGAGGCGCCGAACTGCTCGGTGTAGACGACGTCGTGATACGAGGGCTCCGGGCGCGAGAACATCGCGAAGCGGTCGGCGTGACGCGCCCAGGGAAACCGTCCGGCATCGACGATGATGCCGCCGAGCGAGTTGCCGTGGCCGCCCATGAACTTGGTCAGCGAGTGCAGCACCACGTCCGCGCCGTGCTCGATCGGACGCAGCAGCATCGGCGTCGCCACCGTGTTGTCCACGATCAGCGGCACGCCGTGGCGATGCGCGACCTCGGCCAATGCGGCGAGATCGGCGACGTGACCGGCCGGGTTGCTGACGCTCTCGCAATAGACCGCGCGGGTGTTGCGATCGATCAGTGCCTCCACGTCGGCGGCATCGCCGCTGCGGGCGAAGCGCGCCTCGACCCCCTGCACCCGGAACACGTGGGCGAACAAGGTCAGGGTCGCGCCGTAGAGGTAGGGTAGCGAGACGAAGTTGCTGCCCGCTTCGACCAGGTTCATCAGGGCGTAGTGCACCGCGGCCGCGCCGGCGCCGACGCTGAGCGCTTCGACGCCGCCTTCCAGGGCGGCCACCCGACGCTCCAGCACGGCGTTGGTCGGATTGCCGATGCGCGTGTAGATGTTGCCCGTCTGCTCGAGGTTGAACAGGGCCGCGCCGTGATCGGCGCTGTCGAACTCGAAGCCGACCGTCTGGTAGATCGGCACGGCACAGGCATGGGTCGCCGGGTCGCCGTCGTAGCCGGCATGGATCGCGAGCGTCTCAGGCTTCATCCCGCATTGGCTCCAGCGTTGCAGAGTGCGAACCGGGCGATCCCGTTCGCCCGCCACGGCCTTCAGGACGATGCGGCTCCGACCCGGGGCGCCGCGACCCCATGCATCGCGCGCCCGGGCTAGGCGGCGACGAGAGGCGGCCCGGCCGGGGCCTGGGTGTCGGCGGCGGCCAGCTGCTCGGCGATCGCGCTCCAAAACGCGCACCTCGCCTCGAGCGAGCGCAGGGCGGACTGCGTCGCCTCCTCCCAGCGCGTCTCATCCTGGCCGCAGAGCCGACGCAGCATCTCGACCGCCTTCGGACCGTGATCGTCGCCGTCGAGCGCGATGTGTCGCTCGAGATACCGCACGAACAGGTCGGCCTGCCCGCCGTCGAGGCGTACCGTGCGCACCAGGTTCTCGAAGATCAGGGCGATCGAGTCTTCGCGTCCGTAGGTGAACGATGCGGCGATGACGTGCGGCTTGCCGCTGGCGAGCAGCGAGAAGGTGGTGCCGACGAAGGCGCGCGCGGCGGCAGGTGCCTCGCACAGCACGAGGGCTTCGTCGAGCGCCACGTCGTACTCGATCAGGCGCACGAGATGCCGTATCGGTCCGCTATCGGCGCCGACCTGCTCCATCGCGCGGAGGTAGTACTCGAAATGGCCAATGGTGAGGCCGTCGAACGAGTCGCTCTCCTCCTCCAGCACCAGCTGATTGATCAGGCGACGCGTCAGCGGGTCGCCGACCGGACGCCACGGCAACCCGATGCCGGTCAGCGACCGCTGCAATCCCTTGAGCAGGGACATGAAGTCCCACACGGCGAAGACGTGATGCTCCATGAACACGCGCAACGCGTCGCGGGAGGAAATACGGCCGTAGAGCGGATGCAGATCGAGTGCAGCACGAAGTTGTTCAAGTCGCTGCGACAATATTACCGTCTGATCTTGTTGCATGATGCTGGCCCCGGAACGATAGGCTTCGACGATATGTCCGCGATGCTGGCTAAAGAAGGAGGCCTGATCCAATTTTTTAGATAGATTTGTATCTGACTACTCTAGGATCACGAATCGATGCAACAACGACGCTTGACCCTACACGATCACAACTTTGTGTCTGCTTCACCCCTGATCCGCGTCGCCGGCGCCCAGGTGGATCACGAGGCAAGCCGAGGTTCGGCCGGCGGAGGGACACGAAGCTTGGGTGCCTACTGAGCTGCTCGACCTGGTCCACGCAACTTGGCCGAGTGCGATCGAGCCTTGCGAGTCTTCAGGTTCTGGCCCCTCGCAGCTTCACACGGACGTCGATGTGGCGGCGTTACGAACGTCGAATGCGATCCCATAGACATCAGCTTCGATCCTGCGAAGCGAGCCGAGACCCTGGGCCGCCGGAAGCTTGAGTTCGCCGATGCCGGGCTGATGGTCGCAGGCCGGGCGGTCACCGGTCAGGATATCCGCCGCGACTACGATGAGGACCGCGACATCACCGCTGGGCACCTCGGAGGACGCTGCGTGGTGCCGGTCTGGACTCCCCGCGACGACAGTCGTCGCATCGTGCCTATGAGGTACGCGCGTGCTAACGAAGAAGCAGCCCGGTTCGGCTGAGTGGACCGATCCGGACGATGCGCCGGAACCCGCGCGCGATACGCTCGAGCGTGCCGGGTTCTTCAAGGGCGACCAAGTCATCCGGCGCGGTCGCGGTCGGCCTCGATCCGACGCACCGAAGGAGCAGGTCGACATCCGGCTCGATCAGGACGTGCCGGAGCGCCTATGGGCAGCCGGGCCGGGCTGGCAGACGCGGATCAACACCATGCTGCGGGCATCGCTCGGCCTCGACAGGCAGGCGCTGGGCGATTCAGGAGCGCATCCCGGCCTGTTTTCCTAGCAGCGCCCTGGGTTTTCGGTCCCGCCGCTCTCTGTCCCCGTGGTGCGGGCTGCCCGGTGATGGCCTGATCGACCTGGTGCCTGGCTTGAGCAGGAAGAGATGCCCGTATGCCCGGCACCGGCCCATGATCCCGTGCGGACCGTGGGGAAAACCTTAGGAACAATGCCGCGTCCCGTCGATTTCGCCGTTCGATCGCGATATCTTAGGCTGGTGCGTTGGCGGAGGGAGTGGGATTCGAACCCACGGTACGCTTTCACGCACACACGCTTTCCAAGCGTGCGCCTTAAGCCGCTCGGCCATCCCTCCGGCGCAAGCTCCGGCCCTGCCAGGGCCGCGGACCATAGCAAAAGCCGGGTTGGAGGCAAGCTTTGCCCCGCCCCGAGCGCCCCCGAGCGCCCTCGTCAGCCCCATCTGCGTGGCGATGGGCAAATCGACCTCGGACCGCGTCGTGGGCCGACGGGGGCAGGCTTCGCGATCTGTCTTAACGATCGGTAAAGCTCTCGGGACTAGCATGCGGCGCTGGGGCGGGGACGGGGTTGATGATCTTGAGGGCAGCGGTCCGGCGGGGGACGCACGCCGGCGAGATCGGACGCGCGGCCTCGAGCGCCGTCGCGGATGCGGCGCTCAGACGCGGTGACTACGCGCCGGCGGTGGATGCGCTTCGCCACATCCTGTCGATCGATCCGGACGATGTTCGCCTGCTGCTCAACCTCGGCGGCGCGCTCAAGGAGCTCGGGCGCCTCGAGGAGGCTGAGCCCGTGCTCGCGCGTGCCGTCGGCCTCGATCCGCGGCATCACGGTGCCTGGTCCAACCTCGGCGCCGTCAGCCTCGAGCTGCAGCGCTACGATGACGCGATCGCGGCGTTCTCGAACGCCATCCGCCTGAAGCCGGATCACGCGCCGGCCCTGTCCGGTCTGGGCGTCACGCTGCGGCGACGCGGCCTGCCGCGGGAGGCGCTGCCGTTCTTCGATCTCGCGGTCGCCGTCGCGCCCGACGACATCGATCTCCGGACCTGGCGGGCGATGGCGTGGCTCGGCGCCGGAGACTACCTGCGCGGCTTCGCCGAGTATGAATGGCGCCTCCACGCGGGCAACGTGCTGCCAGAGGTTCCCAACGCGCCGCGCTGGAAGGGGGAGCCCCTGGCCGGTCGCACGCTGCTCGTGCATGGCGAGGGCGGCCTGGGAGACTGCCTGCAGTTCTGCCGCTATCTCCCGATGCTGCGCGCGCTCGACTGCCGCGTCATCGTGCAGGTGGCACGGCCCCTGGTCCGGCTGTTCTCCCGCCTGCCGGGCGTCGACGGCATCCTGTGCAGCGGCGAGCGGCCACCGGTCTATGATCTCGCCTGCTCGGTGATGAGCCTGCCCCATATCCTGCGCACGACGATCGACACCGTGCCCTATGCAGACGGCTATCTCGCCGCGGATCCGGCCATCGTGTCGCGGTGGCGCGAGCTGGTGGACCGGGATGTCGCGTGCTGGAGGACCCGCGTGGCCGGCGACCACGCGGCACCGCTCAAGGTCGGCCTGGTCTGGTCGGGCGGCAAGCGGCCCTGGCACCTCGAGAACACGCTGATCGACAGGCGCCGCTCGATGACGCTCGCCAACCTGGCGCCGCTCGCGGCGGCGGGCGACGACATCGTGTTCTACAGCCTGCAGCTCGGCGAGCCGCGGGCCGAGGCGGCGAGCCCGCCGCACGGCCTCCATCTCGTCGATCACACCGACCGGATCGAGGATTTCGACGACACCGCCGGCCTGGTCTCGCTGCTCGACCTGGTGATCGCGGTCGATACCTCGACGGCGCATCTGGCGGCGGCGCTGGGACGCCCGGTCTGGCTGCTCTCGCGCTATGACCAGTGCTGGCGATGGCTTCCCGGCCGTCGGGACAGTCCCTGGTACAGCACGATGCGGCTCTATACGCAGCCGGCTCCGTTCGACTGGTCGATGCCGGTCGGGCAGATCGTCACCGATCTCGCGGAACTCGCGGAAGGTCGCAGACGCGCCCCGTGCTGAAGCTCGTGCGGCGCTGCGCCATCCGCGCGGCGCCCGCTCTCGAGACGGCTCTCAGGCGTCCATCTTCAGGGCTGCCAGGAAGGCGCTCTGCGGGATCTCGACCTTGCCGAACTGGCGCATCCGCTTCTTGCCTTCCTTCTGCTTGTCCAGCAGCTTGCGCTTGCGGCTGATGTCGCCGCCGTAGCACTTGGCGGTCACGTCCTTGCTCAGCGCGCCGATGGTCTCGCGCGCGATCACCCGGCTGCCGATCGCCGCCTGGATCGCGATCTTGAACAGCTGGCGCGGGATCAGCTGCTTCAGCTTGGCGCAGATCGAGCGGCCGCGGGCGTCGACCGCACTTCGGTGCGCGATGAAGGAGAGCGCGTCCACCGGCTCGAGGTTGACCAGGATCGAGATTCGCACGAGGTCGCTCTCCTGGTAGCCGTCCATCGCGTAGTCGAAGCTGGCGTAGCCGCGGCTGACCGATTTCAGCCGGTCGTAGAAGTCGAACACCACCTCGTTGAGCGGCAGCCGGTAGACCGCCATCGCCCGGTTGCCGACATAGGTCAGGTCCGCCTGCCGGCCGCGCCGGTCGTTGCACAGCGTCAGCACCGGGCCGAGATACTCGTCGGGCACCATGATGGTCGCGCGGATCCAGGGCTCCTCGATGCTGGCGATCAGGCTGCCGTCGGGCATGTCGGCGGGATTGTGCAGCTCCTCGCTGGCGCCGTTGGTGCGGTGCAGCTTGTAGACCACCGAGGGCGCGGTCGCGATCAGCTCGAGGTTGAACTCGCGTGTCAGCCGCTCCTGGATGATCTCCAGGTGCAGCAGGCCGAGGAAGCCGCAGCGGAAGCCGAAGCCGAGTGCCGCCGAGGTCTCCGCCTCGTAGTGGAAGCTGGCGTCGTTCAGCCGCAGCCGCGACAGGCTCTCGCGCAGCTTCTCGAAATCGTCCGCGTCGATCGGATACAGGCCGCACCACACCACCGGGATCGAGGGCTTGAAGCCGGCGAGTGCCGCGGCCGCCGGACGGCGATCGTCGGTGATGGTGTCGCCGACATTGCAGTCCGCCACGGTCTTGATCGCGCCGGTGATGTAGCCGATCTCGCCCGGCCCCAGATCCTCCACCGGCCGCATCGCGGGCGTGAACACGCCGATCTGCTCCAGGCTGTGCACCGCGCCGCTCGACATCATGCGAATCCGCGAATGCTTGCGCAGCCGTCCGTGCTTGATCCGCACCAGGATGATCACGCCGAGATAGGCGTCGTACCAGCTATCGACCAGCAGCGCCTGCAGCGGCGCGTCGGCGTCGCCCACGGGGGGCGGCAGGCGGGTGACCAGGGCTTCCAGCACGCCCTCGATGTTGAGCCCGGTCTTGGCCGAGATCTGCACCGCATCGTCCGCGGGGATGCCGACCACGTCCTCGATCTGCTGGCGCACCTGCTCGGGCTCGGCCGCCGGCAGGTCGATCTTGTTGAGCACCGGGACGATCTCGTGATGCGCGTCGAGCGCCTGGTAGACGTTGGCCAGCGTCTGCGCCTCGACCCCCTGGGAGGCGTCGACCACCAGCAGCGAGCCCTCGCAGGCGGCGAGCGAGCGGCTCACCTCGTAGGCGAAGTCGACGTGACCGGGCGTGTCCATCAGGTTGAGCACGTACGTCTTGCCGTCGCGCGCGGGATAGCTCAGGCGGACGGTCTGCGCCTTGATGGTGATGCCGCGCTCGCGTTCCAGCTCCATGTTGTCGAGCACCTGGTTGGTCATCTCGCGGTCGGACAGGCCGCCGCAGGCCTGGATCAGCCGATCCGCCAGGGTGGACTTGCCGTGGTCGATATGGGCGATGATCGAGAAGTTGCGGATCAGCGAGAGCGGCGTGTCGGTCATGGCCGCAGCAATAGGCGCATACGCGGCAAAAGTCAGCTTCCGCGCCCACAACGACGGTCACGGCAGCAGCAGCGGCGAGGCGGCGGATCGAAGGGTCCCGGCCGTAGCCGGCTCGGCGAGCTGCGGCTGGGCAAGGTTTGGCTCGGCAAGGTTTGGCTCGGCAAGGTCCGGCACGCCGCAGGCGCGCAGGAAGTCCGCGATGCCGTCGAGGATGCGCGGGTCGCGGGTGCGGTCGGCCGCGTCGCCGACGGGCACCCAGATGATGGTCTCGTAGCGGGCACGTGTCAGCAGCACCCGGTAGGTGTTCAGCCGGTACGCGATCTTGTGCGTATCACGCGCGACCTGCCAGTCGGTGCCGCAGAAAGATCGCACCTGCCAGGCCCGCTGTGCGGGTAGACGTATCAGATCCCCGTCCCAGCACAGTCCGACATGATCGAGCTCCACGGTATTCGGTAGCACCCGCCACCACGGCGATTGGAGAACTAGCGCCCGCTCCACCCACACCTTCTTGGGAAGCCGAGAAGGTGAGCCGGCGCTGCTGCTGCAAACCGCGAACTGCGGTAGAACAATCGGTGATCGAGCGCCGAGTGACCGCCTATGTCTGACTCCCCTTCAACGGACCAACCAAAGTCTCCAGAGCGGGCTGACACTGCCCCCCACGCCATGCGCCACAAGCGATACAGCGCCGACTATCAGACTAGGCTCGATGCCTTTTTGTCAGGAAGGGGTATTCCGGCCTTTGTATTGGAGGTGGTGGGTTTCGCTTGGTTCATTGCGGACACTTTTGGTCGGGTTGATTTCTGGAGATCGGTTGTGGCCGAGGTCGGCGGTAATGCCGAGATGTTAGGCGTTTTCTTAGGGCAACCCCTGTTCCCCGTGCTTCTTATGGTCGTTGGGGCATTTCTCTGGTGGTTCATAACCGAAGCTAAAACAAATCCGTACGATCGCGCGATGGCGAGTTCCCTCTGTTGGATTTTATCAGCCTTGATCGTGGTTCCTTTATCTAGCTTCGGTCTTTTCGCGGACTTTGTTAATACGAGTAGCATCTCGGGCGCCATTGAGTTTGCTGTAAATCAACAACAAGACCGAAGTTTTACGACACAGCAGACAACGTTGTTGTATAGCGCCTTACGTAAGATCGCTGAGGGATTACCTAAGTTTCAAGTGCTGGCAACCCATGACCCGGAGACGCTTCAATATGCGTGCCTCATCATGCAGTCTTTGTACTCAGCAAATGTGAAACTTCTAAACGGCGAAGCGGGCTCATCTCGCCCGGCAGCATCGGACGTCTACAGCACATCTGATCGTGGCATCATGATTGTTGTCGAAAATCCTATGGCTCCGCCAAAAGCTGCTCTTGATTTACAAGATGCATTTGGCGCTGCTGATATTAAAACCCACGTGATTAAGGGGGCAGATCTGCATGGCGACGACTTGTTTTTGCTGGTTGGTCCGAAATAGTTCTTGATGCGCTATATTATAAGGGCTCTCGCAACCGCACCGTATGGCATCTGATAGCCTCAAGGCACTGCACGAAGAACACAGCCGTAAAGCTACCCCGCGCAATCTTGTTTGCGATGTTCCGCTCCGATTCGTCCACGCCCAGCGGTTCCAGCTTCGCGGCCAATTCCTTGTAGCTGACATTCCGCCGCTTCAGCTCGGCCTTGAGGATGCCCTTCACGTAGTCGGTCCACTCGTCGGCACTATGCACGGCCATCCCCTGATCCAGTGGGAACATCATCGTATTTGATGTTTTCCTACTTGACCAGCAGGGCATACATCATCATATTAGGTGTATTACCACCGGATACGATGATGCCCCAACACTTCCTCCTCTCAGCCAAGGCCCGCACGCTCTCCCTGGCGTCGGTCCTGCGCCTGTCCGACAAGGACGCGGAGGCGATGTTCGCGGCCATCCGGTGGCCGGAGACGGACGGCAAGGCGGTGTGCCCGCACTGCGGCTGCCCGACCTGCTACGAGGCGCGGCGTCCGAACGGTGCCCTGCGCTTCCGCTGCAAGGTGTGCCGCAAGGACTTCAGCCTCACGTCCGGGACCCTGTTCGCCTTTCACAAGATGCCGCTCCAGACCTACCTCGCGGCGGTCGTGATCTTCTGCAACGAGGTCAAGGGCAAGTCTGCCCTGGCGCTGAGCCGCGAGCTGGACGTGCAGTACAAGACGGCCTTCGTGCTGGCGCACAAGCTGCGCGAGGCAATGGCGACCGAGATGAAGGGCTTCATGCTCGGCGGCGTTGGCAAGACGGTCGAGGTCGATGGCGGCTACTTCGGCGGCTACGTGAAGCCGGCGAACCACAAGGATAACCGCCGGGATCGCCGCCTGATGCGCAATCAGACCGGCAAGCGCCAGTGCGTGGTCGTGATCCGTCAGCGCGATGGGCAGACGCTTCCGGCCGCGTTCCCGTCAGAGGGTGCGGCAATGTCCTTCATCCGCAACCACGTGGCTGAGGGCACCGAGATCATGGCGGACGAGGCCGGCTCGTGGGATGCGCTGCACGCCCGCTACGAGGTGAAGCGGATCAACCACCAAGTGGCCTACTCGATGGACGGTGCCTGCACGAACGGCGCCGAGAGCTTCTTCTCGCGGATGCGCCGGGCCGAGCAGGGGCATCATCACCACATCAGCGGCGCCTACCTTGCCCGCTACGCGCAGGAGAGTGCGTGGCGGGAGGATCACCGCCGTATGGACAATGGCCGGCAGGTGCGGGGCGTGGTGGCGCTGGCGCTCAAGGCGCGACCGAGTGTGGACTTCTGCGGGTATTGGCAGCGGGCGGTGGCTTAGGCAGCTAGATTAGTGCCGCTATGGGCGCGCCTCCGGCGCATCCGGTGTAGCAGGTCTTGAGGAGAGATTAGCAGTTCCAGGTAATTTCGATGGATCTAGACGTAGGATTAGCCTATCTCGATCTCGAATTAAGTTCTCTGACGCGTCGTAGAATCTATCTATGCTAGAAGGCTGCAAATTAACTGTAATGGCTCTTAGATCCATCAATTCATTCTGGTACCGAGTGAGTAAAGGAATATCTTTGGTGTCTAGTAAACTGGCTGCGCCATACAGCGTCTGCGACTGGCGAATCAAATTTTTTATGACCGCTTCACGGCTCTTTTGGTCGATTGAGCCGCGCTGCGTAAGGACCGGATCTAAGAGATCGAAGCCCTCATTTTCATAAGCTAAGGCTTCGTCAATGAACGTATCGGCTATTTTTGTTTGACTGTCTATATGACGAACATACGATGTATAGCCTACACTTGTCGCAATTGCTACCGCGGACGGAATGATAAGACCAGTGACGAGTTTGGTGACTGGATGATCTATCCATACCTTGAAACGCTCAAGAGCCGTTGGACTGTGCGCGTTCACGCTAATCATCACGGATTGAGTGAACCACGACTGATGGTCCTCAGTCTAGGATTTGAAGCCAATCGGCCACTTCTTGCACGCAGTTCGATCCACTCTGACTTTCCCATGTACTCCAGACTTTGACGAACCATTTGTTCGATTGCAGCGGCATTAGGATCATAGTCTGCGGCAAATGTGTTGATCACATGAACGTCTGCCGAGGCCGGTTTCACTGCGGTATCACATGTTAGAAGGAGGGAAAACAAGGCAAGGAACAAGATCGGTGCGAATGTGGTGCCTTTTAGATTCAGAGTTCCAGGTGAGTTGATATTAGTAGAAATCGACAAATTGCCTTCTTCAGGCAAAAGTCTGCTGATGTAATCCTCGAAAGGGTTTGAGGACTGAGGTCCTATCGAAGCTTCCCACGCTATACGTGAACATAGCTTTATCATGAGACTCAAATCGAGATTATCTTGGTCGCTAAATTCGGCCGCGCTGGTATCTACTCGCGCACCTTTAGTGCCGCGGCCAAAGATATACGCTCCGTAAGCTAAGTCAAGCAACTCAAGTATGTAGAGATCGCTAGTCTCGGAGATTGCAACCTGATGCCGCAGGGAACTAGATACCGACCTCGGAATTCTAAATTCATCAACGCGCGCAAGCCACTTTACTGGTCGAGCACTCACACGCCAAACAGCTTCGGACGCTTCAAATGCGACCACTTCTCTGCTGAGCGGCCCACCAAGAAATTCTCCGATGCGGACCGCTCGCTCCCTTGGCTGCTCCGGCACTATCACTAAATCACCCGATTGCGCTGCACCGAACATGTTAATCAACGCGCTAACGCCCGTGCCGACCCGCCCAAGGGCTCCTATAGAAGTGTAGTCTTGAAGCGCCATCGAGGGCCTGGATGGCACGTCTCCTTCTCCTTGTCGTAGGAATTGAGCCATCGCGCCGAAGTAGTCGTGGAAGGCGGCGGCACGCTTCACGATCTCCCGTATGTGAGGTGTCTGCGTCGTGATCTCTACCTCAGGCAGGACCGCTTCTGGCAGATCAAGAAAAACCACGGAGTGTTGCGCGAACTTGTCTAGAAACGCGTAGCCTTGTCCCGGAAAAACGCGCCATATTTTGACGTCTTGCCTAACAGGCGTAGCGCGTAGGTCTAGGGTGATCGTAGGCATCTTCTTTCTCGCGCCGATCGGAAGGCCGTTGCCTGATGGTCTACTTGATGAGGGTTGTCAAACTTGGGCTCCTTCCACCTAAGAGCGTCTCGATGCCGCCCACGTTCCAGATCACACAGCGCAGGCCCGCACTCAGGTCGGCAGGCTCCACCGCATATTCCGCCCCTGCTCCTTGTCCGCCACCAGCTTTCCCCGGTTCTTCAACCTGCGGAGGGTGGAAGCCAGCCGCAGCCGCATCGTCTCGACCATCACTTGATCCGCCGTGTTCAGGCCGCGCGCCTCCATGATCCGGCGTACCAGCTCGCGGGTCGTCACTGGCCCTCGTGCCTCCCGGAGCAGGCTGTAGATCAAGCGGCTGGACTCGTGCCTGACGGCCGCATGGCGGCGCGGGATCGGCTTCATGCGGACCACCCCGATCTCCGCATCCGGGCGGAACAGGCGGATCGTCGTGTCGAGAGCGTCTAGGTCCAAGACCAGTTGTCGGACCTGGCCCTGCACCAGTTCGAGCTTGTCGGCGACTTCTTGGCGACGGCGCAGGAGGCCGCTGACGACGTTGTCGTTTTCCATGCCAGATATGGTAGTCTTGGCAGAGGGTTAGCGGGTCTATCGTGTGGTGGCGGGTGCGCCGGAATACCGGAGCTCCAGACCCTGCACCGAGAACTGGGTGGCCACCTGTTCCAGGGCGTCGGAGGCGCGAACGTCGCGGGGGTAGCGGTCGAGGAACCAGTGCGCCACCGCGTCGGCATCCATGTGCGCAAGCTCGGCCCCGAGCCCTTCCGCACGCAGCCTGTGCGCCTTGGCGCTGCAGACGAGCCCGCAGCGATGGAGGTCGCGGCAGGCGGCGCGAAGCCCCCGCCGCAGGCTGGAGAGGCTGCGGGTCAGCCGGAACGGTATCTCGGCGCTGCCGGCGAGATCGCGCGCGGCCGCGGCATCGCCGAGCAGCACGGCGTCCGCCCAGGCGGCCGCGGAGTCGTTGCGCAACGAGCGCACCGGCACCGCGAGATGAAGCTCCGGCTCCGTGGACAGACCCGCGCGCGACGAGAGCCGGTTGCGCGGTTCCGGATCGGTCAGGATCTGCGCTGCCGCGTGGACGCGCCATTCGGGGCGATCGCGCAACGCCGCACCCCATTCGGCGAGGCCGCCCTCGCCGTCATGGATCTCCTGGCCGTGGCCGATCAGGCACAGCACGCAGGCGAAGCCCTCATGACGCGACATGATGTCGAGCAGATGCGCGGGCTCGGAGCGATCGAGCTGCACCGGCCGATCCCGCGTCTTGGCGATCGCCTGGCGCGCGGTCCAGCAGCGCTGTGCCTCGTCGATGATGATCACCCGCTCCGGGGGCGCATGTCCGGAGGCGACCAGATCGTCGCGAAATCGAGGTAGCGCCTGGATCACGCCCTTCATCCGATGCACCGCGTCACGACGGGTCTGGCCCTGCTTCACCGCGTCTCGCACCAGCGCCTCGCGCAACACGTGCACCAGGGTGGGGTTGCCGGTGAGGAAGGCGGCTCCCGTCCGGGCCTCGACGCCGAACGCCGCGTTCAGGCCGCACAGCGTCTTGCCGGCGCCGGGGATGCCGGTCACGAACAGGATCGTCGGCCGTTGCTCGGCCTGCGCCAGCGCGATCAGTGCCGCGATGCGGTCGGCGGTACGGGTCAGGTTGGTGGTGTCCGCGCGCGCACTGACGATCTCCGCGACCGCATGGCGCGCGAACAGCAGGCAGGCGGCATCGATGATGTTCGGCACCGGATGGTAGGCGGCGTGCTCCCAGCCCTCCAGGTCGACCGCACGCGAGGTGGTCGAGGGACGCGCGGCCAGCCTGCGCAGCAGCGCCGGAAGCGAGGCAGCATCGGCGTGCAGCACCTCCGGACCTACCCCGTGGAACGAGAACGGCAGCGTCTGCGTCGGCGCGACCGCATCGGTCGCGACCAGGATCGGCACGACGGGATGGCCGCGCGTGCCGGCATGGAAGTCCTGCAGGTCGAGCGCGTAGTCCAGCACCTGCCGGCGGTCCGGCTCGGCGAAGTGCGTGGCACCGGTCTTGAACTCAAGCACGAAGATAGCGGTGGGGGAGAGCAACACGACGTCGATGCGCTCGCCCAGCCGGGGGATCTGGAACTCGAGCAGGAGCCGCCACTCCAGCACCTCCGGCAGGCGCGCCACGATATCGCGCAGGACCTGGAACTCGCGCGACCAAGCGCGAAGCTGGGTCGGCTCGTGGCTGCGGAAGTGCCGCACCGCCGCGTGGGAGAGCTGTCGCAGCAGCGCGGCCTCGTCGGTCGCCACGAACGTGCGCAGGCTGCCGGACCACCAGGCCGAGGGCTTCGGCAGATCGCCTCGCGAGCCTTGATCCATGCGGCGGGTCCGGTCCGTTCCGCCCGCTTATCGCACGCGGCCGGCACGATACGGTAGCATAACGGTATCGGCCGCTACTGCCGCAGCACCGCCCCGGTCGCCTTCGACACCGCCGCCACCACACGCACGCAGGCGGCCTCGATCTCGGCGTCGGTCAGGCTGCGCTCGCGCGGCTGCAGCACCACCTCGATCGCGAGCGATTTCTGTCCTGCCGGCACCTTGTCGCCCTCGTAGACGTCGAACAGGCTGACATCGGCGATCAGCGCGCGCTCCGCACCCCTGGCCGCGCGAAGCACGGCTTCGGCATTGACGTCGCGCCCGACCAGGAAGGCGAAGTCGCGCGACAGCGGCTGGAACGGCGGCAGCTCCGGCGCCGCGCGCCGCCGTCGCTTCGGATCGGCCACCTCGTCGAGGAACAGCTCGAAGCCGGCGGCCGGCACCCCGAGCCCGATCTCGCGCAGCAGCGCCGGATGCAGGTCGCCGAAGCGGGCCAGCACGGTCTTCGGCCCCTGCCGCAGGGTGCCCGCCCGGCCCGGATGGTAGTGGGCGGATGCGTCCGCGCCGACGCTCAGCGCCTCCATCGGCACGCCCAAGCCGTCGAGCAGCGCCATCGCGTCGGCCTTGACGTCCCACAGCGTCACCGGCTCCGGGCCGATGCCGGGTCGGCGCGCCGCGTGGCCGGTGCGCAGGCCGGCCGCGATCAGGCGCTGCCCCTGCTCGCCGAAGCCGGGACCGACCTCGAACAGGGCGAGCGCGTCCGCGCCGCGCGCGGCGTTGCGCTTCGCCGCCAGCGCCAGCGAGGCCAGCGGCGTCGGGCGCAGCTGGTCGAGGTCGGCGGCGATCGGGTTGAGCAGGCGCAGGCTGTCGGGGATGGCGCCGAACCGCTCGGCCTCCTCGTGCGAGACGAACGAGAAGCCGATGCACTCCGCCATGCCCCGCGACGCCAGCGTGCGACGCGCGGCCGCGGTGCGGGCCTGACGCGGCGTCAGCGACGGCAGCGGCACCACGCCGAGCGACGGCAGCGGCACCGGGGCGATGCTGTCCAGCCCGCGCAGCCGCAGCACCTCCTCGATCAGGTCGCACTCGGCCTCGATCGGGGTGACGTCGTCCGCGATCAGCCGGCGGCCGGGATCGAGGCCGGGTGCGGGGTCCAACACCGCGCTCGCGGCGATGTCGGAGCGGAACGACGGCACGTCGAACGTGGCCTCGTCGTCGCTGCGACCGCGCACCGCGAAGCCGAGCGCCTCGAGCGATGCCACCGCCTCGTCGGCGGGCACCTGCAGGCCGCCGAGCGCCTCGATCTGCGCAAAACGCAGCCGCGCCTCGCGCTGCCAGGCGGGCGGCTCCCCGGCCACGACCACGTCGCTGGCCTCGCCGCCGCACAGCTCCAGCATCATCCGCGTCGCCGCCTCCAGGGCGGCGGCCGGCAGCGCCGGATCGACCCCGCGCTCGAAGCGCTGGCGCGCCTCGGAGTGGATGGCGTGACGGCGGCCGGAGAGCGCGATCCGCACCGGATCGAACAGCGCGCACTCGATGAAGACGCTGCTGGTCGCCTCCGAGACGCCGGTCGCCTCGCCGCCCATCAGGCCGGCGAAGGATTGCACGCCGGCACGGTCGGCGATCACGCAATCCTCGTGATGGGCGATGTAGTCGCGGCCGTCGAGGCCGCGGAAGCCCTCGCCGGCGCCGCGGCACAGCACCAGCGCGTCGCCGGCCACCTTGCCCGCGTCGAACACGTGCAGCGGCCGGCCGAGATCGAGGGCGAAGAAGTTGGTCACGTCCACCAGTGCGGAGATCGGACGCAGCCCGACGGCGAGCAGACGCTCGCGCAGCCAGGCCGGGCTGGGCCGGTTGCGGACGCCGCGCAGCATGCGGCCGAGCACGTAGGGACAGGCCTCGGCGAAATCGTCGCGCCACGCGATGGGGGATGCGAACGTACCGGTCACCGTCTCCGCGAGCCAGGGCTTCAGCCGGCCGCACCCGGCGGCGGCGAGGTCGCGGGCGACCCCGCGCACCGCCAGCGCGTCGCCGCGGTTGGGCGTGATCGCGATCTCGATCACCGGATCGTCGAGTCCGGCGAAGCCGGCATAGGGCTGCCCGGGGGCGGTGTCGTCGGGAAGCTCGGCGATGCCGTCATGCTCCTCGCCGAGGCCGAGCTCGCGCAGCGAGCACAGCATGCCGCGGCTCGCGACCCCGCGGATCTCGCCGATCTTGAGCACGGCACCGGTCGACGGGATCACCGCGCCGGGCGGTGCGAAGATCACCGAGAGCCCGGCGCGCGCGTTGGGCGCGCCGCAGACCACCTGCACCGGCTCGTCGCCCTCGCCGCCGACATCGACGTGGCAGACACGCAGACGGTCGGCGTTGGGGTGCGGCTCGGCGCTCAGGATGCGCGCGGTGCGGAACGCCGCCAGCGCCGCGCCGGGATCGGTGACGGCCTCCACCTCCAGCCCGATGCGGTTCAGTGCGGCGAGCAGCTCGTCCAGGCTGGCCGCGCTGTCGAGATGGTCGCGCAGCCACGAGCGGGTGAACTTCATCGCTCAGAGGCCCTCGTGCAGCAGCGCCGGCAGCAGCGGCGACGCGCCGTAGTGCCGCAGCCAGCGTACGTCGCTCTCGTAGAACGAGCGCAGGTCCGGGACGCCGTGCCGGAGCATGGTCAGGCGCTCGATGCCCATGCCGAAGGCGAAGCCGGTGTAGCCGCGCGGGTCGATGCCGCAATTGGCCAGCACGCGCGGATGCACCATGCCGCTGCCGAGCACCTCGAGCCAGTCGGCGCCGGCGCCGATCTCGCCGGTGTGCCGGCTCCAGGCGATGTCGACCTCCATCGAGGGCTCGGTGAAGGGGAAGTAGGAGGCACGGAAGCGCACCGGCAGCGCGGGCTGGTCGAAGTAGCTGCGCAGGAACTCGATCAGGCAGCCCTTGAGGTGGCCCAGCGTGATGCCGCGATCCACCACCAGCCCCTCGCACTGGTGGAACATCGGCGAGTGGGTGGCATCGTGGTCGGCGCGGTAGGTGCGGCCGGGCACGATCACCCGGATCGGCGGCGCCTGCTCCAGCATGGTGCGGATTTGCACCGGGGAAGTCTGGGTGCGGAGCAGCCGCGTCGGCTGGCCCTCCGGTGTCGGCAGGTAGAAGGTGTCGTGGTCGGTGCGCGCCGGGTGGTGCGCCGGCGTGTTCAGCGCCGAGAAATTATGCCAGTCGGTCTCGATGTCCGGGCCCTCGGCCAGCCGGAAGCCCATGACGCCGAAGATCGCCACGATCTCCTCGATGGTGCGGCTGATCGGATGGATCGACCCCTTCGGATCACGGCGCACCGGCAGAGTGACGTCGACCCGCTCCTCGGCGAGGCGCGCGTCGAGCGCGGCCGCCTCCAGCGCCCTGCCGCGCGCCTCGGTCGCGGCCGCGAGCTCGTCGCGCAGGCGGTTCAGGCCGGCGCCGCGTGCCCGTCGCACCTCCGGTGCGGCGCGTCCCAGCTCCTTGAGCAGCACGGTGAGACGTCCGGACTTGCCCAGCGTGCCGACGCGGATCGCGTCCCACGCCCGCAGGTCCGGCGCCGCCGCCAGGGCCGCGAGCGTGTCGTGCCTCAGGCTCTCGAGGTCGTCCGACATCGCGTCACTCCGGGACCGCAGGGGGGACCGCAGGGCCGAGGCCGGGCCCCGAGCCGCGCCTCAGGCGAGGGCCGCCTGCACCTTGCCGACGATCTCGGCGAAGCTCGCCGCGTCATCGTAGGCGATGGCCGCGAGCACCTTGCGGTCGATCTCGATCCCGGCCTTGTCCAGCCCATGGATGAACACGCTGTAGGTCAGGCCGTGCTCGCGCACCGCGGCGTTGATGCGCTGGATCCACAGCCCGCGGAAGTCGCGCTTCTTGTTGCGACGGTCGCGATAGGCGTACTGCAGCGACTTCTCCAGACGCTCCAGGGCGATGCGGTAGTTGGTCGAGGAACGACCCACGAAGCCCTTCGACGCGGCGAGGACCTTCTTGTGGCGGGCGTGGGTGGTGACGCCCCGCTTGACGCGTGCCATGGCTTAGATGCTCCTCATGCCAGCCCGTAGGGGGCCCACTGCTTCACCGTCTTGCCGTCCATCTCGGTCAGCGTCTGGGAGCCGCGGTTGGTCCGCTTCATCTTCTGCGGGCGGTTGATCAGGCCGTGGCGCTTGTTGCCGGGTCCGGCGAGCACCTTGCCGGTCGCGGTGATCTTGAACCGCTTCTTGACCGACGACTTGGTCTTCATCTTGGGCATTTCGCTCTCCTTCTGGATCGCTGCCAAGGCCCGGACCGGGCCGCACGGCAGCCGTCGCGGCCGGGCATGCCCACCAGGCCCGGACGCGCGAACAGGGGCGGGTGTATAGAGGGCCGACGCCGCCGCTTCAAGTGCCGCCCGGCTCGTCATGTCGATCCGGCCGACGAGGTGTCGCGAGGCGCCGGACACGCCGGTCACTCCCACTCGATGGTGCCGGGCGGCTTGGAGGTGATGTCGTAGGTCACCCGGTTGATGCCGCGCACCTCGTTGACGATGCGGCCGGCCACGCGGTTCAGGAAGCCCATGTCGAAGGGATAGATCTCGGCCGTCATGCCGTCGGTGCTGGTCACCGCGCGCAGCGCGCAGGCCTGGTCGTAGGTGCGGCTATCGCCCATGACGCCGACGGTGCGCACCGGCAGCAGCACCGCGAAGGCCTGCCAGATCGCGTCGTAGAGGCCGGCGGCGCGGATCTCCTCGAGGAAGATGCTGTCGACGCGACGCAGCAGCGCCAGGCCGTCGCGCGACAAGGCGCCGGGCATGCGGATCGCCAGTCCCGGTCCCGGGAACGGGTGGCGTCCGACGATGCTGTCCGGGAGGCCGAGCTCGCGCCCGAGCACGCGCACCTCGTCCTTGAACAGCTCGCGCAGCGGCTCGACCAGCTTCATGCGCATGCGTTCGGGCAGGCCGCCCACGTTGTGGTGCGACTTGATCGTCACCGACGGGCCGCCGGTGAAGCTGACGCTCTCGATCACGTCCGGATACAGGGTGCCCTGGGCGAGGAAGTCGGCCCCGCCGAGCTTGCGCGCCTCTTCGTCGAACACGTCGATGAACAACCTGCCGATGGTCTTGCGCTTGGTCTCGGGGTCGGTGACGCCTTCCAGGGCCGACAGGAACAGCTCGCTCGCGTCGCGGTGGATCAGCGTGATGTTAAAGCGGTCGCGGAAGGTGCGGACCACCTCTTCGCCCTCGCCGGCGCGCAGCATGCCGTGATCGACGAAGATGCAGGTGAGCTGCTCGCTGATCGCCGCGTGGATCAGCACCGCCGCGACCGAGGAATCCACCCCGCCCGACAGGCCGCAGATCACCCGCGACGCGCCGACCTGGGCGCGGATGCGCGCGATCTCCATGTCGCGGAACCCGGCCATGGTCCAGGTGCCGCGGCAGCCGGCGACCTCGTGGGTGAAGTTGCGCAGCAGTGTCGCACCATGCGGCGTGTGCACCACCTCGGGGTGGAACATCAGGCCGTACAGTCGACGCGCCTCGTCGGCGATGATCGCGTACGGCGCCCCCTCGCTGGCCGCGACCGTCCGGAACCCCGGCGGCAGGCGGCTGACCCGGTCGCCATGGCTCATCCATACCTGCTCGCGGCCGCCGCGCTGCCAGGTGCCGCGCAGCAGCGCAGACTCCTCCAGGATGTCGACGTGGGCGCGGCCGAACTCGCGATGCTCCGAAGCCAGCACCTCGCCGCCGAGCTGGGCGCACATCGCCATCTGGCCGTAGCAGATGCCGAGCACCGGCACGCCGAGCGCGAACAGCGCGTCGGGCGCGCGCGGCGAGCCCGCCTCCGGCACGCTGGCGGGACCGCCGGAGAGGATGACGGCGCGCGGCGCGAAGCTGCGTATCCGCTCGATGGTCGCAGCGTACGGCCAGATCTCGCAGTAGACGCCGCTCTCGCGCACCCGGCGGGCGATCAGCTGGGTGACCTGGCTGCCGAAATCCAGGATCAGGACGCGGTCATCGTGCAGTGTCTGTTCCAGCGGCTTCATCTCGGATGCCTTCGACGGGTGGCCGGGCGCGGGACTGCCCGGCTTCCAGCCCCGGCTTGCAGCATGGCCCGGCATCACGCAAGCATCGGCTGCGCCGGACAGCTACCCGCTGGCAGGCATCCGGCCAGCGGCCTAGAGTCCGGTGCAGCTTCGAGCAGCACCGGATCCCGTCATGCGCCTGCCGTTCCTCCTCGTCAGCGTCGCGGTCTCGGGCATGACCGTGACGGCAGCGGCGACCGGGGCGCCCGATCTCGTCGGCCGCTGGACGGGCAGCCTGCATACGCTGCAGGGGCTGTGTCCGGAGCAGGGCCGCTCGACGCTGCTGATTGACCGCAAGCACCTGAGCTTCGCGCCGGCGGACGGCGCGCTGGTGCTGCACGGCAGACGCGGCACCGACCCGAGCCGCCTGCACGCCCAGCTCAGCCTGCCGGGGGTGGACCACAAGCCGGTGCCGATGGTGTTCGAGGGCCATCCCGACGGCGACGCCATCGCGGGGCTCTACGGCACCCCCACCTGCCGGGCGACGATCCGCCTCCAGCGTCCGCAAGACCGGCCGCTGCAGCGTGCGCTTGGCCGCTGAGCGGGATGCCCCCTGAGGGGTTGCCCGAAGGGGTTGCACCGTCCGGTCATGTGGGTTAACTCCGCGCCCACGGCGGCACCCGTAGCTCAATTGGATAGAGCACCAGACTACGAATCTGGGGGTTGGAAGTTCGAGTCTTTCCGGGTGCGCCGAGATCGCGAACGGACAGCATCGCCGGGACTGGCCGCGGAAGGAACACGCGTCGTGGAACAGCGGGCAGATCCGGTCGATCTGATCGAGACGCTGCGCGGCCTGCTCGCGGGCGAGACCGACCTGATCGCCAACGCCGCCAACACCGCGGCCCTGCTGTTCGAGCGGCTGCCCGACATCAACTGGGCGGGCTTCTATTTCCTGCGCGGCGAAGAGCTGGTGCTCGGCCCGTTCCAGGGACGCGTCGCGTGCGTGCGCATCGGGCTCGGCCGCGGCGTCTGCGGCACCGCGGCGGCGCGACGCGAGAGCATCGTGGTCGCGGACGTCCACGCCTTTCCAGGGCACATCGCCTGCGATGCCGCGTCCCGGTCGGAGATCGTGGTGCCGCTGCTGCGGCAGGAGCGGCTGGTCGGCGTGCTGGATATCGACAGCCCGGTGCCCGCGCGCTTCACCAAGGCGGATAGGGTGCTGTGCGAGCAGGTCGCGGCAATGCTGATGCAGGCGTCGCGGCCATAGACCGACCGGTGGCCGGGGCGCTCGCGGTGATGCTGCACCGGCGCCGGCTGTTGCTGGTGCGGCGCCGGGATCCGCCGGATGCCGGCCTGTGGGGCTGCCCCGGCGGCAAGGTCGACGGCGGCGAGACGATCCAGCACGCCGCCGTGCGGGAGCTGCGCGAGGAGACCGGCATCCTGGCGCGTCCGCTCCGGCTCCTGACCCCGTTCGAGGTGATCCGTCGTGACGACGAAGGGGGGCTGGTGGCTCATTTCATCCTGTTGCCGGTGCTCTGCGAGTGGCTGTCCGGAACCCCGACCGCCGCCAGCGACGCGCTCGACGCCGCCTGGTTCGAGATCGACAGCCTCGAACAGTGGCGATCCAGGCTGTCCGAGCGAGTGCCGGCGCTGGCGCACGAGGCCCTGACCTGGAGTGACCGTCTCAGGTGATGTCGAGCGACTGGATCACCGTCTCGATCTCGACGAAGCTCGGCATGTGCGCGTTGGGCACCATCTTGCGGCCGCTCTCCACGCTGACCTGCGCCGGATGGCCATGCAGGTGCGCCACCAGCACCGCTCGGATCAGCTCGAAATACTTCGCCTCCTCCATCACCACGTCGCGCAGCCTGGCCGCCACCGGCGCCACGACGCCGTAGGCCAGCAGCACGCCGAGGAAGGTGCCGACCAGGGCGCCGCCGATCATCTCGCCGAGCACCGCCGGCGGCTGGTTGATGTGCGACATGGTCTTGATGACGCCGAGCACCGCCGCGACGATGCCCAGTGCCGGCAGCGCGTCGGACATGCTCTGCAGCGCGTGGCAGGGATGCAGCTCCTCGGCCAGGGTCTTCTTGAGCTCGCGCGCGATGACGTCGTCGATCTGGTGCGGGTCGTCCACGTTCATGCCGACCATGCGCAGATAGTCGCAGATCATGCTGCTGGCGTGATGATTGGACAGGATCCTCGGGAACTTGGCGAAGGCGCTGCTGGTCTGCGGGTTCTCGATGTGCGGCTCGAGCGCCATCACCCCGCGGGTGCCGGCGAGGCGGACGAGGAAATACAGCAGGCTGAGCATCTCGATGTATTCCGGCTTCTTGTACGACGAGCCCTTGATCACCTTCTTCAGGCCGGCGATCGTGTGCTTCACGTCGTGCATCGAGTTGGCCATGACGAAGGTGCCGATGGCGGCCCCCAGGATGCTCATCAGCTCGAACGGCATCGAGCCGAACAACGGTCCGAGTGCGCCGCCGGAGGCGACGAAGCTGCCGAACACGCAGGCGAGCAGGAAGACCAGGCCACCGATGGTCAGCATCGCATGACGCTCACTGCGCGGCGGAGACGGGTGGCTGCGGCCAGGCGCGGTGCAGCGTCAGCACGACGCGACGGTTGGCGGCGGCCAGCGGATCGGCAGGCAGCAGCAGCTTGCGGTCGGCGTAGCCGGTGACGTTGCTCAGCCTGGTGTCGGGAAGACCCGCCGCCGCCAGCACGTCGCGGGCCGCGTCGGCGCGCCCCGACGAGAGGCTCCAGTTCGAGGGACTGCCGGTACGGTAGGGTGCGGCGTCGGTATAGCCGTCGATCGAGACCGGCTCGGGCATCGTCTTGATGAAATGCCCGGCCACCCGCAGCAGCGCGCGCGCACGCGGCGTCGGCGCCGTCGAGCCGCTGTCGAACATCGGCTGATGCTCGGCATCCATGATCTGGATGCGCAGGCCGTCGGGCGTGACGTCGATCGCCATCTGCCCGCCGACGCCGGACAGCTCGGGATCGTGCGCCACCGCGTCGCGCAGCCGCCGTGCGGCGTCACGCATCGCCTTGTCTTCGGCGGCCGCGCGGGTGGCGGCGCTGCCCTGACCATCGGACGCATGGTCGGCGGCATGATCGGCTGGGGGCGGCGAGGCGGGCGTGCTCGCGATGCCGGCGGGAGCGCCGGCCGGGCCAGGCGACTCCTCGGCAGTGCCGGTATCGGGATCGCCGTCATTCTCCGTCTTGCTGGTGTCGCCGTGGGCAGAGAGGGTCGCGAGCTGCATCGGGCCCTGGTCGACCAGTTGCGCGGCATCGGCGACCGGGCTTGCGCCGCCAGGCACCATGCCGGCATTGGAGAAGCCGTGTTCCACCTCGGCCATCGGGCTGAAATAGGCGGCGATGCCGCGACGCTGCTGGTCCGTGGTCGCGTTCAGCAGCCACATCAGCAGGAAGAACGCCATCATCGCGGTCACGAAGTCGGCGTACGCCACCTTCCAGGCGCCGCCGTGATGGCCGCCCTCGACGATCTCCTCCCTGCGGACGATGATGCTGGGACGGGACTTGCGCGGATCGCCGGATCGTTTGCCGCCTCCCGTGCCCGCCATGCGCCGTCCCCTGATCCGTCGAGACGCATGGTGGCGCAGGCGAGTTAAGCGACTGCTAACGGTGCGCCGACGGCAGTCGCACGAACTGCGCGCGCAGGGCTTCCGGCAGTCCGGCACGCACCGTGACGCGGTAGACGCGGTAGCTCTCCGCGATCCGCCCGCCACGACCGCGCCGCAGCTCGCCCACAAAAACAGCGTGCGAGAACAATTGCTTGTCGGGAGCATCGCGGCGTCGCAGCGACTGCAACAGCAGGCCGTCGCCGCCCCCGACATCCGGATGCGGCAGCGCGAACAGGCGCCAGCGCGGCGCCGCCGCGAGCACCACGCCGCCCGGTAACGAATACGCGAGTTCGCTGGCGAGGCCGTACTCGTCGGCGACGATGAAGCCGGCGGCGGGACGATCGGCCCTCGCCAGCGCCGCCACCTGGCGGGCCAGCCCCTGCCAGCCGGCCAGGCGCACCAGCGTGATGTCGAGCTTGCGCGGCAGCGGCAGCGGCGCCGCGGTGGACTGGACATACACCAGGGCGGTCAGCAGCAGGCCGCAGGCGGCGGCGCCGCGCCAGCGCCAGTGCAGCGACGCCGCCGCGATCGCGCAGGCGGGATACAGCAGGCCAGGCCAGTTCGCCTGCACCCGGTCGCCCAGCGCGTGCTCGATGAACACCAGTGCCGCGGGAACCGTCACGAACGCCAGCAGCGAACACCCTGGCGGCCCGGACCAGGGATGGCGCGCGATCCGGACCATGCCGGACACGAACAGCGCGAAGATCAGCGGCGTGGCCAGGCCGACCTGGCCGCCGAGCAGTTCGGCGAGGTTGCGCGCGGCGTCCGCGGGATGCCACGCGCCGGTGCGGCCGCCCTGCTTGAGGAAGCTCGCCCAGCCATGCGCCGCGTTCCAGCGCAGCACCGGCGAGAACAGCAGCAGCGCGATCAGACCGCCGAGCCAGGGCCACGGCGTGCGCAGCCACCGGCGTCCCTCCCGCGTCGCGACCAGCCACAGCGTCAGCCCGCCGCCGGGCAGCAGGACGGTGTATTTGCTGTCGAGCGCCAGCCCGATCGCGAGCCCGGCGGCCAGCCACCACCTGCCGTCGCGGGTCGCGATCACCCGGCCCAGCGCGCATAGCGCCGCGGTCCAGAACAATAGCAGCGGGGTGTCGGGCGTGATGGTCACCGCACCCGCACCGAGCAGCAGGGTCGCGTTCAGCAGCGCCGCCGCGACCAGCGGGCACTCGCCGCGCCGCACCGGTGCGGCGTCGAGCAGGTCGGCGCAGGCGGCCGCCAGCAGCAGGGTGCCGCAGCCGGCGGCGAGCGGCGAGAGCAGGCGCACGCCCAGTGCGGTGTCGCCGAGCAGCCAGGTGCCGGCGCGGATCCACAGCGCCGTCATCGGCGGATGATCGAGATAGCCCGGCGCCAGCGCGCGCGACCAGGTCCAGTAATAGGCCTCGTCGGGAGACAGGGAAGAGCTGCCGGCGACCAGCAGGCGCAGCGCGGTGAGCGCCGCCAACGCTGCCAGCCACGGCGCCCTGGGCCATGGGATCCTGGGCCATGGGATCCTGCGCCATGGGATCCTGGGCCAGCCGACGGGCCGCAGCATACGCCGCGGCTTAAGGCGCATCAGCGCATGCGCCAGATCAGGGTCGAGGAGACGGCGTAGTTCCACACCACGCTGATCGCGGCACCCGCAGCCCCGGCGAAGTCCCAGCCGCGATGGTTGGCGATCAGCGCCGTCGCGATGCCGACATTGGCGATGGCGCCCATCCCGCACACCAGCATGAACACGCTCAGCCCGGCCCACAGCCTGCGGCCGCGCAGGCGACGGTCGCGGTAGGTCAGGGAGTTGTTGAGCCCGAAATTGGCGACCATGGACACCAGGGTCGCGATGATCTGGGCGGCGGCGAAGTCCGACCCGCATAGCCGTGCCGCGTCCAGCACGGCCAGATTGACCGCGACCCCCACCGCGCCGACCAGGGCGAAGGCGAGGAAGCGCATCGGCAGCAGGCCGTGCGCCGCCTTGTCCAGCAGCATGGCGGCGAACTGCACCAGCACCAGCGCGTCCAGCTTGCTCTCGCCGGCGGCGCGCTGCCTGAAGTGGCAGGGCACCTCCATCACCCGCGGCGGCCTGGGCGCGCTCAGGATCAGGTCGAGCAGGATCTTGAAGCCGGTGGCGCTGAGCCGGGGCGACAGCTGCTCGAAATAGCTGCGGCGACAGGCGAAGAAGCCGCTCATCGGGTCGCTCAGACGCACCGGCAGCACGGTCTGCGCCAGCCGGATGCCGAGCTCCGACAGCTGTCGCCGCCAGGGTGCCGACAGGCCCTCACTGTCGCCGCCGCACACGTGCCGGCTGCCGACCGCGATGTCGCAGCGCCCGTCGCGCACCGCATCGACCATGACGGCGAGCCGCGTCTCGTCATGCTGCAGGTCGCCGTCCATCACCGCGATGAACTCGGCCGACGAAGCCAGCACGCCTTCGATCACGGCCGAGGACAGGCCGCGCCTGCCGATGCGGCGCAGGCCGCGCACGCGCGGATCGGCGGCGGCCAGGGTCCGGATCTCGGCGGCAGTGCCGTCCGGGCTGTCATCGTCGACGAACACCACTTCCCAGCGGCGTCCGGACAGTGCCGCGGCGAGGGCCGCAACCATCGGGCGCACGTTCTCGCGCTCCTGGTAGCAGGGCACCACGATGCTGAGCTGCGGCGAACCCGAGAGCACCGGCACCGAAGCCGTCATGGCGGGCGCGGACACGGGTCTCAGCGCGGATCGATCGGCACGCCGGCGAGATCGCGGCTGGTGCGTATGGTCTGCAGGGTCTGCACGCGGCTGACCTGCGCCGCTTCCGTCAGGCGCCTGGTGAGCTGGTTCTCGTGCGCAGTGTCGCGTGCCATCAGGCGCAGCAGGAAATCGCCGCCGCCACGGATCATGTGGCACTCGCGCACTTCCGGCCAGTCCGCCACCAGCGCCTCGAACCCGGCCAGCACCGCGTCGCGCTGGCTGTCGAGGCCGATCAGGGCGAAGAACATGATCGGCCAGCCGAGCAGTTGCGGATCGCTGTCGCCGTGGTAGCCGCGGATCACGCCCAGCTCCTCCAGCCGGCGCACCCGGCGCAGGCAGGGCGGCGCCGAGATTCCGGCGCGACGGGCCAGCTCGACGTTGGTGATGCGGCCGTCCTGCTGGAGCTCGGCCACGATCCGCCGGTCGATGGCGTCAAGCTCGGTCACGCGGGTCGTGTCCATCATCTGTTCGGAAGTCATCCCGGCGCGAGCATATAGGGCAGCGGCAGGAAAGCCGCAAAGCCGGGCGAAACGTCGGGGCGCGGCCGCGCGCCCTGGCATCTTGCTTGCACCACCGCAAATCGCGCCGATATCGTAGGTTTCCGCGGAGTGCAGACCGAAGCGATGACTGAGACGATTTCGACCGACGTGCTGGTGATCGGCGCCGGGCCGGCCGGCTATACCGCCGCGATCTACGCGGCGCGCGCCAACCTGAAGCCGGTCCTGGTCGCCGGCCTGCAGCCCGGCGGGCAGCTCATGATCACCACCGACGTCGAGAACTATCCCGGCTTCGCCGATGCGATCCAGGGTCCGTGGCTGATGGAGCAGATGGCGCGTCAGGCCGAGCATGTCGGCACCCGCATCATCCATGACCTGATCATGGAGGCGAACCTGGGCGCCCCGGGCGCACCGTTCCGGCTGGTCGGCGACTCCGGCGACCTCTACCTAGCGGGCAGCGTCATCATCGCCACCGGCGCGCAGGCGCGCTGGCTCGGGCTGCCGGCGGAGAAGAAGCTGCAGGGCGCGGGCGTCTCCGCCTGCGCCACCTGCGACGGCTTCTTCTATCGCGGCCGCCGCGTCGCGGTGGTGGGTGGCGGCAACACCGCGGTCGAGGAGGCGCTCTACCTCACCCACCACGCGGATCACGTGACGCTGATCCACCGGCGCGACCGGCTGCGTGCCGAGAAGATCCTCCAGGAGAGGCTGTTCTCCCATCCCAAGGTCTCGGTGATCTGGAACAGCGTGGTGGAGGACATCACCGAGACCGGGACGCCGCCGGTGGTCGGCGGCCTGCTGCTGCGCGACATCGTCAGCGACGCGCCGTCACGCCTGGCGGTGGACGGGGTGTTCGTGGCGATCGGACATACCCCCAACACGTCGGTGTTCCGCGACCAGGTGGCGCTCGACGCGGAGGGCTACGTCATCACCCGGCCGGGCACCACGCAGACCTCGCTGCCGGGCGTGTTCGCCGCCGGCGACGTGCAGGACAAGGTGTTCCGACAGGCGGTGACCGCCGCCGGCACCGGCTGCATGGCCGCACTCGAGGCGGAGAAGTACCTGGCGGAGCGGCACTCCGACCAAGCCCTGGCCGCCGCGTGACGGCGCGCGGCCATGGCCACGTGACGCGGAAGTGAGCAGCGCCGCATGAGCATGGATGCAGCATGAGCATGGATTGGGACAAGCTCCGCATCTTCCATGCCGTGGCCGAGGCGGGCAGCTTCACCCATGCCGGGGACGTGCTCAATCTCAGCCAGTCGGCGGTGTCACGGCAGATCTCGGCACTCGAGGAGGCGCTGCAGGTCCCCCTGTTCCACCGCCATGCGCGCGGGCTGATCCTGACCGAGCAGGGCGAGGCGATGAACCGCACCGTCCGCGAGGTGTTCGCCAAGCTCGCGATGACGGAGGCGTTGCTCACCGAAAGCAAGGAGAAGGCGGCGGGGCGCCTGAAGGTGACGACCACCACCGGCTTCGGCGGCGAGTGGCTGACGCCGAGGCTGCCGGGGTTCCTGCGCAGCAACCCCGACGTCAGCATCACGCTCATCCTGGAGGACGGCGACCTCGACCTCGGCATGCGCGAGGCGGACGTGGCGATCCGCATGCATCCGCCGCGTCAGCCCGACCTGGTGCAGCGGCATCTCGCGGATATCCACATGCCGGTCTGCGCGTCGGCCGCCTACCTGGAGGCCGCCGGCACGCCGGCCGCACTCGAGGAACTCGACGACCACAAGCTGGTGCTGTTCGGCTCCTATCAGCCGCCCGCGGCGGACATCAACTGGCTCGCCACCGCCGGCAAGGCGAACGGCCAGAAGCGCAGCTCCACCTTCGAGGTCAACAACTTCGCCGCCATGGCAAATGCGATCGAGGCCGGGCTCGGGATCGGCTCGCTGCCGCACTACATCGTCAACGAGCGGCCCGGCCTGAAGAAGATCCTGTCGCAGGTAAAGTCGCCGGTGATCGAGGCCTACTTCGTCTATCCTGAGGAGCTGCGCACCTCCAAGCGGGTTGCCGTGTTCCGCGACTTCCTGCTCACCGAGATGCCGTCGCGCGGCTAGCGGGCCTTGGAAGTTACGCAGCGAAGAGCAGGCAAGGGGCTCTGCCCCTCGACCCCATCAAAGGCAAGACTTTGAAAACCCAGACTTTAGAAAATGGGGTTTGGAGCCTTCGGCCCCGACGGGTCAAGGGCATAGCCCTTGCCTTGGCCCCCGCCACCTAGACCCGTCCGTACTCGTCCTCGATCCGCACCACGTCGTCCTCCTTGAGGTAGGAACCCGACTGCACCTCGATCAGGATCAGCGGGATCCGCCCCGGGTTGCCCACCCGATGCTCGCAGCCGAGCGGCAGGTAGACGCTCTCGTTCTCCCGCACCAGCAGCTCCTCGCCGTCGCGCACGACCAGCGCCACCCCGGCCACCACGATCCAGTGCTCGGCGCGATGGTAGTGCTTCTGCAGCGATAGCTTGCCGCCCGGCGAGATCAGCACCCGGTTGACCTGGAAGCGATCGCCCGCGGTCAGCGCCTCCTGGAAGCCCCAGGGCCGGTAGATCCGGTTATGCGCCACCGCCTCGTGGCGGCCATGCGCGCGCAGCCGCTCCACCACCTTCTTGACGTCCTGCGCGCGGTCGCGGTGGGTCACCATCACCGCATCCTCGGTGACCACGACGATGGCGTCCTGCAGCCCGGTGACCGCGGTGACGATGCCGTCGCTGCGCACGTAGCAGTTGCGGGTGTGCTCGAGAAACACGTCGCCCACCGCGACGTTGCCGGTCTTGTCCTTCTCGCTGATGTCCCACAGCGCATCCCAGCTGCCGACGTCCGACCAGCCCAGGTCCGCCGGCACCACGGCGGCGCGATGGGTGTGCTCGGCGACCGCGTAGTCGATGCTGATGTCGGGCGCCTCGATGAAGGCGGCGGCGTCGAGGCGGATGAAGTGCAGGTCGCTGGTGCGCGCCTCGACCGCGCGCCGCGCCGCCGCCAGCACCGCCGGGGCGTAGAGCTGCATCTCCTCCAGCAGGGTCTCGGCGGTGAACACGTACATGCCCGAGTTCCACAGATGCCGCCCCGAGGCGACCAGCTCGACCGCCCGCTCCAGGTCGGGCTTCTCGACGAAGCCGGACAGGGCGCGCACGCCGGGCAGGCCGGGCAACGGCTCGCCGGCTTCGATGTAGCCGTAGCCGGTCTCGGGGCGCATCGGCTTCATCCCGAAGGTGACCAGCCGGCCGCAGAGTGCCGCGGCGACCGCGGCCGCGACCGCCTCGGCCAGCGCCTCCGGCTTGGTGATGGCGGAGTCCGCGGCCATCATCCACAGCACCGCGCGCGGGTTCTCCTCGGCCACCAGCAGCGCCGCCGCGGCCAGCGCCGGAGCGGAGTTGCGGCCCGCCGGCTCGAGCACGATGCGCGCACCCTGGATGCCGGCCTCGCGCAGCTGCTCGGCGATCAGGAAGCGATGCTCGTGGTTGCACACGATGATGGGTGCCGCAAAGCCGTCGCCGACGCCGCGCAATGCCGTCTCCTGCAGCAGGCTATGCTCGGAGATCAGCGGCCAGAGCTGCTTGGGGAAGCTCGCGCGAGACACGGGCCAGAGGCGGCTGCCGGAGCCTCCGGAGAGGATCACCGGCACGACGGTCGTCTGTTCCGCGAGGCGAGGCTCGATCGCGGCTCCGGTCTCGTTGACGTCCAGCACCGTCGAACCCTCCGTGTCGCCGCACCCAGGGGCGCGACTATACGGACCGCGCAATGAGCTGGCCACCGCGGCGGCGGCGGGTGCGACGCCGGCCGGCGCCCTCGGCATCACGGCGTCGCCGGGCGATCGCAGCCGGCCGTCGGCGCGAGGCCGAGAACCCAGCCCTCCCAGCGTCGCACCCAGGGGTCCGGCGGGACCTCGTCCGGCCGATGCCCGCCCAGCACCGAGAGCACGCAGATCAGTCCGAGCACGCTATCGAAACGATCTTCGGCGGCCGCGTCGGCGCCGAAGCCGTCATCCAGCGCCGCCCGCAGCGCCGGCTCGATCCCGACCTGCAGCGCGCCCAGGGCGGCACGGAGGCCGGGCGCAAGCGCCGCGCGATCGCACTGCCGGCGCTTGCTGCCGCGCCTGGGCGACGGCCCGCTCGAAGCCAGGCGCAGCCCGAGCTGATCGAGCGCCTCCGCCGGATAGGTCTCCGCGAGCAGCACCCGTCCGGCCGAGGCCGGCGCCGACCGCCACGTCGCCAGGTCGCCGTCGAACGGCCAGAGATGCAGGAGTGCCGGTTCCTCGCGAAGCGCCGGCAGCACCAGGTCGCGCCACGCCGCGATCGCCGCCTTGCCGGACTGGTTGGCGCCGAGGGTCCAGAACAGCGGCGCGCCGGCCGGTCGGGTCGCGGTGGCGCGGTCGCAGCGGCGATACAGGCAGGCGGGCCCATCCAGCCCGAGGGCTGCCGCATGCTCGGCGCGACGCATGCCGAGACGCGGATGGCTTGGGTAGAACGGACGTCCCCCGCCGACCTCGTCGAGCTGTCCGCACACCTCCAGCCACTGCGGCATGGCGTCCAGACCGGCGAGGAAGCCGCGGAAATCGCGGCACCGACTCGGATGGCGCTGCACATAGGCGCGCGGCAGGCCGAGCGGGCAGTCGATGCCGAACGCGATGCCGCCCGCGCTGTTGCTGGTGACGCTGTCCTGGCTCGCCCGCACGCGCAGACGGCGCAGCAGCGACGCGGTATCGCCGACCGGCTGCGGCGCCTGCGCGCGCCAGCCACCGTCCCGCCGCACCGCCCAGCTCATCCAGCGCTTGGCGGGATGAGCACTCCAATCGGCATGCAGCGCCAGGGCGAAGCCGGATGCGTCGGCCGCGGCGCGCGGGCTCAGAGCGGCTTGTGCGCCCGATCCAGCAGGCGCTTGAGAAAGCCGCGCTTGGCGGGAGCCTTGCTGCGTGCGCGACGCACCGCGTCGAGCTCCGCCTGGGCGCGCTTCTGCTTGTCCGCCATCCACCGCTCCAGGCTGACGCCGGCCTTGGCCGCGCGACGTGCCTCGTAGGCCTGCTTGCCGGCCGCCAGCGGCCTTGCCTGCGCGGGCTCGGCCGCCGCGTCCGACGCGGAAACCGACCTGGGGCTGCCGTTCGATTTCCTGAACATGCTCAGCTCCGCGAGCCGGCGGCGGGATCGCCGACGCCGGCACGATGCCATTCAGCCATGATGCCGTACCGCCCACCTGCAGGCCGATCCGGGGCGCGAGAAGAACATCGCGTCACGCACCGGCGCGTAGGCGCGGCGCGGCGCCACGTCCTTGGCCGGATGGCCGAACCGGGTCGATGGCTGCGAGGTCGCGCAACGCAGCAATCGCTCCCGCGCCGGCGCCGGCTGCGTCGACGCCAGCGCGGCGGCGGCGATGATCGCCACGCAGAGCCAGTCGCGTATGGTGCGGTTCATCAGGCAAGCCCTCTCCCGGGTATGCAAGCCTATCCCAGGATCTCGAACATAACAAGAACACGAACGTCGGCAGCACGGTTCGTCGGCAGCATGGTTCGTCGGCAGCACGGTTCGTCGGCAGCAGGGACCAGCGGCGATCGCCCGGATCACGTCCCGCTGCGACGACCGGGTCCGCGCTGGTTGACCCGCTCGCGCAGCTCCTTGCCGGCCTTGAAGAACGGCACCATCTTCTCGTCGACCGCCACGGCCTCGCCGGTGCGCGGGTTGCGGCCGGTGCGGGCGTCGCGCTGCTTGACGGTGAAGGCGCCGAAGCCGCGTAGCTCGACGCGGGCGCCGCGAGACAGGGCCGCGGTGATCTCGTCGAAGACGGTCGAGACGATGAGCTCGATGTCGCGGCTCAGGAGGTGAGGATTGGCCGAGGCGAGTTCGGCGATCAACTCCGACTTGGTCATCCTGTCCCCCCGAACAGGCTGTCAAGGTTGCCAGAGCGCCAGCGGCCCGTCAAGCTCAAGTCCTTGCGGAATAAGGGTTTTCACCGTCGCTCCGACGACAAGCCGGTTCAGCGCCGTGGTCGTGACGTCGTCGAGCACCGCACCCATCTGGCGCCGCCACCAGGGACCCTTCTCGGCCGGCTTGAGCTCGCGCGCCTCGGTGTCGAGCGAGATGTGCCTGGTCTGCGCGAGCCAGAGCCTGGCGTCATGCTCGGTGCCGATCTGGTCGACCAGCCCGAGCCCGATCGCCTGGCGGCCGGTATAGGGGCGCCCGTCGGCGAGGCCGCGCACCCGGGCCGCGTCCATGTGGCGGCCGCTCGCGACCATGTCGACGAACTGGCCGTAGAGATCCATCACGACGCCCTGCAGCATCGCCCGCCCGTCGGGCGAGAGCGGCTTGACCACGCTCGGCTGGCCCTTCAGCGGTCCCGATACCAGCTCGTCGACGTTCACGCCCAGCTTGCCGAGCAGGCCGGAGATGTCGGGAGACTGCAGCAGCACGCCGATCGAACCCGTCAGGGTGGCGTTGGAGGCGAAGATCCTCGCCGCCGGCACCGCGATCATGTAGCCCGCGGAGGCCGCCACCCCGCCCATCACCGCGACCACCGGCTTGCGGGCGGCGAACCGACCGATCGCATCGTGCAGCGACTCGCCGCCGGCGACCGAGCCGCCCGGGCTGTCAATCGACAGGATCATGCCGAGCACCCGAGGGTCCTTGCGTGCGGCCTCGATCAGCGCCAGCCGCTCCGGATCGTCGGCGATGATGCCGTCCACCTTCAGCCGGACGAGATGCGGCCCGGGTGCGGCGTGGAAGCGCGCGCCGCCGGCCACCAGCAGCGCCAGCACGAAGCCCACGACGGCGAGCGTGCGCCAGAGCGCCAGGCGGCGCTTCAGGCGGAGCCGATCCACGACCAGATCCGATTCGAGGCTCATGGGGTCGCTTCCGGTATCCTGTCCGACGGCTACGCTACGGCAATTTTTGCCGTCGGCAAGCCGAGCCCTCTACAACGCTGCATGATCGATAGCCTGCAGCAGCGCCTCGAGGCTCAGAAGCGCGCGGCGGCGCGGGCTCCCTGCCCGACCGCTGCCGCGCGACGCGCCTCGCTCGCCAGCCTCGCGGCGGTGCTGCGCCACCACGCCGAGCCGCTGCATCGCGCCGTGCACGCCGATTACGGCAGCCGGGCGCGCCCGGAGACGATGCTGGCCGAGATCCTGCCGGTGCTGGACGCGCTCAGCTATTGCAGCGACCGCGTGGCACGCTGGATGCGGCCGCGGCGGCACCGGGTCGGCGCCCGGCTATGGCCCGGCCGCGCCTGGAGCGTGATCCAGCCGCTCGGCTGCGTCGGCATCGTCTCGCCCTGGAACTACCCGATCCTGCTGTCGCTGCTGCCGGTGGTCGACGCCTTGGCGGCGGGCAACCGGGTCATGCTCAAGCCCTCCGAGCAGACCCCGACCTGCGCGGCGCTGCTGGACCGCCTGCTGGGGGAGGCGTTCGAGCCGGACCAGCTCGCGGTGGTGACCGGCGACGCCGAGGTCGCGCGACGCTTCTGCGCCCTGCCGTTCGACCACCTGCTGTTCACCGGCTCGACCGCGGTCGGGCGACAGGTGATGCACAGCGCGGCCCAGGGCCTGGTTCCGGTGACGCTCGAGCTCGGCGGCAAGTCGCCGGCGATCCTGTGCGAGGATGCGGTCGCGGATGCCGCGGCGCTGCGACGCACGGCGCACAGCCTAGCAGTCGGCAAGTTCTTCAATGCCGGCCAGACCTGCCTGGCGCCGGACTACGTGCTGACGCCGCGACACCGCCTGTCCGAGACCGCCGCGGCGCTGCATGCCGCCGCATCGCGGCTCTATCCGAGCATCGAGGGCAACCCGGACTACACCGCCGTGATCAGCGATGCGCATCAGAAGCGACTGCGCGCACTGGTCGACGAAGCGGCACCCGGGTGCGACGCGGTGCTGCGCCATCCCGAGGACCGGCCGGAACGGCGCGAGCGGCTGGACGCGCAGCGCCGGATGCCGCCGACCATTCTGTGCGCGCCCGACCCGGCGTCGCGGGTGATGCAGGAGGAGATCTTCGGCCCGGTGCTGCCGGTGCTGGGCTACGACTCGCTCGAACAGGCGACAGCCTTCGTGGGCGCGCGGCCGACGCCGCTGGCGCTGTACTGCTACACCGACGACCGCTCACGCCAGGATCTGGTGCTGTCGCGCACCCGTTCGGGCGGCGTGACCCTGAACGGCACCATCCTGCACGCGGCGATGCCGTCGCTGCCGTTCGGCGGCGTCGGCCAGAGCGGCACCGGCGCCTATCACGGTCATGCCGGGTTCCTGCGCTTCTCGCACCAGCGCGCGATCTACCGCCCCGGCCGCTTCAGCGGCTTCACCTGGATGAGCCCGCCGCACGGCCGGCTGACCGAGCGGGTGCTCGGCCTGATGCTGCGGCGCACACGCTAGCGTGTGGTTTTGACGAGGCAAGGCCGGGCTCTGCCCGGACCCGCCAAAGGCCTCGGCCTTTAGAAACCGTCCAAAGATAAGTGGATTCTCAGGACGTCGCCTTGAGCGAGTCCAGCGCAGCGCCCTGGCGCACGGGTCACATGCGAAGGCCGCAAACCGGCCAGAGGCGGGCCGGCACGCGGCGGCCCTACCAGCGCAGCCAGATCCCGCGATCATTGTCGTAGACGAAAGTCATCGGCGTCGACGGCGTGATCGAGGACGACGCGCCGACCACCGTCAGGCCGGCGGTGGTGGTGAGGCCCAGCGACGTCACCGAACACTCCGAGGCGACGTGGAAGGGCTGCTTGGGAAGCGGACTGGCCGGCATCGCGATCGTCAGCGAGGCCAGCGTGCCGCTGCAGACCAGGATGATGCCGGTGGAGCCCGCCACCGCGACCTGGGTGCTGCCGCTGGTCGCACCCACCGGGCCGGGCGAGCTGTCGACCATGCCGCCCTTCGGCGTGATCGTGAACAGCGCCTGGGTCGTGGGCGTCAACCCCTTCGGATTGGTCGCCTGCAGGATCGCCGTCGTGTAGCTGCCCTGATAGACCGCGCCGACGGCGTGGCTGCCGCGGTCGTTGCTGAAGTTGGTCGCCGAGGACACCGACAGGATGTCGTCGTTGACCGCGCTGACGCTCTGCAGCCCCTCGAGCCAGCCCTTGCCGGAGACTCCGGCGCCGACCAGGAAGCCGATGGCCATGTTCTGGTTGCCGTTATTGCCCAGCCAGACGCCGTAGCCGCCGACATTGGTCGAGAAGTTGGCCGCGTCGATCTCGATCCCGTGGATCAGGCCGCTGGAACCCGGCTCGGCCTCGACGATGAAGTTGGCACCCCAGGCCTGGCCGCCCAGGCCGGGCGCCTGATGCGCGGTCAGATCGACAGAGGAGGCCAGACCGCTGAACTGCTGCGCGCTGGTGTTGGTGGTGAAGGTGACGGCGGAGCCGGGCGGCAGATCGGCGAGCGTCGGGCTCGACAGACGCAGCACGGTCGTCCGGGCGCCGATCGAAGCCGAGGCGATGGTCTCGCTCGCGGGCAGGGCGGCGGGCACCGAGGCGGCCAGCGTGCTCAGGGTCTGGAACGAGCCGATCGCCGAGATGGTGCTGACGTTGCCGACCGCGGCGTTGTTCGACACGGTGATCGAGCTGCTGCCGGGCGGCGCGTCGACCGTGGTCGTCAGCGGCGGGCTGACATAGTCCGCGAGCGCGCCCTTCAGTCCGAACGTCGCAGCCGCGCCGCCGATCGAGGGGATGCTGGGGGTGAACTGCATGCAGACGCCGGACGGGCTGCTGAGCTGCCCGCTCTCCGGTGCCTGGCAGAGCACGCTGCCCTGGGTCTGGAACATGCCGGCCGCATCGTTGAGCAGCAGCGGCGTGTTGACGGTGGTGAAGGAGCCGCTGCCGCCCTTCGAGAAGGCCGGCTGCGCCCGCACCGGCACGGCGATCAGGATGGGCACCAGGACCGGCAGGCCGACCAGGATGGACGCGGATGCGGCCAGCAGGCGCGACGAGAGGCCGCGGGCAGGCGCCGACGACGACGCAGCCGGACGCGGATGTGTTTTCCACATCGTGATGGGTTCTCCGCAGTTCATCATGGTGAATGGCCGACCGGGCGTGGTCCACGCGCGGGAGTGGGCCGGTACAGCGGCGCGATGCGCCGGGGAGCATGACGCTTCCCGTCGTCCGGACGCTAATGTTTTAGTATCGCATCAAATTAGCATAAGGCGGGTCCGGCGGACAAGCAGGCTTTGCCCACACGACCGAGGCCGCCGTCGAGAGCCGCGCTAGCGAAGCGTCGGGGAGTTCCGGTCGATGCCGCGCGTCAGCGCGCGCGACGCCTGGCCATGCGCCGCCTGATCCGACCGCTCCGGCGGCGCCAGACCCGTCGCGCGCGCCACAGGGCGAACATCAGCAGCGCCGCGATCACCGTGAACACGAGGACCTCGGTGACGAACCGGCTGATCATCATCAGGGTGGGAATCGTGGCGCGATCCGGCGAGCGGTCCTCGGAGAGCAGTCCGAGGAGGACGCCGACCGCCAGCGGCCAGGGCCACCTCCACCGGAGCGCCCGCTGCCACAGCGAGGCGGGCTTCAGTCCGCAGTTCGGACAGGTTCCGACCCGGTCGTCGAACTCCACGTAGCAGCCCCGACACGTAACACGCGCCATGGATCATCCCATCACAGTCCCGCGAGACATATAGCACGCCTCGCAGCGGGGCGACTCCCCCCCCCTCTCCCGGCCTCGCCGGCGCCTTCCTGCTCGCCTTCCCTGCCGTGTTCTCCATCGTCAACCCGCTCGGCGCCGCCCCGGTGTTCGCAGAGGTGACGGCCGAACGCACCAGCGACGAGCGCGCGCCTGGCGGCACGGGTGGCGTCATACGGCTTCCTGATCCTGTTCGTCCCGCTGTGGCTGGGCAGCGCGCTGCTGCACTTCTTCGGCATCACCATCGGCGCGCTGCGCATCGCCGGCGGGCTGGTGGTGGCGGTGCGTGCCTGGGGCCTGCTGCAGGCGCCGGAGGCGAACAAGGAGCGCCAGGCGCGGCCAGGATGGCCGCACCGTGGCCGCCGCGGACGTCGCCGACACCGCCTTCTTCCCGCTCACCATGCCGTTCACGGTCGGCCCCGGCAGCGTCTCGGTCGGCATCGCGCTGAGCGCCGAGCGGCCGCAGGCCGGCGGCATCGCGGCACTGCTCTGGTTCGGCGCCGCCGTCACCGCGGCCGCCGCGCTGGTCTGCGTCACCGTCTGGATCGCCCATGCCGGTTCGCAGCGGGTCGTCCGCCTGCTCGGACGGTCCGGTGCACGGATCGTCACGCGCCTGCTCTCGCTCATCCTGCTGTGCATCGGCGTGCAGATCGTGGCGTGGGGCGTGCAGGACATCGTGCTGCCGATGCTGGGCCGCGCGCCGGGGTGAGCGCCGAGGTCAGCACCGGGAGTGACGACGGGGGTATCCAAATGACAGCGGACGCCCTATATGACATTCATCGGTGTTTCGTTCAGTCAGCCAGTCCGTCCTAACGTCGGCCTTTCGTTGTGTTCGAGCAGATGGGTCGTCTTTCTGGTGGCCTCCGAGTTCAGGAGACGGATCATGCCAAGCGGCACCGTAAAGTGGTTCAACCCGACCAAGGGCTTCGGCTTCATTCAGCCGAGCGATGGATCGAGCGACGTGTTCGTGCATATCTCCGCCGTCGAGCGGGCCGGAATGCGCAGCCTCAACGAGGGCCAGAAGCTCGATTTCGAGCTCGAGAACGGCCAGCGCGGCAAGGTCTCGGCGGTCAACCTCAAGGCCGAATAGCATCAACGGCAGACCCGCTGTCCGGCAGGTCTGCCGAGGCGAGGGCCTGCAATTTCAAGGATAGAATGGAATGGCAGGTCATCGTTACGCAATCGGCGATAAGATAGAGATCAGGCGCTCGACGCATCAGGTCGATGTCGGCCCCTATACCGTGGTGCGGCTGCTGCCCAACGATCAGATGGATCGCGAATACCGCGTCAAGCACGAGCGCGGCGGTCAGGAGCGCGTGGTCGCGGAGAGCGCCATGGTCGCCAGCGACGCGCCGCCTCCGATCCGACTGTTCCGCTGATCGATCGTCGACAACGCGCCGGGGCGCGCCGCAGCGAGAATCCACGCGGACCTTGACCTGGGCTCTGCGTGTCCGCGCGTATCGTTGCACAGGCAGCGGAATTGCTTCGATAGGATCGCAGGCATATCCGCCGGATGCCTCGCTCCGCCGCTGCCTCGACATCCGGGCACGCGACAGACCGGCGACGCGGGCAGCGAGCCTTCGGGCGCACCCGGGTTCGCCGGGTGCCAACCAGGACCTCCATCATGCCCCCGAAAAAGCGCATACTCAGCAGCTTCGTCACCTTCGACATCCTGTACGAGGACGGCTCCAAGAGCTCGAATCGCCGGGTTCCGGCGGCGGAATTGCTCGGACTGGACGGCGACGGTCCGGCCAAGGCGATCCTGGAGGCGCAGGATCGCGAAATCGGCCTCGCCTCCGGACGTCCACGCGGACCGATCAAACGCCTGATCCGCTCGCAGGTATGATGATGACGTCGAAACGAGCAGCTACAACGCGGCGCGATCTGACGTAACAAGGCGAAACGACAAATAAACGTCAATAACAGGGTGGATCCGCGCGCGTTAAAACGATGTTAGTGGACGTTATCGCTGCTGCTTTCTAACGGAAATTGCTTTATTACTAATCCAACTCGCGCGATGCATCCGGGTCCCGCATCCGGTCAGGAGACGCAATGTTGGACTTCGGCAGCCTCACGATCACGGCGATCTGCGACGGCGACGACGCGCCGCCGCCCAGAGATCGCGAGACCGGCGATCCACCGCGGTTCGACCCCGCCTCGCAGACCGCGGCCGAGCCGTTCGCCGAGACCTGCGCCGGGAGCCTGCGGATCGGGCTGATCGACTGCTACCAGTTCACCCAGGATTGCCTGGTCAGGGCCTTCGGCGACCTGCAGCCGCGCTTCACCATGATCCCGTTCTCTACCGCGCGGGAGTGCATCCTGAACGCGGACCAGGGGTTTGACCTGGTCCTGTATCACGCGCATGCCTCCGAGGCCGAGAGCGTGCAAAATATCTCGATGCTGCTGCGAAGCTTGAGCGGCGTGCCGCTGATCGTGCTCTCCGATGCCGAGGACGCGCACCAGCCCGAGACGATCTGCAGCATGCTACAGCAGGGCGCACACGGGTTCATCCCGACCCGCAGCATGGGCATCCCGATGATCGTGGCGGCGATCCGGCTGGTCGAGGCGGGCGGCACCTTCGCGCCGCTGGATATCCTGTTCAAGGATGGCCAGCACGCTGCGGAGCCCAAGACGGCGCCGTCGCGTCAGGATCGACTGACGTCGCGGCAGATCATCGTCCTGCGTCATCTGCAGCAGGGCCACGCGAACAAGATCATCGCCCACGAGCTCGGAATGAGCGAGAGCACGGTCAAGGTCCATGTCCGCAACATCATGCGCAAGATGGGCGCCACCAACCGGACGCAGGCGGTCTACAAGGCGCAGGGCGTGCTTCGCGTGCAGCATGCCGCCGGCTGCTAAGGCATACGTTCGCGAACCGGTGCATGATCATCCCGCATCGTCGACGTCGCGCGCCGCACGCGCGGCGCGCTGATCGCGCGGCCGGTGCGGCTCAGGCGGACCGGGTTCCCGCTCGCCGCCTTGCTCTACCTGCTGTTCGCGACGATGGGGGCGTTGCTGGTGGCGCCGACGATGCCGCCGTTCCAGAATGCCGACGAGGCCAACCACCTCTACCGCGCCGACCAGATCAGCCATCTCGGCCTGCTGGCGCAGCGCCTGCCGGACGGCGAACAGGGCGGATATGTCGATGCCGGGCTGCCCGACGCCGCCGCGCGCTTCTCGGCGATCCCGTTCCATGTCGACCGCAAGGTATCGCGCGCCATGTATCGCCCGCAGGGCTGGGGCAGCCCGGTCGCGGTCGGATTTCCCAACACCGCGATCTATCCGCCATCCTTCTACCTGCCCCAGGCCCTGGTCCTCGCGGTCGCCCGCGCCTCGCACCGGACGGTGCTGCAGGGGGTCCTGGCGGCGCGGTTCGCGAGCGCGGGCGCGACGATCCTGCTCGGAACCGCCGCGATCGCGCTCGCCGGCGGCGCCGAGACCTGGCTGTTCACGCTGCTGCTGCTGCCGATGTCCCTGAGCCTGACCGCGGCGGCGTCGCAGGACGCGCCGCTGCTCGGCTGCACCGCACTGGCCGCGGCACTCGCGGGCCGGCTGCGGCGGCAGGGCGACGTCTCGGCCCTGCTGGTCGCGGCACTGCTGCTGGCGACGGTCGGCATGGCGAGGCCGCCCTACGCCGGCTTCGCCCTGCTGCTGCTGGCGGCGCGGGCCGCGCTGCGGATCCGGCTCGCCGCCATCGCCCTGGCGCTCGCCCCGGTGCTGGGCTGGACGCTGCTGAACGGCCCGCACGTCGTGCTGCCGTTCTCCCCGGCGGCGCAGGCGCGTGGCCTGATCGCCGCACCCTGGCGGCTGTTCTCCATCCTGCCCGCGACCCTGCGCATGCACGGACCGGCGTTGCTGCGCAGCTTCATCGGCGAGCCAGGCTGGCTGGATGTCGACCTGCCGCGGGCCTACCACTTGCTGGCCTGCCTGGTCCTGGCGGCGGCGTCGCTGCTGAGCTTCGGCCGCGGCCGCTCATGCCAATTTCAGCCGATGCGCCCGTGGCGCCTGGCAGAGTGGACGGGGCTGCTCGGCATCCTGGCGGCGGCCGGCGGCGTGATGCTGGTGCAATACCTGACCTGGACCGCGACGGGGGCGGCCGCGATCGAAGGGTTGCAGGGGCGCTACTTCATCCCGCCGGCGCTGATGCTGGCGGCACTCGCCGATGGAGGACCGCCACGGGCACGGTGGTCGGTGCTGCTGCGCCGGACCGTCCTGCTGTTCCCGATGCTGGGCCTGCCGGTGCTGATGCAGGCCCTGCTGCTGCGCTACTATCGCTGATCAAGCACGCGAACCAAAGCCAGAGCCCCGACTGAACCCTAACGATTGGGGTCTGGGGCCCCCGACCCCAGCGGGTCGAGGGCGGAGCCCTCGCCTCGCTTCATCGGACCGGAACCTCGGCCAGATACCGCTCCAGCTCGCGCGCCCGCGCCACCCCGGTATGGCCCGCCAGCACGATCTCCCGCGCCCGTGCCGCGATCGTGCGGCGGCGCGGCTCGTCGATCGACAGCAGCGCGTCGACGACGGCCTCGCCGTCGTCGGCGATCAGGATCGCCTCGCCGTCCGGCAGCAACGCTTCCAGACCGTCCCAGCGGTCGCTGATGATCGGCGTGCCGCAGGCCGCCGCCTCGAACAGCCGCACGCTCGGCGACCAGCCGGCGGCGATCATGTCGGCGCGGGTGACGTTGAGGGTGAAGCGCTGCGCGCCGTAGAACCCGGCATGCAGGTCGGGCGGCAGGTGCTCGATCCGCTCGACGTTGCCCGGCCAGTCGATCTCGGGCGGGTATTGCGGCCCGGCGACGACGAAGCGGCGATCCGGCAGCCGTGCCGCCGGCTCCAGCAGCAGACGCTGCAGCGCCGGCTGCCGGTCCGGGCTGTAGGTGCCGAGGTAGCCGAGATCCCAGCGCCAGACGGGCGGCTGCGGCGGCGGCATGTAGCGGGTCTCGTCGACGGCGCAGTACAGGGCGCGCGGCCTGAGTGCCGCGTAATGCTGCGACAGCTGCGACAGCGCCGGACCGCCGGAGAACGACAGGTAGAGGTCCAGCCGCGCCAGCTGCGCAGCACCCAGGTAGGCGCAGTCGCCGCGCCCGAGAGCTGCCAGCGTCACAGGGGTGTCGATGTCGTAGAAGGCGCGCCGGCCGCCGGCGAGCGACAGCACCAGCTCCAGCACCGCGATCCCGTCGGGCACGTAGGAGCCGACCACCACCGCGTCCGCCTCGGCGAGGTCAACGGCGAAGCGGGTCCGCAGCGCGTCGAGGTCGCGGTACAGGGCGAGCGTGCAGAAATCCGGCGCCGGCAGATCGCGGTGGGCGGCATACCACGGCACGTCGCGCTCCAGGAACAGCACCCGGTGGCCGAGCCCGGACAGGCCGCGCAGCAGTGCGCGATAGGTGGTGGCGTGCCCGTTGCCCCACGACGAGCTCAGGGAGAGGCCCAGCACGACGATCCTCATGGGCGGCCCTCCCGGCGCCGCGCCAGCGCCTGCCGCAGCACGCGGTCGAGCTCCACCGCGCGGCGGTCGTAGGTGTGCTCGTCCAGCACCCGCCGCCGTCCGGCGGCACCGATCCGCGACGCGTCGGCCGGGCTCACGCCGCGCACCGCCTCGACCACGTCGGCGCCGTCGCGCACCACCAGCACCTCCTCGCCGGGTGCCAGGAACAGCGCGAGCCCGGCCCAGTCATCGGTCATCAGGCAGGCGCCGGCGCCGGCGACCTCGAACACCCGCGTCGCCGGCGAGAAGCCGGTCGAGGCCATGCTGTCGCGGCTGATGTTGAGCACCATGCGGGCGCTGGCGTTCAGCGCGTTGTGGGAGGCGGTTGCGACGTGGCCGAGCTTGACCAGGTTGGCCGGGACCGTCTTGTCGTCCCAGCCGGAACCGCCGAGCAGGAAGCGCGCCTGCGGCAGCATCGCCGCCGGATGCAGGAAGAAGCGCTCGACGCGCGCCTCGCGGTCGGGCAGCCGGTTGCCGAGGAAGGTCAGGTCGGCGGCGTATCGCGGATCCGCCGCCACCGGATGGTGGGTGTCGGGGTCGAGCGCGTTGTAGATCGGCACGCACGCCGCAGCGCCGAGCGCGGCGTAGGCCTCGACCACCGGCGCGCCGCCGCCATAGGTCAGCACCAGGTCCAGCGCCGGCAGTGCCAGGCGCAGCGGATGGCGCGGCTGCGGCCGTATCTCGGCCAGCGTGGCCGGCGCGTCGACGTCCCAGAACACGCGCAGCGCGTCCGCCCGCGCGCCCTGCAGCATCCCGGCCAGCAGCGCCTCGTCGGCATAGCCGACGCCGCTCGCCTTGATCACCACGTCCGCGTCGGCGGACGCGGAGAGGGCCGCGCGCACCCCCTCGTCGGTCGCGGGATAGACCCGCACCCTGCACCAGTCCGGCGGCTCGATGTCGCGGTGGCTCTGGCGGTCGAACGCGTCGGGCTCGTGAAAGGTGATCGCGTGCCCGTGCGAGGCGAGTGCCCGCAGGATGCCGCGGTAGTAGGTCGCGGCCCCGTTCCAGTACGAGGAGAGCAGGCTGGAGCCGTACAGCGCGATCCTCACGCGACGGTCCCGCACGAGGCCAGGATCGCCATCAGCTCGTCCACCCGGTGGGCGCAGCTGTGACGGGCGCGGATCGTCTCGAGCCCGCTGCGCGCGATTGTGGCGGCCAGCGCCGGATCCTCGCGCAGGTCGCGCAGCCGCACCGCCATCTCGTCGCCGTCGCGGGCGGTGAGGAAGTCCTGGCCGGGCCGGAACAGAAGCTCGCTGTCGTGCCACGGCGCGCTGACCAGCGGGATGCCGCAGGCGAGTGCCTCGAACATGCGTATCGTCGGGATCCCCGGCAGCGCCTCCACGTAGGGGCGGCGCGGCACGTGCAACGTCATGCGATGGCGGGCAAAGGCGTGCGGCGCGTCGGCGTTGGCGATCCAGCCGCCGTAGCGCAGACCGGATGCGCGCAGCCGGTCGAGCGCCGGCGCCGGATAGCGCACCCCGTGCACGACGCCGGAGAGCCGCAGCCGGCTTGCCGGCTCGATCAGGAACGCGTCGAGCTCGCGCTCGCGCTCGCCGTCGCCCCAGTTGCCGATCCAGATCAGGTCGGCCTGCGGGCGCACACCCTCGATCGGGTGGAACAGGCGGATATCGGCGGCCTCGTGCCAGGTGAAGGCGCGGCGTCCCCAGCCGGCGCGCAGGTAGCGCTGCCGCAGGGTCTCGCCGAACGCCAGCACGGCGTCGTAGTTGGCGAGCGCCAGACCCGCGATCGCCTCGGCGTCGGAGACGCCGCGGTGATGGGTGTCGTGGAACAGCAGGGTGAAGCGGCCGCCGCCCCGGCGCAGCGCGCCCAGCTGAGCCACCAGCGCGGGATCGGTCCACTCGTGCACGATCACCACGGTGGCGTCGGCGAGCGCGGCGGCATGGTCGAAACCGGGTCCGTAGCTGAGTGCGGCGAGCTCGGGGAAATCGCTGTCGAAACGGTCGAGCGCGCGAGGTCCCTGGTCGGCCAGCAGGTTGCTGCGGCTCCAGCCCGCCTCGGGTTCGAGTGCGAGCGTCCGATGGCCGCGCGCGGCGAGTTCGCGCAGCACGCCGCGCAGGAAATGCGCGTTGCCGTGGTTCCAGTCCGAGCGCAGCGAGTGGGTGTAGAGCACGAACTTCATGTCAGCCGGTGCCACCCATCGCAGCACCGTAGGCGGCGATCACCCCGTCGAGCTGGCGCGCCGGGGTGAGGCCGCAGGCGATCCGCGCCGCGCGTCCGCCGAGCTCCCGGCGCTGCCGCGCGTCCGCCGCCAGGGTGGCGATCGCCGCGGCGAAGCCGGCGTCATCCATCGCCGGCACGAACAGGGCCGCACCCTGCCACAGCTCTCGGAAGCTCGGTATGTCCGACAGCACCAGTGCCGCCCCCTGCATCGCCGCCTCCAGCACCGCGAGCCCGAACGGCTCGTAGCGCGAGGCCGAGGCGAAGATCGCCGCGCGTCGCATCAGCCCGGCCATCGCGTCCGGCGGCAGCGCGCCCAGCGCCTCGGCATGCAGGATCGGCACGCGCTGGCCGCCGGGGCCCGAGAGCGACCCCGCCATCCGCAGCGGCCAGGGAGCGTCGCGTGCCGCGCGGTCCAGGGTCGATGCGTTCTTGGCTTCGTCCCACCAGCGCCCGGCGGCGAGCACGAACGGCTGCTTGTCGTACGCATCGGACGCCCCCTTGGTGGCGTTGCGCACCACGCTCAGGCGCTCGACCGGCCCGTAGCTGCGCGCGAGCGCGGCACCGTGGCTGGCGCTCGGCACCATCACGTGATCGGCGCGGTCGAGGCCGAGACGGTTGCGACGACGCTGCCAGGCCCAGTGCTCCGGCAGCGGTGTGGCGCGCATCGCATCCCACCAAGTCGGCACGCAGGAATGCGACGCCACCAGCACCGGCAGGCCCGCCGGCAACCCCGCCGCCTGCGAGGGCAGGTTGAGATGCAGCAGGTCGCACTGAGAGCCGCGCGCGAGCGAGACGATGGTAGCGTGCAGGCTGTCCAGGATCGCCTCGTCCGTCGCCATCCAGTCCAGCGTCTCGCCGGTCCAGACCAGCTCAGTGTCCGGCAGGTCGGGCAAAGCCGCGTCCGCGGGCGGCGGCCCGACGCCCGCCAGCACGCAGCCGATGCCGTGGCCGTTGAGCCCTCGCGCCAGATCGAGCGCGTAGCGCCAGACCCCGCCGACGGCGTCGAGCGTCATCAGCACCCGACGCGGCCGCGTCATCGTGCCGGGCAGCAACCCGCTTCCAGCTGCGGCAACGGCACCGGGCGCTCTTCCTGGATGTCGCTGAACGACGAGAACGAGGCGAGGTAGTGGTCGTGCGCACGCTCCCAGGCGAGATCGTCGGGTTCGCCCCACAGCGCGCGGTAGCTCGGCGAACTCGGGTAGGGATAGAGCGGCACCGGCTCGTTGGCCCACACCCCGCCCTGCATCAGTGCCGCGCGCCAGTAGGTGACCAGGGCCGGGTCGTCCTGCTCCATGCCGATCAGGTTGGCCTGCACGAACGGCACGTGCCGGCGCGCATGGATCAGCAGCGCCGCCAGGTCCTCGGTTTGCAGCCGGCATCGCTTGGCCAGCGCCTCGCGCCCCTCCGGCGTGAGGCTCTCGATCCCGGCCTCGATCGACACGCAGCCCGCCCGCCCGAGCAGCTCCAGCAGCTCCGGCTTCCACAGGTCGATACGGGTCTGCACCCCGAACTGCACGTCGCGCGCGGCCAGCGCGTCGAGCAGCGGCTTGTTGGGCAGGAAGATCTCGTCGATGAAGTACAGGTAGCCGACGCCCTGGGCGATCAGCCCGTCGATCTCGTCGAGCAGCACGCCGAGCTCGCGCCTGCGATAGCGGTCGCGGAAGTCGATCTTGGCGCAGAAGCTGCAGCTGTACGGACAGCCGCGCGACGCCTCCACCTCGGCGCCGCGGCCGGTGGGCGTGCTGCCGAAGCGATGATGATGGTGCCCGTGCCGCGAGATCCAGCCCTCCGGCCAGCGCAGCGCCGGCAGGTCCACGAAAGTGCTCGCGGCGGGGGCGCCGTTGACGCGCACGGCCTCACCCTCGAGGAACGCGACCGACGCCGCCTGCGACCAGTCGGGTGAGCCGGCCAGTGCGGCGATCACCTCCTCACCCTCGCCGCGCACCACCAGGTCGCAGCCGAGCTTGCGCAGGGTGATGCCCGGGGTCGCCGAGCCGTGCGGCCCGATCGCCACCGTGCGGCCGCCGCGCCGGCCGAGCGTGCGCAGGAACGCGGCCGGCACACGCAGCTCCGGCGGCGCGCAGCGCCAGAACAGGTAGGTCGGCGCCGTCGTCAGCACCGTCATCTCGGCGCCGAAGCGCTCGATCCGCTCGCAGAGCGCCTCCGCGGACTGCGCGAGCAGGTTGCCGTCCAGCATCAGCGTCTGATGGCCCGCCGTCTGCAGCAGCGCCTGCGCGTAACCGAGCTCGAGCGGCAGGTGCGCCTCGCGACAGCCGAAATAGATGCTGCCGTCGAACTGCCATGGCGGGTTGACCAGTGCCACCTTCATGCCAACAGCCTCCGCTCGCGAAGCACGTCCGCCGCGGACGGCCGGCCGAGATCGGCGCGCAGCCAGGCCGCGAGGTCGCGCAGGCCGTCGCGCCAGCCGATCTCGGGCCGCCAGTCCAGTGCGAGCTGCAACCGGCGCGTGTCGGCGACGAAATATGGCTGATCCCCGGCCCGCCACGGCTCGTAGCGGACCTCGATCTCGCGTCCCAGCAGGGCGGCGATCTCGCCCAGCACGCCGTGCAGGCTCACCGCATTGGCGGCACCGCCGCCGAGATTGAAGGCGCGCCCGCGCGCGCGGGCGATGCCGCCGAGCACGGCGCGGTAGGCGCGCACGGCATCGTCGACATGCAGCACGTCGCGCACCTGCTTGCCGTCGCCGAAGATCGTGATCGGCTCGGCTCGCAGCGCGCGGATCAGGAAATGCGCGACCCACCCCTGGTCCTCGGTGCCGAACTGCCGCGGGCCGTAGATGCAGCTCATCCGCAGCACCGCGCTGCGCAGCCCGAACGACTTCGCGTAGTCGAGCACGTACTGGTCGGCGACGCCCTTGGAGCAGCCATAGGGAGTGCAGAAATCCAGCGGCCGCGCCTCGTCGATCCCGAACCGGCGCAGCGCCTCGTCGCGCGGCAGATAGCATCCGTCCGCATCCGAGACCGCGACGTCGGCGAGCTGCCCGTAGACCTTGTTGGTGCTGGCGAACACCACCGGCGCCTTCGGGGCATGGTGCCGTATCGCCTCGAGCACGTTCAGCGTGCCCTCGGCATTGACCGAGAAATCGTGGTACGGATCGAGCAGGCTCGACGTCACCGCCACCTGTGCGGCCAGGTGGAACACCGCCGCCGCTCCCGTCACCGCCTCGCGCAGTGCGGCGGCGTCGCGTATGTCGGCCAGGATCGGATGCAGCCGCTCACCGTGCCGTCCGGTCAGCCAGGCCAGGTTGCGCTCCACGCCCGGCCGGCTGAGGCTGTCGAGCAGCACCACCTCCTGGCCGTCCTGCAGCAGCGACGTCGCCAGGTTGCTGCCGATGAAGCCGGCGCCGCCGAGGATCACCACCGGTGCGGCGGGGCGCGGCAGCGACGGCGCCGCCAGCGCGACCTGGGTAACGAGTGCCGCGGCGCCGCCCGTCTCGAGCAGCCGGCGCAGCAGCTTCGGCCGGCCCTGCGCGTCGGTCACGCCGAGATGGTAGTGCCGGGCATCGAAGTTGAGCCCTTCCTGGGTCGGCACGGTCGACGCCAGGTCCTGCCAGCCGTACCAGTACATGCGCTCGACCGGTGCGGCCAGCGCCTCGCGGAAGCGTTGCACCTGCGTCGCCTCGTCGCGCCGCCAGGTGGAATATCCGGTCTCGGTCAGCCAGATCCGCGCCTGCGGGTTGTGACGATCGAGCACCGCGCGCATCTCGGCGACATGCGCCTCGAAGCCGAGCCAGTTGTTGGCTCGGCTGTCCCAGGTTCCGGGGAAGCCATGCAGCCCGACCGCCGAGACGGTCGCCAGCACCCCGCGCTGCCCCATCAGCTCGAGCCAGTACGTATCGAACGGGCAAGGGCCCGCCAGCACCACGTTCCAGCCCCGCTGCCTCGCCCAGTAGGCGGCGCCGCCGACCATCTCGCAGAACAGCAGCCAGTCGTGATCCTCGCGCCAGTCCCAGTCGAGCAGGTTGTTGGGCTCGTTCCACAGCTCGAGGTCGCGGAAATGCATGCCGTAGCGGGTCAGCACGGTGTCGATGAAGTCGGCGTAGTCGGCGAGCCGGCGCGGCGCGCCGGAGGAGCGGCCGTTGCGCGACAGCGAGGGCGGCGTGTAGTGCACGCAGGGCAGCAGGTCGAAGGCTGCGGCCAGGGTAGGGATCAGCCAGTCATACCAGGCCTCGCCGCCCGGTGCCTGATGCTCCGCCCAGGAGAGATGCGTGCGCAGGTAGCTGGCGCCGGCCGCCTTCATCCCCGCCACGGCCTGCGTCACGCGCTCGTACTCGCCGATGCGGAACCACTCGACGAAGCCGAAGCGGGTCGCGGCCGGGCACGCGGCCGCCCCTGCCTCCACCCGCTTCATGCCATCAACCCGCGTGCCTCGAGCTGCTTCCTCGCGTGCTCGCCGCGGTCGGTCGCCTCCGAGCTGCGTATCCAGGCCGCGGCCTCGTCGAGCGTGTCCTCGAGCAGATGCTCGGGCACGAAGCCGAGCAGCTTACGCGCCTTGGCGATGTCGGCAAAGCAGTGGCGTATGTCGCCGGCGCGCGCCTTGCCGAGCAGGCGCGGCGCCAGTTCCGGCACCTGCATGGCCTCCGCCAGCATCTCGGCGATGCCGGCGATGGTGTACGAGCGGCCGCTGCCGATGTTGATCACGTGGCCCGCCGCCTCGGGTCGCTGCATCGCCAGCCGGAACGCGCGCGCAACGTCGCGGACATGCACGAAGTCGCGCTTCTGCCTGCCGTCCTCGAACACCAGCGGCGACTGGCCGTTCAGCAGCCGCGCGCCGAAATTGGCCAGCACGCCGGTATAGGGGTTGGACAGCGCCTGGCCCGGCCCGAAGACGTTGAACAGGCGCAGCGCCACCGCCTCCATGCCGTAGGCGCGGGCCACGATAAGGCTGTTGCGTTCCTGGACGAACTTGGTGACGGCGTAGACCGAGGCGAGATCCACCGGCTTGGCCTCGTCGGTGGGACGCGGCGACAGTGCGACGCCGTGGGCGTCGGTCGGATCCCACCGCGTCGAGCCGTCCAGCACCCGCCGCACGTGGCCGTCCTGGGTGCCGTCGGGACGGGCATACATCCCCTCGCCGTAGACGCTCATCGAGGACGCCACCACCAGACGTCGCACCGGCCGCGCCACCAGCCGCTCCAGCAGCACCGCGGTGCCGAGATCGTTCACCCCGACATAGCGCGCGATCTCGTACATGCTCTGGCCGACGCCCACCTCGGCGGCGAGATGGAACACGCCGTCGGTGTCGAGCAGGGCCTCGTCGACCACGGCCGCGTCACGTATGTCGCCGTGGACGAACTCGACCGCGGCCGAGATCTGCGACGGCAGCCGGCGCGCGGCGGGCCCGTGCACCTGGTCGATCAGGGCGTCGAGGATACGTACGCGGTGACCTTGCGCCAGCAGCTCCTCACACAGGTAGCGTCCGATGAAGCCGGCGCCGCCGGTGATGAGGTACGTCCCTCCCATGCCTGTGCGTCCCCTCTAGAAGATGATGAAGAGTGATGCCGCACGATGGCGGCGGGCACAAGCTCCGGGCGCCGCAACGGGCAGGGCATGAGGACGGAGAAACCGGACGCATCGGCTCTCCTCGGCCCGCGCACGGCACGGCACCGGCAGACTGATGGACGGCACCGGACGGCAGGCTCATCTAACGCACGGGAGGTCCAGGCGCCGGCGGTGACCCCCGGCCGGCCCTGCGGCGGCGCTATGAGCCCGAGGCGGGCAGGTCAGGCGGGATCGCGCTCGATGCGAACGCCTCAGCCGGCGTTCTTCACCCGCAGGCCGTCGAGCGGCGTGAAGCGCCAGGCCACTTCGGTCTCGCCCTTGTGCTGGGCCAGGGTGAGCTCGATGATGCTGCTCCCGTCATCGCCGCCGCCGCAGTTCTCGCACCAGAACTGGATGACCAGGCCGTCGCGCCGCATGCTCGGGTTGCCGGAATCGGCCTGGGCGACCAGCTGCACCGTGGTCTTGCCCACCTCGACGCTGGTCTTGAGCACCGTCTCCGCATCCTCGCTGCGGTCGAAGGCGGCGACGCCGCGATGATGCAGGTAGTTGTCGCCGCAGCGCGGACAGAGCAGGCTGGAGCCCTCGCCGTGCTGCTTGACGACGATGTGGGTGTCCGGTCTCAGCGGCTGCTTCTCGATCCCGTCGCGCATCGCTACCAGCGGCTCGCGAATCTGTCCGCCTGTCGCCGTGATGTTCTCGCTCATGATGATGTCGTCCCTGTTCCGTGAACCTCGCCACGGCCGCGCGAAGCTGAAAGCCGAGGCGGCGCAGAAAGATCAAGGGAAGCCGGCGCCGAGGTCCTGACATATTCGTTACTCTGGCGGACCCGAAAGGATTCGAACCTTCGGCCTTCGCCTTCGGAGGGCGACGCTCTATCCAGCTGAGCTACGGGTCCAGGGCGCCGTGCATAGCCTGATCACCCTGCCATGCCAAGGCCCCGCTCCGGGCATGCGGGCGCGGCGTGTCATATCAACGGCCCTCGCATGTGGCCCGAGTATCAGGGCTCTGCCCTGGACCCGCTCAAGGCGGAGCCTTGAGGATCCATCTATCTTAGGATGGTTTCCAAAGGCCGAGGCCTTTGGCCGGTCTGGGCAGAGCCCAGCCTTGCCTGCTGGCGGTCAGTCCTCCAGCCCGCCGCTGCCGTCGGGCAGCAGCCCGTCCAGGCTGGCGGGCAGCCAGACCGGCACCTTCGCCTGCCAGGACCGCCCGGCCAGCCAGGCGGACTGCGCCACGTCGGCGCCCGACGGCAGCGCGCGACGCGTATCGCCGATCCAGCTCGCCACGTCGCCGATCACCGCCTGGCGGTCGCGGTCGCGCATCAGCAGGTGGTAGCCCTCGGGATAGAACGCGCGTCGCACCTCGCCGGGCAGCCGGTCCCAGGTCGCGGCCATCGCCGCCGGCGGCACCAGGTCGTCATGGCCGCCATAGGCGACCAGTACCGCCCCGCGCAGCCTCGGCGCCGCCGCCGCCGCCCGCGTCATCAGCGAGACCAGGCCGCGCAGCTCCGAGGCGCGCGTGCCCTTCAGCGTCAGCGGATCGTACGACAGCCGGTACAGCGCCTCGAGGTTGTCGCTCGCCCGCACGTGCAGCGGCAGCTCGCGCCCGGTGAGCTGCCAGTCCGGCAGCACGGTGGCCGCCGTCCACAGCGAGCCGGTCATCAGCGGGCTCATCTGGTCGCGGCTCCACACCGCCGGGGCCAGCAGCACGAAGCCAGACACCGGCAGCGGATCCGGCCGCGCGGCCAGGCACATCGCCACGGCCCCGCCCATGCTCTCGCCCATGACGTAGAGCGGGGTGCGAGGATCCGACGCCGCCAGCAGGCGCACCATCGCCGCCGCGTCGTCCACCAGCCGGTCGCTGCCCGCCCAGTGCCCGCGCTCGGGCGCCTCCCCGAAGCCGCGCTGGTCCGGCGCGTAGACGGCGATCCCGCGGGCGGCCAGCGTTGGTCCGGGCAGCTCCCAGGCGTCGCGGCTGTCGTTGATGCCGTGCAGCGCCAGCACCACCGCGCGCGTCGGTCCCGCCGGCAGCCACGCCCGCACCGGGACGCGGGCGCCGTCGGGAAGCGTCCAGACCAGGTCCGGCGGCACCAGCCGGCGATCCGCATCGTGACCCTGCGCCACCGGCGGGGGCCGCGGGCGATCCGCGCAGCCGGACGCCGGCAGCATCAGGCAGCCCAGCAGGAGCAGACGCAGATGGATAAGCAGATGAGGGCGGCGGCGGAGGCAGCGGTTTGAAACCATGGCCAACCTGCGTATCATCTCGACCGCACGCCGGCCAGCCATGCCGGAGGCACCCATATCGAGGCGACCGCATGCCGTTCGGCGCGTCCACCCCCACCCCGAGGCTCGGCCTCGTCGAGACGCTGACGGCGAGCAGCCGCGTTGTCGCCTGCGACGGCGGCGACGGGCCGCTCGGCCACCCCCGGGTCTGGCTGCGCATCGAGGGCACGCAGACCTTCTGCCCCTATTGCTCGCGCCTCTACGTGCTCGACCCGCAGGCGCAGGAGGCGGGTGATTCAGGACATTGAGACCGCGGCACCGGCGACGGATGGCGCAGCGCCGGGCGCCGGCACGCTGCGGGACGCCCACCTGGTCCTGATCGACGGTTCGGGCTTCATCTTCCGCGCCTTCCATGCCCTGCCGCCGATGAACCGGGCGGACGGCACGCCGGTGAACGCGGTGTTCGGCTTCACCAACATGATCGCCCGCTTCCTGCGCGACCATGTCGGCACCCACCTCGCGGTGATCTTCGATGCCGGCCGCGTCACCTTCCGCAACGAGCTCTACGTCGACTACAAGGCGCACCGGCCGGAGCCGCCGCCCGAGCTGGTGCCGCAGTTCGCCCTGGTGCGCGAGGCCACCGCCGCCTTCGGCATCCCGGCGATCGAGCTCGCCGGCTGGGAGGCCGACGACCTGATCGCCGCCTACGCGCGCGCGGTCGAGGAGGCCGGCGGACGCTGCACCATCGTCTCGTCGGACAAGGACCTGATGCAGCTGATCCGGCCGGCGGTCGCCATGCTCGACCCGATCAAGCACAAGCCGATCGGCGAGGCGGAGGTGCGCGAGCGCTTCGGCGTCGGCCCCGACAAGGTGGTCGAGGTGCAGGCGCTGATGGGAGATCCGGTCGACAACGTGCCCGGCGTGCCCGGTATCGGCCCCAAGACCGCCGGCGCCCTGGTCGCCGAGTTCGGCGACCTCGAGGCTGTGCTCGCCGCCGCCCCGGCGATGAAGCCCTCCAAGCGGCGCGAGATGCTGCTCGAGCACGCGGGCAATGCGCGTCTGTCGCGCCGGCTAGTGATCCTGCGCGACGACGCGCCGCTGCCGCTGCCGATCGGCGAGCTCGGCTTCGTCCAGCCCGACCCGACGCGGCTCGCCGCCTGGCTGGACGGCATGGGATTCCGCTCCATCACCCAGCGGCTCGGGCTGGAGGGACAGGCGCGCCACCAGCCGCCGCCGGCCGAGGTGCGCGCGCACGTCGCCTTCGCCGGCTACGAGACCGTCACCAGCGCCGAGGCCCTGCGCGGCTGGATCGACGCCGCCCAGGGCGCCGGCCTGTGCGCGATCGACACCGAGACCGACGGGCTGGACACGATGCGCGCCCAGATGGTCGGCTTCTCGCTGGCCGTGGCGCCCGGCCGCGCCTGCTACGTGCCGCTGCGCCACGAGGGCGACCTGGAGCATCCGGTCGGCAGCCAGATCGAGCTGCGGGCGGCGCTCGAGCTGCTCGACCCGCTGCTGCGCGATCCCGGCACGCTGAAGATCTTCCACAACGCCAAGTTCGACCTGCTGGTGCTGGAGCATGCCGGGGCATCGCGCGCGGTCGCGATCGACGACACCATGCTGATCTCCTACGCCCAGGAGGCCGGCGCGCACGGCCACGGCATGGACGAGCTGTCGTCGCGCCATCTCGGCCACACCCCGGTGAGCTACGACCAGGTCACCGGCACCGGCCGCAACCGTATCGCCTTCGCACGCGTCGACCTCGCCAGCGCCACCCGCTACGCCGCCGAGGATGCCGACGTGACGCTGCGGCTGTGGCACGCGCTGCGCCCGCAGCTCGCCCGCAACCGCTCGCTCGCCCTCTACGAGCAGCTCGAGCGGCCGCTGATACGCATCCTCGCCGACATGGAGCGCGCCGGCATCAGCGTCGACGCCACCGAGCTGCGACGCATGTCGGTCGATTTCGCCGCGCGCATGGCGGTGATGGAGAGCGAGATCCACGCGCTCGCCGGCCGCGGCTTCAACCTCGGCAGCGCCAAGCAGCTCGGCGAGATCCTGTTCGACGAGATGAGCCTGCCGGGCGGCAAGCGGATGAAGACCGGCGCCTGGGGCACGGATTCCTCAGTGCTGCAGGGCCTCGCCGAGCAGGGGCACGAGCTGCCGGCGCGCATCCTCGAATGGCGGCAGCTGGCCAAGCTCAAATCCACCTACGCCGACGCCCTGGTCGACGAGGTCAACCCCGACACCGGGCGGGTGCACACCTCGTTCCAGATGGCGATCACCTCGACCGGGCGGCTGTCGTCGAACGAGCCCAACCTGCAGAACATCCCGATCCGCACCGAGGAGGGCGGGCGCATCCGGCGCGCCTTCATCGCCGCCCCCGGCCACGTGCTGGTGTCGGCCGACTACTCGCAGATCGAGCTGCGGCTGATGGCGCACGTGGCCGGCATCCCGGCGCTGAAGCAGGCGTTCGCCGCCGGCGAGGACATCCACGCCCGCACCGCCAGCGAGGTGTTCGGGGTGCCGATGGCGGGCATGGACGCCGCCACCCGGCGACGCGCCAAGGCGATCAATTTCGGCATCATCTACGGCATCAGCGCCTTCGGGCTCGGCCGCCAGCTCGGCATCCCGCCCGGCGAGGCGCGCAGCTACATCGACGCCTACTTCGCGCGCTATCCCGGCATACGCGCCTTCATGGAGTCCACCCGCGAGGAGGCCCGCGCGCACGGCTACGTGCTGACCCCGTTCGGCCGTCGCTGCTGGATCCCCGGCATCGCCGACAAGAGCGCCGCGCGGCGCTCCTACGCCGAGCGCCAGGCCAGCAACGCGCCGCTGCAGGGCGGGGCCGCCGACATCATCAAGCGCGCCATGGTGCGCATCCCGGCCGCCCTCGCGGCCGCCGGGCTGCGGGCACGGATGCTGCTGCAGGTGCATGACGAGCTGCTGTTCGAGGCGCCGGAGGCGGAAGCCGAGCGCCTGCAGGCGGTGGCCAAGTCGGTGATGCAGTCCGCCGCGAGCCTGTCGGTGCCGCTGGTGGTCGAGACCGGACACGGCAAGAGCTGGGCGGAGGCGCATTGACACCCGGGCTGATGAGACGAAGGCTGGCGCCGCTGCTCGCGACGCTCGCGATCCTGCTCGCCGGCGGCGGCGCGCTGCTCGCCACCCGCCCGTCGCCCGCGCCGAGCTCCGGAGCGTCGGACCTCGCGGCCAGCATCGGCGGACCCTTCCAACTGGTCGGCGCGGACGGCCGCCGCGTCACCGACGCCGATTTCCGCGGCCGCTGGATGATGATCTATTTCGGCTACACGCGCTGCCCGGACGCCTGCCCGACGGCGCTGAACAACATCGCCAACGCGCTCGACCTGATGCAGGCCGAGGGCCGCGCGATCGCGCCGATCTTCATCACCATCGACCCCGCGCGCGACACGCCGGAGGTGGTCGGGCACTACGCCTCGCTGTTCGGCACCCGGATCACCGGCCTGACCGGCACCCAGGCGCAGATCGACCGCGCCGAGCACGAGTTCCGCGTCTACGCCGCACGCCACCCGACCGGCGGCGGCGACTACGCGATGGATCACAGCTCGATCATCTACGTGATGGACCAGCGTGGCCGCTTCGCCGGCTTCATCGACGGCGCGGCCAGTGCGGAGGACATCGCGGCCAAGACGCGCGACCTGCTGCGCGGCACGGCTCCGCACGACGCCTCTTGACCTCGACGAAGTCGAAGCTCCCGCGATCCGCCTGCCTTGCCGTGGCGGCCCTGTGCGTCGGCACGCAGGTGCGTGGCCAGGCGCTCCAGCCCGCGCCGTACCAGCCCCGCCATCGCGGCGGCACGCTGCGCCTGACCGCGGACGCCTCCGGCGGCACGCTGGATCCCCAGATCAACTATGTCAGCACCAATGCGCAGATCTTCGCGATCACCAATGACGGCCTGACCGCTTTCGCCAAGGTCGACGGCCCCGGCAGCGCCACCATCGTGCCCGACGTCGCCGACGCGCTGCCGGCGCCGAGCGACGGCGGCCGCACCTACCGGTTCCACCTGCATCCCGGCATACGCTTCTCCACCGGCCAGCCGCTGACGCCGACCGACGTGCTCGCCACCATGCGTCGCATCTTCAAGGTCGGCAGCCCGACCGCCGGCAGCTTCTACGGCGGCATCGTCGGCGCCAGCCTCTGTCTGAAGGATCCGGCGCACTGCACGCTCGACGGCGGCGTCGAGGCCGACGACCGTGCCGGCACCGTCACCTTCCACCTGACCCAGCCGGACGGCGAGTTCTTCGACAAGCTCGCCATGCCGCACGCCTCGATCGTGCCCGCCGACACCCCGCTGCGCGACCTCGGCAACGTGCCGGCCGCCGCCACCGGCCCGTACCGGATCACCGCTTTCGATCCCAATCACGGGATGACGCTGCAGCGGAACCCGTATTTCCGCCCCTGGAGCCCGCTCGCCCAGCCGGAGGGCTACGTCGACCGCATCAGCTACGATTTCGGCCTGACCGACGAGGCGCAGACCACGGCGGTCGAGAACGGCGACTATGACTGGATGTTCAACAACAAGCCGCTCGACCGGCTCGGCGAGCTCGGCGACCGCTACACCGATCGGGTGCACATCCAGCCGCTGTTCGCGATCTTCTACATACCGATGAACGTCAACCTCGCGCCGTTCGACAAGCTCAAGGCGCGACAGGCGGTCAACTACGCCGTCAACCGACGGGCGATGGCGATCTTCTATGGCGGCGCCGCGGTCGCCGATCCGCTGTGCGAGATGGTGCCGACCGGCATCCCCGGACGCAGCGGCCAATGTCCCTACACCAAGGGAGCCGATGCCGCGCATCCGGCCGCGTCGTGGCAGAAGCCCGACCTGGATCGCGCCCGGATGCTGGTCGCGCAGAGCGGCACCAGGGGCGCCAAGGTCACGCTGGTCGTGCCCAACCGCGCCATCGACGTCGCGATGGGGACCTACCTGCAGAACACGCTGAACCAGATCGGCTACGACACCACGGTCAAGTTCGTGACCGACGCGATCGAGTTCAGCTACATCCAGAACACCAGCAACAAGGTGCAGATCAGCCTGACCGACTGGTATGCCGACTACCCCGCGCCCTCGAACTTCCTCGACGATCTGTTCGGCTGCGAGAACTTCCATCCAGGCTCGGATTCCTCGATCAACATCTCCGGCCTGTGCGACCGCGCGATCCAGGACACCATCGACCGCGCGGTCCGCATCTCGGCGACCGATCCGGCGGCGGGCACGGCGCTATGGTCGCAGGTAAGCCGGCAGATCATGCAGACCGCCGCCGCGGCGCCGCTGATCCAGTTCAAGTACGTCGACTTCGTCTCCGCGCGGCTCGGCCATTACACCTACACGCTGCTGTACCACATGCTGTTCTCCCAGGTCTGGGTGCAGTGAGGGCGGGCAACGGACCCTGGGCCACCGCCGCGCGGGCACTCGCCCGCGACGGTACCGCGATGACCGCACTCGCGGCATTGCTGCTGATCGTGCTCGCCTGCCTCGCCGCCCCGCTCTACGCGCGGCACCTCGCCCATACCGACCCGTTCGACGCCGACATCGCCGCCACCGTCACCCTGGGCGGCCGCGAGATCGCGGTGATGCAGCCGAACGCCAACCGGCTGCATCTCGGCCTCACCCCGATCGGGCCGACCTGGCACGCGTCGGCCTACCTGCTCGGCTCCGACGGCCAGGGCCGCGACGTGATGGCGCGGCTGCTCTACGGCGGCCGCAACTCGCTGCTGATCAGCGCCGCCGCCACCCTGATCTGCATCGTCATGGCCGCCGCGATCGGCATCGTCTCCGGCTTCTTCGGCGGCGTCGTCGACGCCGTGCTGTCGCGCACGATGGACATCATGTGGGCGATCCCGGTCTACCTGTTCGCGATCTCGCTCTCCATCGTCACCATCCGCCAGGGGCTGCGCCTGGGGCCGTTCACCATCGCCTCCGACAACCTGGCCCTGCCGATCTGCATCATCGCCCTGGTCTACGTGCCCTACGCCGCGCGTCCGATACGCGGCCGCGTGCTGTCGCTGCGGCACAGCGAGTTCGTGCTCGCCGCGCGCGGCCTCGGCGTGTCGCGGCCGCGCATCCTGCTGCGCGACATCCTGCCCAACGTGTCGGGCACCCTGATCGTGCTGGCGCCGCTGCTGATGGCGCTGGCGATGCTGGCGGAGTCCGCCCTCTCGTTCCTGTCGATCGGCGTGCAGGCGCCGGCGGCGAGCTGGGGCACCATCATCCAGGACGGCGAGGGCCTGATCTACACCCGTCCGATGGTGGCCTTCGCCCCGGGGCTCGCCATCGTGCTCAGCGTGCTGGCGCTCAACCTGCTCGGCGACGGCCTGCGCGACGCGCTCGACGTGCGCGATGCCGGGCGGCGTCGCGAATGACGGCCGCGTTCCTGCGCCGGCTGGGCCAGACGATCTTCGTGCTGTTCGGCATCAGCGTGCTGGTGTTCGCGGTGTTCTTCGCCACCCCCGGCTCGGATCCCACCGCCCGCATCGCCGGACGCAACGCCTCCCCCGAGACCCTCGCCCTGGTGCGCCACGAGTACGGCTTCGACCAATCGCTGCCGGTGCAGTATGCGCGCATGATGGACAAGCTGTTCGTCAGCCGCGACCTCACCTCCTTCGTCGATCACGGCGAGCGGGTGGTGCCGGAGGTGATGCGCGCGGCCCCCGTCACCCTGTCGCTGGTGATCGGCGCCGCCATCGTCTGGGTGCTGGGCTCGATCGCCATGGGCACGCTCGCCACCGCCACGCGCGGCTCGTGGGTCGATCGTGGCCTGATGATGCTGGGCTTGATCGGCATCTCCATGCCAGTGTTCTGGCTCGGCGAGGTGATCAACCTGGTCACCCAGAGCCGCCTGCACGACACCTGGCTGTTCTCCTGGGTGCCGGGGCTCGGCTACGTGCCGCTGAGCGAGGATCCGTGGGGCTGGTTCAAGGCGCTGGTGATACCGTGGTTCACGCTCGCGGTGCTGTTCATCGGCATCTACGGCCGGGTGCTGCGCGCCGACCTGGTCGCGGCGTACGGCGAGGACTTCATGCGCACCGCCCAGGCCAAGGGGCTGTCGGCCAGCCGGGTGCTGCTGCGCCACGGCCTGCGCACCTCGATGATCAGCTTCGTCTCGCTGTTCGGGCTCGATTTCGCGCAGCTGGTCGGCGGCGGCGCGCTGCTCACCGAGGTGGTGTTCGGCCTGCAAGGGGTCGGCCGGCTGACCTACCAGGCGCTGTCCAACCTCGACCTGCCGCTGATCATGGCGACCGTGATGTACTCCGCCTTCTTCGTGGTGCTGGCCAACGCCCTGGTCGACATCCTCTATCTGTTCCTCGACCCGCGCGTGCGCGACGGGCGCTGAGCCATGCAGCTGCTCGAGATCACCGACCTCACCATCGACCTGCCGAGCGCACGCGGCCGCACGATGCGCATCGTCGAGCGGCTCGGCTTCTCGGTCGGCGAGCGCGAGATCCTCGGCATGGTGGGCGAATCCGGCTCGGGCAAGAGCATGACGGCACTCGCCGTCATGGGCCTGATCGATGCGCCCGGCGCCCGGATCACCGGCTCGGTGCGCTTCCGCGGACGCGAGCTGCTCGGGCTGCCGCCGCGCGCGCTGCGCCGCCTGCGCGGCCGCGAGATCGCCATGATCTTCCAGGACCCGATGACCGCCCTGACCCCGGTGCACACCATCGGCTGGCAGATCGACGAGCAGATACGCGCCCACGAGCGGCTGAGCCATGCCGGTGCGCGGGCACGCACCGTCGACCTGCTGGAGCAGATGGGCGTGCCCGACCCGGGGCGCGCCGCCGACCGCTATCCGCACCAGCTCTCCGGTGGGCTGCGCCAGCGCGCCATGATCGCCATGGCGCTGTCGTGCAACCCCGCCCTGCTGATCGCCGACGAGCCGACCACGGCGCTCGACGTGACGGTGCAGGCGCAGATCCTGGAGCTGCTGCGCGGCCTGAGGCGCGACTTCGGCTCGTCGGTGCTGCTGATCACCCACGACATGGGCGTCGTCGCAGAGACCTGCGACCGCACCCTGGTGCTGTATGCCGGCACCGTCGCCGAGCGCGGGCCGACCGAGGCGATCTTCGCAGCCCCGGGCCACCCGTACACCCGTGCGCTGCTGGCCTCGATCCCGCCGCTGCGCGGGCCGCGGCCGACCCGCCTGCCCTCGATCCCGGGACAGCCGCCGAGCCCCGCGGAACGGTCCGACGGCTGTCCGTTCCAGCCGCGCTGCGGCCACGCCCACGCCGCCTGCGCGGTGCGTCCGGCGCTGCTGCGTCGCGGCGCGCAGGACATCGCCTGCGTGCTCGCCGCATGAGCGCGAGTACCGCCGCAACGCCGCTGATCGAGGCCGAGCACGTGGCCAAGCGCTACCGCGTCGGCGGCGCGCTGGCTCGCGGCCGGCACAGCCTGCACGCCCTGGACGACGTCTCGCTGCGCGTGATGCCGGGCGAGACGCTGGGCCTGGTCGGCGAATCCGGCTGCGGCAAGTCCACCCTCGGCCGCTGCCTGCTGCGCCTGACCGACGTCAGCGGCGGCCGCATCCTGTTCGAGGGCGACGACATCACCGACCGCGGCGAGCGGGCGCTGCGCCGGCTGCGGCCGCGCATGCAGATGGTGTTCCAGGATTCCTACGCCTCGCTGAACCCGCGCCGGCGCATCGCCGACCTGCTCGCCGAGCCGATGCGGGTGCATCGCGCGCCGGACGGCGCGCCGTACCGAGGCCCGCAGATCGCGCGGCGGCTGGAGGAGCTGCTCGCCCTGACCGGCCTGCCGACGCGAGCACTCGACCGCTACCCGCACGAGTTCTCCGGCGGCCAGCGGCAGCGCATCAACATCGCCCGCGCACTTGCCCTGTCGCCGCGTCTGATCGTGGCCGACGAGCCGGTCTCGGCACTCGACGTCTCGATCCAGGCGCAGATCATCAACCTGTTCGCCGACCTGCGCGAGCGGCTCGGCCTGACCTACGTGTTCATCGCCCACGACCTGAGCGTGGTGCGCCAGATCGCGAGCCGGGTCGCGGTGATGTATCTCGGCGCCATCGTCGAGCTCGGCGATACCGACACCGTGCTGCACGCCCCGGCGCACCCCTATACCGCCGCCCTGATCTCGGCGATCCCGGAGCCGGCGACCCGCGCCAGGCCCGGCCGCACCATCCTCAGGGGCGACCTGCCCAGCCCGATCGCGCCACCTCCCGGCTGCCGCTTCCACACCCGCTGCCCGATCGCGCAGGCCCGATGCAGGACCGAAGTGCCGCCGCTGCGCCGCCTGGATGATGGCCGCGCCGCCGCGTGCCATTTTCCGCTGGCGGCCTAGCAAGGCAAGGGGCTTCGCCCTTTGAACCCCATCAAAGGCGGAGCCTTTGAAATCCGATATTTTATGAATCGGGGTCTGGGGCCGCCGGCCCCAGTGGGTCAAGGGCAAAGCCCTCGCCGGGGGCAACCCGCCGCAGCACCGGTGCCGGCCCGCGTCGCGCCCGGTTGATCGCGAGGTCGAGGGCGGCGAGAAACGCGGAGCGGTCCTTGGCGCCGAACGGCCGCGGCCCGCCGGTCACCTGGCCCGCGGCGCGCAGGTCGTCCATCAGGTTGCGGGTGGCCAGCGCCATGCCGATCGCGCTCTCGTCGAACAGCCGCCCGGTCGGCGCCAGCACCGCGGCACCCGCCTTGACGCAGCGCGCCGCCAGCGGCACGTCGGCGGTGACCACCACGTCGCCGCGACCCGCGCGCTCGGCGATCCAGCCGTCCGCGACGTCCGGTCCGCTCTCCACCACCACGCGCTCGATCAGCGGCGAGACCGGCACCGCCATCAGGCTGTTCGACACCACCAGCACCGGCACCCGGTAGCGCTCCGCCACCCGGTAGATCTCGTTCTTGACCGGACAGGCATCGGCGTCGACGTAGATCCGCGTGGCAGGGGCACTCGCGTCACCCATCGAGGCTCACGCCTCCGATGCATCCAGCCGCCTGAGGTCGGCGATCACGTCCGCGACCGTCTCCTCGACCGTGCGTTCCACCGGCACGGTCATCGCCGGCTCGTCCTCGGTCGGCAGCTCCAGGGTGCGCAGCTGGCTGGCCAGCAGCGAGGCCGGCATGTAGTGGCCGCGCCGCTGCGCGAGCCGCTCCTGCAGCACCTCTTCCGACACCTCGAGATAGAGGAACCACAGGCCCGGATTGCCCTCGCCGAGGCGACGGCGATAGGCGTGCTTCAGCGCCGAGCAGGTCAGCAGGCCGCCCTCGCCGGCGGCGATGCGGGCCCGGATCCAGGCCGCGCAGCTATCGAGCCACGGTACGCGATCCTCGTCGGTCAGCGGGCTGCCTGCCGACATCTTCGCCACGTTCTCCTCGGAGTGCAGCTGGTCGCCCTCCTGGAACGCCCAGCCGAGCCGGTCGCGCAGCGCCTCGGCGACGCTGCTCTTGCCGGAGCCGGACACGCCCATCACCACCAGCACGCGCGGCTTGATGAGGTCGCTCATGCCGCCTCGTACTGCACGATGCCCTGCGCGCTGCCGACCATCGCCTGGGCGGCGCGGCCGATGAACAGCCCGCTCTCGATCACGCCGACGATCTCGCCGATCCGTCGCTCCAGCGATGCCGGATCCTCGATCACCCCGAAATGGCAGTCCAGGATCAGGTTGCCGTTGTCGGTGACGAACAGCGATCCGGCGGCGTCGCGACGCGGCGACACCCGGCCGCCGATCCCGCCGAGCCGTGAAGCGGCGGTCTCCCAGCCGAACGGCGTGACCTCCACCGGCACCGGCGTGTGCTCGCCCAGATGGTCGACCATCTTGCGATCGTCGGCGATGATCACCAGACGGCGGCTCGCCGCCGCGACGATCTTCTCGCGCAGCAGCGCCCCGCCCAGCCCCTTGATCAGATGCAGCGTGCCGCGCTCGATCTCGTCGGCGCCGTCGATGGTGAGGTCGATCTCGCCGTGTGCCGCAAAGCCGGTCAGCGCGATGCCGAGTGCCGCCGCCTGCGCGGCGCTGCGCTCGGAGGTGGCGATGGCCACGAAGCGCAGGCCCTCCGACCAGCGCCGGCCGAGCGCCTCGATCACGAAGCGGGCGGTGGAGCCGGTGCCGAGCCCGACCACCATGCCCTCCTTCACCAGGGCGGCGGCCCGCTCGCCGACCTGGCGCTTCAGCGCGTCCGCCGGGTCAGCCGCCCCCGGGTCAGCCGCCGGATCAGCCGCCGGATCAGCCGACACCGGCCGCCGCCTCGTCCAGGCCCCAGATCAGCTCGCCCTCGCTGCTGACATGCGAGGCCGGCTGCGCCGGGTCGCCTGCCCGCACCTTCGCCAGCACCTCACGCTTGGAGGCACCGGCGACCAGGAACAGCACCGCGGCGCTGCTGGCGATCGCCGGATAGGTCAGGGTCAGGCGCCGGTGCGGCGCGTCGTGCGGCGTGCAGCTGCCGACCCAGGCGTGGCGCTCCTCCAGCACCGGGGTGCCGGGGAACAGCGAGGCGGTGTGCCCGTTCTCGCCCAGACCGAGCAGCACCACGTCGAACAGCGGACGGGCCGGCGTGAGCTGGTCGCTGCCGTAGGCCGCGCGCAGGTCGCGCGCGTAGGCGCGCGCCGCCTCCTCGGGATCCCCCTCGGTCGGCATCCGGTGCACCCGCTCGGGCGGAACATCGACCTGCGACAGCAGCGCCCGGTTGACCATGTTGTAGTTGCTCGCCTCGTCGCCGGCCGGCACGAAGCGCTCGTCGCCGAAGAACAGCTCGGTGCGCGACCAGGGGAACCGCTCCCTGAAGCCGGCGCCCGCAAGGATCTCGTAGAGCCGCTTCGGCGTCGAGCCGCCGGACAGCGCGACGCGGAACACGCCCTGATGGGCGAGTGCCTGCTCCGTGAGCCAGGCCGCCGCCCGCTGCGCCAGCGCCTCGGCGTCCGGCAGCATCCAGGCCTCGCCGTCGCCCACGCCGGTCATGGCGCCACGCCCTCGTCGCCCAGCACGAAGCGCTCGATCCCCTTGGCGAAGCCCTCCTCCTCCGACGAGGCGCTGACATGGGTCGCCGCCGCCTTCACCTCGTCGCTGGCCTGGCCCATCGCGATCGAGACGCCGCCGCGGCGGAACATCAGCACGTCGTTGGGCTGGTCGCCGAAAGTCGCGATCGCATTGGGCGCGATGCCCAGCCTCTGCGACAGCCACTGCAGCACGTCGCCCTTGTTCGCGTGCGGATGCGTCACGTCGATATAATACGGCTGCGAGCGCGCCGCCGAGGCGCTGTCGCCGAGCGCTGCCTGCACCTCCTTCTCGCAGCGCGCCATCAGCTCGAGGTCGTCGCTGACGCCCACGATCTTGACCGCCGCGTCCAGTGCCGCGCCGAAATCGGCCGCGAGGTTGGGCGGGAACTTCACCGTCCACTCCTCGCGCGCCACGTGCGGCCCCTTGGTATCGGGCACCAGCCAGTCCTCGCCGCTGTAGACCCAGACATCGACCTTGTGCTCGCGCAGCAGCGTCACGGTCCGCTCCGAGACCTCGCGCGGCAGCGTCCGCGCCTCGATGATCGACAGGTCGGGCCGGACGAACATGCCGCCGTTGAAGCCCGCGACCGGCTCGCTGATCTCGAGCGGGGCGATGACCATCTCCATGCCCTTCGGCGGCCGTCCGCTGGTGATGGCGAAGCGTATCCCGCGGGCCCGCAGCGCCCGCACCGCGCGGATCGCGCGCTCGGTCAGGATCTTCTCCCTGGTCACCAGCGTGCCGTCGACGTCCGCCAGCACCAGCTCGATCGGCTCGGCACTCATCGTCTCGCTCCCGCTGCTGCATCCGGGCCGCGCGGCAGCAGCAGTTGCTCGACCGCCAGCGCCCAGCCCTCCCGCTCGTTGCTGTCGGTCACGTAGTGCGCCGCCTCCTGCACTTCCGCGGTGCCGTTGCCCATCGCGATCGCGAGGCCGGCGACGTCGAGCATGGCGATGTCGTTGCCCATGTCGCCGATGCAGGCCATCTCGTCGGCGGGCACGCCGAGCAGCTCCGCCAGCCGCAGCGCCGCGTCGCCCTTGTTGGCGCGGGGATGGGTCACGTCGAGATAGTACGGCTGCGAGCGATGCGCGTTCACCCGGTCACCCAGCATGGTCTGCAGGTTGATCTCCACCCGCTCCAGCAGATGGTAGTCGGCGGTCGATCCCATGATCTTGCCGATCCGGTGGTAGTGCCCCTCGAAGCTCGGCACCGCGACCGGCTCGAGGCCCGTCGCGCGGCGCTCCTTCTCGACATAGGCGCCGCCGGCCTGTCGCCCCGGCGCGTCCAGCACCAGCCAGTCGCCGCCGGCGAACACCCACGGCTCGACCCCGTGCTCGCCGAGGGCCTCCACCACCCGACGGGCGATGTCGGCGTCGAGTGCGAGCTGCGCGAGCACGGTGCCGTCCGGCGCCAGGATCTCGCCGCCGTTCAGCCCGGCGCGCGGCGTGTCGAGGCCGAGCGGGGCGATGAACATCTCCATCCCGCGCGCCGGCCGGCTGCTGACCAGGGCGAGCTGGATCGAGGCCTCGCGCAGCCGATGCACCGCCGCCAGCGCGCGCGGCGTCACCTGCTTGGTGCCGGTGACCAGCGTGCCGTCGATGTCGGACACCAGCAGCCGGATCCGCCCGCTGGCGTCGCTGCGGGCCTCGTTGAGGGTCGGAGCCTGCAGCCCGTTCACGCGGTCAGCCTCAGCCAATGCCGTCCGTCGCGGGTCAGCAGCGCGTCCGCCTCGTCCGGACCGGGCCGGCCGGCGGCGTAGAAGCACAGCTCGCCCAGGCCCGCCCCCCAGGCGTCGAGCGCCGGCTGCACCACGCGCCAGCCGGCCTCGATGTTGTCGGCGCGCTGGAACAGGGTGGCGTCGCCGATCAGGCAGTCATAGATCAGCGTCTCGTAGCCGGTGCTCGGCCCCTCCTGGAACCAGTCGGCGTAGTCGAACTTCATCCGCACGCCGCCCAGCTTGACCACCGGCCCGGGCATCTTGGCGGAGAACTGCATGGTCACGCCCTCGCTCGGCTGGATCTGCAGCACCATGATGTTCGGCGTCAGCTTGTCCACCGGGGTGTCGCGGAACAGCGCGTACGGCGCCTGCTTGAAATGCACCGCGATCTCGGTCTTGCGCTGGGTCAGCCGCTTGCCGGTGCGCAGGTAGAACGGCACCCCGGCCCAGCGCCAGTTGTCGATGTTGAGCTTCAGCGCGGTGAAGGTCTCGGTGCTGGAATCGGCCGCGATGTCCGGCTCCTCGCGATAGCCCGGATAGGGCCGTCCGGCGATCATGCCGGCGGCGTACTGGCCGCGCACCGCGTCGCGGCCGTCGAGCTGATGGATCGCCGCCAGCACCTTGGACTTCTCGTCGCGCACCGCGTCGGCATCGAACGAGGTCGGCGCCTCCATCGCCACCATCGCCAGCAGCTGCATGATGTGGTTCGGCACCATGTCGCGCAGCGCGCCGGTGCCCTCGTAGAAGCGCCCGCGCTTCTCGACCCCTACGGTCTCGGCGGCGGTGATCTGCACGTGGTCGATGTTCTGGCGGTTCCAGAGCGGCTCGAAGAAGCCGTTGGAGAAGCGCAGTGCGAGGATGTTCTGCACCGTCTCCTTGCCCAGGTAATGGTCGATCCGGTAGATCTGGCTCTCCGCCAGCGAGGCCGCGAGCTTGACGTTCAGGGCCCGCGCCGAGGCCAGGTCGGAGCCGAACGGCTTCTCCACCACCACGCGCCGGAAGCTCTGATCGGTCTCGTGGGTCAGTTCCGCCGCCTCGAGCTGCGAGACGATGGTGCCGAAGAAGCGCGCGGCGACCGCGAGGTAGAACACGCAGTTGCCGGGGCCGCAGGTGGCGGCCAGCTGCCGGTAGGTCTGCGGATCGTCGAAGCTGCCGCGCAGGTAGGAGACGCGCTGGTTCAGCCAGGCCCAGGCCTCCTCCTGCAGGGTGGCGGCGCTGGCTTTGCGCACCGCGACGAACTCGCGCATGGTGCGGTCGAGCTGTGCCCGCAGCGCCTCGGTGGTGAGGTCGGCCCAGTCGACCGCGACGATCGAGAAGCTGTCGTCGAGCAGTCCGCTGCAGGCCAGGTTGTAGATCGCCGGCACCAGCAGGCGGCGCGTCAGGTCGCCGCCGCCGCCGAAGATGACCATCCGGCAGGGCGGGCTGCGCGTCGGCTGCCCACTATCGTCGTCGTCCTGGTTCAGCTCTCGCAGGGCATCGGTGCGCGCATCCATGCCTCAGCTCTTGACCTCCGATACCTCGCCGCCGTGCTTCTTCTCCGTCAGATGCTGCTCGACATGGCCACCGAACTGGAAGCGCATCGCCGACAGCAGCTTCTCGCCGTAGTTGTTGTCGGTGCGGCTGCGGAAGCGGGTGAACAGCGCCGCGGTCAGCACCGGCACCGGCACCGCCTCCTCGATCGCCGCCTCGATGGTCCAGCGCCCCTCGCCGGAATCCGCCACCTGGCCGGTATAGTCCGACAGGCTCACGTTCTTCGCCAGCGCGGAGGCGCACAGGTCGAGCAGCCACGACGAAACCACGCTGCCGCGCCGCCAGACCTCGGCGATGTCGGCCATGTTGAGGTCGAAGCGCTCGTCCTCGTGCAGGTCGTGCGAGCTCTTGTTGCGCATCACGTCGAAGCCCTCGGCGAGCGCCTCCATCAGCCCGTACTCGATGCCGTTATGCACCATCTTGACGAAGTGCCCGGAGCCGGCCGGGCCGCAATGCAGGTAGCCCTGCTCGGCGCGCGGATCGAGCGACGCGTCGCGCCCGGGGGTGCGCTCGACGTCGCCGGGTCCCGGCGCCAGTGCGGCCAGGATCGGGTCGATATGCTCGAACGCCTGCTTGGCGCCGCCGATCATCATGCAGTAGCCGCGCTCCAGCCCCCATACGCCACCCGAGGTGCCGACATCGACGTAGTGGATGCCCTTCTCGCGCAGCGTCCTGGCCCGGCGGATATCGTCCTTGTAGAAGCTGTTGCCGCCGTCGATGATGATGTCGCCCTCCGACATCGCCCGGCCCAGCGCCTCCACCGCCTGCTCGGTGATGGCGCCTGCGGGCAGCATCACCCACACCACCTTGGGCGAGGCGAGCTTGCCCACCATGTCCTCCAGCCCGCTGGCCGGAGTGCTGCGCTGCGCCCGTCCCTGCACCTTGGAGATCACCGCCGGGTCATGGTCGTAGAGCACGACCTCGTGCCCGTGCCGCGACAGCCGCACCGAGATGTTGCCGCCCATGCGGCCGAGGCCAACTACGCCGATCTGCATCATGTAACTCCATCGGAAGGCGAGGGCATGGCCCCGACACGCCGCATCGCGGGCCGCCTCCGCACGAGGCGGCCGGCCGCCCTTCTCAATGAACGGCGCGCGTCAGACCGCGCCGGCGATCGCAGCACCCAGCCGCTCGAGCCCGGCGGCGAGGTTGCCCTTCACGTGCACGCGCAGCGCCCGGCGGCCGCGCTCGGCCAGCACGTCGAAGTCGCCGCGCGCCTGCGCCGCCTTGACCACGCCGAAGCTGTACTTCTCGCCCGGCACCGCGACGTCGGCGACGTCGTCGGCGGTGATCTGCAGGAACACGCCGCTGTTGGGCCCGCCCTTGTACGCCTGCCCTGTGGAATGCAGGAAGCGCGGGCCGAACTCCGCGCAGGTCGCCAGGTGCGTCGCGTCGCGTATCGCCAGCCGCGCGCTCTGGATCCACGCGCGGGTCTGCATGTCACGCTGGATATAGGCCAGCAGCGCCACGTAGTCGCCCGGCTCGGCGCGTGCGAAGTGCGCCCGCAGCACCGACTCCAGCGAGCCCCCCTTGAGCGCCTCGGCGTTGCTCGGGTCGGCGAAGAAGCTGAAGTCGCCGTCGCTGCCGAAGGCCTGCTCGGCCGGCAGGGTGCCGCTCTGGTTGTAGGCGTCGGTCAGCTTGCGGGTGGCGACCTTGCTGGCCTCCACGTCGGGCTGATCGAACGCGTCGATGCCGATGATGGCGCCGGCGACGGCGGTCGCGAACTCCCAGCGGAAGAACTCCTGGACGATCTGCAGCGGCGACGACAGCGAGATCGTCACCACCGGCTGGCCGGCCTGCTTCAGCGCCGCGACCGCCGCGTCCTGGGCGGCGTCCGGCGCATCGGTCAGGCGCAGGTAGGCGAACACGCGGTCGGCGCCATAATGGGCCGGGCTGGCCAGCGTCTCGCCGTCCACCGGGATCAGCCCATGCCCGTCCTTGCCGGTGGATTCCGCCATCAGCTGCTCGAGCCACGCCCCCATGTCGGCGATCGCCGGCGAGGCCACGATCGTCACCTTGTCGCGGCCATGCCTGGCGGCGATGCCGAGCACCGTGCCGAGCTGCACGCCCGGGTTCTGCAGCGGCGGCGAGCCGGCGCCGCAGGCATAGGCCATGCGCTGGCCGGCCTCGAGGAACTCGCGCAGGTCGATGCCGGCCGCCGCCGCCGGCACCAGCCCGAAATTCGACAGCACCGAGTAGCGGCCGCCGATCCCCTTGTCGCCGTGGAAGATCTTCCGGAAGCTGTCCGACTTCGCAACCTGCTCCATGTGCGAGCCCGGGTCGGTGACGGCGACGAAGTGCTTGCCGGCCTCCCCCGCGCCGACGGCCTGCTTCATCTTGTCGAAGAAGTACGCCTTGAGGATGTTGGGCTCCAGCGTGCCGCCGGACTTGGAAGACACGATCACCAGCGTCCGGGCGAGATCGACGCGGTCCTCGAACGCCGCCACCTGCTGCGGGTCGGTGCTGTCGAGCACCAGCAGCTCAGGGTAGCCGCCGCGCTTGCCGAAGGTCTCGGCCAGCACCTCCGGGCCGAGGCTGGAGCCGCCCATGCCGAGCAGCAGCACGTGCGAGAACCCGCCCTCGCGCACCGCCTGCTGGAAGCCGGTGAGCTCGTCCAGCCCGGCCAGCCGCTCGTCGATGACGTCGAGCCAGGACAGCCACTTGCCCTCGTCGCCGCCGGTCCAGACCGAAGCGTCGCGGTCCCAGATCCGGCGCACCGTGCCGTCCTTGCGCCAGCTCTCGAGGCTGGCCTGGAACGCCTCGTCGAGGTCGTGCGGCAAGCTGATCTCGGTGCGTGTCAGCCGGTCGCCGGCGAGCGTCGCCTGCTTGGCCGCGACCGCGCCGAGCAGCTGGTCGAAGGCGTCCGAGAACGACTGCACCCCGTCCACCACCAGCCTGGCGGTGACGCCGGGCAGGTCCAGCCCCAGCCGGTCGGCTTCCGACAGCACGTGCCGCGCACCCTCGACATCCTCGAGCAGCGCGTCGCGCGCCGTGCCGTGGTCGCGGAAGGCGTCCATCGTCGCCGGCGGCATGGTGTTGACGGTGTCCGCCCCCACCAGCTCCTCGACGTAGAGCACGTCGCTGTACGCCTTGTCCTTGGTGCCGGTGCTGGCCCACAGCAGACGCTGCGGGTTGGCGCCGGCGCGAAGCAGCACCTGCCAGCGCTCGCTCGCCGAGACCTCCAGGTAATGCTGGTAGGCGAGCTTGGCGTTGGCGATCGCAACCTTGCCGCGCAGCAGACGCAGTGCCGCGGACTCCGCGTCCCCCTTGGTCAGCCGCGCATCGATCTCCTTGTCGATCAGCCCGTCGATGCGGCTGACGAAGAACGAGGCGACGCTGGCGATGTGGCTGATGTCCTGGCCCTGGCCGTGCCGCGCCTCGAGGCCCTGGATGTAGGCCTCCAGCACCTTGCGGTAGGCGTCGATCGAGAACAGCAGCGTGACGTTGATGTTGATCCCCTCGGAGATCAGCGTGCGGATCGCGGGCACCCCCGGCTCGGTGCCCGGCACCTTCACCATCAGGTTGGACCGCTCGACCGCCTGCCACAGACGCCGCGCCTCGACGATGGTCTCCTCGGTGCGCAGCCCCAGATAGGGCGACACTTCCAGGCTGACATAGCCGTCCAGCCCCTCGGTGCGGTCCCAGACCGGCTTCAGCACGGCAGCGGCGGCGCGTATGTCGTCGATCGCCATCGTCTCGTACAGCGCGCTCACGGTGGCGTTGCCGCCGGTCGCCAGCTGCTTGAACTGGTCGTCGTAGTCGGTGCCGTGGCCCATCGCCTTCTCGAAGATCGACGGGTTCGACGTCACCCCGCGCAGGCCGTCGTCGCGCACCAGCGCCTCCAGCTTGCCCTCCAGCACGAAGGAGCGCTGGATGAAGTCCAGCCAGGGCGACTGCTTGAACTGCTCCAGCGCCTGCAGCGGGTTCGCCGCCACCGCGGCACCGGGCGTCTTGTGCACTACGTTCATGTCCAGCTCCTCTGCCGGCCCGCGGGCCGTCTGCTCGTGCCGGGCGCTCAAGCCGCCTGCTTGGCCTGCTTGCGCGCCGCTTCCAGCACCTTCTCCGGCGTGAACCCGAATTTCTCCAGCAACGCGCCCAACGGCGCCGAGGCGCCGAACGTGCGCATCACGATCATGCTTCCGGTTGCCCCGGCATAGCGGTCCCAGCCGAGTGCCGCCCCCTGCTCGATCACCACCCGGCCGGTCACCGAAGGCGGCAGCACCGCATCGCGATACTCCTGGCTCTGCTGCTCGAACAGCTCCCAGCACGGCATCGACACCACGCGCGCCTTGATGCCCTCGCCGGTCAGCGTCTCGTAGGCCGCGACCGCCATGCCCACCTCGGTCCCGGTCGCCATCAGGATGACGTCGGGCGTGCCGTCGCTGTCGGCCAGCACGTAGGCGCCCTTGGCCAGCCCCGAGGCCGGCGCGTACTTGCTGCGGTCCAGCGTCGGCATCGGCTGTCGGCTCAGCACCAGGGCGGCCGGCTGCTCCTTGAGCGGCAACACCACGCGCCAGGCCTCCGCCACCTCGTTCGCATCCCCCGGCCGGATCGTCAGCAGCCCCGGCGTCGCGCGCAGCTGCGCCAGCTGCTCGATCGGCTGGTGCGTCGGCCCATCCTCGCCCACGCCGATGCTGTCGTGCGTGAAGATATAGAGAACCGGCAGCTCCATGATCGCAGACAGCCGGATCGGCGGCTTCATGTAGTCCATGAAGATCAGGAAGCCCGAGCAGTACGGGCGCACTCCCGACAGCGCGATGCCGTTGGAGATCGAGCCCATGGCGTGCTCGCGCACGCCGAAATGCAGGTTGCGGCCGCCGTAGCTGTCCCGCTCGAAGCTGCCGGCACCCTGGAAGGTCAGGTTGGTCTTGGTCGACGGCGACAGGTCGGCCGCACCCCCGATCAGCCACGGCAGGTTCGGCGCGATCGCGTTCAGCACCTTGCCGGAGCTCTCGCGCGAGGCGACGCCCTTCTCGCTGGGCTCGAAGCTCGGGATCTCCTTGTCCCAGCCTTCCGGCAGGGTGTGCTGGTTGATCATGTCGAGCTCGGCGGCGAGCTCGGGATACTCCGCCCGGTAGCGATCGAACAGAGCGTACCACGCGGCACTCAGGCTCGCGCCGCGCTTGCCGATGCCGGCGGCGAAATTCGCCGCGACCCCGTCGGGCACGTAGAACTGCCTGTCCTCGGGGAAGCCGTAGGCCCGCTTGGCGCCGCGTATCTCCTCGTCGCCGAGCGGCTCGCCGTGCGCCTCCTTGGTGCCCGCCTTGTGCGGTGCGCCGTAGCCGATCTGGCTGTGCACGACGATCATGCTGGGCCGGTCGGTGACCGCGCGCGCCTCCTCCAGGCGCTGCTCGATCAGCGCGGTGTCGTTGGCGTCCGTCACCTCCGAGACCGCCCAGCCATAGGCCTCGAAGCGCTTGTGCGTATTCTCGATGAAGGCGAGCTCGGTGGAACCCTCGATGCTGATCTGGTTGCTGTCGTAGATCCAGGTCAGGTTGGACAGGCCGAGATGGCCGGCGACCGAGGCGGCCTCGCTCGACACCCCTTCCATCATGTCGCCGTCGCCGCACAGCACGTAGACGTGGTAGTCGAACAGGGTGAAGCCCGGCTTGTTGTAACGGTCCGCCATCCAGCGCTCGGCCATCGCCATGCCGACCGAGTTGCCGCAGCCCTGGCCCAGCGGCCCGGTCGTGGTCTCCACTCCCGACGTGAAGCGGTATTCCGGATGCCCCGGCGTCTTGCTGCTCATCTGGCGGAACTGCTTGAGGTCGTCGAGCGTCAGCGACGCCGCACCCTTCTCGCCCCCCTCGTTCACCTCCCGCACCCCGGTGAGGTAGATCAGCGCGTAGAGCAGCATCGAGGCATGCCCGACGGACAGCACGAAGCGGTCGCGGCCGGGCCAGCGCGGCTCCGCCGGATCGTAGCGCAGCACGTTCTGCCACAGCGTGTAGGCCACCGGCGCCAGGCCCATCGGCGTGCCCGGATGCCCGGACTTCGCCTTCTGCACCGCGTCCATCGCGAGCGTGCGGATCGTGTTGATGCAGAGCTGGTCGATGCCGCCGGTCGGGCTGCCGCCGCCGTCGGGTGCGGCGACGAACGCCTCGCGTGCGAAATGATCCGTCGTGGAACGCATGGGACCGTATCTCCGTAGTCGAAGACCGGCCAGCGTGCCGGTCGCGTTGCATGTCAGCACGATTGGCCCGGCGGACCGGCCGGGCCCGCACGTCACGACGCGTACGCCATGAAACGCGCCGCTCCGGCCGGAAGCCACCACGATACGACCGCCGGTTGATCACGAAAGCTCGATCTAAGCGTCGGCCGGGAACCGCGGCCGCTCAGGAAACCGGGCGAACCGGGGGCCGCTCCGGCGGCGGCGGGCCCTGGGGTGGCAAGTCCTGCCTCGGCGGCTCCTGGTGCGGCAGGGCGATGCCCAGCCTGCGGTGGAACCACTCGCGCGTCGTCTGGAAGGTCACGTACAGCATCGGGATGATGAAGATGCCGACGCCGCTCGCCGCCAGCATCCCGGCGAACACCGGCGTGCCGACGTCCCTGCGGCTCATCGCCGCCGCACCGGTCGCCGTCACCAGCGGCACCAGGCCGAGGATGAAGGCGAACGACGTCATCATCACCGCGCGGAACCGCATATGCGCGCCCTGCCGCGCCGCCTCGCGTATGGTCTCGCCGGCCTCGCGCCGCTCCTTGGCGAACTCGACGATCAGGATGCCGTTCTTCGCCGACAGCGCGATCAGCACCACCAGACCGATCTGCGCGTACAGGTCGAGCGACAGGCCGGCGATGCGTATGCCGATCATCGCACCCAGCACGCCGACCGCGACCGACAGCAGCACCGGGATCGGGATCACCCAGCTCTCGTACAGCCCGACCAGGAACAGGTAGGCGAACAGCAGCGCCAGCGCCAGGATGGTCCCGGTCTTGCCGCTGGCCTGCACCTCCTGGTAGGCGGTGCTGGTCCACTCGTAGTCGTAGCCGGTCTGCAGCGTCCTGGCCGAGATCGCGCTCATCGCCGCCAACGCGGTGCCCGACGAGGTTCCAGGCGCCGGGCCGCCGTTGATGGTGATCGCGCGGTAGTTGTTGTAACGCGTGATCGCCTGCGGCCCGGTGATGATCTTGGTCGTCGCGAGCGAGCGCAGCGGCACGGTGCCGCCGCTGCTGTTGCGCACGTAGATCCCCCACAGGTCGTCGATCCTGGAGCGGTCGCGCGCCTCGCCCTGCACGTTGACCTGCCAGACCCGGCCGAACAGGTTGAAGTCGTTGACGTAGACGCTGCCCAGCGTGGCCTGCAGGGCGGTGAAGATGTCGTTGACGTTCACCCCCAGCGCCTGCGCCTTGGTGCGGTCGATGTCGAGATAGATCGAGGGGTTGGTGGCGGTAAAGGTGGAGAACACCCGCGCCAGGCTGCGGTCGCTGTTCGCCGCCGCGATCAGCCCCAGCATGGCGCTGCCGAGCTGCTGCGGGTCCTGTCCCTGCAGGCCCTCGAGCTCGTACTCGAAGCCGCCGCCGGGCGAAAGACCGATGATCGGCGGCAGGTTGAACGGGAACACCGTCGCCTCGCGTATGCCCTGGGCCGCGCCGAACACCCGGCCGAGCAGCGCCTGCACGTGGGTGTCGGCGGCGGTACGCTGGTCGAACGGCTTCAGCCGGGTGAACACGAAGCCGACGTTCGGCTCCTGCACGGTGTCGAGGAACGAGTAGCCGATCACCCCGAAGGTGTGCAGCGCTCCCGGCAGGGCGCGCTCCATCTTCTCGACCTGGCTGATCACCGCGCTGGTGCGTGCCACCGAGGCCCCGTCCGGCAGCTGCACGTTGGTGAAGAAGCCGCCCTGGTCCTCCTCGGGCAGGAAGCCCAGCGGCAGCGACTTCTGGATCACGAAGATGCCGAACGCGCACAGCATCACCACCAGCACGCCGCCGAGCGCGAAGCGAAGCAGCCGCGCCACGATGGCGGAATAGCCGTTGCGGGTCCGGTCGATGCCGTTCAGCACCCGTCCCATGATGCCGCGACGCGGCCCGGTATGGCGCAGGAACACCCCGCACAGCGCCGGCGACAGGGTCAGCGCATTCAGGGCCGAGATCAGCATGGCGATGCAGATGGTGACCGCGAACTGCTGGAACAGCACGCCCGACAGGCCTGGGATGAAGGCGATCGGCACGAACACCGAGAGCAGCACCAGGGTGATGGCGACGATCGGGCCGGTGATCTGCTGCATCGCCTTGCGCGCCGCCTCCTTGGGCGGCAGCTCGGGCTCCTCCTCCATCACGCGCTCGACGTTCTCCACCACCACGATCGCGTCGTCGACGACGATGCCGATCGCCAGCACCATCGCCAGCAGCGACACCGTGTTGGCCGAGAAGCCCAGCGACACCATGCCGGCGAAGGCGCCGATCAGGCTGACCGGCACCGCCACGGTGGGGATGATCGTCGCCCGCACGCTGCCCAGGAACAGGAACACGACGATGACCACGAGCACGAACGCCTCGAAGATCGTCTTGAGCACCTCCGAGACGGTGTCGTGCACGAAGTCGGTGCTGTCGTAGGTGACGTTGTAGACCAGCCCCTGCGGGAAGCGGTGCGACAGCCGGTCGAGCAGCCCCTTGATCGAGGTCGCGGTGTTGAGCGCGTTCGCTCCGGGAGCGAGGTAGATCGCCAGCGCGACCGAAGGCTTCTCGTCGAAGCGGGATTCGGAATCCAGCGTCTGCGCGCCGAGCTCGATCCGCGCGACGTCCTTCAGCTTCAGGGTGGAGCCGTCGGGATTGGCGCGTATCACGATCTGGCCGAACTGCTCGGGCTTCACCAGCCGCCCCTGGGTCTGCACGTTGAGCTGGTACTGCTGGTCGGGGCCGGTCGGTCGCGCGCCGATGCGGCCCACCGCGGCGACCGTGTTCTGCGACTGGATCGCGCCGGTGATGTCGCTCGGCGACAGGCCGAGCTGCACCAGCCGCTTGTTGTCGAACCACACGCGCATCGAATATTTCTGACGCGACAGCAGCGAGGCCTGGCCGACGCCGTTGGTGCGCGACACCTCGTCGATGACGTTGATGGTCATGTAGTTGGCGATGAATAGCGGGTCGAACTTGCCGGTCGGGCTGTAGAAGTTCACGAACATCAGGATCGCCGACGAGCGCTTCTGCACCGTCAGCCCCTCCTGCTGCACCGTGCTCGGCAGCTCGGCGTTCGCCGTCTGCACCCGGTTGAGCACGTTGACGGTGTTGATGTCCGCGTTGGTGCCGAGCAGGAAGCTGACGGTCAGGGCGTACGAGCCGTCGTTGCCGCTGACCGAGCGCATGTAGATCATCTTGTCGACGCCGACCACCTGCGCCTCGATCGGCTGCGCCACCGACGCCTCGACGACGCTCGCCGAGGCGCCCGGATAGGTCGCGGTCACCTGCACCTGCGGCGGCACGATGTCGGGGAACTGCGCGACCGGGATGCGTGTCAGCCCGACGATGCCGGCCAGCGTGATGACGATCGCGATCACGATCGCCAGACGCGGCCGGTCGATGAAGACTCCGGAAATCATGCCAGCACCCCGTTGCTTTGGCCGTACCTGGCGATGGTTACTGGCGGTTCGGCGTGTTGCCGGGCGTCTGCGGCGGCGCCGCGTTGCCGCCCTGCGCCGCGGCCTGCCCGGCGGCGGCGCCGGGGCCGCCCGGCGCCACCGGCGTCTGCTGCGGCGCCGCCGGCTGCACCGCCGCCCCGGCATGCACGCGCTGCACCCCGTCGACGACGATCCGCTGCCCGTCGGACAGGCCGGACTCCACCACCTGGTCGGCGTCGATGGTCTGGCCCAGCTTCAGGTTGGCGCGCTGCGCGTGGTTCTGCGCATCCAGCACGTAGACGTAATCGCCCTGCTGGTCCGACAGCACCGCCGCGCGCGGGATCACCACGGCCACGACCGGATGCGGGTCGGAGATCAGCACGGTGACGAAGGCGCCGTCCACCAGCTGGCGGGTGCTGACGCCGCCCCTGTCGCCGCCGTCGCGCTGCGGGTTCGGCACGGTGGCGCGCAGGGTGATGGTGTCGGTGTTGGCCGACACCGTGGGGGCGACGTAGTCCAGCGTGCCGCTCCGGTCGTAGCTGTCGCCGTTGGTGAGCTGCAGCGACAGCCGCGCCGCGCCCAGCCCGCCGACGTTCGCGTACTTCTTCTGCAGCGACACCACGTCGCGGGACGCCACCGGGAACGACACGTACATCGGGTCCTGGCTGACGATGGTCGCCAGCGTGCCGCTGGTGGGGCTGACCACGTTGCCCTGGTTGACGGCGGTCGCGGTGATGCGGCCGTCGATCGGGGCGCGGATCTCGGTATAGGCGAGGTTGATCTGCGCGGCCTGCAGGTTGCCCTGCGCGGTCAGCACGATGCCGGCATTGCCGCGCTGGGTCGCCAGCGCGTTGTCGAACGCCTGCTTCTGCCCGGCCGGCGTGTTCAGCAGCGTCTTCTGTCGCTGGAAATTGACCGAGGCGTTGGCGATGTTGGCCTGCGCTTCGGCGAGATTGCCCTGCTGCGCCAGCACCTGCGCCTGGAACGGTCCCTGCTCCAGCACGTAGAGCAGGTCGCCCTTCTTGACCTCCGCCCCCTCGGTGAACAGCCGCTGCTCCAGGAACGCGGTGACGCGCGCCACCAGGGCCACGCTGTCGATCGCCTGGATACGGCCGATATACTGGCTGGTCGAGGTCACCGGCCGGGACTGCACCGCAGCGACCCCGACCACCGGCGGACCGCCCGGCGGCCGCTGCGCCAGGGCGGGCCCGGGCGTCGTCCCGAGTGCCGCCCCGAGTGCAGCCCAAGCGGCCAGGATCACCGTTCCGGTGCGGATGCGGCTATGCATGCTACGTCCTCGTCTGACGCCGGGCGGATGCCGGCATTCGGGCCCGCGATCAGGGCCGGAGCCACCGACTGACCGCACGGTCAACGCGGGCTTACACGACGCGGCACCCGTTTCGCAACTCGCCCGCCGGCACCCGCCCCGCCGGGGTGCTCCTCCCGCCCGGCCGGCGCGGCGCCGCCGGCGACCCCGCGACAGGCGCTCCCGGCCGGTATAGTGATCGCATTCATGCCACGCAGCGATCCACGAGTGTCACCGAAGCTGCGCCTGGCGAGCGAGGATCGCAGCCGGCGCGAGGATGGGCGCTTCCTCAATCCCGCCTGGCTCACCGGCGAGGACCGGCTCCCCCAGCGCCACGGCTCGCGCCTGCTCTCCCTGCTGCGCTGGCGGCTCGGCCGCACCCGCATCGCCTGGCCGGAGCGGATCGTCGATCCGCCGCCCGCGGGCGATCCGTGGGCGGAACCGGAACCGGGAGAGGCCAGCGTCACCTTCATCGGCCATGCCAGCTTCCTGATCCGGCTGCCCGGCCTGACCATCCTCACCGACCCGATCTTCAGCGAGCGCGCCTCCCCGGTCTCCTGGGCCGGGCCGAGGCGGGTCCGCGCCGCCGGACGGCCGCTGCATGAGCTGCCGCCCCCGGACCTGCTGCTGCTGTCGCACAACCATTACGACCATCTCGACCTGCCGAGCCTGCGCGCGCTGCACCGGCGCGGTGCGCCGCGCGTGATCACGCCGCTGGGCAACGCGGTCCATGTCCGCAAGGCCGGGCGGTTCGAGATCGAGGAGCTGGACTGGTGGCAGGCGAGCTCGCCCGTCGGTGCGGCGGGCACGCGCGTCACGGCGGTGCCGGCGCGGCACTTCTCCTCGCGCACCCTGCGCGACACCGGCCGCTCGCTCTGGGCGGGCTTCATGGTCGAGAGCGGCGGCGTGCGGCTGCTGTTCGCCGGCGACAGCGGCGACGGCACGCACTGGCAGCGCATACGCGACCGTCTCGGTCCGCCCGACCTCGCCCTGCTGCCGATCGGCGCCTACGCGCCGCGCTCGCTGATGCGCCGGGTGCACATGGACCCGGCCGAGGCGGTGCGGGCGCATCGGACGCTCGGCGCGGCGTGCTCGATCGGCATGCATTTCGGCACCTTCCAGCTCACCGACGAAGCGGTCGACGCCCCCGAGCGCGCGCTGGCCGCGGCCTGCCGCGGGCAGCAGGTGGCGGCGGCGAGCTTCGTGACGCTCGGCTTCGGCGAGTGCCGCCGGTTCGGCCGGGCGGCGGATATCACCGTCCGGTGAACTATGCCGCTGCGACGGCGGAACCGTCGTGAGCGCCCCGGGTTTTGGTGCGGCATAGGGTGCGGGAGCGTAGAATTGTGGCAAGTGATCTGAAGAGCCGGGTTCGCGAGGGGCTCCCGTTCCCGATCGGTGCCTACTGGGACGGCAAGGGAGTCAATTTCGCCCTGTTCTCGGCGCATGCCACCAAGGTCGAGGTCTGCCTGTTCGACAGCAGCGGCAAGACCGAGATCGAGCGTATCGTGCTTCCCGAATACACCGACCAGATCTTCCACGGCTGGCTGCCCGACATCGGACCGGCGCAGATCTACGGCTACCGCGTGCACGGTCCCTACGAGCCCGATGCCGGCCACCGCTTCAACCCTAACAAGCTGCTGCTCGACCCCTATACGCGCGCCCATTTCGGCGAGCTGACCTGGGACCACGCGATCTTCGGCTACACGATCGGCCACGCCGACGACGACCTCTCGTACGACGAGCGCGACAGCGCGCCGTTCGTGCCGAAATCGGTGATCGTCGACGCCGACTTCGACTGGAAGGGACAGCCGGCGCGCAACCCGATCGCCTGGGACCGCACGGTGCTCTACGAGGCGCATGTCCGCGGCTACACCAAGCGGCACCCGAAGGTGGCGCCGAAGCTGCAGGGCACGTACGCGGGGTTCGGCACGCCCGAGGTGCTCGACTACATCAAGTCGATCGGCGTGACCTCGATCGAGCTGCTGCCGATCCACAGCTTCATCAACGACAGCCAGCTGCTCGAGCGCGGCCTGACCAACTACTGGGGCTACAATACGATCGGCTTCTTCGCGCCCGACCCGCGCTACGCCGCCGAGCGCGAGCAGTCGCTGCGCGAGTTCAAGGAGATGGTCGCCCGCGTGCACGAGGCCGGTCTCGAGCTGATCCTCGACGTGGTCTACAACCACACCGCGGAGGGCAACGAGCGCGGCCCGACGCTCTCCTTCAAGGGGATCGACAACGCCTCGTACTACCGCCTGCTGCCGGACCAGAAGCGCTACTACATCAACGACACCGGCACCGGCAACACGGTCAACCTGAGCCATCCGCGGGTGATCCAGATGGTCACCGACAGCCTGCGCTACTGGGCCGAGGAAACCCACGTCGACGGCTTCCGCTTCGACCTTGGCACAATCCTGGCGCGGGAGCCGAACGGGTTCGACAACCGCTCCGGCTTTCTCAAGGCGTGCGGCCAGGATCCGGTGCTCGGCACCGTCAAGCTGATCGCCGAGCCCTGGGATTGCGGACCGGGCGGCTACCAGGTGGGCGAGTTCCCGCCCGGCTGGGCCGAGTGGAACGACAAGTTCCGCGACATCGCGCGCGATTTCTGGAAGGGCGCCTCGAGCTTTGCCGAGATCGCGCCGCGCCTGCTCGGCTCGCCGTCGGAGTTCAACCGCGAGGGCCGCAAGCCCTGGGCGTCGGTGAACTTCATCACCGCCCATGACGGCTTCACGCTCAACGACGTCGTCACCTACGACGAGAAGCACAACGAGGCCAACGGCGAGGAGGGCCGCGACGGCTCGTCGGACAACCGCTCCTATAATTACGGCGCCGAGGGCCCGACCGAGGATGCGGAGATCAACCGGGTCCGCGCGCGGCAGATCCGCAACATGCTGGCGACGCTGCTGCTCAGCCAGGGCACGCCGATGCTGCTCGCCGGCGACGAGTTCGGCCGCACCCAGGGCGGCAACAACAACGCCTACTGCCAGGACAGCGACATCTCCTGGATCGATTGGGAGGTCCAGGAGAAGGGCCGGGCGCTGATCGACTTCGTCACCCGCATCACCGGGCTGCGCCGCCGCTTCCCGATCCTGCGTCGCAACCGCTTCCTGACCGAGGCCTATAACGAGGAGCTCGACATCAAGGAGCTCACCTGGGTCAATGCCGGCGGCGGCGAGATGCAGCAGAGCGACTGGGACGAGTCTGCGCAGTGCGTCGGGCTGATGCTCGACGGCCGCGCCCAGCCCACCGGCATCAAGCGCCGCGGCGAGGACGTGACCCTGCTGCTGATCTACAACGCCTGGCACGACCTGGTGGAGTTCACCCTGCCCAGCCAGGGCGGCGAGGATCAGCGCTGGACCCTGATGATCGACACCAACTTGTCGGAGACCGAGGAGAAGAAGGAGGATCAGAAGTTTGCCTTCGGCAACGTCTACGCCGTCACCGGCCGCTCCTTCCTGCTGTTCGCGCTGTTCGCGGAGGGCGGCAAGTGAGCCCACGGATCCACCCGGTCCCGGCCGGCGCCACCCTGCTCGCCGGCGGCGGCACGCGGTTCCGGCTGTGGGCGCCGGGCTGCCAGTCGGTGGGCCTGCTGCTGGAAGATACGGCCGAAGCAGGCGCGCTCGCCATGACCGCGCTGCCGGAAGGCTGGCACGAGCTGGTCGTGCCCGCCGCCGGCGCCGGCACGCTATACCGCTTCGTGCTGCCCGACGGCACGCGCGTCCCCGATCCGGCCTCGCGCTTCCAGCCGCAGGACGTGCAGGGACCGAGCGAGGTGATCGATCCCGCCTCGTACGACTGGACCGTCTCGTGGGCGGGGCGGCCCTGGAACGAGATCGTGCTGTACGAGCTGCATGTCGGCGCCTTCACGCCGCAGGGCACGTTCCGGGCCGCGATCGACAAGCTCGACCACCTGGCCGGCCTCGGCGTCACCGGCATCGAGATCATGCCGGTGTGGGATTTCCCGGGCAAGCGCAACTGGGGCTATGACGGTGTGCTGCCCTACGCGCCGGACGGGTCCTACGGCCGTCCGGAGGACTTCAAGGCACTGATCGAGGCGGCGCACCGGCGCGGCATCGCGGTGCTGCTCGACGTCGTCTACAACCATTTCGGACCGGAGGGGAACTACCTCCCCGTCTACGCTCCGGAGTTCTTCACCGAGCGTCACCACACCCCCTGGGGTGCGGCGGTCAACTACGACGGCGAACATGCAGCACCGGTGCGCGAGTTCGTCATCCACAACGCACTTTACTGGCTCGACGAGTTCGATCTCGACGGGCTGCGCTTCGATGCCGTGCACGCGATCATCGACGAGGGTCCGAAGCACCTGCTCGACGAGCTTTCCGAGCGGGCGCGTGCCGCCTCGCGACGTCCGGTGCACCTGCTGCTCGAGAACGAGGACAACGAGCCAAAGCGGCTGAGCCGGCTGGACGGCGCGCCGGTGCACTTCACCGCGCAGTGGAACGACGACATCCATCACGTGCTGCACGTGGCGGCGAGCGGCGAGAGCAGCGGCTACTACGCCGACTACTGCGACGCGGACGGTGCCGCCAACACCGGCCTGCTCGCCCGGGCACTCGCCGAGGGCTTCGCCTACCAGGGCGAGGTCATGCCCTACCGCGGCTCGGCGCGCGGCGAGCCTGCGGCCCACCTGCCGCCGGGCGCGTTCGTCGCCTTCATCCAGAACCACGACCAGATCGGCAACCGCGCTTTCGGCGACCGGCTGAGCCAGACCGCCAAGCTGGAGACGATGCGCGCCCTGGCCGCGACCTACCTGCTGCTGCCGCAGACGCCGATGATCTTCATGGGCGAGGAGTGGGGTGCGGCGCAACCGTTCCCGTTCTTCTGCGACTTCGACGGCGAGCTTGCGGACGCGGTGCGCAACGGCCGCCGCGCCGAATTCGCCCGCTTTCCCGAGTTCCAGGATCCCGCGCAGCGCGACCGCATCCCCGACCCGCTCGCCGAGGCGACCTTCACCTCGGCCAAGCTGGACTGGTCGGCGGTCGATGCCGACCGCCTCGCCACCTACACCGCGCTGATCGAGGCGCGACGCCGCCACATCGTGCCGCTGCTGCCCCTGATCACCGGCGGCGGCCAGGCCACCCAGCACGGACCCGGCGCGGTGCGCGTCACCTGGTCGCTCGATGCCGGCCGCAGCCTGGTGCTCGCGGCCAACCTGTCGGCCCACGCGGTCGATTTCCCCCCCGCCGCCGGCCAGCCGATCTGGTCGGAGGGCGACACCGCGCCGGGCCTCGGGCCGTGGTCGGTGCGCTGGTCGCTGGAATCGTCATGACCCTCTCCGACCCGACACCGCGCGCGACCTACCGCCTGCAGTTCCACGCCGGCTTCGGCTTCGCCGACGCGACCCGGCTCGCGCCCTACCTGTCGCGCCTGGGCATCAGCCACGTCTACGCCTCGTCCTACCTGAAGGCGCGCCCGGGCAGCACCCACGGCTACGACATCACCGACCACCTGGCGCTGAACCCGGAACTCGGCAGCGAGGATGATTTCCGGGCGATGGTCGCGGCGTTCCGCGCGCACGGGCTCGGCCAGATCCTCGACTTCGTCCCCAACCACATGGGGGTCGGCGGGTCGGACAACCCGCTCTGGCTCGACGTGCTGGAATGGGGTCCGCAGTCCGATCATGCCGGCTGGTTCGACATCGACTGGGATCCGGACCGGCGCTACCTCAAGGACAAGCTGCTGGTCCCGTTCCTGGGCGGCCAGTACGGGGTCGAGCTGGAGGCCGGCAATCTCCAGGTCAAGTTCGATGCCGACGCGGGCAGCCTCGCGGTCTGGGCCTACGACAGCCACAAGCTGCCGATCTGCCCGCTGCACTACAGCGTCATCCTCGGCCACGACGACGCCGCACTCGACCGGCTGAGCGACTTCTTCTCCGACCTGCCGCAATGGCGGCCGCAGATGGCCGAGCGCGCCGCGGTGCTGAAGGGCGAGCTCGCGGCGGCGATCCGCGACGATCCGGCGGCGCGCGCGGCGCTGGAACGCAGCATCGTCGCCCTGAACCGGGACTGGCACGCGCTCGACGCGCTGATCCAGCTGCAATCCTGGCGCATCGCCGATTTCCGGGTCGCCGGCGACGACATCAACTATCGCCGCTTCTTCAACATCAACGACCTCGCCGGCCTGCGCATGGAGCTGCCGGCGGTGTTCCGGCACGCCCACGCGCGCATCCTGCCGATGCTGGAGGACGGCACGCTCGACGGGCTGAGGATCGACCATATCGACGGGCTGCTGGATCCCCGCGCCTACATCGACTCCCTGCGCGCCTCCGCCTCCAGGCCGTTCTACCTCGTCGTCGAGAAGATCCTGGCCGCGCACGAATCGCTGCGCGAGGACTGGCAGGTCGAGGGCACCACCGGCTACGACTTCACTAACTTGGTGCTGGGCGTGCTGGTCGACCCGGCGAGCGAGGAGGCGTTCACCGCCTGCTACCACGACTTCACCGGACTGCACGCGCCGTTCTCGACCATCGTCTATGACTGCAAGATACGCATCATGGAGAACGAGATGGCGTCCGAGCTGAACGCGCTCGGCCGCGATGCCGGGCGGGTGGCGCGGCAGAATCCGGTGACCCAGGACTTCACCAAGACGGTGCTGCAGCGCGCGCTCAAGCAGGTCGTCGCCTGCTTTCCGGTCTACCGCACCTACGTCGAGTTCGACTCCGAGGAGGACAGCGCCGACCGCCGCGACCTCGCCTGGGCGTTCACCCAGGCGCGGCGATACGACCCCAACATCGACCCTTCGGTGTTCGACTTCCTGCACGACCTGCTCTCGGGCAAGCTGACCGCGCGGCCGAAGAGCGGCTTCAACCGCACCAGCGTGCTGCGCCTGGCGATGAAGCTGCAGCAATATAGCGGCCCGGTCATGGCCAAGGGCCTCGAGGACACCGCCTTCTACCGCTACAACCGCTTCATCGCGCTCAACGAGGTCGGCGGCGAGCCGGAACGCTTCGGCATCACCGCCGGCGCCTTCCACAAGGCCAACGCGCAGCGCGCGCGACGCTGGCCGGCTGCCATGCTTGCCACCTCGACGCACGACACCAAGCGCGGCGAGGACACGCGCGCGCGGCTCGCGGTGCTCGCCGACCTGCCCGAGGAGTGGACGCGCCAGGTGCAGGGCTGGAGCCGACTGATCCGGGCGCGACGCGGCGAAGTCGAGAACAACGCCCCGCCGGACCGCAACGACGAATACCTGCTCTACCAGCTGCTGATCGGATCCTGGCCAGTCGAGCTGCTCGAGAACCCCGATGGCCCGGGCCTTGAGGCATACGGGGAGCGCATCCGTGACACCCTCCAGAAATCGATGCGCGAGGGCAAGCTGCACTCGAACTGGTCGTCGCCCGACACCGCCTACGAGGAGGCGATGCAGTCCTTCGCGCGCGCGGCACTCGATCCCGGCCGCGCCGGCTTCCTCGCCAGCTTCCTGCCCTTCGTGCAGCGGGTGGCGCGCCTGGGCGTGCAGAACAGCCTGATCCAGCTGGTGCTCAAGCTCACCGTCCCCGGCATGCCGGACCTCTATCAGGGCTGCGAGATGTGGGACCTCAGCCTGGTCGATCCGGATAATCGCCGCCCGGTCGACTACGAGACCCGCGACGAGGCGCTGCGTCTGCTACAGCCGGCGCTGGAGCGGGACCCGGCCTCGGTGCTGCGCGACCTGCTGATCAACTGGTCCGATGGACGCATCAAGCTCGCCCTGACGACGTTGCTGCTGAGGCTGCGCGCGGACCACCCGACGCTGTTCGCCAGCGGCGGCTACGAGCCGCTCACGATCACCGGCGAGCCCGCCCAGGCGCTCGGCTTCCTGCGCAGCGAGGCCGAGACGCAGGTCGCGGTGCTGGTGGCGCCCTATCCGGGGGCGCGCGAGGCCGAGCCGCACTGGCAGGGCGGCGCCGTGCTGCCGGACGGTGCGTGGCGCGACCTGGGTGGCCGCACCATCGCCGGTGGCCGCGAGGTGCCGCTCGACGAGCTGTTCGACCTGCTGCCGGCGACGGTCCTGGTCAGGCGCTGAGCGCACTCCTATGCTGGATGTCTCGCTGCCCCGTCAGATCGAGGAGCCAGCCGGGATGACCGAGCACCACCATCCGAGCGCCGACGTCCAGCCCGCTGCCGGGCCGCCGCCGGGCTTCACCCACGAGCAGGTGCAGGCGCTGTTCTTCGCGGCCGCGCGGGACGGGCAGGCCGACCTGCTGGAGGCCTTTCTCGATGCCGGCGCCGAGCCGAATCTCGGCGATCCGCAGGGCTACACGCCGCTGATCCTCGCCGCCTACAACGGCCATCAGCAGGCCGCGGCACTGCTGCTGCGGCGCGGCGCGATCGTCGACATGGCCGACCACAAGGGCAGCACGGCGCTCGCCGGCGTCGCCTACAAGGGCGACCTGCCGATGGCGCACCTGCTGATCGAGGCCGGCGCGACCGTGGATCTGTGCAACGATGTCGGCCGCACGCCGCTGATGTTCGCGGTCATGTTCGGACGCGAGCAGATGGCAGCCTACCTGCTCGACCGGGGTGCCGATCCGCGGCATCGCGACGGCGAGGGCAGCAGCGCCCTCACCCTGGCGGAGCGTCAGGGTCATCGGGAGCTGATCGAGCGCCTGCAACCGTGACCGCGGCAGGGGAACCAAGGCAAGGGCTCTGCCCTTGACCCGTTGGGGCCGGCGGCCCCAAACCCCATTTTCTAAAGTATAGGTTTACAAAGGCTTGCCTTTGATGGCGTCAAGGGGCAAAGCCCCTTGCCTGCTCTTCATTCCGCAACGTTCGCAGCCACCGGCCTTCCACAGCCTGCTTGATCCTCCGGCGCCCCCACCACCCGGTTTCGGCCGCGGCGCTTGGCCTCGTAGAGTGCGGCGTCGGCGGCGGCGATGAGGGTGCGTGTGCCGGTCGCCTGCTCGGTCAGCCCCGGCGAACTCGTCGCGACGCCGATGCTGACGGTGACCACGCAGGCGGGCATGTTGGCCTCGTGCGCGATGGCGTGCGCCTCGATCGTCTCGCACACCCTCGCCGCGAGCTCCATCGCTCCTGAAGCTGCCGTGCCGGGCAGCAGCAGCGCGATCTCCTCGCCGCCGTAGCGTGCCGCGAGATCGCCGGGCCGGCGCACCAGCTCGCCGATCGCCGCCGCCACGTCGTGCAGGCACTGGTCGCCGCTCTGATGGCCGTAGCGGTCGTTGTAGAGCTTGAACCGGTCGACATCGATCATCAGCAGCGATAGCGGCATGCGGTCGCGCGCCGCGCGGTCCCATTCCTTGCCGAGCGCCTGGTCGAAGCGACGCCGGTTGGCCAGCCCGGTCAGGCCGTCGGTGTTGGCCAGCACGGCGAGCTCGCGGTTGAGCGCCATGATCTGGTCCTCGGCGATCTTGCGCTCGGTGATGTCGCGCATGCTGGCGACGAACTGCACTCCCTCATCGCCGACCCGCTCGACGGTGCGGATGCAGATCTCCACCCAGATATAGCTGCCGTCCTTGCGCAGGTGACGGAGCCTGCCGCTCGCCTGCGCGGCACCGGCGCGCAGCCGGGCGTGGGCGGCGAGGAGCTCCTGGTGGTCGTCCGGATGGATGAGCCCCCTCAGCTCGTAGGCCATGCCTTCGGCGACGCTCCAGCCGGTCAGCCTGGTGAAGGAGGGGGAGAGGTAGGACTGCCTGCCGTCCAGCCCGACGCAGAGCACGGCGTCGCTGGAGTTCTCGGCCAGCAGATGATAGCGCCGGGTGGCGCGCTGGCGGGTCCTGATCTCGCCGGCGAAGTGCCAGCCGACGACCCCGAGCGCCAGTGCCGAGCCGAGGCTGATCACGAGATGCAGCCAGCCGTCGGCGCGCCAGTCGGTCAGCACCTCCTGCAGACCGTGGGCGACGGTGACGACCAGCGGATAGCCCTCCACCCGCCGGTAGCTGCCCAGCCGGACGACGCCGTCGACCGGCGAGACGATGCGGACGCTTCCGGTATCGGCGCGCAGCAGCTCGCCGAACGCCGGATCCCCGGCCTCGCTGCTGCCGGTGGCCGAGCCGTGCCCGGCGGCGCTGCGCAGGACGGTCACGCCATCGATCCCGAACAGCGCGATCACCCCCTGCCTGCCGACGTCGAAGGTCGCGTAGAAGCGCTGCAGATAGTCGACCGCGATGGTCGCGAGCACGATGCCCGCGAAGTCGCCGTTGCGGTCGTCGATCCGGCGCGACACGGTGAGGACCCAGCTGCCGTCGGTCTTGTTGCGCAACGGGCTGCCGATATGCACGCCGCGATCCGCATGGTCACGGTGCCACCGGAAATACGCGCGGTCGCCGTAGCTCGGCGCGGCGTAAGCCGGCGGCAGCGAGCTGGAGACCTTGCGGCCGGTTCTGTCGATGACCAGCAGCCCGTGCAGCGCCGGCAGGCGGCTCACCCGCTCGCGCAGCAGCCGGTCGAAGCGCGCCACCTTGTCCGGCGCCAGGCCCTCATCCTCCACGCGCTCCCGCAGGCCGTCGAGCACCGCGTCGGCGGTCTGCAGGGTATCGTGCGCGTGCTGGGCGAGCGAGCGCGCGAGGTCGGCGGTCTCGGTCCTGTCCGCGTTGATCGTGATCTGCCGCAACTGCCACGTGCGCCAGCCATCCAGACCGACCAGCAGCAGGCAGAAGGCGAGCACCGAGGTCACGACCCTTGCGTGCAGCGACAGCCGCCGTCTCTCGGGCGCCGGGATACTCATGCCGTACTCGACCCAAAATTGAATTCAGGCAGTAGAACATGCAAACCCTAACGATCCCTTGATAGGCCTCTCGAAATACGGTGGCTGCCTCACTTATCAGCCGCGAGATCGCGCAGCGTGCGCACCAGCACCGCGGTCGCCCGCTCGGCATCGGACGCGGTGATCGACTCCGACGGGTGGTGGCTGATGCCGTGGCGGCAGCGCACGAACAGCATCGCCGCCGGACACAGCGCCGCCATGCTCATCGCGTCGTGCCCGGCACCGCTGGGCAGGCGCATGACCGGCAGCCGCAGGGCCTCCGCGGCGGCCTCCAGCCGGCGCTGCAGGGCCGGCGTGCACGAGACCGCTGGCGCCGAGAAGCCGGGTTGCACCGCGTGCTCCACCCGGTGCGACCGCGCGATCCGGGCGAGATCGGCCTCGATCGCGGCCACCGCCTCGTCGCGACGCGCATCCTCCGACGCGCGCACGTCGACGCTGAACTCGGCCCAGCCCGGAATGACGTTGACCGCCCCGGGCCGCGCCGCGATCCGGCCGACGGTGGCGGTCACGCCGGGCCGATCGAGTGCCGCGCCGCGCACCGCGACCACCATCTCGCAGGCAGCCGCCAGCGCGTCCCGCCGCCCCGTCATCGGCACCGTCCCGGCATGACCCGCGAGGCCGCTCACGGTGACGGTGCATCGGCGCGCGCCGTTGATCGCGGTGACCACGCCCAGCGCCATCCCGGCCTGTTCCAGCACCGGCCCCTGCTCGATATGCACCTCGATGAAGCCGATCACCGATCCAGGCCGGTAGGCGGCTGCGGCGAGGCCGCCCGGATCGCCGCCGAAGCCGCGCAGCGCGGCGGCGAGGGCGATCCCGTCCGCATCCTGTGCGGCGAGCTGGCTCTCGATCGGCAGGGTGCCGGCGGCGGCGCGCGATCCGGTCATCGTCACCGGGAACCGCACCCCCTCCTCGTCGCCGAACGCCAGCAGCTCGACCGCGAACGGCAACCGCACGCCCTCGCGTCGCAGCCGGTCCAGGGCGGCGAGCCCGCACAGCACGCCGAGAGCGCCGTCGAAGCGGCCGGCGTCGCGCACGGTGTCGATGTGCGAGCCGAGCAGCAGCGTCCGCGCACCTGGCGGCCCGTCGAGGCGGCCGATCAGGGTCGCCGCCGCATCGAGCCGCGTCGCCAGCCCCGCCGCCTGCATCCAGCCGCGCAGCACGTCCACGGCCTCGGCATGGGCCGGCGAGAGGTAGAGCCGGGTCAGCATCCCGGCCTCGTCGCTGCAGCGCGCCAGCGCGTCCAGGCGTGCCATCAGGTCGAAGCCCGGCTCAGCGTCGCGCATCTTCTGCAGCCTTCATGCTAGTGTGGCGTTGTATCGCGAGCGACGCGGAAGGCCAGCATGACGCAGATTTCGTCCGACACCGGCAGCCGCAGCATCGGACGGATCACCACCCACGTCCTCGACACCGCCACCGGCACGCCGGCCGCCGGCCTGACGCTGGAGCTGAGCCGGCATCGAGACGGGGCTTGGGACATGCTCGGCCGCTTCTCGACCAACGGCGATGGGCGCTGCGACGCGCCGCTGCTGGAGGGCGAGGCGCTGCGGCCGGGCCTCTACGAGATCGTCTTCCAGGTCTCCGCCTGGCGACGCGGCCGCCCCGGCTTCTACGAGGCGATCCCGATCCGCTTCGCGGTCACCGATCCGCTCGCGCACCATCATGTGCCGCTGATCCTCTCGCCGTTCGGCTACAGCACCTACCGGGGAAGTTGAGCCCGATGACCGGCCCGGACGGCCCGAACCTTGCTCCGCACCCGGAACCTGCTCGCGACGCCGGCACCAGGGGAGTTGACGCGATGGATCTGACGACGCTCGAAGCGACGGTGCGACGCGACCTGGATCGGCTGGCCTATCCCGCCAAGCCCTGGGTCCCGGCCCGCGGCTGCGGCGGCCGGCCGGTGCTCGACGTCGCCATCGTCGGCGGCGGCCAGGGCGGCCTCGCCACCGCATTCGGGCTGATGCGCGAGCGCGTCACCAACATACGGGTGTTCGATCGCAGCCAGGCAGGACAGGAGGGGCCCTGGGTGACCTTCGCCCGCATGCTGACGCTGCGCACGCCCAAGCACATCACCGGCCCCGATCTGGGGCTGGCCTCGCTGACGCCGCGAAGCTGGTTCGAGGCCAGCAGGGGCAGCGACGCCTGGCAGGCGCTGGGCAAGATCAGCCGGCAGGACTGGCAGGCCTACCTGAACTGGTACCGGCGGGTGCTGACCCTGCCGGTCGAGAACGACTGCGCGGTCACCGCGATCGTGCCGCAGGACGGGCTGCTGCGCCTCACCGTGCGCGACGGCGCGGGCGCGCGCGACGTGCTGGCGCGCAAGGTGGTGCTGGCGACCGGCATCGACGGCGGCGGCGCCTGGCACGTGCCGGACCTGATCGCGCGCGCGGTGCCGCCCGACCGCTACGCTCATACCGCCCAGGAGATCGACTTCGCCGCCCTGCGCGGCAGGCGCGTTGGCGTGCTCGGCGCCGGCGCCTCGGCCTTCGACAACGCCGCGACCGCCCTGGAGGCGGGCGCCGCCTCGGTGTCGCTGTGCCTGCGCCGGCAGCAGCTGCCGCGGATCAATCCCTACCGCTGGATGGAGAACGCGGGCTTCCTCGGCCATTTCGCCGAGCTGCCCGACCTGATGCGCTGGCGCTTCATGCGGCACATCTTCGATCTCAACCAGCCGCCGCCGCAGGAGACGTTCTGGCGCTGCCGACGCCACGACGGATTCTCCTTCCACACCGGCTGCTCCTGGGATGCGGTGCGCATGGAGGACGGGGAGATCGTGGTCGGCACGCCGAAGGGGGTCATGCGCTTCGACTTCCTGGTGGTCGGCACCGGCTTTCGGGTCGACCTGTCACTGCGCCCGGAGCTGTCGCACCTGGCCGATGACATCGCGCTGTGGCGCGACCGCTTCACTCCGCCGGCCGGCGAGGAGCACGCCCTGCTCGGCAGCCACCCCTATCTCGGCGACGCGTTCCAGTTCCTCGAGCGCGACCCCGGCCGCAACCCGGCGCTGCGCCACATCCACAACTTCACCTTCGGCGCCACCCCAAGCATGGGACTTTCAGGCGCCTCGATCAGCGGCATGCGCTACGGCGTCGCGCGCCTGGTCTCCGGCCTGGCGCGCGACCTGTTCGCCGAGGACGCGCAGGCGCACCTCGACAGCCTGCTCGCCTACGACACCCCCGAGCTGGTCAGCCTCGAGCGGGCGGCCTCGTAGCTCAGGCGCGTTCGTAGGTGCCGACGAGCATGCCCGTGGCGATGACGTGCCCGTGCAGCGCCGAGACCATCGCCGAGCGGCCGGGCGTCTTGTCGAACTCGAGCACCACGTCGAGCGCGAACAGCTGGAACGCGTAGTGGTGCGGCCCGTGCGCCCGCGGCGGATCCGGCGCCAGCCAGTTGCGATGCAGGAACGAGTTGCGCCCCATCCCGAAGCGCACCTCGCCGGTGCCGGAGGTGGGCAGGGCGCCCTCGGCGAGCCGCGCATCCACCGGCGGCAGGTCGCCGAGGATGACATGCACCAGCGGCTTGAAGGTCGGGCTGTCCGCATCCTCCACCAGCAGCACCAGCGACCGCGCCTCCGGCGGCACGCCAATCCACTCCAGCGGCGGCGACAGCCGGTCGCCGTCCTCGGTGTAGCGCCGGGGGATCGCGCCGCCGGGCGGGAACGCCGGCGACGTGAGCGCGATCACGTCCGGCACCGCGGCGAACGCCTCGTCGTGGATCACCAACGTCTGCATGCCGGGCCGTACCGACTTCAGGACGCGGCCGACACCGGCGGGGATCTTCTCGAGCATCGTCGTGACCTCATGCGTGCAGTGCAGTGCGACGCCGCGCCGGGGCGGGCGGTTGCGTATCGGGCTTGCATCCTCGCGACAGCGTGCGCACACCCTGCGGGCGAGGCGGGCGGGACCGCGAGGATGGATCGATGAGCCGCTTCTGGAGCGCCCTGACGCACGAGCTGACCCCCTACGTGCCCGGCGAGCAGCCGCGGCTCGCGGAACTGGTCAAGCTCAACACCAACGAGAGCCCGCTCGGTCCCTCGCCGCGCGTGCTCGAGGCGATACGCGCCGAGGCCGCCGACACGCTGCGGCTGTATCCCGATCCGGAGTCGAGCGCGCTGCGCCGCAGCCTCGCCGACTACCATCGGGTGGCGCCGCACCAGGTGTTCGTCGGCAACGGCTCCGACGAGGTGCTGGCGCACGCCTTCGCGGGCCTGCTCAAGCACGAGCGGCCGCTGCTGTTCCCCGACATCACCTACAGCTTCTATCCGGTCTATTGCGGGCTGTTCGGCATCGCCCACGAAACGGTGCCGCTCGATGCCGCGATGCACGTGCGGCCCGAGGCGTTCCGGCGGCGCTGCGGCGCGATCATCCTCGCCAACCCGAACGCGCCGACCGGCATCGCCCTGAGCCGCGACGAGATCGCGGTGCTGCTCGAAGACCATCCCGACCAGGTGGTGGTGGTCGACGAGGCCTATGTCGATTTCGGCGCCGAGACCGCGATCCCGCTGATCGCGAGATATCCGAACCTGCTGGTGGTGCAGTCGATGTCGAAGTCCCGTGCCCTGGCCGGGCTGCGGGTCGGCTACGCGGTCGGCGACGCCTCGCTGATCGAGGCGCTGGTCCGGGTCAAGAACAGCTTCAACTCCTACCCGCTGGGACGGCCGGCGCAGGCCGGCGCGATCGCCGCGATCGAGGACGAGGCCTGGTTCCAGCAGGGCCGGCACATCGTCATCGAGAACCGCGAGCGGCTGTGCGACGGCCTGGCCAGGCTGGGCTTCGAGCTGCTGCCGTCGAGCGCCAACTTCGTCTTCGTCCGGCATCCCGACCGGGATGGCGCCGAACTGGCCGCCGCGCTGCGCCAGCGCGCCATACTGGTGCGGCACTTTGACCGGCCGCGCATCTCGGGCTTCCTGCGCATCACCGTGGGTAGCGAGGCGCAGCTCGACGCCCTGCTCCGCGCCCTCGCCGGCATCCTGGCCGCCAACGCCTGATAGCGTGCCCGCCGCCCCGCGCGGCCCGGCTTTGCAGCGCGCTCACGGCGGCGTAATCCTGCCAGCAGTGGCGAAGCGCCGGACCGCCCGGCGTCTCCCCGAGCAACCCCCGACAGGACCAGCCCATGCGCGCCTTCGACGGACAATATTCCGACAACCAGCCGATCCGGCGCAACGCGGTCGAGAAGCAGAAGCAGCTTCGCGAACTGCGCGAGACCCTGAGTGCCATGAAGCCGCACACCGCCGCCACGCTGCGCGAGAGCGTGCGCAAGCGCATCGCCCAGCTCGAGGCCGAGCTCAAGACGCGCTGAGGCCGAAGCGCCGACATGGCGGCCTCCCTGACCGAGCTGATCGACGCGCTGCTGGCCGACGCGTTCGCCGCCTGCGGACTGCCGCAGGATGCGGCGCGCGCGGTGCGCGCCGCGCGTCCGGAGCTGGCCGACCTGCAGTGCAACGGCGCGATGAAGCTGGGGAAGTCGCTCGGCCGCGACCCGCGCGAGCTGGCACTCCAGGTCGCCGAGCGGCTGCGCGGCCGCGCCGAGTTCAGCGAGGTCAATGTCGCCGGCCCGGGCTTCCTGAACCTGCGCCTGTCCGACCGCTTCCTGTCAGGGTGCGCGGCCGAGCAGGCGGCGGCGCCGGAGCTCGGCATCGCCCAGCGCCGCGACGAGACCGTGATGCTCGATTTCGGCGGCTTCAACGTCGCCAAGCCGCTGCATGTCGGGCACCTTCGCGCCCTGGTGATCGGCGAGAGCCTGCGCCGCATCCTGCTCGCCCAGGGCGTGCGCACGATCTCGGACATCCATCTCGGCGATTGGGGCCTGCAGATGGGCATGCTGATCTCCGCGATCCGCCTGCGCTGGCCGGACCTGCCGGCCGCTTCCCTGCCGCCGCTCGGCATGGCGGACCTGCAGACGCTGTACCCGGAGGCGGCCGCCGCCTGCCGGGCCGATCCGGGGCGCATGGCGCTGGCGCGCGCCGCCACCGCGGCCCTGCAGTCGGGCGAGCCCGAGGCGCGGGCGATCTGGCAGTCGCTGCGCGACGTCTCGCTCGCCGCCCAGCAGCGCGACGTGGCACGGCTCGGCGCGCATTTCGACCTGCTGCTCGGCGAGAGCGACGTGCAGGCGCTGATCCCGCAGATGATCGCCGACCTGCACGGACGCGGCATCGCGACCGAGAGCGAGGGCGCGCTGATCATCGAGGTGGCCGACCCGGACGAGGCCAGGCCGATGCCGCCGCTGCTGCTGGTGAAGTCCGACGGCGCGGCGCTGTATGCCACCACCGACCTCGCCACCATCGTCGCCCGCAGGCGCGACCAGGATCCGGCGCGCATCCTCTACGTGGTGGACCAGCGCCAGGCGCTGCATTTCGAGCAGGTGTTCCGCGCCGCCCGCAAGGCCGGCGTGGCCGGCGATATCGAGCTGGTGCATGTCGGCTTCGGCACCGTCAACGGGCCCGACGGCAAGCCGTACAAGACCCGCGAGGGCGGCGTGGCGCAGCTCTCCGACCTGCTCGGCGACGCGGTCGGCAAGGCGCGCGAGCGCGTCGCGGAGGCCGACCTCGAGAGCCGTCCCGGGCTCGACCGCGAGCAGCTCGCCAGGCTGGTCGGGCTCGCCGCGGTCAAGTTCGCCGACCTGTCCTCGTTCCGCACCTCCGGCTACGTGTTCGACGCCGACCGGCTGGTCTCGTTCGAGGGCCGCACCGGGCCGTATGTGCAGTATGCCTGCGTGCGCATCGGCTCGATCCTGGCGCGCGCGGCGACACAGGACGCCCATCCCGGCGCGATCTCGGTGGCGGCCGGCGCCGAGCGCGCCCTGGTGCTGGAATGCGCGCGCCTGCCGGAGGTGGTCGTCTCCGCCGGCCGCAACCTGGCGCCCAACGAGATCGCCGACTACGTCTTCGCGCTCGCCCAGGGCTTCAGCCGCTTCTACACCGACTGCCCGGTGCTCGGTGCGGCGGACCTCGAGCAACGCGGCTCCAGGCTGGCGCTTTGCGCCCTGGCGCGCGCGGTGCTGGCCCGTGGGCTGTGGCTGCTCGGCATCGAGGTGCCCGACCGGATGTAGCGGCGATCCGGTGCCCCGCCCAATCCGGCGCCATATGCGCAATATATATGCAAATGGATCTCCATCCCCTCGCCGTTCACCGCTTTGTCGGTTCAGGGTGCATCCTGCCCGTGCTATGGCGTCGAACCTACGGTTGATTTCGGCGGGGATGAGGCAGGTTGATGACCGATCGGGCAATTCTCGGCGGCGACGCGCGCCGCAGCCGCGGCACCTGGGCCACCGGGATTGCGGCGGGCTGAAGGTCGCCGATGGACGCCCTCTCCCCGGCCGGCGACCTCGGCGGCGCGACCCGCACCGAGACCCACTGCCCGTATTGCGCGCTGCAATGCGGCATGACGCTGCAACGCTCGCTCGCCGGCGCCTGGTCGGTGCAGTCGCGCGATTTTCCGACCAACAAGGGCGGCCTGTGCCGCAAGGGCTGGACCGCGGGGCAGTTGCTCACCCACCCCGACCGCCTGCTGACGCCCCTGATGCGCGAGCGCAAGGGCGCGCCGCTGCACGCCGTCTCCTGGGACCAGGCGCTCGACCGGATCGCGGCCGAGATCACCGCGCTGCAGGCGCGCCACGGCCGCGACTGCATCGCCGTGTTCGGCGGCGGCGGCCTGACCAACGAGAAGGCCTACCTGCTCGGCAAGTTCGCGCGTGTCGTGCTCGGCACCCCGCATATCGACTATAACGGCCGCTTCTGCATGGCCTCCGCCGCGGCAGCCGGGCTGCGCGCCTTCGGCATCGACCGCGGCATGCCGTTCCCGCTCGAGGATCTTCCGGGGGCGCAGACCATCCTGATCGCCGGCGGCAATCCGGCCGAGACGATGCCGCCGATCATGCAGTATTTCGAGGCGCAGCGGGAGCGCGGCGGGCGGCTGATCGTCAGCGACCCGCGACGCACCGCCACCGCCCGGCTCGCGCACCTGCACCTGCAGCTGACGCCCGGAACCGACGCCGCACTCGCCAACGGCATCCTGCACGTCGCCGTGCGCGACAGGCTGATCGATCTCGACTTCATCGCCGCGCGCACCGTCGGCTGGGAGGCGGTGCGTCGCGTCGTCGCCTCGTACTGGCCGGACCGGGTCGAGCGCGAGACCGGGGTGCCGAGTGCGCAGATCGTCCAGGCCGCCCACATGATGGGCGAGGCGGCGACCGCGATCATCCTCTCCGGTCGCGGCGCCGAGCAGCAGAGCCAGGGCGTCGAGAACGCGCTCGCCTTCATCAACCTCGCCCTGGCACTCGGCCATGCCGGGCGGCCGCATTGCGGGTGGGGCTGCCTGACCGGCCAGGGCAACGGCCAGGGCGGCCGCGAGCACGGCCAGAAGAGCGACCAGCTGCCCGGCTACCGGCGCATCGACGATGCGCGCCATCGCGCCGAGGTCGCACGGGTGTGGGAGGTCGATCCGGATCAGCTGCCGCCCGCCGGCCTGTCGGCCACCGGCATCATCGAGGCACTCGGCAAGCCGGGCGGGATCCAGGGCCTGCTGCTGCTGGCCTCCAACATCCTGGTCTCGGCACCCTCGACCTCCGGCCTCGCCGCACGGCTCGACCGGCTGCCGCTGTTCGTCTCGCTCGACCAGTTCCTGTCGGAGAGCTCCGAGCGCGCCGACATCGTGCTGCCGGTCACGCAGTGGGCCGAGGAGACCGGCACCATGACCAACCTCGAGGGCCGCGTGCTGCTGCGGCGCCAGGCGACGGCACCCCCGGACGGGGTGCGCACCGACACCGACATCCTGTCCGACCTCGCGATCCGGCTCGGCCGCGGCCGCCACATACCGGTCGGCATCGAGGCGGTGTCGGCGGAGTTGCGGCGCGCCAGCAGCGGTGGTGCCGCCGACTATGGCGGCATCGGCATGGAGCGCATCGAGCGCGAGCAGGGCGTGTTCTGGCCCTGCCCCGACGAGGCGCATCCGGGCACGCCGCGGCTGTTCCTGGAGCGCTTCGCCCACGACGACGGCCGCGCGCGCTTCTCGGCGGTGCAGCGCCGCGCCTCGGCGGAGGAGCCGGACCGCGACTACCCGCTCCACCTGACCACCGGCCGGGTGCTCAGCCACTACCAGAGCGGCGCGCAGACGCGTCGGGTGCCGGAACTGCACGCCGCCGAGCCGGAGGCCTTCGTCGAGATCCACCCCGACACCGCCGCGATGGCCGGGATCCGCCAGGGTGGAGCGGCGCGTCTCGCCACGCGTCGCGGCAGCGCGATGTTCCGCGCCCGCCTGACCCGCGATATCCGGCGCGACACCCTCTTCGTGCCGTTCCATTGGGGAGGTGCGTCGAGTGCCAACCTGCTGACCAACGACGCGATCGATCCGGTCTCCAAGATCCCCGAGTACAAGGTCTGCGCCGTGCAGCTGAGCGCCGCAGACGCCTCCCCCACCCACCCGCAAACTAGGACGCCGACATGATTGAATCGACGCCGCGGATCATCACCGGCATCTTCGGCTTCACCGGCGCCGGCTACGGCAGCCCGATCCCGCTGCAGGGCCTCGCGGTCTACCAGATACCGGCGGACAAGCGCGCGCAGATGATTTACCTGCGCGCCGGCAACTCGGCGGCCGAGATGGTCGCCCTGGTGCTGCTGCGCGACGGCACGGCGATACGGCTGTTTCCGCTGGGCGCCAGGTCGGGTCAGCACGTGCCGCTCGCGGTCGTCGAGGACCTGTTCCCGGACACCAGGCTGGAGCTGCGGCTCGCGGCTCCCGAGGGCCTCTCCGGCACGCTGGTGCTGGATATGGGGCTGATGGAGATATGAGAACCGGGGAGGCGGCGGTGAAGCAGAGGCTGGTCGTCATCGGCAACGGCATGGCCGGCGCCCGCGCGGTCGAGGAAGTGCTGGCGCGCGACGGCGCCGAGCAGTTCGACATCACCATGTTCGGCGACGAGCCCTACGGCAACTACAACCGGATCATGCTGTCCAACGTGCTCAGCGGCGCCCAGGACAGCGGCGAGATCACCATCAACCCGCTGGAATGGTACGCCGAGCATGGCATCACCCTGCATAGCGGCGCCCCGGTCACCGAGATCGACCGCCCGGCGCGCTGCGTGGTCTCGGCGGCCGGCGTGCGCGCGCACTACGACATCCTGCTGATCGCCACCGGCAGCCGCCCCTTCATCCCGCCGGTGCGCAACATCCGCCGGCCCGACGGCACCCTGCTGCCCGGCGTGTTCGGCTTCCGCTCGATCGACGACTGCGCCGGCATCATCGAGACCGCCAGGGGCAGCAAGGTCGCGGCCGTCATCGGCGGCGGGCTGCTCGGGCTGGAAGCGGCGCGCGGGCTGATCAACCATGGCTGCGCGGTGCACGTCATCCACCAGTCCGGCCACCTGATGAACGCCCAGCTCGACAGCCAGGGGGGCGCCATCCTGCGACGCACCATGGAGGCGATGGGCATCGCCATCCATCTCGAGAAGCGCACCGAGGAGGTATTGGGCGACGAGCGCGTCGCCGGCCTGCGCTTCAAGGACGGCGGCACGCTGGCCTGCGACATGCTTGTGGTCTCTGCCGGGATCCGGCCCAACGCCGAGATCGCGCAGCGTGCCGGGCTGACCGTCGAGCGCGCGATCGTGGTCGACAACCACATGCGCAGCGTCGACGACCGCAGCGTGTTCGTCGTCGGCGAGTGCGCGCAGCATCGCGGCCAGGTCTACGGGCTGGTGGCGCCGCTGTGGGACCAGACGCGCGTGTTCGCCGACCAGGTCACCGGGAGCAACATCGATTCCGCCTATCACGGCTCCAAACTCGCCACCAAGCTCAAGGTGATGGGCGTCGAGCTGGCCTCGATGGGCATCACTGAGGCGGCGGAGGCGCGCGACGAGATCATCCAGTTCACCGAGCCCGCGCGCGGCATCTACAAGAAGCTGATCGTGCGCGACGGCCGGCTGGTCGGCGCCATCCTGATGGGCGACATCTCCAAGGCCGCCTACCTGATGCAGGCATTCGACCGCGACAGCCCGCTGCCCGACGAGCGCCTCGGCCTGCTGTTCGACCTCGGCACGCCTTCGCAGAAGATCACGATCGACGAGATGCCGGGCGACCAGCAGGTCTGCAACTGCAACGGCGTCACCAAGCAGGCGATCGGCGCCTGCGTCGCGGCCGGCAAGAGCAGTGCGAAGTCGGTGATGGATGCGACCCGCGCCGGCATGGGCTGCGGCTCCTGCAAGAGCCTGGTGCGCGAGGTGGTGGAGTGGTTCGCGGGCGGCACGGTCGAGGAAGACTTGTCGGTGCACTACTACGTCCCGGCCATCCCGATGACCAAGCCGGAGCTGATGGCGGCGGTGCGCGCGCAAGGATTGCGCTCGGTCTCCTCGGTGTTCCGCGCACTCGGCCGCGGCATCGAGGACGCGGCCAGCAAGCCGGCGCTGGCCTCGCTGCTGATCACGGTGTGGGCTGGCGAGTACGTCGACGAGCGCGACGCGCGCTTCATCAACGATCGCGTGCACGCCAACATCCAGAAGGACGGCACCTTCTCGGTGGTGCCGGAGATGCCGGGCGGCGTCACCACGCCGGCCGACCTGATCCGCATCGCCGAGGTCGCGCAGAAATACAACGTGCCCCTGGTCAAGCTCACCGGCGGCCAGCGCATCGACCTGGTCGGCGTCAGCAAGGACGACCTGCCGAAGGTCTGGGCCGATCTCGGCATGCCCTCCGGCCACGCCTACGGAAAGAGCTACCGCACCTGCAAGAGCTGCATCGGCACCGAGTACTGCCGGTTCGGCCTGGGCGACAGCATGCGGCTGTCCGCGCGCATCGAGAAGCGCTTCCGCGGCGTCGACAGCCCCGCCAAGCTCAAGCTCGCCACCGCCGGCTGCCCGCGCAACTGCTCGGAGGCGATGGTCAAGGATATCGGCGCAGTCGCGATCGGCAACGACCGCTGGGAGATCTATGTCGGCGGCGCCGCCGGCGCGCACATACGCAAGGGCGACGTGCTGTGCACCGTCGAGGGCGAGGACGCGGTGCTGCAGGTCGCCTCGCGCTTCATGCAGTACTACCGCGAGCACGCGAAGTGGAAGGAGCGCACCTATACGTTCGTCGAGCGCGTCGGCATCGAGCGGCTGCGCGCCGTCGTGGTCGAGGACAGCGACGGCCTGGCCGAGGCGCTCGACGCGGCCATGCAGCGTTCCATCGAGGCCGCCTTCGACCCGTGGCAGGAGGCGACGGCGCCGCGCACCGCCAACCAGTTCACCGGGCTGCTGGTCGCCGAAGGTGCGACGTCGTGAGCGTGCGGATCGCGCACCTCTCGGAGATCCCGCAGGGCGAGGGGCGGCTGGTGGAGGTCGCGGGGCTGCAGGTGGCGGTATTCCATACCCGCGACGGCGTGTTCGCGACCCAGCCGGATTGTCCGCATCGCCAGGGACCGCTCGCCGACGGCCTGACCGGGAGCGGCACGGTCATGTGCCCGCTGCACGACCGTACCTATGACCTGCGCACCGGCGCCGGCGTCAACACCGAGTGCCGCATCACCACCTACCCGGTGACCCTCGACGCGGACGACACCATCCTGCTGACGGCGGTTTAGCGGGCTGCGGAGCCAAGGCAAGGGCTCTGCCCTTGACCCGCTGGGGCCGCAGGCCCCATTTTCTAAGATTTAGGTTTTCAAAGGCTTGCCTTTGATGGGGTCAAGGGGCCACGCTCCTTGCTGCCCTTTCGCAGCCGGTCAGGTGCCGCAGAAGGTCTCGTGCACCACCTCCTCGGGTCGCGGCGGATCGGCGTAGCGCTCGAGCCCGGGATGGTCGTCGAACGGCCGGGTGAGGACCGTCAGCAACTCCTCGAGCGGCTGCCCGCCCGAGAGTGCCGCCTGCACGCGATGGTTGCGGGCGATGAAGGCCGGGTTGGCCGCGCGCATCGCCTGCCGGCGCTCGGGCGTCAGCCCACCCTCCCGCGCCAGGCGCGCCCGCCAGGCAACGGCCCAGACATCGAAGGCGTGGGGATCCGCGAACAGCGCCCGCGCCGGGTCGTCCGCCGCCGTGGCCTCGCCCAGCCGCCGGAAGCTCAGGGTGAAATCGGCCCCCTGCCCCGCCATCAGCCGCAGCAGCTCCTGGATCAACGACGCGTCGCCCTCGTGCGCCTGTGCCAGGCCCAGCTTGCGACGGAACGCGTCGAGATAGGCGCTCTCGAACAGCGCGGCATAGGCCTCGAGGGCGGCATGCGCCGAGGCGAGGGCCGCGTCCCTGTCATCGTCCAGCAGCGGCAGCAGCGCCTCCGCCAGCCGGGCCATGTTCCAGTGCGCGATCATCGGCTGGTTGCCGTAGGCGTAGCGGCCGGCATGATCGATCGAGCTGTAGACGGTCCCGGGGTGGTAGGCGTCCATGAAGGCGCAGGGCCCGTAATCGATGGTCTCGCCCGCGACCGACATGTTGTCGGTGTTCATCACGCCGTGGATGAAGCCGACCGACTGCCATCGTGCCACCAGGCGTGCGGTGCGGGCGATCAAGGCGTCGAGCAGCGCGCGATAGGGCTGCGCCGACGCGGCCGCGTGGGGTTCGTGGCGAGCGATCACGTAGTCGGAGAGCGTGCGCAGCGCGTCGAGATCGTCGCGATGGCGGAAGAACTGGAACGTGCCGACCCGCACGTGGCTGCGCGCGACGCGGGTCAGCACCGCGCCCGGCAGCGGCGCCTCGCGCAGGATGCGCTCGCCCGTGCTCACCACCGCGAGGGAGCGCGTGGTCGGAATGTCCAGGGCCGCCATCGCCTCGCTGACGACGTACTCGCGCAGGCACGGCCCGAGTCCGGCACGGCCGTCGCCGCGTCGCGAGAACGGCGTCGGTCCGGCACCCTTGAGCTGGATGTCGCGGCGCACCCCCTCGCGGTCGATCACCTCGCCGAGCAGCACCGCGCGTCCGTCGCCGAGCTGCGCCACCCAGTTGCCGAACTGATGACCGGCATAGGCCATCGCCAGCGGCGTCGCACCCTCAGGCACCCGGCATCCGGCGAGCATCGCGACACCCTCGGGTGCGGCCAGCGCGTCCGGGTCGAGGCCGAGGTCGCGGGCCAGCGGCTGGTTCAACCGCACCATCCCAGGTGCTGCCACCGGCGTCGGATCGAGCCGCGCGAAGAACCGCTCCGGCAGCCGGGCATAGCTGTTGTCGAAGGCGGGATTGACCGGCATGTCGGGCATCGGCGGCTTTCAGGGCTTGCGGCGGCGCGGGACGACGCGCTCAGCAAGGTGGTCTGGAGGCAGGGGCTATACAAGGGCGCCGCGCTCCCGGTCCGGAGCGGGGCTTAGGTAGAGGAACGCGCGGCGAGCATCAGGTCGGTCCATGGGCTCGGCCTGGACAGGAGGCGCCGCTACGGCTTCCTAGCACTCGGCGACATCAACCCCGGCAAGGAGAAGGAGAAGGTTGCGAAGAACGAGCAGGACGCGCCGCGGCGCGTCGAGGCTTGCGGCTTCGTTGCGCGAGTGAGACGGCCTAGCATCGGCGTCGACCGATCGTCGATCAGGAGCATCGCCAACCCATGCTGGCGATCCGGGTGAGGTTGAGAGATCCGAGCAACCCGAGACGAGGCCGATCCCGCCATGGATGCGCGAGCTGAAGCGTCGAACTTCCCGCCGGTGCCGGACGAGCTGGACCTGCAGGATCTCCCGGTGGAAGGCATGCTGCCGACCGGTCTGCAGGGAACGCTGTTCCGCAACGGGCCGAACCCGCAGTTCCGCCGCCCGCACGCGCGTTGGCGTCACGGCGACGGCATGATCCACGCCATCACGCTGACCGACGGGCGGGTCTCCTACCGCAACCGGTGGATACGCACCGCGCGTTTCCTGCGCGAGCGCGAGGCGGGCGGCCCGCTCGGGATGCTGCCCGACGATCAGGGTCTCGCCAACATCAACGTCGTCCACCATGCGGGCGAGCTCATCGCACTCGACGGGGCGCATCCGCCGCTCGCGATCTGCCCGGCGACGCTTCGCACGCTCGGCCCGGCGCGGCATGGCTGCGGATCGCCCGATCCGTTCACCGCCTATCCGAAGTGCGACCCTTCCACCGGCGAGCTGCTCTTCGGCCGATCGAGCCGAAGCGCGTCCGCGACGATCCGCGGCGGCGCCATCGACCACCTCGGCAGCCTCGCCTGGCACACCGAGTTCGAGGCTCCGGATGCCGGCAGGATCCACGATCTCGCGGTCACGCCGAACTTCCTCGTCCTCGCGGTGCGGCCGGCCGTGGCGCGGGCGCGACGGGATCATCCCGTTCCCGGGGCGGCGTCGGCTGCCGGCAGGATCGCCTTGCTGCGCCGCGGCACCGACCAGGTCGTCTGGATCGAGGCGCCCGTCATCGTCCAGCGCGTCATCAATGGCTGGGAGGCCGATGGCCGCGTCCATCTCGACGTGCTGCAGCACGCGCGGCCGACGCTGCCACCGCCGACCGCGGAGATGGCCGCGATCCGGTGGCCGATGCCGGCCAGACCGTGGCGCTGGAGCATCGAGCCGGATGCCGGTTCGGTGCAGATGAGCGCGTTTGGCGACGTCGAGGGCGCGTTCCCGCGCATCGATGATCGTCGCACCGGATCGCCGTTCCGCTTCAGCACCCTGTGCTGCCTTCGGTCGGATGCGGCCGATGGCGGGTGGCGTGGCCTGGCGCGCCTGGACCACCACACCGGCGAGCACGCGCTGTTCTGCTTCGAGCCGCAGGACGGGCTGTCGGAGGCGGTCTTCGTGCCGCACGCGGCGGAAGGCGGCGAGGATGAGGGCTGGTTGCTGGCGGTGCTGTGGTCGGCGCGCTCGCGGCGAAGCGAGCTGGTGGTGTTCGAGGCGGCCGGGCTCGCGGCCGGGCCGATCGCGCGCGTGCTGCTTCCGCGTCGCATACCGTTCGGCCTGCATGGCACCTGGGTCGGCCGCGACGAGATGCAGCGCGCGGAGCCGGCATGAGCCGCCTCGGCCCGTGCTGGCCGGCTGGATCCGCCGCGACCGTCTCTCTGATCGGGGCGTCCGGCAACTGATCGCATCCGATATGATGTCATACCGGTATCGCAAATACGACGGCTCGTCGTCTTCTTTGATATAACTCGATCCGATTGCTCAGTTCATGACGCTTCGCGCGAATATCGCGACGGCGGCGTCAATGTTATTTCAGATGTCGTAACCTCCTTTTAACCAAAATAGGACTTAATGATGCGGTGAATAGATTCGATTTCAGATCTATGCAGTCCGCTCGGCTCGCGGCGCATGACTGAAGATCCGGACTACCTATCGAGGGATGTAATTACGTGACCTTGAACCTGAACAATTTCAAGACTGTCTTCGAGGACGATTTCGGCAACGACACGTCCCTCAATCCCTTCAAGTTCGGCGTGAATTGGGGCAACGCCGACCAATACAGCTTCGCCAACGGCGCGCTGACCCTCACCTCGACGAAGGCGGATGGCTGGCCCACCGTCGGCTTCATGCAGGCGCCGGTCGGCAAGAGTGCAGGCGAAGGCTACGGGCTGTACCAGTTCGCCGGCTACGCCAACGCGGGCCAGGGCATCGGCATCGCGTTCCTGATGTGGCGCGCCGACAACCTGCAGATCGATCCCAGCGCGCCGAACGCCGCGACCGAGATCGACATCCTCGAGAGCTGGGACGGCACCAAGACCGGCCAGTCGACCATCCACTACTACGTCAGCAACACCGCCTCGACGCCGAACCACGACAATGATGGCCAGGAATACAACCAGCTCAAGATCAACGTGGCCCAACCCCACGTCTACGCGATGGATTGGGAGCGCGGCAGTCTCACTTTCTACGTCGACGGCACCCAGATCTATCAGGACACCATCCACGCGCCGCTCGACTACGCGGATGGCGGCAGCAACGAGGTGATGGGTGCGGAACTGGTCAACATGACCTCCTACGTGACCACGCCCACCGTGCAGCTGCATATCACCAGCATGAGCTACAGCGCGCCGGTCACGAGCACCGTTCCGGTGGCGCCGATCTCCCCAACCGCGACCGGCGTCGTCAGCCTCTCGGGCGGCAGCTACAATGCCTCCGCGGGCGACACCATCAATGCTGGTGGCGCGTCCAACGTCGTCACCGCGAGCGCCGGCCAGGTCTACGTGAGCGGCAATTCCGGCGCGCTGACCTTCTTCGGCGGCACCGGGGCGAGCACGGTTGATGGTGGCACGGGCTCGGCCACCATCCTTGGCGGCTCCGGCGGCGGCGACTTCATCGGCGGCAGCCGCGGCCACAACATCCTGGTGTCGCAGGGTGCGAGCGGCAGCAACACCACCCTCACCGGCGGTGGCGCCGGCGACGCGCTGTTCGGTTCCGCTGCCGGCAACGACACGCTGATCGCGCGGGCCGGACGCGAGTCTATCCTGGGCGGCGGCGGCGTCACCAACATCGTCGGCGGCGCCACCGCGGCGGCCGTCATCTTCACCGGCGGCGGCCCCACCACCGTGACCGGCGGCGAGGCAGGCGGCGACATCGTCGTCGGCGGCTCTGGCAGCCTGACCGTCGACGCGCAGAAGGGTGACGCGATCTTCGGCAATGGCGGGTCGCTCAGCGTCGAGGCGAGCACCACCGGAGCAGACTCGATCATCGGCGGCACCGGGACGCTGTCGGTCACCGGGCGTGGCAGCAACATGCTCGTCGTGGCCAGCAAGTCGAACTCCAACATCCAGACCGGCAACGGCGCGGCACTCGTGTTCGGCAGCTCCGGCAACGCCGCCGTCACCGGCGGCACCGGCTGGATGGGCGTCGTGGTTGGAAAAGGCGTCATGGATGTCCAGGAGAAGGGCGGCACCGCGGTCTATGACGTGGTGAAAGGTGCCGCGGGCGGCACCGACATGCTCTACGGCTTCAACGTCAAGACCGATACCATCGACCTGTTCGGCTACCAGCCGTCGGACATCCACGTGGCCAGCAGCGGCGGCTCGACGTTGCTGAGCCTGTCGGACGGAACCAAGATTACGCTCGTCGGGGTCAGCAATCCTGGCCACAGCATCATCTAGCGCCTGATCGTCTCAGGCCGGTTCAGCCTGAGACGCCGCACGAGCCCCGGCACGGCTCCCATGGCGACAGCCACGGGAGCCGTCACCTGCGCCGCCCCTGCCTCCGGGTTTGAAGGTCGGCTTCCGACCTCAGCCTGGTCGGCATCGCCGCAGCGGCGACGCCGGGTCGCGATGCCGGTCGCCTCGTCAGGCCGGCGCCACGATCAGGATGACGGTGTCGAGCGTGAAGCTGCCCTGCGCCGCGACCGCGAAGTGGTCGCGTACCGCCGCCGGTGCCCGGTCCTGCAGCGAGCGTATCGCGTCGCCATGTGCGCCGGCATGAGCGTGCGGGCGATCCTCGATTGGAAATCCAACCCGAGCCTGCGTCCGGTCAGGCCGGTGACCGCGAGGCGCGCACGCGACATCGCTGCGGTCCATTGCGCGCCCGGGTAGTTGCGCGCCCGTGTAGTTGCGCACGTGCGAGGCGTCGCGCAGCAGCTCCATCGCCTGCAGATGGGTGTCCGGCAGCGGGTCGCCCGGTGCCACCGTGTCGATCAGCACGCCTCGGCCGGTGCCCTGACGCACGCGCCGCACCTCGCGTAGTCCGGCCTCCAGCCGGTGCCAATGATGCGCGGAGAAACGGCACAGTACGACGTCGACGCCGCGTCGGGGAACGGCAGCGCCTCGGCAGCCGCCTGTCGCACCGTGATGTTCGACAGGCCGCGAGCCGCCGCCGTGCGCTCCACCGCATCCAGCATGTCGCGCGTCAGGTCGCAGGCCACCACCGAGGCGACGTGCGGCGAGGCACGATAGCTGACATGACCTCCGCCGCAGCCCAGATCCAGCACCCGAGCTTCGGCATGACCCCGCAGCAGCGCCTCGATCTGCTCCAGATCCTCGCCGGCGCCGTGCATCGGACTGGCGAGGTCGGCCTCCGCGCGTGGGCCATACTACGCGGCGACGAAATCATGCAACGGTGCGCTCACGGCTGCATCCTCATCCGGCGGCCGTCGCGTCCAGACGCAGGATCGCATCGCCGAGCCGCACCACGCCACCCGAGACGATCCGGGCGGTGATGCCGCCATGGCCGCGCACCGCATTGTAGCCGCCCGGCCCCAGGATCGTCTCCATGCGCGAGCACGGATGGCACTCGCCGGTCGCCTCGAGCACCGCGCCGCCGAGGCGAAACTGCGCGCCCTTCAGGGCGAGCAGGTTGATCCCGCGCACGACGATGTTGCGTCTCAGCTCCGCCGCTTCGAGGCGCTCCCGACCGAGGTAGCCGGCGATCGCCGCCACGTGCTCGTCCTGGATCAGGGTGACCTGGCGGGCGCGCTGGGTGCGACTGCGGTAATGGTCACCCGACAGGCCGTCCAGCGGATCCAGCAGCGCCGAGGCCACCGGCCGCAGCGTCTCATGCCTGGCAGGGCGCAGGCCGATCCAGCAAACCGTGCCGGGACGCATCGGCGCCGTCAGCAGCCGGGCGACCGGCGAGCTCGGGTTCAAGCGGAGTTCGGCCATGGCGGCTAGTCGAACTCCGTCGGCAGGTCCGGCGCGCGGTGGTGCGCGAACAGGCGAGCGATCTGATGCGGCAGCGTGCGGCCGGTCGACAGCTCGTCGGGGATGTCCCGCTCGGCGAAGAAGCGAGCCTCGCTGGTCTCCAGGCTGCCCCGCGGCGTGCCGCCGACGAGGGCGCACAGGAAGAACAGCTTGTAGATCGAGAACGGTCCGGACGGTCGATGACCCTGCCGGGCGCGATCCTGCAGCAGCGCCAGCTTGATCACCCGGGCCTGGTAGCCGGACTCCTCGCCGATCTCGCGCAGCACGCACTCCGAGGCGGTCTGGTTCACGTCGGCCCAGCCGCCCGGCAGCGTCCAGCGCCCGCCGTCGGCGGTCTCGCGCACCATCAGCAGCCGATCCTCGGCGTCGAACACCGCGCCGCGCACGTCGACCTTGGGCGTCGCGTAGCCCTGCTCGTGCTCGAACATCCCCAGCAGCCGGGCCTCGTCCGCGGGCTGCCCGCGCGCCATCATGCGCGCGGCCAGGACGCGCAGCGCCAGGTAGCGCTCGCGATCATAGGGATCACGGGTGAAGGCAAGGCCGGTCTGCGCGATCGCCTGGATCTCGCGGGCCTGCAGCAGCCATTCCGCCTCGTCGGTCGCCATGCCTCTCTCCCTGCAGCGCCAGCACCACGATCGATACCGACTTCACCAGCGCGAGCGCTCGGCTGCCCGGCGAGAGCGACAGCCTGCGCGCGGAATCCGCGGTCACCTGGGCCAGGATCACGCCGCCATCCGCGCCGTCCTGCGCGTCGGGCCGGAGCGAGACCGTCACCACGCCGCGCGGCAGGTCCTCGGCCAGCGCCACCACGCGCGTCGCCAGCACGTTCTGCACGCTGAGCAGCGGAAGCCGTTCGCCGGCCGACGCCGCCGCCAGCATGACCTCGCGCGCCGGTATCTTCAACCGCACCATCGCACCGACGCTGCGACCCGACCCGGGCACGCGCAGCACGAAGCCGCCGGCCGCCACCTGCGCCAGCCCGGTCTGCGCCTCCGCGCCGACGATGCGGCCCTCGAGCAGACACGCCGCATCCTCGCGGCCGGCAAGGTCGCCGCGGACGTCGCCGAGCAGCGACGCGACCGGCCCGCAGGCCGCGACCCGCCCCGCGCGCAGCAGCACCAGCGTGTCGGCGAGGCGGATCACCTCGTCGATCGCGTGGGTCACGTACAGGATCGGCAGCGACAGCCGCTCGCGCAGCCGAGCCAGGTAGGGCAGGATGTCGGCCCGCCGCTCGTCATCGAGGCCCGCCAGCGGCTCGTCCATCGCCAGCAGCAGCGGCCGCGACAGCAGCGCCCGACCGATCGCCACGCGCTGGCGCTCACCCCCCGAGAGCCCGTGCGGCCGCCGCCCGAGCAGCCGCTCCAACCCGAGCAGCGCCACCAGCTCCTCGAAATCCGGTGCGCCGCGCGCCGGCAGCGCCGCCGGCGCCCGCCGCGCGCCGTAGCGCAGGTTGGCGGCCACGGTCAGGTGCGGGAACAGCCGCGCCTCCTGGAACACCATGCCGATCCGCCGGCGCTCGGGGCGTACCCAGACCCGGTCGTCCGACAGCACCGCCTCGCCGATGCGCACCAGGCCGCGGTCGGGGCGCAGGAAGCCCGCGATGCAGTGCACCACCGAACTCTTGCCGGAGCCGGACGGTCCGAACAGCGCCACCACGCCCGGCAGCGGTGCGGCGAAGCTCAGCTCGAGCGACGCGCCGCCGGGAAAGCGATGCCGCAGCGAGACCTCCAGCGCCGCGTCGGTCACGGTCGCCCACCAAGGCCGCGCGACAGCACGCCCGAAGCCAGCAATCCGGCCAGGGCGAGCACCACCGAGACCGCCGCCAGCCGCGCGGCCTGCGCCTCGCCGCCCGGTACCTGCAGGGCGGCGTAGATCGCGAGCGGCAGGGTGCGGGTCTCGCCGGGGATGTCGGCGGCGAAGGTGATCACGGCCCCGAACTCCCCCAGGCTCGCGGCATAGCCCCCCGCCAGCGCCGCCAGCAGGCCGGGTGCGGCCAGCGGCAGCATCACGGTGACGAAACGATCGACCGGTCCGGCACCCAGCCCGGCCGCCGCCGCGAGCAGACCGGGATCCACCGCCTCCATCGACAGCCGGATGGTGCGCACCATCAGCGGCAGGATCATCACCGCGCAGGCGAGGCTGGCGCCGTTGGTGGTGAAGGCGAGGCGCAGCCCGAACAGCCGCCAGAGCAGCGCGCCGACCGGACCCTCGACGCCGAACACCAGCAGCAGCAGCCAACCGGTGACCACCGGCGGCAGCACCAGCGGCAGGTGCACCAGCACGTCGAGCAGCCACCGGCCGGGCAGCCACCGGCCGGGCAGCCACCGGCCGGGCAGCCACCACCGGGGCGGCCGCCGCCCGAGCGGCCCCCGCCTGCTCAGCAGCCAGGCCGACAGCAGCGCCGGCAGCAGCGCCAGCAGCACCGCGCGCAGCGCGACATCCAGCGTCAGCCGCACCGCCTCCCACTGGTCGGGTGCCAGCATCAGGCGGCGTCCGGAGGCTCAGCCCCCGGACCGGTCACGGCGCGTCCGGCGCAGCGTTCTCGGACCGCGCGCCGCCCGGCCCGGAGAAGCCGAGATCGCGGAACAGCGCCTGGGCCGCGCCGCCGGCGAGGAAGGCGAGCAGTTCCTGCGCCCGCTGCGGCATCGGCGCCTGCCTCAACACCGCACCCGGATAGACGATCGGCATGTGGCTGGACGCCGGAAACACCCCCGCGACCGCCAGGTCCTGCGTCGCCCGCACGTCGCTGGCATAGACGATCCCGGCCGGCGCCTCGCCGCGCTGCACCAGCAGCAGCGCGGCGCGCACGTTGTCGGCCGGCGCCAGCCGGGCCTGCACCGCGTTCCACAGCCCGAGCGCGGTCAGCGCCTGCTTGGCATAGATCCCCGCCGGCACCGATGACGGATCGCCGACCGCGAGCCGTCCCGCCGCACCCAGGATGCCGGCAAGGTCGGCCCCGGGAGCCAGTGCCAGCGGCCTGAATGCTGCGCGCCGTTCCACCAGCACGAGGCGGTTGCCGACCAGGTCGATGCGGGTGGCGTCGCGCAGGCGGTCGCGCTTGGCGAGCCAGTCCATCCAGGTCTCGTCGGCCGAGAGGAACAGGTCGGCCGCCGCACCCTGGTCGATCTGCCTGGCCAGCGTGCCGCTGGAGGCGAAGGAGAAGCGCGGCGCCGTGCGCCCCTGCGCCTGCCAAAGGGCGCCGATCCGGGTGAGCGCGTCGCTCAGGCTGGCGGCGGCGAACACCGTCAGCCGGTCCTGCGGCGCATCCGCCGAAGCGGACAATGCCAACCGGGACGATGCGACCGTGCCCGCGGCGACGGCGAGCAGGAGCCGCCTGGAAAACCCGGTCGTGCTGCGCATCGTCTCCGTCCCCGATCCAGAGCCGAGGATACAGCCATCGCGGCATCAAGCCAGCGCGGCCCTTTCCCGGCCCGGCGGAAAGGAGGAAGCTGGTGGGCGAGGTGATGACAGAGGCCCGCTGGTGACACTGGAGGTTTCGCGACGGGACGGCGTGTTCTGCGTCATCGACCGGCAGGGCGTGCCGGTGCCGATCCGGCTCACCGGTCAGCCGGTGCGCGAGTTCCTGCCCGGCTGGCGGCCGCGCGGCGCGAATGACGGGTTCCCGCCCTGGACGGTGCTCGATCTGGTGCATGATTCCGGCCGCGAGGCGAGCTGGCTGCTCACCGCCGGGATGGAGCACTGGCCGCTCTCGCTGGTGCAGATCACCGCCGAGGAGCAGGCGGTGGTCGCCAAGCAGGCCGCGCCCGCGATCCGGCAGGTCTGGCGGTCGATGCTGTGCCAGCCCGAGCCGTCTCGTCCAGCCGAGATGGCGTTGTTCGACGGCCTCAACCGGGAGGTCGTCGACCAGGTCGTGCAGCTCGCGGCACCGCGCGCGATCGGCGCCACGCGCGTCGTCGACCTGTACCGCGAGGCGCCGGACCCGGCCGGCTACCAGGTGGGCTCGGCAGGCGACGAGCCGATCCGGCTGCACGCGGTGCAGGCCTGCCTCGGCGGCAACTTCCAGGAGGCGCTGCAGCAGGCGCTGCGCGACGGCGCGCTGGCCTGCGCCTCGCCGGTGGACGGGCGCGTGCTGCGCTCGACCGACAGCCTGGTGCTGCACGAGCACCGCATCTCCTACCGCTTCCTCGACGAGCGGCACGGGCTGGTGTTCTTCGTCAGCACCACGAACCATTTCTTCGCCAAGGCCGACCTGTTCGTACCATCCATCAACACCGTCTTCGTCCCCCACGACGAGGACAAGCCGTTCGAGAGGCTGGCGGCGGAGTTCCTCGCCCACGTGATCGCCGATGCGGAGCCGCTGCTGGCCTATCTCGCCGACCCGCAGCGGCGGTTCGCGGTGATCTGCCGCGGCCATCCGATGCTGCATATGGGCCACCAGCTGTGGAACGAGCTGACCGCGCTCGACCGTCTGGTGCGCGCCGTGCCGGCGTCGCGTCTGCCCAGCGTCATCGTGCCGAACGCCGCGGAGGGCTCCGAGGTGTTCGCGCCGATTGATCGCATCTTTCCCGAGCTCGAGGGTCGGGTGGACCGCGAGCTGCGCAGTCCGCAGGGCACGGGCAACTTCGTCTACCGTCAGCGCTACTGCCTGTTCCGCGCGCTGGACGAGCACGTCACCCAGGACCTCGCCCGACGCATACGCGACGCTGCCGCCGAGGTGCTGCCGCCGCGCGACGACGAGCGGCTCGCGGCCAGGATCCAGGCCGAGCGGCTGCCCTGCGTGCTGTTCGGGCTGCGCGTAGAGAACCGCACCGCGATCGACCCGGGTGCGATGGTCGCGGAGTGCATCGAGCATCTCCGCCAGCGCCTCGGACGCGTCGTGGTGGTCATCGACGGGCACAATGCGCGCCTGCACCATGATCCGGTCAGCCTGTACGACAGCTTCGGCCAGGGCCTGGCGGAGCCGCCGATCTTCGCCGAGCTGCATCTGGTGCTGCAGCTGCACCGGCGCTTCGACAATACCGGCGTCGAGATCGTCAACCTGTGCGGTGCGACGATGGCGCGCAGCCTGTTCTGGAGCCAGCGCGCGGCCTTCTTCGTCGCCGTCTGGGGGGCCGGACTCGCCAAATATCGCTGGGTCTGCAACCGGCCCGGCCTGGTGCTGTCCAACCTGTGGAACCTCAGCCATCGCGGCGACCTCGATATCTACCATGCGCCGCGCTACCAGGAGGCGGGGGCCTCGATCCGCTTCATCGACGCGGCCTACGTCACCGACGTGCCCGAGGCGCCGGTGCTGTTCTCGCCGGGCAACCCGGTCCCGCTCTACAGCAACTTCCGCCTCGATCCGCACGGTCTGCGCCACGAGCTCGACGGCATGATACGGGAGCACCTGTCCTGACCGCCCTGGCGACGGCGCGGGCTGTCGCCGTCACGCTGGAGGCGGTGCGGGCGCGCGCGCCGCTGGTGCACAACATCACCAACCTAGTGGTTACCAACAGCACGGCCAACGCCCTGCTGGCGGTCGGCGCCTCGCCGGCCATGGTCGAGGCGGTGGAGGAGGTGGCCGAGTTCGCCGCGGTCGCGGACGCGCTGGTGATCAATCTCGGCACCATGAGCGGCGCGCGCGCGGAGGCGATGCGTCGCGCCGCCGAGGCGGCGCACCGAGCCGCGACGCCCTGGGCGCTGGACCCGGTCGCGGTCGGGGCGATCGGCTTCCGCTCGGCGGTGGCGGTCGCCCTGCTGGACTGGCGCCCGCAAGTCGTGCGCGGCAACGCCTCGGAGATCATTGCCCTGGCGCGTCTCTGCGGCGCCCACCGGGACAGCAGGCCCGAAGCCGGCGGGCGCGGGGTCGACAGCCTGGCGCAGCCGGCCGACGCGCTGCCGGCGGCGCGGGCGCTCGCCGCCGTCACCGGCGGCGCCGTGGTGGTCAGCGGCGCCACCGACTATGCGACCGACGGCGCGGCCCTGGTGGCGATCGAGAACGGCCACCCGATGATGACGCGCGTCACCGGCCTGGGCTGCACCGCGACCGCGCTGATCGGCGCCTGCCTCGCGGTCGAGCGCGACGCGCTGGCGGCCGCGGCGCACGGCATGGTGCTGATCGGCCTTGCCGGCGAGATCGCCGCCCGGCATGCCGCCGGTCCCGGCTCGCTGCAGGTCGCAGTGCTGGACGCGCTCCACGCGCTGGACACCGCCAAGATCAAGGCCCAGGCAAAGCTAGCCGCGATCCCCTGAACCGGGGTCTGGGGCCACCGGCCCCAGCGGGTCAAGGGCAGAGCCCTTGCCTTACTCTCTGTTCACCCTAGCGCCGGAACACCGTCAGCAGCAGCACGAACAGCAGGATCGCCACCGCCTGCAGGATCACCCGCCAGCGCATCAGCTGGTTGGAGCGCTGCGGGTCGCCGCCGCCGCGCACGAAGCCGACGACGCCGGCGCCGAGCACGCCCAGCACGCCGATCATCGCGAACACCATCAGCAGGGTCAGGAGAGGTCGCATTCCCGCAAGATGGGGCGCGGCGACGGGATTTGACAGGTTACACGGTCACGTGTTCCACGCGGGGCCGACAGCGACCAGCAGCGGAGGATGCATGCAGTCCGATGGCGCTCGATGCGGCGGACGCCGCCCGGCTCGGCGCGGCGTGCTGGCCGGGTGCATTGCGGCACTCCTGCTGCTGACCGCCGCCGCGCCGGCGCCGATCGCACCGTCCCAGGCGCAGCAGCTGCTGGACGTCCTCAACAATCCCGCCAGGCGCACCGCCTTCATCAACACGCTGACCGCGATGGCCAAGGCGATGCCGGTCGCGGCGCCGGCGGCGCACGGCAAGGTCACGCTGGCGCCGGACAGCCTGGGAAGCGAGCTGCTGAGCGAGGTCGGGACGGCGCGCGGCCTGATCATCGCCCAGACCAACACGCTCGTCCGCATGTTCAGCGACATGCTGCTCGCCACACGCTGGCTGCATCACGAGCTGCTCGATCCGACCAGCCGCGGGGTGCTGCTGGACGTCGCCTGGCGCGGCGGCGTGGTGATGCTGACGGCGCTGCTCGCCGAGCGCGGCCTCCACCTGCTGCTGCGCGGCGTGCTGCGCCGGCTCGCGCGGGAGTCGAGGATCGTGCAGGAGGCGGCGCCGCGGCCGGACCCGCCGGGGCCGGACCCGTCGGGGCCGGAGCTGCCGGGGCCGGAGCTGTCGGGGCCGGAGCTGCCGGGGCCGGAGCTGCCGGCCATCGGGGACGGCCTGGATGGCCCGGTGCCCGAAGCGCAGGCCGAGCAGCGCAGCCGCGACGCCACCCATCGCTGGAGGACGCTGCGCCTGCTGCGGCGGGTCCCGTTCGCGCTGCTGCGCCTGCTGCTCAAGCTGCTGCCGGTCGGGCTGTTCCTGGTCATCGGCAACCTGGTCGGCTCGGAGGTCTCGGATCATCCGGTCACCCAGCTGATCATCGTGACCGTCACCAACCTGTACGGGACCGGCCGCGTGCTCTATCTCGCGCTGGACATGCTGCTGGCGGCACGAGCCCCGGGGGTGCGCCTGATCGCGCTGTCGGACCAGACCGCGCGGCTGCTCAGCCTGTGGTGGGCCTGGCTGGTCGCGGTGCCGGTGGCCGCCGTGATGGTGATCAACGTCGGCGCCATCCTGCAGCTGCCGCCGACCGCCGGCCAGTCCCTGATCCGGGCGATCCTGCTGGTCGAGCACGTGCTGGTGGCGCTGCTGATCTGGCGGGTGCGCCTGCGCGTCGCCGCCGCCCTGACCCCGCCGCGTCGGTTCCGCGCCACCGCGGCCGGGATCGTGCTGTCGCGCATGGCCGAACGCTGGTGGATCGTGGCCATGTTCTTCGACTTCGCGCTGTGGCTGGTCTGGGCGGCGCAGGTGCGCGACGGCTACACCCGCATCCTGCGCCTGTTCCTGATCACCAGCGCGGTGGGCTTCGCCTGCCGCCTGATGTCGGCCGCCCTGCTCGGCCTGCTGGACCGGCTGTTCCGCATCCATCCGGAGCTCGAGCACCGCTTCCCCGGCCTGGAGCGACGCGCCAACCGCTACTACCCGCTGCTGCGCCGCACCGTGAACGCCATGGTGCTGCTGGTGGGCGCGGTGGTGCTGCTGCAGGCCTGGGGGGTGCAGATGATCGCCTGGCTCACCGGCGGCGCGCTGGGCACGCGGCTGGTCTCGGCGCTGATCTCGATCGCGCTCGCGCTGCTCGTCGGCGTGGCGGTCTGGGAGGGGGTCAATGCGGCGCTCGACCGCCAGATCTCGCGCTTCGACCGCGCCGCCCAGGTCACCCGGGCGGTGCGGCTGCAGACCCTGCTGCCGATCCTGCGCACGGTGCTGTTCATCGTGCTCGCCATCATCATCAGCCTCACCGTGCTGAGCGAGGTCGGCGTCAACGTGGCGCCGCTGCTGGCCGGCGCCGGCATCCTCGGGGTCGCCATCGGCTTCGGCTCGCAGAAGCTGGTGCAGGACTTCATCACCGGCATCTTCCTGCTGGTGGAGAACGCGATGCAGGTCGGCGACACCGTGACCGCGGCGGGGGTCACCGGCACCGTCGAGCACATCTCGATCCGCACCCTGCGGCTGCGCGGCGGCGACGGATCGGTGCAGATCATCCCGTTCTCGTCGGTGACGACGGTCATCAACCTGTCGCGCGACTTCGCCGTCGCCGCCATCGCCATCAGCGTCTCGATGGAGGAGGACACCGACCGGGTATGCGCGCTGCTGCGCTCGATCGGCGATGCGCTGCGACAGGACGAGGCGTTCGCGCGGTTCATGGTCGAGGATTTCGCGCTCAACGGCGTCGACAGCATCGGCGAGTACGCCGTCGCGATCTCGGGGACCATCAAGTGCACGGTGGACGGACGCTGGCCGGTGCAGCGCGAGTTCTACCGTCGCCTGCGCACCGCGCTGCACGACGAGCGCGTCAGCCTGCCGGCGCGCCCGTTTTCCCTGCCCGGCACGCTGAGCGGCCTACGCACCGACGGTGAGCCGGCGCACGGACCCTGAGGGCGACGGTTCATGGGCACGGCAGGCGGGAGGGATCGGCGCCGCGCGCCTCATTCCACCAGGGTCCACTCGCCGTTCACCTTCTTGAAGGAGAGCTGCCCGGTCTTGGTCTGGTTCTTGTTAATCGACGTCACCGCGCAGCTGTAGACGCCGTTGTCCTTGGCCGCGCAGTCGGCGTTGGTGACGTCGAAATTCTTGACGTCGTAGGGCCCGTCGAAGATGCCCAGCGTGTTCGCCGAGGTCTTGTCGTTCGCCTGCTGCATGCGGGTCTGGATCACCTGCTTGATCTCGGCCTTGGTCGGGCCGGTCACCTGGCCGCAGGCGGCCAGCGCCAGCACGGTCGCCAAGGTCATCGTCGTCATGGTCGTCATCGGACCGCGCATCACGTCCCTCCTCTGCGGCTGATCATGAGCTCATAACGGGAGCGCCACGATGAGGTTGCCCCCGCGCCGCGCGTCGCAGGTCGCGTCATCGTGCCGGAACGATCCGGGCCGGGTTCGACGGGTGCGATCTCAGACCGCCCGCGCGGGCACCCCGGTCACGGGTCGGTCATGCGGCCGCGAGGCGGCGGCGTCGAGCAGGGCGGGCACGTCGTGTCGACGATGGGGAGCGACGGGCTCGGCGGCGACGTCCGCATAGCCCCAGCGCGAGAGGAACGGCCCGCACTGCTCGGCGAGCCAGCGGCGGTCCGGCGCATCGAGCACGTGCGCCCGCGGCGCGTGGCGGTGTGCGTGCAGGTAGCGGTCCATGGCGGCGGCGGCGGCACCGAAGCCCGGCAGATCCAGCTCGCCGTGCACCCGCGCCAGTTCGGCCATCGGATCCTGACGGAACGCCTCGTAGCGGATCTCGGCGTAGCGCCCCGCCGGCAGCGACGGCCCGTCGGCGATCAGGCGTCGCATCAGCCGCGGATAGACGTGGCGGACCAGCCCGGTGATGTCGGCGCGGCCGTCGCCGAGCGACAGCTCGGCGGTCAGGGTCGAGAACATGCGCAGCGAGGAGGCGTAGACGTCGGCCGGATGGCGGTGGATGTGCAGGAAGCGCGCGTCGGGCCAGATCGCGCGCAGGGCCGGGATGCGGGCGCTGTTGGCGGGGTTGCGGATCAGCAGCGGCCGGCCGGCGGCACGGGTCATCTTGGCGACGTAGCGCTCGAGCCGGCGCGCCCAGCGGCGCTGCTCGGACGCGGCGACCGCGTCGCCGAACACGCCGCGATCGAACTCCCGCCGCAGCCGGCTCGGGAAGTAGATGCCGTGGTTGCACGACAGGGTCGACAGGTTGGCCATCGCCAGCTCGTCCTCCTGCGGCAGGTCGGACGACAGCGCGATGTGGTCGATCAGCCGGGTGCGCGGGAAGAACTGCCCGACGAAGGGAGCCGCGAGGCGCGCCAGACCCAGCGCCTCGGCGGGCAGCCCGACCGCCATCGGCGAGAGGATGCCGAACGCCTGCGACCGGCTCAGCACGTTGGTCAGGTGGGTGGTGCCGCTGCGCCAGTGCCCGACGACGAAGATCGGCGCCGGGTAGGCGCCACCGGACCGGGTGAGCAGGGCCTCGCCGAGGGTGAAGGGCGACCGCACCAATGCGGTGGCCAGCGCGATCGCGACCACGTGCGCCCGGCGCGGCGATACCCCGCCCTTCAGCAGCAGCGGCACCAGCGTGTCGAGGGTGGCGCCGCACAGCGGATGGAACACGCGGTGCGCCCGACCGCGCCCGCGCGAGGCGAACCTCACAGGGGCGGCGGCGGTGAGGCAAGGGCTCTGCCCTTGACCCGTTGGAGCCGAGGGCCCCAAACCCCATCTTCTAAAACTAAGGTTTTCAAAGGCTTGCCTTTGATGGGGTCAAGGGACGCCCCTTGCCTGCTCTACGCCTAGAGCCGTGCCGCGATGGTGTCGGCGACGCGCAGGGCGTTGGCGACGATGGTCAGGGTCGGGTTCACCGCACCGATCGAGGGGAAGAAGCTGGCGTCGGTGACGTAGAGGTTGTCGAGCTCGTGCGCCTTGCAGTCGGTGTCGAGCACCGAGCTGGCGGGATCGGTGCCGAACCGCAAGGTTCCCGCCTGGTGCGCGGTGCCGCCGATCGGCGTGTCCTTGCCGAGATAGAGCGACCGGTCGAACAGGTGGGGATGGATGTCGAGCTGGCCGCACAGCTTCTCCAGCTTGTGCTTGAGCCGCTTCTGGCCCTCCATGTTGCTCTCCTCGAAATCGAGGAACACCTTGCCGTCCCGGTAGTGGATCCGGTTCTGCGGCAGCGGCAGGTCCTCCGAGGTCAGCCAGAAATCAATCGAGTGCCGGGCCAGGTAGTCGAACGGCATCTCCGGCAGCCAGTGCAGGAACTTCGGCAGGCCCTCGCCGTGCACCTGCACCCCGTCGGACTTGCCGACCATCTGGATATGGCCGAGCGGATAGTCCCAATCGTCGGCGCCGAAGTAGAAATCGTTCAGCCCCAGCGTCTTCTGGAACCTGGTCGGGTTGGGGGTCTTGGACACCGCCATGATGGTGGAGTTGTTGTGGCGCATATAGTTGCGTCCGACCTGGTCGGAGCCGTTGGCGAGGCCGTTAGGGTGCGCGTCGTTGGCCGAGCGCAGCATCAGCAGCGCCGACGACAGCGCGCCGCAGGCGACCACGACGATATCGGCCGAGAGCGTGATCCGCTCCCCCGCATCGGTCAGCACCATCACCCCGGTGACGCTGTGGCCGTCCGGGCCGGTCAGCAGCTTCTCGACGTAGCTGCGCGTCATCAGCGTCAGGTTGTCGTGCTCGCGCAGCGCCGGATCGACGGTCATGATCTGGGCGTCGGCCTTGCCGTTGGTGGCGCAAGGATAGCCGTCGAAGGCGTCGCAGCGTATGCACGGCGAGTGCGGCAGCGGCACCCCGTCACGCTCCTCGAGCAGCACGCCGACCGGCAGGTGGAACGGATGATGTCCGATGCGCTTGAGCCCGTCGAACAGCTGCTGGATGCGCGGCTCGTGGGTCACCGGCGGGTAGGCGTAGGGCTTGGTGCTGGGCGGTTCGGTGGGATCCTCGCCGCGCAGCCCGCGCACCGCGAACAGCTCCTCGGCGGCCTGGTAGTACGGCTCGAACGTGTCGTAGCCCACCGGCCAGGCGGGCGCGATGCCGTCGGGATGCCGGATCTCGCCGAAATCGCGCTCGCGCAGCCGGAACAGGATCGAGCCGTAGAACTTGCTGTTGCCGCCCACGAAGTAGTGCAGCCCGGGATGGAAGCTCTCGCCCTTGCTGCTGTACCAGGTCTCCTTGGCCTGGTAGGCGGCGTCGACGAACACCGTCTTGCTGTCCCAGTTCTCGCGCCCGCGGCGCAGGTAGTCGCCGCGCTCGATCAGCAGGATGCGCTTGCCGGTCTTGGCGAGCTTCCAGGCCATCGAGCCGCCGCCCGGACCGGAGCCGATGATGATCACGTCGTAGCGCTCGCTGCTCATCGCGGTCTTCCTCGCCTGGCGTCTGCGCAACGCCGCACCCGGGCGGTGTGTTCCGTGCCGACGCCCGAGGCGCGGCCGGAACCGGCGGGAAGGCTGCGGCGCTGGAGATCGACATCCCCGATCCAGCAGCCGAGAGCACGCCATGACCGACGAGCCGCCGCCGCGCATCCCGTACTGGCACCTCTGGACCGACGGGGAAGGGGTCAGCCACCAGACGCGGTGCGAGCTGAGCGAATTTCAGATGAAGGCGATGGGCGGCGGGGCGGCGCCGCAGTGGCAGGGCAGCAAGACCAGCGGCCAGATGGACGTCATGGTCACGGTGCAGCCGGTCGGCTGGCTGGGTGATTGGCACGAGAACCCGGCACCGCAATGGATCATCCCGCTGTCCGGGCGCTGGTTCGTGGAATCGATGGACGGCACCCGCATCGAGCTCGGCGCCGGCGAGATCTCGTTCGGCGAGGACCAGAACACGCGCGAGAGCGACGGCCGCAAGGGGCACCGCTCCGGCACCGTGGGGGATCAGCCGGCGGTGCTGATGGTGGTGCAGTTCGCGGATCCGCCCACCGTCAACCGGCCCTGCCGGTTTCGCTGAGCCGATCCGGTGGAGGGCTTCGACGTCCGCGACGAGCGCTTCGCGCACTATGTCCTGGGCAACGCCCGGCTGGAGACGCTGGCGACCGGCATGCGCTGGATCGAGGGGCCGGTCTGGATGGCGGACTGGAACTGCCTGCTGTTCCAGGACCTGCCGAACGACCGCACCATGCGCTGGAGCGAGGCTGACGGCGCCTCGGTGTGGCGCGCGCCGTCGGACTACGCCAACGGCCAGACCCGCGACCGCCAGGGCCGGCTGATCACCTGCTCGCATCGTGGCCGCTGCGTCACCCGCACCGAGTGGGACGGCACGCTCACCAGGCTCGCCACCCACCATGACGGCAAGCGGCTGAACGCGCCCAACGACGTGGTGGTGCGTTCGGACGGCTCGATCTGGTTCACCGATCCGCTGTACGGCCTGCTCAACGACTACGAAGGCGGACGCCAGGCCTCGGAACAGCCGCCGGCGGTATATCGGCTCGACCCGCAGAGCGGCGCGCTGCGCGTCGTGGCGCACGATTTCGACGGCCCCAACGGCCTCGCCTTTTCTCCCGACGAGCGGCGGCTCTATATCAGCGAGACCGGTGACCAGACCAAGCCGAACCCGAAGCAGTACCTGCGCGCCTTCGAGGTGTCGGCCGACGGCCTGTCGCTGAGCGGCGGCGACATCTTCCACAAGGTCGAGCCCGGCTACAGCGACGGCCTGCGCGTCGACGAGGACGGCAACCTGTGGAGCAGTGCGGCCGACGGGGTGCACTGCATCGACCCCGGCGGCAGGCTGCTCGGCAAGATCCTGACGCCGCGCAGCGTGGCCAACCTGACCTTCGGCGACCGCCACCGCAGCCGCCTGTTTATCGGCGCTTGGGACACGCTATACGCGATTTTTCTCAATCGCCGAGGTGCTCAGTGGCCGTAACCACCCTTGAACTGGCACGCATCAGCCTGACCAGCGCCAACGCCGACGCGCTGGCCAGCTTCTACGAGAACGGGCTCGGCTTCACCCGCACCGCACGCACCCGGGTCGACGCCGCACTCTACGGCATGCCGGGCAGCGAGGCGCTGGTCGTCACCCTGGCGCTGGGCCAGCAGCTGATCGAGCTGGTGCAGTTCGACCACCCGGGTGCGCCCTACCCCGCCGCCCACACCAGCTACGATCCCTGGTTCCAGCACATCGCCATCGTGGTCAGCGACATCAACGCCGCCCTGCGGCAGCTGCAGGCGCAGACCACGCCGATCCCGATCAGCCTGCAGGGGCCGGTCACCCTGCCGGCCAGCTCCGGCGGCGTCACCGCGATCAAGCTTCGCGATCCGGAGCTGCACCCCTTCGAGCTGCTGCAGTTCCCGGCGAGCGCGATGCCTGCGGCCTGGCAGGGAGTCTCGCCGGCCTCGGGCGGCTACACGCTGGGCATCGATCATTCCGCGGTGGTGGTGTCCAACATCGCGAGCAGTGCGGCGTTCTACGGCGCGCTCGGCCTGTCGGTCACCTCGAACACCACCAACCAGGGCAGCCAGCAGGACAGCCTCGACGCCGCCACCGGCACGGTGGTGGAGGTGGTCGGCATGTCGCCCTCGCAGGCGACGCCGCACGTGGAGCTGCTGTGCTACAGCGCGCCGGCGGCCGCGAGCGCGATCACGGTGAACCCCAACGACGTCGCCGCCACCCGGCTGGTGATGCGCAGCGTCGGCATGACCAACGACGAGGGACCGCAGCGCGATCCCGACGGCCACACGCTGCTGCTGGTCGGCATGCGCGGCTGGGAGGATCCGGTCAGCAGCCCGACCTAGCTACGAGGCGGTCATCGTCGTCTCGCGCCGGCACCTGACGCGCTCGTCCTCGCGCTGTCTCCGGCGGCACGGCAGCGCGCGGCCCGTGACCGGCTTGCAGATATTGCCTGCTTAGCCCATCTTATGGCCGAAGGATAAACTGTATTAAGCTTCCTTGAATTGGACCCGCGCCGTAATCCCTATGCCCCTGGGGCGGGTACTCCTCCGCCGGAACTCGCCGGCCGCGACGACCTGATCGAGCGGGCCGCGATCGCGCTCGATCGCATTCGCGACGGTCGTTCGGCGAGGAGCTTTATCCTCTACGGTCTGCGTGGGGTGGGCAAGACGGTGCTGCTGAACCGCATCCGCCTGGACGCGCAAGCCCGAGGCTTCGCCAGTGTCCGCATCGAGGCGCCCGAGGGACGCTCCCTGCCGGCACTGCTCGTCCCGGCGCTGCGGGCGACGCTGCTGAAGCTCAATCATGGGCAAGCGGCGAAGGCTGCGGTGCAGCGGGCGATGGGCGCGCTGGCGAGCTTCGCCAAGGCACTGAAGCTCAGATACCAGGATATCGAGGTCGCCCTCGATCTCGAGCCGGAGGCGGGCGTCGCCGACAGCGGCGACCTGGATCACGACCTCGCCGAACTCCTGATCGCGGTGGGGGCCGCCGCCGCCGAGCGCGCGACCGCCGTGGTGCTGTTCATCGACGAGCTGCAATACGTTCCCGAGCCGCAACTCGCCGCGTTGATCAGCGCCCTCCACGATGCCAGCCAGAGCCAACTGCCCATCACCATGGTCGCGGCCGGGCTTCCGCAGTTGCTGGGCCGGATGGGTCGGGCGAAGAGCTACGCCGAGCGGCTATTCGAGTTCGAGCCCATCGATCGGCTTCCCGAGGACGCCGCGCGCGCGGCGCTGATCGTGCCGGCCGAAAAGGAGGAAGCCGGGTTCGAGGAATCCGCCGTGGCCGAGATCCTCCGGCAGACCCGCGGCTATCCCTACTTCCTGCAGGAGTGGGGAAAGCATAGCTGGAACGTCGCCGAGCACTCGCCGATCCGAGCCGGTGACGCCCATCGGGCCACGGTCCAGGCGCTCGCCGAGCTGGACGCCGGCTTCTTCCGCGTCCGCTTCGATCGGCTGACGCCGACCGAGAAGCGCTACATGCGCGCGATGGCGGAGCTCGGGGCGGGTCCTCACCGTTCGGGCGACGTGGCCGAAATCCTCGCCCGCAAAGTCACGACGGTGGCGCCCGTGCGCAACGCGCTGATCGGCAAGGGCATGCTCTACAGCCCGGCGCACGGCGACACCGCCTTCACCGTCCCGCTGTTCGACGGGTTCATGAAGCGGATGATGCCGGTGCTCTGAGCGGGCCGCAGGTCCAGCCAGGACCCGAACCGCCCGATGGCAGGCCCGTCAGCAGGGCCAAGCATCTAGCCCCCGCTGCCCGGCACGGCCCGGAACAGGCCGAGCTCGAGCCGCCTGCCGGTCGAGTAGTTGATCCCGTCCAGCCGGCCGAGCGGGCTGACCGCGATGCCGTCCTGGACCAGACGCCTGCGGAACGCCGCCTCGTCACGGCTGCCGACCAGGGCGAGGCCGCAGCGCCGGTCGCGCGCCAGCAGGTCGGCGGCCGACGCGGCGTCGACCAGCCGGGTGCCGCGCCCGACCAGGAACACCAGGCTCGGCTCGCTGAACGAGGCGGAGGCGAGCACGCTGCCGGGGCAGGGCTTCACCTGCGCCACCATGGCGGCGATGCGCGGGCTGAGCCAGATCGCGCGCAGGTTCGGCAGCACTGCCCAGAACAGGCTCAGGTAGGTGACCAGCGCCGCCGCGGCGGCGAACCCGACCGCGCGGCGCGGCTCGCGCAGCGCCGCCAGCAGTGCGGCACCCGGCAGCAGCACCAGCGCCAGCCCGGCGGCGAAGCAGGCCGGCAGCGAGATCACACGCTGCAGCCGCCAAAGCAGCACCGGCCCGGCAAGCGCCAGGCCCAGCCCGAGCAGCAGCCAGACCGTGCCGTAGAGCCACAGCAGGATCTTGCCCGCCCTGCCGCGCGGCGCCTGCCAGCCATCCGGCGCGCACAGCGCCGCGGCGGCGAGGATGGCGATCGCCGGATAGGCCGGCAGCACGTAGTGCGGCAGCTTGGTCGCGATCAGCTCGAACAGGACCCAGTGCGGCAGGATCCAGCACAGCAGGAACCGGACCTCTGGGGCGCGGCGGCGTGCCCAGGCGAACGGCACCGCGAGGGCGGCGAACAGCGAGCCGGGCCAGAACGCGACCGCGAACACCAGCAGGTGGTAGCCCGGCGGCTGCCCGTGCGCCTGCTGGCCGGAGGCGACCTTGCCCAGGAAGTTGGTGCCGACCGCGTCGGCGAAGAAGCGGCCGTGGCTCACCAGGCCGATCGCGACGCACCAGGGCAGCATGATCGCCAGCATCAGCGGCACCCCCCAGGCGGGCCGCAGCCGCCGCCACCAGGCGAACCGGCGCCCGCTCAAGGCAAGCGCCAGCGGCGTGCCGAGGCCGGGGATCAGTATCACCGGCCCCTTCAGCATCAGCCCGACACCCAAGGCAGCCCAATACAGCGCGGGCCAATACAGCGCGGGCGATGCGTCGGCGCCGTCCCACGCGCCGCGCCAGACGCGCAGCAGCGCGAGCTCGGCCAGCAGCACCGTCGTCAGCAGGCAGCTATCGATCGTCGCCATGCGGGCCTCGGCCGTCATCAGCACCGACAGCGCGAGCAGCAGGGCCGCGAACAGCCCGGCCTCGCTGCCGAACAGCGAGGCGCCGATCGCCGCGGTCAGCAGCACCGAGCCGACCGCCGCGATCAGCGAGGGGATGCGCCAGCCCCAGGCCTGGCGGTGCCGCAGGGTGCCGGTGGCCGCGACCGACGCCGCCTCCAGCCAGTAGATGCCGGCCGGCTGCAGGTAGCGCGGCTGATCCTGGAACCGCACGTCGACATAGTCGCCGGTCTGCAGCATCTGGGCCGCGGCTTCCATGTAGCGCGGCTCGTCCCGGTCCAGCGGCGGCAGCAGGGCGCGGCCGGGCAGGAACAGCGCCAGCGCCAGCGCCGCGAGCAGCGCCAGCCGACGCGTGCCGAGACGGTTCACCGCACGATCGGACATGGCGGGATCGGGCAACGGGCTCAGACTTCGGTGACCCGCTCCGGCCGCACCGTGCGCTTCTGCAGCCACATCACCCCGACCATGTCGCGCAAGCCCACCAGGGCGCGGTTCCAGTTGGTGTATTTCGAGCTGCCATGCAGCCGTGCGCGGTGCCGCACCGGCTTGCACAGCAGCGGGTGGCCGTAGCTGCCGAGCAGCGCGGGCAGGAAGCGGTGCAGCCCCTCGAACTGCGGCAGGCGCAGGAAGGCGTCGCGCGCGAACAGCTTCATCGGCGCCCCGGTATCCGGGCAGCCGTCGCGCAGCAGCCGCTCGCGCAGCCCGTTGGCGAAGCGGGTGGCGAAACGACGCGACAGCGTGTCGTGACGCTTCAGCCGCACCCCCACCACCAGCGGCGAGGGCCCGTTGGCGCCTTCGGCCAGCGCCAGCATGGCGGGGATCTCGGAGGGGTCGTCCTGGCCGTCGCCGTCGATGGTGGCGATCCAGCGCGAGCGCGCCGCGTCGATGCCGGTGTGCAGCGCCGCCGACTTGCCGCAGCGGCCGGCATGGCTGAGCACGCGCAGCTCGGGCAGCACGTCACGGCAGTCGAGCAGCTCAGAGAGGGTGGCGTCGGTGCTGCCGTCATCGACGAAGATGACCTCGAACGGCTGCAGCGACGCGAGTGCCTGGGCGATCTCGCTCACCACCGGACGGATGTTCTGGGCCTCGTTGAGCACCGCCGCGACCACCGACAGGCGCAACACGGACGCGCTCACGCCGCCCCCGTCATGCGACCCGGCTCATCTGACTGCACCCACGCCGCCCTAAACTCACGCCGCCTGGGACCCACGCCGCCCGGACTCACGCCGCGGTGCGGCCGGCGAACGCCGCCGGCAGGGCGGCGATGGCGCGGTCGATCAGCGCGGCGTCGTGGCTCGCGGTGAGCATCGCCGCCACCACCTCGCGCGCCGCCTCGCTGGCGATCTCGGCGGCCTGGGCGCGCACCTCGCGCACCGCGGCGCGCTCGGCCGACTGGATCCGCTCGTGCGCCATGCGCTCGCGGCGTCCTGCTGCGGCTTCCGCCTCCCGCCGCCCCGCCTCGGTGATGCGTTCGGCCTCCTGGCGGGAGCGCTCGACCATCTCGCGCGCTGCTACGAGGGCGGCCTCGCGCTCGCGCCTGGCCTCGGCGAGCATCTGCGCCGCCTCGCGCTTCAGCCGCGCCGCCTCGTCCAGCTCCTGGCGGACCTGCGCTGCGCGCGCGTCCAGCATCGCCAGCAACGGCCGCAACAGCCTGCGACCGAGCAGCGCGAAGAACAGCACGAAGGCGACGCTGTACCAGAACAGCGGCTCGTGCAGGAGGCCGGGCGCGTTCATCAGGCCGCCCGAACCGACGCCAGCGCCTCGTCCACGTGGGTCTCCACCAGGTCGCGATCGGCCGCCTGGCCGGTCACGCGCTGCACCAGCAGCTGCGCGGTATCGCTCGCGACCTCGCGCAGCGAGGCCATCGCGCGCTGCCGCTCGGCGCCGATCTGCGCCTCCGCGCGGGCGAGCTCGGCATCGAGGCGGGCAGCGGTCTCGCGGCCGCGCGTGGCTGCCTCCTCGCGGGCCTGGGCCATCACCCGGTCGAGATTGGCCTGCGCCTCGGCGGCCGCCTGGCGCCGGGCGCGGCGCAGCTCGTCGGTGGCCTGGTCGGCCTCGTCCCGGCTCCGGCGCGCCGTCTCGAGATCGCCGTCGATACGCTGGCGTCGCTGCTCGAGCACCGAGGCGACCCGCGGCAGCGCCGAACGGCTGAGCATCAGGTAGAGCAGCAGGAAGATCACAGCACCCCAGATCACCTGCCACTTGGTGAGCGGGTTGGTGAACTCGAGCTGCGGCATGCCGCTGGCCATCGCCCCGGGCGCTGCCGCCGCCAGCAGCGGCGCCGCCAGCAGCACCGCCTTGATCCGCTCGGCCCGGGTGGCGGACATGGTCGTGCGCTCCCGGATCAGCCGAACAGGATGAGGAAGGCAATCAGCAGCGCGTACAGCGCGACCGCCTCGGTCAGCGCGAAGCCCAGGATGCCGATGCCGAACACGGCGGGACGCGCGGCGGGGTTGCGCGCGATCGAGGTGACCAGGGCTGCGAAGATGTTGCCGATGCCAACGCCGACACCGGCGAGCGCAATGACGGCCAGACCGGCGCCGATGTCCTTGGCGGCTGCGAGATCCATGGGGAAATCCTTCTGGGATAGGGTGGGAGGAACGGTCGGCGGCAACCGCGGCTTCAGTGCGCCACCGCCTCGCGCAGGTAGATGCAGGTCAGGATGGCGAACACGTAGGCCTGCAGCGCGCCCACCAGCAGTTCGAGCGCCATCAGCGCCATGTTGACGATCAGCGGTGCCACGCCCAGCACCGGGCCGATCAGGTGCAGCCCGCCGAGCAGGATGGTGAAGCCCGCGAACATCTCGAACATGACGTGGCCGGCGACCATGTTGGCGAAGAGCCGGATCGACAGGCTGACCGGACGCGACAGGAAGGTCAGAATCTCGATCGGCACCAGCAGCGGCGCCATCGCGATCGGCGCACCCTCGGGCAGGAAGTGGGTGAAGAACTTCAGCCCCTGGCTGACCAGCGCTGCGATCAGCGCCACCGCGAACACCAGGAGCGCCAGCGCCGCGGTGACCGCGATGTGGCTGGTATAGGTGAAGCTGCCCGGGATCAGGCCGATATAGTTGCCGAACAGGATGAAGAAGAACAAGGTGAAGATGAACGGAAAGAACCGCCTGCCCTTCTCGCCGATCTGATCCGACGCCATGCGATCGATGAACTCGTAGGCCAGCTCGGCGGCCGCCTGGAAGCGTCCGGGGACGATCGCGCGGCGGCGCATGCCGAGATACAGGAACAGCAGGATCAGGACGGAGCTGCCCAGCATGGTGATGACGGACTGGCTGACGTAGAAATCGCTGCCCAACGCACCCGGCACCGGGTGCAGCCTGAACTGCCCGAGAGCGTCGATCGTGTCATGTCCGCCCGCCAAACTCTTTTCCTCCACGGGTCCGCCCTCGGGGACCCATAGCCCTATCGATCCGGGCGCTTCGCCCGGGCCATGCCCGGCATCGCCAGGCGCCACACGTTGACGATCCCCGCGATGCCGCCGAGGAACGCGCACAGGATCAGCAGCAGCGGGCGTGTCTTCAGCCAGCCATCCAGCCCCCAGCCGATTGCCGCTCCGACGATCACGGCTGCGACCAGCTCGACGCCGACCCGCATCACCAGTCCCAGCGAGCTCTGTTCGATCGCACCGTCCGCCGCGGCCGGCTCGGCATCGAGATGCCGGTTCCTCGCCTCGCTCAGCCGCTGGTCGAAGGATCCGCCAGCTCGGGGCGATCCATCCGGGTCCGTCTTCTTTCTCCCAGCCTGCTGATTTGTTCGTCTTCCCGCCGGCGGCGAGCGCCAGGGCTAGCTACCGGCGGTGCAATGACCTGTCAAGCAAGCGGCGGTCCGGCTCGCGCAGGATTTAGCGGCGATAAGACAATGAAATCGTTCGCCTGCCGGCGGTCCCCGGGCGCGGCGACGGCTTTCCCGCGCGGCCGCCGCCGGCTCGGGCTTGCGGCGCTGCGGCCGCCGGGACTAGCACGTCGGTGGACCGATCCCCCGGAGGCCGAACATGCCGACGCCCCGTGAGCCGATCCGCCTGCGGGTCGCGGCGACCCCCGACCTGCCGGCGCTCGCGGCACTGATCGACCGCGCCATCGGGATGCTGCAGCGCGATTTCCTCGATGCCCGCCAGATCGCGGCCAGCCGGGCGATCATGGGCCTGGACACGCAGCTGGTCGAGGATGGCAGCTACCTGCTGGCCGAATGCGGCGGCGTCCTCGCCGGCTGCGGCGGCTGGAGCCGGCGCACCACGCTGTTCGGCGCCGACCACAGCGCCGGTCGCGACGCGCGCGTGCTCGATCCGCGCATCGATGCGGCGCGCATCCGGGCCATGTACACCGAGCCGGCGCACGCGCGACGCGGCGTCGGCCGGCTGATCCTGGCCGGCTGCGAGGCGGAGGCGATGCGCGCGGGCTTCCGCCGCGCCGAGCTGGCGGCCACGCTGGCCGGCGAGCCGCTGTATCGCGCCTGCGGCTACGCGGTGCTGGAGCGCTTCACCGTCCAGGGCGGGGTGCCGCTGCTGCGCATGGGCAGGAGCCTCGCCCCGTAGCTCGGTGTCGCGCCGGCTCAGCTCTGCATCTGGGTGCCGTCCTGCGACCAGCGTATGTGGAAATTGCCCTCGCGGTCGGTGCGCCGGAAGGTGTGGGCGCCGAAATAGTCGCGCAGGCCCTGCAGCAGGTTGGCCGGACCATGCGCCCGGCGCAGCCCGTCATAGTATGCGAGCGAGGAGGCGAAGGCGGGCACCGCGACCCCGCTCTGCACCGCCAGCACCACCACGTCGCGCCAGGCCTGCTCGGCGCCGAGCACGGCGTCGCGGAAATACTCCTGCAGCAGCAGGCTCGGCGCGTCCGCATGCGATGCGTAGCCGTCGCGTATGCGGTCGAGGAAGCGCGCCCGGATGATGCAGCCGCCGCGCCAGATGGTGGCGATGAGCCCGAGATCGAGGTCCCAGCCATACTGCTCGGAGGCCACCGCGAGCTGCTCGAAGCCCTGCGCGTAGGCGATGATCTTCGAGGCGTAGAGCGCGTCGCGGATCTTGTCGATCTCCGCCTGGCTCGCGCCACGGCCATGGTCGGCAGCACCTGCGCGCAGGCCCCCGAGTGCCGCCTCCGCCGCCTGGCGCTGCGCCGGCCGCCCGGACAGGGCGCGGGCGAACACCGCCTCGGTGATCGCCGTGATCGGCACGCCGAGATCGAGTGCCGACTGCGCGGTCCAGCGGCCGGTGCCCTTCTGCTCCGCCTCGTCGCGTATCATGTCGACCAGCGCGCCGTGGCCGTCCGGATCGCGCTTGCGCAGCACCGAGGCGGTGATCTCGATCAGGTAGGAATCGAGGTCGCCGCTCTTCCAGCCGGCGAAGATCTCGCCGATCTCGGCGGCACTCAGGCCGTAGACGGCGCGCAGCAGGTCGTAGGCCTCGGTGATCAGCTGCATGTCGGCATACTCGATGCCGTTATGCACCATCTTGACGTAGTGCCCGGCGCCGTCGGGTCCCATCAGCGCGCAGCACGGCGTGCCGTCGACGCTCACCGCCATCCGGGTGACCATCGGCGCGATCCGCTCCCAGGCCTCGCGGGCGCCGCCGGGCATCATGCTGGGCCCTTCGAGCGCACCCTCCTCGCCGCCCGAGACGCCCATGCCGACGAAGCGCATCCCCTTCTCGGACAGGTATTTCTCGCGCCGGATGGTGTCGTTGAACAGCGAGTTGCCGCCGTCGACGATGATGTCGCCCGGCTCCAGATGCCCGAGCAGGTCGTCGATCACGTCGTCCACCGGCTTGCCCGCCTTGACCATGATCAGGACGACGCGCGGCTTGGCGAGGCTGGCGACGAAGCCCTCGACGGTCTCGGAGGCGACGAAGTCGCCCTCGCCGCCATGCTCGTCCAGCAGATGCCGGGTCTTCTCGTTGGAGCGGTTATGCACCGCGACGCGAAACCCCTTGCGCGCCGCATTGCGCGCCAGGTTCATGCCCATCGTCGCCAGGCCCGTCACGCCGATATCCGCCAACTCCGCCATGCGACATCTCCCAGTTACCGGCTCGCCGTCCGATGCGGCGGCGATCTCGAACGATACCCGCGCCCGTGCCGCACGAGAACCCGTCCCATCCGGCTGCAGCGCCCCCAGCAAATTGGGCATTTTCGTGTCGGGAGAGATTTGTGCGGTGGAATGGCGCCGATGACGCTACAAGGTCGCTGCGGCAGAAGTGAACATGATGCAACTTTTGGTTGAAAGACGCGCTATTACGTCGACTGATCAATTATCGGGAGACGGTCCACGTCGCGCGCCGCATGACCGGGATCGACCCTATCTCAAGCAGTGCGAGGCAAGTATTTGGACATGCTCATGACTGGCGAGGCGTCGGATCCGGCGGTCACCGCCGCGACGCAGCCGGGCCCGGCCGCGCCCGGCATGTCGGTGCCCAGGGTATCGGTGATCGTCTGTAGCCACGATCGGTTGCACTACGTGCGCGCCTGCATCGCCTCCCTGGCACGTCAGAGCGTCGGCGATGACGGGTTCGAGATCATCCTGGTCGATAGCGGCTCGCCGGCTCCGGTCGCCGCCGAGATGAAGCGTCTCGCGGATGGTTGCCCGAACATGCGGCTCATACGGGTCGAGAGCTCCGGCGTCAGCCTCGCCCGCAACCAGGGCGCCCGCGCCGCCACCGGCGACTACCTCGCCTATATCGACGACGACGCGATGGCGGCACCCGACTGGATCGAGCAGATCCAGCGTGTGCTCGCGGAGCACGATCATCGCCCGGCGGTGCTCGGCGGCAAGGTGATGCCGGTGTGGGAGAAGCCGCTGCCACGCTGGTGGCCGGCCGCCCTGCGCGGGGTGCTGTCGATCATCGAGCATGACGGAGCCGGCGAGTACCGGACCGACGCGGTGCCGGCGAAGCTCGAGCCCTACGGCGTCAACATGATCCTGCGGCGCGACGTGATGCTGGAGCATGGCGGCTTCCCCGAGGATCTGGGCCGGCTCGGACTGGTGCTGCAGTCCGACGAGGAGGTGCAGCTGGCCTGGCGTCTGCAGGATGCCGGCTTCTCCGCCATCTACGACTCGCGCGTCCTGGTGCGGCATTCGATCCAGGCCAAGCGCTTCTGCGCGGAATGGCTGCTCGCGCGGCTGTACTGGCAGGGTGCCTCGACCGTGCGCACCCGCCGGCTGCTCGGCCAGGATGGCCTGGTGCGCCACGAGTTCCCGCGTCGCCTGATCGTCGAGGCGATCACCCTGCCCTTCACCTGGCTGGTGCCCCGGCACAGCACGCGCCTGCTGGGGCTGCGCTGGCGCCATGCCTATGCCAGCGGCTTCACCCGGGAGACGCTGGCCTGCGGGTCGGGAAAGCGCGCCGCACTGCTGCGGCGCAAAGCGTCGGGCCCGTGCTGAGTGCGCCATTCGAGGCCGCGGCCGTCACCGTGCTGTTCGCCACCCGTAACCGCTGCGCGGCCCTGCCGCCGGTGCTGGACTGCCTCGCCCGGCTGACCGCGCCGGACGGCGGCTGGAAGCTGCTGATCGTCGATAACGGCAGCAGCGACGGCACGTCCGAACTGCTCGAGGCGTCACGCGACCGACTGCCGCTGACCGTGCTCCGCGAGCCGCGGGCGGGCAAGAACCGGGCGCTGAATGCGGCGCTGCCGCACCTCGAGGGCGCGCTGATCGTGCTCACGGACGACGACGTGCTGCCGCAGGCGGACTGGCTGCTCCGACTGCTGCAGGCCGCCGGCGAGCATCCGCGGGCCTCGCTGTTCGGCGGCACGGTGCTGCCGCACTGGAGCCGGCCGCGGCCCGACTGGCTCACCGAGGACGCGGTTCCGTTCAGCGTGCTCTACGCGCAGCAGAAGCGCGAGGCCGGCGCCTGCAGCTGTGCGGCGATCTTCGGCCCCAACATGGCGGTGCGTCGCGTCGTCTTCGAGGCCGGGCACCGCTTCTCGGAATCGGTCGGTCCGGACGAGAGCCGACGCCTGTACGCGATGGGCGGAGAGACCGAGTTCCTGCGCCGCGTCGAGGCGGCCGGCCATAGCGGCTGGTTCGTCCCCGAGGCGGTGGTCGGACATATTGTCCGGCCCGAGCAGCTCGACGAGGACTGGATCCTGCAGCGCGCCTATCGCTACGGCATCGGCGAGGGCCGTCACTACGCCGGTGCCGGAACGGGCTCCGCGACGGAGATCCGGCGTCGGGCGCCGCTGCGCCTGCGCCTGCGAGCGCTGGGATACGGCGTCGCCGCCCGGCTGATCCGGCCGGCGCCGCCGAGCGCGCTGCGGTTGCGGATACGCTACCGTGCGCGCAGCCTGGCCGGCAGCATCGATGCCTTCCGCCAGCCTCCCGGCGAAGCGACGTCACCCGCCGCGGGGACGCCCGCCGTGATCCGGTAGCTCGCAGGCTCGGGTGGCTGGCCTGGCGGCGGCCGCATCCGGCCACGCTGCGTCGCGCGGTTCGCCACGCCTCGCGACATCCTCAGGCTCACTGCGGCGGCTGGATCGGCGGGGCGAGGGCGATCGGACCATCCGACGCGTCGTGGCGACCGTGATGCGGCACGATTGATTGCAGCGTCTCCGCGTTCAGCACCCGGCCCGCCGAGCCCTGGTCGCTCAGCGAACCGCTGACGATCAGGTCGAGCGAGCCCTCGCGCAGCCTCTGCATCGTCTCACGATCCAGGCGCAGCGCGGAGCCGTCGAATCCGGCGACGAACCTGGAGCGCCGGTCGAGGTCGGTGACCGACCAGCGCGGACACACGCCGTGATGACAGGCACCGATATTGTAGACGCGAAACCGCGCCGGCTGGACCGCCTGCGGCAGCGCCGCTGCGGGGGGCGGCGACGGCGCGACCGCAGCCGGAGCTGGCGCCTGAACCTGCGTCTGGGCTTGGGCCTGGGCTTTGGCTTGGGCTTGGGCCGTGCCCTGCGCCTGGGTCTGCGGAGGCGGGGCGGCTGGAGGCTCGATCGCCGGCGACGCCAGCCGCGTCGGCTCGCTCGGGGCTGCGACCACCGGCGCCACGTCGACGGGCGCGGAGGGTGGATGCGGATCGGCCGCGACCGTCGCCGGCGGAGCGGTGGTCACGACCGCAGCGCCCGTCGCCGCCGGGGCGGCAGCGGTCGCCACCTCGGGTGCCGCGGACGGCGCCGATGCCACGGGATGCGTCTGGGTGTCAGGGGGCCGGGGCATGGTCGAGGCCGAAGGCGCGGGCGCATCGGCGGTGCGGCCGAGCATCCCCTCCTGATAGGCGACGACGGCGCCGGTGCCGGCCAGCGCCAGCAGCGCCGGCAGCGCCATCCACACCCCAGGCAGCCGCCGGCGCGTCGTGCGGTCGCGTGTCCCGGCGGCCGGCGGCACGGCCGCGTAGGTCGCGCGGCGGGGTCCTGCGGCCTGCGCGTCCTCGATGCCGGCCTGCAGCAGCAGGCCGAGCTGGCGTAGATTGCCCTGCGCCCGACGCACGATCTCTTCGGTCGCCCCCTCGGCCGCGCCGGCGGCGAGCAGACCGTGCCTCGCCACCTCGCGCGCATCGTCGGGATGCAGCGGCTCCAGCGTGAACTGCAGCGGCATCGCCTGTCGCACGGTGAAGCCGGGACGCCCGACCAGGAGGATGCGGAACAGCGGCCGGCCGGCCTCCCGCAAGCCCGCCAGCAGGCAAAGGTAGCGGAGCGTCTCCGGGAGCAGCGACTGCGCGTCGTCGACCGCCAGCAGCGGCGGCTCGGCCTGTCCCGCTTCGGCGAGCGCGCGGCGCAGCACCGGCTCCAGCGCCTCGGCGGACAGCTCGCCCGCATCCCCGACCCCGAGCGAGGCCGCTAGCACGCGATGCAGGGTCAGCGGCCCGGCGACGAAGTTCTGCACCCGGATGACGCGATCGCCGGCACTCTCGCGACGAGCCAGGGCGGTGGCCAGCGAGATGGTCTTTCCCGTGCCGGCACTTCCGGTCAGCGCCGTCAGCGGCTCCAGCTCGCCCATCGATCGCTCAATGAACGCGATCGCCTGGAGCTGGGTCTGCGAGAGGAAGAGATCTGGCGTGCTCGGATACGCGGAGGAAGCTGTCATGCGGCCCTTATGGTCGAGCTGAATCTGCACGCTCCTCGATATTGACGTCGGCGCCCTGACGCGCGTGACGAATTAGTCAGATCATGCGGCGAGACGGCCGAGAAGCCATAATAAGACCGGCAGTGCTGAATATGCGACGTCGATACGGGAATTTTTAACGATTTGACACTTATATTCCTGGGCGAGAGCTTGGTCCTGACGGCAACCGGGGATAGACAATGACACTACGTAATAACCCCGCCATCGTGACTGAACCGACTGCGCTTGAACGCCATTTCGCGCGTCGGCACGTCGCTTAAACGATCGAACGTTTCAGAAACCGTTACGCCGTTAAAGATACGTGAATACGATTTCGTGTGTGGCTTTCGTATGCAGACGAGAACAAGTTGTTCGAAGAGATACCCGCGGATGGTTTTCGGGACAGCTCCGATCTTCGGTCGGCAGTTTGGACCGGTCTTGTGCCATGCCACCGGGATGCATCTTGGCTACCTCTGCTGCCGAGCCTGGAGTGTCTGACATGATGACTGCACAAGCAGCGGTTGTGCCAGCGATCGGCACGACGGCAAACGCTCCGGACTGGGTAAAGCAGCCGGCATCTCCCGACAGGCGCTCCAGCCGGGTTCCGGTCACGGTGTTCACCGGCGCGGGACGCGTCGTGGACGTCCTAGTCCTGGTCATGGCCGGGCTCATCGCCTGCGCCGTCATCGGCATCGTGCGGCTGCATTATGGCGCCCACCTGCTGTCGGTGTTCGTCGGCGACTGGATGGTGCTCACCAGCCTGAGCTACTCGGGCGCCTACAAGATCAGCCGGCTGCGTCAGCCCCTGGCGCAGCTGGCCTGCATCCTGCTCGCGGTCATGCTCGGCATGGCGGCGGTCGATCTCTGCCTGTTCCTCGAATACAACATGATGCTGCCCAAGGAGCCGTTCCCCGAGATCTGGGCCGGCTGCACCGCCCTGCTGCTCTGCCTGTCGCATGGGGTCGGCTCGCTGCTGGTGTTCCGCTGGTCCGCCAGCGGCCGGCTGCGCCGCAACGTCGCGGTGATCGGCGTGTCCGAGCTGAGCCGCAGCCTGATCGAGGGCGTGCGCCACGCCCAGAACACCGACCTGCACGTGGTCGGCATCTACGACGACAACGTTCCCATGCACAGCGTCCACGCCGGAGTGCCGGTGCTGGGTCGGGTTTCGGACCTGCTGGAGCACGGGCGCGACGACTCGTTCGACACCATCGTCGTGGCGGGCTCGGTGCAGGAGGCGACCCACGTGCAGAACGTCTGCTCGCAGCTCAGCAGCGCCATCGCCGACGTCTACCTGATGACCGACGTCACCGGCCGCAATCTCGGCTCGCCGATCTTCGGCGGGATCTGCGACCGGGTGGTGGTGCAGATCCGCCGCCGCCCGCTCGATGACTGGCAGATCGTGCAGAAGATGCTGTTCGACCGCGTCGGCAGCCTGCTGATCATCGCCATGCTTTCGCCGCTGCTGCTGACGCTGGCCCTGCTGGTGCGAATGAGCGGCCCCGGCCCGATCATCTTCCGGCAGATCCGGGTCGGCTTCAACAACAAGACCTTCATCTGCTTCAAGTTCCGCTCCATGCATCACGACCGCTGCGACCGCGACGAGATCGCCCAGGCGACGCGTCACGATCCCCGGGTGACCTGGATCGGCGGCTGGCTGCGCAAGCTGAGCCTCGACGAGCTGCCGCAGCTCTTCAACGTGCTGCGCGGCGAGATGTCGCTGGTCGGGCCGCGTCCGCACGCGCCGGCCACCAAGGCGGGCGACCGCTACTTCCAGGACGTGATCGCCGACTACGCGGTCCGTCACCGCGTGAAGCCCGGGATCACCGGCTGGGCCCAGGTCAATGGCTGGCGCGGCGAGACGCGGACCGTCGAGCAGCTGCAGTCCCGCATCGACCACGACTTCCACTATATCGAGAACTGGTCGATGTTCTTCGACCTGAAGATCCTGTTCCTGACCGTGATGCGCGAACTCAAGAGCAAGACCGCCTACTAGCCCTTCCGGCTACCGCCGATCAGGAACCGTACGGCCGGAACGGGCCGGCAAATCGCGCGGGCCAGAGCGGCATCAGGTGCGCGATCACCAGCAGCAGAGCTCGCTTCAGCCGTGGGCGGCGTCTGAAGGAGCGGCGCAGGCGCGCCGCACCGGCCGATCGCTTGCCGTGCCGGAACAGCTCCCGCCCGACGATCCAACTATTCTCCGATTCCGTCTCGTCGCGCAGCCGCGCCAGCCTGGCTGGAGACAGCCGGTCGCTCAGCGCGGGGTTGTCGAAGATCGCCCGCACGCAGGGCGTGAACGCGTCGGGATCCGTCGCCATGCGCAGATACGCCCCGGTGCTGCGCTGTCGCACGAACAGCAGCGGTGCCGCACCGGGCACCACCGCGATGGCGCCGCACAGCGCCAGCCGCGACCAGTATTCCCAATCCTCGCCGAAGCGCAGATCCTCGCGGAACCGACCCACGGCCTCGATCGCGCTGCCGCGGATCAGCAGGTGCCCGCCATTGGCGAACAGGTTCTCGACCAGCAGCCGCTCGACGATGTCGCCCTCCGGGAACGGGCCCGACTTGACGCGCACCATGTGCCCGCCGTCCTCGGTGACGAAACAGAACGCGCCGTAGGCGGCCACCGCCGCACCGTCCTGCAGCCGTGCCGCCATCCTCGCCATCGCGTCCGGCGCCAGCCAGTCATCGGCATCGAGGAACAGCACCGCCTCGCCCGCGGCCAGCTCGATGCCGCGATTGCGCGCCGCCGATACGCCGCCGTTGGCCTGGCGGATCAGTCGGACGCGCGGATCGTCGCAACCGGCCACCAGATCGGCGGTGCCGTCGGTCGAGCCGTCATCGATGAACACCGCCTCCCAGCGCGCGTGGCTCTGCGCCAGCAGCGACCGCAGTGCCGCCCCGACATAGGGAGCGACATTGAAGCACGGCACCACGACCGAGATCAGCATTCCACCCCCATCTCCGGAGCCTCCCGATCATGACGCATGCGAGATGAGCGCGGGCGGTTCCATTGCAACCGTGCCGGGTATATCCTGGCCGCAGCCCGGATGGCCACAGGAAGCGAACTCTCATGAGCAGCGTGCTGATCGCCGGGACCCTGCCGCCCGAGGGCGAATACGACGCCGACATCGTCATCCTGGCGATGGACCGGATCGACGAGACCCTGGAGGCGATCGCCTCCGCCCGCTCCCAGGTCGGGGTCAGCCGGCACGTGCTGGTGTTCGACCAGGGATCGACCGAGCAGAACCTGGCGCGGCTGCGCGCCGCGATCGAAGGCGGCTCGGATGTGGGCCTGCTGCGGGCCGAGCGGAACTGGGGGGTCGCCGGCGGACGCAACCGGGTCGCCGCGTTCGGGCACGGACGCGCCATCGTGGCACTCGACAACGACGCCGAGTTCGCAGGTCCCGACACCGTGGCGCGCGCCGTGGGCCGCCTCGACGCCGATGCCGATCTCGCGGCGATCGGGTTTCGCATCGTCATCCATGCCGACGGCAGCGACGACCTGTCGAGCTGGGGCTATCCCTCCAGCCTGCTGCCGCGGTCGGGCGAACGCTTCGAGACGGTGACCTTCGTCGGCGCCGGACATGCGATCAGCAGGCGCGCCTGGCAGCGCTGCGGCGGCTATGACGAGCGGCTGTTCTTCTGCTGGGAGGAACTCGATTTCTGCCTCAAGGCGATCTCGGAGGGCTGGCGCATGGAGTACGACGGAGCCCTGGTGGTACGGCACAAGGTCAGTCCGGACCGGCGCTTCAACTGGTCCGGCACGCGCTGGTTCTACTACGTGCGCAATCGCCTCTATATTGGCCGCAAGTGGCAGGGCTGGCCGGCGCTGTCGCCACGCGTCGTGGGCTACCTGCTCAAGGGTGCGCGCAACGGCCTGTGGTCGCAGACGCTCCGCGCCGTTCCGGCCGCCTGGCAGCTGGCCCGCGCGCAGCCCGTCCGGCGCATGCCCGAGGCAGGTGCGGCCTATATCGCGCGCAACGACGCGGCGCATCGCGGCAGCTGGCGCGGCCGCCTCCGGCGCGAGGTGCTCGCGGCGCTGCCCGGCCACGGCATGAAGCCGGCCGGCACGACCGGTGCCTTCCGTTGACAAGCCAAGCATGATCAGATCCATCATGCTCCGGTCCATAACGACCAAGAAATGAGGACATCTCGTGCTGCGTAGAACCTACCTTGCCGGAACCGCCCTCGCCCTGGCCAGCCTGCTCGTCGTCCCCGGCTGTACGCCGGGCGGCAACCTGACGCCGCTGCCGGACGAGGCAAGTGCCGCCTACAATCTCGGACCCGGCGACGAGATCCGGGTCATCACCGTCGGCGAGGACTCGCTGAGCGGCGATTTCCACGTCAGCGACGCCGGCAACATCGCCTTGCCCATGCTGGGCGCGGTGAAGGCGGCGGGCATGACCACCACCCAGCTCAGCGACGAGATCGCGAGCGAGGCCAAGACGCACAGCATCCTCAACGACCCCTCGGTATCGGTCGAGGTGACCAACTACCGTCCGATCTTCGTGCTCGGCGAGGTTTCCAAGCCCGGCCAGTATCCCTACCAGCCCGGTATGACGGTGCTGACGGCGGTCACCGTGGCCGGCGGCTTCACCTATCGCGCGGTCGAGGACTACGCGTCGATCGTGCGCAACGACGGCAAGACGTCGGTCGAGGGCAAGGTGCAGCGGCAGAGCTTCGTCAAGCCTGGCGACGTGCTGACCATCTACGAGCGGCACTTCTGATCATGCCCGAGGCGACCCCGGATCGATCCGGGGTCGCCTCGGGCACGATCTGCTAGAGGTTCATCTTGTTGAAGATCGGCGTCGGCACGCTGCGTATCACCAGCATCACCAGCTGCCAGATCCGCGGCACGTAGGCGCCCTGCGGTCCGCGCTTCGCCAGACCCCAGGCGGAGCGCGCGAAGGCCTCCGGAGCGGCCATGAAGGGCAGCTTCGGCAGCGCCCAGGTCATGGCGGTGTCGATCACGCCCGCCTTGATGCAGACGACGCGGACCCCCGAGCGCGACAGCCGCGCGGCATAGCCCTGCAGCCAGGTGTGCAGCGCCGCCTTGGTGGCGCCGTACAGGTAGTTGCGCGGCCGGCCGCGGTCGCCGGCGACCGAGCCCATCACCATCACCGTGCCGCCGCGCTGCGATTCCAGCGACGCGGTGAACGCTGCCAGCACCGACACCAGCCCGGTGAAGTTGGTGTCGACGGTCTGCCGCAGCAGCACCCGGTCATGATCGAGCGCCTCCTGCTCGGGCATCATGCCCACGGCGGCGAAGATGTTGAGCTGCCCGTCCGACAGCGCCACGCACGCGGCGGCGAAGGCCGGATGCGTCGCGAGGTCGGTCGCGTCGAACCCGCGCGCCACCGCCGGCACGCGGTAGCGCAGCGACAGGTCGTGCGCCTGCGCCTGCAGGTCCTCGGCGTCGCGGCCGGCCAGGATGATGCGCGCGCCGCTGGAGGCCGCGCGATGGGCGAACGCGCGTGCCGCCGACGAGCTCGGCCCGAGGATCAACCAGGTGCGCAGGAAGGTCTCGCTCGCCATGGCCGCTAGCCGAGCCCCAGCCGGCGCGACAGGCTGGAGGAGAAGCGACGGTTGGGATCGACCTGCGCGCGCAGCTGCTGGAAGGCGTCGATGTTGGGATACATGGCGGCGAAGCTCTCGCGCGACATCATGCTGTCCTTGGCAAGGTAGATACGCCCGCCGGCGTCGCGGGTGATGCCCTCGAGCGCGCGGAACAGCTCGGGCGTGTTGGGTGCGCTGGCATAGTCCAGCGCGAGCGAGTAGCCGGGCTCGGCGAACGACAGCAGGCCGCGGCCGCCGATGCCCATCACCTTCAGCACGGCCAGGAAGGAGGCGCCGCCTCCTGCGGACGCGGTGCGCAGCAGGCGCTTGACGGTCTGTGCCCCGTCCTCGCGCGGCACCACGCACTGGAACTGGTGGAAGCCGCGCCGGCCATAGAGCCGGTTCCAGTCGGTGATGGCGTCGAGCGGATGCAGGAACTGGACGTAGTTCGACACTGCCTCGCGCGCCTCGGGCTGGGCGCGCCGCCAGTACAGCGCGTTGAAGGCGCGCACCGAGGCACCGTTCAGGGCCCAGCCCGGCAGGTCCATCGGCATCCGCTTGGCGCGCGGGGACGCCGGTGCGACGGCGCCGCGCGGCGCCGGCTCCGCGGTCTCCAGGATGCCGCGTCCGAGCGCCGCACCGGTCGCGAGCACGTCGATCCAGCCGACCGAGTACGGCACCGACGACGCCTGCTCGAAGCCCTCGAGGAACTCGTCCAGTCCGCCCACGCGCCGCCGGCGCACCAGCAGCGCCGGCGACGGCACCGGCAGCAGCCGGATGCACAGCGCGGTGACGATGCCGGTCAGACCGATGCCGCCGATGGTGGCGTCGAACAGCGCCGGGTTCTCGGTCGGCGAGAGGCGCCGGACGCCGCCATCGGCGCAGAGCAGGTCGAGCCACTCGACGCAGTCGCCGAAGCAGCCGGCGACGTGCTGGTTCTTGCCGTGCACGTCGTTCGCCACCGCCCCGCCCATGGTGACGAACGAGGTGCCGGGCGAGACCGGAACCCGGAACCCGCGCGGCAGGAACACCGCCAGCAGGTCCGCGTACGTGACGCCGGGCTCCACCACAACCAGCCCGGTGGCCGGATCGAACGACAGGATCCGGTTCAGGCGCTCGGTGAGGATGACCGAGCCGTCGGCGTTGAGGCAGACGTCGCCATAGCTGCGTCCGGCGCCACGCGGCAGCAGCGGGCGAGAGCCGGCGGCGCCGCCGTCGCGAAGTGCCGCGTGCAGCTCGCGGCTTCGTTCCGGCCGGGCGACCAGCGCCTCGGCGACCTGCGACCGGCCCCAGCTCTTGAGGCCGAGCTGCTTCCAGCCGGTGCTGGCGACCGAGGACCGCGCATCGGTCGATGGCGCGGCGAGGGGGGAGACGATGCTGTTCATAGGGCGGCCAATACGATTGCGAAGGTGTAGGCGCCGAGCAGCCAGCTGACCGGATCACGCAGCGCGAAGATGACCGGGTCGTGCGACAGCCGCTTGCGGTGCGCCAGGAACCAGACCCGCATCAGCCACAGCAGGATGCCCGAAGGCGCCAGGTAGAGCCGGAACGGGTGGGAGTAGAGCAGCGAGGGCCGCGCGTCGTCGGCGACGAACAGGATCATGATCTGCAGCGAGGCGAAGGCCGCCGCGACGCCGAAGGCCAGCGTCAGCGGCCAGTCCTCCGGCAGGTAGCCGCGGCGCGCCAACGAGGCGCCGGACCCGTCGGCGGCCTGCATCACCTCGACGTGGCGCTTGGCCAGCGCCAGCGACAGGAAGAAGAAGCCCGCGAACGAGATCAGCCAGGGCGAGTACAGCACCTGCGCCATCTCGATGCCCAGGATCAGGCGCAGCGTGAACAGGGCGGCGATGATGGTGGTGTCGAGGAACGGCACGCTCTTGAGCCGCAGCGAGTAGGTCAGCGAGATCACCACGTAGGCCGCGACCAGGGCCAGGCAGTTCCAGGCGAGCAGGCCGGCGCAGATCAGGCAGCCACCGATCAGCCCGACCGCCACCAGCAGGCCGGCAATCGGCGAGATCCGTCCGGAGGCGAACGGGCGGCGCCACTTCTTGGCGTGCAGCCGGTCGGCTTCGAGGTCGGCGATGTCGTTGAGGATGTAGGTGCCAGAAGCCACCACGTTCAGGATCAGCATGGCCAGCAGCACCCGCATCACCGCGTGCGGATCGCCGAAGCGATGCCCCAGCAGCAGCGGCACCACCAGCAGCGTGTTCTTGCTCCATTGATGCAGACGGATCGCGGCGAGCCAGTCCTTGAGGCCGGGACGGGTGCGCACGAACTCCGCCAGCACCGGCCAGCCTTTGGCGCGCACGCGCGAGGCGGTGGCGCTGCTGGCATTGACCAGCACCACCTGATCGGCCATCGCCCAGACGTCGAGGTCGGCCTTGCTGTCGCCGGCATAGGCAAAGCCGTCGGGGAACTGCGCGCGCAGCGACCTTCCCTTGGCGGTGCCGCGCAGGTTGGTGGCGCCGTCGCTGCCGGTGGCGGTCTCGAAGATGCCCAGATGCGCCGCGACGGCGTCGGCGACGTGCTGATCCGACGCGGTCACCAGGTGCAGCGGCCGGCCGGCCTGCTTCTGGCCCTGCAGCCATTCCAGGAACGGCTTGCGGAACGGCAGCGCCACTGCGAGCGGCGGCATCAGGGCGACGACGCGCCGCTTGAACACCGCGCGGCCCTGCCGCAGCAGGGTCAGCAGCAAGGCAGGCAGCAGCAGCGGCCGTCGGAACAGCAGCTTGAGGAACTGCTCATGCAGCACGTCACCGGCGAGCAGGGTGCCGTCGAGATCCACCGCCAGCGGCAATCGCGGCGATACGCTCTCCTGCGTGGCGAGCACGGCTCCGTCCGGCATCCTCGATCGTCCCTTTGCCTGATGAGTGGGTGAATACAAGCCGTCACAGCCTAGCACGGAACGGCGCGGATACGCCGCCGCACTTCGGCCACCAGCCTGCGACGCCGCTGCAAGCCGCCGGGTTCCGGACCGCGGGCAGCGGGGCAGGCCGAGCGGCAGGTCCGACGCCTCAACGTGCCAAGGGCGGATTTTTTTCCGGCCGGCGGCGGCTCATTGGCCGTTCGTTTAGTGGGCGCAGGCCCACGCCGCGGCGGCGCGGTCTCGACGCGACGCCTCGTATCTCACCAAGTGACGCGCGCTCCAGCCGGCCGACATCACGAAATCGTGTTTTCGTCCGGAGGATGGTCGAAGCGGGAGAGGCGAGCCGGAAGATCCTTTTCTGGATCATCACGTGCCATAAATAGCCGGCAGGTCATATTGTAATAGATAAATAAAGCTTGATCACGAATTCGTGATGTCTGTATGTTCAGGCATGGCGGGGCAGACACGCATTCGCAAAGAGCCCCTATTTATTTTAACCCGATGATAATGTTGCGATTTAACAACATTCTATAGAGCAGGATCTTCGAAATGGCCAATCTCAACCTGGGTGATTTCACTACCGTTATTGACGACGACTTCACCAAGGACAAGTCGCTCAACACCAGCATCTGGGGCGAGCACTGGGGCAACCCGAACCAGTATTGGTTCACCGGCACCAGCGCCGGCCTGCTGCTCTCCGGCTCCGCCGCCGCCGGCTGGAACCCGGTCGGCATCGAGCAGCTCAACACCTCCAAGAGCGGCGGCGAGGGATACGGCCTCTACTCCTTCACCGGCTATGCCGGCCAGGCGGGCCAGGGCGTGGGTATCTGCTTCCTGCTCTGGCCGGCCGACAACGTCTGGCTGCCGAGCGACAAGGCGGGTCAGGCGTCCGAGATCGACATCCTCGAGAGCTGGGACGGCACCAAGAACGGCTACAGCACGCTGCACTACTATCAGCCCGGCGCCAACAACAACGGCCAGGAGATCCACCAGATCAGCAACATCGACCTTACCAAGTCGCACACCTACGCGATGAACTGGGAAGCCGGGTCCCTCACCTACTACGTCGACGGCGTCGAGATCTACCAGAACACCAGCCACGTTCCGCTCGACTACGCGCATGGCGGGGTCAACGAGACCATGGGTGCGGAGGTCGTCAACGAGGCGTCCTACCAGACCACCTCGACGGTGCAGCTCCACGTCCAGGACATCTCCTACAGCAAGCCGAATGCCGCCGGGACCGCCCCGGCGCCGGTCGCCGCGCCGCCCACGCTGGGCCTGTCGGCACCCGGAACGCTGCAGGAAGCCAGCATCGGCGCCGGCGTGACGGTCACCGAGACGATCACCAGCAAGAACCTGACGACCGCCTACGTCGAGGTCCTGACCAAGGCCGGCGCGGTGGAGACCGGCTTCCAGGCCGTCGCCCTCAGCTCGACCGGTTCGACCGCGGTCAGCCTGCATCTCGCGGCGAGCGGCGACACGGTGCGCGTGGTCAACAGCGCGGGTGCCGCCACGGTTACCGCCAACTCGGCCGCAGTGACCATCACCGACCCGGCCGTGGTCGCCCCGCACCCCACGATCAGCCTCTCGGCACCGGGCACGGCGCGGGAGGCCAGCGTCGGCGCCGGCGTCACCGTCACCGAGACCGTCACGGCGACCGGGCTGACCAGCATCGACGAGGAGGTCCTGACCAAGACCGGCGCCGTCGAGACCGCCTACAAGGCGGTGGCACTGGGCAGCAGCGGCACCGCCAGCTTCAGCGTGCACCTCGCCGCCAGCGGCGACACCATCCGCGCCGTCGACAGCAGCACCGCCCCCACCGTGACGGCCAACTCCGCCGCGGTCACCATCACCGATCCCGCTGTCATCGCCCCGACCCCGATCCAGAGTCCCGCCCCGGGCCCGGCGATGTCGTTCATCCTGTCCAACATCGTGCACACCAGCGCGACCCAGGACACCATCACGGTGAGCAAGGCCACCGGCATCAACCAGACGATCCGCGCCTATGTCGACGGAACCTACAAGGGCGTGCTCTGGGACAACGCGCCGGACGGCAAGCCGCTGCAGGGCTTCACCATCAACGACGCCCTGCTGAGCGTGGGATCCCACGTCCTGAAGCTCACCCTGGACAACTCCAGCCTCAGCACCAGCTACGCCTACGACAAGACCTCCGGCGGCTCGATCACCCATGTCGCCACGGCGTCCGCCGCCTCTGCCGGTCAGCTGCTCGCCCACCTGCAGTGAGCCGGTCGCTGCACCGGAGCGAGATCGGCCCTGACAGGGCCGACGGACTTGCTCCGGTGCATCGTCCCAGCCTGTCGTTGCGGCAGGCATCATCGGTTCGGTCCGGCAGGGCCGGCGTCGGTCACCCGGCGGTCCGGCTTCGGGCCGCCGAAACCCGTATCAGAGGCGCCGAGTTGGTGCATGATGGCGCCATCAAGGCGCCGCACTTCGATCGGATCTTCCCACGCGATGCATCATGTCCGGCCTACGTCCGAAGCCGTCCCGCCGAGCTCGCGATGCCGCGCGTGCGAACCCGGCCGCGAGCGTGTCGCTCGTCCGCGGCCGTGATGTCGCGGGAACCGCGGACCATCTCCGAGGCCCGCTCGGCATCCCTCCCGGCCACGTCCGGTGCCGTGCCCGGCTGGGAGCGTCAGGCCGGCCGGGAGCGTCAGGAGCGCGCTCGCGTAATGTCCTCACCGCTGGCCTTCGGCCCGTCACCGGGCGCGCTGGCGCCGGGCCGCCGGGTCTACGCGATCGGCGACATCCACGGTTGCTCCGAGCGGCTCAGCCTGCTGCATCGCCAGATCGCGCTGGACCTGCGCGACCGACCGGCGGACGACGTCACGCTGATCCATCTCGGCGACTATATCGATCGCGGCCCGGACACCGCAGGCGTGCTCAGCCTGCTCTCGCGCGAGCCGAAGTTCCCGGTGTCGCGCATCGTCAACCTGATGGGCAACCACGAGGAGATGGCGCTGCAGGCGATCGCCTTCGGCGACCAGCGGCAGGCGCAGACCTGGCTCTCCAACGGGGGCGCCGCGGCGCTGGCAAGCTGGGGCGTGCCGCGCCAGGCGCCGCTGCACGAGTGGCCGGAGCTGCTGCCGCGCGAACATCTGCGCTTCATGAGCCGGCTCTCGCTGCAGTACCGCATCGACGACTACCTGTTCGTCCATGCCGGCGTGCGACCGGGTGTGGCACTCGATCAGCTCAGCCGACGCGACCTGCTCTGGATACGCGAGCCGTTCCTGTCGTCGCAGCAACCGTTCGGCGCCGTCATCGTGCACGGCCACACGCCGATGGCCGATCCAGTGCTGCGCGGCAACCGCATCGGCCTCGACACCGGCGCCGGCCGCGGCGGCCGTCTCACCTGCGCCGTGCTGGAGGCCGACAAGGTCGCGTTCTTCGCGGCCTAGCAGGCGGCGGAGACAAGGCAAGGGCTCTGCCCTTGACCCGTTGGTGCCGGCGGCCGAAAACCCCATCTTCTAAATCTAGGTTTTCAAAGGCTTGCCTTTGATGGGGTCAAGGGGCAAAGCCCCTTGCCTTCTTCGCAACCGGGCGTCACGCGTGGCGGCAGGCGGCGATGAACGGCCACCAATAGCGTATCGCCATCTGCTGGATCGTCTCCTCGGCATGCAGTTCGCGCCCGTGCACCAGCAGCGCCACCACCAGCACCACCGCGCCCAGCGCCCAACGTCGGAAGCCGCGCGGCGGCCGCCCCGCCAGCTGCACGAACAGCACCGCGCCGAGGATCCCGACCGCCCCGCCGACGAGCACGTCCGGCACCGTGTGCACGCCGAGATCCACCCGCGAGAAGCCGAACAGCAGCGCCAGCAGCAGTGCCGCGAGCGCGATCGCCACCAGGTGACGCGTGGTCCGGCCGGCACCATGCCGCCCCAGCAGCGCGATCAGGCTCCCATACACCACGGTGGCGCAGGCGGTATGGCCGCTCGGGCTGCGTATGCCCAGATCGGGCAGCGCCGCGTGGCAGGCGTAGAACACGATCTTCAGCGACAGCACGACGCCGAACGTTCCCGGCACCGCGACCAGCCAGCCGATCGCGCCGCGCCACCAACCCAGCAGCAGCAGCATGATCGCGACCGCAGCACCCAGCGGCAGCACCACCGCCTGATCGCCGAAATCGGTCACGAACTTCATGCCCGCGCCGGCTCGACATGGCCGCGGTGCACGGTGAGTGCGGGCGGCAGGCGACGGCCGAGAGCGAGGAAGGCGATCAGCACGAAGACGGCACCGCCCAGGCCGCTCTGGCAGACCAGCGCCGGCAGCGGCGCCGCCGGCAGCCACGGCCGCGCCGCCAGCACCGCGGCGGCCATCGCGGCCGTCGCCAGCGCCGCCGGCCAGAGCAGGCGCATCAGCCACAGCGGCGAGCGACGCAGCCGCCGCGTCACCAGCAGCAGGTTCACCGGTGCCAGCACCAGCGCCGTCGCACCCCAGCACAGCGCCGCCTGGGTCGGCGTCTGCGGACGCAGCAGCAGCAGCCCGATGATCGGCACCAGCAGTGCCGCGGTCGCGGTGAGCAGGTTGATCCAGGTCTTGCCGATGGCGATCCACAGGCTGCCGGCGTCGCCATAGCCGTAGGCGAGCAGGGCGGCGCAGGCGGTGACGCGGGTGCCTTGCGCGGCACCCGCCCATTGCGGGCCCATCAGGCCGATCACCAGGTCAGGGGCGGTCAGCGCCACGCCCGTCGCGATCGGCCAGCCGAGCAGCGCCTGGAACTGCGCGGTGTCGCCATAGGCGTCGGCGAGCGCGACCGGATCGTCCTGCAGCGCCGACAGGCGCGGCAGGGTGATGCGCAGGGTGGAGCCCGACACCACCGTCAGCACCGCGTCGAGCAGACGGAAGCCGACATTGCAGACGGCGACCACGCTGTCGGAGGCGATCAGGCCGAGCGCGATCACGAACACCCGGTAGCGCCCCGCCAGCATCACCACCGAGAGCAGCTGCGGCCCCGCCACCGGCCACAGGTCGGCCAGCGCCGCACGGTCCAGCGCCGGCCGGACCGGCACCGAGCGGGTCAGCAGCAGCAGCAGGAACACCACCACGGTGTTGCCGCCCTGCAGGCCCACCATCGCCCACGCACCCGCGTGACGGTGCGCCAGCAGCAGACCGAGCGCCAGCCCGACCGGCTGGCCGATGAACACGCGCGCGGCCAGCAGCCGGTAGCGTCGCCGTCGCAGCACCAGCCCGGCGCCGACGCCGGAGAAGGCGGAGAGCGGCAGCAGCGGCGACAGCGCCAGCGTCAGCCTGCCGATCTGCGCATGACCCGTGGTCGCCGCCAGCACCTGGCCGATCAGCACCAGCACGACGCCGGCGCCGATCCCGGTCAGCACGGTCAGCGTCACCGCGCTGCTGGCGTGGCGCGGCTCCAGCCGTCGCCACTGGATCAGGGCGTCGGTCATCATCGAGCCGCCGAACAGGTCGAGCAGCAGGAAGGCGGCGATCGCCACCGCGCCGATGCCGGCGGCGGCCGGCCCGATGGTGCGGCTCACCGCGAGCAGCGACAGCAGCGAGAAGATCGCGCCGACTCCGGTCTCGGCCAGCACCCAGGAGGGCGAGGTCGCGCTGGGCAGCAGGCGCCTCATCCGGACGAGGCCGATCGCAGCGGGCGTCGTGTCGTCAGCCGCCGCACGGTCAGGCCGCCGCGCCGGTCACGAGACCACGTCGGTGGGACGCACCATGATCGCCCTGCCCGGCCTGCGCGCGAACGCCCGCAGCACCGGCTTCTCCACCCCGTTCCACAGCAGCAGCGACAGGCCGAGGGTCAGCAGGAACGTGGTCAACCCGTAGAGCAGCTTCTGATCATGCGGCAGCACGTGCAGGCTGCGCCAGATCTTGGCCTGCACCGTCTCGGCGAAGGCGAAGCTCATGTAGAAGGAGTACGAGAGCTCGCCGAACAGCGCGGCACCCGGTATCCAGCCGAGCAGCGAGCCGCCGCCCTGGTAGGCGCGCAGCAGCAGCCCGAGCAGCAGCAGCCACAGCCCGCAGATCACCAGCAGTTCGGCGCCGCCGAACACCAGTGCCCCCGCCCCGATGCAGGCGACCGCGCCCAGCAGCACGATCCAGGCCTGCACCCGTCGCGCCAGCAGCGGCGCCAGCGGCACCGTCGCCATGCCCGCCACGAACTCGGGATAGAAGCGCAGCAGGCCGCCATCGTAGGTCAGGGTCAGGCGCCAGTGCAGCTGCGCCCAGTGGGCGCCGCACTCGCCCAGTGCGGCGAGTGCGAGCAGGCACCACAGCAGCGGCGGAGGCGCGTCGCGCAGGCGCGGCCAGAGCAGCGGGAACACCAGGTAGCCCGCCCATTCGGCGCTGATCGACCAGGAGGGATAGTTCCAGGCCCAGCGATCGCTGAACCCCCAGGCATGCAGCAGCGCGAGATGGCGGATCAGCTCGTCGGTGCCGAAACGATCCGGTTCGCGAGGCGTCTGTCCCAGCACCATGCCCGACAGCAGCAATCCCATGAACAGCGCGATGGTCGCCAGATGCACCGGGTAGATCCGCGCCAGCCGCTTGAGCAGGAACAGGCGGGACTGCGCGATCGTGGTGCTGAAGCTGCGATGCGCGTAGGCCAGCACGATGCCGGACAGGATGAAGAAGCCGTCGACGCCGAGATAGCCTTCATGCACCAGCCGGCCGGCATGTCCGAGCGAGGACGCGTAACGGCTCTGCAGGTTAACATGGTAGGCGAACACGCCGAGCGCGAACAGCGCACGGCAGCAGGTCAGATCGACGATCTGCCTCATGACACGTGATCCCGACCGCCCACCGCGTCACCCCTGGTTTGCCGACCTCGCGCCGGATATGACATCCTGCGAGAGCATGGTGCTGGGCACGAGCCGCAGATCATGCGGCCTGTTCTTCGGCCTTCAGATGATCCGCGGCAACAGGGTTGTCCGTCAGGGAGGAAGATAAATGATCCGGCTCGCCCTCATCGTGGCGCCATTCCCGCCTCGGCCGGCTCGGCTCGCGGCGTCGATCCTGTGCGGCACCGTCATGAGCGTCGCATCGGCGAGCGAGGCCGCCACGCCGCGGGGAACGTCGAGCGCACCGGCGATCACCTCGCCGGTGCCCCTGAACTCGACCGATCATTACGTGGCCGGGAAGTACGACAAGACCGGAACCTACATCCCGCCGCACTACCAGCCGGTCGCGAAGCCACCGTTCCACGGCTATTTCTTCAAGAAGGACAAGGCCGGCATCGACGTCAACCCGAACCAGAGCCAGAACCAGAAACCGAACTGACCGCACCGGCCATCGCGGCGATCGGGCCCGGCGATCAGGCCCGGTGATCACGCGATGACGCTGGCCCGCCTGCCCGATAAATGGTCGGGCGCACCCTGCGGCGCGGCGAGACTGCCGCCGCGCTCCCTCGCCTCGGCAGCGCCTCGGGCGAACACCGCCGACATCCACGCGAACAGGATGCTGGCGGTCGCGGCGATCAGGGTGTTGTCGGTGATCGATTGCAGGGCGAAACAGAACACCACCAGCCGCAGGATGATGCGGTCGGAACGTTGCATCATCCGGCTCCAGCGCCAGGTCCACAGCGCCATGAAGATCATGACCAGCGCGATGCCGACATAGCCGCCCTCGACGCCGATGCGCAGATATTCGTTATGCGCCGCGGTGGTGCCCAGCAGGTGCGCCGTCAGGCTGTCGGGATCGATGATCATCTTGCCCGCACCCAGGCCCCAGCCGAACATCCGCGACTGCGCGAACGCCGCCTCGAAGAACGGCCAGATGACATCGCGCCCGCTCAGCCCCTCGGCATTGCCCGACAGCACGGTGAGCAACCTTATGCTGTTCGAGGTGGCGGCGATGGCGAGCATGATCGGCAGCGCCAGCAGCCCCAGGATCATCGGCAGCACGCGCTTGCGCAGGGTGAAGCTGTCGGAGCGTATGGCGAAGAAGGCGAGCGCCACGACGATGACCGCGCAGGCGAGCGGCGAGCGCGCACCCGATCCGATCAGGATCAGGGCGTTCACCACGAGCAGGTAGAGATAGCGGTTGCGGCCGTTGCGGTAGAGCTCGACCAGGCAGGCATACATCGCCGCCATCGCGTAGCCGCCGAGGAATGCCGGATGCGTCGAGCCGCTCAGGCGGTAGGAATTGCCCTCGTCCAGGTTCAGGAACGGCCGGATATGCGCGAGGTCCAGCAGCGCGCCGAACACCAGGATCAGGGTCGGCACCCAGATCGTCGCCTCGATGACGGCGGCGCACCAGCGACGCGAGAGCCGGCTGAAGGAGAACGCGAAGGGCGCCCCCGAGCCGATCAGGGAGCGCACGCTGTCGCCCATGGTCAGGCCCGGATAGAAACCGTGGCCCAGCCCGACGAGGAAGATGAGCAGGAAGGCGAAGGCCGGGTTGACCAGGTCGAGCACCGGCCCGAAGCGCAGGATGCACACCGCGACCAGCCCGAGCCCCGCCACCTTGACCAGCGCAGTGACGGTCGCCGCCGAATTGGGCAGGATGTTGAGCATCCACATCTCGGGCGTTGAGCCGGCGATCAGCAGCCACAGCGCGGTGGCCGCCACCGGCAGCCGCAGCACCGGCACGCTGATGCAGCCGAGGATGCCCAAGCCGATCATCACCATCATCTGCTTGGCACCCATGCAGGCGGCGACGGCGTAGATCGCGAGGAACCCGAGCCCGACCCAGACCGCGAGGCTGGACGAGCGGTTCTCGCCGAACCTGCGCAGGCGGCTCGGCACCAGGATCGCCATGCTCACGGCAGGACAGCCCTCAATGCTGGTAGTACGGCGCGTAGCGGGAGTGGTACGCCTCCGCGTCGGTGTGGCCCGAACGCGCGTGGGCACGCATGTTCACCCGGGTCAGGGCGGCGCCCACCACGTTTGCCCCGGCATCCTGCAGCATCTCGTAGCAGTGCTTGGCCACCGCGCGCGGCGTGGTCTGCCAGCGCACGCAGAGCAGTGTGGACTCCGCGAGGCTGGCGACGATGCGCGCATCGGTCATGGCGATCACCGGCGGCAGGTCGAGCACCACCAGGTCGTAGTCCCGTCGCAGCCGCTCCAGCAGCATGACCATGTTCTCGGACATGAACAGGGAGTGCGAGTTGCTTCGCCCGCCGACGCCGGCCGGGATGTAGTCGAAGCTGGTCAGCTTGTCGGTGTGGATCACGTCCTCCAGCGGTGCGGTGCCGCTGAGGAATTCGAGCAGGCCGGTCTTCTCCTTGATGCCCATCAGCTTGGCGAAGCTCGGCTTGCGGGTGTCGCACTCGACCACCACGATGCGCTCGCCGGCCAGGCTGGCGGAGCGGCCCAGGCAGATCGAGGTCGTGGTCTTGCCCTCGCCCGGCCGCGCCGCCGCGATCGCGACCACCTTCGGCCGGCTGGCGCCGAGCCAGAGTGCGGCGCGCAGCGAGCGCACCTGCTCGGCGCCGAGCGAGAACGGCTTCTGCACCAGGTACTCCTCCATCCCCGACACGCCCTCCTTGTCGTGGTCGATCTGCGGGATCTGGGCGAGGCAGTTCAGGCCGAGCACGGTGCGTATGTCGTGGCCGCTGCGGAACTTGCTCTGCGTCAGTTCGAGCAGATAGACCAGCAGGAAGCCGATGCAGAGCCCCAGCAGCACCGATGCCGCCACCAGCAGCTTGGTCTTGGGATAGGAGGCCTCCGGCGGCGGCAGCGAGTCGGAGACCACGCGGGCATCGGATGTCTCGATCGCCGCCTGCTGCTGCAGACGCTGCATCGAGCCGAGCACGGTCTGCAGCAGGTTGCGCGAGGCGTCCGCCTCACGCTGCATCGCCTCGAGCGGTATCTCCGCCTGCCCGGCGGTGGCGACGCGCTCGCGCGCATCGCGCAGCTGCTCCGACAGCCCCGCCACCTTGGCGCGCGCGGAGCGGACGGCCGCGTCCGAGGCGGCCATCACCTGGCCGGTCTCGGCGTTGACCTCGCTGGACAGCACGCTGAGCTGCTGGCGCATCGAGATCACGGTCGGATGGTTCGGCCCCAGATGGGCGAGCAGCGATTGCAGCTGCGCCGACAGCGCGTCGCGCTGAGCGCGCAGCGCCACCACGCTTGGCGAAACGGCGGCCTGGGCCGAGCTTCCGAACCTGCCGTGCGCCGCACTCACCTGACCCTCGGCCTGGGCCAGTTCGTTGCGTGCCTCCACCAGGTTGTCGCTGAGGCGGCTGACCTCCTCGGTCACCAGGTTGGCGGCGACGCCCTGCGTCAGGCCCTGCTGGCTGCGATACTGGGCGATCTTGTTGTCGTTGGCCTGGACCTGGCCCTGCAGCTCGTGCGCCTGCCCTTCGAGCCACTTGTTGGCGTTGCGCACGGCGTCGAATTTCAGCTGCAACTGGTCGGCGATGTACATGCTGGCGAGCTCGTTCGCCACGTCCGACGCGAGGGTGGGGCTGCGCGAGGTGAACGACACGTCGATGACGTGCGACAGGCGCACCGATTGCGCGGTGATCGCGGCCTGCACCGCCATCACGACGGAGTGCCTTATATCCTCCGGGGTGGGAGGATGGCCGGCATTGACCTCCAGCGAGTCTGCCGCCGCCGGGAACACCGGCCGGATCAGGAAGGCGAGGCCGCCGCGGAGGCCGCCGACGATGCCGTCCGTGATCGCCGCGAAGTCGGTCTTGGGACGCAGCGTGTAGTTGAATTCCGGGTTCTGCTCCAGGTCGAAGCGGTCGACGATGCGCTCCGCCGAGTGCAGGTTCTGCATCACCTGCACCTGGGTGCTGATGACCTCGTCGGTGGTGCTGTCGCGGCTCAGGATGCTCTGCAGCTCCTGCTGATTATACTGGGCGGGCTCGTAGATCACGGTGGCGTCGGCGGTGTACAGCGGCGTGATCTGCTTGAGGCCGGCCCAGGTGATCGATGGCACCAGGAGCAGGCAGAGCAGCAGCACCCATTTGTGCCGCCACAGGCTCCAGGCGGCGTTGGAGAGCATCTGCGCCGCCGCGTCGCGCGGCGTCGGCTCGGCGGTCGCACCACGGTATGACCGCTCGGAGCCCGATCCGGGCGTATTGCCCGGCGCCACGTTCAACATTCCTCGGCCCCTTTCCAGTGCGCGCGAACCACAGCAGCCTTTCCGGCTCCGCTGCCAGGAAAACTAACAGATTGTTAGCCTACCACTCCAGGCGCAAGCCTCACGCTGACGTCGTGTCACGAAAACCTGTTGCAACCGCATGTTAAACCATTGCCAGTGCCGGTGCACCGTCTTTATGATTAACAAGATGCGCTTTGCCCGTCGCGAGCACCCGCTCCGATCAGGCCGGCGTGGCTCAGCTCCCCACAGGCCAACTCTTCCCGTTCGGAACAGCCATGCAAAGAGCTTCGTCCATTCCTGGTCCCGTGGCTGTGGCCGAAGCGCCACGGATCCAGACGATCTCAGCCCCCGCCCGTGTCCGGACCCGCCTGACCGATCTGGATCGCGCCAAGGGCATCGCCATCCTGCTGGTCGTGTTCGGCCACCTGGTGCCGCAGGAGGATCCCGCCGGGGTCACCTGGTACGAGCCGTTGCGTATTGCCATCTACCTGTTCCACATGCCGCTGTTCATGTACCTCAGCGGCTACGTCGCCTTCTGGTCGGGCGCCGCGCGGCTGACCCCGGGCGGCTGGCCGCGGCTGGTCCTGCGTCGCGCCAAGCGCCTGCTGATCCCGTTCTTCGGCTTCGGCTGCGCCATCCTGGCCGCCAAGCTGGTGGCCTCGCACGTCATGCACGTCGACAACGTGCCGGCCAGCCTCGGCGCCGGTCTCGACAGCCTGCTGCTGCACACCGCGCGCAGCCCGGCGATGTCGGTGTGGTATATCGGCGTGCTGTTCATCTACGTGATCGCCACACCGTTGCTGCTCCGCCTGCCGCATCCGCGTCAGGTGCCAGCCGAGCTGCAGCTGATGCTGATCGCCATCGTGCTCTACCTGATCCAGGCGCCCGCGATCCTCTACATGGACCGCGTCTGCCGCTTCTTCGTCTTCTTCGTCGCGGGCGGCGTGGCGGCGCGCGCCGGCGCCAGGTGGTGGGCGATCCTCGACCGGTGGTACCTGCCCGCCCTGCTGGCCCTGCTGGCGGTGGTGAGCTTCGCCGCCAGCGGCGGCGGCGGCGTCGTCCACTTCAACTGGAAGACCGATGCCGCCGACCACTTCCCCTACAAGACCTACATGCTGGCCTCCGGCCTGCTGTCGATGGTGGCGCTGCACGGACTGGCGCGCAGCCCACTGGTCGCGCGCCGCGACTGGCTGATGTTCGTCGGCACCATGTCGTTCGCGATCTACCTGCTGAACACCATCTGCCTGGGACTGACCAAGGGCGTCATGCTCAAGTTCCTCTCGTGGAACTCGCACGATTTCGTCCTGATCGCCAGCGTCATGATGGCGGCCGGCGTGTTCGGGCCGATCCTGATCAAGCGCTACCTGCTGCGTCACGTGCCGACACTGGACCGCATCACGGATTGAAGCGCTGCCGCAACAGCAGCGCGAAGATCGGCGGGTTGTCCACCAGGTAGCGGCGCGCCAGCCGGCGCGGATCGGACAGCATGCGGTGCAGCCACTCGATCCCCAGCCGCTGCATGAAGCCCGGCGCGCGCGGCATCGCACCCGCGACGAACTCCAGGCTGGCGCCGATGCACAGACCGGTGCCGCGCGCGCCTTCGCAGGCCGCGATCGCCGCCGCCAGCCGTTCCTGCCGCGGCGAACCGACCGCCAGGAACACCAGCCGCGCCGGATGATCGAGCACGAACTGCACCGCCAGACGCAGCGCCGCGGGATCGCGGTCGAAGCCCATCGGCGGATCATAGTGAGCGGGCGGCGCCATGCCGGTCCGCGCGACCAGGGCCGCGAGGTGGGACGCCCGCAGGCCGATGATGGTCACCCGCTCGCCGGGGCGCAGATGGTCTGCCAGCAGCCGCGCGGTGAGGTCGCTGCCGGTCGTGACCGAAGGTGCCTGCAGGCCGATGATGCGCGCCGAGCGCGCCACCACCCGGCTGTCCAGCAGGCAGAGCAGCGCCTGGCGATACAGCGGCAGCAGCGAGGAATCACGCGACAGCCGCACCAGGTGATCCGCGTTCGGCGTCACCACGTACGCGAACGCTTCGTTTCCGGAACGGGAGTCGATCAGGCTGGCCGCCGCGGCCACGTCGAGATCGGCGAAGTCGAGGCCGAGCAGCCGGCATCGCGCCGCCTTCGTATCGAGGCTCATGAGGCGCCGCCCTTCGTTTCCATCCCGTTTCGTCCTCCTCCGGCCGCCATTTAACACGCCCGGCACCCATGCTACAGTGGCGAGGATATGCGGCAGGGGATTTGCGACGAGATGCTGTCGACGCATGGACGACATGCCGGCGGCGTCATCGGCGCGCTGATCCTGGCGCTGCTGGTGCTGGTCGGATCGGCCTGGTCGCGTGGCACCGAGTATGACGAGAATTACAGCGTGTTCATCGCCGCGGGCATGCCGCGCCCGGTGTGGCCCACCGGCATGTTCACGCCGCACGAGGTGCGCCCGTTCTTCTCCGGCCACAGCACGATGCGCGGCATCGCCGCCGATCTGCGCCGCACCGACGTGCACCCGCCGCTCTATTTCTGGTCGGTCGCGAGCTGGCGCGCCGTCTTCGGCACCGGACTGTTCCGCACCCGGCTGCTCTCGGTGCTGTGCAGCCTGGTGGCGCTGGCCGGCGTCGCGCGGCTGGCCGGCCTGACCGGGATGCCGCCGGTGGCGTCGGTGATGCTGACGCTGGGCTGCTACGGCTTCACCTATACCGGCTCGATCGCCCGCGGCTTCGCCCTCGCACAGCTCTGCATGGTCTGGGGCACCGTGCTGATCGTGCTCGCCGCGCGCGCCCGGCACGCCGGCCGCGCCTGCGCGGTGGCGCTCGCCGCCGGCCTGCTGCTCGGGCTCGCCAGCTTCTCGAACTACCTCGCCGCGTTCGGCGGCGCCGCGGCCCTGCTCTGGCTGCTGCTGATCCACCTGCGCCAGGTGACGCGCTGGCTCGCGGCCGGGATCGGATTCGCCTGCATCCTGCCGCTGGACCTGTTCTTCTTCCTGGCGCAGCGCGCCAGCCGCGTCGGCCAGTTCCCGCCCTTCTCGCTGCTCCCCAGCCTGGTGCGGCTCGCCAAATACGCGAGTGCCAACGTGTTCGGCGGCCTGCCGCTGTATCTCGGCCATGTTCCCGGTCTGATCCTGGGCACGCTGCTGGTGCTCGGCCTGATCGGCCTGATCGGCCTGATCGGCCTGCGCTGGCGCGACATCGGCGTCACTGAGACCCGCCTCCTGCTGCTGCTGGCGACGCTGGCGACGCCGCTCGGACTGCTGGGCCTCGGCTTCGTGTTCGACAACACGCCGATCGAGCTGCGCTACATCGCGTTCGCCACCCCGTTCTTCGCCCTCCTGCTCGCCGGCGCCTTCGCCAGTCTGCCGGCGCGCGCGGGCCTGGCCGGGCTGCTCGTGCTGCTGTGCGTGCAGGCGCTGTCGCTCGCCGGCCTGATGAGCAGGCCGGAGACGATGCAGCCGCAGGCCCAGGCGGCACGGGCCGCGCGGCGCCTCGCGGCGACGCAGGACGCACTGGTGCTGGTGCCCTTCGGCAACGACGGGGTGGGCGTGCTCGCCGCCTTCGTCACGGAATCTCCCGACACGCTGCGCATCGCGCGGGTCGATCCAGGCGAGTCCGCCGCCGCGATCCGGCAGGACGCGGCGCGGGCACCCCGGGTGGTGCTGGTGCTGCTCGCCCTGGACGCCGACAGCAGGGCCGTGCTCCCGGTGATGCAGCGCGCCTTCGATCAGGACCGCTGCTGGACCCGCGCCGCGAGCGGCTTCGACGTCGTCGCCTTCGACCGCAGCCCGGCCTGCGCTGCGCCGGCCGCGCCCACGCCTGCGACAAGCGAGGCACCTTGACCCGCTGCGATGCCGGACCCGACCGTCAGGAGGACAAAGCTGTTACGATGCCACGCCGGGCAGCGCCGCCTGCAGATCCTGGGCGGCGTTCCGGTCCGTCCGCGGAAGGTTGCGCCATGAACCAGGGCCGTCCCGTCTTCTCCGTCGTCGTGCCCTGCTACAACGAGGCGCTCGGGCTCGCGGAGTTCCATCGCCGGCTCGGCGCGGTGATGGACGGCATCGGCCGCAGCTGGGAGGTGGTCTACGTCAATGACGGCAGCATCGATGCGACGCTCGCCTGCGTGGAGGCGATGCGCACCGCCGATCCGCATATCGGCCTGATCAACCTGTCGCGCAATTTCGGCAAGGAGATCGCGCTGACCGCCGGCCTCGACCACGCCCAGGGCCAGGCGATCATCGTGATCGACGCCGACCTGCAGGACCCGCCGGAGATCATTCCCGAACTGGTGGCGGTCTGGGACAGCGGGATCGACATGGTCTACGCGCAGCGCCGCGCCCGCGAGGGCGAGACCTGGCTGAAGAAGATCACCGCCGACCTGTTCTACCGCCTGATGCAGCGCCTGGGCGGCGTCCGGCTGCCGCGCAACACCGGCGATTTCCGCCTGATGAGCCGGCGCGCGCTCGACGCCCTGCTGCGGCTGCGCGAGCATCACCGCTTCATGAAGGGCCTGTTCGCCTGGATCGGCTTCCCGAGCCAGGCGGTGCTCTACGACCGTGCGCCGCGCCATGCCGGCAGCAGCAGCTGGAACTACTGGCGGCTGTGGAACCTCGCCGTCGAAGGCATCACCGGCTTCACCCTGATGCCGCTCAAGATCGCGACCTATCTCGGACTGGCGGTGGCGCTGTTCGCGCTGCTGTTCGGCGGCCAGCTGATCATCCGCACCATGCTGTTCGGCAACCAGGTGCCCGGCTACCCGAGCCTGATGGCGGTGGTGCTGTTCCTCGGCGGCGTGCAGCTGATGACGCTGGGAGTGATCGGAGAGTATCTCGGCCGCGTCTTCAACGAGACCAAGCTGCGCCCGCTCTACCTGCTGGAGCGTGCCACCGCGAGCCAGGTCGCGGAGCGGGCGAGGGTCGATCCTGCCTGATCAGAGACCGAACTTGACGCGCAGCAGCACGATGCTCTCGGAGAACGACCCGTCGAAATATTCGTGCTCGATGAACTGGTAGCTCAACGCCGCCTGCAGGTTGCGGTTGATCAGGTAGGTCGCGCCGACCCCGCCGCCGTATTGCTTCTGGGTCAGGTTGGAGCCCTGGTAGGCGGCGTTCTCGAACTGCCCGTTGCCCTGCAGCAGCAGGTCGCGAAACAGCTCGTGGTCGACGACCAGGTTCAGCCGGTCGTAGGTGTAGCCGGTGACGGAGGCGGTGGTCGCATCCTCCAGGGTGCGGGCGTAGCGGGCGGTGACCGTGGTCAGACCGGTCGGGTTCCAGATCACGTCGGCCTCGCCGATCGGCTCGCCCTTGTTGCCGTACTGGTTGCCGTTGAAGAAGCGCTCCTGATACCCGACGAGCGCGCGCAGCCGGGTAGCGCCGGTGAGCTGGTAATCCATTCCCGCCAGCACGGTGGCGCCGGTGGAATCGACCACGCCGATATTCAGTTCGGTGGGACGGATGTAATGGTCGTAGTTGCCGTTGATGACGACGACCGCGCTGCGGTCGGGCTGGAACTCGTAGCGTGCGATGACGCCGCCCTGCAGGGTGTTGCTGTCGCGCAGGCTCTGATTGAAGACGTCCATATTCTCGATCGGCACGCCGCTGAAGTCGCCATGCGCGAAACGCAGCAGCTGGTAATCGACGTTCGGCGTCAGGCTGAACCGGCCGAGCGTGGTGTTGTAGCTGACCCTGAAATCGGTGTCGCTGAAGTTCAGCGGCTTGTCGAGCTGGATCAGCTGGGTGCCGTTGACGCCGATATCGTAGGGCTCCTCGTTGGCGCTCTGGTAGCTGATCGAGCCGGTGAGCTGGTCGCGGCCGATATCCAGCGCGCCGCCGGCGGACGCGTTGTAGTCGGTGTGGCTGAGGCGGGGGACGTCCCAGTAGCGGGTGTCGTTGATGCCGGCGCTGATGCCGAAATTATCCCGCGAGTAGTCCGAGTTCAGCGACACCGAGGCGCCGCTCTGCAGCTCGCTGCTGCCACGGCCGTCGATGGCGCCGCCGATCACGTTGCTGTCGTAGCCGGCCTGCTCGTTGATGCTGGGCCGTATCATGAACGCGCCCTCGCGTACGCCCTGCGAGTCGTAATCCGGACGCAGGCGCGACAGCACCGTGACGCCCGGCTCGTTCGAGACCCCGGGCACGCCCTGGGGGAAGTAGTTGTCGAGCGGCAATCCGGGACCGAAATAGGTGTTGAGCGGCGTCACCGCCTGCGCCGGACCGGCGGCGAGCCAACCGGACAGCGCCAGCACGCCCGCCCGCCCCGCCGTCGCACGTCGCGCGTATCCTGCGGCCCCCTGGCCCGGCCGTCTTGCGTGCTTGGACATCGTCACGTTTCCCCACGCAGATAGAGCAGCGGGGGTAACAAATTTACCGGCCGTTGCATAGCAATCGGCCCGGCACCCTGCCGGGCGGGGGTGCCGCGCGGCATTCTGGTCACACCCCGACCGGCGGTCGGATCAAGGCCGCCCCGGGGTCGGGAACTACCCGGCGACGAGATCTTCTGCCTCTATTTTAGATGACAACTGTCTAAGCAGTAAGCAAATGACTGCTTTCTGATGGAGATCAGTGATGTAGATCTGGCGCACGTCTCAATATTGTGCGGTCTTTGGGCATAATTCCCTTGATCTGCGGCGTCCTTCCGGATCGACTTTATCGCGCCGAGGCAACGGATCGGTCGGCCCGCCAGGACCGAGCTCTGGAGATCGAGGAATGAGGATGAAGAACACGGGCAAGCTGAGAGCCGTTCTGCTGATGACGGCGTGCCCGTTCGCCGTCGCGATCGCGGGATCGGCCGTCGCCCAGGTCTCGTCGGCGCCGTCGCCGCCCGGCTCCACCACCGGCGCCGCCGCGTCGGCCGCCACTGCGACCCCGCCGAGCCGGACCGCCGGCGCCGCGACCGCGGCGGCCGCCAACACCGGCGAATCTGTCATCGTCACCGGCACCCGCAGCCTCGGCCGCAAGGCGCGCGACAGCACCAGCCCGATCGACGTCATCACCTCGGCCACGCTGCGCCGCTCCGGCCAGCCCAACCTGACCGACGCGCTGGTGCGCACCGATCCGTCGATCACCGTGAACGCGATGGGTGCGGACACCGCCGACCTGACGGCGGCGATCGTGCTGCGCGGCCTGAACCCGGACGACACGCTGGTGCTGATCGACGGCAAGCGTCGCAACGGAACCGCCAACATCACCGCCGACGCCGGTCCGCAGCAGGGTGCCACGCCGGTCGACCTCAACATGATCCCGGCCGCCGCGATCGACCATATCGAGATCCTGCGCGACGGCGCCGCCGCCCAGTACGGCTCCGACGCGGTCGCCGGCGTGGTCAACATCATCATGAAGAAGACCGACCACGGCACCAGCGCCAACGCCCTGACCGGCGCCAACGCCTATAACGGCGACGGCTGGACCTACCAGCTCAACGCCGACCAGGGCGCCTCGTTCGGCGGCGACGGCTACGTCCATTTCGGCGGCCAGATGTACCACACCGATCATTTCACCGCCGCCGCCATCGACGACCGCACCGGCAAGGACGACAACTTCATCAACGGCCTGCCGGAGGAGACGCGCGAGACGCTGAGCATCGATTTCGGCAAGACCCTGGTCGAGGGCGTGCAGGGCTACGGTCTGATCACCTACGGTCACCGCCACGCCGAGGGCTACGAGAACTACCGCCTGCCGAGCGTGCTGCCCTCGGTCTATCCCGACGGCTTCTCGCCGACCGAGACCGACGAGGAGAACCAGTACGCGGCGACCCTGGGCCTGAAGGGCGACGACTTCCTCGGCTTCAACTGGGACATCAGCACCACCTACGGCGCCGACGAGGTCGCCATCGGCAACAAGAACACCGGCAACCCGAACCTGTTCGCCGCCACCGGCTTCACCGAGACGCAGGCGTTGGCGGAGAGCCTGCGCAACGCGCAATGGACCAACAACCTCGACCTCTCCAAACCCATCACCGTCCTGGGCGTGCCGTTCACGCTGGCCTTCGGCGCCGAGCACCGGCTCGAGATGTACAAGATCGGCGCCGGCAACCCCGCCTCCTACCTGCTGGGCGGCACCCAGGGCTTCGCCGGCCTGCTGCCGGCCAACGCCGGCAACTTCAGCCGCGACGTCTACGCGGCCTATGTCGATATCGACCTGCATCCGATCCCCAAGCTGGACGTCGACCTCGCCGGACGCTTCGAGCACTTCACCGACGTCGACAACACCGAGAACGGCAAGCTCTCCAGCCGCTACGACTTCACCCGCCAGATCGCGATACGCGGCACCATCAGCACCGGCTTCCGAGCGCCGACCCTGGCGGAGGAGCATTTCAGCGCGCTCAACGTCTCGCCGACCGGCGCCAGCGGCGACCTCGCCGTCGATTCCGCCGCCGCCGCATCGCTCGGCGCGGTGCCGCTGAAGCCCGAACGCTCGACCAACGCCAGCGCCGGCCTCGTGCTGCAGCCGATCAGCAACCTCAACGTCACCGCCGACATCTACCAGATCAACATACGCGACCGCATCATCGGCGGCGGCGACATCAACGGCCTGCCCGCGCAGAACGCGATCCTGCTGACCGGGGCACAGCTTCCCTCCGGCATCCAGTCGAACGACATCTCCGCCTTCTACTTCTCCAACGGCGCCAACACCCGCACCCAGGGTGCCGACATCAATGTCAGCTATTTCACCAACTTCCACGAGTACGGCACCGTGAACTGGACCGCCGGGGTCGACCTGAACCGCACCCGGCTCACCCACCTCGGCAACAGCGCCAACGGCATACCCCTGCTGACCGCCGAAGGCGTGGGCTACATCACCACGGCGTTCCCGCGCAGCAAGGTCATCCTCGATGCGTTCTGGAGACGGGGCAAGCTGGACGTCAACGTGCGGCAGACCCGCTACGGCCAGACCACCGACGACCTGCAGTACGAGGACCAGGCGCCCGCGGCGCTGCAGTTCTCCAACTCGACCTTCATCGAGTTCAAGAACGCGCCGCGCTGGCTGACCGACCTCGAGATCGGCTACGCGCTGTCGCCGCACTGGCACGTCGCGGTCGGCGGCAACAACCTGTTCAACATCCTGCCGCGCAAGACGCCGCCCGACGCCTCCTATCTCGGCGTCGAGTACTACGACCAGCTCGCCGGCCAGGTGCCGATCTCCGGCGGATTCTATTACGGCCGGATCAACTTTACCTTCTGACCCGCCCCCCGGAGCGCGTGCCCCGCGCCCGCGCCAGGGGGCGCTGCGCCAGCCGGCGCTGCATCACACGCGCGCCTCCGGCCTCAGCCCGGCGACGGCAAGGCAGCGTCTCAGCTCGCGACAGCCGATCGTCGCGTAGTGCTTCGGGTCGGCGCGCGCCGGATCCTGCTCCGCCTCGACCACCACCCAGCCGGCATAGCCGGAGAGCGCGCGAAAGACGCGGACGAAGTCGATGCTGCCGTCGCCTGGGACGGTGTAGACCCCGGCGATCACGGCATCGAGGAAGCTCCAATCCTGCGCATCGGCACGAGCCCGCACCGCGCCGCGCACGTCCTTGGCATGCACGTGGCCGATCCGCAGGCGATGCCGCGCCGCCAGCGCCGCAGGGTCGGCGCCGGCCCACACCGCATGACCGGTATCGAGCAGCAGCTGCACCGACGACCCGGTGCAGCCCATCAGGGCATCGATGTCGGCCTCGCTCTGCACCACCGTGCCCATGTGATGGTGGTAGACCAGCCGCACCCCTTCGCCGAGCAGCGCGTCGCCGACCTCGGTCAGTCGCTCGCCGAAGCCGGCCCAGTCCTCCGCCGCCAGCATCGGCCGCCGCGACAGCGCCGTACCGCGGTCGGCGTGGATCGCCCCGCTGGTCTCGGCGAACACCATCACCTCGCTGCCGACCGCGCGCAGCAGATCGAGATGCGGCCGCAGATGCCGCAGCTCGACCTCGGCATCGTGCTGCAGCAGCCGCGAGGAATACCAGCCGGAGATGCAGGCGAGTTCGAACGGCGCCAGCGCCGCCAGCAGGGCGTCCGGCTGGCGCGGAAACTTGTGGCCGAGCTCGATGCCCTCGTATCCCGCCTGCCTGGCCTCGGCGAGGCAGACCTCCAGCGGGGTCTCGCCGCCGAGCTCCGGCAGGTCGTCGTTCGACCAGCCGATCGGGTTGGTGCCGATCCGTATCGTCATCGCCGTCATCTCCCCTCCGGCACACGGCGGCCCGCGTGCTGCGCGCAATAGTTGTCGCGCGGCGGCGGCTTCGGAGGAAGTGGCGAAAACGTGGCGGTTTCGGCCCGGCTCGGGAGCTGGCAAGGCCAGGGCTCTGCCCTTGACCCGCTGGGGCCGGAGGCCCCAGACCCCGATTCTGGTTGCGGGAGGCTGCACTCTCTTTGGAGGAGGGTGCCTTAGAGCGCTATAATGCCGTCGGGGAGAGCGCGATGCGCGGATTGCCGCACTTCACGAGGGAGCAGATCTTGGTGGCCAAGCGGCTCGCCGCCACGACGCCGCCCGACGATATCGACCCCAGGATCGAGGCGCTGGTGCACGAGCTGATCGGGCGCGTGGCCGACAAGTGGACGATGCTCGTGCTGGAGATCCTGGACCGGCACGGCACGCTGCGCTTCACACGCTTGAGCGAACTGGTGCCCGGCATCAGCCAGAAGATGCTCACCCAGACACTACGCCGTATGGAACGTGACGGCCTGCTGGTGCGGACCGTGCACCCGGTCGTGCCGCCCAAGGTCGAGTATGAGCTCACCAGCCTCGGCCTAACGCTCGGGGCGGCCTTCTGCGGCGTATGGGTGTGGGCGGTGGAAAACCTCGACCGTGTCGAGCAGGCGCGCCGCGGCTTCGACGACAAGAGCGGCGCGGACTGACACCCCAAGGCCGGCGGCGGCGGTCGCCGCCCGGGTTCAGCGACTATGGCGGCCCTGCGCCACGGCCTCGATATCGAAGCGGCTGAGGCCGAGATCCTGCAGCTCGCGGTCGCTGTAGCTCTGCAGCTCGCGGCGCACGCGGGCACGATCGGTGAACTGGCGGCGGTGCTTCGCGATCAGCGCGCCGAGGCGCAGCAAGCCGCTGCTGCCGACCGGGGTGCCGAACGAGGCGAGGGCGTGGCTGCTGGAAGTGGTCATGGTATGGACTCCGTGTCGTGTCTTGCTGCGGTGCAACATGGCATGATCGAGCGGCTTACGCAAGGTGTTTGTGCGTTGCACAAAAATGTCAACGTGGCCTGCGGTATCGTTGCGCCCCCATTGCAACCTCGCCGCCCGCTCCTCTAGATCTGGCAGCCCGGGTAGATCTGGCAGCCCGGGTAGATCTGGCAGCCCGGGTAGATCTGGCAGCCCGGGTAGATCTGGCAGCCCGGGGCGCCGGTGGCCGGGCCGCGACGGTGCTCGGCATCGGGCGGCGTCGATCCGCAGGGAGGGCGTCGCATGCACCACGACCCGATCAACCGCCGTCTCCAGCCCATGGTCTGGCCGCCCTTCGATCCGGGCCGCTTCATCGAGGTCAATCCCGGCTTCGTGCGCGACTCCGACGGCCAGGGCTGGGTGGTGTTCTGCCGCTACGCGACGCCGCCGCAGCCCGGCGAAGGCTCGATCTGGACGGTGCCGGTCGATGCCGGATTGCGCCCGACCGGGGCGCCGGCGCCGCTGCTGAGCCGCGGCCTCGATCCGCGGGTGATCTGCGCCGGCGGCCGCATCCTGGTGTTCTACGCCATCATCGAGTGCCACGGTCAGGCCGTCGAGGGCGCGTCGATGGCGCTGGCCGAGTTCACCCTGCGCCACGGCCGGTGGCGGTGCGAGCGCAACTCGCTGTTCCCCAAGCATCCGATCGAGGGGCCGCCGATCAGCGGCGCGCGCAGCAACTGGGAGAAGAACTGGGTGCCGTTCGTGCTGCCCGACGCCGGCGACGCGCCGCGGATCGGCCTGATCTACGCCCACGATCCCTGGAGCGTGATCCTGCTCGACGTCGCGGCCGAGCGGCAGCCGCGCTTCGAGGCGCTGCACCAGGGGCCGGCGGTGCGCTGGGAGCACGGCACGATCCATGGCGGCACCCCCCCGGTGCGCTACGACGACGACCATCTGGTCACCTTCTTCCACGCCTCGCAGCAGCTCGGCAGCCGCATGGTCTACAGCGTCGGCGCCTGCACATTCCGGGACCGCCCGCCCTACGCCCCGGTCGCCTGCACCGTCGATCCGCTGCTGCTGGCGCCCTACAACAGCGGCGTGCACCGCTTCGGCTGGCCGTACGCGATCAGCGTGATCTTCCCCGCCGGCGCCGAGCGCCGCGACGAGACGTACCGCCTGCTGTGCGGCCGCGATGACGGCGAGATCGTCGTGTTCGGCATCGACCACGCGACGCTGCGCGATCGCCTGGCGCCGGTCGCGTCCGGTCCGACCGGCGCCGTGCACGACTATCGCGGCGGCGACGGCGCGCGCCTGCCGCTCAAGGGCCTGCTCTACGTGCCGGATCCGATCCCCGGCATCCCGGAGCTGCCGATGGTCCATTTCCTCAGGGCGCTGGCCGGACGCGGACGCACCTTCGTCGATGTCGGCGCGCATATCGGGTTCTACAGCATGGGCCTGGCACCCGGCTTCGAGCGCGTGCTCTCGTTCGAGCCGTCGCGCTTCCAGCATGGCTGGCTGCGGCGCAACCGGGCGCTGAACGATTACGGGCACGTGCTGTGCGAGCAGGTGGCGCTCGGCGAGGCGCCCGGCGAGGCGACGCTCAGCGTGCTCAGCTACGAGGGCGGCCTGAACTCGCTGGCGCCCGAGGTCGCCGAACGCCACACCGTGCTGGATCGCTACCTCGTGCCGGTCGAGACCCTGGACGGGCGCGGCCTGCGGGATGTCGACCTGCTCAAGATCGACGTCGAGGGCTTCGAGGTGCCGGTGCTGCGCGGCGCCCGCGCCACCATCGAGGCGAGCCGCCCGGTCATCCTGATCGAGGTGTGGGAGGAGCCCGAGCGCCGTCGCGACGTCCAGGCGGTGATGGACACGCTCGGCTACAGCTTCGAGTTCATGTTCGGGCACTCGCCGGAGCTGGCGCTCTGCCTGCCGCTGGAGCGGCGCCGCGAGTTCGCCTGGTTCGTGTGAGCGGCGGCGGCGCGCCGCCGCGCCATCGTTGACAAGCTTTTCATCGAATGGAATAGCAACCCCGTTCGGGTGGCCGAAGGCCGCTCCGCCTCGGCAGTTCGGGAACATGCAATGGTCGGTTTCGCCGTGCTCGGCTGTGGACGTATCGGCCGCATGCACGCCAACAACCTCGCCCACCGTCCGGACGCCGAGCTGATCTGCGTCTACGACGTGCAGACCGAGTACGCGGCCCAGGTGGCGGCGGCGCTGGGGGTGCGCCAGGCGGACTCCGTCGATCACGCGCTGGCCGACCCGGCGGTCGAGGCGGTGCTGATCGCGAGCTCCACCGACACCCACGTCGAGCTGATCGTCGCCGCGATCCGTGCCGGCAAGGCGGTGCTGTGCGAGAAGCCGATCGACCTCGACATGGCGCGGGCGGAACGCTGCTGGGCCGAGATCGCGCCACTCGAGCCGATGATCATGATCGGCTTCAACCGCCGCTTCGATCCCTCCTTTGCCGCCCTGCGCCGGCGCGTGCAGGCGGGCGAGCTCGGCCGCGTGGAGCAGGTGGTGATCACCAGCCGCGACCCCGCGCCGCCGCCGCCGGCCTATGTCAGGAGCTCCGGCGGCCTGATGCGCGACATGACCATCCACGACCTGGACATGGCGCGCACCCTGGTCGGCGACATCGTCGAGGTGTCGGCGTTCGGCGCCTGCCTGATCAGCCCGGCGATCGGCGAGGCCGGCGACGTCGACACCGCCATGATCAACCTGCGCGCCGCCTCCGGCGCGCTGGTGCATATCAGCAACAGCCGGCGCTGCGCATACGGCTACGACCAGCGCCTGGAGGTGTTCGGCGAGAAGGGCATGCTGATCGCCGGCAACCGCCACGAGACCAGCGTCGAGGCGTACAACGCCGACCATGCCGGGGCGGCCGATCCGGTGCTGAACTTCTTCGTCCAGCGCTATGCCGACGCCTATGCCGGCGAGGTCGCGCACCTGATCGACTGCGTCCGCACCGGGACTGCGCCGATGTCGGATTTCCACGACGGCCTGCAGGCGATGCGTCTCGCCGACGCCGCGACCGAGAGCCTGCGCCAGGGCCGGTCGATCCGCCTCGACTGAGACGCTTGGCGCCGCAATCCACGAGAGCTTACCGGTATTTGCGCGAAGGACGATGTGGATGTAGATCGGCCGCATCCGACGGAGTTCTCGATGCACCCTGCGGCCATGCTGCATCCTGGGGCCATGATCGATCCGCTCTACGCGGTCTCCGGATTCGCGGTGGGCCTGCTGGTCGGGCTGACCGGGGTCGGCGGCGGTTCGCTGATGACGCCGCTGCTGGTGCTGCTGTTCGGGGTGCATCCCGCGACCGCGGTCGGCACCGACCTGCTCTATGCCGCCTGCACCAAGAGCGTCGGCACGCTGGTGCACGGCGCCAAGAGCAACGTCGAGTGGCGCGTGGTCGGCTGGCTGGCGAGCGGCAGCCTGCCGGCGGCGGCGCTGACCCTGTACGGCCTGGTGCGGCTCGGTGCGCCGAGCGATTCCGTTTCCCGGCTGATCACGGTCGTGCTCGGCATCGCCCTGCTGCTGACCGCCGTCAGCCTGGCCTTCCGCGGCTCGATCCGGCGCTGGGCCACGCGCGACGGCTACCGTCCGACGCCCAGACGGGCGACGGCGCTGACGGTGCTGACCGGCCTGGTGCTCGGGGCGGTGGTCTCGGTCTCCTCGGTGGGCGCCGGGGCGATCGGGGTGACCGTGCTGATCCTGCTCTATCCGCGGCTGCCGATCTCGCGCATCGTCGGCTCCGACATCGCCCATGCGGTGCCGCTGACCTTCCTGGCCGGGTTCGGCCACTGGTGGATCGGCTCGGTGAACTGGCACTTGTTCACGTCGCTGATCTCGGGCTCGATCCCGGGCATCGTCGCCGGCAGCCTGATCGCGGCGAGGGTGTCGGATCGCGTGCTGACGCCGGCGCTGGCCGCGGTCCTGCTCCTGGTCGGCGGCAAGCTGCTGATCTGAGGGCGCACGCGGATGTCGGACCAGGCCGGCGGCAACTCGCCGCATCTCGACGAGACCGAGCAGCAGCAGGCGCGCGACAACGCCAGCATGGGTCCGCTGGTGATCCACGAGATCGTGCGCGAGCAGGGCGAGCAGGAGCTGGAGCGGTCGTTCAACGGTCTCGCCTGGTCGGCGGTCGCGGCCGGCCTGTCGATCGGCTTCTCCTTCGTGGCTCAGGCCTACCTGCAGGCCGGCCTACCGCAGGCCGGCTGGAGCCGGCTGGTCGACGGCTTCGGCTACAGCCTCGGCTTCCTGATCGTCATACTGGGCCAGCAGCAGCTCTTCACCGAGACCACCCTGACCGCGCTGATCCCGGCGCTCACCCGGCGCGACCTGCGCACCCTGCTGGGCACCATGCGGGTCTGGGCGATCGTGCTGGCCGGCAACCTGATCGGCACCTTTATCTTCAGCGGCGTCGTCTCACGGCAGGGGCTGGTCACCCCCGAGGCTCACGCGGCGATGATCGCGCTGGCCGCCCACACCATGTCGCAGACGTTCTGGGCGACCGTCGGCACCGCCGCCGCGGCGGGCTGGCTGATCGGCCTGATGGTCTGGCTGCTGCCCGGGGCGGGCCCGTCGCGACCGCTGCTGATCATCCTGCTGACCTACACGGTGGCGATGTGCCAGTTCCCGCACATCGTCGCGGGCTCGGTGGAAGCCGCGTTCGCAGTGCTGTCGGGACAGGCCGGGATCGGCGACTACCTGGGCCGCTTCTTCCTGCCGACCCTGCTCGGCAACACCATCGGCGGCACCGCCCTGGTCGCGCTGATCAACCACGCCCAGATCGCCGACGAGCTCAAGGGCGTGCACGGCCACGGCACCTAGAGCAGATCCCGATCAGGCGGATCACCTGATCGGGTGAAGATGCTCGTCAAAACAACAGGCTAGAGCGTGATCCGTGAGCCTATGCGATCGGATCATGCTCTAGGAAACCGGGTTCGGGCCCCCGGCCCCAACGGATCATGGGCAGAGCCCTCGCCTTGGTTCCGCCTCAAGCGCTCCGCTGCAGGCTGGCTTCGAACCATTCGTGGCTGAGCGCGTGGACGAGGTGGTCGATGTCGTCGTCGCTGTGCAGTGGCGAGGGGGTGATGCGCAGGCGCTCGGTGCCGCGCGGCACGGTGGGGTAGTTGATCGGCTGCACGTAGATGCCGTGGCGGGCGAGCAGCCGGTCGCTGAGCAGGCGGCACTGCAGCGCGTCGCCGACGATCACCGGCACGATGTGCGACGGGTTGGCGAGGTGCGGCACGCCCTCGGCGTCGAGCAGCCGGCGCACGCGGGCCACCCGCTCGGCGTGGCGGCCGCGCAGCGCGTCGGCCTGTCGCAGGGTGCGTATGCTGGCCAGCGCGCCCGCCGCCACCGCCGGCGGGGTGGCGGTGGTGAAGATGTAGCCCGAGGCGAACGAGCGCACGAAGTCGCACAGCAGGGCGGAGGCGGCGATGTAGCCGCCGACCACGCCGAACGCCTTGGCCAGCGTGCCCTCGATCACCGTCAGCCGGTGGGCGACGCCGTCGCGCGCGGCGATGCCCGCCCCCTCGGGGCCGTACAGCCCGACCGCGTGCACCTCGTCGAGGTAGGTCATCGCCCCGTGCGCCTCGGCCACGTCGCACAGCTCGGCGATCGGGGCGACGTCGCCGTCCATCGAGTAGACGCTCTCGAACGCCACCAGCTTGGGCACCTCGCGCGGCAGTGCCGCCAGCCGGCGCGCCAGGTCAGCCGGGTCGTTGTGGGCGAAGATCTGCCGCTCGGCGCGGCTGTGCCGGATGCCCTCGATCATCGAGGCGTGGTTGGAGGCGTCCGACAGCACCACGCAGCGCGGCAGGCTCGCCGCCAGCGTGCCCAGCGTGGTCCAGTTCGACATGTAGCCAGAGCCGAACAGCAGCGCCGCCTGCTTGCCGTGCAGATCCGCCAGCTCCGCCTCCAGCGCCACGTGCACCGTCGACGTGCCGGCGATGTTGCGGGTGCCGCCGGCGCCGGCGCCGAAGCGGTCCAGCGCCTCGTGCATCGCCCCCAGCACCGCCGGATGCTGGCCCATCCCCAGATAGTCGTTCGAGCACCACACCGTAACCTCGCGCGGCGCCTCCGCCCCCGCCTCGTTGCGGCCCAGCGGCGAGGCACCATGCAGGCTGGCGCGCGGGAACGACCCCGCCTGACGCTCCAGCTCGGCAAACACCCGGTAGTTGCCCTCCCGGCGCAGACCGTCAAGCTTCCACTGGAAGAACCCCTCATAGTCCATCTCGATATCCTTCCTGACCGATCAGGCGCCCGGCCGCGGGTCCGGGTGCATGGCCGTCTCGGCGCGCCGCCTGACTATCGTGTCGGCGCTCGGGCTTGTCGAGGCGCGCACCGCCACGGGCTAAATCGGAATTTACTTCCCTCGCGCCGCCATCGGCTGCATCCCAGGCCGGATGGATGCCCCCGCGCCGACGGCGCCGCCCGTGGTCCAGCCCCGGGTGCTGCTGATCGAGGACGACGCCGAGCTCGCCCGGGACGTGGCCGAGGAGCTCGCCGCGCGCGGCTTCTCGGTCGCGCTGGAGGGGTGCGGATCGGCCGGCCTCGGCCGCGCCGCCGCCGGCGGCTTCGACGTGCTGGTGGTCGACCGGCTGCTGCCCGGCCTGGACGGGCTCGGACTGATCGCGCAGCTGCGCGCCGCCGGCAGCCGGGTGCCGGTGCTGGTGCTGAGCGCGCTGTCGGCCGTCGACGACCGCGTCACCGGCCTGAAGGCGGGCGGCGACGACTACCTGACCAAGCCGTTCGCGATGGTGGAGCTGGCGGCGCGGCTGGAGGCGCTGCTGCGCCGCCCGCTCGAGGCGCGCGAAAGCGTGCTGCGGGTGGGGCCGATCGTGATGGACCTGATCGACCGCAGCGTATCGCGCGACGGCCGCGAGATCGCGCTGCTGCCGCGCGAGTTCCGCCTGCTCGAGTACCTGCTGCGCCGACCCGACCGGCTGCTGACCCGCGACATGCTGCTCGAGGATGTCTGGCGCTACCGCTTCATCCCGCAGACCAACCTGGTCGACGTGCATATCGGCAAGCTGCGACGCAAGGTCGACGCGCCCGACGAGACGCCGCTGATCCACAGCATACGCGGCGCCGGCTTCATGCTGCGCATCTCCGGAGCCGCCTGAGCCGATGCGGCGGCTGGCGCTGCTGCGCACGGCGACCTTCCGCCTGACCCTGGGTGCCGCCGCCTTCATGGCGGTGGCGCTGCTGCTGCAGTCGGCCCTGATCTTCTGGCAGGCCAGCGCCTACGAGATCGCCCGCGCCGACCTGCTGCTGCAGCGCGAGGCGGCGCTGCTGGCGGCGCAGCCGCAACCCGACCTGGACCGTCAGCTGCGCATGCGCGCCTCCGACGACCTGCATCTGCTGCTCCCCGCCGCCGGCCTGTTCGATGCCGGACGGCGCGTGCGCAGCGGCAACCTGGCGGCGTGGCCGAAGGGGCTCACGCTGGACCGTCGCGTGCACCAGCTCGTGGTGCATCCCACCGACCAGGGTCCGCGGCTGGTGCGCGCCGAGGCGCTGCGGCTGCCGGGCGGCGACATCCTGGTGCTGGCACGCGGCCTGCGCGAGCTCGAGGAGCTGCGCCGGATCGTCTGGAGTGCGCTGATGCTGTGCGCGATGCCCTCGATCCTGCTCGCCGTGCTCGGCGGCGTCTGGCTGAGCAACCGCGCGCTGCTGCGGGTCGGCATCATGCACCAGGCGATCGATCGCATCATGGCCGGCGACCTGCACGAGCGGCTGCCGGCGCGCGACGCGGAGGGAGCCGGGGAAGGTGATGACCTCGACCGTCTCGCCGGCAGCGTCAACCGCATGCTCGGCCGGCTCGAGCACCTGCTCGACGAGATCAAGGGCGTCGGCGACGACATCGCGCACGACCTGCGCACGCCGCTCGCGCGCGTGCGCACCCGGCTCGAGCGCGCCCGCGATGCGCCCGACGCCGAGGCGCTGCGCGGCTGCATCGACCAGGCCGTCGCAGGTCTCGACCAGTGCTTCGCGATCATCACCGCCCTGCTGCGTATCGCCGAGATCGAGAACGGCCGCAGGCGCGCGGCCTTCGGGCGGGTGGCGCTGCACGAGATCGCCGCCGACATCGTCGAGCTCTACGAGCCGATCGCCGAGGCGCGGCAGACCGTGCTCGCGATCGATCCCGGAGATGGCGCCGAGCTGCAGGGGGACCGCGACCTGCTGATCGAGCTCGCCGCCAACCTGATCGACAACGCGATCAAATTCACCCCGCCGGGCGGCCGGGTCGAGCTGCGCGTCCGTGGCTGCGGCACGCGGGCGCTGCTGCGCATCGCCGATAGCGGCCCCGGCATACCGCCGGGCGAGCGCGAGGCGGTGCTGGGCCGCTTCTACCGCGCCGACAAGAGCCGCCATGTCGAGGGCAGCGGCCTCGGGCTGAGCCTGGTCAGCGCGATCGCGCACCTGCACGAGGCGACGCTGACGATCACCGACGCGCGGCCGGACCGAGAACCACCGGGCTGCGCGATCGAGCTGTCGTTTCCGCGCCCAGCCGCCCCGGCCGGTTAAACTCGATTTTCATTGGCGAGACCCTGCCCCGCCGCTACCTCCGGCGCTGCGCAACAGGACGACGCCGCAATGCAGGCCGTGATACAGACTGGTCCATGAACGCGATCGTGCTGGTGGCGCTGCGTCGGCCGCTGACCTTCGTGGTGATGGGCATCCTGATCGTGCTGTTCGGGACCATGGCGGTGCTGCGCACGCCGACCGACATCTTCCCCAACATACGCATCCCGGTCGTGGCCGTGGTCTGGACCTATAACGGTCTCAGCCCGCAGGACATGTCGGGCCGGGTGATCTATTATTACGAGCGCGCGCTGACCGCCACGGTCGAGAACATCGAGCATATCGAGAGCCAGTCGCTGTACGGCCGCGGCATCGTGAAGATCTTCTTCCTGCCCGGCACCAACGTCGCCGCCGCACAGGCGCAGATCACCTCGATCTCGCAGACCGTGCTCAAGCAGATGCCCCCCGGCATCACGCCGCCGCAGGTGCTCTCATACAACGCCTCCTCGGTGCCGGTGCTGGACCTGCAGGTCTCGGCCAGCGGCATGACCGCGGCACAGGTCTACGACATGGCGTCGAACCTGATCCGTCCGGCGCTGGTGGCGGTGCCGGGAGCCGCGATCCCCACCCCCTACGGCGGCGCCTCGCTGAACGTGGAGATCGACCTCGACCAGGAGAAGCTGCTGGCGCACGGCCTGTCGGCGGTCGATGTCGGACGCGCGCTGGCCACCCAGAACGTCGTGCTGCCGGCGGGCGACCAGAAGATCGGCGCGATCGACTACATGGTCGAGACCAACGCGAGCCCGATCCAGGTGCAGACCTTCAACGACCTGCCGATCAAGACCGTCGGCGGCGCCACCATCACCCTGCGCGACGTCGCCTATGTGCATCGCGGCTCGCCGCCGCAGCAGAACGCGGTGCTGGTGCAGGGCAAGCAGGCGGTGCTGATCGAGATCCTCAAGAGCGGCGACGCCTCGACCCTCTCGGTCGTCGCGGGCGTCAAGCGCGCACTGCCCGGGATCCTGCGCACGTTGCCAGCCGGCGTGTCGATCACGCCGCTCAACGACGCGTCCGCCTTCGTGCGCGATTCTGTCGACGAGGTGGTGCAGGAGATGGTCACCGCCGCCTGCCTCACCGGCCTCACCGTGCTGCTGTTCCTGGGCAACTGGCGTTCGACGCTGATCGTCGCGACCTCGATCCCGCTGGCGATCCTGTCCTCGGTGCTGATGCTGTCCTGGCTCGGCCAGACCATCAACGTCATGACGCTGGGTGGCCTCGCACTCGCCGTCGGCATCCTGGTCGACGACGCGACCGTGATGATCGAGAACATCGACAGCCATCTCGAGGAGGGTGCGGAGCTGGAGCCCGGCATCATCGAGGCCGCCAACCAGATCGTGGTCCCTACCTTCGTCGCGACCCTGTGCATCTGCATCGTCTGGCTGCCGCTGTTCCAGCTCTCCGGGATCGCGGGCTACCTGTTCCTGCCGCTGGCCGAGGCGATCATCTTCGCCATGATCGCCTCCTTCATCCTGTCGCGGACGCTGGTGCCGACGATGGCGGCGGCCCTGCTGCGCGGCCAGGTCGAGCAGCATCGGCGCGAGCGGGACGGCCACGAACCCGACGCCCATCCGGGTCCCTTCACCCGCTTCCAGCGCGGCTTCGAGCGACGCTTCACCGACTTCCGCGGCCGCTACCGCGTGCTCCTGGCCGGGATCGTGGCGCGTCGCGGCCGCTTCATCGTGCTGTTCGGCGCAGCCTCGCTGGCCTCGCTGGGCCTGATCGGCTTCCTCGGCCGCGACTTCTTTCCCTCCATCAAGTCCGGCGAGATCGACATGCACATGCGCGCGCCGGTCGGCACCCGGCTGGAGGAGGCGTCGAAGATCGCCGTTCTGGTGGACGGCTCGATCCGTCGCATCCTGCCCGGCCGGGTGGCCGACATGGTCGATAATTGCGGCCTGCCCGCCAGCGGCATCAACGAGGCCTACAACTCGACCGGCACCATCGGCCCGCAGGACTGCGACATCACCATCAGCCTCAAGGACATGGCCTCCCCGGTCGACGCCTACCGCTTCAGGCTGCGGCGCGCCCTGCCGCGCCTGTATCCCGGCACCATGTTCACCTTCCTGCCCGGCGACATCACCGCCAAGATCCTCAATTTCGGCCTGCCGGCGCCGATCGACGTGCAGATCTCCGGACGCGGCCAGCGCGCCAACCTGGCGTACGCCCAGACGGTCGCGGCACGGCTGCGACGCATCCCCGGCATCGCCGACGTCAACATCCAGCAGGCGCTGAACGAGCCGACGCTGCGGGTCGCAGCCTCGCGCGCCTTCGCGCTCGGCACCGGCCTCACCGAGGCCGACATCGCCGACAACGCGCTGTCCACCCTGTCGGGCAGCGGCCAGACCGCGCCGACCTACTGGCTCGACACCTCGAGCGGCGTGTCGCACCTGGTCAACCTGCAGACCCCGCAGAGCCAGCTCACCTCGATGAACGCGCTGGAGACGGTGCCGATCGACCGCGGCGACGGCAACCCGGGCGGCAGCGCCACCCAGCTGCTCGGCGGGCTGAGTCGGATCAGCCAGACCGGCACGCCGCTGCTGGCATCGCACTACAGCATCCTGCCGGTGATCGACATCTACGCCAGCGCCCAGGGACTCGACCTCGGGGCCGTCAACGACGCGGTGACCCACATCGTCGCCGGCATGGCCGATACCGTGCCGCACGGCGCCTCGGTGCACCTGCGCGGCCAGGCGAGCACGATGAGCGTCGCCTACACCCAGCTGCTGGAGGGCCTGGCACTCGCGATCCTGCTGGTCTACCTGGTGATCGTCGTCAACTTCCAGTCCTGGCTCGACCCGTTCGTGATCATCACGGCACTCCCCGCGGCACTGGCCGGGATCGTCTGGAGCCTGTTCCTGACCCACACCACCCTGTCGGTGCCGGCACTCACCGGCGCCATCATGTGCATGGGCACCGCGACCGCGAACTCGATCCTGGTGGTGTCGTTCGCACGCGAGCGGCTGGCCGCGCACGGCGACGCCGTCGCCGCCGCCGTGGAGGCCGGCTTCGGACGCATCCGGCCGGTGCTGATGACGGCGCTGGCGATGATGATCGGCATGCTGCCGATGTCGTTCAGCAACACCCAGAACGCGCCGCTGGGGCGCGCGGTGATCGGCGGGCTGCTGGCGGCGACCTTCGCCACCCTGCTGTTCGTGCCTTGCGTGTTCGCGCTGCTGCATCACCGACGCGGGGAGCGCTCGGCATGACCGGCGTGCGGCCGCCGCCGCCGCGGGCGATGCGCGGCCGGCTGATGATGGCGGGCTGCATCCTCGCGGTGGCGGTCCTGGTCGGATGGGGGATCATCGGGCGTCGCAGCCACCTCGCCACGCTGCGCGCGGTCGCCGACGAGGAGGCGGTGCCGCAGGTGCAGCTGATCTCGCCCGGCCGCGGGCCCGCGACGCACACGCTCGATCTGCCGGGCAACATCAATGCCTGGTACGCGGCCCCCATCTACGCCCAGGTGTCCGGCTACGTGCGGATGTGGTACAAGGATTACGGCGCGCCGGTGCGCGCCGGCACGCTGCTCGCGACCATCGATGCGCCAGGCCTCGACGAGCAGTTCGAGACCGCCCGCGCCAACCTCGCCGTGGCCCAGACCCGCTACAAGCTCGCCGCGGTGACCGCGAGGCGCTGGCAGGCGCTGGCCGGCACCCAGGCGGTCTCGCAGCAGGAGGTCGACGTGCAGGTGGCCGACGAAGCGGCCCAGCAGGCCCAGGTGCAGGCGGCGCAGCACCAGGTCGCGCGCTACCAGGTGCTGGAGCAGTTCAAGAACATCGTGGCCCCGTTCGACGGCGTCGTGACCTCGCGCAACACCGACATCGGCAACTACGTCAACGGCGCCGGCGGCGATCCCAACGCGCGCGGCGGCTCGAGCGAGCTGTTCAGCGTCGCCGACATCCACAGGATGCGGGTGTTCGTCTCGGTGCCGCAGGACTATGCCGCCATGCTCAAGCCTGGCCTGACCGCGACGCTGACGCTGCCGCAATATCCCGGGCGCAGCTTCCGCGCCGCCTTCGAGACCACGGCGAACGCGTTCAACCCGACCTCGCGCACCGTGGTGACGGAGCTCACCGTCGACAACCCGGACCACTCGATCTGGCCCGGCACCTACACCGACGTGCACTTCGTCACCCCCGCCGATCCCGACGTGCTGATCGTGCCGGAGCAGGCGCTGCTGTTCCGCGCCCAGGGGATGCAGGTGGCGCTGGTCGGCGCGGACGGCGCCGTGCACCTGCAGGACGTCAAGCTCGGCCTCAACCTGGGGCAGAGCGTGCAGGTGCTCGCAGGGCTGAAGCCGGACGACCGGCTGATCAACGACCCCTCCGCCGGCCTGCTCGAAGGCGAGACGGTGGACGTGGTCACCGGAGCGCCGGGGATCGCGCCCTCGCCGCAGTTCAAGGCGACGCCGCCCACGCCGCGTCACGTGACGGCCGCCCAGAGTGCCAGGATCGAGGCGGCGCGCGGCGGCACCAGCGAATGACGCGCGGCCGGGTGCGGCTAAGCCGCTCCACCTGCCTGTGCGTGATCGCCCTGCTCGCCGGCTGCGACCTCGCACCTCCCTACCGCCCGCCCTCGCCGATCCTGCCGGCGCAGTACCAGGGCTCCCGGCCGTTCGTGGTGGCGCGGCCGCAGGACCAGTTCGAGCGCGGACGCTGGTGGCGCATGTTCGGCGATCCGGTGCTGGACCGGCTGGAGCAGCAGCTCGGCACGGATAATCCCGACCTGCGGGCGGCGCAGGAAGCCTACACCCAGGCGCGCGACCTCGCCGCCGAGGCCCGCGCCGGGCTGTATCCGCAACTCGTCACCGACGGCGACCTCACCCAGAATCGGCAGTCCGAGCACCGGCTGTTCCGGTCCGGCGGCGGCGGCCCGAACGAGGCGACCTCGAACCAGATCGAGGCCACGCTGGACTGGGAGCCGGACTTCTGGAGCGAGATCCGCAACCGCACCCGGATCGCCAAGGCGCAGGCGCAGGGCAGCGCCGCCGAACTGGCGACGGCGCGGCTCAGCCTGCAGGCGGAGCTGGCCTCGGACTACCTGGCGATGCGCGGGCTCGACGCCGAGCACACCGTCTACGGCCAGACCATCGCCTTCTACGCGCGCGCGGTGACCATCACCTCGATGCGGCTCGCCGGCAAGATCGCCTCGGCCCTAGACGTCGCGCGGGCGCAGAACCAGCTCGCCGCGGCGCAGGCCCTGGACACCGAGGTGCTGGCGCAGCGCGCGCTGCTGCAGCACGCGGTGGCGGTGCTGGCAGGGATCAACCCCAGCAGCTTCGCGCTGCCGCAGCACGGCGAGGCCCAGCTTCAGGTGCCGCGGGTCCCGGCCGGCGTGCCGTCCGAGCTGCTGCAGAGACGGCCCGACATCGCCCAGGCGGAGCGTGCGATGGCGGCCGCCAACGCCGCGATCGGCGTCTCGCGCGCCGCCTTCTACCCCGACATCCGGCTCAGTGCCGTCTCCGGCTTCGAGGATAGCGGCTTCAACCTGGCCTCGCTGCCCAACAGCCTGTGGGCGGTCGGCGCCTACGCGATGCTGCCGCTGTTCGAGGGCGGCCTGCGACGCGCCGAGCTGCAGCGAAGCTGGTCGCAGCTAGCCCAGGCCGGCGACACATATCGTTCCACCGTGCTGGCCGCCTTCCAGCAGGTCGAGGACGGGTTGGTGCTGACCGACCGGCTGGGTGTCGAGGCGTCGCAGCAGCAGGCCGCCCTTCAGGCGGCGCTGCGGGTGCAGCGCATGACGCTCAGCCTCTATACCGGCGGGCTGGACAACTACCTCGACGTCACGGTCAGCCAGATCGCGGCCCTGAGTGCGGAGATCGCCGAGGTGGAGGTGCGCACCCGCCGCCTGCAGGCCGCGGTCGGACTGGTGCGGGCACTCGGCGGCGGCTGGAACAGCGGCGACCTGCCGACGCCGGACCAGACGCTGCCGTTCGATCCGCTGCGGCTGACCGGCTAGCGCCTGATCGTCGCGGACCGTGTCAGCCTGAGAAATGCGTGGGATACGAGGACGATGGCTCCAGAAAACTCCATCGGCCTCTCCGGAGCCGATCATGCGGCCTCGTTCTCGGCCTCATGATCCGATCGGAGAGACCAGACTCGTCGGAGTCGCCGGGCGTGCCGAGACGTATGGCGCGAGGTGTTCGAGTTGGCGGCAGCCAGCTTCCCCGCTGATGCTCGACAGCACCCACGCCGAGGCGCACCGCGGCGCACGCCACCGCACCGGGTCGACGCGGCGACGCACGAGCGACCGGTCGCGAGGCCGGACTCCAGACCGCTACCATCTCACAAACCGCGTCGTTCGGTAACCTCCTGTTGGGTGGCGGAGTGGGCTTCATCGTTGATGCCGCCAGCGGCGCCAACTACAGCTATCCCTCTGAGGGCACGCTTGATCTGGCGCCGGTCGTGAAGCCAAGCGTCGCAGCGGTGGCATCCGCACAGCCGGGTTCATGATCGCTGGTTGGCGGCACCTGCGCTGGGCGAGGGTGCCTCTGACAAGGCCTGCCGGCAGCAACGAGCGGACAGCAGGATCTCGGGCTCTGCGCCCCGCGCGGAGCCCCATCGGCCTACGGCAGCATTCCCTGCTGCACCAGACGGCCCAGGCTCGCCGCGACCCGGTTGCGCAGCATCCCCCGATGTCGCCCGCCTCCTGCGGTCGTATAGCCGCAGCTGATCTACTGCTAGGTGATACACTGTTTGAACGACCGATAAGTCTGAGAGCGCGTGGTTCGAGAAGCATATGGAGCAGGAGACCAACACGCCAGGTCGGGGATCTCCGGAAAGCGCCATGTGGTTCCGCAGCAAGCTGGAGACGCTGGGGCTCAGCAAAAAGGAACTGGCGCGGATCATGCTCGATCTCGGAGACGACCGGCAACCGGGGACGATCGTGGGTTGCCTCAAGCGGATGGCAACCGGCGAGGCTCGCGTTGCTGGCGAGATGCGCGCGTTCTTGGGCATCTTGGAACGTTACAAGGATGTTCGACCAGAAGCGGTAGATGACCAGGAGGCCCGGAGCGGTCGTTGATCGTTACAGCCGCTCGGACACCTGCCGCGCGGCGTCACTCCGGAACGCCCGCCCCTCCGCCTTCCAGAACACTCGCTCGCACTTGCGCAGGTGCTTCCACCAATACGGTTTAGCAACAGGAATGGCTCGCTTCGCAGGCGTTAGCTCACCCAAGCAACCAGTAGTAAAACGCTGCTGCCACAGCCCAAAACGATAGCATGAGCAGCAACCCAACCAGGATACCATGCCCCGGATTGCCGCCATCATCCAGAGCGTTGAGCCAATCCTGGGCGGCTGGGTCCAACCTGATTCCGAAGTCGAACGAGCTTTGCTCAGTATATGCGTGCGCAGCCAGCATTACCGGCAAAGCTTCAACGAGTGGCGCAGTCCCACGCAGCAACGGTATCAATGCCGGATTGACCTCTACCCTACCTGGTCTGCGGCGGTCGTGCTTGATCGCGATGTCAGGAGAGGCGGACCGTTGTGGGGAGGCTGGTTCCTGGTCGATGACCATCGCAAAAACCAATAACTAAAGGCGCACTTTGCAGCCCATCTGCTAACATCTACTAACAGAGGTAGGACGTCAATTTATTTGCGCCAGCTCCCACCTCACCTGCCTGGAGCTCCGCCGGTTAGGCCAGCGTTCTCTACATCACCAGTCCCCAGGATTGGTTGCGCATCATCCCCGGTGCCGCCCGCACCCCGGCTCACACAGCCGGAACAGCTCGGCCTCAGCCTCGCCGCTCTGACCGCAGCCGGAGCATTTGACCTGCGCCATCGCCGCGTCGATCCGCAGCAGCTCCCCATACTTCTTGATCGGCGCTGCCAAGTGCCTGCAGCGACACGTCGCCATCCAGACGTTGCCGCGCTGAGCCGCCTTGAGGTTCCGCAGGCGGTGGTAGCGGTCCCGGATAAAGCTGTTCGCCATGACGAGAGAGGAACACGGCTTCGGGTGCGAGTCCCAAGAACGAACCAGCGTCTACTTTTAACGGCGTATGAACGCGGCACGGCCATGCTGCCTGCATGTTGAACCTGTTATCCCGTCGCGCCGGCGAAGGCCGACGCGATGCCAGCGCTGCAGCAAAGGTCAGCGGCCGAGATCCGGTAGTCCGGCGAACATAGGGTAGTCGGCCGCACTCTCCCGGCAGTCACGGAGTTATCGACGGCTCACCGCCGATGGGCTCTGTCGCCATCATGTGTTGCTTCCGATGATTAAGCGGGGAGACCTGTTCTTGCCCCCGATATGTGGCCTTGCGACCGAGGGTGAGTTTGCCTCAGTCGGATGAAGGGGTCGTTAAAGCGGGACGCATCAGGGACACACGAGCTCAGGCATTTTCTAGACCAGTGTCTACCGCTCGTTGCTACCCCGCCCCGGCGATGACCTGACCAGCCCCTTGGCCCGCAGATGCCGCAGGCTCGCGCCCGCGCGCTTGTGAACGGTCCACATCAGCCGGGGGTCGGCGGCGTCCAGGCCGCGCTCGATTACGACGCGCAGGGGGATGTCCTTGGTCGTGAGCGACAGGCCGGCCTCGTGCGGCATCCGGAGCATGATGTTGGAGACCTGGCCGTGGAACGCCGTGTGGCGCGGCGGCACCGGCTGGGGCGGATCACCTCAAGGTCGATGTCCGGATCGAGCTGCCGCAGCACCGCGTCTACCGCGTCCACGTCGATGATGAGCTGGCGGACCCGCATCTGCGCGTCCTCCAGATGGCCGGCGATCTCGGCGCGCTTGCGGATCAGACCGGACATGACGGAGTGGATATGCTCCATGTCCGGAGCCTAGGTAACGCGCAGAAAAGGGTAGTACCGGTGTGGTGGCGGGTGCTACCTGATGCCGCGCCGTTCCCATGTTTAATCGCGCGACAGCATAGCGTAGGCGATGCCCGGCGGGCTTCGACATCCGCAGGTCGGCCCGGCGCAGCAAAGCTCGCGGAGCGTCGACGAACCGGATCGACGGCTGAACCTCCGCGACGTCGGGACCTCTCGACCTGACTCCTGCGTCGGGGACACGGACGATCGGCAGGGAGGACCGACGAACTTCGGCTTTCCGGGACGGGCGAATGCGGCCGCCGAAGCGGTCCCGGCTCTCGGACCCTCTCTGCTCGGCAAACCTGCCGTCGGTCGCGGTTCTGAGACGAGGGCGGCGACCATGCCGCCGCGCGGCGAGCGACGCGAGCCCGTGACGCAGACCCACTCCGTCCGAGCACAGGCATCGTGCGCGGCGCCCGCGACATGTTTCTGGTGGTGCGATGAGACGCGTTCGACCGTCGGCGGGCGCGCTACGCCTCGTCGACGATCCGACCGGCGGGCCTGTCCGGCGCCACGACGTGAGCGCGAACATCGGAGGGCAGCAGGCTCGTGATCTGGCCGATGCTGCCCATGCTCAGCGGCACGAAGATCACGGTGGCCTTGCCGGTGGACGACGCCGTCGTGACCATGTCGTTCTGGTTGGCCTGAAGCAGCAGCGTCGTGATGTCCGACATGCTGGCTTCCGGCATCCCCTCCCGCAGCAGGTCCACGCTCTCCTTGAAGCCGCGCGCGATGGCCATCCGCTGCTTGGCGATGCCCTCGCCCTGAAGCTGCTTGCTCTGGCTCTCCGCCATGGCCATGCCGACCCGCCTCAGGCGCTCCGCCTCGGCCTCGGCGACGGCGGCCTGCTGCTTCGCCACCGCCGCGAGCTTGTTGTTCATGGCCTCCTGCACGGCTTTCGGAGGCAGTGGCTGCTCGATCACCACGCCGTCGATCCGCAGCCCGGTTTCCAGCGCGTTGGTAGCCTGGTCGGCGATGATCTGACGCGCGATGCTGTCCTTCTGCCCGTAGAGCTCGTTCAGCGTCATGCCGCTGATGATCTGTCGGAGCTCGTTCTCGACCCTGAACACGAGCTGATCGACCGGTTTCTCCACTTTGTAGACATATGCCAGGATCGCCTCGTCGGTGTTCTGGACGCTGAACCGAAGCACCCAGGCGATGTTGATGAAGGCGTCGTCGCCGGTCTTCACGTCGCTCTTGTGCTCGACCTGCTTCTGCCGGAGGTCGACGCGCTCCTTCACGCTGCTCAGCGGCATCACGAAGCGCAGACCCTGCTGAAGCGGTCGCGGCTGAGGCACGCCAAGTCTCTCGACCACGACTGCCTGCTGGCCGTGAACCAGGCGGAGGCGGGTGAACAAGTAGATCGAAGCCACGATAGCCACGGTAACGAAACCGGTGATGTAGGCGGCGTGCCAGGCCGCTGCATCTCCGACCACATTGGCGGCATTGGGGGTCATCTCGTCTCCCAGCTGCCACTGGCCGTTCACGAAGTGAGCCACGCGGTCGTTCATGACCCTCTCCGGGTTTAGCCGCTCAGCCTAGCGATTTCGAGGAGGTTAGGGGAAGGCGCGAGACGACCCGCGGCACGGCACGACAATGCCGCTCCCGGGTGAACCGGCCGCTTCGACCGGACACCGGCCCAAGCGCTCGCCTGCGAATGCTGCCGCATGACGAACCTCGATGGCCCGATCATGAGAGAGCCCCTCACGCTGCATCACGAAGCTATCGCCAGCCAACCGGCGCCGCCGAGCCCTCACGGCGGGCAGGGGCTACCGGCGCCGGTCCTGGCGACGCATGTCGGAGCATGCAGGGATCTTTCGCAAGTGGCACGCGCCTCCCGCCTTTTCCGAGGCGGCCAATCCTGGCGGAGTTCCGGCTACAGTTCCTGCCAGAGCTCCCGATTGCGCGTTCCGGCTCGACGCGAGGCGGCCGCCGCCGCCTACTGGAACGGCAGGTAGCGGAAGCTGAAGAACACCATGGTGTCGTCGGTCTTCGGGCTGCCGCCGACGCCGTCGAAGGCGTTCTTGCGGGTGTAGGACACCTCGGCACCGGTCTGCATGGTGCCGTAGTCGCCCTTCAGGAAGCGCCACCAGACGCCGATCGCGCCCTGCGTCACGCCCGAAGTGTTGGCGGTGCAGGGACGCGCCAGCGAGGCGCCGCTGGCCGGGATCGGCTGCTCGAAGTCGCAGCCGACATTGCTGTACAGCGGGCTGCCATAGCCGTAGCCCTTGCGGTTCTCGGTATAGGCCTTGCTGTGCGTGATCTGCTCGGTGCCGACATAGGCGTAGAGGTCGATCGGCTTGATCGGGTGGCCCACCAGCCCGACCATCGCGATCACCTCGGGCAGCGGCACCGGCGCGCCGTGCTGCGAGAAGGTGGCGTCCGGCAGGCCGGCCGAGCCGTAGCGGCCGATGCCCTCGCCGGCGAGGATGTTGCCCTGCAGGTCGAGCTTGCCCTTGATCACCGGCAGCACCGCGCCGCCGCCGCCGCCGCCGGCGAGCACGGTGTTGTTGCGGCCCGAATTGCCGCCGGCCGCGGGCGTGATGCGATCGTGCAGGAAGCGCGCGACGCCGAACAGCTCGTAGTGGCCCCAGCCGGGATCGGCGGTGACCTTGGCGATGGTGTCGGGCGCGATGTCGTCGGAGTAGGTCGTATCCGAGTTCAGCGTCGCGGCGCCGGCATTGGTGGACAGCACGGTGCCGCTCAGCGAGCCGGTGCCGTTGCCGCCGGTGTAGTATGCCGCCTGCGGGCTCTCGAAGGAGAGGCCGACATCGACCAGGTCGTTGTCGAAGCCCTTGACGAAGCGCAGGCCCGGGTTGCGGGTCCAGACGAAGCCCGGCACGTACTGGGCGTCGATGGTGAGCGGGACGTCCTCCTGGCGCGGCGTGATGCCCACCTTGTTCATGGTCAGCAGCGACCAGGATTGGCCGCCGAGCACGTAGAAATCCAGGTCTTTGCGGGCGTAGGTGGCGTAGAGCTGACGCTCGCGCAGCACGTAGCTGTTGGATTCCACCGAGTTCGAGCTGGTTCCGGCGGCGTTGAAGTCGGCCTCGTAATAGCCCGTGAGCGTGGTGACGCTGTCGGGGTTGCCCTCGGCCAGCAGCGCGATCCGGCTTTGGCGCGCGGTCTCGCGGAACTCCGGGGTGTGGTAGTTCGGGCTGCTCGGGTACGGGATCGAGTTGTTGTAGTTGCTGCTGATGTCCGCGGTCTCGTTGCGGGTACGGAAGATGCTCTCCGCCGCGATGAAGCCGCCCAGGGTGACGCGTATGCCGCCGAGCTGGAACTGGCCCTGCTTCAGCTTCGGCCCGGCATAGAGCACAGGCGTCGGCACGCCGCCGACGTAGACGTAGGGGCCATATTTCGGGATCGTGCCGGAGCCGGCGATATTGACCTGGTAGCCCGGCGGAGCTGAGAGCGGCTGCGGCGCCAGCGGCTGGCCGAGGCCGTTGGTCTGGCGCTGCGAAATCGACATCGCCTGCCGGTTGGCGGCCGCCGCCTCGTCGCGTGCGGCGCGCACGTCGGCGTCGCGCCTGGCCAGGCTGTGCTTCATGCCGTTGAGCTGGTTCTGCAGGGCGCGGATCTGCTTTTCGATCGAGCTGATCTGTGAGCCGGGATCGTCCGCACGCGCCTCCCCGGCACCGAGCAGGCTGCTGCAGAGGATACCCGTCAGCGCGGTCGCGGCCAGCAGGCCGCCGGCGTAGTTGCGTTTGCTCATGATCCGGTTCCGTGCCCGACAGGGCCCCCCCCTGCCGTCCGGGCGCGCTCTCGATAAGCCATTGTTGCCGCGAGGTAACGCGATGGTTTCACGACAGTCTTATGACGTTTCGGTGACAGGTTTCGCTGCCGCGACGCAGGGCAGCCAGACGCTGAAGCTGCTGCCGCTGCCCTCCGTGCTCTCGACCTGCAGCCGCCCGGCATGACGCCCGACGATGTGCTTGACGATGGCCAGCCCGAGCCCGCTGCCGCCTTTCCCGGCCCCCTCCTCGGCGCGGTAGAAGCGCTCGGTCAGGCGCGGCAGGTGGTGGGCGGCGATGCCGCTGCCGTCGTCGGCGACCGACAGCACCAGCCCGGGCGCCGCCGGCCAGGTACCCGGCTCTGCCCGGCGCGTCGACAGCACGATCCGTCCGGCGGCGTATTTCAACGCGTTGTCGAGCAGGTTCTGCACGATCTGGGCGATCTGGTCGGCGTCCGCCTGCACCGGCGGCAGGTCCTGGGCCAGTTCGAGCACCAGCGACAGGCCGCGGGCGTGCACCAGCGGCTCGAACTCGCCGGCGACATGCGCCGCCACCGCCGCCAGCGCCACCCCGCCGCGCGGCCGTTCGTGCTCGATCATCTGGATGCGCGACAGGCTCAGCAGGTTGTCGATCAGGCGGCGCATCCGCGCGGCCTGCCCCTGCATGATGCCGAGGAAGCGACGCTGCGCCGGCGGATCGTCGGCGGCAGGACCCAGCAGGGTGTCGATGAAGCCGATCAGGCTGGCCAGCGGCGTGCGCAGCTCGTGGCTGGCGTTGGCGATGAAGTCCTCGCGCATCCGGTCCAGCGCCTCCTGCTGCGTATGGTCGGACAGCGAGGCGATCAGCAGGCCCGGGAACGCCGCCGGCAGCGCCTTGAGCGAGACCCGCAGCACCCGGCGCACCGGCACGTCCATCTTGACGACGGCGGTGACGATGGCCTCGCCATGCAGCCGCCGCCGCGCGTCGCCGAGCGTCGGATGGCGCAGCAGCGCCGCCAGCACGTCGCCGAACGGTTCGCGCGCGGCGTGGTTGGCGTGCCGCATCGCGCCCTGCCGGTCGAGCAGCAGCATCGGCTCGGGCAGCAGCTCCAGCACCTCGCGCAGGCGCGACAGCGGGTCGGAGGCGGGCATCTCCGCTGCCGGCACCGCCACCGGCCGCCGCGGCCAGATCGCGTAGGTGACCGAGCCGCCGGCGGCGGCGGCGAGCGCGAGCGGCAGATCGAGGTTCAAGCGGCCCCGCCCGGTGCCCGCGATCAGGACGCCTCGACGTCGAGCGCATACCCGGCCGAGCGCACGGTGCGGACCAGGTCCGCCTCGCCCGGCCCGTTCAGCGCCTTGCGCAGCCGGCGGATATGCACGTCGACGGTGCGCGCCTCGACGTGGATGTCGGCACCCCAGACGGCGTTGAGCAGGTCCTCGCGCGAGAACACGCGGCGCGGATGGCGCAGCAGGAACTCGAGCAGCCGGTATTCGGTCGGACCCACATGCACCGGCCGGCCGTTGCGCTGCACCCGGTGCTCGCCCGGATCGAGCGAGATGTCGTGGAAGCGCAGCGAGCGTTCCGTCGGCGCCGGCTGCGCCCGCCTGAGCAGCGCGCGCATGCGCGCCGACAGCGCCTCGACCGAAAACGGCTTGGTGATGTAGTCGTCCGCACCGGTGTTGAGGCCGCGTATCGAGTCCTGCTCCTCCATGCGCGCGGTCAGCATGATCACCGGCATGTCGCGCGTCTGCGGACGGCGGCGTATCTGCCGGCACACCTCCAGGCCGGACAGGCTGGGCAGCATCCAGTCCAGCAGCACGATGTCGGGTGCGGCCTCGGTGATGCGCAGCAGCGCCTCCTGGCCGTCCGCCGCCTCGTCGACCTGGTAGCCCAGCTTCTCCAGGTTGTAGCGCAGCATCACCGCGAGCGCCGGATCGTCCTCGACCACGAGCACGCGCGGCTTCTGCGTCTCGTCGCGTATCGCGGGTCCTCTTCTGGTCATGTCGTATCCGAGCTGCATGGTCTCGCTCCCCTGTTCAGGTCGGGTCGGCACCGTGATCGGCGGCCGCATCGCCGTCGCGCTCGGCCGTGTATGCGCCGCGCGGCCTGGCCGCGGGCAGCATCTCGCCGGTGACCGCGTAGTGCACGTGCTCGGCGATGTTGGTGCTGTGGTCGCCGATCCGCTCCAGGTTCTTGGCGATGAACAGCAGGTGCGTGCAGGAGGTGATGTTGCGCGGATCCTCCATCATGTAGGTGATCAGCTCGCGGAACATCGCGGTGTAGAGCTCGTCCACCGCCTTGTCGGACTGCCAGACCTCGATCGCCTTGTCCTTGTCGTTCTGGCTCAGCGCGTCGATCGCCATGCGAAGGCTCTCCTGCACCAGCCTGCCCATGCTGCGCAGCCCGCCCAGGCTGGGCTCCATGCCGATGCGGCCGATGCGCAGCGAGCGCTTGGCGACGTTGGCGGCGTAGTCGCCGATCCGCTCCAGGTCGGAGGTCACCTTCAGCGCCGAGACGATCTCGCGCAGGTCCTGGGCCATCGGCGCGCGCAGCGCCAGCATGCGGATCGCCCGCCCCTCGATCTCGCGCTCCAGCGCATCGACCTCGGGGTCCTGCTCCATCGCATACTGCGCCGCCTCGCCGTCGCGGTTCAGCACCGCGCTGATGGCACTCGCGGTCTGGCTCTCCACCAGCCCGCCCATGCGCGCGATCATGCCGCGTATCTGGTCGAGCTCCTGCTCGTAGCTGCGCACGATGTGGCGCGGATCGCTGCTGCTCATCGTGTCGTGCCCATGACGGGACCCCCTACCTGATGCGCCGGCCGGCTCAGCCGAAGCGGCCGGTGATGTAGTCCTGCGTCCGCTTCTCGCGCGGTGCGGTGAACAGCCGGTCGGCGTCCGCCACCTCGACCAGCTCGCCCATGTAGAAGAACGCCACTTGGTCCGCACAGCGCGCCGCCTGCTGCAGGTTGTGGGTGACGATGGCGATGGTGAAATCCCGCTTCAGCTCGTCCAGCAGCTCCTCGATGCGGGCGGTGCTGATCGGATCCAGCGCCGAGGTCGGCTCGTCCAGCAGGATCACCTCCGGACGGGTGGCGATGGTGCGCGCGATGCACAGGCGCTGCTGCTGGCCGCCGGACAGGGCGGCGGCCGGAGCGCGCAGCCGGTCCTTGACCTCGGCCCACAGCGCCACCCGACGCAGCGCGTCCTCGATCCGCTGATCCATCTCGGTGCGCGACAGCTTCTCGTGCAGCCGGATGCCGAAGGCGATGTTGTCGTGCACCGACATCGGGAACGGCGTCGGCTTCTGGAACACCATGCCGACGCGCGAGCGCAGCCGGTTGACGTCCATGCCGTGGCCGAGGATGTCCACCCCGTCGAGCAGCACCGTGCCGGTGGCGCGCTGGCCGGGATACAGGTCGTACATCCGGTTCAGCACCCGCAGCAGGGTGGACTTGCCGCATCCCGAGGGGCCGATCATGCCGGTGACGCGACGCTCGGGCAGGTCGAGCGTGATCCGCTTCAGCGCGTGGTTGACGCCATAGTAGAAGTCGAGCTCGCGTATCGCGATCATCGCCCGGCCCGGCGCCTGCTGCGCGCCACCCGCACGCGGGCGCGTGAACGAGGCGCCGTAGCCGGCACCCGCTTCGGGGGCCGCCTCGTCGCGGTGGGCTGCCTGGTCGTTCATGTCCTGTCCGATCCGCCGAGGCCGACGCGCGCGACGATGTTGATGAGGAGGACGCCGGCGGTGATCAGCAGTGCGGCGGTCCAGGCGAGCTGCACCCAGTCGTCGTAGGCCGAGCCGGCGTACTGGTAGATGGTGACCGGCAGGCTCGCCATCGGGGCGCGCAGGTCCACCGACCAGTCGAGGTTGCCCAGCGAGGTGAACAGCAGCGGCGCGGTCTCGCCGGAGATCCGCGCGATCGCCAGCAGGATACCGGTGGCGATGCCGCGCCGCGCCGCGCGCACGCCGATCTGCAGCACCACCCTCCAGCGCGCGGCCCCCAGCGCCGCCGCGGCCTCGCGCATCGACACCGGCACCAGGCGCAGCATGTCCTCGGTGGTGCGCACCACGATCGGGATCACCAGGATCGCCAGCGACGCGGCGCCGGCGAGCCCGGAGAAGTGCCCGCTGGGTGCGACCAGGATCAGGTAGACGAACAGCCCGACCAGGATCGAGGGTGCCGACAGCAGCATGTCGGAGACGAAGCGCACCGCCGAGGCGAGCCACGAGCCGGTGCCGAACTCGGCCAGGAAGATGCCAGCCAGCAGCCCCACCGGGGCGCCGATCAGGGTGGCGAGGCCGGTCTGGATCACGCTGCCGACGATCGGGTTGAGCAGTCCGCCGCCGCCGCCCGGCGGCGAGGTGACCCGCGAGAGGGTCGAGAGGTGCAGCCCGCCCAGGCCGCGCATCACCAGGGTCGCGAGGATCGACACCAGGGCCGCGAGCACGATCAGCGTGGCCAGCGCGCTGAGCACGGTGACCGTCTGGTTGCCGAGCCGCCGGCGGCGCGCGAGCCCGGAGGTTCCGGTGGGCGCCCGGCCGCTGATGGCCGTGGCGCTCACTGCGCGCGCCGATACAGCAGTGCGCGCGAGCAGGCCAGGGTGATGAACGAGATCACCATCAGGATCAGTCCGAGCGCCAGCAGCGAGGACAGCTTCAGGCTGCCGGCGGGGCTCTCGGGGAACTCGAGCGCGATCAGCGAGGCGATGGTGTTGCCGGGCGAGAACAGGCTGGCCGAGATCCGGTTGGTGTTGCCGATCACGAAGGTGATGGCCATGGTCTCGCCTAGCGCGCGGCCCAGCCCGAGCATGATGCCGCCGATCACCGCGGTGCGCGACCACGGCAGCACCACGCGGCTCATCACCTCCCATCGGGTGGAGCCGAGCCCGTAGGCGCTCTCCTTGAGCACTGCCGGCATCGAGGCGAACACGTCGCGCATCACGGCGGCGATGAACGGGGTGATCATCACCGCCAGCACCAGGCCGCCGGTGAGCAGGCCGGTGCCGAACGGGGCGCCGGAGAACAGCACGCCGATCAGCGGCAGCCGGCCCAGGCTCGCGATCAGCGCCGGCTGGACGTGCTGGGCCATGATCGGCACGATGACGAAGAAGCCCCACATGCCGAAGATGATCGAGGGCACCGCGGCGAGCAGCTCGACCGCGGTGCCGAGCGGCTGCGCGATCCAGCCCGGCGCCATCTCGGTCAGGCAGAACGCCACCCCGAACGCCAGCGGGACCGCGATCAGCAGGCCGATGAACGAGGTCATCACCGTGCCGTAGACCGGCGCCAGCGCCCCGTAATGGTCCAGCACCGGGTTCCACACCGACCGGATCAGGAAGCCCGGGCCGAATACCGAGAAGGCGTGCGCCCCGCCGCGCAGCATCACCGCGATCAGGCCGACGATCAGCAGCAGCACCGCGATGCCGCAGCTCCAGGCGACCACCGCGAACAGTCCGTCGCCGAAGTGCCGCGGCGCGTCTGCGTCCCGTCTCGCGGCGATGGAGGTCTCGGCCGTCGAACTCATGCACCATCGCCCCGCCGGCTGGCTGTCATCGCACGGCCTGGCTCCAGGCCATGCGCACCTTCGCCTGCACCGCGGCCGGCAGGGTAACATAGTTCAGGCTGGTGGCGATCTGCGCGCCGTTGCCGAAGGCCCAGTCGAAGAACTTGGTGACGGCGGCGCCGCGCGCCGGATCCTTCGGGTTGGTGGGCAGCAGCACGAAGGTCGCCGAGACGATCGGCCAGGCGCCGGCGCCGGGGCTGTCGAGCATGTCGACGGCGAAGTTGCTCGCCCCTGCCCAGTCGGCGGCGGCGGCGGCCTTGGAGAAGCTCTCCAGGTTCGGCGCCACCGAGCCGCCGGCGCGGTCGCGCAACAGCGTGGTGGTGAGGTGGTTGCGGTCGGCGAAGGCATACTCGACGTAGCCGAGCCCGCCGCGGGTGTTGCGGACCACCGCGGCCACGCCGTCATTGCCGCGCGCGCCGGCGCCGGCCGGCCACTGGATCGAGGTGCTCGCCCCGACCTTGGACTTCCAGTCCGCACTGGCCTTGGCGAGGTAGGAGGTGAAGACGAACGTGGTGCCGGAGCCGTCGGCGCGATACACCGGCGCCACCGCCAGCTCCGGCAGGCTCAGGCCGGGGTTCAGGGCGGCGATCTGGCGATCGTTCCACATGGTGATGTCGCCGCTGTACAGGCTCGCGAGCACCGCGCCGGTGAGGTGCAGCTGGTTCGGCGCGATCCCGGGCAGGTTGACGATCGGCACCACGCCGCCGATCACGGTGGGGAACTGCAGCAGCTTGTTGGCGGTCAGCTTGGCCGCCGCCACCGGCGCGTCGGAGGCGCCGAAATCGACGGTGCGGGCGATCACCTGGTTCTGTCCGGCGCCGGAGCCCAGAGCCTGGTAGTTCAGCGCGATGCCGAGCGGCTGGCGCGCGGCCGCGGCCCAGGCGCCGTAGATCGGTGCGGCGAAGGTCGAGCCGGCGCCGGTGATGTCGACCGCCCGGGCGGCGCCCGCACCCAGCGCGGGTGCAACCAGCGACAGCGTGGCGATCAGGAACGTCGAGGAGACGCGCATAGCAGGAGGATCCTTCCGACATGACGTGCAGCCGACTGCGGTCGTCCCGGACCTGGCGGCCCGGGCTGCTCGCGCTCGGGCGGCACGGGGCGGGGTGCACGCCGACCGCGTCGAACCGGTCGCGCCGGCTTCTACGCGCCGGCGATGGCGCGCGTGCTACAGTTTCATGACGGTCTGATGACAACGGCCGCGGCCGCGCGCCGCGGGTCCCGATCCCGCCGCGACCCCACTGCCGTCTCGCGCGATGCGCCGGCCTCACCCATACGGGTGATAGAAGGCAATTTCGTTCTGCTCTATATTCGTTAACGTCTCAATAACACGAAAATACTAATATGCAGATACGGGGACGGAGATACGGGGAAGTACGGGGGATGAAGGGTGGCATCTGACACTTTCCTCGGTGTGGATCGTCCGAGCGACACCCTGTCCGACCGGTCGCACTCGCTTCGCGCGATGCTGTCGCGCGAGCTGCGCTTCGCCATGGCCGACTACCGGACGCTGGCGCTGCATGCCGGGCCGTCGGACCGCAATACGCTGGATGCGAAGCAGCTGGTGACGCGCCTGTCGGCGCTGCTCCAGGCCGAGATCGAGCGGCTGCGCAGCGAGGGCCGGGCGCCGGGCTGATCGCCGGCGCGACGTCCGCCCGCTTGCAGCGGATGCGCCGGCGAGAGCAGGATCGGCCTCCCTCGCAGGCGGAGCGTCACGATCGCGCATCATCCCACGCGGCCGAGGCGACTGCTCGCCGGCGCACGCCTGTTCACCGGCGAGACCGTACTCGATGGTCACGCGCTGCTGATCGAGGACGATTGGATCCTCGACCTGGTGCGGGCGGATGCCGCGCCCGACGCCGAGCGCACCGAGCTGCCGGCCTCGTGGCTGCTCGCGCCCGGGCTGATCGACCTGCAGGTCAATGGCGGCGGCGGGATCGGCTTCAACGAGACCCCGACCCTGCACGGCGCGCTGGCGATCGCGGCCGCGCATCGCGGCCTCGGCACCACCGGGGTGCTGGCGACGGTGATCACCGACACGCCCGCGGTGATGCATGCGGCCGCGGCGGCGGCGGCGGCGGCGGCGGCGATACCCGGCAGCGGCGTGCTGGGCGTGCATCTGGAGGGCCCGTTCCTCAGCCCGGACCGCGCCGGGGTGCATCGTCGGCATCTCATCCGACCGCCCGACGAGGCGGATCTGGCCTGGCTCTGCGCGCTGCCGCAGCGCTTCGCCGTCGGCCGGGTGCTGCTGACGCTGGCACCCGAGCAGGTGCCTCCGGCCGCGGTCGCGCGTCTCGCCGCGGCCGGCCTCCTGGTCTCGGGCGGCCATTCCGCCGCCAGCCTCGAGGACACCGAGGCCGCGCTGCGCGCCGGGATGAGCGGCTTCACCCACCTGTTCAACGCGATGCCGCCGCTTGCCGGCCGCGCGCCCGGCATCGCCCTGGCGGCGATCACCGACGCGGCATCGTGCTGCGGCATCATCGCCGACGGCATCCACGTGCATCCCGCGATGCTTCGCCTGGCACTCGCGGCCAAGCCGCCGGGCGGGCTGCTGCTGGTCAGCGACGCCATGCCGCCCGCCGGCACCGACGCCTCCGAGTTCATGCTGCAGGGCCGTCGCATCCTGCGCCGCCTCGGCAGGCTGGAGACCGAGGACGGCGTGCTGGCCGGCGCCGATCTCGACCTGTGCGGCGCGGTGACGCAGGCGATCGCGCTGCTCGGGGTCGCGCCGCAGGAGGCGCTGCGCATGGCCTCGCTGTATCCGGCGCGCTTCCTCGGGCTCGACCGGCAGCTCGGGCGGCTGGCGCCGGGCTACCGCGCCGACATCGTGCTGCTCGACGACCGGCTTCGCGCCGCCGGAACCTGGGTCGCCGGGACCTGGCAGCGCTGCGGCGCGAAGCCGGCGCGAGACCGCCTACCTGGCTGATCCGGCGCGCCGCTGACGTGGCAGGGGCAGGGGCGGGTGCAGGCTGCGTCCCACGGACGCCTCGTCGCGCCAAGCCTCGCCGAGCCGTCCCGCCTGCCGGACATGCTCGCGCAGGCAGGCGGAGATCCCGATCAGGTAGTACAGCATGGGCTGGAAGCCGATGCCGATGAAGGCGCCGCAGGCGAGCAGGGTCAGCAGCGCGACCTGCAGGGCGAACGCCAGCTCGCGCGCCCAGGCCATCGCCTCGACACGCCTGGTCAGGCGCGCGACCGCGTGCAGCTGGTGGAACGCGAACCCCACGATGAGGGCGAACAGCGCCACCCCGACCCAGCCCTGCTCGCCCAGCACCTCGAAATAGATGCTGTGGAACGCCTTGCCGTGCACGACCAGGACGTGGCCGTCGGGGTCGGGCGGGAACTGGATGCGGTCGATGATGTAGGCGTTGAAGCCGCCGCCGAACGGGTGGCTCGACACATAGTCGAGCGTCCACCGCCACACCAGGATGCGGCCCAGCGCCGAGCCCTCGGTGGCGTAGTCGCCGACCGTCGAGATGCGCTGGTTCCAGGCGCTGGACGTCAGCAGGCTGATCGCCAGCGCCGCCATCGCCCCGGCCGCGCCGAGCAGGAGCTTGCGCCGGCTGCTGAGCCAGATGCCGGCGCCGACCACGCAGAGCCCGATCAGCGCCGTGCGCTCGTAGGTGCCGATCGCGGCCGCGACCGCCGCCACCGCGAGCCCGAGATAGAGCAGGTCGGCGAGCGGGCCCTTGGGCACGATCAGCGCGTGGCGGCGCAAATAGAGGATGATCGGCACCAGCATCAGCGCCACCGTCGCCAGCGTGCTGCCCTCCGCGAGCAGGCTGTTGCCGCCGATGATGCCGAGCTGCCTGCCATAGCCGCCGCCGCTGATCATGGTCTTGATCCCGACCGGCAGGAAATGCACGCAGATCGAGAACAGGTAGATCTGCAGGAACGCCTCGATCTGGATCCGCGAGCGGAACACGAAGGGCAGGAACGCGCCGACGCAGATGGTCTTGAAGGCGTAGTTCCACTTGTCCCACGCCGCGGCCGGCACTTCCGCCCACAGCGCCGTCGACAGCGTCACCCACAGCGCGAAGGCCATCAGCAGGCAGCTGATCGTGGTCAGCCGTCCCTTGCGGCGGTCCAGCATCGCGTAGCCGCCGACCGCCGCCACCGCCATGATCAGCGACACCGGCAACTGGTTGAGGATCTCGTAGACGACGGCCTGCGGGTAGAACGTGTCGACCCACACGTAGCCCAGGCTGAACATGAACGGGGCCGCCGCGCCGAACACCAGGAACGACACGTAGACCATGGTGATGTAGAGGCTGCGCAGCATGCGGGGCAGGCCCTAGCGGACCGCCGCGCGAGCGAGCCGAGGGCGCCGCCCTCGACCCGCTGGGGCCTGAGGCCCCGGACCCCCGATCTTTGGGAGAGGGGTTTTCAGCGGGTTGGCTTTGATGCGGTCAAGGGGTGCGCCTGGGATGGCGGACGCGTCTTGATCTCCACGAGATCGAGGCTCCGCCGCCCGGCAACGGATCCGGCCCCCGCTTCGGGCGGTCGCCGAACCAGGGCGTGATCCGGTCGAGCTTCACCGCCCGGTAGGCCACGAACAGGCAGGTGAGCGTGCTCAGCAGGATGGTGAGGTCGTCGATCAATCGCGTCGTCCGGCGGCGTCGTGCGCGATCGCCGGATCGCGACCGACGCGGCTAGGCTCCCATGGAGGCTGACGGCGCCGCGACATCGCATCCCCAGATAGAACGTCCGGGAAATTCATAATTTAGAAGAAACGTTCATTCAAGGCTCTCCGACCGCCTGCGGCGGGCTTCGCCCCTCGACCCAAACGAAGACAAGTGGTTAGAAGATCAATGTCAGGAATCGGGGTTTGGGGCCCACGGCCCCAACGGGTCAAGGGCAGAACCCTTGCCTCGCTTCCGCGGCCCGCTCAGCTAGTCCCGACCAACCGCCGCGTGGGACCAGAATGGCGGCATCGCCTTGAACTGCCGCCAGCGCCCGTTCAACTGCTCCCGAGCCGCCAGACCGTCCCGCGCCTGCCAGCCGATCACGACGCCGAGCGCCTGATGCACGCCGGTCGAGGAGCTGGCGAGGCCGATCTCCTGCAGCAGCGGCCGCGTCGTCGCGGCGTCGTGATCCAGCCCCAGCGCTTCCTGCAGCCCGCTCAGCCGGCGCAGGAAGCGCCGCACCCGGTCCGGCTCGGCGCACAGCGGCAGGAAGAACTCCGAGGCGTAGCGCAGCTTCTTCAGGGTGATGCGGAGCTGGTGGCGTTCGCCGGCGGACAGGCGCCTGAAATGCGCGCCCTGCCGCAGCGCCCTGCGGTGCAGCCGGTCCAGCACGCGGACCGCGAAGCCGGCAGCCGGCTCGGCCAGCACGCCCAGGCCGTCGCGGTCGACCTCGTTGCGCCAGCCGCGTCTCGCGATCCACTGGCCCAGCGAAAGCTGGAACCGCGCGAAGCGGTCGCACCCGAGGGTCTCGCGCACCGTGTCGTAGCCGGCGGCGCGCGACAGCGCCGCCACCTGGCGCAGCCCGTCGAAATCGATGCCGCCATCCTGCAGCCGGGCCGGCCGCTCCAGCGTCGTGGTCAGGAACACGTCCCAGCCGCGCGCGGCGCCGAGCTGTGCCGCCGCCCACCTCGCCTCGCCGCCCAGCTCCAGCATGGTCGCCGACCCGATCTCGCGACGCAGCAGCGACAGCGCGGTGCGCATCCGGCGCAGCGCCACCCGCGTCTGGTGCACCCCCTCCGGGCTGCTCCCCTCCTCGGCAACCGGCTGGTTGGCATGCAGGTGCGCCTCGCAGCCGGCGAGCACGCCGGCGACCACGTCGTCGACCGCCGACCCGGGCGGCAACCCGGACGGCGCCGCCTTCTCGGCCGGCAGCCCGGTGCCGGCGGCGAGCGCGTAGCCGCGACGCAGCGTGCCGCAGGTGCTGATCCGCAGCGGCGCCAGCTCGAGCAGCCGCATGGCGACCTCGTACAGCATCCCCGGATCGCCGGCGCGCAGCACCAGCCTGATCTCCGCCAGCGGCCTCGCCTGCCCGCCTGCGGCGATCACGCCGTCCTCGAACACGGCGTCGATCACCGCGCCGGGCAGCGCCAGCCGGCGCGTCAGGCGGCGCAGCCGGGTCTCGAACAGCGAGGTCAGCGGAGCCGATGCGAGGTGCCCGAGGAGCGCGGCCAGCCGCGGCTCCGGCGCCGCCGCGGCGAGCCGTTCGAGGTCGGGTGCCGCACCCTCCACCGCCGCCTGCCAAGTACCGCCGAACGGCCCCGCCGGCGCGCCAGCCTGCCGCTCGACGCCCTGCCGCTCGGGAACCTGCTCGCGCAACGTCTGGGTGAAGCGCCTGCCGTGCCTGCGCACCCGCAACGACAGCCCCTGGCGACACAGCGCGTGGTCGGCGGTGTCGTAGTAGAGGGTCTCCAGCCGGCGCACGACGCCGCGGCTCTGCGCGTGCCGCACGATGATCGGGGCCGCGCGAAGCCGCTCGATCCCGCCCGCTGCCGGCAGCAGCCGGAGCATGCGTTCGGCCGCAGGCGCGGGCGGCGCCGGCGCCGCGGCGGCCGGGGCCTCGTCTTCCACCGGCGCCGTGTCAGGGGTCTGGGAGAACTCAAGCATGGCGGCGAAGGATCCTGTCGCGTATCGACCGACGTCTGCGCCGCGGCCTCCAGCTCGTTGCCATACCGGATCGCTCCCGCAGTTTCTCCATCATGCCCGTCGCGGTCCAGAGCACAAGCATCGCACCGCGCTGCGAGCCGCGGAGGCCGCACCGACGATGACCGCCGCCTTGCCTGAACCCGTCTTCCCGGGCGAAGCCTATGACGCAACGCCACCAGCGGCGGCCTGATCTCCACCCCCACGATCCGGAGCGACACCATGCTCACCCCCCTGCCGCTGGCCGAGCCGACCCTGCCGCGACGCGGCGCCGACATGCTGCTGGAGACCCTGCGCAGCGAGGGGGTCGAGTATATCTTCGGCAACCCGGGCACCACCGAGCTGCCGCTGATGGACGCGCTCGTCGACATGCCGCAGATCCAGTACGTGCTGGCCCTGCAGGAAGCCAGCGCGGTCGCGATGGCGGACGGCTACGCGCAGGCCTCCGGCCGCACCGGCTTCCTCAACCTGCACACCGCCGGCGGCCTGGGCAACGGCATGGGCAACCTGCTGAACGCCAGCGTCTCGCAGACGCCGCTGGTGGTGACCGCGGGGCAGCAGGATTCGCGGCACAGCCTCACCGACCCGCTGCTGTTCGGCGACCTGGTCGGCATCGCGGCACCGGCCGTGAAGTGGGCGCACGAGGTGACCGAGGTCAGCCAGCTGCCGGTACTGGTGCGTCGCGCCTTCAACGATGCCGCCGCCGCGCCGACCGGGCCGGTGTTCCTGTCGCTGCCGATGGACGTGATGGAGGCGATGACCGACATCGCGGTCCCGGCGCGCTCCCTGGTCGACCGCCGCGCCGTCGCCGGCTCGCTGCCGCGGCTGGCCGCCGAGCTGGCGGCGATCCCGCCCGGCCGGCTGCTGATCATCGCCGGCGACGAGATCCACGCCGCCGGCGCCGCGGCCGAGGTGGTCGGCCTCGCCGAGACGCTGGGGGCGGCGGTGTTCGGCTCGTCCTGGCCGTCGCGCATCCCCTACCCGACCGCGCACCCGCTCTGGAGCGGCAACCTGCCGAGCAACGCCGGCGACATCGCCCGCGTGCTGTCCGACTACGACGCCGTGTTCGCGCTCGGCGGCAAGTCGCTGATCACCATCCTCTACACCGAGAAGTCGGCGGTGCCGCCGGGCTGCGCGGTGTTCCAGATGTCGTCGGACGTGCGCGACCTCGGCCGCACCTACCCGACCCGCCTGTCGGTGGTCGGCGATATCGGCGCCTCGCTGCACGCCCTGGCGCCGCTGCTCGCCGCCGCCACCGCCGATACCGCGGCGTTGCGTGCCGCCCGCGTCGCCGAGGCCGGCTCGCGGCGCAGGCAGCGGCGGCAGGCGCTCGCCGAGACGGCGGCGGCGCAGTTCGACGCCCCGCTGATCACGCCGCTGGTGGCGGCCCAGCAGGCGGCGCGCGCCATCGGGCCGCACACCGCCATCGTCGACGAGGCGATCGCGACCTCGCTGCACCTGCGCGGCTTCCTGGACAGCCCTTCGCCGCGGCAATACGCCTTCCTGCGCGGCGGCGGCCTGGGCTGGGGCATGCCGGCGGCGATCGGCTGCTCGCTGGGCCTCGGCCGCGCCCCGGTGGTCAGCCTGGTCGGCGACGGTGCGGCGCTGTATTCGCCGCAGGCGCTCTGGACCGCGGCGCACCTGCGGCTGCCGGTGACCTTCGTCGTGATGAACAACCGCGAGTACAACATCCTGAAGAACTTCATGCGCGGCCAGGCCGGCTACGCCTCGGTGCGCGCCGGCCGCTTCATCGCCATGGACCTGGTCGACCCGGCGATCGACTTCCTCAGCCTCGCGGCCGCCATGGGCGTGGCCGCGCGGCGGATCGAGCGGGCGGCGGACATCGCGCCGGCCATCGAGGCCGGCATCGCCAGCGGCTCGCCTAATCTGATCGAGGTCTTGATCGGCTTGGAGTGAGGCGGTCAGAGGCCAGGGCGCTGCCCTGGACCCGCTGGCGCCATGGGCTCCAGACCCCTCTACTTTAGCTCCTCGGGTTTGTGGGCGGCCTTGGCGCCGGTCTTAGCGCTCTTGACCACGTATTGCGGATCTTGCTTGGTCGCCTTGGCGGTGTGGCCCTTGATCTTGGTCTGCGCGGTGATCTTCTTCTCGACGACCCCCTGGGTCTCGCCCTGCGCGGTCTTCCAGGCGACCTTGTCGCCCGGCTTGGGTTGCTTCGCCATCGCGGCCTCCATGCCTGTTGCCCGACCTTCTATCGCGCCGGACGGTGACATCGTTTCGGCGCGCGGGGCTGCAGGCAGCAAAATCCAGCCCAGCAGCGTGCCGCAGGCGGCGAGCGCCATCAGGATGGTCATCGGCCTGGCACTGCCGTCGGCGGTGATGCCGAGCAGGAAGGTGGCGCCCGTGCTCAGCGCCAGCTCGGTGGCGACGCCGATCGCCGCCGCAGCACCCGCGATCGCGCCGAACGGCTCCATCGCGGCCAGGAACGCCGGCGCCATGATCAGGCCGAGCCCGCTGAACACGATCAGGGTGAGCAGCACCAGCGGCCACAGCGCCGCCATCCCGGCCGCCACCAGGCCGGCCAGCGCCACCGACGCGGCGGTGACCGCGAGCGCGCCGATGCCGATCAGCCGGCGCGTGCCGAGCCGACGCAGCATCGGCGCGTTGAACTGGCTGATGCCGATCAGGGCGGCCGCATGCAGCGCGAACACGATGCCGAACAGTATCGGCGGCATCCGGTGCAGCGTCACCAGCACGAACGGCGAGCCGGAGATGAAGGTGAACAGCACCGCCTGGGCGCAGCCGGCGATCAGGATCGGCACGATGAAGCGGCGGTCGCCGATCAGCCCGGCATAGCTGGCCACGATCCGCAGCGGCCCGCGGCGGACCCTGGCCGAAGCCGGCAGCGTCTCGGGCAGCAGCCGCAGCGTCATGATCGCGGCCAGTGCCGCGATGACGATCAGTACTATGAAGATCAGCCGCCACGAGGCGAACTGCGCCAGCACGCCGCCGCAGGCGGGTGCCAGGATCGGCGACACGCTCAGCGACAGCATCGCCAGCGAGAGCAGCCGGGCGGCGTCGGCCCCGGTGTACTGGTCGCGTATCACCGCCATCGGGATCACCGCGGTCGCGGCGGCGCCGAGCCCCTGGAAGAAGCGGGCCGCGATCAGCGCGCCGATCGAGGGCGCCACCGCCGCGCCCGCCGAGGCGAGCGCGAACAGCGCGAGGCCGAGCAGGATCGGCCTGCGGCGGCCGAACCCGTCCGACAGCGGGCCGTAGAACATCTGCCCCAGCGACAGCGACAGGAAGTAGGCCGTCATGCTGAGCTGCACCCGGCCGGGGGAGGCGTGCAGGTCGCGGGAGATCGCCGGGAAGCTCGGGATGTAGAGGTCGACCGCGCAGGCGCCGACCCCGATCAGCAGCCCGAGCACCGCGGCACGGCGCGGCAGCGAGCCGTGCGGCGCTGTGTCGACGCGATCGACCGGACCGTCCGCGGCTCCGCTCATCGGGCCGCCTGCGGATGCCGCGCGAGGCTGGCGCGGGCGCTGCGCGGATACAGGCTGATCAGGCTGGCGAGCACGCCGTTGGTCCAGCCGAAGCCGACCTGCAGCGGATACTCGCCGCCCGATCCGCCGGCGGCACCCGCCTGCACGGCGCCGTCCGGTGCCTCGACGTCGTACTTCTCGAGCAGCGCGCCGGAGCTCGCATAGGCCGCGATCTCGCGCTCGATCCAGCGCGACGCGATGCGGCGGGCGAGCGCGTCCTGGCCGTAGCCGCGCAGGCCGATCACCGCCATCCACTGCATCGGCGCCCAGCCGTTCGGGCTGTCCCATTGCTGCCCGCTGCCGCGCGCGGCATCGAGCGCCGTCGTCGCCATGCCGCCCGGGCCGAGCAGGCGGGCGCGTATCGTGTCGGCGACCGCCTTCGCCTGGTCGTCGCGGGCGATGTGGAAGAACAGCGGCACCACCGTCGCCGCCGACAGGATCCCGGTCGTCCTGCGCTCGGTCCACTCGTAGTCGCTGAACCCGCCGAGATCGGGCTGCCACATCAGCCGCCGGATCGCGTCACGCCGCAGCAAGGCCCGGCTCCGGAAGGCGGCGGCCTCGGGGCCGTCGCCGCGCAGCCGGTAGGCCCGCGACAGCGTCTGCTCCATGTGCACGAGCAGGCTGTTCAGGTCCACCGGCAGCAGCCGGGTGGTGCGGATCGTGTTGAGGTGGATGCCGTCGGCGAGCCAGCGCGAGCTGAAATCCCACCCGGTCTCGCTCCCCGCGCGCAGGTCGCGATACAGCTCCGCCGCCGGCCTGCGGCTCGACGCGGCGGTCGCGACGTCCTCGCGGTAGGACTCGTCGCGCGGCGCCTCGCGATCATCCCAGTAGCGGTTGAGCAGCGTGCCGTCCTCGAGCCGCACCACGTGGCGCCACGCCCGGCCCGGAGCCAAGCCGTCGGCGCCGTCCATCCAGTAGTCGTACTCGCGGCGCAGCTGCGGCAGGTAGGCGACGTAGGTCCGGCTTCCGTCATGCGAGGCGATCAGGTCGATCATGCAGGCGAAGAAGGGCGGCTCGGAGCGGCTGAGGTAGTAGCTGCGGTTGCCGTTGGGGACATGGCCGTAACGGTCGATCAGCGAGGCCATGTTGCGCAGCATGTCGCGCGCGAGCCGGGCGCGGCCGTCCTGCTCGAGGCCGAGCATGGTGAAGTAGCTGTCCCAGTAATAGATCTCGCTGAACCTCCCACCCGGGACGATGTACGGGTAGGGCAACGGCAGCAGCGAGGAGAAATTCGCATGCTCGTCGGGCTCGCGGCGCAGCACGTCCCACATCGCCGCGATGTAGTCCCGCACACCCTGCCCAGGGCCGGAACGATACGGCACGCCCTTGCGCGGTGCCACGCGGAAATGCCGGTCCACGAAGCGGCGCAGGTCGAAGCCGGGCCGGTCGCGGACGCGCAGGTACTCGGCGAGGATCGCGGCCGGCGCCTCGTCGGGCAGCGCGTCGGCGAAGCTCTTGGAGTCCGCGAACACGCCCTGCGTCTCCACCGCGGCGTAGAGCGGACCCAGCGCGATCGACGGCGGCTGCGGACCCGGCCCGGGTGCCGCGGCGGCGCCGGCGAGCAGGATCGCCGCCGCCACGGCGGCGAGGCGGCGCCAGCCCGCGATCCGCGGCGACGGCCTCAGCGATGGGAGCTTCGCGCAGCAGCGGCGGCGGCGGTCGTCCCGGCGCGGGACGGCGCCGGCAGGCCGAGCAGCTCCGCCACCTTGGTCGCGAGCTGCTCGCGCTGGAACGGCTTGCTGATCAGCTGCACCCCGTCATCGAGGCGGCCGTGATGGACGATCGAGTTCTCGGTATAGCCCGACATGAACAGGATCTTCACGTCCGGGCGCCGTGCGGTGATGCGCTCGGCGATCTCGCGCCCGCGCAGGCCCGGCAGCACGACGTCGCTGAGCAGCATGTCGATCTCCGAGGCATGGGCGTCGAACAGGGCCATCGCCTCCTGGCCGTCCGCGGCCTCGAACACCTGGTAGCCGTAATCGCGCAGGATCGCGACCGTGATCTCGCGCACGCCGGGCTCGTCCTCGACCACCAGCACGGTCGCCTCGGCGCGGGCGAGCTCGACCGGCGCGCTGCTGCGGCCGGGCAGCGCCGCCGTGCCGCCGATCGCGCGCGGCAGGTACAGCTTGACCGAGGTGCCGTGGTCCGGCTCGGAGTAGATCTTCACGTGACCCCTGGACTGCTTGATGAAGCCGAACACCATGGCCAGGCCCAGGCCGGTGCCCTGCCCGTCCGGCTTGGTGGTGAAGAACGGCTCGAACACGCGCGCCGCGACCTCGGCGGTCATGCCGTGGCCGGTGTCGGACACCGCGAGCATGACGTAGTCGCCCGCGGTCACCTCCGCGTGGCCGCGCGCATAGGCCGCATCGAGCACCTTGTTGGCCAGCTCCAGGGTCAGCCGGCCGCCATCGGGCATGGCGTCGCGCGCGTTCAGCGCCAGGTTCAGCAGCGCGTTCTCGAGCTGGGCCGCGTCCGCCATGGCGTGCCACAGGCCGGCGCTGCCGACGAAGCGCACCTCGATCCGCTCGCCCAGGGTGCGGGAGAGCAGCGGCACCAGATCGGGCACGGTGCGCGACAGGTCGACCGGCGCCGGCGCCAGCGGCTGCCTGCGGGCGAAGGCGAGCAGCTGCGCGGTCAGGCTGGCGCCGCGCTGCGACGCCCACACCGCCCGGCCGATGCTGGCCTGCAGCGCGTGGTCGTCGGGGAGCTTGCGCTGCACGCTCTCCAAATTGCCCAGGATCACGGTCAGCAGGTTGTTGAAGTCGTGCGCGATGCCGCCGGTGAGCTGGCCGATCGCCTGCATCTTCTGGGCCTCGCGCAGCACCGCCTCCGCCTGCATCCGCTTGGTCATGTCCGAGACCGTCAGCACGAAGCCCTCGCCCGGCATCGGCGTGCGGCGCAGCTCCAGATGATGGTCGTCCGCGAGGGTGCGCTCGTAGGTCACCGCCTCGCCCCTGGACCGGGCGCCGCCGGCGCGGATCTGCGCCTCGCTCTCCAGCACGATCCGGTCGGGACCCGCCTCGGCGCAGCACGCGGCCAGCGCCGCGTAGGAGGTGCCGCGCGCGACCAGCGGTTCGGGAAGCCTGAGCAGCACCTGGAAGCACCGGTTCCAGTTGGTCAGCAACCCGTCCGCATCGAACACCGCGACCCCCTGGCTCAGGCTGTCCAGCGAGGCGCGCAGCCGCAGCGCCAGCGTGCGCTGCTCCTCCTCGGTGAGCCGCGACCTGATCCAGGCCGCATTCAGGGTGCGGGCGGCCCAGGCCAGGGCGAGCAGCGCCAGGGCGGCGCCGGCGAGTGCCGAGGCGCTCAGCCACCGGCCGCGACGCGCGGCCGCGGCCAGGCGGCGCTCGAGCAGGCCCTGCTCGGCGGTCGTCATGTCCCGCAGGATCGCCTGCGCCCGCAGCATCTGGTTGCGCCCGACGCCGGTCCTGATCAGCCCGAGCGCCGGCTCGAAGCCGGACGCGCGACGCACCCGACGCACCTCCGCCATGAAGTCGAGACGCTGTCGCAGCAGCGGCGCCAGGGCGCGCAGGCGGGACTGCTGCAGCGGGTTGTCGGTGGCCAGGCGGCGCAGCGCCTCCTGCTCGACGGCGATCTCGCCGATCGCCCCGATATAGGGCTCTAGATAACGCTCGTCGCCGGTCATGACGTAGCCGCGCTGCCCGGACTCCGCGTCGCGCAGGCTGATCTCGAGGTCCTTGATCGATGCCAGCACCTCGTAGGTGTGCCGGACCCAGCCATCCTCGCTCTGCACCGCGGCCAGCCGGTCCCAGGTCAGGCCGCAGACCAGCAGCAGCACGGCCGCCCACGCCACCAGGGCGATCCGGTTGGCGCGCGCGATGCCGTGGCTGCTCAACCGGCGACGAGCGCCCATGCGAGATCCCGCGTCCGAGACGACCCCGGAGGGTCGTTTTTCCAGGAGAATGTTGCCAGACCTTATCAGCTTTTCCCGAGCATCAGGCGGGCCGATGTCGCCAGCCGGTCCACCCGGTCATTATTTTCGTCTCCGGAATGACCTCGCACCCATTGCCACGACACCTGGTGCCGCTTGGCGGCCTCCAGCACGCGACGCCACAGGTCCATGTTGGCGACCGGATCGCCCGACGCGTTGCGCCAGTTGCGCCGCACCCAGCCGGTGGACCAGCGGGTGACGCCGTTGCGGACGTACTCGCTGTCTGTGTGCAGCACCACGCTGCACGGGCGGGACAGCGCCTCCAGCGCCTCGGCGGCGGCGGTCAGCTCCATGCGGTTGTTGGTGGTCTGGGCGGCACCGCCGCTGAGCTCGCGCTCGGCATCGCCGAAGCGCAGCAGCACGGCCCAGCCGCCCGGCCCCGGGTTGGGCTTGCAGCCGCCGTCGGTCCAGACCTCGACGCTGCGGATCGCGGCGTCACACTCCATAGGCGGACGCATCCCCCGCCGCGAGGTGGAAACGCAGCCGGTGCAGGTACTCGAGCGGGTGCTTGGGCGTCACCAGCGCACCGGGCGGCGGGTTCAGCCAGTCGTACAGCCGGGTCAGCAGGAAGCGGATCGCGGCCCCCTGGGCCAGCACCGGCATCGCCGCGCGCTCGGCCGGCTCTAGTCGCCGCACGCTCTCGTAGCCGCGCACCAGCAGGGCGGCGCGGGCCTGGTCGAAACGCGCCGACGCCTGGTCCGGGTCCGGCTCGAAGCACCACGCATTGAGGCACACCGCCAGGTCGTAGGCGAGCAGGTCGGTGCAGGCGAAGTAGAAATCGATCACCCCGGACAGCCGCCGGCCGAGGAAGAACACGTTGTCGGGGAACAGGTCGGCGTGGATCTGCCCGCGCGGCAGGTCGGGGCGGGCGGCCTGGCCCGGCCAGGCGGGCAGGATGCGGCCCAGGGCGGCGTCGAGCTCGGCCAGCAGCCCGGCCTGCACCGCATCGCCGCCGCGGCTGCGCCGCAGCAGCGCCGGCCAGGCACGCGGCCCGAGCGAGTTGACGCGCACCGGTGCGTAGCCCAGCCCGGCCAAGTGCAGCCGCGCCAGCGTCTCGCCGAGCTGCAGGCAGTGCTCCGCGCGCACCCGGCGCGGCCACACCCCGGGCAGGAAGCTGGTGATCGCCGCCGGCCGTCCGGCGAGCTCGCGCAGCGCCTCGCCGTCGCGTCCCGCCAGCGGCAGCGGGCAGGAGATGCCGGACGCCGCGAGGTGTCGCATCAGGCCCAGGAACCAGGGCAGCTCGCGCCGGTCGACCCGCTTCTCGTACAGGGTCAGGATGAAGTCGCCGGCGCCGGTGCGCAGCGAGAAGTTGCTGTTCTCGACCCCCTCGGCGATGCCGCGGAAGGCGACCAGCTCGCCGATCTCGTACTGTCGGAGGAAGCCGGCCAGCGCGTCGTCGGTGACGTCGGTATAAACCGCCATGCCCCGGCCGGCGTCAGCCCAGCGGGGCCGGCAGCTTGAAGATCACGTCTTCCTGCTTGACCGTGCGCTCCTCGATCTCGAGCGCGAAGCGGGCGGACAGCGCGTGCACCATCTCCTGCACCAGCGCCTCGGGGGCGGACGCGCCGGCGGTGATGCCCAGCGTATGCACGCCGTCGAGCACCGACCAGTCCAGGTCGCGCAGCGTCGGCACCAGCAGCGCGCGCGGCGTGCCGGAGCGCTCGGCGACCTCGCGCAGGCGCTGCGAGTTCGACGAGTTCGGGCTGCCGATGACGATCACCAGGTCGCAGCCGGGCGCGATCGCCTTGACCGCCTCCTGGCGATTGGTGGTGGCGTAGCAGATATCCTCGCGCTTGGGGCCTTCCAGCAGCGGGAAGCGCGCGCGCAGCACGGAGACGATCTCGGCGGTGTCGTCGACCGACAGCGTGGTCTGGGTGATGAAGGCGAGGCGCGCGGGATCGGCCGGCTGCACCCGCCTGGCCTCCTCGGCGTCCTGCACCAGGGTCACCGCGCCGGGCGGCAGCTGGCCCATGGTGCCGACCACCTCCGGGTGCCCGGCATGGCCGATCATCAGGATGTGCCGGCTGTCGGGGCCGCCCTCGGCATAGTGCCGCTCGGCCTCGCGATGCACCTTGCTGACCAGCGGGCAGGTCGCGTCGAGATAGAGCAGGTTGCGCCGCTGCGCCTCCGCCGGCACCGCCTTGGGCACGCCGTGGGCGGAGAACACCACCTGGCCGTCCGCGGGCACCTCGTCGAGCTCCTCGACGAAGATCGCGCCCTGCGCCTCGAGCTGCTGCACCACGGTGCGGTTATGGACGATCTCGTGACGCACGTAGACCGGGGCGCCGTAGCGCCGCAGCGCCTCCTCGACCACCCGGATCGCCCGGTCGACGCCCGCGCAGAAGCCGCGCGGCCCGGCCAGCAGCACGCGCATCGGCCGCCTGCCGCCGGTTCCGGCCGCGGCCTGGTCGCCGGCGGCCCGGCCGTCGGTCTGGCTGGCGGCCCGGCCGGCGACCAGGGGCAAATCGAGGATCTGATCCGGCATGGTGCTTCCCAAACGTGCGCCGCGCAGTATATGGCCCCCGCATGAAGATTGCGACCCTGGGCGCCGCCGGGCGGGCCACGGCGCCCGCCAACCCTCCGGTCCCGCGCGCGGGACGCTGCCTCCAGGCAGGAACGTCCGAAAGTCGAGCATGACCCTGTCCGCCTTCCACAAGCTCGGCCGCGCACTGCCGCCGCTCGCGGCCATCACCCTGCTGTTCGGCTGCGGGCCGGACGACCCCAACGGCTTCGCCCCGGCCTGCGTGCCGGTCGGCATCCTGGCCGAGGGTGCGGACCTCACCAGCTATGCCGGGCCCTCGCACGACCTCTCGACGCTGGTCACCCAGGCCTCGCTGATCGGCGTCAACGGCAGCTGCAGCAACGCCGAGCAGGGCCATGCCCTGCATACCGAAGCCAGCGTCGTGATCTCGGTGCTGCGCGGTCCGGCGGCGAGCGGGCACGACGTCACCGTGCCTTACTTCGTCGCCCTGCTGCACGGCAGCAGCATCGTCAGCAAGACCGATCGCAGCATCGAGGCGCACTTCCCGCCCAACGTCGACCGGCTGGCGCTGCGCAGCGACCCGCTGGTGCTGGAGCTGCCGATCTCGCGCCGCATGAACAGCGACAGCTACCGCCTCGAGTTCGGCCTGCAGCTCACGCCCGAGCAGCTTGCCTACAACCGCGAGCATTTGCCACGCTAGTCCGGCCCCCGGCGACATCGCGCCGGTCACGTTCCAGCCCCTCCCCACCAGCCCTGGGAACCCGAAGGACTTCCGACATGGCAGACATCCGCTACACCAAGGAACATGAATGGGTCCGGCTCGAGGATGACGGCACCGCCACCGTCGGCATCACCGATCACGCCCAGGAGGCGCTGGGCGACGTGGTGTTCGTCGAGTTGCCGAAGCCGGAGCGCGAGCTGGCGGAGGGCGAAAGCTGTGCGGTGGTCGAGAGCGTCAAGGCGGCCTCGGACATCTACGCCCCGTTCGCCGGCACGGTGCTGGAGGTGAACGAGCTGCTGTCGGACGATTCCAGCCTGGTGAACCGGGACGCGGAGGGCGAGGCCTGGTTCTTCCGGATGGAGCCCTCGGATCCGGACGCGTTCCACGCGCTGATGGACGGCTCCGACTACGAGGCGTTCCTGGAGACCCTGTAGCGCGCGGGCTCGGCTCCCGGGCCCCCGATCACCTGGTCCGGAACGCCTTTACCGCGGCCAGCGTCTTCTCGACGTGGCCGTCGGGGTTCATCGCCTCGTAGCTCTCCAGCACCCTGCCGTCCGGCGCGATCACGTAGGAGGTTCGGCTGGCATAGCCGTGCAGCAGCGGCAGACGGGCGTCGTACTGCTTGGCGATCGAGCCGTCGCTGTCGGCCGCCACCGGGAACTTGCCCTGGCACTCGCTGACCGAGAAGCGGTCCAGGGTCGCGATCTTGTCCTCCGACACGCCGATGACGCTCGCCCCGGCGGACGTGAAGTCGGGCATGGCGGCGGCGAAATCATGCGCCTCGATGGTGCAGCCCCTGGTGAAGGCGGCGGGGTAGAAATACACCACCACCGGCCCCCGCTTCAGCGCGTCGGCGAGCGAGAAGCGGAACTGGCTGCCGTTCAGGGCCGCCTCGGCGGCGAAATCGGGCGCGTGCGCCCCGACCGGCAGGGCGGCCGCGGCGACACCCGGCAGGCCGGCGATACCGGCGGTGAGGCCGGCCGCGACCCCGATCAGGGCGGTCGGCAGTCGGCCGCGCGCGGACCGGTTCATGAGCGCGAGTCCGGCGAGACGACCATGCATTCGGAGCGTCCGTGGCCAAGGCGGCGGCAGGCCTGCACCGCATCGAGGCGCGACAGCCCGGTCAGGCGGGCACGGTAGACATGGGCCCCGGCCCTGCCGGCGCGTATGCCGGCGATCTCGGTGCGCGCATCGGGCAGCAGCGCGCGCACCCTCGACCTCGCGCTGCCGACCGCCTCGCTGGCCTGGCCGACGCTGCCGAACGCGCCGACCTGGATCGCCCAATCATGCGGCTCGCCATGAGGGTCGTCGTGCGGGACGCGCAGCGCCGGCGCCGCCATCGCCGGCTCGACCAGGCGCAGGCGCGCGGGCGCGCGGGACGGCGTGCTCGGCAGGACGCCGGCGGGCGAACCCGACGCGCTCGAGGCGGCAGCCGGGGCGGGTGCGGCGGCGAGGCGCGCCGCCCAGACCGCGCCGACGCCGGCGTCGCGACCCGGGGCAGCCGCGGTCGCGGTCCCGCCGGGCGACGCCGGCGTGGGTCGCGGAGGCACCGGGGTCCAGCCCGGATAGGACGGCGCGGCGGCGGATGCGGCGGCGGGCGCCTCGGCGACCTGCACCGGCTGGTCCTCGCTGGCGCCGTGATCGCCGCGGTGCGCCCAGGCCAGCCGCACCGAGCGGGTCTCGCTCGCATCCTGCACCGCCGCCACCTCGGTGCCCGACCGCTGCATCACCATCAGGTCGGTCTGGGAGCGGCTGTTGGGATAGATGCCGGCGATCTGCGGGCCGATGATCGAGACGTACTGCCTGGTCTCGTGCGGCAGCGGCCGGTTGCGGGTCAGGAAGTCGTCCAGCCGGCCCGGGCCGGTATTGTAGGCGGCGAGGAAGCCGGGCGAGCCGTAGACGTCGTACATCTGCCGGATATAGGCGGTGCCGGCCATGATGTTGTCGCGCGGCTCGTAGGCGTCGGCGCCGAGCCCGTACTGGCCGCGCATGTCGTCGTAGGTCGGCGGCATCAGCTGCATCAGCCCCATCGCACCGGGCACCGAGGTCACGAACTGGCCGTCGATGAACTCGTGGCCGCCCGATTCCTGGTGCATCACGGCGCGGATCCAGGCGTCGGGCACGTCGAAACGCCTGGAGGCCGCCTCGATATAGGGTCCCCAAGGATCACCCGGCGGCCCGGGCGGCGCATAGTACGAGCGCGCGTGGGCGCGGTAGTCGGCGGCCTCCTGCGCCACCGGCACGATCGGGGCGGGCGTCGCGGCACAGGCGGCGAGCAGGCCCACCAGCAGCAGCGCCGGCAGCTGACGCCGGACCACCTTGACCAGCATCGGCCGCGGCGGCAGACCGTTTCGGGGGCGGCATCGCGTCCGTCTCGTCATGTCGCTCCCCGCCACGTCCCGCGAAGCTCGCCCGCTCCTGCAGAAACCGTGACTTACGCCCTACATCCAAATCACCTTTGCCGCAACACGATCCGCATTGCCGGCGGCGGAGGGATGAGCTACGCGACCGCGATGAGCGCCATTCCCAGCGGTGAGCCGATCCTGCCGCCCGGCGCCAAGCTTCGCGGCGCCGGGCTGCTTCTCGACGCCCGCGGCGGCGTCTCCGCCCGCCGTCGCGCGACCGGCGCGGATCTCAGCGACGGCGCCGGGCAGTGGCGGCTCGCCTGCCTGCTCGGCTGGGTCGACATCAAGCTGCGCTACCGCGGCTCCGCCCTCGGGCCGCTCTGGCTGACCCTGTCCAGCGCGGTGATGGTCGCCTCCATGGGCCTGATCTACGGCACCCTGTTCGGCATGGTGCTGAGCCAGTACCTGCCGTTCCTGGCGATCTCGCTGATCCTGTGGCAATCCGGCATAAGCGGCCTGACCGGCGAGGGCTGCACGGTGTTCCTCGAGGCCGAGCAGATGATCCGCTCGGTGCGGATGCCCTTCACGGTGCAGGTGCTGCGCTGCGTCGCGCGCAACGTCATCGTGCTGGCGCACAACCTGGTGGTCCCGATCGTCGTGTTCGCGCTGTTCGACAGCTGGCCCGGGGCCCGGGCGGTGCTGGCGGTGCCGGGGCTGGGGCTTTGGTTCCTCGATGGGATCGCCGCCTGCTTCCTGCTCGGCAGCATCTGCGCGCGCTTCCGCGACGTGCCGCCGATCATCGGCAGCATCATGCAGATCGCCTTCTACGTCACCCCGATCGTCTGGAAGCCCGCGCAGCTCGGGCGGCACGGCTGGTGGCTGCCGCTGAACCCGTTCTACACGCTGCTCGAGCTGGTGCGCGGTCCGCTGCTCGGCGGCGTGCCCGGCTGGACGCTGTGGGAGGCCGCACTCGGCTACAGCGCGCTGCTCTGGGGCGCGGCCTGGCTGGTGTTCACCCGCGCCCGCCCGCGCCTCGCCTTCTGGGTATGAGCGTCGACGGGCTGGCGCCTGCCGCCACGGGCGCTGCGACCGCGACGACGCCTTCCGGCTCGGCGTTCCTGCGCATCGACGGCCTGTCGCTCGACTTCCCGATCTACCACGGCGGCGCGCGGTCGCTGAAGAAGACCGTGCTGTCGGTCGCCTCCGGCCGGTTCGGGCCGCCGCGCGGCGCCGGCGCCACCGGACGGGTGGTGGTGCAGGCGCTGCGCGACATCACGCTCTCGCTCGCCTCGGGCGACCGGCTCGGCATCGTCGGCCGCAACGGCGCGGGCAAATCGAGCCTGCTGCGCGTGATGGCCGGGATCTACGAGCCCGCCTGCGGCCGCGTGCATGTCGGCGGCACGCTGAACGCGCTGCTCGATCCGAGCGTGGGGATGAACCTCGACCTCACCGGTCGCGAGAACATCGTGCTGCGCGGCCGCTATGCCGGTCTCGACCGCCCCGCGATACGCCTGCTCGAGGACGACGTGCAGGAATTCGCCGCCCTCGACGCCTTTCTCGATCTGCCGGTGCGCGTCTACTCCACCGGCATGGTGATCCGGCTCGGCTTCGGGCTGGCGACCGCGATCGCGCCGCAGGTGCTGCTGATGGACGAGTGGTTCATGGCCGGCGACTCCACCTTCCAGGACAAGGCGCGCGCCAGGCTGGAGGGCATGGTGCGCGGCGCCGAGATCCTGGTGCTGACCTCGCACCAGATCTCGGTGCTGAAGACCTGGTGCACCCGGGTGCTGTGGCTGGAAGGCGGCCGGGTGCTGGCAGACGGGCCGGCCGACGAGGTCATCGCGCGCTACATGCAGGCGATCGCGGGCTAGTGTCGCGGACTCACGGATCGCCGGGGGCGGCTCTTCGCGCAGCCTCGGCGAGCAGCAGCGCGAAGATCCTGGTGTCGGTGAGGTAGCGCCGGCCCAGGCGGCGCGGCTCGCGGACCAGCCGCCAGCCCCACTCCAGGCCGCCATGGCGGATCCAGACGGGCGCGCGATACTCGTGGCCGCCGACCTGATCGATCGCGGCACCGACGCACAGCCCGATCCCGCTCGCCCGTCCGCGCTGCTCGATCCGGTGGGCGAGGATTTCCTGTCTCGGCGCGCCGCAGGCGAGGAACACGAAGCGCGCGGGATGCGCCTCGACGAACTCGGCGCACGCCTCGACGAGTGCGGCGCGCCGCTCGAAGCCGAACGGCGGACAATGATGCGCCACCCGCGCGAGGCGGTAGCGCGCGCGCAGCCTCGCCACCGCCTCGCGCGTCGTGCCGATCACGGTCACCGCCTCGTCCGGCTGGATCCAGCGATCGAGCAGCGCCTGGGTCAGGTCGCTGCCGGTCACCACCGGCGGCGACGGCAGGCGCAGCAGCCGGCCGAACCGGCGCACCACCCGGCTGTCGAGCAGCAGCGCCCCGGCCGCGCGATACGGCGCCCGCAGCGTGCCCGGGTCGTGCCGCAGCCGGACGAAATGATCCGCGTTCGGCGTCACCACGTAGCTGAAGCCGAGCCGGCCCGGACGCGCGGCCAGCGACGCCGCCACCGACGGGAGGTCGGCGGCGGCGAATTCGAGCCCGAGCAGCCTGATGGTCGGAAACTCGTCGAGAAGCTCCGGCATGGTCTCTCCCGCGCCGATCGGATTCGTATCAGAATTTGCACCTTCGTATCAAAAACTCTCGACGCTCGCGGTTTCTGGATGCTAGCTTGTTACGAGACACATATAGTGTGGCAATCGTCATGAAGCCGCCTGGCCTCGTGCCTCCTGAGCTCGTGCACTCGATGTTCATCGGCGGTGGACCGGCTGGCCTGGCGCCGCTGGTCTGGGCGGCGCGTCAGGGCACGCTGCCGCGCCTCGCCGCGGCGGGGCTGGTGCTGGTCGAGCGCGGCGCTACGATCGGCGCCGGCTCGATCGGCGACTACGCCATCGGCTCCGACACGCTGGCGGAGACCTTCCTGGAGTGCCTGCAGGACGGCGCCGAGCCGCGGCTCGGCGCGCTGCGCGATCATCCCGCCGCCCTGGCCGTGGCGGCGCATCGCGGCGGTTCGGTGCCGCTGCCGGTCGCGGCCGGGTTCCTGAGCGCACTCGGCGCGGCCCTCGCCGAGGCGATCCGCGCTGCCGGGGGACGCGTCCTGACCGGCTGGGAGGCGGCCTGGAGCCGCCGCCGTGCCGATGGCGGCTGGCTCACCCGGCTGTGCGACCTGGCGGGAGCGGCGCGCGACCGGGAGATCGTCTCGCGCAACCTGGTGCTGGCCACCGGCGCCTCGCAGCGGCCGGAGCGGCTGCATGCGCTCGCGGTGGCAGGACGGCCGCTGCTGCCCCGCTTCGAGGCCAGGCTGATGCTCTCCGGGGTGGCGCTCGGCGCCGGAGGGGCGGCCGAGATCGAGCGCCGCCTCGCGGGCAGGGCGGCGCCCAGGGTCGCCGTCATCGGCGGCTCGCACAGCGCGCTGGCGACGGCGAACCTGCTGCTCGGCCCACGCGTCGGGGTCGCGTTCGCCCCCGGCGCGATCACTCTGCTGCACCGGCGAACGCTGCGCGTCTTCTACCCATCCGCCGCGGCCGCGGCCGACGAGGGCTATAGCGACTTCGACACCGACGACATCTGCCCGGTGTCGCAGCGCCTGTTCCGGCTGGCCGGCTTCCGGCTGGAGGCACGCGAGCTGGTGATGCGGGCGTACGGCATCGGCGGCCGGCCGCCGGAGCCGAGGCTGCGGCTGCATCGGCTGCGGACACCGGAGCACGACGCCGAGGCGCTGCGGATACTGCGGCAGGCGGACCTGATCGTGCCTGCCCTCGGCTACCGGCCGAGGGGGTTGCCGCTGTTCGACGTCGCCGGCCACGCGATCCCGCTCGCCGCGGACGGCGATCAGGCGGCCGCCCTGGTCGATCGCGGCTGCCGGGTCCTCGACGGCCGGCGGCAGCCGATCCCCGGCGTGTTCGGGCTCGGCCTCGCCGCCGGTTTCGTGCCGGGCGGCCCGCTCGGCGGCGAGCCGAGCTTTCGCGGCCAGACCAACGGCATCTGGCTCTGGCAGAACGGGGTCGGCGCCCTGGTCGTGGATGCTCTGCTGCAGGACGAGGCCCGCCATGTCGCCGCTTGAGTTCGTCGTGCCGCCGCCGCCCGAGCCGGCGCTGCACGTGGTGCTGGTGGTGGGAACCCGTCCGGAGGCGATCAAGCTCGCCCCGGTGGCGCTGGCGCTGCGGGCGCGGCCGGAGGCGCGGGTCTCGATCTGGTGCACCGGCCAGCACGCCGACTGGGCGATCGAGATGCTGGCCTGTTTCCGCCTGGTCCCCGACCGCGTGCTGGATCTGCCGCATCGGCCGCCCGGCCTGGCGCCGCTGTTCGGCGGCATGCTGGCGCTGCTGCACGAGGCGCTCGGCGAGGAGCGGCCGGACCTGGTGCTGGTGCAGGGCGACACTTCCAGCGCCTTCGCCGGCGCTCTGGCCGCCTCCTACGCCTGCATCCCGGTGGTGCATGTCGAGGCGGGGCTGCGCAGCGGCGACCGGCGGCTGCCGTTCCCGGAGGAGGCGCATCGCCGCGCCATCGCCAACTTCGCGACCCTGCACTGCACCCCCACCCGGCAGGCTACCGACATCCTGCTCGCCGAAGGGGTGGATGCCGCGGACATCCTGCAGAGCGGCAACACCGTCATCGACGCGCTGCGGCTGATCGAGCGCCGGCTGCCCGATGCGGCGGCAGCACCGGATGCCGTGCGGAGCCGGATCCTGCTGACCTGCCACCGCCGCGAGAGCTGGGGCGAGCCGTATCGGGCGGTCTGCGCCGCGGCACGCCGGCTCGCCGCGCGCGGCGACTGCGAGATCGCCTTCGTGGTGCATCCCAATCCGGAGCTGACCCGGGTCGCTCACGACATGCTCGGCGAGCTCGCGGGGATCCGCCTGATGCCGCCGCAGAACTACGTGGCGTTCCTGCATCTGCTCCGGCAGGCCAACCTCGTGCTCACGGACTCAGGCGGCGTGCAGGAGGAGGCGGCGGCACTCGGCACGCCGCTGCTGGTGCTTCGCGACAGCACCGAGCGGCCAGAGGGGCTCGCCTCGGGCACCGCGCGCCTGGTCGGCACCGAGGAGACGGCGATCGTGGCGGAGGTCGGGGCGCTGCTCGATCGTCCCGCAGCGCTGGCGGCGATGCGCATCCCCTGCACGCTGTACGGCGACGGCCACGCCGCCGCGCGCATCGCCGAGGCGATCCTACGGCGCTGGCGGGCGAGCCCGGTGCCGAGCGCCCTGCCCGGCATGCTTCAGATCAGTGCCGCCGCCGAGGCGATCGGGTCGATGGCGCTCGCCTGAGCCTCGGCCAGGAAGCGCAGCGCCTGCCAGCCGAACATGCTGGCCCAGCTGTTGCGGTGCTGGCCCGCGCGGTCGAACAGGATCGCGCCCTGCGGCGAGACGTGCCGCTGCAGCGCTGCCTGCAGCGCCCGCCGGCGCGGCCGCCACATCGCGTCGGCCTCCGCGTCGAGCGCGCCGGCGGCCTCGAGCACCAGGCCGGCCCGCAGCGCCTGCGCCAGCACATCGGAGCGGGTGACCGCGCCGCGCTGGTCCGCCACCGGAGGCGTCTCGCCGCTGTGCGGATCGATCTGGCCGAGCAGCATGGCGAACGCGCTCGCGGCGTGGCCGAGTGCCTGTCGGTTCCCGTCCTGGCCCCAGAGCGTGAGCCAGCCCTCGATGAAATAGAGGAACGGATGCAGCTCGCGCATGCGTGCCTGGCCGGCTTGCGAGAAGTGCCGCGCCTCGTGGCGAAGCGTCGCCGCGGCGGCGTCGCGCAGGATGCCGGCGGCCGGCGCGGCGATCCCGGCCGACGCTGATCCGGCGATGGCGGCGGCCGCCTTGACGTGATGCACCCCGGGCAGCGTCGACCATTTCGGCGGGATCTCGGCCTCCGGCACGCCGTCGCGCACCCGGTGCGACGCGAGCCTTCCGTCCGACACGAGGCGCGACAGCGACACGGCGGCGCGCTCGATCAGGCCGCCCGGCATCGAGCCCGGCCAGCGCGACTCCGCGGTGCACAGGCCGCGCAGGATGATCGACAGGTCGAAGGCGAATAGGCACCGGTTGCGCCAGTCGGACTGCGCCATGTCGCGATGATACAGGGTGAGCGGCTCGAAGGCGCCGCCGCCGACTGCGTCGAGCCAGCGTGCCACCCGGCAGGCGGCGATACGGTGGGGCATATCGTCGCCGCGCCCGGCGGCGGGTGCGGCGCGTGCCGCGAACTGCAGGTAGTAGCCGCAGATCTCGGGATAGAGCCCGTCCCAGCTGCCATCCTCGAGATGCCAGTTGACGACCCCGGCGGCATCGCCGGCGCCGCTGCCGCGGAGCGCCTGCCCGGAGAGCAGCCACGCCTCGATGCCGCGCGAGCCGGCGGCCGCGTCATCGTGCAAGGGCGAGATCCTGCTTCACGTCGGATGCCAGCGCCAACCCCCTGCCGGGACCGGTGAAGGGATGCTCGAAGCCCATCTGGTCATCGAGCGCCCAGAGCGCCCAGGGCAGATGCAGCGTCTCGGCGGCGTGCCGCATCGAGACCAGATAGGCGTCGCGGGCGGGACGGTTGAGCGCGCTGGCGGCACCGAACTCGCCCATGATGACGCTGACGCCGTGCTGGCGTCCCCAGTCGGTCGCGCGGCGCAGGTAGGCCGCTATGGTCGCGTCGTCATGCGGCTGCGAGCACCAGTACTGCACCACGGCTCGCGTGTGGGCCTGGCTCACCCGCGCGATCGCGCGCTGGCAGGCGGCGGGCGACACGGGGAACGGCATCGCCGCGGCGAGCTGGGCGTGATCGACCGCGCCGTCCCAGAACGCGAGCAGGGTCAGCAGGGTCGGCTCGTAGGTGTGGAAGGTATAGACCACGTCGGTGTCGGCGACCGGCTGCACGCGGAGCAGCCCGCCGACGCTGCTCCAGTCGGTGCCGGTCAGCACCACGGTGTTCTGCGGCAGCGAGACGCGTACCAGCTGCAGCAGCTGCGACTGCAGCCGATCCCAGCCGGCGGGATCGTCGGTCGGCTCGTTGACCAGCTCGGGAAAGGTCAGGGCCACGGGAAACGGACGCAGCGCCGGCGCCATGTCGCGCCAGAAGCCGATCAGCACCTGACGCGCCTCCTCGCTCTTGGCGAAATCCCAGTGCGCCATGTCCTGGGGATGCGGATCGAGCATCACGGCGAGCCCGGCCTGCTGCACGCGGCGCACGATCGAGAGCACCACCTTGAGCTTGTCGGGGGCGACGTGATGGCCACGCATCACCACCTCGAGCCCCACCGGCACGCGCAGGTAGGTGAAGCCCGCCTGCTTCAGCGCGGCGAGGGCGCGGTCGTCGAGGTAGCCGCGCAAGGCGGCGTCGTCACTGCTGGCGGGGAACCGCAGCCAGTGCGCGACGCTGACACCGCGCGCCAGTGCGGCGAGCCGCGGCGGCGTCGCCGCACCGACGCGCAACGCGAGGAACAGCGACAGAGTCGCCAGCAACAGGGCGCGCGCGAGGAGGTTCATATCGGGACCGATCGTAGGACGGCCGGCGGCGGACAGGCAAGCCGCGGGCGGGCGATCAGCCGCGTTCGGCGGCGTCCTCGTCGAGATCCCTGACCACTTCCTCGGGCGCTGCCGGATCGAGCTGCTTGGCCTGCTCGATCAGCTTGCCGGCGGATTGCTTGTCGCCGTGGGTCAGCTTCTCCAGCGCCTGCTCGGTCAGGTCGAGCGCCTTCTCGTGCTTCTCGTCGGCCATGGCGTGCTCCTCACGGATGCGAGGCAGACGTCGCGACCGGGCTCGCGGTTGCATCGTCGAGGCGCAGGATGGTGTGGGCGTTGGTGAACGAAGTCGCGAGCGTGTCGATGGCGCCGGTGCGCAGCGCGCCCAGGATCGCGGCGGCCTTGGTGTTCTCGCTGGCGATGGCGATCACGTCGGGAATGCGCTCCAGGTCGCTGCGCGACAGGCCGATCACCCGTCCCTGCATGCCAGTCTCGGCGGGGCGGCCGTGGATGTCGATGAAGTCGTAGCCCATGGTGTCGCCGATGGTGCCGGCGAGCCTGGCCTCGGCGATCTCGGCGGGCGAGAACCAGCCCATGCGCACCATGTTGCTGTCCTCCGACAGGTCGCCGACCCCGATCAGGGCGACATGGGCGCGCCGCGCGCGATCCAGCGTCAGCTTGACGGTGTCGTTGCGATACAGCTCGGCGCGCAGCTCGGCATTGGTGACCAGCGCCGGCGCATACAGCGTCTCGCTCTCGCCGCCGAAGCGCAGCGCCAGCCTGCGGCAGATATGATCCGGGTTCATGTGCTCGCCGGCGCGCAGCGAGCCGCCGATGGCGCAGACGAAGGTGACGCCCCTGCGTCCGCGCGAGACCAGGGTGTCGGCGATCGCCGAGACGTTGCGGCCCATGCCCACCGCGACGATGGCGCCGTCGGTCAGCGTCCGCTCCAGGTGCGAGGCGACCAGGGCGGCGACGGCGTTGCGCTGCGCGTCGGCGTCGCGATGATCGATCGAGACCAGCAGGCGATCAATGCCGAAGCGGCGGATGAACTCCTGCTCCAGCTCGGCGCCGACCGAGGGCGGCTGGTGCACGCGGATCTCGACCAGCCCGTCGGCGCGCGCGCGCTTCAGCAGCCGGCCGATCTTGGCCCGCGACATGCCGAAGCGGTGCGACAGCTGCTCCTGGGTCACGTCGTCGTAGTAGTACAGGGTGGCGATCTCGATCACGATCTCGAGCCGGACCTCGCCGCGATCCGCCGGCCGCCCGCCTGCGCCGCGCGGGCGGGCGCCGGGCCCGCCGGCGGGTGAAGCCGATGCCACGACGTCCGGAAAATCCGAGGCGGCGAGGTTTTTGCGCTGCACAAAGTCCATCGATATGCTCGTTTGTTCGCTCCAATTGCGCCATATGAGCACGGGATCGGTCGCAGCAGTTGGTAATTTGCGCCGCTCGGCGCGGCTCCCGGCCGGTCTTACCCCCGATCTCCCGTTGCGCAACCGCGCAGCGTCTTGACATCTGCGCGCAGTCGATCCTTATTGCTGCCGCGGCAGCGCGTGCCGCTCGATCGGCCTGACGGTTGCCGGCTGAGGAGCCCCAGCATGCAGAGCATCACGCTGCGGGACGCGGCTCCGGTCACGATCGAGATCGCCCGGAACATCGTGGCCAACCAGGCGCTGCTGTCGCAGATCGACGGCGCCACCGGCGACGGCGACCACGGCATCAACATGGCCAAGGGCTTCCGTCTGGTGATCGAGCGGCTGTCGGACGGCGGGTTCGACCTGCGCCGGGGGCTCGCCACCATCGGCGACACCCTGCTCGGCGACATCGGCGGCTCGATGGGGCCGCTGTACGGCTCGTTCTTCACCGAGATGGCCGACGCGCTACCAGCCGCAGCGGCGCCCGGGGCCTTGGTGCCAGGGCGGGTCGCGGCGCGCGGCGCGCGAGCCTGATTTGTTCAACCGACGAGCCGGGCCGGATCGAGCCGATCCCGCCGCGAGGAGGACCGAGATGCGTATTGCCCTAGGTGGAGACAGTGCCGGGGAGCCCCTGATCCGGGCGATCGGCGAGCATCTCAAGGGCCGCGGCGAGCACGAGGTCACGGACCTGTCGCAGCCGGAGGCCGAGGACGGCGAGTACTACGCCCAGATGACGGATCGCGTCGCCAGCCGGATCCTGGCCGGCACCTACGACCGCGCCATCCTGTGCTGCGGCACCGGCATTGGCGTCTCGATCTCGGCCAACAAGATCCCGGGCATACGGGCAGCCCTGACCCACGACACCTATTCGGCCGAGCGCGCGGCGCTGAGCAACAACGCCCAGATCATCACCATGGGTGCGAGGGTGATCGGTCCGGAGCTCGCCAAGTCGATCGTCAATGCGTGGCTCGCGCAGCAGTTCGACCCGCGCAGCCACTCGGCGCCCAATGTCGAGGCGATCGACGCCCTCGATGCGAAATACGCCCGCGGCGGCGGCTGAGCCGACCGGGCGTGGCTCATCGCGCGGCGTCGCGCGCCGCTGTCCTCATCGCGCGGCGTCGCGCGCCGCCGGCGCGCGCGACCGCCCGCCCTTCCTGCCGTCCGCAGGGCCGGTCGGCGGCCGCCACTCGCCGCGCTGCCGCGCGCTCCAGGCATAGCGCGGATCGCCCTCGAGCAGGCCGACATGGTCGGCCAGACGATGCCGCTCCAGCCAGCCGATCGCCGCCTCCAGTTCCGCCAGCGTCATCTCCGCACGGCCGCGCGCCATCACCCGCTTCAGCACCGCGTTGTAGCGGTGATACAGCCCCTGCCCGCGCGGCGCCCGCAGCGCCCCCTCATCCTCGACCGCCTGCATCGCGATCAGCTCGCCGACGCGGGCGCGGCGGCGGCGCTCGACCAGCGAGGGCGGCTCCAGCAGCTCGGCCTGCGCCGTGCCGTGCTCGGGGCGCTGCATCGCGAGCTGCGGGCCCGGCTTGAGGATCGCGTAGCGCAGCGCCAGGGCGTTGCTCTGCAGCGGCACCAGCCCGTCGCGGCCGCCCTGCTCGTCCAGCTGCTCGCGCAGCCAGATCGGCAGCGTCCCCTGCCGCCTGGCCGGCTTGGGCTGGCGCGCCAGGGTGCCCTGCTCGGTCTCCATGCGCAGGCGGAAGCGCGCGAACAGCGGGTCGTCGGGATGGAACACCAGGGCGCGCTGGGTCGCGTAGTCGCCGCCGTTGGGGTCCACCCGCGTCGCGCGGGCGACCATCTGCTCCAGCCACGGTCGGCTGCGTATGTGGGTGAGTGCGGCGACCACCGCCACTTCCGGTGCGTCCAGCCCCTCGTAGGCCATCGCGACCGTCACCAGCACGTTCGGCTCGGCCTGACGCCGGAAGCTCGCCAGGCTCTCGTGCGCGTCCGCCTCGCTCGACGTCGCCAGCCGCACCGTGCCCGCCTGCGCCGGCGGCATCCAGGCCTGCAGCTGCTCCAGGTAGCGGCGCGCGACGATCTGGTCGGGCGCCACCACCAGCAGCTTGCCCAAGCCCCGCGCTGGCGCGTCGGCGGCCAGATCGCGCATCCGCCGGCGACGCGCGCGCAGCGAGCGGGTGGCGCGGAACGCCTGGCGCAGCATCTCGGTGGCAAAACCGGTGCGCAGTGCGGTGAACAGCGCCGGCCGGGTGGTCTCGGTCGGCCAGTGGTTGAACAGCCGGTGCGGGCCGCAGGGCGTGCCGGCCTCGTCGAGCCAGCTCGCCTCGCCATCGAGCGCGCCGAACAGCACCGGCAGCACCGCGCGGTCGGCCAGCGCCTGCGCCCGACTGTAGCCCACCACCGCCCAGCCCGGTGCCGCGAGATCGACCTCCCGGGTGGCGCTGCGCGGCCCGCGCCGATAGGGCAGCCACAGGATGCCGCGCCCGTCCGCCCGCTCCAGCGTGCCGGACAGCAGCAGCCGCAGGCGCGCGCTCTCCAGCAGCGGCAGCAGCGCGCGGCTCCAGCCCGACGCCTCGTCCTGGCCGGCCGCCGCCTCGCCCGCAATCTCGCCCGCAACCTCCGGCAGCGCCGGCAGGTGATGCATCTCGTCGACCACCAGCAGGTAGCGGGCGCGCCGGAACTCCGCGAGGTGCAGCGCCGGCGCGGCGGCGAGGCCCTGATAGGTGGTGACGTAGCCGGCGAGGCCGCGGCTCGGGTCGGCGGCGTTCTCGGCGGCGCGAACCGAGCAGGCGTGACCGAGACGGCCGCGCCACAGCCCGTCGGCGAACGCCTCCTCGGCCTGCAGGCGCAGGCTGTCGCGCGGCACCACCCAGCAGACCCGGTCGATGATGCCGGCCTCGATCAGGCGCGCGGCCGCGATCACCGGCAGCAGCGACTTGCCGCCGCCCGGCGTCACCGCGGCCAGGATGTCGGCGACGTCGGACGCCTCGCCGGCGGCGATGGCGCCGACGATCGCGGCGAGCTGGGCCTGATGCGTGCGCAGGAAACCGGTCGGTGCGGACAACGCCGAGCTCCATCATAAGGATGGGCAACCGTGCGCACGGGACGAGGCGAAGGCAAGGGGCGTTGCCCCTTGACCCCATCAAAGGCAAGCCTTTGAAAACCCTAGTTTAAGAAATCGGGGTTTGGGGCCCCCGGTCCCAACCGGTCAAGGGCAGAGCCCTTCCCCTGCTCGGGCGAGCCCGCGTCATCCGCCGCAGGCGGCGTGCGGCGTCGCCGTCGTGACCCGGTAGAGTGCCGCGAAGCCACGTCGCGCCCGCAGCTGCAGCTCCGGCGGCACGACGGTCCGCGGATGCTGGTGCAGGATGAGCACGTAGTCGTAGCGATGACGCCAATCCGTCAGCTGCGACGGCCAGCGGTCGCTGCCGGCGATGCCGGCGCTCTGCGGCCCGAGCCGGAGCTGCTGCGTCAGCGGCAGATAGCCGTCGTTCTGCTGCATGCGGTCGAACGGCGGCCGCACCTCCAGCGGCTGCTTGCCGGTCTGGGCGAAGATCATCGGCCAGTAGGCGCGCCGCTCCATCATCACCCAGGCGGGAAGGTTGGCGTAGGCCACGCCGTTGTAGAAGATGCGCGAGACGGCGGGCTCGTCGCGCTCGACCATCCACGCATTGTCGCCGTCCCGGGTGGCCAGCACGCGGCTGCACGGCGCGACCTCCCGGGTCACCGCACGCAGATCCTGCAGCACCGCCTGCTGCCGGCTCCAGACCGCGGCGGTGCCGGCGGCGTGATACAGCGTCAGTGCGACCACCGCCATGGCGGCCGCGGCGGCGACGGGACGCGGCAGGGTCGGCCGGATGCCGGCGATGCACAGCAGCACGACCGGCAGGGCCAGGCGCGGATAGACCATGCCGTTGTCGATCGCGGTGCTGGGCAGCACCAGGAAGGCCACCAGCAGGATGGCGGCCGCGAGCAGCGGCTCGGGCCGCAGCGAGAGCGAGCGTCGGGCGAGCGCCAGCAGCGGGATCGCGACCAGCACGCCTGCCGCGATCAGGTCGAGTTCGCGGTTCGGCGCGCCGACAGTGCCGAGCAGCCAGAGCAGCCGCATCCTCGGCTCGGCGAGGAACCCGTGCTGCGCGAGCTGCTCCAGGAACAGACGGCCCTGGTCCGGCCGGGAATAGGTGTTCGACGGCCCGAGCAGCTTGTAGGTGAGGAACGGCAGCGCGGTCAGGGACAGCAGTGCGGCGGCGCTTCGCAGCAGCTGCGGTGGAAGCTCCCGCCACGGCGCCCGGCCATAGCCGTGCAGCACCCGCCACAGCCGGACCAGCTCGCTCGCACCGCAGAGCAGCACCAGGATCGCGAAGGCGAAGATGTGGCAGACCAAGCAGGCCAGGCCGGCGAGCAGGGCGAAGCCCGCGCGCACCGGCAGGCGCCGCGGCGTCAGCCTGATCCAGCCCGCGGTGGCCCACAGCGCCACCCCCAGGCCGAACAGGTAGTTGAGGAAGCCGTTGGTCAGCACGAAGTTGTATGCCGTCAGCGCGCTGACATACGGCCAGATGGCGGGCCGGAACAGGGCGCGGTGCAGCGCGATCGTCCCGGAGACGCACAGCAACGCGGCGGCGGCCGCGAACAGGCTGCCGGCGGCGCCGAGCGGCATGATCGCGGCCAGCTGCGGGACGATGAGGTCCATCGCCAGGTTCGGGAACAACGCCCAGTGCACGCGATACATCGCGTTGAAGGCCGGATCGCCGCCGTGGGCGGCGAGGACGCCCATGCGCGCCAGATGGTTGGGATAGTCCAGCAGCGGCAGGACGCTGGTCGCCGCGAACGGCAGCATGACGACCAGGCCGAGCAGGAGATGGGCGACCCCGCTGCGGATCCGCGCTCCGCTCAACCGTCGGAATCGCAGCCCCGACGCGGCGGCGGTCGCGCTCAACGTCGCGGAGCTGCTCTTCATGCACCGATATCCAGATGGTTGCGGATCTCTACAGGGCTGGAGATCCGACCCGTCGTCAAAAATCAATCAACATGGCGCTGACGCGGTTGATCCCCCGCTCATCCCAGCTTGCGCAGCACCTCGTCGGCGATGGCCAGGCTCGCCGTCAGCCCCGGGCTCTCGATGCCCAGCAGGTTGATCAGGCCCGCGATCCCGTGATCGGCGGGACCCTCGATGCGGAAGTCGGGCATCGGCTGCCCGGGTCCGTGGATCTTGGGCCTGATGCCGGCATAGTCCGGCACCAGCGATGCGTCGGGCAGTCCGGGCCAGTAGCGCCGGATCGCCTGGTAGAACACCGACGCGCGTGCTGGATCGACCGAGAGCTGATGCTCGTCGGCGACCCACTCGATGTCGGGGCCGAAGCGCATGCGTCCGGCGAGGTCGATGGTGGCGTGGACGCCGAGGCTCGCCGCCCCGGGTGCGGGATAGACCAGGCGGGAGAACGGCGACCGGCCCTGCAGCGAGAAGTAGCTGCCCTTGGCGAAATGCTGCGCCACCGGGCGATCCGGCGGGTAGCCGGCGAGGCCCGCCACCAGCGGCGGCGCACCGTGCCCGGCGGCGTTGACCACCAGCGTCGCCTGGACGATGGCCGGATCCTGGCCGCCGGTCCGCAGCACGATCCCGCCCGGCTCGACGTGCCAGTGCTCGACCGGGGTCGCGTAGGCGATCATGCCGCCCGCGTCCTCGAGATCGCCGATCAGGGCGAGCATGTAGCCATGGCTGTCCAGGATACCGGTCGAGGGCGAGAGGTAGGCGGCGCTGCAGCGCAGCTCCGGCTCCAGGTCGCGCGCCGCCGCCGCGTCGAGCTTGCGCAGGTCGCCGACGCCGTTCGCCGCCGCGTGGGCGGCGATGGCGTCCAGCCGGGCCTCGTCCTGCGCGCCGTCCGCGACCAGCAGCTTGCCGCAGCGTCGATGCTCGACGCCGTGGCCCTGCAGGAACTCGTAGAGCCGGTGTCGGCCCGCGACGCAGAGCCGCGCCTTGGCCGAGCCGGCTGGATAGTAGATCCCGGCATGGATCACCTCGCTGTTGCGCGACGACGAGGCGGTGCCGAACGACGTCTCGCGCTCGATCACCAGCGTCTCGCGTCCGCCCTGCGCGAGTGCCCTTGCCGCCGCCAGCCCGACCGCGCCGGCACCGATGACGATCGCATCGACCTGGTTCATGCGTCCGCGCGCCACGCCGCTCGGTTCGGGCTCGCCACGATCAGCGTCGCGCGTCGGCGCACGAGACGGCGTAGCCGACGGAGCCGCCCACCAGCAGGCCCGCGAACAGGTCGGAGACGAAATGGGCCTGCTGGGTGACGAGCCCGTAGCCGGCCGCGAGCCCGGCGGCGAGCAGCGGCAGCATCAGCCAGCGCGACCGCGCCCATAGGAACGGTCCGATCGCGCCCACCGCCGTCATGTGGCCGGACGGGAAGCAGCCGGACAGGTAGGCGTAGAAGTTCCGCCATTGCTGGTCGTACCAGCGCAGCGGCGGGATGCGGCCGAACCAGACCTTGAGGAGGTCGGTGAGCGTGAGTGCGATGCAGACGCTGATCGAGGCCAGCAGCAGCTGCCGCCAGATCCCGCTCAGCCTGCCGACGAAGGCGGACCAGGCGCCCAGCAGCACCGCGCCGGCGGCGCTGGCCAGGATCACCAGCTCGGGGATATGCACCATGCGCCGGGCGTCACGGGAGAAGGCGACCCGCTCATGCACGTAGCGCGCGACCGGATGATCGAGCCGGGCACCGGACATCACGACCAGCAGCATCCCGAGGCCGGCCCAGAGTATCCATCGTCCGAGCGGGCCCCGCAGCGTCGCGACGGCGGCACCGCGACGCCCGCCGCCGGGTGCGCCCGGCCGCGGCCGGGCCAGCACGGTGTCAGCCGGCATGCTGCGTCAGCGGCCTCGCCTTGGGCGCGGTGCCGGTCCAGCTCTCGGCGAGCGGGCGGATCGGCTTCACCCCGTACACCGTCCAGTCGTTGAACCGGGCCACGCGCGCGAGGCGGCCGCTGCGGTCCAGCCCGGCGATGAAGGCCGGATTGCGCACCACCAGGAAGGCGACGTGGTTGGCGGCCAGCAGCTGCGGCGCGCCGCCGTGGTCGAGGCCGAAGCGGTCGGTCAGCAGGCCGGCGACGTCGGCGTGCCCGGCGTAGGCGGCGCGCATCGGCTCGTAGAAGCCGATCCTGACCGGGTCTCCCCGCGCGGTCAGCAGCAGCCGGTCGGGGAAGCGCGAAAAGGCGAGCACGTCCAGGTAGTCGAGGTTGGTCGAGCTGTCGACCACCACCCGCGCCTCCGGCGACGCCGCCAGTCTCTGGTCCAGGAAGCGGGCGAGCGCGTGCTCCTGATGCGCGTGCAGGGTCTCGTTGTTGCGCAGCCCGTCATGGGTATACCACAGGCTGCGCACCCCCATCGGCAGGATCGCCAGCAGCAGCAGCACCGCCAGCACCGGACCCGGCAGCCGCGCGCGGTCGCGCAGCACGCCGGCGATGCGCCACGCGACGTAGCCGTCGAACGGCAGCATCATCAGCGTCCAGACGCCGCTGGTGCGCCAGGTCGCCGCCGTCGGGATGCTGAAGGTCAGGGTCGTGTAGAGGCTGAACACCAGCAGCGGCACGCCGAACAGCAGCGTCCAGGTCCGGATCATGGCGTCGCGACGCGAGAGCCACACCAGGGCCACGAGCCCGGGCAGGGTCAGCGGGTTCCAGATCATGTCCTGGATGAAGAAGCGCAGCGGCGACCATTTCACCGCGTAGACATGGTTGCGCCCGAACTCGCCGATGAACTGCTGGGCGGCGACGTTGATGTTGCTCAGCGAGCCGTACCACGCGTACGAGTTCAACGCCCACAGGGCGGGGAAGATGAACAGCACCAACGAGGCGCCGCACAGGGTGAGGAACGCCAGCTCGCGCCGGACCAAGCCGCGATAGAGCAGCAGCACCTCGACGAACATCGCGAACAACCCGGCCTCGAAGCGGACGCTCTCGGCGAGCAGGATGCACGCGCAGCCTAGGAGCAGGGACGGCGCGCGCTGCGCGCGCAGCCACTCGGCGATCAGGGCGGCCGCCGAGATCACGAACAGGAAGTAGTAGATGTCGGACAGCGGCACGACGCTGAACAGCAGCCGCTGCGGCGCCAGCACGGCGAGCACGACCGCGATCAGGCTGATCCGGCGATCCCGGAACAGGGCGGTGGCGAGCCGCGCCAGCGCAAGCAGGCTGAGCAGCCCGGCGAGGCAGACCAGCACGCGAGGGGTGACGAAGATGGACGGGAACAGCTTCAGGGCGCTGCCGACGAACAGCTTGTAGAAGGGCGGCCAGAGGAACGGCTCCAGCGCGTTCGACCGGGACATGTGCCAGGCGGTGAGGATCCTCGCACTTTCGTCCGAGGTCAGCCGGAACAGCCCGTGGGCGAACAGGCCGAGCTGCACCAGCAATGCCGCCAGCACGATCATCCCGAGCGAGAGCAGGTAGCCGCGCCGTGTCATCGAAGGATGTCCGCCACCTGGACCAGGGATCGTCAGCTGGCCTTCCCCGCGCCGCGCTTGCCGCGCAGCAGGGCGGACAGCTTGTCGCGGGCGACATAGGTGATCGGCGGCACGAAGGCGCGCGCCAGGGCCTTTACGCGGGTGTGGCGCTTGCCGGGCAGGAAGGTGATGAAGCTGCTCTTCTTGATCGCCTCCGGGTCGGGGCTCCAGTAGAACAGCGAGACCGACTTGCGCGACTGGTCGACCGGGCAGGTGAGCGGATCGGGGAAGCCGTGCAGGGTCTCGTCGTTGGTCTCGAAGATCACCGCGCGGTTGAACAGCGGCACCACGCTGGCGCCAGCCCGCTTGGTGACATGGTCGCACAGATCGAGCGCGCCGCCCCAGGCGGCATCCCACTCGTGGTTGAGGTAGATGATCAGGTTCAGGCGCCGCGCCAGCGGCAGCACCGGATGCTGGGTCCAGTCCACGTGCACGTTGAGCCAGCCGCCGCGGAAGGATTCGTGCAGCCCGCCGCCATGGAACAGCGGGTCCGGCACCAGGTCGGCGTGCCCGGTGACGTAGCGCAGGAAGCCCATCATCGGCTCGGCGCAGATCTGCATGAAGAAGGCCTGGGTGAAGGCCGACAGGTCGGCGATGCCGCGCGAGGTCTGCTTGATCTCGTTCTCGGTGTCGTACTTGATCCAGTCCCGGCCGCTCCGGCTCGGGAAGTCGCCGGTGACCCTCTCTAGGATCTCGGGGTCGAAGAAATTATCGATGACCACGTGCGGATAGGGCTTGCCGGCGAGGAACTGCGCGCGGAACTCGTCTTTGGCCGCCATCAGCCGCTCGACCGGGATCATCCGGTCGACCACGGCGTCGAAGCTCTCGATCGAGGGTGCGGAGGGTGGGGTGCTGACATCCATCGGTGAATGCTCCTGTTAAGCGGCCTGCCGGGTCAGAACTGCCGTCACCGGAACGAGTTCGGCATCGCACCCGAGGTTCTTGAGCTGCGCGCCGATCTCGGCACAGTAGATCGGGTTCATCACGATGACACGGTCGATCTGCCGGCCGCGCAGCTCCTCCGGCGAGATCACCGGATGCGCGGTCACCGCGAGGAAGCTGCCATGCTTCTCCGGGTTAATGTCGACCGCCGCCTCGATCTCGTCGGTGATGCCGAGCGTGGTGAGAAAGGCGACCGCCTTCGAGCCGCCGCCCCACAGGATGGTGCGCTTGCCGGCTGCCTTCTGGCGACGCAGGTCCGCCGACCAGTCCGACAGGATCCGCGGCACCTCGCGCCCGAAGCGGCGGACCTCGGCGATGGTGCGCGACACGTCGTCCGGCATCGGCACGGTGCCGATCGCCGAGGGATGGGCTTCGACCATCAGGTACTGTCCGTCATAGTCGCTGCGCAGCTTGGTCACCGTGAAGCCGGACCGCGAGAACAGGTAGCCGAGCGTGCCGCGGGCGAAGTACGAGCAGTGCTCGTAATAGACGTCCCAGAAGGCGTTCTCGCCCAGCACGTAGTCGCCGTCGGGCACCTGGAAGAACACGGTGCGCGTCGGGTCGTCGCCGGCCGCGTCGCGCACGCCGCGCACGAACGCGCCGACCGCGCCGATATGCTCGAGCGTCATCTTGCAGGCGATGAAGTCGCCGGCCGCCTCGGCGTGTCGCGAGGAGTAGACGTCCTTGATGATGCGCACGCCCGGCGGCAGCGTGCGGCCCGGCTCGTAGGCCGGGTCGAAGCCGGTGCCGCGATTGCCTCCCATGTCGCAGAGCAGGTCCAGGAACTCGCCCTGGCCGCAGCCGATCTCGACCACCTCGCGGCCATGCAGGTCGTGCCGGTCGATCAGGTCCTGCGCCAGGCGCCTGTGGAAGCTGTTGAACACCGGCGACATCGCCTGGGTCGAGACGTAGTCGTGGAAATAGTCCTGCTTGCTGCCGTCGAAGGCGCAGTTGAAGACGAAGCCGCACTGCTCGCACAGCGACAGGGCGATGTCGCCGGTGGTGATGGCGCGCGCGTCCTGGGGCGTGCGCAGCACCGTGACGCTGTGCACCGGCACGCCGCGCACCTCGTAGAACGGCCGGGTGGCGGCCTGGCCGCAGCAGGGACAGGTGGGGAGGCTGGTCATGGCGCTGTCTCCCAAGGTCAAATGACCACCGGATCGGGGACCGGCACGATGAAGCGGCCGCCGGCCTCGCGGAACGCGGATTGCTGCTGCATGATCTCGGCGGCGAAGTTCCAGGCCAGGATCAGCAGGTAGTCCGGGGGGTTCTCCGCCAGCTTCGTCGGCGGGTAGATCGGCAGGTGGTTGCCGCTGTAGAAGCGCCCGTGCTTGTTCGGGTTCAGGTCGACCAGGTAGTCGAGCTGCTCGGCGCCGATGCCGCAATAGGCCATCAGCGTGTTGGCCTTGGCGGCCGCACCGTAGCCGACGACGCGCTTGCCCTGCGCCTTGATGCCGCCCAGGATCGCGGTCAGCCGCTCGCGCAGCAGCCGCACCTTGTCGGCGAAGCTCTCGTAGTAGGCGAGGCCGGTGACGCCGGCCGCCCGCTCCGCCGCCAGCATCTCGCGGACCGCCGGTCCGACCGCCTCGGTCCGCCCGACGAACAGCCGCAGCGAGCCGCCGTGGATGGCGAGGCGCTTGACGTCGTTGAGGAACAGCCCGTTGCGCCGGAACAGCGCGTCGAGCGCGGTCGCCGAGTAGTAGCACAGGTGCTGGTGGTAGATCGTGTCGAACTCGTTATGCTCGATCAGGTCGAGCAGGTACGGGCACTCGATCACCGCGATGCCGTCTGGCTTGAGCAGGGTGCGTATGCCGGTGACGAACTCGTTCAGGTCGGGCACGTGGGCGAGCACGTTGTTGGCCAGGAAGACGTCGGCGGCGACGCCCTCGCCGGCCAGCTTCTGCGCCAGCTGCAGGCTGAAGAAGGTGTTCAGCGTGTGCACGCCGGCCTTGGTCGCGGCCGCCGCGGGGCCGTCGGCCGGATCGATGCCCAGCACCTGGATGCCGGCCTCGAGGAACGGCTTGAGCATGTAGCCGTCGTTGCTCGCCGCCTCGACCACCAGGCTGCCCGAGGACAGCCCGCGCAGGCGGATGATGTCCTCGGCACTCGCGCGGAAATGCTTCATCAGCATCGGCGAGACCGAGGAGAAGTACGGATAGTCGCGGCAGAACAGCACCTCCGGATCGACCGTGTGCCGGATCTGCACCAGCGAGCATTCCGGGCAGAACACCAGCTCCAGGGGCGCCATCGGCTCGGGCTCGGAGAGCTGTGCCTGGCTCATCAGCCGGTCGGCCAGCGCGGTGTCGCCGAACGACATGATCTCGTGGAGGTCCTCGCAGCCGCAGGAGAGGCAGCCCTTGATCCTGGTGATCATGCCAGCACCGCCGCTTCATGCCCGTGCCGCGCGGCGCCGGCGTCCGACCAGCGCAGCTTCGGGTCGAGCTCTTCGCCGGCCAGCAGGAAACGCAGATGCGCGATGCGGCTGAAGCGCGGCCCCTCGAACCATTCCTGCTTCAGCCCCGCCGCGACATAGGCATCGCGCAGCTGCACGATGCCCTCGCGCATGGTCCAGCGCGGCTGGAAGGCGGGAAGCACGCGCGCGATCTTGCTGCAATCGACGCGGTAGCAGCGCGTGTCGGGGCCGGCACCCTCCTCGAAGTCGATGCGGCAGCCGGGAACCAGCTCGGCGACCGCGTCGGCGATCTCGCTGATGCGGTAGTTCTCCTCGTTGCGGCCGACATTGAACGCCTGCAGGTGCACGAGCTCGCGCGGCGCCTCGACCACGGCGAGGAAGGCGCGGGAGATGTCCTCGATATGCACGATCGGACGCCACGGGGTGCCGTCGCTCTTCATCAGCACCCGTCCGGTGGTCAGCGCCCAGGCGGTCAGGTTGTTGACGACGAGGTCGAAGCGCACGCGCTGCGAGAAGCCGTAGGCGGTGGCGTTGCGCAGGAAGGTGGGGCTGAACGCGTCGGTGGCGAGCTCGGTCAGGGCGTGCTCGGACATGATCTTCGCCGCCCCGTACGGGGTGACCGGATTGGCCGCCGCCGTCTCGCTGACGAAATTATCGCCGGCCGCGCCGTACAGGCTGCACGACGAGGAGAACACGAAGCGCGGGATGCCGGCGCTGCGCGCCAGCCGCGCGAGCTTGACCGTGGCGTCGTGGTTGATCGCGATCGTCAGGTCGGGGTCGAGATTGCCGAGCGGATCGTTCGACAGGCCCGCCAGATGCATCACCGCGTCGTAGCCGCCTTCCAGGTCGGCGGCGACGACGTCGCGGACATCGCGGTCGATCGAGGCGATCTCGGCCATCGCCCCCGAGAAGGTGCAGCGGCGATACAGGTCGCTGTCCAGCCCGACGACCGTGTGGCCGGCCTGCTGCAGCAGCGGAACCAGGGCGCAGCCGATATAGCCGCGATGTCCGGTGACGAGGATCTTCATGACAGGCGGCTCCTCACGTCCCGGCCCAGGTTTTCCAGGGCGCCCTGCCGGATTGCCAGAGGCTCTCCAGCAGGTACTTGTCGCGCAGCGTGTCCATGCACTGCCAGAACTGGTCGTGCTTGTAGGCCATCAGCTGGCCGTCCTGGGCGAGGCGCTGCAGCGGCTCGCGCTCCCACTGGGTCGTATCGTCGTCGATATAGTTGAACACCTCCGGCTCGAGCACGAAGAAGGCGCCGTTGATCCAGCCCTCGGCCGCCATCGGCTTCTCGTTGAACTCGCAGACCCGGTCGCCGTCGAAATCCAGGTGGCCGTATCGCGCCGGCGGCCGCACCGCGGTGATGGTGGCGAGCTTGCCGTGCGCGCGATGGAAGGCGAGCAGCTTGTTGATGTCGACGTCGGAGACGCCGTCCCCCCAGGTCAGCATGAAGGTCTCCTGGCCGATCTGCGGCGCGAGCTGCTTGATCCGGCCGCCGGTCTGGGTCTCGAGGCCGGTATCGACCAGGCTGACCTCCCAGTCCGGGGCGAGCCCGTTGCGCCGGGTGACCTCGCCGGTGCGCAGGCTGACATGCAGGTCCGAATGCAGCGAGCTGTATTTCAGGATATAATCCTTGATGTACTGGCCCTTGTAGCCGAGCGCGATGACGAAATCCTTGTGCCCGTAATGCGCGTAGTGCCGCATGATGTGCCAGATGATCGGCATCCCGCCGATCTCGACCATGGGCTTGGGCCTGATCTCCGTCTCCTCGACGATCCGAGTACCTTTTCCGCCGGCCAGTATCGCTACTTTCATGGGTCACCAGTTTTTTGATGAGATGTCGCAACGACCGATGCGGTTGATCTCGGGCCTAGACAGGTCTCGAACGAGCCTCGCCGGAACCATCCGTGCGACGCCCCGGCGAGCATAGCGGCTTGCAGTATCACAAAACCTACCGCATGTGTATCGCCCCTTGATGGTGCGCGTGAAGAACGAATGAGACGTCGCAGTGCGTTGGGTAGCGCCGGCTGGTCTGCTCTCGATTATTGGACCCAGCAGATCACGGCGCTGCTCGTCTTCATCGTCATCGGCAACATCATCGGGCCGGCCGCGGTCGGCGTCATGACCATGGCGCTGCTCGCCATGACGCTGATGATGACGCTGCTGCTGGACGGCTTCTCCGACGCCCTGATCCAGCGCGAGCGCATCGACGCAGAACATTTCGATACCACGTTCTGGCTGCTGCTCGGCCTGGGCACGCTCGCCGGCCTGGTGCTCGCGGCCAGCGCCTGGCCGCTCGCCGCACTGTTCGCGGCACCGCCGCTGCGACACGTGCTGCCGCTGCTGGCGATCTGCCTGCCGTTCGTGGGCATCACCGCGACCTATCACGGCATCCTGCAGCGCGAGCTGCAGTTCCGAACGCTGGCGATACGCACGGTCATCTCGCAGATCGCCGGCTTCGCGGTCGCCGCGCTCCTGGCACGCCGCGGCTTCGGCGCCAACAGCTTGGTCGGCTACTACCTGACGGCGCGGATCCTGGAGGCGACGCTGGTCATGCCGGTGAGCCGGATCTGGCCGGGCCTGCATGTCAGCAGCCAGGCGGCGTCGAACATCATCGGCTTCGGACGGCATCGCGTCGGCAACCAGCTGCTCGGCTTCGTCGTCATGCAGGTCGACCGCTTCTCCGCCAGCCTGTTCCTCGGCGCGGCAGCCGTCGGCATCTATTCGCTGGCGGAACGGATAAGCAGCGCGCTGATAAATGGCTTCTCCGGCGTGGTCGGGCGCGTCGCCTTCCCGGTGTTCAGCGAGCGGCAGAACGACGCCGAGCGGTTCCGCGAGACGCTGCGCGACTTCATGAGCGGGGTCGCCATCGTGGCGCTGCCGATCTTCGTGGGCCTCGCCGTCACCAGCCGCGAGATCATCGGCACGCTGCTGAACGCCAAGTGGGCGCCGGCAGTGCCGCTGCTCGCGATCGTTTCGCTGTCCGGCATCGCGCATTCGTCCAACTACCTGCTGACGGCGGCGATCAACGCGCGCGGACGTCCGGACATCCCGGTGCGATACAGCGTCATCATCATGGCCGTGCGACTGCTGTGCAGCCTGCCCGCGGCCTGGCTGGGCGGAGTGCTCGCGATCGCCTGGGCGAACCTGATCGTGACCGCGCTGTCGGCACCCCTGGTGATCGCCTTCGTGCGGACGCAGATCCCGGGCGCCGGCGGCATCGTGCTCAGGGCGGCGCTGGCGCCGCTCGGCGCCGTGCTGGTGATGGCCGTCGCTGCTGTGCTGACCGGGGTCATGCTGACCGGCCTGCCTTTCATCGTGGTGCTGGCTGCGAAGATACTGGCCGGACTGGTGTGTTATCCGGCCGCCCTACTGGTCCTGGCGCCCAGGGACCTCATCCATCGGCTGAGACGGTCGGTCCGCCGTCGCTAGACGGCAGGCTGCCGGGCCGCATCCTTCGGCTCTCGCCCACCACGGCGCGCTTGAGCGTGCGCAGCAGCCGGTAGAGCCTTGGGTCGATGGTCTGCGCCACGTCGCGCACCACGTCGCCGAAATGCCCGTCGGTGGTCCACCAGACCATGAGCTGGCCGTAGCAGGCCGCACGATCCGCAGCACTGTGCGCGTTCTTGTTCACCAGCCGCCAGTAGCGCCGGTAGACGCCCCAGTTGAACATCGTGTTGCGAGGCTTGGCCGAGCCGCTGGTGTTCTGCCACAGCGCCGCCTGCTTGGGATCGACCAGCAGCACGGCGCGCGTGTAGCGCTTGTCGTGCTCGCGATGCAGGAACACCGGCTCCGCGACGCTCACCCACGGCCCGCGCAGCGCCATCTCGGCGAGCAGCACGCGGTCCGATCCGCTGTAGTTATCGTGCAGGCCGGAATCGACCAGCGCCTGGCGGCGATACAGCCCGAAGAAATCCTCGCACTGATGGCGGGTATGGATCAGGCCGCCGAAGCGGGTCGCGATCGAGGCCGACCCGGCGCGCGGGAAATGGTTGGCGAAGACCCGCCGCGTCTCCCCGTCCGGGCCGATCTCGCGTATGCCCACGGTGCAGAGCACGGCGTCCGGCCGCGCCTCGAGTGCCGCGACCGCGAGCTCGAGGAAACTGGTCGCCAGCATGTCGTCATGCGCCGCCCACTTGAAGTAGGTGCCGCGGGCGAGGAAAAAACAGTGATCGTAGTTCGGCCCGGCTCCGAGGTTGCGCGGGTGCCGGACGTAGCGGACCCTGGGGTCGACGGCTGCGAAACCCTCGCAGATCGCCTGCGTCCGGTCGCTGGAGCTGTTGTCGCAGATGATCAGCTCCAGGTCCGGCATGGTCTGCGACAGCACCGAGCGGACGGCCTCCGCCACGTAGGCCTCGCCGTTGAACACCGGCAGGCCGACGCTGACCAGCGGCATAGGATCGACAGACCGATCTTGCGTTGATCCCGTCATCTGGTATTCCATCATGCCTCGGCGCCGCTCCAGAGCGAATACGTGATGTAACTGGCAAACATAGATCAGCTTCTATGACTCGGCATGAAAAAGCTCTTCAGCCCTAACCTTGGCTCAAGAGCTTAACGATCTATTAAAGTGGCTTGATGCAACAGTTCGTTTACGAGCCCGAGGACAATGCTCTCTTGCATCACATTCGGGAACTGCACGAGAACGTGACCCTGGTCAGGTCCACGGTTTCCCCGCCGACCTGTGCAGATTTGCAACAGTCGCGGCGATCAGGACCGCCTCGCCGCCGCACCGGACGGCGTCATGGGTCCGCTCAGCTCGTGGTCTGCACCCGGATCGTCCCTTCGCGCTCCAGCACGTTGATCGCCACCTCGGCACCGACACGGGAGAGATGCACCGTCACCCGCGCATCGTCCACCGACAGGTTGTAGAGCGTCATCTCCTGCAGGAAGGCCGGCAGCCGCGGCGTGTCGAAATGCACGGTCGCATTGGCCGGATCGAAGCTCAGCCCCAGCGTCGCCTGCAGCAGGCTCGGCAGCGTCGCCGCCGCCCAGGCCTGCGGCGAGCAGGCCACCGGATAGCGCACCGGACCCTCGCCGCGCTGCCGGGCGAAGCCGCAGAACAGCTCCGGCAGGCGACGCAGGTCGGCGTAGAGCGCGGCGTCGAACAGGGCGCTGAACAGGCGCGCCGCCTCGTCCTTGTAGCCGTAGCGGGCCAGGCCCAGCCCGATCAGGGCGTTGTCGTGCGGCCAGACCGACCCGTTATGATAGGCCATCGGGTTGTAGCGTGCCTCCCCGCCCGGGATGGTGCGTATCCCCCATCCGGAGAAGAAGGCGCGGCCCATCAGGCCGGCCACCACCCGCTCGGCGCGATCCGGCAGCGCGATGCCGGTCATCAGGGTGTGGCCGGCATTGGAGGAGCGCACCCGGCAGGGCCGCTTATGGCCGTCCAGCGCGATCGCGTAGGTGCCGAGCTCCTCGCACCAGAACTTGTCGTTGAAGGCGGCGCGCAGCGTCTCCGCCTCGCGCTCCAGGCGCTGGGCGCGCGTGCCGTGACCGAGCCGACGCGCCATCGCGGCCGCCGCCTGCCTGGCGGCATAGACGTAGCCCTGCACCTCGCACAGCGCGATCGGGCCTTCCGCGAGCACGCCGTCGGCGTGGAAGATGGAGTCGAAGCTGTCCTTCCAGCCCTGGTTGGCGAGGCCGTTCTCGTTGCGCCGGCCATACTCGACGAAGCCGTCGCCGTCGCGGTCGCCATACTCGTCGATCCAGTTCAGCGCGCGCTCGATGTTCGGCCACAGCCCGGCGATGGTGCCGACGTCGCCGGTGCGCTCGAGATACTGGCCGGCCAGCATGACGAACAGCGGCGTGGAATCGACGCTGCCGTAATAGTGCCGGAACGGGACCTCGCCGAGCTCTGCCATCTCGCCGTGCCGCACCTCGTGCAGGATCTTGCCCGGCTCCGCATCGGCCACCGGGTCCTCGGTCTCCGCCTGATGCAGCGCCAGGTAGGCGAGCACGCCGCGGGCGATCGACGGGTCGAGCCAGAGCGTCTGCATCGCCGTGATCAGGGCGTCGCGGCCGAACGCGGTGCTGTACCAGGGCACGCCGGCGTAGGGGTAGGCGCCGGTCGGCTTGTCGGTCACCAGCATGTAGATGTCGCAGATGCAGCGGCGGATCGCCTCGTTGAAGATCTCGTTCGACGATGCGATGGCAGCCGCCCGGGCGGAGGCGAGGCGCAGCGAGCGGCGCGCCTCGACCATCGAGAACAGGAACGCCTGCGAGGGCGCGTGCGAAGGCTCGTGCGAAGGCTCGTGCGAAGGCTCGTGCGAAGGCTCGTGCGAAGGCTGGGGGGAGGTCGCGTCCGGCTTGGCCTCGGGCTCCGGCTGGCAGGTGATCTCGACGTAGATCACCTGCCGCCCGCCGGGCGGCAGCAGCAGCTCGAAGCGCGCGCTATGCTCGGTCAGCACGTCCGGCCGCGGCTCGAAGCGCAGCCGCGTGCTGCGCACGCGACGGTCCAGCCCCTCGTAGGCGAGCAGCACGCGGTCGGGCTCCAGCACCGGGGCGGCCATCTCGCCGCGCCGGGCGCGCGGCGTGCCGCGCGCCTCGAACAGGTCGGCGAAGTCGGCCATGAAGCTGATCTCGACGCTGGTGCGACGCGCCTCGACGTCGTAGTTGCGCAGCACCAGCCGCTTGTAGCAGGTGCGGTTCCACAGGAAATGGGTGCGGCGCAGGTGCAGCAGGTCGTGGGCCAGCATGCTGCCATCCGAGGCGAGCTTCATGTCGGGGTTGGTCAGGTCGCACGACAGCGTGGCGTTGTTGTCGCGCAGCGCCGAGGACAGCAGGATCGGCGGCGTCCCCTGCAGGGTCAGGGTGAGTGCGGAGAGATGCCGGGTGTCGAGGAAGTAGATGCCGTCGGCGATGCCGGGCCCGTGCAGGATGTTGCCGCTCTGATCGAACACGCCGAACATGTCGCCATGCTTGAGCGTGTGCAGCCGGCGCTCGGACAGCACCGAGGTGGCGCCGACGGCGTAGGCGTCGGGGACCGCCGGCCGGTCGGCCGAGGCTGCTTGGGCGTCCTGCTGGCTGTCCATCGCATGGCTCCTTCTGCGACTGGCCACGGGCAGCCGGGTCGGCGCTACGGTTAGACGAAGCCGCCGCAACCGGCCATAGCCGACAACGTTGCTTCTCCGTCATGGCCGCAAAAACCCCGAGCAGAGGCTCGCGATCCGAGACGACGGGCGCCTACGCGCGCAAGCGGGACTTCGCCCGCACGCCCGAGCCCGCGGGCGCGGCGGCGCGCCCGCTGCCCGCCGATGCGCCCGTCTTCGTCGTCCAAAAGCACGCCGCACGCCGGCTGCACTGGGATTTCCGGCTGGAGCGGGACGGCGTGCTGTGGAGCTGGGCGGTGCCCAAGGGGCCGTCGATGGACCCCGCGCACAAGCGGCTGGCGGTGCACGTGGAGGACCATCCGGTCGAGTATGCCGGCTTCGAGGGCACCATCCCGGCCGGCAATTACGGCGCCGGCGTCGTCGAGCTGTGGGACCGGGGGCACTGGACGCCGCTGGGCGGCGATCCGGTCGCCGACCTGCGCCGGGGCGAGCTGAAATTCACCCTCGACGGCCATCGCCTGCGCGGCGGCTTCGTGCTGGTGCGGCTCAAGCCGAAGGCCGGCGAGCGGGCCGAGAACTGGCTCCTGATCAAGGAACGCGACGCCGACATCGCCTCCGGCGCCGACGCCGGCGCGCTGGAGCGGCAGCGGCCGCCAGCACCTGCCGCAGCGCGCGGCGCGGCACCGGGTAAGCCGGCGGCGCGCGGCGAGCCGGCCGCGCCGCCGCCCGGCCCGCCCGAGACGCAGGCGCCGCAGCTCGCCACCCTGGTCTCGACCCCTCCGAGCGGGCCTGGCTGGATCAGCGAGATCAAGTTCGACGGCTATCGCATGCTGTGCCGCAAGCAGGACGCGCAGGTCGCCCTGATCACCCGCAACGGGCTTGACTGGACCGCGCGGGTGCCCTCGCTCGCGCGCGCGGTGGCCGCACTGCCGGCGCGCGCGACGATGCTCGACGGCGAGCTGGTGGCGCTCGACCGGCAGGGGCGCAGCTCGTTCGCCGCCCTGCAGGCCGCACTCTCCGGCGGCCGCACCGGCCGGCTGTGGTTCTACGCCTTCGACCTGCTGCATCGCGACGGCGCCGACCTGCGTTCCTGGCCGCTGCGCGAACGCAAGCGGGCGCTGGCCGAGCTGCTGGCTGGCGCCCCCGACGCGGGCCCGATCCGGATCAGCGAGCACCTCACGTCGGAGACCGCGCGCGTCCGCACCGAGGCGTGCAAGGCCGGGCTGGAGGGCATCGTCTGCAAGCGGCTCGAGGCACCCTATCGCGCCGGGCGCGGGCCCGACTGGCTGAAGCTGAAATGCGAGGGTCGCGACGAGTTCGTCATCCTCGGCACCACCCCGCCCAAGGGGAGCCGCGCCCATCTGGGGGCGCTGCTGCTCGGCCGCTACGACGAGGCCGGGGCGCTGCGCTTCATCGGCGGCGTCGGCACCGGCTTCTCGGCCGTCTCGCTGCGGCGGCTGCACGAGACGCTGCGGCCGCTCTCGACCGAGGCGAGGCCGCGCGGGCTGCGGAACGGCGAGGGGGCGCCGAAGGGCGCGCGCTGGGTCAGGCCCGAGCGCATGGCCGAGATCCGCTTCGCCGGCTTCACCGACGACGGCATGCTGCGTCACGCGAGCTTCCTCGGCCTGCGCGAGGACAAGTCGGCCGACGAGGCGCGTCCCGCGGCCGGCCCCGCGGCCGGCCCCGCGGCCAGCCCCGCGGCCAGGGTGGTGGTCGCGAGCGCGCCGCGCACGCGCGGCGCCCGCGACGTCGACGGCCAGCGCCTGACCCACCCCGACCGGGTGCTGTGGCCCCAAGGCGGCGCCGGCCGCGGCATCAGCAAGGCCGACCTCGCCGCCTACTGGCAGGCGGTCGGCGATCATGCGCTGCCAGGCATCGCCGGGCGGCCGCTGGCCTTCGTGCGCTGCCCGGGCGGCATCGAGGGCGAGCATTTCTTCCAAAAGCACAGGACCCGCGGCATGCCCGACGCGATCCGCGAGGACCGCTTCGACGACGCCCCCTACCTCGCGGTGTCGGACCGCGGCGGCCTGGTCGCGGCGGCACAGGTGGCCGCCATCGAGCTGCATAGCTGGGGCTCGACGACGGCCGATGCCGGGCACGCCGACCGGCTGGTGTTCGACCTCGATCCGGGGGACGGCACGCCGTTCGCCGACGTGATCGCGGCTGCCCACGAGGTGCGTCGGCGCCTGAGGCGGCACGGCCTCGCCGCCTATCCGCGCACCAGCGGCGGCAAGGGCCTGCACGTCGTCTCGCCGGTCCGCAGCGACGCCGGCTGGGGCGCGGTGCGCGCCTGGTGCCGGAGCTTCGCCGAGGGCATGGAGCGCGACGCTCCGGACCGCTACGTCTCGACCACGCGCAAGAGCCGGCGCGCCGGGCGGATCCTGGTCGACTGGCTGCGCAACGGCCTCGGCTCCACCGCCATCGCCTCGTTTTCGCCGCGCGCCCGCCCGGGTGCGACGGTGGCGACCCCGCTCTCCTGGCGCGAGGTGACGGACGGGCTCGATCCCGCCGGCTTCACCATCGCGACCGTGCCCGCGCGTCTGCGCGGCACCGATCCGTGGCGCCGCTTCGACGCCGACCGGCGCCCCCTGAACCTCCAGCAGGACTGACCGCATATGGCCGACCACCCGATCTGGCGCGGCAGCCTGCGCCTCGCCCTCGTCTCCTGCCCGATCGCGCTCTACAGCATCCGACAGCCGGGGGAGTCGCTGCATTTCCACTTCATCAACCCGGCGACCGGCCACCGCGTGCGCATGGTGACCCTCGACGCCGAGACCGAGGCGGAGATCGCGCGGCGCGATCTCAAGCGCGGCTACGAGTTCGAGCGCGACAAGTATGTCCTGCTCGAGGACGAGGATTTCGAGCGCGCCCGCATCGACAGCTCCAGCGTGCTGACCATCGACAAGTTCGTCCATCGCGACAGCATCGATCCGATCTACTACGATAGCAGCTACTACCTGGCCCCCGACAGCCACGCCCGCGACCGGCAGGACGACGTCTACGTGGTGCTGCGCGAGGCGATCAGCCGCACCGGGCGGGTGGCGCTGTCGCGCGTGGTGATGGCGCGGCGCGAGCGCGCGGTCGCGATCATGCCGCTGGGCGACGGGCTGGTGCTGCACACGCTGCACGACATGCGCGAGATCACGGCACCCGGGACGCTGTTCGGCGAGATCGAGGTCGGCAAGCCGGACCGCGAGATGATCGCGCTGGCGACCCAGCTGATCGACCGCCAGACCGCCGAGTTCGTGCCGTCTGACATGGAGGACCGCTACGAGGCTCGGCTGCGCCGCGTGATCGAGGACAAGCTGCGCGGGATCGCCCCGGAGCCGGAGCCGGAGCCGGAGCAGCGGGACAACGTGGTCGACCTGATGGCCGCACTGCGCCGCAGCCTCGGCGAGGACGCCCCGGCATCGCCCGCCGCCAAGCGCCGCGCGGCGAAGCCGGCACCCGCGACCGCCGGCAAACCCGCCGCCCGGCCCAAGGCCGGCAAGCCCGCCACCCGGCCCAAGGCCGGCAAGCCCGCCACCCGGCTTAAGGCCGGCAAGCCCGCTCCGGGCGCCGGCAAGCCGCGCCAGCGGCGCCGCTCCGCCTGACCGCGCCGCCGATCGCGGTTCCCTCGGGCCATGCCAGCCTGTATAGCCAAGGCCCAATTCTTCCACTAGCAGGATGAAACCATCGCCATGAGCAGCGCCGCGGTCACCGCCGACGACCATGCCGACTACAAGGTCAAGGATCTGAGCCTCGCCGGCTGGGGCCGCAAGGAGATCTCGATCGCCGAGGGCGAGATGCCCGGGCTGATGGCGCTGCGCCAGGAGTTCGGCGACAGCCAGCCGCTGCGCGGCGCGCGCATCGCCGGCTGCCTGCACATGACCATCCAGACCGCGGTGCTGATCGAGACCCTGACCGCACTCGGCGCCACCGTGCGCTGGTCGTCGTGCAACATCTTCTCGACCCAGGACCACGCCGCCGCCGCGGTCGCCGCGGCGGGCATCCCGGTGTTCGCCTGGAAGGGCCTCGACGAGGACGAGTTCTGGTGGTGCATCGAGCAGACGGTGCGCGGCCCGGACGGCTGGACCCCGAACATGATCCTCGATGACGGCGGCGACCTGACGGTGCTGATGCACGACAAGTATCCCGACCTGCTCGAGGCCGTGCGCGGCATCTCCGAGGAGACCACCACCGGGGTGCACCGGCTGTGGGAGATGGCCAAGAAGGGCACGCTGGCGGTGCCCGCGATCAACGTCAACGACAGCGTCACCAAGTCCAAGTTCGACAACCTCTATGGCTGCCGCGAGAGCCTGGTGGACGCGATCCGGCGCGGCACCGACGTGATGATGGCCGGCAAGGTCGCGGTGGTCGCGGGCTACGGCGACGTCGGCAAGGGCTCGGCCGCATCCCTGCGCCAGGCCGGCTGCCGGGTGCTGGTCACCGAAGTGGATCCGATCTGCGCGCTGCAGGCGGGCATGGAGGGCTACGAGGTGGTGACGATGGAGCGCGCGGCACCACGCGGCGACATCTTCGTCACCGCCACCGGCAACGTCGACGTCATCCGCATCGAGCACATGCGCGAGATGAAGCACCGCGCCATCGTCTGCAACATCGGTCATTTTGATTCCGAGATACAGATCGAGGCGCTGCGCAACCACAAGTGGGACAACGTCAAGCCGCAGGTCGACGAGGTCGAGTTCCCCGACGGCAAGCGCCTGATCGTGCTGTCCGAAGGCCGGCTGGTCAATCTCGGCAACGCCACCGGACACCCCTCGTTCGTGATGTCGGCCTCGTTCACCAACCAGACGCTGGCGCAGATCGAGCTCTGGACCGCTCCCCAAGGCAAGTACGAGCGCCGCGTCTACACGCTGCCCAAGCATCTCGACGAGAAGGTCGCGGCGCTCCATCTGGCCAAGATCGGCGCCGAGCTGACCACGCTGACCGACAAGCAGGCCGAGTATATCGGCGTCGGCCAGACCGGGCCGTTCAAGCACGATCTCTATCGCTACTGAAGGGCCGCCCGTTGACCACGCTGCGCACGGACGAATACGGCACGCTCTCCAGCGGAGAGCGTGTAGGCCGCGCGACCCTGACCGCCGGCTGCGGCGTCTCGGTCGAGGTGATCAGCTACGGCGGCATCATCACCCGCATCGGGGCGCCCGACCGCGAGGGCCGGCCGGACAACGTCGTGCTCGGCTTCCCCGACCTCGCCGCCTACGAGGCGCATAACGGCAACCATCATTTCGGCGCGCTGATCGGCCGCTACGCCAACCGGATCGCCGGCGGTCGCTTCACCTTGGATGGGCACGCGCACCAGCTCCCGGTCAATGACGGGCCGAACTCGCTGCATGGCGGCCCGGCCGGCTTCGGCCGCCGGCTCTGGACCCTGACGCCGCAGGGCGACGACGCGGTGCTGCTGTCGCTGCACAGCGCCGACGGCGAGGCCGGCTACCCCGGCGCGCTCCACGTCGACGTCACTTACCGGCTCGACGATGACGGCACGCTGCGCCTCGACTACCGGGCCGTCACCGACCGGACGACGATCCTCAACCTGACCAACCACAGCTACTTCAACCTGGCCGGCAACGGCCGCGGCTCCGTCGAGCGCCAGGTGCTGCGCATCGAGGCCGACCACTACACCCCCGTCGACGGCACCCTGATCCCGACCGGCGAGATCGCGAGCCTGGACGGCACGCCGCTCGATTTCCGCGCGCCCACCGCGATCGGCGCGCGGCTGCGCGATCCGCATCTGGCGCTGACCCGCGGCTATGACCACAACTGGGTGCTGCGCGGCGGCGGCGGCGGCCAGCCTGCACTCGCGGCGGAGGTGCACGACCCGGCCAGCGGACGGACGCTGACCTGCCTGACCACCCAGCCCGGCGTGCAGTTCTACACCGGCAACTTCCTCGACGGCACCCGGCGCGGCTCCGCCGGCACGCTGTACCGACAGGGCGACGGCTTCACGCTGGAGACCCAGCACTTCCCCGACAGCCCGAACCAGCCGGGCTTTCCCTCCACCGTGCTGCGCGCCGGCGAGACCTACCGGCACAGCACGGTGTTCCGCTTCGGCACGCTCTGAGCGGCGCCGCGCGCCGGCGCGGCCGTCACGGCATCAGCTGGCCGCCATTCACCTCGACCACCTGGCCGATGACGTAGCCGCTGAGCATCGCCGAGGCCAGGAACAGGTACGCGCCGACGCAGTCGCCGGCGGTGCCGGCTCGGCCCTGCGGAATGGTCGCGATCGCCGCCTGCCTCTGCTCGGGCGTCGTGTAGCGGTCATGGAACGGCGTGTCGATGAAGCCGGGCGCCACCGCGTTGACGCGTATGCCGTCGGCGATCAGCTCCTTGGCCATGCCGCGCGTCACGTTGGCGACGAACGCCTTCGCCGAGCCGTAGAGCCCGGCACCGCCGCCGCCGCCGTTGCGCCCGGCGATCGAGGCCGTGTTGACGATGAAGCCGCCCCGCTCGCGCAGGAACGGGATCGCCGCCTTCGAGGCCATCACCACCGAGCGCGCGTTCAGGTCCATCACCGCGTCGTACTGCGCGTCCGTCATGTCGGCGTACTTCACGCGGCCCAGCATCAGCCCGGCATTGTTGATCAGGCCGTCGAGAACGCCGAAATGGCTGGCGCTGTCGGCCACGATGCGCGTCACGGTCTCGGTGTCGGAGACGTCGCCCTGGACCAGAAACACCTCGCCGCCCGCGTCGCGGATCTCCGCCGCCAGCGCCTCGGCGGCCTCGCAGCTGGAATGATAATGCAGGCCGACGCGGGCGCGCTGCGCGCCGAAGGCGCGCGCGAGCGCGGCGCCGATGCCGGTGGAGGCGCCGGTGATCAGCACCGCCTTGCCTGCCAGGTCGGGGATGCTCAGGCTGGCGGTGACGTCTGTCGGCATGATGTTCTCCTGGCGGTGGCGCGCACTGTAGCCCAGGGCTCTGCCTTGGACCCGCTGGGGCCGCAGGCCCCAGACCCCGATTCTTGGTCTATGGATCTCAACGGCTTTGCCTTTGATGGGGTTCAAGGGGCAAGGCCCCTTGGCTTGCTTCACCCGGCCGCCAGCTCCTCAGCCGCAGCGCGTTCAGCACCACGCTGACGCTGCTCAGCGCCATCGCGCCGCCGGCGATCGGGGGGCTGAGCAGGCCGGCCGCGGCCAGCGGGATGCCGACGAGGTTGTAGACGAAGGCCCAGAACAGGCCCTGGCGGATCCGCGCCCCGATCAGGCCGGCGATCTCGATCGCGTCGGCGACCAGGCCGCACTCGTTGCGCATCAGCGTGATGCCGGCGGCCTCGATCGCGGCATCGGTGCCGCCGCTCATGGCGATGCCGAGATCCGCAGCCGCCAGCGCCGGCGCGTCGTTGATCCCGTCGCCGACCATCGCCACCCGGGTCGCGAGGCTGCCGCGCAGCTCGCGCCGCAACGCCCCGATCGTCGCGGCCTTCTGCTCGGGGGAGACGCCGAACAGCAGGCGGTCGACGCCGACCGCCCCGGCCACCCGGTGCGCCGCACCCTGGCCGTCCCCGGTCAGCATCACCGACATGATCCCCCGGCTCGACAGCCGCGCCACCGCCGCGGCCGCGCCGGGACGCACCGCGTCGGTGAAGCCGAGCAGCCCGATGATGCGGCTGCCGCCGTCGCGGCCGGCGCGCCGCTCGGCCAGGAACGAGACGGTGCCGCCCTCCGCATCGGCCCGTTCCGCCGCCTCGGCGAGCGGAGCGGGCAGCGACAGCCCCTCCGCCTCGATCATGCGTCGGTTGCCGAGCAGCAGCGAGCGTCCGCCGACGCGCGCGGTGACGCCGCGCCCGGGCACCACGCTGAAGCGCCCTGCGGACCGCGTGGCCGCGTGGCCGGAGGAGGCGCGCACCGCCTCGGCCAGCGGGTGCTCGCTGCCGGCCTGCATCGCCGCCGCCAGCGACAGCAGCTCGGCCGCCTCGGCATACTGGCTCTCCCCGCCCGCCGGGATCACCCGGTCGAGCGTCGGACGGCCCTCGGTCAGGGTCCCGGTCTTGTCGAAGGCGACGATGCCGATGCCGCGACCCTGCTCGATCGCGGATGCGTCGCGGATCAGGATGCCCGCCCGCGCCGCAGCACCGATGCCGGCCACCAGCGCCGTCGGCGTCGCCAGCCCCAGCGCGCACGGGCAGGCGATCACCAGCACCGACACCGCGTTCAGCAGTGCTGCCGCAGCGTGACCGGTGATCGCCCACCACGACAGCAGGGTCGCCAGCGCGAGCGCCAGCACCACGGGCACGAAGATCGCGCTGACACGATCCACCAGGCGCTGCACCGGCGCGCGCGAGGCCTGCGCGGTCTCGATCAGCCGCACGATCCCGGCCAGGCGCGTCTCGCCGCCCACCGCCAGCGCCTCGATCACCAGGCGGCCGTCCAGCGTCAGGCTGCCGGCGATCACCCGGTCGCCGCGCCCCTTGGCGATCGGCCGGCTCTCGCCGGTGATCGGGGCTTCGTCGACGCTGCTCTCGCCGTCGCGCACCACGCCGTCCACCGCGATCCGGCTGCCCGGCCGCGCCACCAGCAGGTCGCCCGGACGTACCTCGCCCAGCGGCACCTGGCACTCGACCCCGATGCCTGGCCCGCTGCCGGGCCCGCTGCCGGGCTCCAGCCGGATCACGCTGTCCGGGCGCAGCGCCGCGAGCGCGCGTACCGAGCTGGCCGCCCGCCGGCGCGCGCCGTGCTCGAGCCACTTGCCGAACAGGATGAAGGTGATGATCAGGGCGGAGCTCTCGAAATACAGCGTCGACGAGCCGCGCAGCAGCCGCACGGTGCTGAGGCTCCAGGCGGCCGACGAGCCGAGCGACACCAGCAGGTCCATGTTGCCGGTGCCCGCGCGCAGCGCCGAGGCGGCGGCGCGATAGAAGCGGCCGCCGAGCCAGAACTGCACCGGGGTCGCCAGCAGGAACTGCAGCCAGCCCGGCAGCATCGCCCGCGCCGCCAGCGCGTCCTGGTGCAGCGCGCCGAACAGCAGGTGCAGCAGCATCGAGAGCAGCAGCGGCGACGCGAGCAGGCAGGCCAGGATCAGGTGCAGCCGCTCGCGACGATCCGCCTCCGCCTGGTCGCGTCGCGCCGACGCGTCGTCGCGCAGCACCGTGGCGCCGTAGCCGGCCGCGACCACGGTCGCTTCCAGCCGCGCCGCCAGCGCCGCGTCGTCCTCGGCGCGGTCGGTGCCGAGCGAGACCCGCGCCTGCTCGGTGGCCAGGTTGACCGACACCGAGAGCACGCCGTCGCTGCGCGACAGGGCACGTTCCACCCGACCGGCGCAGGACGCGCAGCTCATGCCGGTGATCGCGAGATCCACCTGCCGCGCCCGCGACGCGCCGACGCCGTCTCGCGCGCTGTCGGGCGGAACCGGGATCACCATGGCATCCATGCGCGCTCCTCCGCTCGCTGCTGCAGGCGAGCATATAAGGCGTCCCGACGGCCAGGACGAGCAGCCGGCCGGCGACGTGATCGTTACGGTTTCGCTGCACCAAATCTGCCGCCGCCGCAACCGTTCCGGTCAAGAAACTTCGGTCGCACTGCACCATACAGTTCATGAAAATCCCGCGACAGCCATCGCACCGGCGCTTGCGGCAGGTCACCGTTGCCCTATGTGTTTTGGTCGGACCAGCGAAGTCGCTGCACCAACACGGACAGGGTCAACCCTGCGGCGGAGCGGGATCGACGTCATGAAGCTCCACATCCCACGGACGTCGGCGGCGCGGCGAGCGATGGCCGGCTTCGGCGACGGCCAGTCGGCCTCGGCGTTGCTCGGCGCCGACCTGTGGTTCCTGGAGAACTGGGAGAGCGATCCGGCACCCGGCACCGCCGCCGCGTTGCGCGTCGGTCAGATCCGGCGCGCCAACCCGCAGCTCGCCGAGGAGATCCGTCGCGAGGTGCGGCGCCGCCGCACGACCGACGAGGCGGCACCGGCGGCGCCGCACGATCCGGGCTGAGCCGGCGCCCGCGGCGCGGCCGCGATCAGCATGGCGCGGGGCCGCGCCATTCGGCGACCCGGCCCCGTGCCGCGCGTACGAAGGCCGCGATGCGCTGCGGGTCCTTGACCCCGGGGCTGGACTCCACGCCCGACGATACGTCCACCGCCGTGGCGCCGCTGAGGCGGATCGCCTCGCCGACATTGTCCGCATCCAGGCCGCCGGCGAGCAGCCAGGGCACCGGGGCGTGCCAGCCGCTGGGCAGGGTCCAGTCGATCGCCTGCCCGTTGCCGCCCGGACGCTCCGCCCCCGCCGGCGGGCGGCTCTCGATCAGCAACCGGTCGGCCTGCGTCTCGCGCGGCAGGTCCGCGGCGGCGCCGACCGGACAGGCGAGCCAGACCGGCAGGCCGAAGCGCGCGCGGATCGCCCGGGCACGCGCCGGCGTGTCGTAGAGCTGCAGCCCGTCGAGCGGCACCCGGTCGAGGCAGGCGCCGACCTCCGCGTCGCCCGGGCGGACGAACAGCCCGATCCGCCCGGCGGCGCCGGGATGACGCGCGGCCAGGCCCGCCGCCTGCGCCGGCGTCACCGCGCGCGGCGAGCGGGCGAAGAACACGAACCCGACCCAGTTGGCACCGTGCGCGACCGCGGCGTCGAACCCCGCCGGCTCGGACAGGCCGCAGATCTTGACCGCTATCTTGACCTCGTCGCGTCCGCCGCTCATGCCTCGCACCGCAGCATGGCCGCGATCGCGGCGGCGGCGGCGGCGGGATCGTCCGCGCGCGTGATCGGCCGTCCGACGACGATCCAGTCGGCGCCGGCGTCGCGCGCCGCGCGTGGCGTCATCACCCGCTTCTGGTCGCCGGGCGCCGCACCGGGCGGCCGCACCCCCGGCACCACCAGGACCGGCGCCTCGCCGAGCGCGTCGCGCAGCGCGGCGATCTCGTGCGGCGAGCAGACCAGCCCGTCCGCGCCGGCACCCATCGCCAGCCGGCCGAGACGCAGCACCTGCTGGCGTATCCCGCCCGACACCCCGGTCTGGTGCAGCATCTCGGCGTCTAGGCTGGTCAGCACCGTCACCGCCAGCAGCAGCGGCCGCACCGGCCCGGGAAACGCCTCGTCGCGCGCGCCGCGTGCCGCCTCGACCATCGCGGCACCGCCCTGGGTGTGCAGGGTCAGCATCGCCGGGCGCACCGGCGACAGCGCGCGAACCGCGGCCGCGACCGTGTTGGGGATGTCGTGCAGCTTGAGATCGAGGAACAGCGCGCGATCCCCCGCGACCCGGCGCAGCGCCGATGGGCCGTGGGCGCAGCAGAACTCCAGCCCCAGCTTGAGCGCGTCGGCGTGCGGCCCGAGGCGGCGCGCCCAGTCCGCGGCCAGGGCCTCATCGCCGGTGTCGAGGGCGACGATCAGGCGGGTGGCGCGGCCGGGCGCGCCCGCGGTCGGCTGGGACATCGTCGGCCGGGCTAGATGACCGAGGGCGGCGGCGGCGGCTGCAGGACGTAGGCGGGCGCGCCCTGACGCACCGGATGGGCCGCCGCCTGGGCCGCAGCCTGGGCGAGCTGCAGCCTGAGCTCGGCAACCTGCGCCTCGAGGCCGCGCAGCGACTGCTCGGCGCGTCTGGCGCGGCGGCGCTGCCGGAGCTCGGCGAACCAGACCGCGAGCGCGCCCACCAGGAAGAACACCACCGCCACCACCATCACCAGCACCGCCGGCGAGGTCTGGCGGCTGTAGCCGCCCGGCATGGAGATGGTGACGATCTCCTGGTTGTAGATGGCGAACACGACCAGGACGACCAGGAACGGCAGCGTGATGATCAGGCGCAGCATTTCCGGCACTCGTCCCCAGGGTCCGCCGCGGCGGCGATATTCTCGCAGAGTGCCGCATCCCCCGGTTCGGCGCGAGTCCCCCCCCCTCCACGCCGGCGGCGGGCTTGCCGGCGGCAGGCGCGCATGGTCTCGTCCGCTGCGTCAGCCGGAGGGTCGCATGAGCGAGATCGTGACACTCGAGCATGTGCGGAACGCCAGGGCGCGGGAGGACTCGCTGTGGGCGGTGATCGCGACCGCCGGGCGCACCCAGCGGGTCGCCGAGATCTATCCCAGCCGCGACGCGGCGCTGGCCGACCGCAGCTGGCGCGAGCAGCAGGTGCGGGCCTACAGCCAGTTCCTGCGCACCGCCCGGCAGCCGCTGCCGCGCTACAGCGTGGCGCCGATCCGCCGCAGCGACCTGCCGCGAAGCTGGACCCCGCTGCCGGCACTCGGCTTCCTGCGCGGCCGCTTCGTCTGAGGCGCCTGGCGTCTGGGGCGCCTGTCGTCCAGGGTATCTGGCGCCCTCGCCGGGCTGCGCGGGCTGCTGTAGCGTGCCGCGGGGATGAAACGGGGTCGGATCATGTCGGAACCAGCACAGGCCGCGGAACACCAGGTGCCGGCGCCGCCGCTGCTGCTCAACACCCAGTACGTCAAGGAGCTCTCGTTCCGGGTGCCTGGCGCGCCGGCGATCTACGCCAGCCTGCCGGAGCGGCCGCACGTGGTGCTGGCACTCGACGTGCTGGTGCGGCCGATCCAGCAGGCGGTGCCGCAGCCGGTATTCGAGGTGACGCTGACCGTGAAGTGCGAGGCGACGGTGACCGCGCCCGAGGAGGGCGCGCCGCCGCCGGCGATCGCTTACCAGATGGAGCTGGGCTATGCCGGGATCTTCACCCTCGCCCAGGTGCCGCAGAGCGCCATCGAGCCGGTGCTGCTGGCGGAGTGCCCGCGCCTGCTGTTCCCGTTCGCGCGCAGCCTGCTGGCGGCGATCACCCGCGAGGCCGGCTTCGCGCCGGTGCTGCTGCAGCCGCTGGACTTCGTCGCCTTCTGGCAGACCAAGCGGCAGCAGAACGCCGAGATGGCCAGCCACGCGGCGAACCAGGCGGGGGATTGAACTCAGGCCCGCTGCGCCGCCACCGGTTCGATCCTGTATCATTACGGTGTCGTTTACTAAAACTTGACGCTGCTGGTTGAGGCAATGTTAATCTCGCCGTGGACAATGATGTCTGGCAGGCGGAATGATCGTGAACGACACCCGGATCGGTTCGCTGCCCGATCATGACCGGCATCCCGACCTGGTCAACTACGAACCGGTGCGACGCCGCAGCGCCTGGTCGATGTTCGACCCCGCCTGGTATCTCGCGCGCTATCCGGAGGCGGCGGCGGAGATGCAGCGGTCGGGCATCACGGATACGGAACAATTCTACCGCGAGCAGGGCGCGCAGCTCGGCCATTCGCCCAACATGTATTTCGACGAGACGTACTACCTGCGCGAGAACGTCGATGTCGCGATGCATGTCGCGTCCGGATCGATTGCGTCGGGTTTCGCGCACTACTGCAGCGACGGCCACCGCGAGCGCGCGCCGCACTGGCTGTTCTCCGAGAAGTTCTACCGCACCGAGAACCCCGACATCACCCGCGGCGTGCTGGACCGGCACGGCCTGGTCAACGGCTACGACCATTATCTGTCGCTCGGCGACCGCGGCTTTCGCAGCGGCCACTGGCTGTTCGACCCGATGCTGTACCGCAACAACAAGTCGGAGCAGGATCCGGCACTTCCGGGAAGCGGCGGATCGTTCGTGCAGTTCCTGGCCGGCGGCTGCGTCTCCGGCACGCTGTCGCGGGTGTCGTGGTATTTCGACCCGCACTGGTATCTCGACCGCTATCCCGAGGTGCGGCGGGAGCTCGATGCCGGCGGCTGGAGCTGCGCGCTGCACCATTTCCTGTGCAACCCGACGCCGCAGCGCTACCAGGCGCTGGAGTGGTTCTCGGAGGCCTACTACGCCGAGACCTATCCCGACGTGCAGGACGCGGTGGATGCCGGACGCTTCCGCAGCGGCTACGAGCATTTCGTCAAGCACGGCGCCGCCGAGCGCCGCCGGCCGCATCCCGACATCGACCTGCTGCATTATTTCCTCAGCGGGCGCGTGCAGGCGGACCTGGAGGGCGGCGCCTTCCGCGACGCCTTCGCGCACTGGCTGTCGCGGCTGAGCAGCGGCCAGCTCGCGCGCAGCGTCGAGCCGGTCGCCGAGCCGCAATCCAAGCAGCTGTTCGCGCGCGCCGCCGACAACCTGCTGCCGCATCTCGCCCGGCGCGGGCTCGACTTCACCGTTTCGGGCGCAGCCGAGCTTAGCGTCATCGTGGTGCTGCACAACCAGTTCGCGCTCACCATGATGGCGATGGCCTCGCTGCGCGCCAACTTCGCCGGCGCCATCGAGCTGATCCTGGTCGATAGCGGCTCGCACGACGAGACCCGCCATATCGAGCGCACCATCACCGGCGCCAAGCTAATCCGATTTCCCTACAATGCCGGCTTCGTGGAATCGTGCAACACAGCACTCGCCCATGTCAGCGCGCCGGCGGTGCTGTACCTCAACAACGACCTGCTGCTCGGTCCGGATGCCTGCCGGCTGGCGCTCGACCGGCTGTTCTCGGCCCCCGACATCGGCGCCGTGGGCGGCAAGCTGATCCGCACCAACGGCCAGCTGCAGGAGGCCGGCTCGATCATCTGGCGCGACGGCACCACCTTCGGCTACCTGCGCGACGGCGATCCCAACGCGCCGGAAGCCAACTTCGTGCGCGAGGTCGACTACTGCTCCGGCGCCTTCCTGATGCTGCGCAGCGAGGAGGTGCGCAGCCACGGCGGCTTCGACGACGACTACCGCCCGGCCTATTACGAGGAGGCGGACCTGTGCGTGCGGCTGCGCAAGTCGGGCTGGCGGATCCTCTACGACCCCGCGGTGCTGATCCAGCATTTCGAGTACGGCTCCGCCGACGCCACCGCCTCGACCCGGCTGATGCAGCGCAACCACCGCATCTTCGTCTCCAAGCACCTGGATTATCTCCGCTACCAGCATCCTCCGGCGCGCCGCCATGCGGTGCACGCCCGCTCGCCGCACCGAGCCCAGGCGACGCTCGGCCATCCGGGGCCTAGTCATGCCGGGCCGGGCGCGGGCGATGCCGAGCTGCGCATCCTGTTCATCGAGGACCGCATCCCGCTGCGAGGCCTGGGTGCGGGCTACGTGCGCTCGAACGACATCATCCACGCGATGAGCGAGCTCGGCCACCTGGTCAGCGTCTTTCCGATCTACAAGGCGACGGCGAGCCCGATCGAGATCTACCGCGACATGCCCCACACCGCCGAGGTGCTCTACGAGCGCGGCATGGAGGTGCTGGCCGACTTCATCGCCGAGCGCTCGGGATACTACGACATCGTCTGGGTCGGGCGGACGCACAACCTCGAGCGGCTGCTGCCGATCCTGGAGGACGGCTCGGCGGCACTGCCCTCGCACGGCTTCGTGCTCGACACCGAGGCGGTCGCGGCACCGCGGCAGGCCGCGCAGAACCGCGTGCTCGGGCGGCCGCAGACCGCGAGCCTCGACCAGGCGCTGCGGGCCGAGCTCGCCTGCGCCTATTTCTGCCAGAAGATCATCGCCGTGAACGCCTGCGACGCCGAGCTGGTGCGCCGCGCGGGACATCACAACGTGTCGGTGCTCGGGCACGTGAAGCAGCCCTGCCCCACGCCGTCGGGCTGGGGCCAGCGACGCGACCTGCTGTTCCTGGGCGCGATCCACGATCCGGGCTCGCCCAACCATGACAGCCTGGAGTGGTTCATCCAGTCGGTGCTGCCGCGGCTCGAGGGCAGGCTGCCGCCGGAGGTGCGCTTCACCGTGGCCGGCTTCGTGCGGCGCGGCGTCGACCTCTCCGAGCTCGGACGCCATCCCCGGGTCGACCTGATCGGGTCGGTCGACGACCTCACGGCGCTCTACGACAGCCACCGGGTGTTCGTGGCACCCACCCGCTTCGCCGGCGGCATCCCGTTCAAGGTGCACGAGGCGGCCAGCTACGGCGTGCCGGTGGTGGCCACCGACCTGCTGTGCCGGCAGGTCGGCTGGAAGCCGGGCGTCGAGATCGTCTGCGGCGGCAGCGACGATCCGCAATGCTTCGCCGACGGCGTGGTCGCCCTCTACGACCAGCCGGAGACCTGGAACACCGTGCGGCGCGGCGCGCTCAACCGGCTGCACGACGAAAACAACCCCGCCGGCTATGTCGACAGCCTGCGGCACATCCTGCACGATGTCGCGACCGGAGGATTCACCCCGGCCGGATAGCGGGACGTGCCGTCATGATCTCCAGGGCGCTGGACCATATCGACGCGACGCTGGAGCCGAGCGTCGGCCGCCTGTTCGACCTGCTGCGCATCCCGAGCATCTCGACGCAGCCGGAGCACGCCGCCGATTGCAGGCAGGCCGCCGAGTGGCTGTGCCGCGACCTGGCGGGCATGGGCTTCGAGGCGTCGCTGCGCGAGACGCCGGGCCATCCGATCGTGGTCGCGCACGAGCTGTCGTCGCGCAGCGGGCCGCACGTGCTGTTCTACGGCCATTACGACGTGCAGCCGGTCGACCCGCTGTCGCTGTGGGACACCGCGCCGTTCGAGCCGTCGCTGCGCGAGGACCCGGCGCGCGGGCGCAAGATCATCGTCGGGCGCGGGGCGTCGGACGACAAGGGCCAGGTGATGACCTTCCTGGAGGCCTGCCGGGCGCTGCGGGCGACGCTGGGCGAGCTGCCGCTGCGCATCTCGGTGCTGATCGAGGGCGAGGAGGAGAGCGGCGGCGCCAACCTGATGCCGTTCCTGCGGGCGCACGCCGAGGAGCTGCGCTGCGACGTGGCGCTGATCTGCGACACCGGCCTCGCCGCCGACGGCGTGCCCGCCATCACCACCATGCTGCGCGGCCTGGTCGGCGAGGAGGTGGTGATCACGGCCGCCGACCGCGACCTGCATTCCGGGGTGTTCGGCAACGCCGCCTGCAACCCGATCCAGGTACTGGCCGGGATCATCGCCGGCCTGCGCGACACAGCCGGCCGGGTCACGCTGCCAGGCTTCTACGACGGCGTGCGCGACCTGCCGGAGCAGGTCCGCGCCGCCTGGCGCGCGCTCGGCCTCGCCGACGCGCTGGTGCTGGGCGCGGTCGGGCTGTCGGTGCCGGCCGGCGAGGCCGGCTACAGCGCCCTGGAGCAGACCTGGTCGCGCCCGTCGTGCGAGATCAACGGCATCTCCGGCGGCTATCAGGGTGCCGGCTTCAAGACCGTGCTGCCCGCCCAGGCCTCGGCCAAGATTTCGTTCCGGCTGGTCGCCGGCCAGGATCCCGACGCGATACGCGCGAGCTTCCGCGACTACGTGACCGGCCGGCTGCCGGCCGACTGCACGGCGTCGTTCAGCGGGCACGGCGCCTCGAAGGCGAGTGCCGTTCCCTTCGAGGGCGCCGCACTGCGCGTGGCGCTGGCCGCGCTGAGCGAGGAGTGGGGCCGGCCGGCGGTGACGATCGGCTCGGGCGGCTCGATCCCGGTGGTCGGCGAGCTGCAGGAGGCGCTCGGCCTGGATGCGCTGCTGGTCGGCTTCGGGCGCGACGACGACCGCATCCACTCGCCCAACGAGAAGTACGACCTCGACAGCTTCCATCACGGCATACGCTCCTGGGCGCGCATCCTGCTCGCGCTGGCCGAGGCGCCGCTGGCGGCGTGAATAGAGTGAGGCAAGGCTGGGCTCTGCCCAGACCCGCCGAAGGCCTCGGCCTTTGGAAACCACCTGAAGATAATTGGATTCTCAAGGCTTCGCCTTGAGCAGGTCCAGGGCAGGGCCCTGGCGCTGCTCGGATGACATGCAGGCGATCAGACGGCAATCCGGCGGAGGAACCGCAGCGTCTCGTCGACCGGCTGCTCGAAGAGATCTGTTCTCCACATCACCCCCTGGCGCGGCCGATCGGGCCTCAACCCTAGTCCAGCCCGGCATCGTCCGCGGCGGTGCCGACCTCGAGTACGCCCTCGATCTCGCCCAGCCTGCGCGATGGCGGTCGCCGCCGCGAGCACCGGCAGGCCGGCGCCGCAGGCCATGCCGAGGGCGGCGGTGGGCCACGGCGAGGCCGCCGTCGTCAGTCCGCGCACCAGGTCGCGGCGCATGAAGATGACGCCGCCGCCGATGAAGCCGATCCCGGATACCACCTGCGCGGCCACCCGGGAGTGATCGACCACGCTCCGTCCGGCGGCGAGCACGTCGGTGAAGCCGTGTTTCGAGATCAGCATGAACAGCGCCGAGGCGACGCCTGCCGGCGTGGAGGTGCGCGAGCCGGCACTCTTCTGGCGGATCTCGCGCTCCAGCCCGACCAGGGCGGAAAGCGCGAAGGCGAGGGTCAGCTCCCCGAGCTGCGGCCAGCCCTGTCCGGTCACACGGCGCTCCGCGGCGCCTCGCAGGCGTGAGCCCTGCGGGAGCGGCCGCTGCAGGGTCTCAGACGCGGGCCACGGCATTCTGGGCCGCGCCACCCTTCGCCGCGCCACCCTTCGCCGCGCCACCCTGGGCCGCGCCACCCTGGGCGGGCAAGCGGCGGCGGCGCACGAACAGGCGCCGGATCACCGCGTAGAACACCGGCGTGAAGACCAGTCCGAACAGGGTGACGCCGAGCATCCCGGAGAACACCGCGGTGCCCAGCGACTGCCGCATCTCCGAACCCGCACCGCTCGCCACCACCAGCGGCACCACGCCGAGGATGAAGGCGAACGAGGTCATCAGGATCGGCCGCAGCCGGGTGCGTGCCGCGCGGATCGCGGCGCGCGCCGCGTCCAGGCCGCTCTCCTCGGCCTGGCGGGCGAACTCGACGATCAGGATGGCGTTCTTCGCCGCCAGCCCGACCAGCACCACGAAGCCGATCTGTGCCAGGATGTCGACGTTCAGCCCGCGCAGCAGCAGCCCGGTGACCGAGGCCAGCAGGCACATCGGCAGGATCAGCACCACCGAGAGCGGCAGCGTCCAGCTCTCGTACTGCGCCGCCAGCACCAGGAAGACGAACAGCACCGAGGCGCCGAACACCAAGATCGCGGTGTTGCCGGCCTGGCGCTGCTGGAACGCGAGGTCGGTCCACTCGAAGCCGATGCCCGGCGGCAGGTGGCTCGCCGCCAGATGCTCCATCGTCGCGAGCGCGGTGCCCGACGAGACGCCGGGCAGCGTGCTGCCCTGCAGCTCCGCCGCCGGATAGAGGTCGTAGCGCGGCACGCGATAGGGACCGGTCGCGTCGTACAGCCGCGCGACCGAGCCGATCGGCACCATCGCGCCGCTGGCGTTGCGCGTCTTCAGCCGGGCGATGTCGTCGGTGCTGGCACGATAGCGGGCATCCGCCTGCGCGGTGACCTGGTAGGTGCGGCCGAGATAGTTGAAGTCGTTGATGTAGGCGGAACCGAGATAGACCTGCATCGCCTCGAACACCCGCTGCGGCGTCACGCCGAGCTGCTGCGCGCGCTCGCGGTCGATGTCGGCGTAGACGCTCGGGGTCTGGGTGCTGAACGGCGCGAACACGCCGACCAGGCCGGGGGCCTGGCTGGCCGCCGCGGCCAGCCCTTGTGCCGCCGCCTCCAGCGCGCGCGGCCCCAGCCCCTGGCGGTCCTGCAGCATCATCTTGAAGCCGCCGGCGGTGCCGATCCCGGCCACCGGCGGCGGCGGGATGGTGATGATGAAGGCGTCCTGGATCGCCGACAGACGCTGGCGCAGGCTGTTCAGCACCGTGGCGATGTCCTGGCCGTCGCGGTGGCGCCGGTCGAACGGCTGCAGCGGCGAGAAGATGGCGCCGGCGTTGGAGGCGTTGGTGAAGGTGGCGCCGTCGAAGCCGGAGAACCCCACCACGTGCGCGACCCCGGGGGTCCCCTGGATGATGGCCATGGCGCGCCGCACCACCGCGTCGGTGCGCGACAGCGAGGCGCCGGGCGGCAGCTGCACCACCGTGATCAGGTAGCCCAGATCCTGGTCCGGGATGAAGCCGGTGGGCGCGCGGCCGAACTGGTAGCCGGTCAGGCCGATCAGGGCGGCATACAGCACCAGCATCGCGGTGCTCAGCCGGATCAGGCGCGCGGTCAGCCTGCCGTAGCGGTCCGACAGCCAGGCGAAGCCGCGGTTGAAGGCGGCGAAGAAGGCGAACAGCGGGCGCAGCGCCAAGCCGTGCCGCGGGACGTCGGCCGCGGCCGTACGCGGCTTGAACAGCAGCGCGCACAGGGCGGGGCTGAGCGTCAGCGACACCAGGCAGGAGATCACGGTGGAGGCGGCGATGGTCACCGCGAACTGGCGGAAGAACTGCCCCGAGATGCCGCTGATGAAGGCGGCCGGGATGAACACCGCGCACAGCGTGAGCGCGATCGCGATCAGCGCGCCGCCGACCTCGTCCATGGTGCGGTGCGCGGCCTCGCGCGGGGTCATGCCGAGCCGCAGGTTGCGCTCCACGTTCTCGACCACGACGATGGCGTCGTCGACCACGATGCCGACCGCCAGCACCAGGCCGAACAGCGACAGCGTGTTCAGCGAGAAGCCGACCGCGAGCAGGATCGCGAAGGTGCCGACCAGCGAGATCGGGATCGCCACGATCGGGATCAGCGAGGCGCGCCAGGTCTGCAGGAACACGATCACCACCACCACCACCAGCGCCACCGCGCCGAGGATGGTCATGACCACCTCGTGCACCGACTGCGCGATGAACAGGGTGGTGTCGTAGACGATGTCGTATTCCAGGCCCTGCGGGAAATCCTGCGAGAGCGCCTGCATGGTCTGGCGCAGCCCGCGCGCGGTGGCGAGCGCGTTCGAGCCCGGCTGCTGGTAGACCAGGATCGGCACCGCTCCGAGCGCGTCCAGGTAGCCGTTGGCGCCGTAATCCTGCGCGCCGAGCTCGACCCGGCCGAGGTCGCGCACCCGCGTCACCCGGCCGGCGGCGTCGGACTTGACGATGATGTCGGCGAACTGCGACGGATCGTGCAGCCGCCCCAGCGTCTCGACATTGAGCTGGAACGCGCCGGGTGCGGCCACCGGCGGCTGGCCGAGCACGCCGGCCGAGACCTGCACGTTCTGCGCCTGCAGCGCCGACACCACCTCGCCCGCGGTCAGGTCGTGCGCGGCCACGCGGTCGGGATCGAGCCAGATCCGCATCGCGTAGTCGCGCGAGCCGAAGATCTGCACGTCGCCGACGCCCGGGACGCGGGAGAGCTGGTCCTTCACGTGCAGGGTCGCGTAGTTCGACATGTAGAGCTGGTCGCGCGAGCCGTCCGGCGAGGACAGGTGGATCACCATCAGGATGTCGGGCGAGCTTTTCTTGACCGTCACACCCAGGCGCTGCACCGCGTCGGGGAGCCGCGCCAGCGCGATCGAGACCCGGTTCTGGGTCAGCACCTGCGCGGTGTCCTGGTCGGTGCCGAGCTTGAAGGTTACCGTGACCGTCAGCTTGCCGTCGCCGGTGGACTGGCTGCTCAGGTAGAGCATGTTCTCGACGCCGATGATCTGCTGCTCCAGCGGCGTCGCCACCGACTGGCTGATCACCTCGGCCGAGGCGCCCGGATAGCTCGCGGTCACCTGGATCGTCGGCGGCGCGATCGCCGGGTACTGCGCCACCGGCAGCACGAAGTAGGCAGCCGCACCCAGGATCGTGATGAAGATCGACAGCGCGGTGGCGAAGATCGGCCGGTCGATGAAGAAGTGCGAGAGGCGCACGGCGCGGCTCCTAGCCCTGGCCGGCGGGCGCGATGCTGCCCGCCTGCGGCGTGACCTTGGTGCCCGGCCGGGCGCGCATCAGGCCGTTGATGATGACCCGGTCGCCGCCGGACAGGCCCGCGCTGATCACCCGCAGCCCGTCGCTGAGCGGGCCGGTCTCGACCGGCTTGGGCACCACCGTGCCGTCCGGGCTCACCGTCATGACCAGCTTGCGCGACTGGTCGGTGACCACCGCCTCGTCGGGCAGCAGCAGGGTGGGCTTGGGCGCCGAGGTGGGCAGGCGCAGCCGGGCGAACTGGCCAGCGGTGATGAACAGGTCGTGGTTCGGCAGGCTGGCGCGGGCGTGGATGGTGCCGCTGCCGCGGTCCATCTGGTTGTCGATGAAGTCGAGCGTGCCGCGACGCGGCCAGCCGGTCTCGTCGCTGAGGCTGGCCTGCACGGTGCGGTCGACGGCGCCGTCGCGGCCCGCCGCGCGCTGGCCCTGCAGGAAGCGCTGGTAGGCCAGGTAGTCGCCCTCGCTCATGTCGAAATCGAGATGCACCGGATCGAGCGAGACGATGGTCGTCAGCAGCGTGGTGGCGCCGCCCTGGCCGCCGGTGATCAGGTTGCCGATCGAGCTGCGATGCATGCTGATGCGGCCGGTCAGCGGTGCCGTGATGCGGCTGAACTCGAGGTTGAGCTGGGCCGAGCGCATCGCCGCCCGGGCCTGCTCCAGGGTGGCCTCGGCGGCGCGCTGCAGCTGCACCCGCTGATCGAGCAGCTCGCTGGAGGCGAAGCCGGTCTGGCGCAGCGCCGCGGTGCGGCCGATCTGCTTGTTGGCGAGGTCGAGCCCGGCGGTGGCGGTCAGCATCTGCGCCGTCGCCTGCTCCAGCGCGATCTGGTACGGCCGCGGGTCGATCACGAACAGCAGGTCGCCCTTGTGCACGATCTGGCCGTCGGTGAAGTGGATCTCTGTCAGGTAGCCGCTGACCTGGGCGCGGATCTCGACGGACTCCACCGCCGAGAACTGGCCGCTGAAGCCGGTCCAGCCGGCGAGCGTGCGCTGCAGCGGCCGACTGACGGTCACCGCCGGCGGCGGCGGCGGCGCCGCGGCCGGCGCGTGCGGCGCCGCATGCAGCCAGCGGGGCAGCGCGCCGGGAAGCAGGAGTGCGCCGCCGCCCAGCAGCAGCACGAGCACGATGCCGCCGATCCAGGCGGCGCGGCGGCTGCCGGCGCCGCCGGCAGGCAGATCGCGGGAGACGGCGACGGTGTCGAGCTGACCGGTCATCTTGGGTTCCTGAGCGGGGAGAGGCCGTCGCGGCGACGGCTAGCGGAGAAGCTGCGAGAACAGGATGTCGATGAACTGGCGCAGCGGCCGGTCGCCCTTCTCCAGGCGGGCGCGCAGCACCGCACCCTCCCAGGCATTGAGCACGAAGGTGGCGAGCTGCACCGGATCGGCGTCGGCGCGTATCTCGCCGGCCTGCTGCGCCTCGGCGATGCACGCACCCATGCGCCGGCTCCAGCCGGCCAGGATCGCCGAGAGCGTCTGCGAGATGATCTGGCTGTGGTCGGAAAGCTCGGCCGCCATGTTGCCGACCAGGCAGCCGCAGGTGAAGTCGACCCGCGCCATGTCGTCCGCGACCTGCTCGAAGTAGCGGCGCAGCCGCTCGCGCGGCGTGAGCCCGCTATCGCCCAGGATGCGCAGCCGGTCGCAGGTGCCGTCCGACCAGTAATGCTCGAGCGCCGCGGCGCCGAGCGCCTCCTTGCTCTCGAAATGGTTGTAGAACGAGCCCTTCGGCACCCCGGCGGCGTCGGTGATGTCCTGCACGCTGCAGCCGTTGAACCCGGACTTGCTGAAGGTCCGCACGCCGGCCTCGAGCAGCCGCTCACGCACGTCGCTGGTCATGCATCTCACCATGCCGGCTAATATGACCGGTCATCTTAGATGTTCAAGGGGAGCCCTCCTCAGCGGCGGAATTCCGGCCGCAGCGCCTGGTACAGCGCCCGGAAGCGCGCCAGCGGACGCCGGTAGCCCTCGTGACGCGCGGCATCGGGCAGGGTGACGTCGAGGATCGCGGGCTTGCCGCAGACCGCCTCCGCCGCCTCCCCGGTCAGCGCCAGGCGCGCCAGCCGGGCGGCACCGAAGGCGGGACCGGTCTCGCCGCCGGCATGGCGGATCATCGGGATGCCGAGGATGTCGGCGATGATCCGGGTCCACAAGGCGCTGCGCGCGCCGCCGCCGACGATCGACGCCTCCGCGATCGCGGTGCCGGCGCCGGCCAGGCAGTCGAGCGCGTCGGCGAGGCTGCAGGCGACTCCTTCGAGCACCGCCTGCACGAGCTGCGGCGGGGTGGTCGAGGGGGTGAGGCCGAACAGCACGCCGCGCGCCGCGGGATCGTTGTGCGGCGTGCGCTCGCCGCTCAGGTAGGGCAGGAACAGCAGGCCACCCGCGCCGCCGTCCGGGCCGGCATACTGCGCCTGCGCCTCGGCCAGCAGCGCCGCCGGGTCGTCATGGCCGAGCAGGCGCGTGGCCCAGGCCAGCGCGCCGGCGCCGTTCAGCACCGCCGCCGCCTGGAACCACAGGCCGGGCAGCGCGTGCGCGAACGCCTGCACCCCGGTGCCGGGGGCCGGCCGGTAGCTGCCGGTGGTGACGAAGATCTGCGCCGAGGTGCCGAGCGAGAGGTAGGCGTCGCCGTCGCGGATCGCGCCGATGCCGACGGCACCCGTGGCCGCATCGCCGCCGCCGCCGGCGACGATGGCGCCGCGCCCGATGCCCCACGCCCGGGCGAGGTCGTCCGATACCGCGCCGCCCGCCTCGTCGCCCTCCACCAGTTCGGGCAGCCAGGCAAGGTCGACGCCGCAGGAAGCGGCGATCTCGGCCGACCAGCGACGCGCCGCCTCGTCGAGCAGCAGCGTGCCCGCGGCGTCGCACGGGTCGGTCTGGTGCAGGCCGGTCAGGCGGAGCCGCAGATAATCCTTGGGCGGCAGCAGCCGGCGTATCCGCGCGAACGTCGCCGGCTCGTGCCGACGCAGCCAGAGCAGCTTGGCCGGCCAGAAGCTGGTCGACTGCGCCGCTCCCGCGAGCCGCGCGAACGCCGGCTCGGCCTCGGCCAACGCCTCGGCCTCGCGGCCGGCGCGGCAATCGTTCCAAAGCATCGCCGGACGCAGCACCTGCCCGTCATCGCCGAGCAGCACCAACCCGTGCATCTGCCCCGACAGGCCGATCGCGCCCACCCGGCGCAGCGCCTCTGCGGCCTCGGCGCGGATCTGCGCCACGCCGTCGAGCACCGCCCGCCACCAGGCCTCCGGCGCCTGCTCGGACCAGCCGGGATGCGGCCGCGAGGTCTGCAGCGCCGTCGTCGCCCGGGCGAGCAGGCGCTGGCTTGGGTCCACCAGCACCGTCTTGACCGCCGAGGTGCCGAGATCGATGCCGAGGATCGTCGCGTCCGACGCGGCGGACATGGATCATGCCTCCCGCTCTGCGACGCCCTCAGCTCGCAGCACCGCGCGCCGCCTCGATCAGCGCGTCCACATCGTGCGCCGCGGTGTCGAAGGCGCAGACCAGGCGGATCATGCCGCGCGCCTCGCCCTCCTCCGTAGCCCAGCGATAGAAGCCGTAGCCCTCCGCCTCCAGCGCCGCGATCAGCGGGCGCGGCAGCAGCACGAACAGCTCGTTGGCCTCGACCGGCTGCGCCAGGGCGACGCCGGGCAGCGACGACAGCCCGTCCGCCAGCCGCGCCGCCGCCCGGTTGGCGCGGGCGGCGTTGCGCAGCCACAGCCCGTCCTCGAGATAGGCCGCGAGCTGCGCGCTCAGGAAGCGCTGCTTCGACCACAGGTGGCCGGCGCGCTTGCGCCTGCGCGCGAACTCGTGCGCCAGCGCGCGATCAAAGAACACCACCGCCTCCGCCGCCAGCGCCCCATTCTTGGTGGCGCCGAGCGAGAGCACGTCCACGCCCGCCTTCCAGGTGATCTCGGCCGGCGTGCAGCCGAGGAACGACACCGCGTTGGCGAAGCGCGCGCCGTCCATGTGCACGCGCAGGCCGCTGGCGCGCGCCACCTGCGACAGCGCCGCCACCTGCGAGGGGGTGTAGCTGGTGCCCCACTCGGTGGCCTGGGTCAGGCTCAGCGCCGTCGCCGGGCTCTGGTGCACGCCGGTGCTGCGCCGGCGCGCGATGGCGCCCTGCAGCGCCCGCGGATCGATGCGGCCGTCCGGGCTCGGCAGGGTCAGCAGCTTGGCGCCGCCGGTGAAAAATTCCGGCGCCCCGCCCTCGTCGTTCATGACGTGGGCGACCTCGTCGCAGTAGATCGAGCCGTACGGCGGCACCAGCGCCGACAGCGCCAGCGCATTGGCGGCGGTGCCGGTGGCGACCGGGAACACCACCGTCTCGGTCTCGAACAGCTCCGACACGCGCTGCTCCATGCGCGTCGTCCAGGGGTCGGCGCCGTAGGAGCCGATCGCCCCCTGGTTGGCGGCCAGCACCGCCTCCATGACCCGCGGGTCGGCCGGCGAGACATTGTCGCTGCCGAAGTTCTTGCGTATCTGCGTCGTGTATCCGTCCATGACCGCCATCCTGCCGCCCCGCCGGCGCGAGGTCCAGAACCCAGCCTATGACCGAGATCCAGACCCGCCTGATCGACGGCAAGCGGCGCGCCGCAGCCCTGACCGAGGAGATCAGCGCCGCCGTGGCGGCGCTGGCGCGGCAGGGCCTGGTGCCCGGGCTCGCGGTGGTGCTGGTCGGCGCCGACGCCGCGAGCGAGGTCTACGTGCGCAACAAGGCGCGGCAGACCGGCGCCGTCGGCATGCGCTCCTTCTCCCACACCCTGCCGGAGAGCACGACCCAGACGGAGCTGCTCGCGCTGGTCGGGCGGCTCAACGCCGATCCGGCGGTGCACGGCATCCTGGTGCAGCTGCCGCTGCCGGCCGCGATCGATGCGGCGCTGGTGATCGACGCGATCGATCCCGACAAGGACGTCGACGGTCTCGGCCAGGTCAATGCCGGGCGGGTGGCGCTCGACCGCCAGGGGGATGGCCAGGAGGGCGGCCAGGGCGGCCTGGTGCCGTGCACGCCGCTCGGCTGCCTGCTGCTGCTGCAGGCCGAGCTCGGCAGCCTGCGCGGGCTGCACGCGGTGGTGATCGGACGCTCCAACCTGGTCGGCCGGCCGATGGCGCAGCTGCTGCTGCGCGCCGACTGCACCGTCACCGTGGCCCACATCCACACCCGCGACACCGCCGCCCTGGCGCGCCAGGGCGACATATTGGTGGTGGCGACCGGACGGCAGGGACTGGTGCGGGGACACTGGATCAAGCCCGGCGCCACCGTGATCGATGTCGGCATCACCCGCGTCATGACCGAGAGCGGCAAGACCCGGCTGGTCGGCGACGTGGTGTTCGACGAGATGCTCGGCGTCGCCGGCGCGATCACGCCGGTGCCGGGCGGGGTCGGGCCGATGACCATCGCCTGCCTGCTGGGGAACACGCTGACCGCGGCGACACGCCTGCACGCTCGGCGGGCGAACCAAGGCAAGGGCTCCGCCCTTGACCCGTTGGGGCCGCGGGCGCCAAACCCCATTTTCTAAGATAGAGGTTTTCAAAGGCTTGCCTTTGATGAGGTCGAGGGGCAAAGCCCCTTGCCTTCTCTTGCCTCCGCAATCTGCCAGGCCCGCTCAGCGGGCGAAGCCCGGGACCTCCAGCAGGCTCACCTCGTAGCCGGTCTCCAGCTTCCTGAGCCTGAAATCCTGGCGCAGCAGCAGGTAACGCGCCTGGCCGTTGCCGGGCCGGAAGGCCGGGTTGCGCGACAGCACCCGGGCGGAGCAGACGGCGTCGTCGCGGTCCCAGCCGACCAGGCCGGCCCTGCGGGTAGGCCGCGGCGTCTCCAGCACCGCCTGGTCGGTCAGGCCGACCACGTAGAGGTTGCGCGACCGGCTCGCCTGGTCGACATAGGCGAGCACGTCGGGCTGGCTGCAGGGCGAGCCCGCACAGCCGGCCGCCGCCAGCGGGATCGCGAGCGCCAGGGCTGTCGCGCCTCGTCTCATCCGCGCCTCCAGGTGAACCGCCGCTCCTGGACCGGTTCGGCCAGGATATCGACGTGGTCGATGCCGCGCTCGGCCTGTATCGCCATCACCGCGTCGATCGCCGCCGGCAGCACCCCGCCGTCGGGCGTGATCACCGACAGCGCGTAGCCGCAGCCGGTCAGCCAGGCCAGGTAGCCGGGCCCGGAGACGCCGGAGATGCCGGGCATCAGGTTGGGGCTGAACTCGCTGATGATGGTCGGGCGGTCGCGCCGGATGATCTCGGCACAGCCGCTCAGCGCCAGGTATTCCGCCCCCTCGACGTCCACCTTGATCAGGTCGATGCGCCGCCCCGCCGGCAGCAGCGCGTCCGGCCGCGCGCAGCCCACGGTCTCGGCGCCGAGCAGGGCGGCGAGGCCGGCGCCGGGTGCGGAGGTGGTGCCGTTGGAGTGCGAGCGGTGCAGCACCAGCACCCCGGTCTCGGCACCCGCCGCCACCTGCGCCACGGTGACGTGCTCGAAGCCGTTCTCGCGCCGGCTCGCCTCCAGCAGGCGCACGTTGCGGCCGTTCGGCTCGATCGCCAGCACGTATCCGGCCGGTCCCACCAGGGCGGCGGCGAGCATGGTGAAGTAGCCGATGTTGGCGCCGATATCGAGCACCCCCATGCCCGGGCGCAGGATGCGGCGGAAGCTCGCGCCGACCTCGGGCTCGTAGCAATCGGCCCGCACGTAGCGTCCGACCGCGGCGTCGTCGGGCGCGCTGTAGATCCGGAACTCGGGCAGCGCGGTCAGCACCGGCCGGCTCGCCTCGTCCTCGCGCAGCAGGCCGCGGCGGGAGAACTCCAGCGAGCCGACATAGCTCGCCACCACCGAGTGCAGCGGCTCGCCGGCGCGGCTGGCATGGCCGCGCCACTCCTCCGGGTTCGGCTCGCGCCCGAGCAGCAGCCGGAAGCAGGCGCGGATGTCCTCGGTGCTGGCGAGCTCGCAGGAGGCGGGGGCCGGATCCGGCGGCGCGGCGGCAGATCTCAGAGCGCCGGACATGGCATCGCGGTCCCGTCAGCCTGCTGGCCCGTCGCCGCCGGAGTTGGCAGAACGTGGCCGCCGGGGGATAGTGCCATGCGTCAGCCGTCTGGCGCAAAGCGGCGCCGCAGGCGGAGAGAGCAGCTTGCCTAACAAGATCTGGATCGACGTCGAGGACCTGTTCCAATATGCCGAGCTCAATCCGCGCCCGAGCGGGATCCAGCGGATCGAGTACGAGCTCTGCCGGTCGCTGGCGAGCCTTCCGGAGTCGCGGCAGCGGGTGCGCTTCGTGCGCCACGCCGGTTCGCAGAAATCCTTCTACTCGATCCCCTACGGCGAGCTGGAAGCGCTGTATGATGGGCTGACCTCCGGCGACCGGAGCAGGGCGGAGCCGGTCGCGCCAGCGCGGACGCCGGTGCCGGCGCCGCCGGATCCCGGGCCGCGGGTGCGCCAAAGGCCGCTCTCGAGCAGTTCGCTGCGCCGGCTGGCCTATGCCATGCCGCCGGGTCTGCGCAACCCGCTGGTCGCCTTCTACAAGGCGGAGCGCGAGGCCGGGCGGGCGCTGGCGCATCTGGGCAGCGCTCTGAGCTGGGCGACGCGGACCCGGCTGAACGCGATGCTGCGTCGCGGGCGGCGGCCGGCCCCGGCGCGGATCGTTATCGAGACGCCGCCGCCGGCCGCCGAGGCCGGGCGGCCGCTGCCCGGCGTCACCACCTTCGACGACAACTGCGCGCCCGGCGACGTCCTGCTGGTGCTGGGCTCGCCCTGGTTCCATCCGTTCTACGCGGAGGTCGTGGCACGGGTGCAGCGGCAGCGCGACCTGCGGTTCGCCCTGCTGGTCTACGACATCATCCCGCTGCGCCGCCCGGAATGGTGCGACCACAACCTGGCGCTGCGCTTCCGCGAATGGACCACCGACGTGTTCCCGCTGGTCGACACCTTCCTGACCATCTCGCGTGCGAGTGCCCGCGACATCGTGCAGCTCGCCCAGGATAGCGGCTATGCGCTGCGCCACCCGCCGCAGCCGATCCCGATCGGCACCGGCTTCACCTCGACGCGAAAACCCGCGGGCCCGCAGGCCGCGGAGATCCAGCCTGCGAACCCGGCGCTGCATTCGAAGCCGGAGCGGTTGCCGACCCCCGGCAGCTACACGCTGATCGTGTCCACCATCGAGGCGCGCAAGAACCACATCCTGCTGTTCCGGGTATGGCGCCGCCTGCTCGAGGAGATGCCACGCGAGCAGGTCCCGACGCTGGTGTTCGCAGGAAGGGTCGGCTGGCTGGTCAGCGACCTGATGCAGCAGCTTCGCAACGCCGACTTCCTCGACGGCAAGATCCTGCTGGTCGAGGATCCGACCGACGACGAGCTGGAGAGCCTGTACGCCGGCTGCCGATTCACCCTGTTCCCGTCTCTGTACGAGGGCTGGGGCCTGCCGGTGACCGAGAGCCTGTCCTTCGGCCGGCCCTGCATCATCTCGCGCGCGACCTCGCTGCCGGAGGCCGGCGGCCATCTCGCGCGCTACTTCGATCCGGAGAACGCCGGCGAGGCCTACGACGTGATCCGTCACGCGATCGACACCCCGGAGCAGACCGAGGCGTGGGCGGAGCAGGTGCGGCGCGAGTTCGAGCCGGTCAGCTGGGAGGAGTCCGCGCGCGGCGTGCTGCGCACCCTCGGCTTCGCGACGTCCGGCGCCGCGATCTCCGGCGCCGCGATCTCCGGCACCTCGGCCTCGCGGAGCGGGGCCGGGCAGCTGACGGCCACCCATCCGGCCTGACCGGCGCCGCCTGGATCCGCGCCCGTCATGTTCGTCTCCTACGCCCAGAACTTCGAGGACGTGCTGCTCTGGCGCGCGCTGCGTCACGTGCCGCACGGCTTCTACGTCGATGTCGGCGCGTCGCACCCCGACATCGATTCCGTCACCCGCGCCTTCTTCGACCGCGGCTGGCGGGGCATCAACATCGAGCCCGGGATCGAGGAGGCGGCGCGCATCGCGGCGTCGCGTCCGGGCGACATCACCCTGCAGCTCGCCGCCGGGCGCGCCGAGGGCGAGGTCGATTTCTTCGCCCGCCCCGGCACCGGGCTGTCGACCACCGATGCGGCGGTCGCACGCCGCCACCCCGACCCGCGGCACCCGGGCCGGGTGGCGATGCGCACCCTGGCCGGGATCTGCCGCGCCCACGTGCGCGGCGAGATCCATTTCCTCAAGATCGACGTCGAGGGCACCGAGGCCGACGTGCTCGCCGGCGCCGATCTCGCCGCCTACCGGCCCTGGATCATCCTCGTCGAGGCGACGGCGCCGCTCTCGGAAACGCCGACGCACCAGGCCTGGGAGCCCGGGCTGCTGCGACAGGGCTACCGCTTCGTCTGGTTCGACGGCCTCAACCGCTTCTACCTGGCCGCCGAACATGCCGACGCGCTGTCGGCGCATTTCCGCGCACCGCCCAACGTGTTCGACAACTTCATCCGTGCCCCCGACACCGCCTGGGCCACCCGTCTCGCCAGCGCCGAGACGCGAGCCGATACCGCCATGCAGGTGCTCGCCGAGAGCGAGGCGCGCCGCGCCGACGCGGTGGCGCGCGCCGGCGAGCGGGCCGACCGCGCCAGCCACGAGCATGCACGGCTGCATCAGGAGCTGGCCGACGCCGGCCGCGAGGCCGGGCTGCGCGAGGCGACCCTGCGCGCGGAGATCGCCGAGGTCGCCTACCAGCGGCACCTGGCGCTGCACGAGCTGCAGCAGGTGCATCTGCGCCTGCAGGCGACGCTGCTGGATCTCGATCAGCACCGCGACCGGCTGCAGCGGAGCAGGCTCGCTCTCGACGAGGCCGAGGCCTGGCTATCGGCGGTGCGGCGCAGCAGCTCCTGGCGCCTGACCGCGCCGGTCCGGGTGGCGCTGCGCCGGCTCGGCCGGGGCGAGACGTGGGCGCCGGCGCCGGCGCCGGTGGCGACATCGACGGTGGCGTCGCCGATGGTCGCCTCGCCCACGGTGGCGGCACCGATGCCGCCGCCGCCGCTGACCCTGCCGGACGGGTTCTTCGAGGTGGCCGACGCGCCGCCCGCGACCGCCCCGCCGCCCGGACCCGGGCGCGGCTGCGTGCACCAGTTCCACTCCGGCTCGGCGGTGGCGGACGCGATCACCAACGCCATGCTGCTGACCCGCACGGTGCTGCGCGGACTCGGCTACCGGAGCGAGATCTTCGTCACCCACCGCGACCCGGCGCTGGCCGACGAGTTGCGCACGATCGACGAGCTGCCGTCACACGACGACTACGTGCTGATCGTGCGGCACTCGATCGGCCACGACGGGTTCGACCGCATCGCCGCCCTGCCGGCGCCGAAGATCCTGCTCTACCACAACATCACGCCGCCCGACCTGCTCGCCCGCCACCCGGTGCTGGCGGCGTATGCCGCACTCGGCCGGCGCCAGCTCGCCGCCCTGCGCGGCCACGTGCACGCGGCACTGGCCGACAGCGAGTACAACGCCGTCGAGCTGCGCCAGCTCGGCTTCGGGCCGGTGCGGCGCTGCACCCTGCTGTTCGACCTCGCCGCGATGCGCGCGCGCGCCGGGACGACCGCGCGCGAGCAGGATGGCGTGTTCACCATCCTGTTCGTCGGCCGGCTGTGCCAGTCCAAGGCGCAGCTCGAGCTGGTCGCGGCCTACGCCGCGTTCCGCGCGCGCCACCGCGCGCCCGCGCGCCTGGTGCTGGTCGGACGCGACGAGGCCGACCCCTACCTGGAGGCGCTGCGGCAGGCGATCGCCGCCAGCCCGCACCCGGACGAGATCCTGCTGACCGGCCTGGTCAGCGACGAGCAGCGCGACCGCTGGTACCGGCGCGCCGACCTCTACGTCTCGCTCTCCCGGCACGAGGGCTTCGGGGTGCCGCTGGTCGAGGCGATGGCGCACGGGGTGCCGGTGCTCGCCGTTCCGAGCGGTGCGGTGCCGTACACGCTGGGCGACGGTGGCTGCCTGCTGCCGGAGGATGCCGGCCCGGAGCAGCTCGGCGCCGTCCTGCACGCCTGGGCCGCCGATCCCGCGCGCCGCGCCGCGCAGGCGGCGCTGCAGCGCGCCTCGCTCGACCGCTTCGCGCTGCCCGGCCAGGCCGCGATCCTGCAGCAGGCGCTGCTGCGCGCCGGCGCGTCGCTGCCGGCCGGGCCGCGTGACGCGCTGCGGGCCAACCTGCGCTTCGCCGTCACCGGCCACGTCAACAAGACCTACAGTCTGGCCGCGGTCAATCGCGGCCTGGCGCTGGAGCTCGAGGCGGCGCGTCCCGGGCGGGTGCGGCTGATCCCGGTGGAGGGCGTCGTGACCGCCGACCTGTCCGAGGTGCCGGCCGAGGACCGCGAGGCCGTCGCCGCGCTGGCCGGCCGGCCCGCGCCGCTCAGCGCGCCCGAGCTGATCGTCAGCCAGCACTACCCGGTGCACGTGCCGCCTCGCGCGGCCGGCCAGATCCGGCTGGCGCTGCTGTTCTGGGAAGAGTCGCTGCTTCCCGCCGCGACCATCGCCACCCTCGAGCACGGCTTCGACGGGATCGTGGCGCCGACCCGCTTCGTCGCCCGCGCGCTGCAGGATTCCGGCCTGCGCCTGCCGGTGCGGGTGATCGCGCACGCCCCGCCCCTGGCGGCCTTCGAGGCGATCCGCCGCGAGCGTGCGCCGGGCGGGCCGCTGACCTTCCTGCACGTCTCGTCCTGCTTTCCGCGCAAGGGTGCCGACGTGCTGCTGCGGGCCTGGGCCGCCAGCTTCACCGCCGATGATCCGGTGCAGCTGCTGATCAAGAGCTTCCCCAACCCGCACAACACGATCGGCGATGACCTCGCGGCCCTGCGCGGCGCGCATCCCGGGCTCGCTCCGGTCACCCTGATCGACCGCGATCTCGACGCGACGGCGATGGCGGCGCTGTATGCGCGGGCCGACGTGATGGTGCTGCCCAGCCGCGGCGAAGGCTACAACCTGCCGGCGGCCGAGGCGCTCGCCGCCGGCCTGCGGCTGATCGTCACCGGCGCCGGCGGCCACATGGATTTCTGCGGCGATGCGGATCCGCGGATCCGCCTGCTGCGCTACCGTCACGCCGCTTCCGAGAGCCACCTCGCCACCCCGCACTCGCTGTGGCTCGAACCCGACGCGGGGGATCTCGCGGCCGCGCTGCACGAGGCGGGGGCGCGCCCGGCCACCGTCGAGATCGATGTGGCACCCCCCGTGGCGCCCCCGACGACCAGCCGGGCGGAGGCGCTGGCAGACTTCGGGCTCGACCTGCTGCTGGCCCCGCCAGCGGCGCCGGTACGCATCGCCTGGGTCTCGAGCTGGCGCCAGAGATGCGGCGTTGCGGAATATTCGCGGCTGCTGCTGGCAGCCCTCGGCGCCGACCGCGACGCCGCGATCACCGTGCTGTGCGACCACCGCACCCCCGCCTATCCGCCGCTGCCCGGCGAGCTGGCGCACCTGCCCTGCTGGCAGGCGGGCGGTGCGTGCATCGACGAGCTGCTGGTCGCCCTGTCGCGTAACGACCCGCAGGCGGTGATGGTGCAGCACCAGCCCGGCCTGATCTCCTGGGCATCGCTGGTCCGCCTGATCGACGGCGTGGCCGAGGCCGGCCGCGTGCTCGCGGTGACGCTGCACAACACGAGCGACCTGCTCGACCAGCCGCCGGAGCTGCGCCGCGCGCTGCTCGCCGCCCTGTCGCGCGCCGACCGCGTGATCGTGCACACGCTCGCCGACCTCGACCGGCTGACCGGCCTCGGGCTGGTCGAGGTGGCGCTGTTCCCGCAGGGCGTGCCGGACCCGCTGCCGGCACGGCCGACGCGGCCGCTCGCCCCCGCCGACGCCCCGGTGATCGGCAGCACCGGCTTCTTCCTGCCCGGCAAGGGCATCGACACGCTGATCGAGGCGTGCGTGCGGCTGCGCGAGCGCTGGCCGGGGCTGCAGCTGCGCCTGGCCAACGCCGCCTACGGTGCTGCGGAGTCGGAGGAGGAGATTGCCAGGGCGCATCGGCTGGCGGCGCCGCTCGGTGCCGCGGTGCAGTTCCACACCGGCTTCCTGCCGCAGGCGGAGGCGCTGGCACTGCTCGCCGGCTGCGACCTGATCGTGCTGCCCTACCGGCCCTCGAAGGAGGGCTCCAGTGCTGCGCTGCGCACCGCACTCACCGCCTCGGTGCCGATCGCGGTCAGCCGCATCGCCCTGTTCGACGAGGCGGAGGCGGCGGTGCTGCGGGTCGACGCCGACGGTCCCGACGTCCTGGCGGACGCGCTCGATGCCGTGCTGCGCGACCACGGGCGGCGGCAGCGCGTGCAGCGCGACGCCGCCGGCTGGATCGCCGACCGCGCCTGGCCGCCGATCGCGGCACGCCTGGCCGGGCTGCTGGTGGGGCTGGCGCGATCGCGCCGATGAGCGCCGGGTCGGGCATCGCCGGGTCGGGCGTCACCGGGTCGGGTGGATCGGGGCGCATCATGTTCGCCAACCAGCTGCGCGGCCTCGCCGCCTGCTGCGTGCTGGCGAGCCACCTGATCGGCCAGTACTGGGGTGCGCGCGAGTTCGCGGCGCTGGCCACCTGCACGCCGGTGCAGACGGGGGCGCCGCCGCCGGTGTTCGCCCTGGTCGCCGATCCCTGGTTCCAGCCCGGTCCGTTCGGGGTGGCGCTGTTCTTCCTGATCAGCGGGCTGGTGATCCCGTTCTCGCTCGAGCGCTACGGCCGGGCCGGCTTCCTACTGGCGCGGCTGCTGCGCATCTATCCGACCTACTGGGCGGCGACGCTGGTCAGCCTGTGCCTGCTGCACGGCAACGCCGCGTTCTGGCATCTGGGCTTCCCCTATGGCTGGCGCACCATCCTCGCCAACCTGCTGCTGATCCACCAGATCACCGGCGATCCCGGCATCGACCTGGTCAACTGGACCCTGTGCATCGAGCTGCAATTCTACCTGCTGATGGCGCTGCTCTACCCGCTGGTGAAGCGGGCGCCGCTGCCCACCATCCTGCTCGCCGCGATCATGCTCACCGCGCTGCGACGACAGGATGCCAGCGACCTCGTGGTGATGCTGATCGGCACGCTGTTCCAGCTGCGGCTGCGCGGCCGCATCGGACGCGTCGCGCTGGGGTGCTGCGGCGCCGCCCTCGCCGCCCTGTTCGCGCTGCAGGTGCGGCCGGCGGCGCTGTGTTATAACTACGGCTACGCGCTGCTGCTGTTCGCGCTGCTGTTCGGCCTGCGCCGCTTCGACCGTCCGATCCGTCCGGCGGACGCGCTCGCCGCGATCAGCTACCCGCTCTACCTGGTGCATTTCATCGCCGGCTTCTCGGTGCTCAAGCTGCTAACGCTCGGCCGCCGGCCGGGACTGCACCTGGGCTACGAGGCCGCCCTGGCGCTGGCGGTCCTGGCGGCCATTGGCATCGCGACCTTGTTGCACTATGTCATCGAGCTGCCGACCCTGGCGCTCGGGCGTCGGCTCACGCGCAGGTGATTAGGTGACCGGCGGAATAAACCCGCCGCCCTGCATCCGCCGGCGCGTTGTGGCGCGTAACAGGAACGTCCAAACCGGAGACCAATCCATGTCGTCCAACGAGACCGCCCAGGACAGCATCATCGCAGGATCTGCTGAGACCGGGCTGGAACGCCGTTCGCTGTTCAAGCGCGCGGGAGCCGGTGTCGCCGGCGCCGCCGCGATCAGCGCCCTCTCCACCGGGGGCCTCGCGCTCTCCGGCGGCACCGCACGGGCCGCCACGCTGACTGACGCCGATATCTTCAACTTCGCCCTCCAGCTCGAATATCTGGAAGCCGAATTCTATCTCCGCGCCGCCACCGGCATGGGCCTCGCCGACGCCGACGTCACCGGAACCGGCACCGCCGGCTCGGTCACCGGCGGCAGCCTCGTGCCGTTCGTCAGCCCGGCGATCCAGTCTTACGCACAGCGCATCGCTGTCGACGAGCAGGCTCACGTGCGCTTCATCCGCTCGGTGCTCGGCAGCAGCGCCGTGGCGCGTCCGGCCATCGACCTGATGACCAGCTTCACCACGCTGGCGGTCGCGGCCGGCCTGATCGCCCAGGGCCAGACCTTCAACCCGTTCGCCGACGACGTCAGCTTCCTGCTCGGCTCCTACATCTTCGAGGATGTCGGCGTCACCGCCTATGCCGGCGCGGCCGCCGCGATCTCCAACAAGACCTACCTCACCGCGGCGGCGAGCATCCTGGCCGTCGAGGCCTACCACGCCGGCGCGATCCGCACCCTGCTCTCCGATCTCGGCGCGGGCGTCGCCACCAACGCGATCTCCGCGCTGCGTGCGACCCTCTCCGGCGCCGCCGACGATGCCGGCACGCTGCTGCAGGCGCCCGGCTACACCAACGCCTACAACTTCCTCGACACCGACCTGAACGGACTGGTGTTCACCCGCACCACGACGCAGGTGCTCAACATCGTCTATGGCGGTGGCGCCGCTTCCAACTACCTGTTCTTCCCGAACAAGCTGAACGGCACCATTTCCTGATCCTTCGACTGCAAATCGCGGGCGGGCGGGTAGCTCAGGCTACCTGCTCGCTGGTGATCATGCTGCGGAGCGTGCCGGCAAGCCTGTCGATCGAGAACGGCTTCATCATCACCAGCATGCCCTCCCCCAGGTTCTCCGGGCTCAGTGCCGGATGGTCGATATAGCCGGTGATGAACAGCACCTTGAGTTCCGGGCGCGACCTCCGCGCGGCGTCCGCCATCTGCCGGCCGTTCATCCCCCCGGGCAGCCCCAGGTCGGCGATCAACAGGTCGATTCGCGTCTCCGGCCCCAGCATCGCCAGGGCCGAGGCGGCATCGCCCGCCTCGAGCGGCGCATAGCCCAATTCCTCGACCACCTCGCGCACCAGCATCCGGATCAGGGGTTCGTCGTCCACGATCAGGACGGCTTCGCCTGTCCCAGGATGCGTGCTTGCGAAGTGCTGCATGACCATCGTTTCCGTAGATGATCATAATCGACGCCGGATTTCCAGGAAATCATAACAGACCCGTGCCGATGAGACGTCCGGTCAGCGCATGAGGCGGCGTCCGGGTGCCGCGAACAGCGCCGTCGCTGCGCGCAGCACCTGCAGCCGATAGGCCAGGTTCAGCCGCAGGGTATGGGAGTGGTAGTCGCCGACCGCGCGCATCAGGTCGCCGCCGGTCTCGTCGAGCTCGGTGCGCAGGATCGCGCCGGCGGCGGCGATGTTGTAGCAGGGCTCGTCGCGCAGGCGGCGGAACACCACCGCCGCCGGCGCATGGGTGTAGCGCGAGAGCGGCTGCAGCCACCGCGTATTGATCTGCATCACACCCAGATCTAGGGTCCCGTCCGCATCGAGGTGCAGCGTGCCCTGCCGGCCGCCCTCCACCCCCTGGATCGCGGGAAGCACCCGCGGCGGCAGATGATAGAGCGAGGCCACCAGCGCCATGCAGGCGAGATACGGAACCAGGGCGATTGCCTCCGACGGATCGCGAGTTGGTAGCCAATGAAACCGCCGATGTCGACGCGCAGCCGCGTCGAACCCGCGGCCGAGCAGGGCTTCACGCTGATCGAGCTGCTGGTGGTGATCGCCATCCTGGGCCTGCTGATCAGCCTGGTCGCACCCGCGGTGCTGCGCCAGCTCGGCGGCGCCAAGGTCTCGATCGCGCACCAGTCCATCGAGCGCATGGGCTCGATCCTGGACACCTACAAGCTCGATGTCGGCAGCTACCCGACCACCGAGAACGGGCTGCAGGCGCTGGTTACCCGGCCCGGCGACGCCGAGGCCTGGAACGGCCCCTACGTGAAGGGCAGCGTCCCGCTCGACCCCTGGAACCACCCCTACTCCTACCGCAACCCATCGGCGCGCGAGGGCCACGACTACGATCTCTGCTCGCCAGGTCCCGCCGACGGAGGTCCCCAGAGCGAGATCTGCAACAAGTGAGCCTCATCCGAGCAGCAGCCAGCAGCCGAACAGCGATGCCGCCAGACCGGGACCGAAGGCGATGCGCCGGTGCCGCTCCGGTGCGCGCCGCAGCCAGGCGGCGCGGGCCAGCACGCCCAGCAGCGTGAGTGCCGCACCTGCGCAGACCATGACCGGAAGTGCCGAGACCCCCAGCCAGGCGCCGCCGGCGGCCAGCAGCTTGGCGTCGCCCTGCCCGAGCCCGTCAACGCCGCGCAGGCGCCGGTAGCACCAGGCGACGCCGCGGAACGCGAGCCAGCCCAGCAGGCAGGCGAGCGCGTGATCGCCGAGCTGCTGCGGCTGCCGCCAGGCGGTGGCGGCGAGGCCGAGCAGCAGCAGCGGCAGGGTGATCACGTCGGGCAGGCGGAAATGCCGCCAGTCGATCAGCCCGAGTGCCAGGCATCCCCAGCCCAGCGCGCAGCCGGGCCATAGCCGGTCGGCGTCGGTGCCCAACGCGCCGATGACGCAGAGCGCGATCCCCAGCGCCGCCAGCTCGATCTTAGGGTGGAACCATCCGATCGGCGCACCGCAGCCCCTGCACCGGCCGCGCAGCAGGGCGAAGCTGGCCAGCGGCAGCAGTTCTGCAGGCCGCAGCACCCGCCCGCAGCGCTCGCAGGCCGAGCGCGACCAAGCCCAGTCCCGGCCCGCCGGCAGACGGCGCACCAGCACGCCGAGGAAGCTGCCGGCGAACGGCGAGACCGCCAGCGCCAGCACGCCGTCCGGATTCAATGCTGCCTCCCGCCCCGCGGCCCCTCTGCAGGCTTGCACTTCCGCGGCGGCGGCGGCAATCGTCCGCAGATGAGCGAGACCCTCGATCCAAGGCTGGCGTCCGATCCGTTGGAGCGGCTGGCAACGCTGCTGCTCGAGTCCGGCCAGTGCGACGCGCGCACGCTGGAGCGTGGCCGTCGCGTCGCCGAGGAGAGCGGCAGCAGGCTGGACACGGTGCTGCTGCAGCTCGGGCTGGTCTCCGAACGCGGCCTCGCCGACGCCTACTGCACCCTGCTCGGCATGAGGCTCGCGGGTCCGGAGCGCTACCCCGCCGAGCCGCTGCTCGCCGAGCGCCTGACCGCGCGCTTCCTGCGCGAGGTGCGGGCACTGCCGCTGGCGATCGAGGCCGGCACGCTGATCGTGGCCGTGGTCGATCCGCTCGACGACTTCATCTCGGCCGCGATCGCCGCCGCCACCCGTCATCCGGTGCGCCGCGAGGTGGCGGTGCCGATCGAGCTGGAAGCCGCCTTCGAGCGGATCTATCCCGCCGAGGGCGAGACCGGGACCGAGGGCGAGCCCGATGCCGCGCCGCTCGAGGAGGACGCGGAGCGGCTGAAGGATCTCGCCAGCGAGGCGCCGGTGATCCGCCTGGTGAACGCGATCATCGCGCGCGCGGTGGAGACCCAGGCGTCGGACATCCATATCGAGCCGTTCGAGGACCGGCTGCGGGTGCGCTACCGCCATGACGGCGTGCTGGCCGAGATGGAGAGCCCGCCGGCCCGGCTGATCCCGGCGATCATCTCGCGGGTGAAGATCATGGCGCGTCTCGACATCGCCGAGCGGCGCCTGCCGCAGGACGGGCGGATCAAGCTCGCCGTGCGCGGCCAGGAGGTCGATTTCCGCGTCTCCACCATCCCCTCGCTGCACGGCGAGACGGTGGTGCTGCGCGTGCTCGACCGCTCCGCCGTGACCTTCGACTATGCCCGGCTCGGCCTGGCACCGGCGGTGGTGTCGCAGCTCGGCGAGCGGCTGGAGCTGCCCAACGGCATCGTTCTGGTCACCGGCCCCACCGGGTCGGGCAAGACCACCACCCTCTATACCGGGCTGCTCGGGCTGAACGCGGTGACCCGCAAGGTGGTCACCGTCGAGGACCCGATCGAATACCAGCTGCGCGGCATCAACCAGATCCAGACCAAGCCGCAGATCGGCCTGAGCTTCGCCTCGCTGCTGCGCTCGATCCTGCGCCAGGACCCGGACGTGATCATGGTCGGCGAGATCCGCGACCTGGAGACCGCGCAGATCGCGGTCCAGGCGGCGCTGACCGGCCACCTGGTGCTGTCGACGCTGCACACCAACTCGGCCGCCGCCGCGATCACCCGGCTGCGCGACATGGGGGTGGAGGACTACCTGCTCACCGCGGTGCTGCGCGGCGTGCTGGCGCAGCGCCTGGTGCGGCGGCTGTGCGCCGACTGCCGCGAGCCGTTCGAGGCGCCGCCGTCGCTGGTCGAGCGGTTCGCGCTGCAGCGGCGCACCGCAGCGCGCCCGATCACCCTGTTCCACGCCAGGGGCTGCCCGAACTGCCGCGGCACCGGCTATCGCGGACGCCAGGCGATCGCCGAGTTCCTGGTGCCGGACGCCGCCATCGAGCGGCTGATCTTCGCGCGCACCGACCACGGCGCGATCGAGCGCGCGGCGGTGGAGGGCGGCATGGTGACGCTGTTCGACGCCGGCATCGAGGCGGCCCTGGCGGGCAGCACCACGATCGAGGAAGTGGCGCGCTCGATACGGGCCGAGAACTAGCGGTGGGTCGGGGCGCCATCCTTGGCTAGCTTCCGCTTCACCGCCATCACGCCTGCGGGCGCGCTGGTGCGCGGCGTCACCGAGGCGGGCAGCGAGGCGGAGGTGGTCGCCTTCATCCGCCGCCAGGGCAACATCCCGATGCGCACCGACGCCGCGCGCGGGGGTGCGGCACTCGATGCCCTGCTTCAGCTCGATCTCTCGCGGCGCACGCTGCGCCGCAGCGAGGTCGCGCACCTCACCCGGGAGCTCGCGGTGATGCTCGGCGCCGGCCAGGATCTCGACCGGGCGCTGCGCTTCCTCGACGAGACCGCGCCCAACCCGCGCGTGCGCGCCGTGGTCTCGTCGCTGCGCGACCAGGTGCGCGACGGCGCCACCCTGCACGCCGCCCTCGGCCGCCACCCGGGGAGCTTCCCGCGCCTGCATATCGGCCTGGTGCGCGCCGCCGAGGCGGGCGGCAACCTCGCCGCCACCCTGGAGCGGATCGCCACCCTGATGGAGCGCGAGCGGGCGCTCGCGGCCACCCTGCAATCGGCGATGATCTATCCCGCTCTGCTGGCCGCCGCCGCCGTCGCCGCCATCGTGCTGCTGCTCACCGAGGTGCTGCCGCAATTCATCCCGCTGTTCGAGCAGAACGGCGCCGCCCTGCCGCGCTCGACGCAGCTGCTGATCGATGCCGGCGCGCTGATCAGCCATGACGGGCTGTGGCTGCTGCTCGGCTCGGGCGTGCTGGCGCTGCTGCTGCGCCGCGCGATGCGGCGCCCGACGGTGCGCGCCCGTCTCGACCGCTGGGCGCTGCGGCTGCCGGTGATCGGCGGCCTGCTCGGCGAGGTGCTCGCCTCGCGCTTCACCCGCACGCTGGGCACGCTGCTGCTCAACGGCGTGCCGCTGATCGCGGCCCTGGGCATCGTGCGCGACGTGATCGGCAACCGTGCCGGCCTGCTGGCGGTCGAGCGCGCCACCGAGAGCGCGAAGGGCGGCGCCGGCCTCGCGCGCACGCTGGGCGAGGCCGGCATCTTCCCCGCGCGCATGATCCACCTGCTGCGTCTGGGCGAGGAGACCGCGCAGCTCGGCCCGATGGCGCTGCGGGCGGCGGAGATACACGAGGAGACCACGCGCGTGCGCGTGCAGCGCCTGGTGGCGCTGCTGGTGCCGGTGATCACGGTGGTGATGGGCGCCGCGGTCGCCGGCATCGTCTCCTCGCTGCTGCTCGCCATGCTGAGCCTGAACGATCTTGCCCAGTAGCGAGGAGGCCGGCTTCACGCTGATCGAGATGATCGTGGTGCTGACGGTGCTGGGCCTGGTGCTGGGCATCCTGGTGGCGCGCGGCCCCACCCGTTCGGCGACCATCGACCTGAACGCCGCGTCGCGCCACCTGGCCGACGCGCTGCGCCAGGCGCGCGGCCGCGCGATCAGCACCGACCGGCCGGTGCGGCTCAGCGCCGCCGACGCCCGCGGGATCGTCGCCGAGGCAGTGCCGCGCGACCGGGCGGCCCAGGTCGCGCTGTCGCTGCATAGCCCGCCCGACGATCCGCGCGGCGAGGGCAGCCTGAGCTTCGATCCCGACGGTGGCGCGAATAGCGTGCTCATCGTGCTGGCCGAGGGCGAGGAGCAGGTCGGCATCGGCGTGGACTGGCTGACCGGACGGATCACCCAGGGCACGATCCGGCGCCACGATCCGACGCGATGACGCCTCCCGAGCCCAGGGTCGCCGAGAGTGCCGGATCCGGCTTCACCCTGCTCGAGGTGCTGGTCGCCTTCGTCATCGCCGCCCTTGCGCTCGGGGTGCTGTTCCACGGCGCGATCGAGGGGCTGGCGGCGGTGCGGCTGGCCGACCGCAGCGCCGAGGCGCTGAGCCGGGCGCGCTCGCACCTCGCCAGCGTCGGGCACGGCGTGCCGCTGCGCACCGAGGCGCTGCAGGGCGAGGATGGCGGCGGCTTCACGTGGTCGCTGCGGCTGCGCCCGCTCGGCGCGGCGCCGATGCTGCAGGGCGGCGGCGACGCGCAGCATCCGGCGCACGAGACCCTGTTCGAGGTCCGCGTAACCGAGAGCTGGGACGGCCCGCAGGGCAGGCGCGGCACCACCCTCGTCACACGCCGCGCGGCGGTCACGCCGGCGCCATGAGCCGCAACAGCTGCCGCGAGGCCGGCTTCACCCTGCTGGAGATCATCGTCGCCCTGGTGGTGCTCGGCGTGCTGCTGGTCACGCTGTCCCAGGGCGTGCATTTCGGTTTCGCCGCCTGGGGACGGCAGGATCAGGCGCTGCGCACGGCCGAGACGCTGCAGGCCACCGACCGCGTGCTGCGCCGGCTGATCGAGGAGTGCTATCCCGGCACCGAGCGCGACGGCGCCAAGCTGGTCGGCCGGCCGCACGCGATGGCCTTCACCTCCGAGCTGCCGATCGGCCGCGACGGCGCCGCGTCGCGTGCCGACATCAGCCTGATGGTCGACCGTGACGGGCGCCTGATCCTGTCCTGGCTGCCGCACCTGCACGCCGAGCGGCTGCAGCCCGCACCGCCGCCGCACGTCTCGCTGCTGCTGGAGCACGTGGCCGAGCTGCAGCTCAGCTACTGGTCCGCTGCCGCCGGCGGATGGTCCCGCGACTGGCACGGCAGCGACCTGCCCGATCTGATACGGGTCCACCTGGATTTTCCCGAGCACGATGCTCGTCGCTGGCCGGACATGGTGGCCGCTCCGGCGCGCGAGCAGGCGCCAGGCTGAAAGCGTGGCGGAGCAAGGGACGTCCCCCCCAGGCCCCACCAAAGGCCAACCTTCGAAGTCTTACCTCGAGAGATCGGGGTCTGGGGCTCCCGGCCCCAGCGGGTCAAGTGCAGAGGCCATGGCTTGCCTCCAACAGCCTTCGAGCCCGGTCGCTGAAGGCGCGACGGATCAACGCCAAGTCATCGCGCCCGGTCTCCCGGGCGGGCCCACGGCTATCGCCGCTATCTGCTCTCGCCACTTACAGGCGACGAGGATCTCCAATATTCCGCACATCGTCTTGCGCGGCAAATCCTGGATTGATGTCTGCTCTGCGATAGAAACTCCGTGTGTCACAGAACTGTATTTTGTGTCTTCTACTTGGTCACCGTAGGTAACAATACGCATCGACGGGCAGGCAGCGATCATGGATGAACCCGTAAAGGGCCTTCACACGCCTCGCGTGCAGACGGTGCAGGGATGGATCGATGAACGGCCGCAATGGCCGGACGGAACCAGCGTGCCGTCGGTGCCGATGACCGGCATGCAGTGGTTGATCTGGTCGCTTGCCGCCGCCGGAAAGTTCTTCGAAGGCTTTGTCGTGTTCATGACCGGCGTCGCGTTGCCGCTGTTCTCCGAGGAGTTCCACCTGGGCTCCGCCGAGCATGGCGTGATCGGCGCCGCCTCGCTGTTCGGCATCCTGATCGGCGCGGTGACGCTCGGTGGCATGTCCGACAAGTTCGGCCGCAAGATGATGTTCATCGTCGAGATGCTCATCTTCTGCACCTTCCTCGTCGCACTCGTGTTCGCGCCCAACTACATCCTGATCGTCATCTGCCTGTTTGCGATCGGCCTGGCGCTCGGCTGCGACTATCCCACCGCGCACATGATCATCTCCGAAAGCATCCCCAGCCTCAGCCGCGGCAAGCTCGTGCTCGGCGCCTTCGCGTTCCAGGCGATCGGCGCGCTCGGCGGCACCGCGGTCGGCTATGGCGTGCTCTCCACCCTGCCCGAGCTGTCGGCCTGGCGCTGGATGTACGCGATCGCCGTCATCCCGGCCGCACTCGTCACCGTCGGGCGCTTCTACATCGTCGAGAGCGCCAATTGGCTGGCGGCGCGCGGCGAGACGCTGCGAGCGGAACATTCTGTGCAGCGGCTGCTGCGCCGCACGCCGCAATATCCCTCCGGCATCAAGCTGTCGAAGCGCGAGAGCGAGGGCGAGAACGGCCATGGCGGCGGCAACACGTCGTTCGGCGCATTGTTCAACAAGACCAACCGCCGCGCCACCATCCTGGCTTCGGTGCCCTGGTTCCTGCAAGACCTCGGCACCTACGGCATCGGCATCTTCACGCCGACCATCCTGGCCGCGGCGGTCGGCGCCAGCCACGACCACTCACGTAGCGTGATTGACATCATCCACAGCGACATCGTGGCCGCCGAGGGCTCGGCGCTGATCACCACGCTGCTCATCGTCGGCATCGGGTTCGCGGTGATGCTGGCAGACGTGGTGGGCCGCATCCGGCTGCAGGTGATGGGCTTCATCGGCTGCGCGATCGGGCTGCTGATCGCATCGACGTCGAGCTTCGCCGAGGGCGGCGCCAAGACCCTGCTGATCTTCGCCGGCTTCATGCTGTTCAACTTCATGACCAATCTCGGGCCGAACGCGCAGACCTACCTGTTGGCCGGCGAGGTGTTCCCGACCGCGATCCGCGGCAAGGGCGCGGGCTTCGCGGCGGCGTTCGCTAAGGTGGGCGCGGTGCTGACCGCTTTCCTGTTCCCGATCCTGCTGTCGGCGATCGGCACCTCGGCGCTGCTCTACGGCTTGGTCGCGACCTCCATACTCGGGGCTATCGTGACCCGGCTCTACCGGATCGAGACCACAGGAGTGGACCTCGACGCGCTCGATGTCGAAGTGCCGGCTCAGACCACCCGCGCCGCCTGACGCTCCGTCCGTCATAATCAGGACGTCCCATCATGCAAGACCGTCTGAAGATCATTGCCCTGTCGGCAGCCCTGCTGGCCGACCCGCTCACAGCGCGTGCCGACAACGTGATCCTGAAGGAGACCGGCTCGACGCTCATCCTGCCCGTGTTCCAAGCCTGGGCGCAGGACTACGCCAAGAGCCATGACGGCGTGATCATCACCACCGAGGCTTCGGGCTCGGAGAAGGGCGTCGCCGCGGCGGTCGACGGTTCGGCGCAAATCGGCACGTCCGACGCGTTCATGTCGAACGAGCAGGCGAGTAACCATCCCGGTATGCTGAACATCGCGATGGCCATCTCGGCGCAGACGATAAACTACAATCTGCCCGGCATGACGCAGGCGCTCAAGCTCGACGGCCCGGTGCTGGCCGGCATCTACCACGGTGGGATCCGCTCCTGGGACGACACCGCGCTCGTCAAGCTGAACCCAGGCGTGACGCTGCCGCACCACGACATCGTGCCGGTGCATCGCACGGACGGCTCGGGCGACACCTTCGTGTTCACGCAATACCTGTCGTTCACGACGGAAGCCGACGCTCCGACTGGCTTCTTCACCGCGCCGGACAGCTGGAACAGGAGCCCGGGCTTCGGCACGACGATCAAATGGCCCGACGTAGCCGGCGCGCGAGCCGCGACCGGCAACCAGGGCATCGTCGATTTGCTGAGCAAAACACCATACAGCGTCGGCTATGTCGGCGTGAGCTTCGGGGACAAGATCAAGCAGGCCAACCTGGGCACGGCGATGATGCGCGGCTTCTCCGGGAAGTTCCTGCTGCCGACGCCGGAGAGCGTGACCGCAGCGGCGGCGTCGCTCACGCCACGCACGCCTGCGGACGAGCGGCTGAGCCTGATCAACGCGCCGTGCGAGAACTGCTACCCGCTGATTAACTACGAATACGCGATGGTCCGGGCCAAGCAGAAGGACCCTGCCACCGCCGATGCGCTGCGCCGCTTCTTGCTCTGGGCGACCGTGCCGGACGAGATGAACCAGAAGACCCTCGCCGCCGACAACTTCATCCCGTTGCCGGCGCAAATCTGGGCGAAGACCTATGACCAGATCGAGCGGATCCAATAACCGCCATGCCAAGGAGTTCGCCCCTCGGGGGCGGATAGATCGGCGATGTTAATCGACCCGCCTGGCTGTTTAGTCCCGGTGTGCAGCGGTACGGGGTGTGCCTGAAGCAGGCTGGCTGTCGCAGCCCCGGTTCCGACCTCGGGGATGTCGATGTGAAAGAAGCCGATCGGAGCGCGTCAGGTGCGGGCGCGACGGCAAGGCGTAGAGGCAGTCATCGAGCGGAAAGCAGCGCATGGCGACGGAACGCCACCACGGCGTCCTCCTCCTCCAGCCTCAGAACCGAGGCGTGGCTCCGCCTGCGCCATCTCTGCACCGTCGGACTGACGCCGCAGCGCATCGCGAGCGCCCTTGCGCTCCGTCGACCGCGCTGGATCGCGGGACGCACCGCCTCCGTCGTGCGGGCGCAGCCGCGTAGAACCTGTGCCATCGCTCATCCCGCGTCACCTGGTGATCCGTGTCACCAGATCCTAGGACTATACCTAGAGCATGATCCGGGGAGCGGGGGGCTTTCGCGTGGCAGCGCGCAGATCCCGCTTCGCCTGGCGCGACGCCGGCCTTAGGGTTCATCGCAGGGCGCCCGCGGGCATCGAAGATGCCATCCAGCGGCTGTTGCAAGGACGGTGCGATCGTGAGTTCTGCCTGGTTTCGCAGCGAGGCTCGGGGCGGCAGCCCGTCCGCCGTGGCACGGCCGGCGATCCTCGTGCCGAAGCCGGCGCGCTGATGGATCGCAGCTGCGTCATCGGGCTCGCCACGCCATCCGCGCGTGTCGTGCGCCTGGACGCCGCGAACGGCGAGCAGCAGGCGCATCACATGCATCCCTACCGGCACGGCGTCCTCGCCCGGCAGCTGCCGGACGGCACGACCCCGCTCGGACGACGCGGTGGTCGGCGTCGCCGTCATCGACAGCCACGTGATGCCGTCGGCGTGGCAACGGTGGCGCCGGTCGCGCTGGCCGGCGCTTGGCCACCGCCGCGGTGTTCCTGCTGCCCGAGGACGAGGAGTGCCCGCTTCCGCCCGGGATCGAGGCGATGGCGCAGGCGGCGGTACTGCCCACGATGCGGCGCTGCGAGGCGGGACCGGCCGGCTTGGGCGACATGCTCGCCTGGTTCTTGCGCGCCCTCCCACGCGCCGACGATCCGGCGTCGAACTTCCGGCTCTGCGAGGCGGAGGCCGCTGCGCGAGGTGCCGCATGCGCTGCGCGGCGGGCCCGGCATGGCGGGCGCGGCCGAGACGCCCGGCAGGCGATGAACCAGCGGACAGGAGCGTCACGATGAAATTCGTCAACGTCGCGACCGTATTGACGATCCAGGCCGGATGCTGCGGCGCCGGCATCGTCCACGCCTACGGCGCGGAGACGATCACCATCGCCACCGTCAACAATCCCGACATGATCGTGATGGAGGGCCTGTCCTCGCGTTTCGAGGACGCCCACCCGGACATCAAGCTCAGATGGGTGACGATGGAGGAAAACGTGCTTCGCCAGCGGGTGGCCACGGATGTCGCGACACGATCCGGCGAGCTCGACGTCATGACGATCGGATCCTACGAGGTGCCGATCTGGAGCAGGCGCGGATGGCTCGCCGCGTTCGACGACATCCCGCCCTCCTACCACATCGACGACGTGTTCAAGTCGTTGCGCGTCGGCCTGGCCTACCAGGGGCAGCTCTACGCGCTGCCGTTCTACGGCGAGAGCAGGTTCACGATCTACCGCACCGACCTGTTCAAGGCGGCGGGCCTGGTGATGCCGGAAAAGCCGACCTGGTCCCAGGTGGAGAAGTTCGCAGCACGGATCCACGATGCCGCGCACGGCGTCTACGGCATCTGCCTGCGCGGCAGGCCCGGATGGGGCGAGAACGTGGGGACCGTGAGCGAGATCGTGGAGAGCTTCGGCGGACGCTACTTCGACATGAAGTGGCAGCCGCAGCTCACCTCGCCCGCCTGGGTCAAGGCGGTGAGCTTCTACGTGGATCTGCTGAAGCGATACGGGCCGCCCGACGAGGCCGCGTCGGGCTATCGCGAGAATCTCGCCCTGTTCGCCTCCGGACGATGCGGCATCTGGGTCGACGCCACGGTGTCGGCGAGCTACCTCGCCGATCCCAAGCAGAGCCGGGTCGCCGGCGAGGTCGGCTACGCGCAGGCGCCCTACGAGACGACCAGGGCGGGCTCGCACAACCTCTGGTCGTGGACGCTCGCGATCCCGAAGACGACGCAGCACCTCGCGGCGGCGAAGCAGTTCGTCTACTGGGCGACCTCGCCGGAATACATCAAGCTGGTCGCAGCACGGCGCGGATGGAGCGCGGTGCCGCCCGGCACCCGGGTCTCGACCTACGGCAACCCGCACTACCTGCAGGCGGCACCGTTCGCGCCGGTGGTGCTGGACGCGATCGAGACCGCCGACCTGGACCATCCGAGCGCCGAGCCGGTGCCCTACAGCGGCATCGGCTACGTGGCGATCCCGCAATGGCAGGCGATCGGCACCGATCTCGGGCAGATGATCGCAGGGGCGCTGAGCGGCAAGCAGGGCGTCGGCGCCGCCCTGCAGCAGGCGCAGACGGATACCCGCCGCACGATGGCCGAGGCGGGCTACTACAAGTAGCGAGCCCGGGCCGCGATCCCTCAGGATGCGGTCGCCGGCGTGCCGCCGACGCCGTTCACCGACGCCACCACCTCGGTGAGCTTCGGCACGTACTGCTCGCCGCGACCCAGCCCGACGGCCAGCGCGTAGCTGTTGCGCACCGCGGCACCCACCGGATTGGCGCTGGCGCTGGCGGAGGCGAAGTTCGACAGGTAGGTCAGGTCCTTGAGCGCGTTGCCGAGCACGAACCGGTGCGCCTCCGGGTTGCCGCCGATCACCGCCTCGAAGAAGGTCTGGAAGAACGGGCAGTCCATGCGGCCGCCGCGTATCACGTCGTGGAAGGTCTGCGCCGACACCCCGGCCTTGGCCCCCATCATCAGCGCCTCGGCATACAGCGCGCCGTAGCCGAGCGAGACGAAGTTGTTCAGCAGCTTCATCATGTGCCCGGTCCCGGTGCCGCCGGTCTCGACGACGCGGCCGGCGAACGTCTCCAGCAGCGGACGCGCGCGGGCGACGTCGGCGGCCGCACCGCCCACCATCACGTCGAGCGTGCCGGCCCAGGCCTCCTTGGGCGTGCGGCTGAGCGGCGCGTCGATCAGCGTGATGCCGCGGCCGGCCAGCTCGCCCGCGAGCCGCATGGTGATCGCGGGCTCCGAGGTGGAGCAGTCGATCACCAGCAGCGGCCGCCCGCCGGCGGCGAGCCCGTCGGGTCCGTCCAGGATCGCCTCCACCTGCGGGCTTCCGGTCACGCACAGCACGACGACGTCGCAGCTCTCGGCGAGCGCGCGCGCCGAGGCCACCTCGTGCGCGCCGCGCTGCTTGAGGTCCTCGACCGCCTCGCGCTTGCGCCAGGCCAGCACCGAGAGCGGATAGCCCTTCTCGACGATGTTCCTGGCCATGCCCCAGCCCATGAGGCCGAGCCCGATGAAACCCACTCTTTCCGCCATCGCCGTTCTCCTGATTTCGATCCTGACCGAGACGGTCAGGTGCTCGACCTGACCTCGAGCCGGTATCCGACATCGACCCGCGACGGGCCCGCTTGCGTGCCCTGGATACGCGCCAGCAGCTTGCGCGCCGCGAGCTCGCCGATTTGCCGGCGCGGCGAGACGATCGAGGTGAGCGCCGGCGTGGTCAGCGCGCCGATGCCCAGGCCGTTGAAGCCGGCGATCGCGATCCGCCCCGGCACCTCGATGCCCTCGCGCTGCGCGCGCAGCAGCGCGCCGACCGCGAGATCGTCGTTGGCGAAGAACAGCGCGTCGAGCTCCGGGTTGCGCTCCAGCACCTGCACGAGCTTGTCACCGCCGAGCACGGTGCTCGACGCCTCGGCGTGTCCGTACGGCGGCCGTCGCCTCAGCCCGGCGCGGGCGAGCGCGCGGTCCAGGCCGCGGAAGCGCTGGGCCGCGCGATAATCCGCCTCCAGCCTTCCGCCGATGAAGCCGATCTGGCGGTAGCCGCGCGCGATCAGGTGCGCGCCCATGCTCTCGCCGGCCTTGAGGTGCGACAGCCCGACATTCATGTCGATCGCGCGGCCGTACTCCATGATCTCGACGACCGGGCGGCCGTAGCCGCGCAGCAGCCGGCCGGTGCGCTCGGCGTGACGCAGCCCGGCGACGATCAGGCCGGGCGGCGACCAGCCGAGCAGGGTCGAGACCAGCTCCGCCTCGCGGTCGAGGTCGTACTGGGTGTTGCCGAGCAGGAGCTGGTAGCGCGCCACCTCCAGCACCTCCTGGATGCCCTGGATCACCTCGATGAACACCGCGTTCGACAGCGAGGGCACGATCACCGGCACGATCCGGCTGTCGGCGGAGGCGAGCGCGCCGGCGAAGCGGTTGGGCACGTAGCCGAGCTCGGCCACCGCGATGTCGATCTGGCGGCGCAGCGCCTGCGACACGCTGTGCGGCGCGTTCAGCGCCCGCGAGACCGTGATCGGCGCCACCCCGGCGCGCTCGGCCACGTGCTTCAGCGTCACCGCGCCGTCGGCGCGCCTGCGTGCGCCGCCGCGGACCGCCTGGTTGATCGTGCTCATGCGATCGCCAGAATAATCCATGCTCCATGGTTGCGCTACCAGGCGGCGCGGCCTAATGATTGCGCTACCATCGGCCGACCGGTGGCAGGGGCCGCCCGTGCCGCAGCACTCGAAGCAGCGGCGGCATCGAGAAGCGCGCCTCGCTCGGGGAACCTGTCCAGGAGAGGGCATCATGTCGCTCGCCGCCACCGAGACGCCCGACGCGGCCCCGCAGGGCCGCTATCGCGCGCTCGACATCGTCAAGAGCTACGCCAGCGTCGCGGTGCTGCGCGGCGTCAGCCTGTCGCTGCAGCCCGGCCGGGTGCACACGGTGATGGGCGAGAACGGCGCGGGCAAGTCCACCCTGTTCAAGATCCTCTCTGGGATCGTGCGGCCGAGTGCGGGACAGCTCGCCCTGGACGGCCGGACGCTGGCGCTGCAGAGCCCGCAGGAGGCGCACGCGCAGGGCATCTACCTGGTGCCGCAGGAGCCGGCGCTGATGCCCGAGCTGAGCGTGGCCGAGACCATGTTCGTGGGTCAGCTGCCCACCTCGGGACGGCTGCCGCGCCGCGTCAACTGGGCGCAGGTGCGCGGCCAAGCGCGCGAGGCGCTGGGCTCGCTCGGCCTCGACATCGACGTCGACCAGCAGGCGCGACACCTCTCGATCGCCCAGCAGCAGCAGGTGGAATGCGCCAAGGCGCTGCTGCGCGGCTGCCGCGTCATCCTGTTCGACGAGCCGACCTCGCCGCTGACCACGCACGAGGTCGAGCACCTGTTCGGCATCATGCGCCGGCTGCGCGACGATGGCTGCACGCTCGGCTTCATCAGCCACCGCATGGACGAGGTGCTCGACATCAGCGACGAGATCAGCGTGCTGCGCGACGGCGTGCTGGTCGACCGCACCGAGCGCGCCGGCTTCGACCGGGTGCGGCTGATGTCGCAGATGGTCGGGCGCGAGATGCGCGTGATCCCCCGGCGCGGCTGGTCGTCGGTCACCGACGTGCCCGCACTGCGCGTCGAGGGGCTGAGCCACGAGCCGCGCTTCCGCGACGTCGGCTTCACCCTGCACCAGGGCGAGATCCTGGGCCTGGCGGGGCTGGTCGGCGCCGGCCGCACCGAGATCGCCGAGACCATCTTCGGCCTGCGCGCGCGCGATGCCGGCCGCGTCCGCCTGGGCGAGGACGACATCGCCGGCTGGTCCACCCACGCGATCATCCGGCGCGGCCTGGTCTACGCACCGGAGGACCGTGCGCGGCACGGCGCGGTGCTGCCGATGAGCATCACCGAGAACCTCACCTCCGGCCTGCTCGACCGCGTGCGGCAGCGCCTGGGGCTGATCGACCGCGCCCACGAGGACGGCATCGGCAGCGCCACGGTCGCGCAGTACCGGGTGCGCTGCGCCGGCATCGACCAGAAGCTGGCGCGGCTCTCCGGCGGCAACCAGCAGAAGGTGGTGTTCGGCAAGTGGATGGGACTGTCGCCGAAGGTCGCGATCCTCGACGAGCCCACGCGCGGCGTCGATGTCGGCGCCAAGGACGAGATCTACGAGCTGATCGAGGGCCTCGCCCGTCAGGGCATGGCGATCCTGGTGATCTCGTCGGAGATGGAGGAGCTGGTGCGGCTGTGCGACCGCATCCTGTCGGTCTACGAGGGACGAATCGTCGCCGAGCTGAGCGGCGAGCAGATCACGCCGGACCGGGTGGGCCATTCCTACCTGAGCCACGCGGCCTGCGCGTCGTGATGCAGATCGCAGCCCTGCCGCGTGGCGGCGCCGGCGGCGCGTCGCCGCGCGCCGCACGGTCGGGTGGTGCTGCCGGCGCCGGGCGGCGCGAGATCACGCTGCTGCTCGCCACCGTCGCCACCATCCTCGCGGTCAGCCTGGTCCGGCACGGCTTCATCTCGGCGCAGAACCTGCGCTTCATGCTGCTGGGCTCGGTGGTGCTGTCGTTGCTGGCGCTCGGCCAGACGCTGGTGATCGCGACCCGCGGCATCGACCTGTCGGTGGCGCCGGTGCTCGGCCTGACCGCGATGGTCACCGGGCTGCTGGCGCAGGGCGGCGGCCTGCCGCTGGCCGCCGCGTTCGCCATCGCGCTGCTGATCGGGCTGGTGCTGGGCACCTTCAACGGCCTGCTGGTGGCGCGCCTGACGATCCCGCCGATCATCACCACGCTCGGCACCTACAGCCTCTATAGCGGGCTGATCTTCGTGATCTCGAACGGCACCCAGGTCGATTCCGTGCCGCACGCCTACGGCGTGCTCGGCAACGGCCTGCTGGCGGGGTTCCTGCCGATCCCGGTGCTGGTGCTGGCGGCGGTGCTGCTGCTGACCTGGTTCATGCTCGGCCATACGCGCTTCGGCCGCGCCCTGCTCGCGGTCGGCAACAACGGGGCCGCCGCCTACAATGCCGGCATCGCGGTCACCTCGATCCAGGTGCGCGCCTACGCGCTGTCGGGCGTGCTGGCGGCACTCTCGGGGCTGATGTTCCTCTGCTACACCGGCTCGGCCACCGTCACCACCGGCACCGGCGACCACATGGAGCTGCAATCGATCGCGGTCGCCCTGATCGGCGGCACCGCGATCGCCGGCGGCCGCGCCTCGATGATCGGCACCGTGCTCGGCAGCCTGTTCCTCAGCGTCGTGCTCACCGCGCTGGTGTTCGTGCACGTGCCGCCGATCTGGTACTCGGCCGGCGAGGGGCTGATGATCCTGATCGCGGTGGCGGCCGGCCGGCGCCGCGCCGCCGCGGGAGGCGCCTGAGATGGACACACCGGATCCGGGCGGCCGAAACGACGTCACCCTCACCCGCCAGCGCCGCTCCCGGCTGCCGCTGGATGGCTGGGAGCGCGCGCTGATCGTGCTGCTGGCGCTGCTGGTGGCCGGGCTGATCGCCGCCGTCCCCGGCTTCTACTCGGGGTTCGGCAGCTTCCTGGCGCTGAGCGAGAACTTCCTGCCGTTCGGGCTGGTGGCGCTCGGCCTCTCGACCGTGATCCTGACCGGCGGCATCGATCTCTCGGTCGGCGCCACCGCCGGGCTGTCGGCGATCGTGATGGCGGAGCTCTGGAGCGGGGCGCATCTCTCGATCTGGCTCGCGGCCGGCATCGGCGTGCTCGCGGGTGCGATGCTGGGTGCGGCCAACGGCCTGATCATCACCCGGCTGCGGGTGGAGCCGCTGATCGCGACCCTGGCCACCAGCTTCATCTACGGCAGCCTCGCCACCGCGCTCGCCGGCGACAGCCCGCCATCGGGCTTTCCCGACGGCTTCACCCAGCTCGGCACCGGCGCCATCGCCGGCCTGCTGCCGTACCAGATCGTGCTGTTCGCGCTGCTCAGCGTGGTGTTCGGCCTGGCGATGTCGCGCAGCAAGTTCGGCCGCAAGATCGTCATGATCGGCTACAATCCCGATGCGGCGCGCTGGTCGGGGGTGCGGGTGGACCGCATCCTGATCGCCGCCTACGTGCTGTCGGGCGCCATGGCGGCGCTCGCCGGGATCGTGCTCGCGGCGTACTACAGCGCAGTGCGCGCCGACATGGGCGACGTGCTGCTGCTCACCACCATCACCATCGTCGTGCTCGGCGGCGTCAGCATCTTCGGCGGCGAGGGCAGCATCGCGGGCGTGGTGATCGCGGTCCTGGTGCTTGGCTTCCTGCGGCAGGGCATGCTGATCGCGGGCTTCTCGGACATGCTGACCACGATGCTGACCGGCGCCATCCTGCTCGGCGCCATCGCCATCAAGAACATGCTCGGCGGCGGGGAGATCGCCCCGTTGCTGCGCCGGCTGCGTCGCGGCAAGCGCGACGCGGCCGCAACCACGAACTGAAGGGATCGGGAGATGACCAGAACACGTCACGCGGCACGCGCCGGGCTCGCCGTCGCCTCGCTTCTGCTCGGCCTGGCGCCGGCGCGGGCCGCCGACATCGACACCGCCAAGTCGATCAAGGTCGCGATGGTGCCCAAGCTCGTCGGGCTTTCGGTGTTCAAGGCCAACGAGCAGGGCGCGGAGCAGGCCGCCAAGCTGCTGAACATCAACTTCCTCTATACCGGCCCGGTCACCGCCTCGGCGCAGGGGCAGGTGGACGTGTTCAACAGCCTGATCGCGCGCCGCTTCACCGTGATCACAACCACCTCGAACAACCCGACCCAGCTCGCGCCCTCGCTGCGACGCGCCCGCAAGCAGGGCATCAAGGTGGTTTCCTACGACAGCGACGTCGCCGCCGACGCGCGCGACTTCTTCATCCAGAACACCAACTACGCCGCCCACGGCAAGGCGCTGGTCGATGCGGTGGCGAAATACACCGGTCCGGACGCGCAGGTTGCGATCCTGTCCTCGACGCCGGACGCCACCATCCAGAACGAGTGGATCCACGCGCTGACGGCCTACATGACCAGCGCCTATCCGAAGATGAAGATCGTCACCACCCAGTACGGCCAGTCCAGCCCGTCGCAGTCGCTGACCGCGGGCCTGAACATCCTGCAGGCCAACCCGGGCGTCAGGGGGATCATCGCACCGGACGGGGCGGCGGAGGTGGGGGCCGCGGCCGCGGTCGAGAAGCTCGGCATGACGGGCAAGGTCTTCGTCACCGGCTGCAGCGATCCAGACTCGATCCGTCAGTACGTGAAGTCCGGCATCATACGCGAGAGCCCGCTGTGGGACGAGGTCAAGGAGGGCATGCTGGTGATGTACGTCGCCCGCCTGGCCGCGAACAACGCGATCCAGCCGAACGGCAGCTTCACCGCCGGCGACCTCGGCAGCTTCACCGTCAAGGACCGCGTGATCGTGTTCAGCCAGCCGCTGGTGTTCGACAAGACCAACATCGACAACTACCACTTCTGAGAAGGCCAATCGCATGAAGCAGATCCTGTTCACGGGCGGCAGCGGCAAGGCCGGACGTCATGTCGTGCAGTACCTGGTCGATCAGGGCTACCGGGTGCTCAACATCGACACCAAGCCGCTCGACAATCCCCAGGTGCGCACGCTGATCACCGACATCACCGATGCCGGCCAGCTGTTCAACGCCTTCTCGTCCTATACCGGGCTGCACGAGTTCGATCCCGACCTGCGCGCGCCGAAGATCGACGCGGTGGTGCATTTCGCCGCCATCCCGCGCGTCATGATCGTGCCCGACAACGAGGTCTACCGCATCAACGTGATGGGCACCTACAACGTGCTCGACGCCGCCACCAAGCTCGGCATCCCGAAGGTGATCATCGCCTCGAGCGAGACCACCTACGGCATCGTGTTCGCCAACACCCCGCGCGAGCCGGAATATTTCCCGCTCGACGAGGAGTATCCGGTCGACCCGATGGACAGCTACGCGATCTCCAAGATCTGCAACGAGCGCACCGCGCGCGGCTTCCAGCGGCGGACCGGGGCGGACATCTACGCGCTGCGCATCGGCAACGTCGTCGAGCCGCACGAGTACGAGCTGTTCCCGGGCTGGTTCGCCAAGCCGGATTTCCGCAAGAAGATCGCCTGGAGCTACATCGACGCGCGCGACCTCGGCGAGATCGTGCGCCTGGGCATCGAGACCGACGGACTTGGCTTCGAGATATTCAACGCCGCCAACGACTCCACCTCGTCGGACCTGCCGACGGCGGAGCTGCTGCGGCGCTACTACCCGAACGTGCCGGTGCGCGGCACGCTGGGCGAGCGCGAGGGGCTGCTGTCGAACCGCAAGGTGCGCGAGATGCTCGGCTTCAAGGAGAAGCACGACTGGCGCCAGTACGTCGGCGCGCGCTGAGCCGGGGGAGCGGTCATGCCGCTCCCCGACCGCGCGTCATCAATCCTCGTCATGGACGGAGGCGTGATCATGCCCCGGCAGTTCGATCTTGAAGCGGGCGACCAGATCGTCGACCTGCGCCCGCGTCAGCGCGCGCGGGTTGAGCCCGCGCAGCATCAGGTAGAGCCGCGCGGTCTCCTCCAGCTCCTCGGTCGCGTAGATCGCGGCCTCCAGCGTCGCACCCGCCACCACCGGGCCGTGATTGGCCAGCAGCACCGCCGCGTAGCGGCCGGCGAGGCCGCGGATGGCGCCGGCGACGGCCGGATCGCCCGGCCGGTAGTACGGCACCAGGGCGGTGGCGCCGACGCGCATGACGTAGTAGGCGGTGAGCGGCGGCAGCACGTCGGCGGGGTCGATCCCGGGCAGCATCGAGACCGCCACCGAGTGCGCCGAGTGCAGGTGGACGACCGCGCCGGCGGCACGGGTGTCGTAGAGCGCCTGGTGCAGCGGGATCTCCTTGCTGGGGGCATCCCCCGACAGCAGGCGCCCCTGCGGGTCCAGACGCGACAGCCGCGCCGGATCGAGGAAGCCCAGCGAGGCGTTGGTGGGCGTCATCAGCCAGCCGCCATCCTCCAGACGCAGGCTGATATTGCCCGAGGAGCCGGCGGTCAGGCCGCGCTCGAACAGCGAGCGCGAGAACACGCAGATCTGGTCACGCAGCCTGGTCTCAGTCATCGCGAGCCGCTCCCGGGAACCGACATCACCGATCCATGGCATGATCGCGCGGGCGGATATACCCCAACGAGGAGAGCAGCATGACGCAGCCGGAGCCTGGGAGGGATGCGTCGCGCGGACGGCGCGCAGCCGTGATCGGGCTCGGCTCGATGGGACTCGGCATGGCGCAGTCGCTGCTGCGCGCGGGCTTCGACGTCTCGGGCTTTGACGTCTCGCCCAGCGCCGCCGAGCGCCTGGCGCAGTGCGGCGGCCGCATCGCCGCCACGCCCGCGGATGCCGCCGCCGGCGCCGAGGCGGTGGTCGCGGCCGTGGTCAACGGCGCGCAGACCGAGACGGTACTGTTCGGCGGCCACGGGTGCGCGGATGCCATGCCGGAGGGTGCGGTGTTCATCTCCTCGGCGACGATGGCCCCCGACATGGCGCGCGGGCTGGCCGCACGGCTGGAGGCCGACGGGCGGCTCTATCTCGACGCGCCGATGAGCGGCGGCGCGGCACGGGCCGCGGACGGCAGCCTGACGATGCTGGCATCCGGCAGCGCGGCCGCCTTCGCGCGCGCCCGCCCCGCACTCGATGCGATGACCGGCACGCTGTACGAACTCGGCGACGCGGCCGGCCAGGGTGCGGCGTTCAAGATCGTCAACCAGCTGCTGGCCGGCGTGCACATCGCCGCCGCCTGCGAGGCGATCGCGTTCGCGCGCAGGCAGGGCCTGGATCTCGCCCGCGTCTACGAGGTGATCACGAAGTCGGCGGGCAATTCTTGGATGTTCGAGAACCGCATCCCCCACGTGCTGGACGGCGACTACGCGCCGAAGAGTGCGGTCAACATCTTCACCAAGGATCTAGGCATCGTCCTGGACATGGCGAGGGACGCCCAGTTCCCGGTGCCGATCGCCGGAGCGGCGCTGCAGATGTACCTGATGACCGCCGCCGCCGGCATGGGCGCGGACGACGACGCCTCGGTCGCGCGCCTCTACGCCCAGATCGCCGGCCTGACCTTGCCGAACACCGATCCCTGATCGGGGTCTGGGGCCGCCGGCCCCAGCGGCTCCAGGGCAGCGCCCTGGCCTCCCACTCCAGGAAAGCCAAGATGCCGAACTTCGCCGCCAACCTGACCATGATGTTCAACGAGCATCCGTTCCTGGATCGCTTCGATGCGGCGGCGGAGGCCGGGTTCGACGCGATCGAGTTCCTGTTCCCCTACGAGGCGTCGCCGGAAGCGGTAGCCGAGCGCGTGCGTCGCAACGGCCTGAAGGTGGCGCTGTTCAACATGCCGCCCGGCGACTGGTCGGCGGGCGAGCGCGGCCTGGCCGCCCTGCCCGAGAGGGCCGCAGAGATGCGCGACGGCGTGGCGAGGGCGCTGGACTACGCCGCCGCCACCGGTGCCGGCCGGTTGCACCTGATGGCCGGCCTCGCCTCGCCGCGCGACCCCCAGGCCGCCGCCGCCTATCGCGACGCGGTGCGGTTCGCCGCCGGAGAGCTCGCGGCGCACGCGCTCGAGCTGGTGCTGGAGCCGATCAACGGCCGCGACATGCCGGGCTACTTCCTGGACGATTTCGACGCCGCCGACCGGTTGATCACCGAGCTCGGCCTGCCCAACCTGAAGCTGCAGTTCGATCTGTACCACCGCCAGATCATCCACGGCGACGTGACCACGGCGCTGCGTCGCATGCTGCCGCGGATTGGCCACGTCCAGGTGGCCAGCGTGCCGTCGCGGGGGGAGCCCGACGGCGAGGAGCTGAACTGGCCTTACCTGTTCGCCGAGCTCGACCGTCTCGGCTATCGGGGCTTCGTCGGCTGCGAGTACCGGCCGCGCGCCGGGACGGTGCAGGGGCTAGGCTGGTTCGAGCCGTTCAAGGCGCGCCGGCCGGGCAGGCCCGCGTGAGCGCCGAGGCGGGCGGCCGGATCGTGCTCGGCTGCATCGCCGACGACTACACCGGCGCGTCCGACCTCGCCAGCATGCTGTCGCTGAACGGGCTGCGCACGGTGCAGGTGATCGGGGTGCCGCGCGAGACGCTCGAGCTGCCGCAGGCGGACGCGGTCGTGGTCGCGCTGAAGAGCCGCTCGATCCCGGCGGCACGGGCGGTCGCGCTGTCGCTGGAGGCGGAGCACTGGCTGCGCGGCCGGGGTGCGAACCACATCCTGTTCAAGATCTGCTCGACCTTCGACTCGACGGATGCCGGCAATATCGGACCGGTGCTGGAGGCGCTCCGCGCGCGCGCCGGCGATGCGATCGTGCCGGTGAACCCGGCCTTCCCCGAGAATGGCCGCTCGGTCTACCGGGGTCATCTGTTCGTCGGCGACACGCTGCTGCAGGACAGCCCGCTGCGCGACCACCCGCTCAACCCGATGCGCGACTCCGACCTGGTGCGCGTGCTGGGGCGGCAGAGCGCCCATCCGGTGGCGCTGGTGCCGCTCGACACGGTCGAGGCCGGGGGTGCTGCGGTGCGGCGCGCGCTGGCCGATGCCGCCGCGCGGGGTGCGGCCTCCGCGATCGCGGATGCCGTGGCGGCGCGGCACCTCGACGCGATCGCCGAGGCCGCGCTCGACCTGCCGCTCAGCGTGGGCGCGTCCGGTCTCGGCTCCAGCCTGGCGCGGGCGCTGGTGGCGCGCGGGTCGGCGCGCGCCGCGGCGGCGGCGCCGCGTCTGCCGGCCTCGGGGTCCGGCGGCAGCGTGATCCTGGCCGGCAGCTGCTCGTCGGCGACGCTGCGGCAGATCGCGGCCGCCGCGCGGACCATGCCGTGCCGGCATCTCGACGTCGAGGCGCTGCTGGCAGGGTCCGCGGAGGCGGAGGCCGCCGCGGCATGGGCGCTGGAACGGCTGCAAGCCGGCCCGTTGCTGATCGCCAGCAGCGCGGCGCCTGAGTCGGTGCGGGCGCTGCAGGAGCGTCATGGCGCGGCCGTGGTCGGCGAGGCGGTCGAGCAGGCCCTCGCGGGCCTGGCGCAGACGCTGGTCGCCGCCGGCGCCAGGAGGCTGGTGGTCGCCGGCGGCGAGACGTCCGGCGCCGTCGTCGACCGGCTCGGCCTGGAAGCCTTCCTGATCGGCACCGCGATCGCACCGGGCGTACCGGTGCTGCACGCGGTCGGAGGCGAGCCGGCGGGCGTCAGGCTGGCGCTGAAGTCCGGCAATTTCGGCGGTGACGACTTCTTTGCCCGCGCCCTGGAGGCGTTCGACCGGAACCAGGTTCCAGCCGGAGCCTAGGGTCGGCAGAAGCCTGAGGCTCTCGCGTCAGCGATGCCCGTGGAAGCCGCCGTAGCCGCCATGGCCGTAATAGCCGTGACCGTAATAGCCGCGGCCGAAGTAGAAGCTCGGGCCGAAGAAGCCGCCGCCGTAGAAGCCGTCCCACCCGAAGCCGCCGAAGCCATAGCCGGGACCGAAGCCATACGGGTAGCCATAGCCATAGGCGTATGCCGGATAGCCGTAGCTGGCCGGATAGGCGGTGCTGAGCTGCCCCGGCGACGGCAGCTTATTGCCGTAGGAGGCCATGCAGGCGGCGTAGGTGCCGTCGTAATTATGCTGCACCACTGCGTCCGACAGCTCGCCGTTGTCGGCGCCGATCGCGGTGCCGGCCAGCAGGCCGGTGCCGGCACCCGCGGCGGCGCCGATGCCGGCGTTGCCGGCGGCAGCACCCAGCAGGGCGCCGGCGCCAGCGCCGACCAGGGTGCCGATGGCGCCGCCGCCGACCGCCGAGTGCGCGGTGTTGCCGCCGCTATAGCCGCTGCGGCTCAGGGCGGACTGCCGGCAGTAGTTGTCCTCGCTGAGGAAGCGGTCGAAGCTCTTGCCGTCGGCGGGAAGTGCCACGAAGCTCGGACCGGCCGGCGGCGAGACCGCGCAGGCGCCCAGGCCGAGCAGCAGCGGAAGTGGGGTCAGGCTGAGGAAGGTGCGGATGCGTGCCATGTCCGAGCTCATGCATGTCGCTGCCGCGGGATGGGCAGCCGGGAGCAGAGATGGGGTGGCCGCCCTGGTCCGGCTACCGGTCGTCGTTTAAGAAATGTAAGCGTCGGTGACACGTCCGCTTCAGCCTGACGGGGATGGCCTGCCGTCAACGATGGCGCGGCCAACCGGGCGAAGCAGACGCGCCGCTGTGGGCGCCGGCGCCGCAGCTAGCCGAGCCATTGCGGGTTGTGCACGGTCCCGTCGAAATGGTTGGAGATCTTGTACTTCTCGGTATGCCCGTCCTGCGCCAGGGCGGCGGTGCGCTGCAGCAGCGAGGCGCGCTGCTCCGGGGTGAGCGGCATGAAGCTGCGCACCGCTTGCAGCGCCTGCTGCAGGATGCCCAGGCTGTCGATGCCGGTGATCTGCAGCGCCACCGGCAGGCTCATCGGGTATTGCAGCATCTCGATCGGCGACACCGCCTTGGTATCCACGATGAACGGGTCGCCGAACGCCTTCATGCCCATCACCGCGGTGCCGCGCGCGACCGCGACCGGCAGCACGCCGTGCTCGAAGCTGTCGAAATGCGCGTCCATGACGTTGAGCGGCATCTGCACGGTATCGAAGTGGAAGCCATGCCGGTCGGCGACGTCGAACATGTGCTTGTGGATCGCCGGGCTCTTGTGGCCGGTGAAGCCGATATAGCGCAGCTTGCCCTGCTCGCGCGCCTTCAGCACCGCCTCCAGCGCGCCGCCGGCGGCGAACACCCGCTCGGGATCGTCCATGCGTATGATCTCGTGGAACTGCAGCAGGTCGACATGGTCGGTCTGCAGCCGGGTCAGCGACTCCTCGATCTGGCGCATCGCCGCCTTCGCCGAGCGGCCGTCGATCTTGGTCATCAGGAAGGTGCGCGACCGCCAGCCGCGCGCCAGCGCCCGGCCGAGCCTGACCTCGCTCTCGCCGCCGTTGTAGTCCCAGCAGTTATCGCAGAAATTGATCCCGGACTCGATCGCGGCGTGCACCACGCGGATCGCCTCGGCATTGTCCATGCCGCCCGGCTTGGCGAGGTGGTATCCGCCGAGCCCGACCAGCGAGACCCGCTCGCCGGTGCGTCCGAGCGGCCGGTATTTCATGTCCGGATGCTCGGCGATCTGCGAGGTCACCGGACCGGTGGCGCGCACCGCACCGCCCTGGCTGGTCTCGATCTGGGCGTAGGCGGCGGGGGGCACTGCGGCCGCGGCCATGCCGGCGGCCGTGGCCTTGATGAAGGTGCGTCTTTCCATGGCGGTTCTCCTTCGTAGCGGGGTTCAGCCGGCGGTCGCGGCCGGCGGCACGCCGAGCACGCGCAGCGCGGCACAGCCGGCGCCGTAGCCGTTATCGATGTTGACGGTGACGATCCCCGGCGCGCAGCTCGCCAGGATCGCATGCAGGGCGGCCTGCCCGCCGGCCGCGACGCCGTAGCCGACCGAGGTCGGCACCGCGACGATGACGCCGCCGAACAGCCCGCCGAGCACGCTCGGCAGGGCGGCGTCCATGCCGGCGGCCACGATCAGCACCGGCATGCGACGCAGCTCGTCGAGCCGGCGCATCAGGCGCCACAGCCCGGCCACGCCGACATCGGCGATCAGGCTCGCGTCGTGGCCGTTGAAGCGCAGCGTCCTGGCGGCCTCGTGGGCGACGGGCAGGTCCGACGTGCCGGCGGTGACGATCGCGACCCGCGCCGGGCCGCGGAGCGGCTGAGGCGCGCCGGAGAAGGCGGTGCGGGAGGGCGGATCGTAGTCGAGGCCGTCGCGCGCCGATGCCGGCAGGGCGTCGAAACGCTCGGCATCGAGGCGGGTCAGCAGCATCGGCGCCTGCGCCCGCTCCAGGATCGCCGCGATCTGGGAGACGGTCTTGCCGGCGCAGAACACCGCCTCGCCGAAGCCGATGCGTTGCGCCCTCGCCTCGTCCAGCACGAACTCCGGTGCGGCGTCGCTCAAGGCAGCCGACGGACGAAGGCGCTGCCGTTGCGATACGGCGCGAAATCCACCCGCCCCTGCAGCCCGGCGGCACGGCCAAGCGCCGCGAGCTCGGCGCCGAGCCGCTCGGTGCGCTCGTGATCGAGCGCCTCCAGCGAAGCCTGGTCGAGCTCGATGACGATGCGGCCGGCGCGCACGCGGCAGCGCACGGTGCGCGGCGAGAGACGCGCCGTCACGTGCCGCTCGGCTTCGTGCACCATCGCCAGGATCGCGGGCTCGATGCGGATGCCGGTCTCGATCCGGCTCGACAGGCAGGGGGCCGAGGGCAGCTCGGACAGCGCGCCGAGCCCGAGCCGGCTCGCCAGCGCACGCACCGTGCGCTTGTCGATGCCGGCCTGCACGAAGGGGTGACGCACCGCGTGCCGGCGCGCCGCCTCCAGCCCGGGGCGATACTCGCCGAGATCGTCGAGGTTGGTGCCGGACAGGATGATGCGGTCGGTTCGGGCGGCGACCGCCCCGTACAGGCTGGTCTTGCAGAAGAAGCAGCGATCGACCGGGTTGTCGCGATAGCGCGGGTCGTCGAACTCGCCGGCATCGAACACGTCCAGCGACCAGCCGTGGCGGTCCGCCAGCGCGCGCGTGCGCGCCGTCGCCTCGCCGGGAACCGCGGGCGAGGTCGCGTGGTGCATGCTGACGCGAGCACCGAGCAGCCGCTGCGCCGCGGTGGCCAGCGTCAGGCTGTCGATGCCGCCGCTGACCGCGATCGCCGCCGCGCCGATCACCGTCAGCTCGGCATCGAGCCGCTCGAGCGCGTCGGCGATGCTCATTCGCTCGCTCCCCGCGCCGCTGCCCCCGATACGGCCAACCCCTCGGCCTCGCGCCGCCACCGCCCGCGCGACGCCTGCCCCGCCAGTCCGAGCACGTCGTCGGCCTCCGCCTTGCCGGTGACGCCGCCGGGCCGCTCGACCAGCTTGACGCGCACCGGCCGGCCGTCCACCGGCACCTCGACCAGATGCCGCGCGAGCGCCCGGCCCTGCACCAGGTGCGTGCGCAGGCCGATGGTCGTGGTCTCGTCGAAGCACAGGCGCGTCACGTCGTCGAGCGCGTCCGGCCGAGCCAGCACCTGCACGTGCGCGGCGAGACGCCCCTTCTTGCCGATGGCGGCGACCTGGATCACGTCGTGCACGCCGGCCGCGGCGCGGATCCGCTCCAGCCCGGCGCCGAGCTCCTCGCCCGACTGGTCGTCGACCTCGAAATTGATCACCGCCAGTTCCCGGTGCTCCATGGTGGACGCGGTCTCCTGGTTCTCGAACACCAGCACGCGCAGGCAGTTGCTCATGCCCGGCAGCCGCCGCGTGCCGAAGCCCAGTCCGGAGCGGCGCAGCACGCCGGACGGCCTGGCGGCGCCGAAGCAGCCGAGATGGCGCAGGATCGCGGCCCCGGTCGGCGTCACCCGCTCGCCCGCCACCTCGTCATCGTGCATCGCCGCCCCTTCCAGCAGCAGGGCTGTGGCCGGCGCCGGCACCGGCATCGGCCCGTGCGCGGTGCGGATCCGGCCGGAGCCGATCGGCAGCGAGGCGACGCTCCAGCTCGCCGCACCGGCGGCCACGATCAGCCACGCGGCGGCGACGATGTCGGCCACCGAGTCCGCGGCCCCTACCTCGTGGAACGTCACCCGGTCCGCGGCCACGCCGTGCACGCGAGCTTCCGCGTCGGCCAGGACGGCGAAGATGCCGATCGCCCGCGCACGCACCGGCGGCGGCAGGTCGGAGGCGTCGAGGCGCGCGCGCAGGTCGCACCAGTGCACGTGCGCGTGATGCGGCGCCGCAGTCGGTGCCTCCACCTCGAAGCGTGATCCGCTCAGCGTGCCGTCATCGTGATCGACCAGCCGGCAGGCGACGCCGGCGAGCCGCCTTGCCGCACCGATTGCCTCGTCCCGGTGCTCGGGAAAGCAGGCCAGCATCGCGGCCACGAACATGTCGCCGGCCGCGCCGCCCAGCGGATCGAGATGGATGTGCCGCATGGCGTCGAACCTTCCGACTTGGCAGGCTGCTTGAGCAAGCCGAGGGCGCTGCCCTCGACCCGCTGGGGCCGGCGGCCCCAGACCCCGGAACTAGGGGCAAAGCCCCCGGCGCCTTCTTCGTTTCGTCGCAGCCGACGCTTCACGCGTTTATCAGCGCCGGGTGCGCCAGTCCTCCAGCACGTCGCGCAGCGTCTGCGACCACGGCACCCGCGGCGTCCAGCCCAGCAGCTCGCGCGCCAGGCGGGCATCGCCGACCGCGCGCGGGATGTCGGACGGGCGCATGCGCGCCGGGTCCGGCTCGACCGCGACCTGCACCCCGGCCAGCGCGATCAGCTCGCCGAGCACGTCGCCGATCCGGCGCGACGTGCCGGAGGCGAGGTTGAGGATCGTCCGGTTGGGCAGGCTCCGCGCGCGCAGCAGGGTCAGCGCGTAGCCGCGGGCGACGTCGCGCACGTCGAGATAGTCGCGCTCGCTGTCGAGGTTGCCGGTGCGCAGCACCGGCGGCTGACGGCCGGCGGCGATCCGGGCGATCTGGGCCGCGAACGCCGGCAGCACGAAATCCTCCGCCTGGCCGGGTCCGGCATGGTTGAACGGACGCAGCCGGATGACGTGCAGCCCGCCCGCGTCGGGCGCCGGCAGCGCGCCGAGGGCCAGGTCGGCGGCCGCCTTGGTGGCGCCGTAGACGTTGATCGGGGCCAGCGCCGCGCGCTCGTCGAGCGCCCCGGCGGCCCCGAACGAGCGTCCGTAGGCGTCGGCGGAGGAGACATGGACCAGCGCGGCCGCGGGCGCGTGCCGAGCCAGCGCCGCGGCCAGGGTCAGCGTGCCGTGCAGGTTGACCTGCCAGGCGCGCGCCGGATCGGCGTGGGCGACGCCGATCGCCGCGATCGCGGCCAGATGGATGCAGGCGTCCGGCCGCAGGCTGGCGACGCGCGCCTCGACCGCCATGGCATCGGTGATGTCGCAGCCGAGCGGCAGCAGCGCCGCGCCCGGCAGCAGCTCCGCCAGTGCGGCACCCAGGTGACGGCCGGCGAAGCCGCCGAGGCCGGTCGCCAGGATGCGGCGCGGCGGCACCTCCATGGCACTCAGCTCCGCGGCGTCTCTCTGGCCGGAGCAGGACGCGCGCGGTGCCGGGCGAGGTCGGCATCGACCATCTCGCCGATCATGTCCTCGAGCGAGGTGGTCGCCTGCCAGCCCAGCACCCGCTTCGCCTTGCCGGCATCGCCGAGCAGCACATCGACCTCCGCCGGGCGCATCAGGGCCGCGATCGAGGTGACGTGCTGCTGGTAGTCGAGCCCGGCATGCGAGAAGGCGATCCGGCAGAGCTCGCGGATCGAGGTGGTGCGGCCGGTGGCGATCACGTAGTCGTCGGCACGCTCCTGCTGCAGCATCAGCCACATCGCGCGCACGTAGTCGCGGGCATGGCCCCAGTCGCGGGTGGCGTCGAGGTTGCCGAGCGGCAGCCGCTCGGCCAGGCCCAGCTTGATGCGCGCCACCCCGTCGGTGACCTTGCGGGTGACGAACTCGATGCCGCGCAGCGGGCTCTCGTGGTTGAACAGGATGCCCGACGAGGCGTGCAGCCCGAAGCTCTCGCGGTAGTTCACCGTCATGCAGTGCGCGTAGAGCTTGGCCGCGGCATAGGGCGAGCGCGGATAGAACGGCGTGCGCTCGTTCTGCACCGGCTCCTGGATCAGCCCGAACATCTCCGACGAGGACGCCTGATACAGGCGGCAGGCCGGCCGCGCGATGCGGATCGCCTCGAACAGGTTGACCGCGCCCAGCCCGGTGACCGCGCCGGTGAGCAGCGGCTGCTGCCAGCTCGCGGCGACGAAGGATTGCGCGGCCAGGTTATAGGCCTCGTCCGGCTGCACGTCCTGGACGATGCGGATCAGGCTGGACAGGTCGAGCAGGTCGCCATCCACAAGCTGCACCTGCTCGAGCACGCCGAGCCAGCGCAGGCGCTCGTTGACGCGGTCGGCGGACGCGGAGCGCCGGGCCAGGCCGATGACGCGATAGCCTTTCTCGAGCAGCAGGGCGGCGAGGTAGGCGCCGTCCTGGCCGGTGACGCCGGTGATCAGGGCTGTGGGCATGATGCCTGGTCCATCCTCTGGAACGGGGCCTTCGTATCGCACAGCGAGTTAGAGCAAGCGCGCGCACCGGGCAAATCCCGCCCCGCGGCGGGCTTCAGCGCTGCCAATCCATGACCCGGAACGGCGCCAGCGCGTCCGCGGGCTGGCCCGGCGCGAGCTCGCGCGGTTCCATGCGCAGGATCGCCCGTCGCACCGCCCGCGCGCCGTCCGCGCCGGTGGCGACGGCGCTGACCATCACCAGGCTCTCGTCGGGTGCCGCGCCGCTCAGCGCCGGCGGCGCGCCGAGGGTCTCCGTCATTGCCCGCAGCACCAGCGGATCGGCCGCATTGGGATCGGGATCGTTGTCGCGGAACAGCGACAGGTGCGGCACCAGGCAGCGCAGCAGCTCGGGGGTCATGCCGAGCACCAGCCCGAGCTCGTCGAGGCTCTCGAACGGCTGCCCGGGCGGCGCGTAGCCGCGTCCGGCCTGGCGGTACTCGGCCGCGCCGTAGCCGCCCTGGGCGGTGGGAAAGCGCCAGGCGACGATCGAGGACGCCACCGCCGTCGCCTGCGGCAGGTCGACACCGCAGCCATGCACCAGGGCGGCCAGCAGCTCGAGCGAGGCGATGCCGGGATTGACGCGACCGGCCTCGGTGGTGATGCGCAGCCGGATCGCGGCGCCGTCCTGCCGCAGCTCGCGCACCGCGCCGTCCGCCGGCCAATGCGCCGCGCCTGCGGCGGCGAGATGGTATCCCGCCTCCTGCACCGCGCCGTCGACCGCCGCCTGCAGCGCCGCCTGGGCGCGCAGGTTGGCCGCGAGCCGCACCGCCTGGCCGCCGGAGCCGGTCAGCTGGGCGATCAGCAGCGACAGCAGCGACAGCGTCCACAGCACGATCAGCAGCGCGAAGCCGCGCTCGCGGACCGGATGCCGGCTCACGCGGCCGCGTCCCCGGCGCGGCTACCGCTCCAGGTCAAGGCTGCGACGCACCCGGCGGTTCGGATCGGCGCTGCCGGTCGCCGACGGGTTCTCGAACGGCACCGCGGCGGCGTTGCTGAGCTGCTCGCGCAGGTCCTCGGTCAGCGCCTGCGCGTCGTGCTGGTCGTGGATCACGTGCGGCGTGATCAGCACCAGCAGCTCCTGTCGCATGCGGTTATTGTTCTGGGTCGAGGCGAGCGCGCCCAGGATCGGGATGTCCTTGAGCCAGGGAATGCCGCTGTTGCCGCGGCTGAGCTGGTCGGTGATCAGGCCGGCGATGCCGATGGTCTGGCCGTCCTGCACCACCACCCGCGAGTTGACGTTGCGGGTGGTGAAGGTGGGCGAGTTCACCCCGGTGGTGGTCACGCCCTGCGCCACCGCGCTGACCTCCTGCGACACGTCCAGCGTCACCAGGCCGCCGGTATTGACCCGCGGCGTGACCTCCAGGATCACGCCCGTGGGCTGATACTGGATCTCGCTGACGATCGACGACGTGCTGGTCAGCGTGCTCTGCGCGGTGCCGCTCTGGTACGGCACCAGCTGGCCGACCTGCAGGCGCGCCGGCTGGTTGTCCACCACCAGCAGCTCGGGCGAGGACAGGATGTGCACGGTGGTGACCGCCTGCAGCGCCGAGATCGCCAGCGGCGCGCCGCCGTTGTTCAGCCCGCCGACCACCAGCCCGGGCAGGCCGGCGCCGAGCCCGGCGTTGGTGACCGTGCTGGCGATGGTGCCGGTGACCGGCGTGGTCGTGGAGGCGTTGCTGAGCACGCCGTTGATGCCGCCCGACTTGAAGAAGAACTGGGTGCCGTACTGCAGCGCGTCGTTCAGGTCGACCTCGGCGACCACCGCGTCGATCCGCACCTGCAGCGGCACGATGTCGATCCGGCGCAGCATCTGGCTGACCGCGTCGGTCTCGTGCTCGGTGCCGTAGACCAGCACCGCGCTGTTCTGTGTGTTGGCGATGATGCGCATGCCGCTGTCGGTGCCGCCGCCGCCGCCGCCGCCGGCGCTGTCGAGGCCGCCGAGCAGGGGGTTGGCGGAGGCGCCGCCGCCCGACGGCGGCGCGCTGGTGGAACCGGCGCTGGTGCCGCCGCCGGACGGGCCGCTGCCGGTGCCGGCACTGCTGCCGACGCCGCCGAGGCTGCCGGAGCCGGCGCCACCAAGGCTGCTGCCGCCGAGGCTGCTGCCGCCACCGAGGCTGCCGCCGCCGCCCAGGCCGCCGCCCGATTGTCCGCTGCCGAGCTGGCTGTTCTGCGGCAGCTGGCGTGGCGTGCTCGGCTGGATGGTGACGTTGTTGGGGGTGAAGGCCTGCTGCAGCAGGTTGGCGGTGTCGCTGGCGTGGCTGTTCTGCAGGTAATAGACGTGCCAGGCGCGCACCGTGTTGCGCCGGTTGCGGTCGATCAGCGCGAACAGCCGTCGCGCGTCGCTGATGTAGCGCGGCTGCGACGACACCACGAGCACGGCGTCCACCCGGCTCATCGGGATCACCCGCACGATCTCGGCCAGCGTCTTGCTCTGGCCGCGCAGCGCCTCCTGCAGCGACCCGGCCATGTCCTTGGCGGTGCCGCTCTCCACCGGCAGCAGCGCGTAGGACTGGTCGGCCAGCACGTCCACGTCGAACGCCTCGACCAGGCTGGTCAGGGTGCGTCGCACGCCGGCGTCGCCGGCCACCAGCAGCGCATTGCTGCCGGGCACCGCCGCGATCTTGCCGCCGCTGCCGACGAACGGCTGCAGCGCCTTGGCCAGGTCCTCGGCATTGGCGTAGCGCAGCGTCATCATCGAGGAGCCGCCGACGGATTCGCCCTCCGCCAGCGCCGCGTTCGGCGAGGCGCCGCCGCCTCCCGGGGCGGCACCCCCCGACGCGCCGGCGCTGACGATGCGGTACAGCCCGTCGGACTGCAGCATCTCCGCGCCGACCTGGGCCAGCAGCGCCTGCATCACCGGCAGCAGCTGCGAGCTGGCGAGCGGGGTCGCGGTGTGCAGCGTCACCGTTCCCTTCACCGCCGGATCGATGGTGTAGTTGAGGTGCAGCAGCGTGCCCAGGATCTGCGCCACCGCGTCGCGTATGTCGGTGTCGGCGAAGTCGAGCGTGATGGCGCCGGACGTGCCGCCCGCGTCGCGCCCGGCCGCACCCGGGGCCGCCCGCTCGCGGCCGTAGCTCAGCAGCGCCGGGCCCGGCGCATCGCCGGCGCCGATCTCGCCGTTGAGGCGCGGCTGCGCGCGCGCGGCCACGCCGCGCAGCGGCGGCAGCGGACCCAGCACCGGCTGCTGCGGCGTGCTGCAGCCGGTGACCAGGCCGGCAACCAGGCCGGCAACCAGGCTGGCGACCGCGGTGGCGGGCGGCGCGGCTCGCAGCGGGCGATCAGGCGCGTCGGGCGGCTGCGATGTCACGCTGGTGTCTCGCTCATCTTGGTCGTCCCTCAATCGTCGCTGGGGCTCATCTCGGGCGGGGCGGCGCGGCGGGCGGGATCAGGATCGGCCGCAGCCCGCCGCCCTGCATGCGCGAGCGCAGCAGGTCGAGGATGGAGCTGCCGCCGCTCGCCGGCGACTGCCCCGAGATCGCACCCGCCGCGGAGCCGCCCGCGGCACCCGCGTCGTAGACCGGATGCAGCAGCCGGGCGCCGTCCGGCCCGGTCACCGCGACGCCGCTGCGGTCGACCGCGCGGATCAGGTAGGGACCGGCATGGCCGCCGGGGCCGGCGACGATCGCCCGGCGGTCGCCGGCGCTGGCGAAGATCGCGCGCGCGCCGTCCGGGCCGATGATGATCCCGGCCAGCCGCGGCAGTTCGCTGCTGGCCACCGCCGCCTGCCCGGGACGCCGCGACGGGCTGAACAGCGGCCGTTCCAGGATGGTGCGCAGCCAGCCATCGAGTGCCGCCGCCGCGGTCGCGGCGGATGGCGGGACGTGCGCCGATGCCTCGGAGGCGGCGGGTTCGGCGGCGGCCGGCAGCGCCGTCCCGGCACCCGGCGCCGCCCCGGCGCGCGCGAGCTCGATCAGGATGGTCAGCGCCAGCACTGCCGCGACCACCGACGCGGCGAGGAAGGGCGCGCGGCTCACCGCCCGCTACTCGCCGGGCGCATCGGCCGGGGGCGCATCGGCCGGGGGCGCATCGGCCGGGGGCGCATCGGACGAGGGGGCATCCGTCGGCGGCGGCGCCGCGGGTGCTGCCGCGTCCGGGCGGCGGAAGCCGAGCACGGTGAAGGCGACGTTCAGCGGCGCGGTCTCGGACTGCCCGAGCAGCCGGGTGCCGTGGATCTGCAGGTCGTCGACCAGCAGGCTCGGCCGCGTGGTCTCGATCGCGCCCAGCAGCCGCACCACCAGCGGGAACGCCGCCTCGAGCGAGACACGCACCGCGACCCGACGGTAGGCGCCGGCACGCACCGCGGACAGCGTCTCGGTCGAGGACAGGCTCAGCCCGGCAGCGGCCGCCATCGCCGACACCTTCTCCTGGATCGCGGCACTCGCCACCGCGTCGCTGCCCTCGATCAGGATGCCGGCGCCCGGCGGCCCGGCGAGCGCCGTCGCCTGCGCCTGGGCGCGCAGCGCCGGCAGGCGACGCACCAGCAGCGCCATGCGCGCCGCCAGCGCCTGACGCTGCTGCAGCGCCTCGGCGCGATCGGCGTACCAACCGACTAGTGGCTGCAGCAGCGCCAGCCAGAGCAGCGCCAGCGCCAGCAGCGTGACCAGCAGCGCCAGGAGGCGTCCCTGTCGGCCTTCGGGCAGCGCGAGCGCGGCCATCAGCGGGTCAAGGCGCCACGCCGGCGCGGATCGAGAACAGATCGGCGTTCGACTCGATCCGGGTCACCGGGGCCGAGAAGGCGGGTGCCGAGAAGGCGGCATCGGCGCTGAGCAGCGGGATCAGCCGCACCGCTCCGGAAGACTGCCCGCTCAGGGTGATCACCCCGTCGCGCAGCGCGAGGTCGGTCAGCCAGGTATCGTCCGGCAGCACGCGGGTCAGTGCGGCGAGCAGGGCGAGCGGATCGCCCAGGTGCGCGCGCGCGCCGGCGACGGCGTCGCTGCCCGCGGTGCCCGAGCGGATCCGCGCCCGCAGTGCCGCGACCTGCCGCACCTGCGGCTGCAGCACCGCGATGCGTCGCGCGAGGCGGCCCTCCGCCCTGCCCTGCAGTGCGAACGGCAGCGCGACCGCGACCAGCGCCAGCACCGCGCAGCCGCCGCCGGCGAGGCCGAGCAGGCGGCGCTGCGCGATCCGCCCGCGGCTCATCGCGTGCGCGATCGCGATGTGCCGGGTCGGCTCGCGGCCAGGGCCGCGCACCTCGATCGCGGCCGGCCTGCCGCCCGCCTGCTGCAGCGTGTCGAGCGGCGCCGCGAGCCAGGCGCGCGGCACCAGCGACAGGCGCAGCTCGAGCCGGCCGGTGTCGCGGTTGCGTCGCAGCGGGCGCGCCGACCAGAACACGTCGCTGGCGGCGAACGGGGTCAGCCGGTCCATCTCGTACTGCAGCACCCGCTCGTAGCCAGGCTCCGCGGCGAGCGGCAGCGAGACGTCGCGGCTCAGCAGGCGGTCCGGCGGCAGCCGCAGCAGCAGCGGCAGGCCGGGATGCTCGCGCAGCAGCTGCGTCAGGATCGACTGTCCCGGCGCGTGGCGGCCGGCGAGCCGTTCCTGCCCGCCCAGGCGCAGCGACAGCAGCACCGCCCCCGGCTCGGCCTCGCCCGCATCCGGCGTCGCCAGGATCGCGTTGGCGGTCGCCGGATCGCGGCGCGCGACGCGGCCGGGGAGCAGATCGAGCATCTGCCGGGTCCACCAGGACATGAATTCCGTCAACATCGGGGCCATCGTCTAGCAGAAGCGCGGTCGCCGACAAACCGCCGCCGCCCGAGCACCCGGGCGCGCCGGCGGACGTCGCGCGGGCCGCCGACGATCTGCCGTCGCGAGGTAACGGAGCGCACAATTTTGTGACGCGTGGGTTTCGGCGGCAACGGCAGATCCGGACCCGGGTTGTCTGCATCCCAATACCGAGATCGGCTTCGACATGGCGCTCGCCTCTCCCGTGCCGGGAGGATCTTCCCACCTGGATGCATGGTTCCCATGCGGCGGGCGCACGACCTGACCCGCAGGTGATGTCCGGACCTCCCTCCCTGCCGCGGGATCTCGGCCGGCTGCGTTCGGTGGCGCGGGATCTCGGCGAGCTGAAGCGCATGCGCGACCAGTCCATCCCGGACAGTGTCGCCGAGCGTCTGTTCCGCCTCGCCTGGAGCCGGATCGCGGCGGGCGATCCACCGCACGCGCTGTGGGCGACGACCGTCGCCGACGCGCTGGTCGCGACCCGGCTCGGCGGCATCGACGGCGGGTTGCTGCACCGGCTCGGGCTGGAAGCGCCGGCGCGGGAGGCGATCCTGCGCCGCGGCTTCGACGCCGCGACCGCTTCCCTGTCGCCGGACGTGACGGGCAGGCTGCGCGACAGCCTCGGCACGACGCCGTGCGGCGACGCGATGCCGGGCCTCGTGGCGCCGGGCCTCGTGGCGCCGGGCCTCGCGGTGCCGGGCTTCGTCGAGGCGCTGATACGCCAGCCGCGCGCCGGCGCGACCGCGCCCGACCAGCCGCGTCTGGCGCTGGAGCCGGCGGAGAGCCACGGCGACCACTGCCTTGTCGTCGCCGTGCTCGGCGCGCTGGTGGCGCTGCAGGACGGCGCCGACCCGGCGCGCGTGTTCCTCGCCGGTCTCGCCCACCACCTGCACAACGCCGTGCTGCCCGACACCGGCTTCGCCGGCGAGCTGCTGCTCGGCGACGCGCTGGCGCCGATCATGCACCGCCTGTTCGAGCAGGAGCTGGCGACGCTGGCGCCGGGTCCGCGCGGCCAGGTGCGCGATGCGCTGGCGCTGATCGCGGACGCGGACACCGCCGACGGCCGTGCCTTCCACGCCGCCGACGTGATCGATCGTGTGCTGCAGGCGCATCACCATGCCCGCGCCGCCGCCTTCACCGCCGACCAGGCGCTCGGCGACCTGCAGCTGGTGCACGAGGGACCGCTGCGCCCGTTCCAGGCAGGGGTGCTCGCCGTGCTGGAATTGGCATGAGCGCCGCAGCCCGCATCGGCCCGGTGCGGCCGCCCGATGCGGCGGCGACGGCGTGGCCGCCCGGCACGCTGGCGAGCCCGAGCTCGGGCCGCCCATTGCGCGCCCGCGGCCGCTCGCTGCTGGTGGCCGGCGACGAGGTCTGGCCGGTGATCGACGACATCGCCTTCCTGCGCGCCGACCGCATCGAGCTGGCGCGCGAGGCGGTGCGTCGGATCGAGGCGGACGACCTCGTCGGCGCCACCGCCCTGTTGCTGACCGACCAGGATCCGTATGCGCCGGACCCGCCGCCGACGGTGGCGGACTGCGCCGGCCTGGCGCGGGCGCCCGAGTGCTTCAGCTTCCGCGACGCCATGCGGGTGCTCGCCTTCGGCCGGGTCGCGGACTACTTCGCGCATCGCTGGAGCGACCCGACCTACCTCTCCGGCCTGACCCTGCTCGGCCAGCTCGAAGGCATCCCCGGCCGCACGCTGCTGGAGCTGGCGTCGGGAACCGGTCATTTCCTGCGCGCCTGCGGCCTCGCCGGCATCGCGGCGGTGGGGGCCGACCTGGTGTTCGCCAAGCTCTGGCTCGCGCGGCACTATGTCTGTCCGCAGGCGAGGCTGGCCTGCTTCGACGCCTCCGCGGCGTGGCCGCTCGCCGGCCAGCGGTTCGGCGCGCTGCTCTGCCACGACGCGTTCTACTTCCTGCCCGACAAGCCGGACCTCGCCGCCCGCATGCGCCAGGCGGTGGGCGAGGACGGCGCGGTGGCGCTCGGCCACGTGCACAACGCCGCGGTCGACAACCACTCCGCCGGCGCGCCGCTGACCGTCGACGGCTGCGCGGCCCTGTTCCCCGGCGCGCAGCTGTTCGACGACCGCGAGCTCACCCGTGCCTTCGCCGAGCACCGGGCGCCGCGCGAGTCGGAGGCGGCGCATCTCGCCTCGGCGCCCGCACTCTCGCTGCTGTGGCGCGCGTCCGCCGCCCGGCCCGCGCCGGTGCCGTCGCGGCTGGGCACCGAGCTCGCGCACGACAGCGTCCGGCTCAACCCGCTCTATCGCCGCGACGGCGACGCCGCGCGCATCGCCTGGCCCAGCCCGCGCTACGAGCAGGAATATGCCGCGCTGCGCACCTACCCGCTGCGCTGGCAGGGTCCGGACCGGCGCGACGCCGACGGCAGCCCGGAGACGCTGTCGCTGATACGCAGGCGCATCTATCTCGACCTGCCGCCGCGATGGTAGGGCCACGCGTGCGCGCCGGCAGCCACGACAGCATTGGCTGGGGCATCGCCGGCTGCGGCTGGGTGGCGCGCGACTACGGCGCGCCCGCCATCGCGTCCAGCCGCAACGGCAGACTGGTGGCGCTGTACGATCCCGATCCGCGGGCGCTGAGCCGCGTCGCGCCCGAGGACGCCACGGTCGCGCGTGGCGGCGGGCTCGACGCGTTCCTGCGCCACCCCGGGCTCGATGCGATCTACGTGGCGACACCCAACCACGCCCACCGCGCGCTGGTCGAGGCGGCGGCCGCGTCCGGGCACGCGGTGCTCTGCGAGAAGCCGATGGCGCTCGACGCCGCCGACGCCCGCGCCATGGTCGAGGCCTGCGAGCGGCACGGCGTGTTCTACGCCACCGCCTACGACCAGCGCTTCCACGCCGCACATCGCCACGCCGCCGGCCTGATCGCCGAGGGCGCGGTCGGCCGGGTCGCGGCAGTGCGCATCGTCTATGCCTGCTGGGTCGGCTCGGACTGGTCGGACGACAACTGGCGGATCGATCCGGCGCGCGCCGGCGGCGGCGCGCTGTTCGACCTCGCCCCGCACGGGCTCGACCTCGCCGCCATGCTGCTCGGCGAGCCGATCGAGGCCGCGCACGTGCTGGGCCAGCGCCGGATCCACGAGTACGCCCGCGCCGGGGGCACGCGGGCCGGTGTCGACGACGGCGCCATGATCGTCGCGCGCAGTGCCGCGGGCGTGCTGGTCCAGCTCCACGTCGCCTATAACTGCCCCGAGTTCCTGCCGCGACGGCGGCTCGAGATCGTGGGCGAGCGCGGCCAGATCACGCTGACCGACACCATGGGCCAGACCCCGGGCGGCAGCCTGACGCTGCAGACCGCAGATGCGCCGGCGCGCGCGCTGCGCATCGAGGCGATCGAGCGCTCGCCGTTCACCGGCCAGATCGAGGCGTTCGGCGACCATCTGCTGGGCCGGCGGGATTTCGGCTTCACCGCGCGGCAGGACCTGCGGACGATGGCGCTGCTCGCCGGCCTGCGCGACGCGGTCGCGGCGGCGGCCTGAGATGGCGCTCTCCCCCTTCGCCTGCAGCAACTGCGGGCACTGGCAGTTCTACTTCGCGGTGCCGCCGCACTGCCCGATCTGCTCTGACGTGCGCAACGACCTGCCGGAGGATGGCTGGGCGTTCCGCACCCCCGAGGAGCTGGGACCGCGGCTCGCGCATCACCGTCGCGAGGTGATCCCCGGCATCTGGGAGTTCTGGAGCACGCCGCGCTTCGGCCTCGACAGCCATGGCTGGCTGCTGCTGCAGCCGGACGGCAACGTCGCCTTCGAGGCCGCACCCTTCTACGACCCGGCCAGCCTCGAAGCGATCGCGGCACTGGGCGGCATACGCGTGCTCGCCGCCTCGCATCCGCATGGCTACGGCGCGCTGTGGCAACTGCAGCGGCGCTTCGAGCCGGAGCTGCTGATCCAGCGCGAGGACCTGCAATGGACCAAGGCGTTCCGGGTGACGCATCCGTGGGACGAGCGGCACGAGATCCGTCCCGGCCTGGTGCTGTATCATACCGGTGGCCACTACGAGGGACACGCGGTGCTGCACGACGCGGCACGGCGCGCGGTGTTCGTCGGCGACGCGCTGAAGCTGGAACTCGACCCGCACGGCCGCGCGGTCGGGCTGTCCTGCCACAAGGCCTACCACAAGCAGATCCCGCTCTCCCCCGACGAGGCGCGCCGCTATCGACGGGTGTTCGAGGCGCTGGACTTCGACAGCGTGTTCACGCCGTTCGAGTACGCGACCGGCGTGCCGAAGCGCGCGGTGCTCGAGCTGCTCGACAGGATGATCGACGGCCCCGCCTCGACGCGACCGGTCGCGATACCCGCCCTGGTCACGGCGGCGGGCGCCAGCCAAGGGATGTCCGCATGAACCTCCGTTACGCCTACAACACCAACGGCTGCGCCCATCACGGGCTGGAGGACGCGATCGCGATGATCGCGGATGCCGGCTATGACGGGGTGTCGATCACGCTGGACCACGCCCACCTCAACCCGTTCGCGGTCGACCACGCGGGCGAGCTGAAGCGGGTGGCGGCCCTGCTGTCGGCGCGCAGGCTCGGCGCGGTGGTCGAGACCGGTGCGCGCTTCCTGCTCGACCCGCGTCGCAAGCACGAGCCCACCCTGGTCTCCCAGGAGCCGGAGGGGCGCGCGCGGCGCATCGAGTTCCTGACCCGCGCCTTCGAGGTCGCCGCCGAGACCGGCGCGGAGATCGTCACCTTCTGGGCCGGCCGGCCGGCGCCGCAGCTCGATGCGGCGCAGGTCCGCGACTGGCTGTACGGCGGCATCGCCGAGGTGCTGCGCCGGGCGGAGCGGCTCGGCGTGGTCGCGGCATTCGAGCCGGAGCCGGAGATGATCGTCGGCACCGTCAGCCTTTTCGATGGTCTCGTGGCCGATTTCCCGACGCTGCGTCTGGCGCTCGATCTCGGCCACTGCATGGTGAGCCAGGACGTCGAGCCCGAGGACGCGGTGCTCGCGCAGGCGGACCGGCTCGGCACCGTGCATATCGAGGACATGCAGCGCGGCGTGCACAAGCACCTGCCGTTCGGCGAGGGCGACATGAACCTGCCCGCGATCCTCGCGGCACTCCGGCAGGTCGGCTTCGACCGGCTGGTCTGCGTCGAGCTGTCCAGCGACAGCCATCGCGCCGTCGAGATGATCCCCCAGGCGCGCGAGGCGCTGCGTGCCATCGAGACGGCGCTGGCGTAGCGGGAGCCGGAGGTGAGGATCTGCTTCGTCAGCCGTCGCTTCTTCCCCGCGATCTCGGGGATGAGCGTCTATGCGCTCAACCTGCTCCACGCCCTGGTCGAGGCCGGCCACGAGGTGACCATGATCAGCCAGTACCGCGACGACGCGTTCGGCCGCGGCGTCTATGGCGGCGGGCCGCCGCCGCCGGTCGCGGGCGTGCGGGTGATCGGGCTGGAGCAGAAGGGCGAGGCCGAGGGCGGCGATTTCGAGCGCGACATCGAGGAGATGGTGGCGGTGATCGAGGCCGAGCACGCGCGCCGGCCGTTCGAGCTGCTGCACGCGCAGTACGGCTATCCGACCGGCTGGGCGACGCTGCTCGCCGCGCGCGCGCTCGGCCTGCCGAGCGTGGTCTCGATCCAGGGCGGCGACGGGCACTGGGTCGGGTCCTGCTGCGAGACCCATCGCCTGGCGATGACGCGCACGCTGGATCATGCGGGTGCTGTGCTGATCGGCTGCCGCTCGTTCGCCGACGAGGTCAGCGGGCGGCTGGGCACCGCACCCTCGCGCTTCACGATCGTGCCCGGCGCGGTCGACACCGTGCGCTTCCGGCCGGATGCGGCGCCGCGCGATCCCGACGCACCGCCGGTGCTGCTGTATCATGGCCGCGTGGACCGCCGCAAAGGCGTGCTCGACATGATCGAGGCGCTGCGACAGCTGCGCGACGAGGGTCTGGCGTTCCGGCTGGTGCTATCCGGCATCGGCCCCGACCTCGACGAGGCGGCCGCCCGGCTCGAGGCGACCGGTCTCGCCTCGCGCACCACGATGCGCGGCTACGTCGAGTACGAGCGTGCCGCGGAAGCCTATGCGGGGGCCGACATCTTCGTCTCGCCGACCTACGCCGAGGGCTTCTCCAACACCATCCTGGAGGCGATGGCGACCGGGCTCGCGACCATCTCGTGCCGCGTGGTCGGCGTGGTCGACTGCCTGCGCGACGGCGAGAACGGGCTGCTCACCGAGCCCGGCGACATTCCGGCCCTGGTGTCGGGGCTGCGCCGGCTGATCACCGAGCCCACGCTGCGCCGCCGCCTCGCCGCGGCCGCGCTGGAGGAATGCCGCGCGGTGTATTCCTGGCCGGCGGTGGCGCGCCAGATCATGCAGGTCTATGCGACCACCTGCCGCACGCCCCCCGATGCCGGCTTCGAGGCCGCGCTGCCGCGCGACCCCTGCCGGTTCCGCAGCGCGCCGCACCTGCTGTGAGCACGAGCGATGACGGCCATTGCCGCACGGCGCTGCTGCTGTCGCCGCACCTCGACGACGTCGCGTTCTCCTGCGGCGGCATCGCGGCGAGCCTCGCGCGGGCCGGCTGGCAGGTGATCGTCGCCACCGCCTTCACCCGCTCGGTGCATCCCGCCTCCGGCTTCGCGCTGGCCTGCCAGCGCGACAAGGGCCTCGACGACGCCGTCGACTACATGGCGCTGCGACGCGAGGAGGATCGCGCCGCCTGCGCCTCGCTCGGCGCGGCACAGCGCCTGCTCGACCTGCCGGAGGCGCCGAACCGCGGCTACGGCTCGGCGGCGGCGCTGTTCGCCCCACCCCGTCCGGACGACGCCGTGGCGCGCCAGCTGGCGTCGCTGCTGGCCGGCCTGCTGGCGCAGCTGCGACCGGCACTGGTACTGGCGCCGCAGGGTTGCGGACGCCATGTCGATCATCTGCGGCTGATCGAGGCGCTGCTCGACCCTGACAGCCACCGGAGCGGCCACCGGGACGGCCAGCGGCCCGGGGCGCCGCCGCTGCTCGGCTTCTACCGCGATACGCCCTACGTGATCCGCGACGCCGGCGCCGCACCCGACCCGCGGGTGGCGGCGCGCGCGCCGCACGACGTGGTGGTGGCGCTCGATGCGGCGGCGCGGGCGCGCAAGCACGACGCGGTCGCCTGCTACCGCTCGCAGCTCGGCTACCAGTTCGGCGACGCGGCGCGGGCGCGGTGCGCGATCGACGCGCTGGCCGAGCGGGAGGCGGCGGGACGCGGCCACGCCGAGCGGCTGCGCGCCGCCGACCCCGACGCGCTGCTGTCACTGGTCGCCTGAAGCTTGATCACATGAAGATGCTGCGATGAAGACCTGGCTCGTGACCGGAGGTGCCGGCTTCATCGGCTCGCACCTCGTCGATCGTCTGCTCGCCCGCGGCGACGCGGTGCGCGTGCTCGACGACCTCTCGTCGGGCCGGCTCCGGCACCTCGCCGACGCGGCGTCGTTCACCCGCGGCAGCGTCACCGATCGCGGCCTGGTGCGGCGCGTGCTGGACGGCGTCGACGGCGTGTTCCACCTGGCCGCGGTCGCCTCGGTCGCGCGCTGCACCGAGGACTGGGTCGGCACGCACGGCGTCAACCAGACCGGCAGCGTGACGGTGCTGGACGCGGCGCGTCGCGCGGGCGGGATGCCGGTGGTGTATGCCTCCTCCGCCGCGGTCTACGGCGAGTCGTCGCGCATGCCGCTGGCCGAGAGCGACCGCACCGATCCGGGATCGGCCTATGGCTGCGACAAGCTCGGCAGCGAGCTGCATGCGCGGGTCGCGCGGCGCCTGTTCGGCACGCCGACGCTGGGCCTGCGCTTCTTCAACGTCTACGGCCCGCGCCAGGACGGCGCCTCGCCGTATTCCGGCGTGATCTCGCTGTTCCGGCGCCGCCTGGCGCTCGGCGAGAGCCTGGTGCTGAACGGCGACGGCCGGCAGACGCGCGACTTCGTCTACGTCGCCGACGTGGTCGCCGCACTGCTCGCCGGCATGGCCCGGCTGCCGGACCTGCCGCCGGCGCTCAATGTCTGCACCGGCAGCGCGATCTCGGTGCGCGAGCTGGCGCTGCTGCTCTACGAGGCGGCCGGCATCTGCCCGAGCCTGCGCGCGGGGCCAGCCAAGATCGGCGACATCACGCATTCCCGCGGCGATCCGTCGCTGATGGCCGAGAGCCTCGGGCTGCGCTGCCGCACCGGCATACGCGAGGGACTGCAGCTGCTGGCCCAGGCGGAGCGCGCCGCACCGACGCACGCGCCCCGCAACGCGCTGCTGACAGGAGGCCTGCTCGCATGACCCCCGACTACGCCGGCATCGCCGAGAGCTTCCGCGCCAGCATGCCGCGCGACGCCGAGACCGGCGTGTTCCGCATCGACGGGCTGGACCGGCTCGGCATCCCCGTGGTGCAGGCCAACCTGCTCACGGCCGATCGTCCGCCGATCATCGGCCACGGCTACGGCCTGAGCGAGGCCGAGGCCGCGACCGGCGCGCTCGGCGAGCTGTGCGAGGAGGTGCATGTCGGCGGCTGGGTGATGCGCCAGCAGCCGGTCGAGGCCAGCTACGCCACGCTGCGCGCCCGCCTCGGCGCGCGGGGCGTCGCCGACCCGCTGACGCTGTGCCTGCCGGCGGGATCGGAGTACGACCCGGACGCGATGCGGGCCTGGCTGCCGATGCGACGCTACCCGTCGGACGAGACGGTGCTGGTGCCGCTGGAATGGCTCGCGATCGCGCCTTATCAAGTGCGCGGCAGGGCTTCGCTGATCACGCCGATCACCAACGGGCTCGGCGCCGGGCTCGACCTCGCGCACGCGCTCGCCCACGGGCTGATGGAGCTGCTGCAGCGCGACGGCAACGTGCTCACCTACCGCGCCTTCGATGCGGGCCGGGCGGTGCGGCTCGACGCGGCGCTGCCGGACGACGTGACCGCCCTGCTCGGGCGGCTACGCGAGGCCGGCATCGACGTCACCGTCAAACTCGCCGCCACCGATCTCGGAATCGCCAACCTCTACGTGGTGGGCGACGATCGCGGGCCGGTGTCGCAGCCGATCCAGATCACCGCCTGCGGCGAGGCCGCGCATCCCGACCGCGGCCGCGGCCTGCGCAAGGCGGTGCTGGAGTTCATCGGCTCGCGCTCGCGCAAGGTGGCGACGCACGGGCCGGTCGAGGTTCTGCGGCGCGTGCTGCCGGAAGCCTGCTTCGCCCGCCAGATGGCGGTGGCCGAGGCGGGCGGCGAGGAGCCGCGCGCGCTGCAGACCATGGCGGACTGGGTCGGCCAGGACGCAGGCGAGCTGCGCCGCCGCCTCGCCGACGTGTTCGCGCGCCGCTCGGAGACCGCGTTCTCGTCGCTGCCGGACGCGGCGGCGGGCACGATGGAGCCGAGCACGGCGCGGCTCGACTGGCTGGCGGAGAGGCTCGCGACCGCCGGCCACGAGATCCTGTGGGTGGACTGCTCGCCGCCGGGCTCGCCGGTGCGCGCGGTCAAGCTGGTGGTTCCGGGGCTGGAGAGCGAGACCATGAGCTACGGCAGGATCGGCTGGCGCGGCGTGGCACGGCTGCGCGCCCGCGACGACGCGCTGGTCGCCGACCAGCCCCGCACCGGCTTCGCGCCGGTGCGTCTGCGCCCCGAGGACGCGGCGCGCGCCGGCGGGGCGGCGTTCCTCGACCTCGCCGCCATCGCCCGGCGCGTCGAGGCGGTCTACCCGCTGTACCGCGAGGCCAACCCGTTCTCGGCCCAGCTCGCCCGCGTGCGGGCAGGAGCGACAGGATCATGATCGAGGCGATGATCTTCGACGTGGACGGCACGCTGGTCGCCTCCGTCGACCCGCACGCCGAGGCGTGGCGGCAGGCGTTGGCCACGTTCGGCCACCGGATCGCGTTCGACGAGATCCGCGGCCAGATCGGCAAAGGCGGCGACCAGCTGATGCCGGTGACCTATGCGCCAGGGCTCTGCCCTGGACCCGCTCAAGGCGAAGCCTTGAGGATCCAGTTGTCTTAGATTGGTTTCCAAAGGCCGAGGCCTTTGGCGGGTCTGGGCAGAGCCCAGCGCCTCCTGACGGTCGGTCAGGCCGTCGGCATCAGCTCACCAGGCGGAACAGCATCAGCGAGCGGTCGGTCACCTCGCAGCCCGTGCCGATGGCGTAGGCGCGGCCGGAGGTCATCGCCGGACGCTCGGTGTCGAGCAGCAGCTGCCAGTGCATGCCGCCGCTGCAGGGCGGCATGGTGAACTCCAGCGCCTCGTGAAAGCCGTTCAGGATCATCAGCAGGGTCGCATCGGTCCCCGGGCGACGTATGCCGCTGACCTTGGCGCGGCCGTCCATCAGCATGGCGAAGCAGTGCAGCGAGGCGTCGCGCCAGTCCTGGTCGCGCATCTGCCCGCCGGCGCGGTTGATCCAGGTGACGTCGCGCACCTCCAGCTCCTCGTCCCAGTCGCCGGTCATGAAGCGCTGCCGGCGCAGGATCGGGTATTCCTGGCGCAGCTGGATCAGCCGCCTGGTGAACGCGAACATGGTCTGGTGCGCGGCCGCCCGGCCCCAGTCCATCCAGGAGATCTCGTTGTCCTGGCAGTAGGCGTTGTTGTTGCCGTCCTGGGTGCGGGCGAACTCGTCGCCGGCCAGGATCATCGGCGTGCCCTGGCTCATCAGCAGCGTCGCCATCATGTTGCGCATCTGCCGCTCGCGCAGCTCGAGCACCGCCGGATCGTCGGTCTCGCCCTCGACGCCGCAGTTCCACGAGCCGTTGTTGCCGGTGCCGTCGCGGTTGCCCTCGCCGTTCGCCTCGTTGTGCTTGTCGTTGTAGGAGACCAGGTCGTGCAGGGTGAAGCCGTCATGGGCGGTGACGAAGTTCACGCTCGACCATGGCCGACGGCCGCGCCGGTTGAACTTGTCGGCCGAGGCGCAGAGCCGGCGCGCGAGCTCCGCCGGCGAGGACTCGCCCTTCCAGAACGCCCGCACGGTGTCGCGGTAGCGGTCGTTCCACTCCGCCCAGCCGGGCGGGAAGCCGCCGACCTGATAGCCGCCTGGGCCGCAATCCCACGGCTCGGCGATCAGCTTGACGTCGGACAGGATCGGGTCCTGGCGGCAGCTATCGAGGAAGCCGCCGCCCTCGTCGAAGCCGTAGCTCTCGCGGCCGAGGATGGTGGCGAGGTCGAAGCGGAAGCCGTCGACATGCATCTCGCTCACCCAGTAGCGCAGGCTGTCGGTGACCATCTGCAGCACCCGCGGATGGCTCAGGTTGAGCGTGTTGCCGGTGCCGGTGTCGTTGATGTAGTAGCGCTCCTGGCCGGGGATCAGTCGGTAGTAGGAGGCGTTGTCGATGCCCTTGAACGACAGCGTCGAGCCGAGCTCGTTGCCCTCCGCGGTGTGGTTGTAGACCACGTCGAGGATCACCTCGATGCCGGCATCGTGCAGGCGGGCGACCATGGTCTTGAACTCGGATACGGTGCTGCCGTTGCCGGTCGCGTAGCGCTCGTCGGGGGCGAAGAAGCCGAGCGAGTTGTAGCCCCAGTAGTTGGTCAGCTTGTGGCGGGCGAGGTGGTGCTCGTCGGCGAAGAAGTGGATCGGCAGCAGCTCGACCGAGGTCACCCCGAGATCCTTGATGTGGCCCACGATCTCGTCGGCGGCCAGGCCGGCGAAGGTGCCGCCGAGCCCGAACGGCAGCGCGGGGTGGCGGATCGTGTAGCCGCGCGCGTGCGTCTCGTAGAAGATCGTGCGCTCCCACGGCACCCGCGGCCGGCGGTCGCGACCCCAGGTGAAGGCCGGGTCGATGACGCGGCATTTCGGCATGAAGCGCGCGCTGTCGCGGCCGTCGAACGACAGGTCGCCGTCGGCGTGGCCGATCTGGTAGCTGAAGATCTCGGGGGCGAAGCGCACCTGGCCGACATGCGCCCGCGCATACGGATCGAGCAGCAGCTTGTTGGGGTTGAAGCGGTGGCCGGCCTCGGGCGCGTGCGGCCCGTGCACCCGGTAGCCGTAGATGGTGCCCGGGCGTGCGTCGGGCAGGTAGCCGTGCCAGACCTCGTCGGTGTATTCGGGCAGCTCGATGCGGTCGAGCTCGGTGCCGCCGGAGGGGTCGAACAGGCACAGCTCGACCTTGGTTGCGTTGGCCGAGAACAGGGCGAAATTGACCCCGAGCCCGTCCCAGGTCGCACCCAGCGGATGCGGCAGGCCTTCGGAGAGCCGAAAGGTCCGGTGGCGGCGTATCACAGAAGCGTCTCCACTATTGCGCGTCCCCACCGGAGTCCGCGCGCGATCGTGCCGAGCCTACGGGAGCAGGCCGGCATCGACCTCGTCAATTGAACAGCAGCCGGCGCAGGATGCCAGGCGCCAGCAGGGCGAGCGGATTGACCCGGACCACCGGCCGGTCGAACGGGCCGGAGATGGCGACCGTGGCGGCGAGCAGGCCGCCGCCGGTCTCGGGGCTGAAGACGCGGCCGACCCCGGGCAGCTTCCCCGGCAGGGCGTTGAACAGGTAGGACGGCACGATGGTGCCGCGCAGGTCCACGATGCTGCGCCGCAGGTCGATCGAGCCGCGCAGGGTGGCACCGAGGGCGTCGTTCGAGGCGTGCGCGTCGACCAGCCGCAGCACCTGGTCGCGCAGCGTGAAGGGCGCCTCGAAGCGGGTGACGGTGAGCTGGCCTCCCGCGGCACGGGTCAGGAAGCCGTAGATCGAGAGATCGCGCGCCAGACGGGCGGCGAGCGGCGCGTCGTGCACCGTGAACCGTCCGATGCTGGCCGACCCGCTGACCGTGCCGGACGGCCCGTCCTCCATCCGGCCGAGCAGCACCAGGGTGCCGCCTTCGATGCGGCCGATGCCGAACGCCCGCAGCAGGGCGCCGGCATCCCGCGCGTCCAGCCGCAGGTCGCGGCCATGCCGAGCCGGCGAGATGGCGGCGGTGACACTGGTCGGCCCGTCGATGGCGAGGCTGGCGTCGTCGATGCGCGCACCCACGGCGGCGGCGTGCAGCACGACGCCGCTGAGTGCCCGATCCGACGCCAGCAGCACCCTGCGGAAATCGAGGTCGGCGCGCCAGGGCATGCCGCCGCGGGTAGCCGGTCGCGTCGCGACGGCGGACTCATGGCCCTGGCCCTGGCCCTGGCCCTGGCCCTGGCCCGCGGCGGGCTTCGAGGCGTCCTGCAGGATCGGGGCGAGGTCCAGCGCGCCACCCCTCAGCACGACGCGGATGGGTCGCACACCGTGCGGCAGCTCGATCCGGCCGGCGCCGCTGCTGCGCCCGACCTGGAACCGCTCGACCACGACGGTGCTGGCATGGCCGGCATCGAGGTCGGCATGGCCGTCGAGCAGCAGGCCCGTGCCGCTGGCGTGCAGCGCGTCGATCGAGACCAGCCGGCCGTCCTGCAGCCCGAGCATGCCGGCGGCCTGCGCCGCCTGCCCCGCGGGCTTGCTCCAGAACGGCGTGCGCAGCGCGGCACCGGTCAGGTCGAGGTCCAGCGCGACCCGGGCGGCGCCGTCCCGCCTGCGGTCGTAGCCGACATCGAGCCAGGCGACGCCGGTGAAGCGGTCCAGCACCACCTGCAGCCCCTCGCGCCGCAGCGCCGCCTCGTCGATGCGCGCCGACAGATGCGCGGTCTCGACGCTCTGGCCGGGCGGCCCCGTGCGGAAATCCATGCCGTAGGCCAGGCTCGACGGCAGGCCGCCGACCTCGCCGGTGGCGCGCAGCCGCAGCCCGTCATTGCCCGCGTGCAGCTCCGCGCTGGCATGGTCCAGGTCCCGTCCGGCGACGACGCCGCCGAGATGCAGGTCGGTCAGGGCGACGTCGGCACGGATCGGGATCTGGTCGGCAGACACCGCGTCGGTCAGCGGGATCGACAGCCCCAGCTGCCCCTCGAAGCGGCCGGAGTGCGCGGTGAAGTGGAGCGGGTGGCGGGAGAGCAGGCGCAGGCGAGGATGCGACAGCAGCGCCAGCAGGTCGGGCAGCGCGCCGCTCAGGCTTGTGTCGAGCCGGCCGAGCTGGTCCTTGCCGCTGAGGCCGGTGATGCGCATGCGGCTCGGCCCGACCGCGATGCCGGCGCCGCCCGGCCGCAGCCCGTCCTCGACGGCGTGACGGGACTCGATGCGCAGCGCGTCCGGCCCCTCCAGCACCAGGTGCGCGTCCATCGCGCGCAGCGGCGGGATCGGGCGCAGCCAGTGCAGGGTGAGGTCGGAGGCGTCGAAGCCGCCGGAGATCGACGCGAGACGCAGCCCGTCCCAGCCGCGGTCGGACTCGAGACCGAGCATCACGGCGAGGTCGCGGCCGCGGCCGGCCACGATGTTGCCGGTGACCCAGCGTCGGGCGCCGCGGGCGAGCCCGTCGGGCCACAGCAGCCCCAGCTGGGCGAAGTCGAAGCGCGCGATGGAGGCCTGCAGGCCGGCGCGGATCTGGCCGCCGCCGCGCGACAGGCTGCCGGCCAGGCGCAGCACCGGCGCGTCGGTGGCGCCGGACGCGACCAGCCCGGACGGAACCAACCCGGACGGGACCAACGACGTGTCCGAGAGCACCGCCTGCGTCGCCCCGTCGGGATCGGATGGCAGGCTCAATGCCAGATGCAGGTGGCCCTGCCGGATCGGCAGGCCGGAACCCGGCCTGCCCGTGAGCCGGTCGGTGCGGATCGTGCCGGCGCCGAGCCAGGCGGTCAGGTCCAGCGTGCGCGGCAGCATCAGGCGGCCGAAGCCGCCGGACAGGGCGAGGTCGAAGGCGAGGCGGACCGGCAGGTCGAGCATGGCGAGTGCCGCCAGCGACGGCGCGACGCCGGCGAACGCCGCCGGCACCGCCGGGTCGGTGCGCATGTGCCAGACGATGGCGCCCTGCGGATCCTCGCGCGCCTCGCCGTTCAGGCTCAGCCTCGGCGCCCTCTGCCCGCCGCTGGACAGCGAGGCGGCGACCTGCCCGACGAGGCCGACCGCCGCCGGTCGGCGCAGCGCCCGCAGCCGCAGCACTGCGATGTCGACGTCGCAGGACCGGCCGGACGCGACGTCGCGCAGCGTGACCGTCGCGCGCTGCAGCCGCAGCGTATCCAGGTGATCGAGATCGACACGCGCGCGCGAGGCGGCTCGCCTGCGCCGGCCGCGCGGTGCGGCGGCGTCGCGGGCCGGCTCCGGTGGCGAGAGGCTGATGGTCCCGTCCGGTGCGCGGTAGAGCGTGATCGCGGCGTCGTCCGCCGCCAGGCCGAGGATCACGGCGCGGCCGTGCAGCAGGGCGAGCATGTCGAGGGAGGCGGAGACCCGTGCCGCGCGGAGCGGCGCGCGCCCCCGCAGCCGGACGCCGTCGGCCAGTAGGCCGAGCGGCGCCGCCGGACCCTGCCGCCAGCCCTGCCAGGACAGGCGCACCCGATCCACCGACAGCTCCGGCGCCGCCCGCGCGGCCAGCCGCCGCACCACGCCGGTGACGTCGAGCGGCGCGATCCAGAGCCGCGCCAGCAGCAGCAGGGCGGCGAACACCGGCAGCGAGAGCAGCACCAGCAGGGCGGCGAGCAGGAAGTGCCATCGGTGCGCCTGCCGCCGCCCTTGACGGGTAGCACTCATGCTTCGCACCGTCCCGCTCGACCCGCCGATGCCGGGGGAGCTCGATGGCCGTCGCACCGCCCCGCTTCAGGTTGCCCAGGCCGTGGCCGCTCGCCGCGGACGCCGGCGGTGCCGCGCGCCTGGCCGCGCGCCTGGCCGAGCACCTCGCCGGCGGCCGCGGCCGCGCGTCCGACGCCCGGTCGAGTGCCGCGTTGGTCGCCTGCCTGGGCGGCAACAGCCCCTACCTGGCGGGCCTCGCGCTGCGCGAGCCGGAGAGCTTCGAGACGCTGCTGCGTCGCGGGCCGGAGGCGGCGGTCGAGGCCGCGCTGTCGTCGCTGCGGGCACTCGATCCGGCGGCATCGCGCGCCGCGCTGGCGAGCGCGATGCGCCAGGCCAAGCGCCGGGTGGCACTGGCCAGCGCGGTCGCCGATATCGGCGGGCTGTGGCAGCTGGAGCAGGTGAGCGGGACGCTCAGCCGGCTGGCGGAGGCCACGCTCGCCGCCGCCGTGCGGCACCTGCTCCGCGCGGCGGCGTCCGGCGGCGAGCTGGTGCTGGCCGACCCGGCGCAGCCGGAGCGCGGCAGCGGCTTCGTCGTGCTCGGCATGGGCAAGCTGGGCGCGGGCGAGCTGAACTACTCCAGCGACATCGACCTGATCCTGCTCTACGACCCGCAGGCGCATCCCGGCCGCGAGGGGCTGGGCCGGCTGTTCGTCCGCCTCGGACGCGACCTGGTGGCGCTGATGCAGGCGCGCGACGCCGACGGCTACGTGTTCCGCACCGACCTGCGCCTGCGCCCGGACCCCGCCTCGACGCCGCCGGTAGTCTCGCTGCCGGCGGCGATCGCCTACTACGAGAGCCTCGGCCAGACCTGGGAGCGCGCGGCGATGATCAAGGCGCGCCCGGTCGCCGGCGACCTCGCGCGCGGCGCGGGCTTCCTCGACACGATCCGCCCGTTCGTCTGGCGGCGGCACCTCGACTTCGCCGTGGTCGACGAAATCGGGGCGATGAAGCGGCGCATCGACCGCCGCCGCGGCGCGCCCGCACCTCCCGTCGCCGCGACGCCGCTGCAGCGCCTGCTCGGCCACGACCTCAAGCTCGGCGAGGGCGGCATACGCGAGATCGAGTTCCTGACCCAGACCATGCAGCTGGTCTGGGGCGGCCGCGCCCCGGCGCTGCGCGAGCCGACCACGCTCGGCGCACTGGCCCGGCTCGCGGAGGGCAGCTACATGCCCTCCGGCCTGGCGGCGGACCTCGCGGCGAGCTACCGGCTGCTGCGGCGCGTCGAGCACCGGCTGCAGATGCGCGACGACCGGCAGACCCACAGCCTGCCCGCCAGCCGGGAAGGCTTCGAGGCGTTCGCGTGCTTCATGGGCATGGATGGCGGCCAGGCGGGCGGCCGAACCTGTGGCGAGGCGCTCGCCGACGCGCTGCTGGGTCCGCTCGCCCGCACCCGGCGCGCCTTCGAGGACCTCGCCACCGGCTCCGGCCGGGCCGGGGCGGCCGCGGCGACGCTGGATCTCGATGCCGACGACCTGTCGGCGCAGCTCGACCGGCTCGGCTTCGCGGCGGGGCGAGCGGCGCCGATCCTGCTCGCCTGGCGGACGCGGCAGCTGCGCGCGCTGCGCAGCGACCGCGCGCAGGCGCTGCTGCGCGAGATCCTGCCCGACCTGCTGGCGTCGCTGCGCGAGCAGCGCGACCCGATGCTGGCGCTGCTGCGCTTCGATGCGCTGCTGGCGCGGCAGAATGCCGGGGTGCAGCTGCTGTCGCTGTTCGCGCGCAACCCGCCGCTGATCGGACGCATCGCCGCCGTGCTGGGGGCGGCACCCTCGCTCGCCGATCATCTCGCCGCCGCGCCGGCGGCGCTGGAGGGCCTGCTGGTGCCCGACGAGGGGGCCGGTGCCGCGCGGCGGCTGCGGCGCCTGGTCGAGACGCAGATGCGCGGCGCCGGCGACCTGGAGGAGGCGATCCGGCGCGCCCGCCCGCTGGTGCGCGGCGAGGAGTTCCGGCTCTCGCTGGCGCAGCTGGACGGCAGGCTCGACGTCGACCAGGCCGGCGTCGCGCGCACCGCGCTCGCCGAACGGGTGATCGCGGGCATGCTGGAGCAGGTCCGCCGCGAGCACCGCGCGCGCTTCGGCCGGCTGACCGGCGGCGGCATGGTGGTGGTGGCGCTCGGCAAGGCCGGCTCGCGCGAGATGATGGCCGGCTCCGATCTCGACCTGATGCTGATCTACGACCATCCCGACAATGTGGCCGGGAGCGTGCTGCCGCAGCGGCGCGCGGCGCGGCAGGGGATGGCGGCGTCGCCGCGGCCGACACGGCGCCACGCGCTGCCGGCCAGCCAGTACTACACCCGCTCGGCCCATTCCCTGATCGCCGCCCTCAGCGCCCCCGGCGCCGAGGGACCGCTCTATGCTCTCGACATGCGCCTGCGCCCCTCGGGCAGCAAGGGGCCGGTCGCGGTGTCGCTGGCGGCGTTCCGGCGCTACCACGCCGAGCGCTCCTGGACCTGGGAGCGCATGGCGCTGTCGCGCGCCCGCGTGGTCGCCGGGCCGCCGGCGCTGCGCCGCCGGGTGGCCGAGGCGATCGCCGAGGCGCTCGACCGGCCGGCTGTGGCGCGCCAGACGCTGCTGCGCGACGCCTGCGCGATGCGCGCGCGCGTCGCCGTCGAGCTGCCGGCGCGCGGTCCGTGGGACGTGAAACTGCGGCAGGGCGGGCTGATGGAGGTCGAGTTCATCGCCCAGACCCTGCAGCTTGCCGGCGGCGATCCGCGTCTGCGTCATCCGACGACCAGGATCGGGCTGCAGCGCCTGGCTGCGGCCGGGATGCTGTCCCGCGCGGACGCCGCCCGCCTGAGCGAGGCGGACCGGCGATGGCGCGCCGTGCAGGGCATGCTGCGCATCCTGTTCGGCACCGGCCTGCCGCGCAGCCTCGAAGATGCCGCTCCCGCGGCGGTGGACGCCCTGCTGCGCGGGGTGGCAGCATCCTGCCCGGCTCCGACCGGCGCCACGGCCGCGGGTGCTGCCGGACTGGCCGGGCTGGAAGCTTGCCTGCAGCGGACCGCGGAGACGGTGCGCGCCGCCTTCATCCGACTGATCGGCGATCCCGCCGATGCCACCCTCGAGTAGCAAGGAACCCCATGCCCGATCCCACCTCCCCCGACATCCCGCTGACCGTCCCGCCGGGCGTCCCGCTCGGCGTCGGCGACCGGCTGCCGGACTTCGACCTCCCCGCCAGCGCCGGCAGGCGGGTAAGCCTGGCCGGGCTGCTGGGCAAGCCGTTCGTGGTGTACTTCTATCCCAAGGCGGACACCTCGGGCTGCACCCAGGAGGCGCGCGAGTTCCAGCAGGCGCTGGACGGCGAGGCGGACGCGACGCCGGTGATCGGCATCTCCAGGGATCCCCTGAAGGCGATCGACGGCTTCGCCGGCAAGTTCGAACTGCGCTTCCCGCTGGCCACCGACGAGGCCGGCACGCTGCTCGAGCCGCTCGGGGTGTGGGTGCAGAAATCGATGTATGGCCGCACCTACATGGGGGTCGAGCGCAGCACCTTCCTGCTCGACACGACGGGCCGCATCACCCGGATCTGGCGTAAGGTCAAGGTGCCGGGACACGCGGCGGAGGTGCTGCAGGCGGCTCGCCAAGCCGCCCCGCAGGCGGCCGGCGCCGCGGGCTAGTAGCCGCCCTGGCCGTAGCCGTAGCCGTAGCCGGGATAGTAGGCACCCGGCGGGGGGGCGGCGTAGACCACCGGCGGGGGTGCTGCATACACCACCGGCGGCGGCGCATAGACCACCGGCGGCGGCGCGATCGCCCTGGCGCCCAGCGCGCCGATCAGCGCGCCCGCCGCCAGGCCGCCGATCAGGGCACCGCCATAGCCGCGATGGCGGCCGTAGCCGCCGCCATAGTACGACCGGTGATAGCCGCCGTAGCCATGATGCCACTGCGCCTGAGCCGCAGGTGCCGCGGCGGCGGCGAGGCCGGCGGCAAGCAGCGGCACAGCCAGAAGACGCATCTTGTCGCGCATGTCGAACTCCGAACTGGCGACGGCGGTCGAGCCGCCGTCACGGCCGATAGGGTGATCGGTCCCACGACGCCATAGCAGCCCGCCTCGAAGGCGATTTGACGGCGAAGGCAAGGCGCGACCGGCGTCGGCCGATCACGTCACGGAGAGGTCGGACCGCCTAGGGGAGCAACGGGCGCGGGGCCACCGGTCGTGGGATCGGCCGAACCGCGCGCGTAGGGACCGGGACCTTCCGGATGGGCCACCCGGCTGTAGTCGCTCGGCGCGCGGAACAGCGAGGCGTCGAGCGGACCATAGCTCACCTGCTCGGCCACCAGATGGCCGCGCGCGCCCTGCGAGTCCGCGCCCGAGTCGCTCAGCACCACGCCGTCGGCGGTGACGCAGGCGACCGAGTTGCCCGACGTCCCGGTGATGGTCCAGTCCCTGCAGGCGAGGCCGGCGACCCGGTCCGCGGCGCCGGCGGAGAAGTGCATGCTGGGGTCGAGCAGGAACGGGCTGCGCAGCTCGTCGCGCTCCGGCAGCTCCATGTAGACCCGGGCCGAGTTGATCACGACCGTCATCAGCCGCCGGTCGCGGTCGAGGATGGTGGCACCCTGGCCGCCCGGCGCGTCGATGCGCATCAGGCCGCCGCCGCCCACGAACGACACCGTGATGCGCTGCGGCGAGGGCGCCGCGTCGGGCTTCACCTGATAGGACACCCGCACGTCGCGCGTCGGCATGAAGGGCGGGTGCGCCGGCTGGGCGCGGCCGATCTCGGCGCACGACAGCGACAGCGCGCCGACCGACAGCAGGGCGAGGCAGGGGGTCAGGAACGGGCGGCGCATGGCGTGGACCTCGGGATGCTATGCCCGGCAGGTGGAACCGCCGCCGGTGGCTTTCAACGGTGCCGCCGGCACCTGGCCGCGGCCCATGCGGCCGATCTCGTCGCGGATCGCGCCGTCCTCGCCGTCCCAGCGTGCCGGCCTGGCGGTGGCGGCGTCGAGCAGGGTCAGGTAGCGCGCCCGCGGCAACTCGATCGCACCGAACTGCGACAGGTGCGCGGTGATGAACTGCGTGTCCAGCAGCGCGAAGCCGCCGAGCCGCAGCCGCCCCACCAAGTGCGCCAGCGCCACCTTCGAGGCGTCCCGCCTGCGGCTGAACATGCTCTCGCCGAAGAACGCGCCGCCGATCGCCAGGCCGTACAGGCCGCCGCACAGCGCGCCGTCGCGCAGGCACTCGACGCTGTGCGCGTGCCCCTGCCGATGCAGCGCCAGGAACAGCGCGCGGATCTCGCGGTTGATCCAGCTCTCCTCGCGGCCCGGAACGGGCTCGGCGCAGCCGTCGATCACCGCCTCGAACTGCGTGTCGACGACGACCCGGTACTCGTCCGACAGCATCGTGCGACGCAGCCGGCGCGGCAGGTGGAAGCGGTCGAGGGGGAGGATGCCGCGCTGCTCCGGGTCGAGCCAGAACAGGTCCTGACCGTCCCGGGTCTCGGCCATCGGGAACAGCCCGCTGCGATAGCGCTGCAGCATGACCGCGGTGCTGACCTCGGCGCGTCGTCTGAACATGCCCTCAGGTTGCTTTTCTCCCGTCGCCGACGCAACCGAGGAAGCGGAGCGCACCGGGCTGGGCGCTTGACAGGCGAGCCCGGACAGTGCGGAACCGGCCGCGGCGAGAGGCGGCTTCATGCAGATCGAGACGACGACCAGCATCGGTGACGAGGCCGCGCATCGCGGCGGCGGGCGGGCGCGACGCCGATGCGTATGACGCTGGTGTTCTCGGGCTTCGCCGCCATCGCCGCCCTGGCGGCGGTCGCCCTGCCCCATCTGGCGCGCGGGATCAGCCTCGACATGATGCTGATCTACCTGACGCTGGCGGTGCTGTCCGGCCTGTTAACGCTGCTCGGATAGCCCCGCGCCCCGGCTCAGGCCGCGGCGGACTTCTGCGCCAGGCCGGCGCGGATCGTCTCGACCGCCTCGCGCACCAGCAGGCCGCCATGCGTGCGCTCGAGCCTGCGTATGGTGAAGTGCGCCCGCGCCAGCGCCCGGTAATGCGCCAGGAAGGCCGCGTTGAGCGAGGCGCCGCACAGCGCGCCGGCCACCGGCATCATCTGCAGCGACACCTTGCGCGACAGCGCCAGCCCGTAATGGGATGAGACCTCGGCGAGCAGCATCACCACCGGGCGGCCGCGCAGCACGGCGCGGGCGGAGAAGTAGCCGAGCTCGCTCTGCTCCTCGGCCGCCTGGAACGAGCGCAGCGCGAACACCTCGAGACAGGCGCGGCGGCCTTCCGGGTCTGACAGGTCCTCGCCCTCCTCGCGCGCGATGCGGGCGATCTCGCGCATGATGGTCAGGGTGGTGAAGCCGATATCGGGGATCAGGCCGGACAGGCCGGCGAAGCCGCCGACCGCGCCGGAGGCGGTGACCGCGGCCTGGGTCGCGAGGTCGCGCCAGCGCCGGTCCGGCGGCGCGAACTCGTCCAGCGCCGACTTCCCCGCTGGCCCCTTCATTCCGATCACCGCGACGTCGAAGGCGCGCACGATGGCGCTCTCGCCGATCCCCTGCAGCTTGATCTGCAGCGCCGGCGCCATGCCGATGCCGCGCAGGCCGAGCTTGGTCATCTGACCGACCGCGCCCCCCATCAGGTCGGCGAGCCGGACCAGCATGCCGCGGCCGGTCTCCACCTGCCCGAGCGCGCGCTCCAGCGCCTCGATCGACGCCGCACCCAGCGCCCGGCTGTCGGATGAGAGCGGGGTCAGCTCCCGTGCTGATCCCGAACCTGTGGCTCCTGGGCCCGTGGCGGCGCTCATCGCGATCTCCTGTTACCGCACGGCTAACGCGTCAGCGGAGATCCGGCTTCACGTCCGGCGACGAAGAGCGCCTCAGGCGGCGTCGGCGTCGGCGTCGGCGACCGCGCTCGCGGCGAGCTTCTGGGCCACGTGCATCAGCACCGTGCGATCCTCCGGCGGACAGCGGCGGAACAGGCGCAGCAGCGACATCTCCTCGGCGGAGAGCACGCTGTCGGTGGCGAGGCCCTCCCAGCCCTCCTTGAGCATGCTGACCGACACCCCGAGCGCCTCGGCGATGCGCCGCAGCTTGCCGCTCATCTGGCCGGCGCGTCCGGTCTCCCACTGTGCGACCGCGCTGCGCGACACCCCGGTGGACACCGCCAGCGTATCCTGGGTCAGGCCGCGGGCGCGCCGCAGGGTGCGGATGCGGCTGCCGATGGTCACCGCCGGGCTGTCGTCGCCGGCCACGCCGCGCATCGTGACCGGCGGCGCCGGGGCGAGGTTCGGCACGTGGCCGCCGAGGTGATCGGCCATCAGTTCGGGCGCACGCTGGGCTGTCTGGTCGCGGGCGCAGCCGGGAGCGTGCATCAAAAACCGCCGATCATCTCGTTTCGGGTACAGCCACATACCCCGTACTGGCGGCGAGCTCGGGTCACAAGATCTTGAGAAGCTAGATTTACGATTTACTAACGTTTATATATCAGAGTGTTGGAGGTGGGTCCGGCCGGCAGCGATGGGAACCCCGGCGGTGGCTGCCGACTTGATAATGCCGAATCCCGACAGCGCCCCGGCTATCGCCGCGCGCGCCCGACGCGCCTGATGCAACCTCGCTGGAGTCGCAGCCCATGGCCTTCCATCCCCTCCGTGCGGTCGTGCCGGGCGTCGCCGCAGCCCTGTTGCTGACCGGCCTCGGCGCCCCGCCGGCCGCGGCCCAGGCGTTGCGCGCCGCGTCGTCGAACTCGCTGGCCGCCGGCGGCACTGCCGAGCGCAACTCGACGCCGACCTCCTCGACCACCGGCCTGCCGGGTGCCACGGCGCGTCAGACCACCTCGACCGGCACCGGCTGGCATTCGCCGGTCAGCATCCTCGGCATGCCGCTGCGGGTCGCGGCACCGGTGACGCCGGCCTACAACTCAGCCGCCTACAGCACCTTCGCCGGCCAGCCGGAGAACGGCAAGGATGCGATGCTGCAGCAGAGCATCGACGGCGCGCCGTAACGCCGCCGCTTCCCTCCTCGCCGCCTCAGCCCCAGCCGCCGAGCGTGGCGATCGCCTGCCAGTGCGGCTGCGAGATCGGCACCACCGAGAGCCGCGGCTGCCGGACCAGCGCCAGCCCGGCAAACTGGGGGTCGGCCTTCAGCTCGGCCAGGGTAACCGGCCGGGCGAATCCGCCGCGGGCGCGCATGTCGACGCACATCCAGCCTCCCGACGCCGCCGTGGGATCCGGATAGGCCTCGCGCATGACCTCGACCACGCCCACGATCTCTTTACCGATGTTCGAATGGTAGAAGAAGGCGAGGTCGCCCCGGCGCATCGCCAGCAGGTTGTGCTTCGCCTGATGGTTACGCACTCCGGTCCAGGGCTCCACGCCGCGCTGCGTCTGCTGGTCCCAGGAGAACGCGTGCGGCTCGGACTTCACCAGCCAGCGCCCGGCCTCGCTCACGCTGCCCGCCCCTGCTAGCCGCCTACGCCGCGACCGCGCCGTCGCGGAAAACGGTGCGAAAGCCGCGTATCACCGTGCTCTCGAACAGCTCCGCCTTGGCATAGGGGTCGCTGGCGGCGAAGCCCTCGGCCTCGGCGCGATCGGCGACGTCGATCACCAGCAGGCTGCCGCAGGGCCGCCCGTCGAGGTCGAGCAGCGGTCCGGCATGGACCAGCTTGTCGACGTAACGCTCGAGATAGGACAGGTGGCCGGGACGCACCGCCAGCCGGGTTTCCAGCAGCCCGGGCTTGTCGGTGCAGGTGATGGCGAACAGCATGATCGAGGTCCCTCCCCGCCGCGCGTGCAGGCTCCCCCGAGGCGCGCGGGCTCGGGTGACGTCATGATAGGGTCAGCCCCTGCCGCGCGACAGGGTCACTCTTGCAGCAACGGCCTTTGCCTGTGAGCCAAGCCCCAGGGCTCTGCCCTGGACCCGCTCAAGGCCAAGCCTCGAGATTCCGATCATCTGAAGGTGGTTTGCGAAGGCCTCGGCCTTTGGCGGGTCTGGGCAGAGCCCAGCCTTGCCTCCCGACGGTCAGTCAGGCTGTCGGTATTATCCTGTGGCTCTTCCTGTCGCTCTTCCTCTGGCACGCCGCCCGCGCTACATCTCCGACCGTCCGTACACGCTAGGGTGCGCCGACTTGGATGCCATGCCGACATACGCCAAGCCGCATGCCAGGTCGGGCACCGGCTTGCTGCACCGCTTCGCCAATCCGGGCCGGTTCCTTCGCCTCGCCGCGCGGGTGCAGCCTTGGCTGACGGGAGCAGGGCTGATCCTCACCGCCTGGGGATTGCTCTGGGGATTGTTCTTCTCTCCCGCCGACTGGCAGCAGGGCGACGCGGTGCGGATCATGTACGTGCACGTGCCGGCGGCCTGGCTGGCCTCCGCCGGCTACGCCGCACTCGCGGTCTGCTCGGCGCTGTCGCTGGTCTGGCGCCATCCGCTGGCCGACCTCGCGGCCGCCGAAATCGGTCCGGTGGGTGCTGCCGTCACCGCGATCTGCCTCGCCTCGGGCTCGCTGTGGGGCAAGCCGATGTGGGGCGCCTGGTGGGTCTGGGACGCGAGGCTGACCTCGGTGCTGGTGCTGTTCTTCCTCTATCTCGGCCACGTGGCGCTGATGCGCGCCTTCGACGAGCCGCAGCGTGGCGCCCGGGCGGCGGCGATCCTGGCGCTGGTCGGCGCGGTCGACCTGCCGATCATCAAGTTCAGCGTGCAGTGGTGGAACACGCTGCACCAGCCGGACAGCCATCACCCTGACCGGGGCGCCGACCATGTCGCTGTCGATGCTCTGGCCGCTGCTGGTCGCGACGCTCGGCTTCAGCTTCGGCTTCGCCGCGATCGTGATCGCCCGGCTGCGTGCGTCGGTGATGGAGCAGAGGCTGCGCACGCTGCTGCTCGGCCGCAGCGCCGGGTTGCCGGTCCTGGAGGCCAGGCCGTGACCCATCTGCCCTTCATCGCCGCAGCCTACGGCCTGACCCTGGCGCTGGCAGCGTGGCTCGGGGTGGGCGCGGCGCTGCGTCTGTCGCGGGCGCGGCGCCGGCTCGCCGCGGTCGAGGCCGACGGCGGCAGGCGATCCACGCGCGCGCGCGAGGGCAGGCGACCGTGACCCGCAAGTCGCGCCGGCTCTGGCTGCTGGTCAGCTGCGGCCTCGGACTCGGCTCCGCCACCGCCCTGGCACTGGACGCCTTCAGCGCCAATATCGTGTTCTTCATGGCGCCGTCGCAGCTGATGACGCACAAGCCGGCTCCCGGGCGCACCATCCGCCTGGGCGGCATGGTGGTCGCGGGTTCGCTGCGCGAGGAACACGAGGAAGGCGAGCCGGTGGCACGGTTCTCGGTGACGGACGGACAGAACGCGGTGCTGGTGCGCTACGCGGGCGTGCTGCCGGACCTGTTCCGCGAGGGACAGAGCGTGGTGGCGCTAGGCGCGCTGGAGGCCGACGGCAGCTTCAGCGCCTCGGAGGTGCTGGCCAAGCATGACGAGACCTACATGCCCAAGGAGGTCGCGGCGGCGCTGCGCAAGTCCGGCAGGTGGGACCCGCGCTTCGGCCCCGCGCCCTCGGCGGCGAGCTGGGATCGCATGACCGGTGTCGGCCCGCAGACCAGGACCGCCGCCGCGACGGCCAGGGGCAGCTGAGGCGATGAGCCCGGAGCTCGGCCGCTTCGCCCTGGCGTTGGCCTGCTGCCTGGCGCTGGCGCAGGCGGTGCTGCCGATCATCGGCGCCGGCCGGCGCGACATCCGGCTGATGGCGACCGCACCCGCGCTGGCGCTCGGCCAGCTGGCGGCGCTGGCGATCTCGTTCGCCTGCCTGGCCAACGCCGCCATCACAGACGATTTCTCGGTGCGCAACGTCGCCGAGAACAGCGCCCTGGCCAAGCCGCTGCTCTACAAGATCACCGGGATCTGGGGCAACCACGAGGGCTCGATCCTGCTCTGGTCGCTGATCCTGGCGCTGTGCGGGGCCGCCGTCGCCGGGTTCGGCCGCAACCTGCCGGCAGCGCTGCGCGCCCGGGTGATCGCCGTGCTGGGCGGTGTCGCCGCCGGCTTCGAGCTGTTCTGCCTGCTCACCTCGAACCCGTTCGACCGGGTCTGGCCGGCGCCGGTCGACGGCAACGGCATGAACCCGCTGCTGCAGGACCCCGGCCTCGCCTTCCACCCGCCGATTCTCTATACCGGCTATGTCGGCTTCGCGGTGCCGTTCGCCTTCGCCGTCGCCGCCCTGATCGAGGGCCGCGTCGACGCCGCCTGGGGCCGCTGGGTGCGCCCCTGGGCGCTCGCCGCCTGGTGCTTCCTGACCTGCGGCATCGCGCTCGGCTCGTGGTGGTCGTACTACGTGCTGGGCTGGGGCGGCTACTGGTTCTGGGATCCGGTGGAGAACGCCTCGCTGCTGCCCTGGCTGACCGGAACCGCGCTGGTGCACTCGGCGGTGGTGGTCGAGAAGCGCGAGGCGATGAAGATCTGGACCGTGCTGCTGGCGATCGGCACCTTCTCGCTGTCGCTGTCGGGCACCTTCCTGGTGCGCTCGGGCATCCTCAACTCGGTGCACGCCTTCGCCAACGACCCGGCGCGCGGCGTGTTCATCCTCGGGCTGCTGGGGCTGGTGATCGGCGGCTCGCTGCTGCTGTTCGCGCTGCGCGCGCCGAGGCTGAGCTCGGGTGGCGTGTTCGCGCCGCTGTCGCGCGAGGGCGCGCTGGTGCTGAACAACATCCTGCTGTGCTCGATCTGCGCGGTGGTGCTGACCGGCACCATGTATCCGCCGTTCGCGAGCCTGCTCGGCGCCACCATCTCGGTCGGCAAGCCGTTCTTCGACGCGACCACCATCCCGATGACCATCCCGCTGCTGGCGGCGATGGCGATCGGCCCGATGATGCCCTGGAAGCGCGCGCAGATGGCGCCGGTGCTGACCCGGCTGTGGTGGGCGAGCCTGCTCGGCCTGCTGGCCGGGCTGATCGCCGCCTTCAGCCTGAAGGGCGTGCTGCCGGTGCTGGCGTTCGGCTTCGCGGTCTGGGTGATCGCCGGGGCGGCCGCCGACCTGGCGCACAAGGTGCAGCTGTTCCGGGTGCGGCCGTCGCAGAGCCTGCACCGCGCCCGCATGCTGCCGCGCGCCGCCCTCGGCGCGGCGCTGGCGCATGTCGGCGCCGGCGTCACCGTGATCGGTCTCGCCGGCATGTCGCAGGCGCAGCACAGGATCGTCGAGATCCACGCCGGCGACAGCGTGACCCTCGCCGGCTATCGCTGGACGCTGGAGAACATACGCGACGTGCCCGGTCCGAACTATCTCGCCCGCACCGCCACCATCAGCGTCACCCGCGGCGGACGGCTGGTCACCGTGCTGCACCCTGCCCGACGCAGCTTCACCAGCCAGAACCAGACCACCAGCGAGGTGGCGATCCACACCAACCTGATGTCCGACCTCTACGCGGTGCTGGGCGACGAGCATGGCGACACCGCGGTGCTGCGGCTGCACGATAATCCGCTGGCGCCCTGGATGTGGCTCGGCGCGCTGGTGATGGCGATCGGCGGCGGCCTGTCGCTCAGCGACCGCCGGGTGCGGGTCGGCGCGCCGCGTCGTGCCCGTCTCGCCGGGCTCGCGGGCGCGGTGCGTCCGGTTGGCTGACGGCGGACTGTCGCGTCGCCACGCGCTGACGCTGGCGCCGCTGGGCGCCGCCGTCGCGGTGGGCGCCGGCTTCTGGGCGATGCTGGCCGGCATGGGCAGCGGCCGGTTCGACCCGCACGACATCCATGCCCCCGCCGTGGATCGCCTGGTGCCGGCCTTCGACCTGCCCGCCCAGGCGCCCGGTCAGGGCTTCTCCTCGGCGCTGCTGGCCAGCCAGACGCGGCCGGTGCTGGTCAATTTCTTCGCCTCCTGGTGCATCCCCTGCGTGCTGGAGGCGCAGACGCTGGCGTCGATGGCGGCGACCCTGCCGATCTGGGGCGTCGCCTACGAGGATGATCCCGGCAACGCGCAGGGCTTCGTCAGCCGCACCGGCAACCCGTACGCGCGCGTGGCATCCGACCGCGGCGGACTGACGGCGATCGACTGGGGCGTCTCGGGGGTGCCGGAGAGCTTCCTGGTCGCACCCGGCGGCAGGATACGCTGGCACGTCGCCGGCCCGCTGACCGACGACGTGATACGCGGCGGGCTGCGTCCGGCGCTCGACGGGCTGCGGCGATGATGACCCGTGGGACGATCCGGGGGACGATCCGGGGGATGATCCGCGGCGTCTGCCTGCTGCTGCTGCTGCTGGCGCCGATGACGGCGCTCGCCGTGGACGATCCGTCGGAGATGCTGGCCAACCCGGCGCAGGAGGCGCGCGCCGAGGCGATCGGCGCGCAACTGCGCTGCCTGGTCTGCCAGAACGAGAGCATCGAGGATAGCGGGGCGGCGCTGGCGCGCGACCTGCGCCACGTGGTGCGCGTGCACGTCGTGAACGGCGAGAGCAACCGGCAGATCATCGCCTGGATGGTCGAGCGCTACGGCAACTTCATCCGGCTGCGGCCGCCGTTCAACGCCATGACCCTGCTGCTCTGGGGGATGCCGCTGCTCGCCCTGGCGTTGGGCGGCGCCGCCGCCGCTCTCGCCGGCCGCGGCCGCCGTCCGGCCCCGGCACCGCTGTCCGATTCCGAACGCGAACGTCTGGACGAGCTGCTCGAGCTCCACTGAGATCATGATCTGGCTCTCGATCGTCCTGCTGAGCGGGCTCGCGCTGGTCCCGTGCGCGCTGCTGCTGCGCGGACGGCTCGGGGCGCGCGACCGTCACGAGGCGGCGCTGGCGCTGCACCGCGCCCAGCTCGACGAGCTCGAGCGCGACCGCGCGGGCGGGCTGATCGCCGACAGCGAGCACGCCACCGCGCGGCTGGAGATCCAGCGCCGGCTGCTGGCCGAGGCCGACCGCACCGCCGAGGCCGGCCGGCTCGGCTCGCGCGCGCCGGTGCTGACGATGCTCGGGCTGCTGCCGCTGGCCGCGGTCGGCCTCTACCTGATCGGCGGCCATCCCGACCTGCCGGCGCAGCCGATCGCGGCGCGCCTGCAGCAGGCGGTGTCAGGCGGCGACGAGCAGCGCCTGATGCAGCTGCTGAAGACCCGGCTGGCGGCGCTGCCGGCGGGATCGCCGCAGGCGCACGAGGGCTACATCCTGCTCGGCCAGGCGGAGGCGGCGCAGGGCGACTGGACGCAGGCGGCGCTGGCCTGGCGTCGGGCGCTGTCGGACGGCTTCGAGGCGACGCTGGCGGTGCAGACCGCCGAGGCGCAGGTGCGCGCCGACGGCGGCGTCAGCCCGGACAGCGCGGCCCTGTTCCGCCGCGCGCTGGATGCCGGGCCGAAGAACGCATCCTGGCGTCTGCTGGCCGAGCAGCGGGTGGCGCAGTCGGAGCATCATTGAGGCAGCCCGAGAGACCGGTCGCGGGGGCGCCCGCGACCAGCATGACGAGGTGCGCATGAGCCAACCCGCGACAGCTCCCGCATGGCTCGGAGGGTTGCTCCGGGACCGGATCTGGTTCCTGCCGTCGCTGGCGTTCTGCCTCGTGCTGGATTTCTGCTTCGCGCGCCGTCGTGCCCAACTCCGATACGATACAGGGCTATAACGAGATACCGTCGATCGAGGCGGGAAACCTGCTCCTGCGGCACTGGGCTCCCGCCAGCGACAACTTCTACCTGACGGATCTGCCGATCTTCGCCTGTCTGAGGTTCCTGGTCGGGGACAGGCCGGCACTGACGTTCGTCGTGCCGTTCCTGATATTCTCGCTTCTCCTGCTGGCATGTGTGCTGCTGGTACGAGGCGAGAGCCCTCGCGAGCAGCGGAACGTCGGCACGCTCTCGGTGCTGTTCCTGCTGGGTCTGCCGTTCAGCGGCTCGCTGGAGATCTGGTTCCAGACGGGGATCCACATCGCCACGCTGATGTTCTGCCTCTACGCCGTGCTGATGATCCGGCCGATCCTGCGAGGCCGGTCGGTGCGGGGCGTCAGGCTCGTCCTCTTCAGCGGCCTGATCGCGGCCGCTGCGGCCAGCGATCCTCTGACCGACGCTGTCCTCCTCGCACCCCTCCTCGCGCTTCTTCTTATCAGGATCTCGCCGAACCCTGCATGCCGTCGCCAGCAGGCCGTGCTGGCGGTCTGCGTGGTCGCCGGCATCGCCGTCGGCGCCGCGTTCGTTCCGATCATCTCCGGCCTGGGCGGCTTCACGACGAGCCCCAGCTTCACGACGAGGCTGGTCGCTTCGATGTCGGAGTTACGGTCGAACCTGACTGCCATCCGAGGTGCCGTGGAAATCCTGTGCAGCGCCCGCAACGCCCTGCTGAGACAGGTTCTCGCTCACCAGGCGGTGGCCGCCTGTCGATCGCTGACAATCCTCTGCGTGATCGTTCTCTGCATCAGGATACTCTGGAGGAGTCCCAAGATGCACCACGAGGGCGTCGCACAGTGCCTCGTTCCGGGCGCGCTGTGCCTGCTGGTGCTCGACGCGATGAGCGCCAGCTTCACGGCAGCAATATCGTTCGGCGCGACGTTCCCGGGTGCTGCGATCCGCTACGTCGTGCCCGTCTACCTGTTCGGCTCGATCGCGGCCGCGATCGAGTTCCAATCCGTATGGGCATCCGTGAGCTGGCGGCCGTGAGGCGGCCGGGCCGGGTGATCGGCCTCGCCTGCGTCAGCCTCTTCGCCGTCGGCGCCAGCGAGGTCGCGGCGAGCGTCGCGCGTCGGCCTTCAGGTTTCGCGAGCGCTCCGCAGTCGGAGCCGGCACGCTGGCTCGACTCGCACGGCTTCCGCTACGGCGTCGGCGACTACTGGACGACGCAGATGATCACGGCCATCACGCGTGGCCGCGTGCTCGCCGACCCGGTCGCCTTCGACGGTCGACGGCTGGTTCCGTTCCGCTGGATATCGAACGTCTCGAGAGTAGATCGCAACCAGGCGCCACAGTTCATGATCTACCAATCCCACAACCTGTTCGGCATCACGCCGGCGAGGGTCAAGGCCAGTTTCGGGGCGGCCCGGAAGATCTACCTGGTCGGCGACTTCGTCGTGGTTCAACTGGCCGCCCCCGGTGCCCCGCATCCATGAGCATCATCCGAGGCGACACGACGCGGCCGACCTGCTCGACCGCTCGCGCCTGCTCGCCAGGATCCGGATGGCCATCGCCGGCAGGCGGCATCGGGCGAGATCGCATTTCGGCTCAGCGATCATCGTGACTTATGATTACTGCAAGAATACGAACTGGCCCTCCAGGAAAAGTCTTGGCGAGCGGCGGGAAAGCCGCATTCCTCCGAGGCGCTACATTGCTCTGTGGCAACGGAAGAACCTCCTGAAACTCGCTTCCGCTCCATGCATCATTACGGCCCGTTCCACCAACTGACATGCTCTCCGGACAGCTTTCCGAGGCGCGGCCTGATGTCGTTCCATCTGCCCAAGCTGTTTGCCCTGCAGGCCATGGCTTCTATCGTGCCTGTCTCAACCGCGGTCCCCGTTTCCTCGTCGTCGCTCGTCATGGCGCACTCGATCTCGAACAGCAGTCGATCGCTTATCGTATCGCCTATGACGGAAAATCGTCGACGATCCATGCCCTGGCAGGGAAAGCAGGTATGTAGGCGGTAGTTCGTCGCATTCGGGCGTGAGGCGGCCACGGCCGCGCCGGTCGCGCCGCTGCCCGGTGCCGGCCCTGCCCGAGCGGCGTTCGAAAACGCGGGCGCGGTCGGCCTGATGGTTGCGCCCGGGCAGGTCTGCATGCGCCGCACGGTTGCTCGCGGCTCACCTCGGGGTTCAGGTCGAACTCGTCGCGCCGGACAGGTTCATGCCCGCGCCGCTGCGCGCCTTCCTCGTCTCGGGGAGAACAAAAGGTAGGAGCGGAACCGAGCGGACCGTTCATCCACACCGGGCATGCGGCCAGTGCTTTCCCGCTCGACACGCGGCGCGATCGCGCCAATATGCAGCGGTCCGCCCCTGGGAGGAACGTGATGCCCGACAATCAACCGGGACAACCGGTCGCGGCTTCGAACCTGGTCAACCTGCCCCGCCTGATCACCGCCTATTTCGCCGGCAAGCCGGACGCATCCCTCGCCGCCGAGCGGGTCGCGTTCGGCACCTCTGGGCATCGCGGCACCGCCGGCCGGAACAGCTTCAACGAGCTGCACATCCTGGCGATCAGCCAGGCGATCTGCCTGTATCGGCAGGAGGCGGGCATCGACGGCCCGCTGTTCCTCGGCCGCGACACCCACGCGCTGTCGGAGCCCGCCTTCGTCAGCGCGGTCGAGGTGTTCGCGGCCCACGGCGTTCCCGTGATGGTCGACGCGCAGGACGGCTACACGCCGACGCCGGTGGTCAGCCACGCCATCCTGACCTACAACCGCGGCCGCATCGACGGCTTCGCCGACGGGGTGCTGATCACGCCGTCGCACAACCCGCCCGAGGATGGCGGCTTCAAGTACAACCCGCCGCATGGCGGGCCGGCCGGAGCGGACGTCACCGACTGGATCGAGCGGATGGCGAACCGCATCCTCGCCGAAGGCCGCGAGATCCGCCGCCTGAGCTACGCGGCGGCACTCGGCTCCGGCTTCGTGCACCGGCACGACTACGTCGCGGGCTACGTGGACGACCTCGCCTCGGTGGTCGACATGCAGGCGATCGCCGCCAGCGGGCTGCGCATCGGCATCGATCCGCTCGGCGGCGCGTCGGCGCGCTACTGGGAGCCGATCATCGCGCGCTACGGCCTGCAGGCCACCGTGGTCAACCAGATCGTCGATCCGACCTTCCGCTTCATGACCGCGGACTGGGACGGCAAGATCCGCATGGATTGCTCGTCCGCCTGCGCGATGGCCGGGCTGATCGGCGAATGCGCGCGGTTCGACCTCGCCTTCGCCAACGATCCCGACGCCGACCGCCACGGCATCGTCACCCGTTCGGGCGGGCTGATGAACCCCAACCACTACCTGACGGCGGCGATCGAGTATCTGTTCACCCACCGGCCGGGCTGGGGCGCGCAGGCCGGGATCGGCAAGACCATCGTCTCGTCGAGCAGCATCGACCGCATCGCGGCGCGGCTGGGACGCCGGCTGGTCGAGGTGCCGGTGGGCTTCAAGTGGTTCGTCGACGGGCTGACCGACGGCACGCTGGGCTTCGGCGGCGAGGAGAGCGCCGGCGCCTCGTTCCTGCGTCGCGACGGCGCGGTTTGGTCGACCGACAAGGACGGGCTGATCCTGGGGCTGCTCGCCGCCGAGATCACCGCCGTGACCGGTCAGGACCCGGCGCAGCGCTACGCCGCGCTGAGCGACACCCTCGGTGCGCCGGCCTACGCGCGCATCGATGCGCCGGCGTCGCCCGCACAGAAGAGGCTGCTGAAGAACCTCAGGCCGGAGCAGGTCACCGCCGACCGCCTCGCCGGCGAGCCGATCCGGCAGCGCCTGACCGCGGCACCCGGCAACCAGCAGCCGTTCGGCGGCCTGAAGATCGTGAGCGACCAGGGATGGTTCGCCGCCAGGCCGTCCGGCACCGAGGACGTCTACAAGATCTACGCCGAGAGCTTCCTCGGCGACGACCACCTGCGACAGATCCAGCAGGAAGCACGAGCCATCGTGGCACAGACCTTCGAGGCCGCCGGCTCTTAGAACATCAAGGGAGAAAACCAGTGGCCAAGCCGGACTTCAAGGCGCGCTACGGCAACTTCATCGGCGGCGAGTGGGTCGCGCCGAACGGCGGCCGCTACTTCGAGAACAGCTCGCCGGTGAACGGCCGGCCGCTGTGCGAGATCGCGCGCTCGGACGCCTCCGACGTCGAGCGCGCGCTCGACGCCGCGCACGCCGCCCGCGACGCCTGGGGCAGCACCAGCCCGGCCGCGCGGGCGGAGATCCTGAACGCGATCGCGAGCCGGATGCAGGACAAGCTGTCGGTGCTGGCGCAGGCGGAGAGCTGGGACAACGGCAAGCCGATCCGCGAGAGCATGGCGGCCGACGTGCCGCTGGCGATCGACCATTTCCGCTACTTCGCAGGCTGCATACGCGCCCAGGAAGGCGGCATCTCGGAGATCGACGCCGACACCGTCGCCTATCATTTCCACGAGCCGCTCGGCGTGGTCGGGCAGATCATCCCGTGGAACTTCCCGCTGCTGATGGCCTGCTGGAAGCTGGCGCCGGCGCTGGCGGCCGGAAACTGCGTGGTGATCAAGCCCGCCGAGCAGACCCCGGCCTCGATCCTGGTGTGGGCGGAGCTGATCGGCGACCTGCTGCCGCCGGGCGTGCTCAACATCGTCAACGGCTTCGGCGTGGAGGCCGGCAAGCCGCTGGCGTCCAGCCCGCGCATCGCCAAGATCGCCTTTACCGGCGAGACCACCACCGGCCGGCTGATCATGCAGTACGCCAGCCAGAACCTGATCCCGGTGACGCTGGAGCTGGGCGGCAAGTCGCCGAACATCTTCTTCGCCGACGTGATGGCCGAGGATGACGACTACCTCGACAAGGCGATCGAGGGCTTCGTCATGTTCGCGCTCAACCAGGGCGAGGTCTGCACCTGCCCGAGCCGGGCGCTGATCCACCACTCGATCTACGACCGCTTCATGGAGCGCGCGCTCGCCCGCGTCGCCGCGATCCGGCAGGGCGATCCGCTCGATCCGCAGACCATGATCGGCGCGCAGGCCTCCGGCGAGCAGCTCGAGAAGATCCTGAGCTACTTCGACATCGGCCGCCAGGAGGGGGCCGAGATCCTGATCGGCGGCGAGCGCAACTACCTCGAGGGCGAGCTCGCCGGCGGCTACTACGTCAAGCCGACGGTGTTCCGCGGCCACAACAAGATGCGCGTGTTCCAGGAGGAGATCTTCGGACCCGTGGTCTCGGTCACCACCTTCCGCGACGACGACGAGGCGCTGCAGATCGCCAACGACACGCTCTACGGGCTGGGCTCGGGGGTGTGGAGCCGCGACGCCAACCGCTGCTACCGCTTCGGCCGCGCGATCAAGGCGGGCCGGGTCTGGACCAACTGCTACCACGCCTATCCGGCGCACGCGGCGTTCGGCGGCTACAAGCAGTCCGGCATCGGGCGCGAGAACCACAAGATGATGCTCGACCACTACCAGCAGACCAAGAACATGCTGGTCAGCTACAGCCCCAAGAAGCTCGGCTTCTTCTGATGCGGGTGACGGCGACCGCCGGGGCGCTCGCGCTGATCGAGCGCCTGCGCGCGCAGCACGGGCCGCTGCTGTTCCACCAGTCCGGCGGCTGCTGCGACGGCTCCTCGCCGATGTGCTACGCGCAGGGCGACTTCATCGTCGGCGACCGCGACGTGCGGCTGGGCGAGATCGGCGGCGCACCGGTCTATATCGGCGCCGGGCAGTTCGCCGCTTGGCGCCACACCCAGCTGATCATCGACGTGGTGCCCGGACGCGGCGGGATGTTCTCGCTCGAGAACGGCAGCGAGCAGCGCTTCCTGACGCGCGGCCGCACCTTCACCGACGAGGAGATGCGACGGCTGGCCGAGGCGGAGGTCGGGGGCGCAGCGGGTCCGCGATGACGCCCGACGATGCGGCGCGCCTCGCCGGGATCGCGCTCGGCCACGTCGGGCGCGAATATCCGCACAGGCTCGACCATGTGCTTTCCGAGCCGGCGGACGGACCGCTCGCGCCGTCGTCGCTGCATCCGGTGTTCCACGGCAGCTTCGACTGGCACTCCTGCGTGCACGGCTACTGGCTGCTGGCGAGCCTGCTGCGCGAGCAGCCGGGGCTGCCGCAGGCGGTGCGGATCACCCGGCTGTTCGAGGCGCGGCTGACGCGGCCGGCGCTGCAGGCCGAGCGCGACTATCTCCTGGCCCCGCAGGCGGCCGGCTTCGAGCGGCCCTATGGCTGGGCCTGGCTGCTGATGCTCGATGCCGAGCTGCACCGTCACGCGGGTGCTGCTGCAGCGCGATGGGCAGCGGCGATCCGCCCGCTCTCGACGCTGATCGCCGAGCGCCTGCGGCTGCATCTCGCCCGCGCCCGCTATCCGGTGCGTCACGGCGCCCACGGCAACACCGCCTTCGCGCTGGCGCTGGCGGTCGAGTACGCGCAGATCCACGACGACGCGCCGCTGCTGGCGGCGCTGCGCGATGCCGCCTGGCGCTGGTACGGCGGCGATGCGGACTGCCAGGCCTGGGAGCCGGGCGGCGACGAGTTCCTGTCGCCCGCGCTGATCGAGGCGGAGGCGATGCGCCGGCTGCTGCCGCGCGACCGCTTCCTCGACTGGCTCGACGGCTTCCTGCCCGGCCTGGCACGGGGCCGTCCCGCGAGCCTGTTCGTCCCGGCCGACGTGAGCGACCGCACCGACGGCAAGATCGTGCACCTGGACGGCCTCAACCTGAGCCGCGCCTGGTGCCTGTCCAGCCTGGCCTCGACGCTGGCGGAACAGGATCGCGTGGCGGCGGAGGCGATGCAGGGTGCTGCGGCGCGACATCTGCGCGCGGCCCTGCCGCACGTCGCCGGCGACTACATGGGCGAGCACTGGCTGGCGAGCTTCGCCGCCCTGGCGCTGCGCGGCGCCGCGGCACCGACATGAGATCGCCGATCGGCAAAGCATGAGATGAGGGCTGGTCTGATCTGCTGCACCGGATCTGCTTGCGGAGCCCGCCTTCTGCTAGGCAGGATAGCTTGCGAAGCCGCAAGAAGTCGGTCGATGGGAGTTATGTCCGCCATGTCGGAGACCTCTAACCATTGGGCGCCGGGTGCCGCGTCGCTGCAGGCAATGACCGACGAGCAATTTCTCGTCGCCTGGCATGAAGCCGTCTGTTCGGGCGACGAGGCGAGATTGGAGCTGATCGAGGGCAACGCACGGCACCGGTTCCACATCGGCGACTGGCGCTCCCGCTACGTCGCCAGGCATCCGCAGCAGACGCGATACCCGCCCGCCAGCTAGTTCCGCGCCGGGGCGAGGTCCTGGCGGCGCCGCGATGGGCAGCGGCGCGCTCGCGTGCCAGCCTACGGCGGCGACCACGGGAGCCCCTGATGACCGACAGTGCCCTCACCGCGCGCAAGCAGATCGACGACATCGTCGCCGAGGGCGGCCGGCAGGGCCTTTCCAAGACCCTGGGCAAGGTCAGCATCACCGCGATGGGCGTGGGTGCGATCATCGGTGCGGGCATCTTCGTGCTCACCGGCACCGCGGCGGCGCGCTATGCCGGACCGGCGATCATGCTCTCCTTCATCCTGGGCGGGGTCGCCTGCGGCTTCGTCGGCCTGTGCTACGCCGAGCTCGCCGCACTGCTGCCGGTCAGCGGCAGCACCTACACCTACGCCTATGCGACCATGGGCGAGCTGGTCGCCTGGATCATCGGCTGGGACCTGATCTTGGAATACGCCGCCGGCTCGGCGACGGTGGCGGTGGGCTGGTCCGGCTACTTCACGAGCCTGCTCGGCAGCTGCGGGCTGCGGTTCCCGGCACGCCTGACGCTGGCTCCCGGCAGCCCGATCACGCTCGCCGACGGCAGCCACGCGCACGCGCTGCTCAACCTGCCGGCGGTCGGGATCGTGCTGCTGCTCACCCTGCTGCTGATGCTGGGAACCCGCGAATCCGCCCGGCTCAACACCATCATGGTGGCGGTCAAGCTGATGGTGGTGCTCGCCTTCGTCTGCGTGGGCGCCGGCTTCGTGCATCGCCACAACTGGTTCCCGCTGATCCCGCGCAACACCGGGCGGTTCGGCGACTTTGGCTGGAGCGGCATCCTGCGCGGCGCCGGCGTGGTGTTCTACGCCTATATCGGGTTCGACGCGGTCTCCACCGCGGCGCAGGAATCGCGTCGTCCGCAGAGCGACATGCCGGTCGGCATCCTCGCCTCGCTGCTGATCTGCACCGTGCTTTACATGGCGGTCGCCGCCGTGCTGACCGGCATCGTGCCGTACGCGAAGCTCAACGTCGCCGATCCGATCGCGGTCGCCACGGATGCGATCGGCATCGGCTGGTTCTCGCTGCTGATCAAGATCGGCGCGCTCACCGGCCTGACCACTGTGATCCTGGTGTTCCTCTACGGCCAGAGCCGCATCTTCTACACGATGGCGCATGACGGGCTGCTGCCCGCGCTGTTCGCCCACGTGCATCCGCGCCTGCAGACCCCGTATCGCAGCCAGGCGCTGATCGGGGGCGCCGCGGCGCTGGTGGCGGGACTGGTGCCGCTCGCCGTGCTCGGCGAGATGGTCAGCATCGGCACGCTGTTCGCCTTCATCCTGGTGTGCGGCGCGGTGATCCGGCTGCGTCAGACCGACGGCCGCATCGAGCGGCCGTTCCGGGTCCCCGGGGTGCCCTGGGTGCCGGTGCTCGGCATCGGCTTCTGCCTGGTGCTGATGGCCGGCCTGCCGCTCGCTACCTGGCTGCGCCTGGTCGTGTGGCTGCTCGTCGGGCTGACGGTGTATTTCGGCTACGGACGACATCACTCGCGGCTGCGCGGCCACCGCTGAGGCGACGCGGCGAGCGAAGCCGGCTCAGCTCAGCGGCGACAACCGGGCCAGCAGGCCGACCAATTCGGCCTGGCTGCGCGTGCGCGTCTTGGCGAACACCTGCTTGATCTGCGAGCGGACGGTCTCCTGGGAGACCTTGAACAGCCTGGCCAGCTCGCCGATCCTGTTGCCGCCGGCGAGGCCGATCGCGAGCCGGGCTTCCGCCGGAGTGAGGTCGAACAACCCCTGCAGCATCTCGCTGTCGGGCAGCGCGCGCGGCGACAGGCTGGTGATGACGACCAGGCTGCCGCCCTGCCCGGCCGGGCCCGGCTCGAGGTCGGCGGCCGGGACGAGATGCAGGATCGCCGCCGGCTCGCCGGTGCCGGTCGGCAGGAAGATGCTCAGGCGCCGGGCCGAGCCGCCGCGCAGCGTGAGCAGGGCCTGCTCGTAGCGCCGCATCGCCGCGGCACCGCTGAGCGCGATGCGACCGTCGCGCACGCGCACGCCGGGGGCGGCTGCGTCGAACAGCGCGTTCACGGCGAGCACCTGCCCGTCATCGACGATCGCGGCGGCAGGCAGCCCGATCAACCGGAGGGCCTCCACGGCCGACTGGACGTGCATGCGCTAGCGAAGCATAGCATGCGCCGACGGGCAGGACATGACCCTACAGATCATGGTCTCGCGCGGCCACGTTATAACAAACATCGCTGCTATTTCCATGAACTGCTGCGGTATGATTGTCTCGGGCGGCAGCCGTTCAATGTGACGTCACGCGGATTCGATGAGCGGCACCGGTTTTGGCGTGTTTTTATTTCGCTCGATGGTGACGAGGGTGATTTGATATTATACCAACGGCTTTTGCATGCAGTGTCAGGGCTCTGCCCTGGACCCGCTCAAGGCCGAGCCTTGAGAGTCCGATCGTCTTTAGGTGGTTTCCAGAGGCCTGGGCCTTTGGCGGGTCTGGGCAGAGCCCAGCCTTGCCTCCGCAGCGGGCGACCGCGGCTCAGCCGAGCCTGATCTCGCGCAGGCGCTGCAGCAGGTAGGCGTGGGCGGTGATCGGCTCCGGGAAATGGTCGCGGCCCTCGCTCGCCACGCATCCGGGCAGCGAGCGGATCTCATACTCCATGTTGGGCGCCAGGAAGAACGGCATCGAGTAGCGGCTGACCGCCGCCGCGCGTCCCGCCACCCCATCCTCGGAGTTGACCACCCGATGGGTCGTGGAAGGATAGACGCGGTTGGTCAGGCGCTGCAGCATGTCGCCGACATTGACCACCAGGCTGCCCGGCTCGGCCTCGATCGGCAGCCAGACGCCGTCGCGGGTCAGCACCTGCAGCCCGGACGCGGTGGCGCCCACCAGCAGCGTGATCAGGCTGATATCCTCGTGCGCCTCCGCCCGCACCGCCGGCAGGTCCTGCGGCCGCACCGGCGGATAATGCAGCGCGCGCAGGATCGAGTTGCCGCGGTCGGTCAGGGCGGCGAAGAAATCCCCCGCCAGTCCGAGATCCTCGGCGATCGCCGACAGCACCACCGCACCGGCCTGCTGCATCGCCGCGTACAGCGCCAGCGCGTGGCCGCGGAACGCCGGAACCTCGTCGGGCCAGACGTTGGGTCGCAGCACCGGATCGTCCGGCGGCGCGTCGTCGCGGCCGACATGGAAGAACTCCTTCAGGTCGGGCACGATGCTGGTGCGCGCCGTCTCCACCTTGAAGCCGACATAGCCGCGCCCGCTGCCAGCTTTCGCGTAGCGCTGCTTGACCGGCTCGGGCAGCGCGAAGAACTGCCGGAACGCCGCGTAGGCGGCCTCGATGCGCTCCCCGGGGATCGGGTGATGGCTGAAGCAGCAGAAGCCGAAGCGGCGATAGGCCGCCCCCAGCTCGGAGACGAACGCCGCGCGGTCGTGGGCGAACCTGCGCATGTCCAGCGTCGGCACGTGCATCTCAGAGCATCCCCTTCAGGCGCAGCATGCCGAAGGCCGCGATCGTGACCATGCAGCTGATGCGTCCGTCGCGGATCATCGCCTCCACCTCGGCCAGCGGCAACCGGCGGCTGATCATGTCCTGCTCGGTGCTCTCGCGCGCCTGCTCGCGCTGCGCGAGCCCGGTCGCGAGGAACACGTGGCCCTTCTGGTTGGAGTAGCCGGCACCCTGGAACAGCACGCCGGCATGGCGCATGTGCGAGGCGATCAGCCCGGTCTCCTCGAGCAGCTCGCCGGAGGCGACGCTCTCCGGCGTGGCGTCGGGGCACTGTTCCCACATGCCCATCGGCAGCTCCCACAGCCGCTGGCCGATCGGGTAGCGATATTGCTGCACCATCGCGAGCCAGGGCTCGGGTGCCGCACCGAGTGCGGCGATCACCACGAAGTCGCTGCGCTCGACCACGCCGTACAGGCCGTCCGAGCCGTCCTGCCGGCGGATGATGTCCTCGCGCAGGCGCAGCCACCGGTTCTCGTAGGCGATCCGGCTGGACAGGGTGACGATCTCCGGCATGCTGGCACTCCCTTCGGCCGCACGAGCTTGCGCGCCGCGGCGCAGGATTGGAACCGGCGGCGGGGGTACGGGGGACACGGGGTGCCGCGCCGCATGGCATGATCATCGCGGGCCGGCTAGGCTCGGTCGCATGATCCAGCCCGGAGAAGCCAGCCCCATGCCGCAGCCCGCCGTCGCCGTGTTCTGCGGGTCGCGTTTCGGTGCCGATCCGGCGTATGCGACCGCCGCGCGGGCTGCCGGAGCGGGTCTGGCGCGCGCCGGCATCAAGCTGATCTACGGCGGCGGCAAGGTCGGCCTGATGGGGCTGCTGGCGGACGCCGCGATCGAGGCGGGCGGCACGGTGAGCGGGATCATCCCGCACTTCCTGTCGACGCGCGAGGTGATGCACGAGCGCGTCGACGATCTCACGGTCACGGACTCCATGCACAGCCGCAAGCAGAGCATGTTCTCCCAGGCCGACGCGTTCCTGGTGCTGCCGGGCGGCCTCGGCACGTTCGACGAGGCCATCGAGATCATCACCTGGCGCCAGCTGCGGCTGCACGACAAGCCGATCCTGATCGCCGACATCGAGGGCTGGGCACGGCCGCTGCTGGCCGCGGTCGAGGGCGCGATCGAGGACGGCTTCGCCGATGCTTCGGCGCGAGGGCTGTTCAGCGTGGTGCCGAGCATCGAGGCGGCGCTGCAGCAGCTCGGCGCCGTGCTGCCGGGGCGCCACGCGGCGCGGGACGCGGATGCCGCACGGCTGTAGCGCAGCGCCGCGAGCGGCCGCTCCGGCCGGCTTGCGGCGCACCCGCCCCGCCTGTATACGCGCGTCCAGCCGGAGTGTAGCTCAGCCTGGTAGAGCACTGTGTTCGGGACGCAGGGGCCGGAGGTTCGAATCCTCTCACTCCGACCAGCCGATCCGGCCCGTATCGCCCGGGTCGGGTTTGCCATGAGCGCCGGTGCGGCGCGCGCCGCACCGCGCTGGATCGAGCGCGGCAGCGCGCCATATCGCCGCGTGGCGGTGGCGCTGTTCCTCTCCGGCTACGCCACCTTCTCCATGCTCTACTGCGTGCAGCCGCTGCTGCCGCTGTTCTCGCGGCATTTCCGGCTCGACGCCGCGCACAGCGCGCTGTCGCTGTCGCTGGCCACCGGTCTGCTGGCCCCGGCGATCCTGCTGGCCGGCGCGATCTCGGAGTCGGTCGGCCGCAAGTCGCTGATGGCCGCCTCGCTGTGCAGCGCCGCCCTGCTCAACCTGCTGGCCGCGGCGGCGCCGGGCTGGACCGCGCTGCTGGTGCTGCGCGCCCTCGAGGGAGTGGCGCTGGGTGGCGCGCCGGCGATCGCGATGACCTACCTCGCCGAGGAGATCCACCCCGACGGCCTCGGCCTGGCGATGGGGCTGTATATCGGCGGCACCGCGATCGGCGGCATGATGGGACGTCTGCTCACCGGCCTCGCGGCCGAGCTGTCGGGCTGGCGGGGCGCGATGGCGGTGATCGGGCTGCTGGGCCTCGCGAGCGCTGCGTGCTTCGTGCTGCTGCTGCCGGCCTCGCGCAACTTCACCCGACGCCCCGGCTTCGATCCGCGCCCGCACCTGCGGGCGTGGACGCGCCACCTGCGCACCCCGGCGCTGCGCCGGCTGTTCGCGACCGGCGGCCTGCTGATGGGCAGCTTCGTCACCCTCTACAATGCCGCCGGCTACCGGCTGCTGTCGCCGCCCTACGACCTCGATCAGGCGGAGGTCGGCGCCGTGTTCGTGATCTACCTGCTCGGCACCGGCGCCTCGACGCTGGCCGGGACGGTGGCCGACCGCGTCGGCCGCGAGCCGGTGCTGGCCGCGGCCCTGTGCAGCGCCCTGCTGGGCCTGCTGCTGACCCTGTTCGCGCCGCTGGCGATGGTCATCGCGGGCCTGGCGCTGTTCACCGTCGGCTTCTTCGCCGGTCACGCCGTGGCGAGCGGCAGCGTCGGCCGGCTCGCGCGCGTCGACACGTCGCACGCGGCTTCGCTTTACCTGCTCACCTACTACCTGGGGTCCAGCCTGCTCAGCCTGGTCGGCGGCGCGCTGTGGGAGGCGGGCGGCTGGCAGGCGATGGCCGGCTTCTGCGCGGCGCTGCTGCTGGCGGCACTGCTGCTCACCGTGCTGTCGCATCGACCCGCCACCGCATGGCTGCGACGCCTGCGTGCCGGGACGCCGCTGCTCTTGCCCCTGGTCGCGATCGCATCGAGCGCATCGCCGGCCCAGGCCCGGGCGATCCCGTCGCCGTTCCTGCAGCAGATGATCCGCGGCGAGCTGTCGCCGCCGCCGCCGCCGACAGGGATGGCGCCGCTCTCCGCGATCCGCATCGGCGGCCTGGCGGTACTGCTGGGCCGCACCCCGATCGCGACGCTCGGCCGTCGCCTGGAGATCCCCACCGAGCATCAGGGCGACGCCGGCGACAGCGTCTACTGGTTCTGCGTCCGGCTCGATGTGGCCGCCCGCACGACGCGGCCGCCGCGCGACGCAGCGGCGCCGACGCTGTGGGTGTTCGCCGATGCCGAGGCGAGTGCGGCGCACGCCGTGACCGCGATCGCGCTCGACACGGTGCGCGGCGAAGGCCGGCGCTGCGCCGTGCCGCGCCGGGAGATCGACCTCACGCTGGATCCGCGTATCGCGCGTCCGGGTGCCGGCGCCGAGCGTGTCGCGGCACTGTATGGCCGCGCGCCCGCGCCGAACGGACGCAGCGCCTACGGCCTGCCCGGCATGCAGCCGGACGCGGGACCGCTCGTCCTGACCCTGCTGCTGCGCAATCGCCTGGTCGAGACCAGCTGGCTCGCGGTCACGCCGGAGGACTGAGCAGCGCGGCTTGGCTTGGATCGCTATACCCGTTCTACTCCGCGACGTGTCCCACTCCCGGAGGGCCAGAGGATCTTCATGCAGTCCGATCATCCGCTCCCCATCGAGCCCGGCGCACGCCGGGGGGTCGTCACGGTCACGATGAACCCGGCCTTCGACCTGACCTGTTTCATCCCCGTCCTGCGGCTCGGCGAGGTGGGCAGGCTGGGTGCGCAGCGGCTCGATTGCGGCGGCAAGGGGATCAACGTCGCCTGCTTCCTGGCCGGCTACGAGGTACCGGTGATCGCGACCGGCTTCGTCGGCGAGGCCAACGCCGAGCCGTTCCGCCAGCTGTTCCGTGACAGCCAGGTCGAAGACCGCTGCATCCAGGTCCCGGGTGCGACGCGCACCAACGTCAAGCTCGTCGAGGAAAAGGCGGTAAGGGTGACCGACCTGAACGCGACCGGCTTCACTGTGCGCCCGGAGGATGAGCGGCGGCTGATCGAGGGCGTGGCCGAGGCGGCGCGAAGCTGCCGGTGGGTGGTGATCGGCGGCAGCCTGCCGCTCGGCTGCCGGCCGGAGCTGGTGCCGCGCCTGGTCGAGGTGGCCCGATCGGCGGGTGCGAAGGTGATGCTCGACACCTCCGGCCGTCCGCTGGCGGCGGGGCTGGAGGCGCATCCGGACGCCGTCAAGCCGAACCGCAAGGAGCTGCGCGACGTGCTCGACCGTCCGATCGATCGTGGCTTCGACATCGTCGATGCGGCGCTGGCGCTGCAGCGGCGCGGCGTCGGCACCGTGATCCTGTCGATGGATGCGGAGGGCGCGGTGTTCACCGACGGTCACGAGATCATACGCGCGATCGGCACCGCGCGCACGGTGCAGTCGACCGTCGGCGCCGGTGACGCCCTGGTCTCGGGCTATATCCTCGGCAGCCTGCGCGGACTGGACCTGGCGGCGTGCGCCCGGCTCGGCACCGGCTTCGCGCTCGGAGCGCTGGAGACGGTGGGGCCGCATCTGCCGCCGCCGGAGACGATCGAGGCGCTGGCGGCGAGCGTCGCGGTCAGCCGGTTCGACCGGCCGCAGCCGGTTCCGGTCTGAGGCAGGCTTGATCCCCGACCTGGAGCTCGTCGAGGTCGCGAGCGGCGAGTCGTTCAAGGTCTGGTCGCACGGCTACCCGTTCCGGACGGTGCGCTGGCACTTCCATCCGGAATACGAGATCCACCTGATCGTCACCACCACCGGGCGGATGCATGTCGGCGACTTCATCGGCGAGTTCTCGCCCGGCAATTTGGTCATGATCGGCCCCAACCTGCCGCATAACTGGATCAGCGACGTGCCGACTGGCACCCAGATCGCGCTGCGCTGCATCGTGCTGCAGTTCGCCGAGAGCTTCATTACGCGCGTCATCGAGACGCTGCCCGAGGTCGCGGTGATGGACGAGCTGATGGCGCAGTCCAAGCGCGGCATCGAGTTCACCGCAGCCACCGGAGCGGCGGCGCTGCCGCTGATGCGTCAGCTGCTCGACACCGGCGGCGCGCGCCGGGTCGAGCTGTTCATGTCGCTGCTCGATCTGCTCTCGCATGGCTCGCGCAAGCCGCTCGCAAGCATCGCCTACGAGCTCAACCCGGACGACTACCTGTCGCGGCCGCTCCACCGGGTGCTCGCCTATATCAGGGGCAATCTCGGCGCCAAGCTGCGGGAGAGCGACTTCGCCGAGCGGGCCGGCCTGTCGACGAGCAGCTTCCTCGCCGCGTTCCGCCGTCATGCCGGGATGAGTTTTGCACAGTACGTCAGCAGCCTGCGCATCAAGACCGCCTGCGACCTGCTGATGGCGGGCGACCGTCAGATCACCGAGATCTGCTACATGACCGGCTTCAACAACGTCTCGAACTTCAACCGCCAGTTCCTGGCTCGCAAGGGCATGCCGCCTTCGGAGTATCGCAGGCGGCACGGGGAGAACATATCGTTGCGGCAGCGCCCGGAAGGCCGGCGCCGAGATCGAGGCGATGGATGGGGATAATGATCTACCGGATAACCCTAGTGCTTCCCTGCGGAAGCCGTCACGTCGTCGCCAGCCTGTCCGAGGCGGCGCTGATGATCTCGCTGGGCTGGCGTCTGCTCGCGGTTCGCGGCCGCTCGATGCCCTGTTGCCCGATGCCGTACGAACTGACGGAGGAGGTTTGGTTGCGGGGACAGGATTTGAACCTGTGACCTTCAGGTTATGAGCCTGACGAGCTACCGGGCTGCTCCACCCCGCGTGGGTGTGTATGTGGTTGGTTTGGAAGACCTGGCGGCGACCGACTTTCCCGCACCTTGGGGTGCAGTATCATGGGCGCTGGGGTTTTTCACGGCCGAGTTCGGGATGGGATCGGGTGGGTCACGCCCCGCCATGGCCACCAGGTCGTCCGAGCCAACCGGTGTGTGTGCCGGTGGTGGGCGTGTGGTGGGTTGGTGCGTGTGTGTGGGAGTGGGGTGTGTGGGTGACTGCTGTGCGTGTATGGGTTTGAGCCTGTTGGGCGATTAGGACCAGTTAGCTGAGTGCATTGCTGCACGTATACATCTGGCCTATCGACGTGATGGTCTATCACGGCCCTCCTGGATTGCTCCTGGGAGACCTGGTTTTGAGGTAAGTTTCTCGCTTAGATGCTTTCAGCGATTATCTTGTCCGCACGTAGCTACCCGGCGGTGCCGCTGGCGCGACAACCGGTGCACCAGAGGTGCGTCCATCCCGGTCCTCTCGTACTAGGGACAGGTCCTCTCAAGTCTCCGACACCCACGGCAGATAGGGACCGAACTGTCTCACGACGTTCTAAACCCAGCTCACGTACCACTTTAATCGGCGAACAGCCGAACCCTTGGGACCTGCTCCAGCCCCAGGATGTGATGAGCCGACATCGAGGTGCCAAACCTCCCCGTCGATGTGGACTCTTGGGGGAGATCAGCCTGTTATCCCTAGAGTACCTTTTATCCGTTGAGCGATGGCCCTTCCACGCGGGACCACCGGATCACTATGGCCGACTTTCGTCTCTGCTCGAGCTGTCGCTCTCGCAGTCAGGCGGGCTTATGCCATTGCACTCAGCAGCCGATGTCCGACCGGCCTGAGCCCACCATCGCGCGCCTCCGTTACACTTTGGGAGGCGACCGCCCCAGTCAAACTGCCCACCATGCAGGGTCCCGGTCCGGGCTGACCGGACGCGGTTAGACATCAGAAAAATTCAGGGTGGTATTTCAAGGATGGCTCCACCTGAGCTGGCGCCCCGGCTTCGATGCCTCCCACCTATCCTACACAGCATTTTCCTGATGCCACTGCAAAGCTGCAGTAAAGGTTCATAGGGTCTTTCCGTCTGACCGCGGGTACCCCGCATCTTCACGGGGAATTCAATTTCGCTGAGCCGATGCTGGAGACAGCGGGGAAGTCGTTACGCCATTCGTGCAGGTCGGAACTTACCCGACAAGGAATTTCGCTACCTTAGGACCGTTATAGTTACGGCCGCCGTTTACCGGGGCTTCAATTCAGTGCTCTGCACACCTCCTCTTAACCTTCCGGCACCGGGCAGGCGTCAGACCCTATACGTCGTCTCTCGACTTCGCAGAGCCCTGTGTTTTTACTAAACAGTCGCTACCCCCTGGTCTGTGCCACCCGACACTGGTTGCCCAATGCCGGGTCTCGCTTATCCCGAAGTTACGCGAGCAATTTGCCTAGTTCCTTCAGCATCGTTCTCTCAAGCGCCTTGGTATGCTCTACCAGTCCACCTGTGTCGGTTTCGGGTACGGTCTATACGCCAGAGCTGTTTCCCGGAATGCGCAAAAAGCCGGATCAATCCGATAAGACCCGACAACATCTTGCATTCGTCACTTCTGGCAGGCTGGGGAATATTCACCCCATTCCCATCGACTACGGCTCTCGCCCTCGCCTTAGGGGCCGGCTCACCCTGCGCGGATTAACCTTGCGCAGGAACCCTTGGACTTTCGGCGACAGTGTTTCTCGCACTGTTTGTCGCTACTCATGTCAGCATTCGCACTTCCGATATCTCCAGGGAGGATCACCCCATCCCCTTCACAGACCTACGGAACGCTCCGCTACCGCGCATGCTCTCGCATGCACCCACAGCTTCGGCACGTGGCTTGAGCCCCGTTACATCTTCGGCGCAGGGTTTCTAATAGACCAGTGAGCTATTACGCTTTCTTTAAAGGATGGCTGCTTCTAAGCCAACCTCCTGGTTGTTTTGGAATCCCCACATCCTTTCCCACTTAGCCACGATTTGGGGACCTTAGCTGGTGGTCTGGGCTGTTTCCCTCTCGACGATGGACCTTAGCACCCACCGTCTGTCTGCCGGACTACTCTCACGGGTATTCGGAGTTTGGTTAGGTTTGGTAAGGCTTTGGGCCCCCCTAGCCCATCCAGTGCTCTACCCCCCGCAGTAGAACATCCGACGATCTACCTCAATAGATTTCGCGGAGAACCAGCTATCTCCGAGTTTGATTGGCCTTTCACCCCTAGCCACAGCTCATCCCCGACTTTTTCAACAGGCGTGGGTTCG
>CBDCAC010000004.1:377500-637500 GCA_965213775.1 uncultured Lichenicoccus sp.
TTCGCCCACGTAGACGGACTGGAAGCGGCGCGCCAGGGCCGCATCCTTCTCGATGTATCTGCGATACTCGTCGAGCGTGGTCGCACCGATGCAGTGCAGGGTGCCGCGCGCCAGCTCCGGCTTGAGCAGGTTCGAGGCGTCCATGGCGCCGTCCGCGCGGCCGGCTCCGACCAGCGTGTGCATCTCGTCGATAAACAAGATCACCTCGCCGTTGGCAGACTCGATCTCCTTGAGCACCGCCTTCAGCCGCTCCTCGAACTCGCCGCGGAACTTCGCACCCGCCACCAGTGCGCCCAGGTCGAGCGCCAGCAGGCGCTTGCCCTTGAGCGCCTCCGGCACATCGCCGTTGACGACGCGCAGCGCCAGACCCTCGACGATCGCGGTCTTGCCGACACCGGGCTCGCCGATCAGCACCGGGTTGTTCTTGGTCCGGCGCGCCAGGACCTGGATGGTGCGCCGGATTTCCTCGTCGCGCCCGATCACCGGATCCAGCCTGCCCGCGCGGGCGACCTCGGTCACGTCGCGGGCGTACTTCTTCAGCGCATCGAACCCGGCCTCGGCGTTCTCGCTGGTCACCTTGCGGCCGCGGCGTATCTCCTCCAGTGCCCGCTGCAGCGACGCCGCACTGACCCCGGCCTCGGCCAGCGCCCGCGCCGCGGGGCCGTCCGAGGCGACCAGCGCCACCAGCAGCCGATCCTGCGCCACGAAGCTGTCGCCGGCCTTGGTCGCCGCCTGCTGCGCCGCATCGAGCAGACGCACCAGCTCCGGCGTCGCCTGCGGATGCCCGGCCCCGCCACCCTGCACCTTCGGCTGACGGCCGAGTTCGGCCTCGACGGCGGTCTTGGCCGCCTGCGGCTTGCCTCCGGCCGCCCGGATCAGCCCGGCCGCGGCACCCTCCTCATCGTCGAGCAGTGCCTTCAGCAGGTGCTCCGGCGTGAGGCGCTGGTGGAACTCGCGGATGGCGATCGTCTGCGCGGCCTGCAGGAACCCGCGCGAGCGCTCCGTGAACTTGTCCATGTCCATCTTCATGTCCCTCATCAGGCGACGTGTTGAGTGGACGGACGGTCAGGGGCGTCCCTCATCAGGCAACGCGACCGTCCGTTCGCAGCGTCGAGAGATGGTGATCAACCTCTTCCATCGCAAGGAAGCAGCCGGAGCGTCATCGCGCCGACCTCGCCGGATCGTCAGGCGGTCGGTGTCGCCTCGCGGATGGCGGTCTGGTTGGCCTGCTTGATCTTGGCTGCCTCGTCGTCATAGACGAAGGGCAGACAGGCGTAGCGTCGGCCGCTCAGGACCGGGGATACGGCATGCATCAGCGAGCAGGAAAAGATCGCCGCCCCGCCGGCGGCGGGACGATAGGATCGAGGTCCGAACTCCGGGAAGCTCAGCGCGCCGCCCTCGAAGTCGTCGTTGAGGTTGATCGACACGGCGAAGCGGCGATGCGCCGTAGCACTGACCGTGTTGTCGCGATGCGGCCCGAAGCAGCCCTGCTCGGCGGAGTCGTAGCAGGCGACGATCAGCCGCTCGAGCCGCGACGCCTCGAACTGGAACACCTTGCGTATCTCTGGCACGATACGCCGAACGATCCGCGCCTGCACCTGCTGCACCAGGTCGGGATCACGCAGGGTGCAGTCGCGTCGCCGCTTGAAGCCGGCATCCCTGACCGCGGTCGATTGACCGTGCTCGCGCTCGGTGAAGACGCCCGAGGCGACGCTGCCGCTGACATGGTAGTAGTCGGTCAGGCGTCGGCAGAAATCGGCCTCGAAGACGTTGTCCAGCGACAGGATCGGCGCCGGAACCTCGTCGCGATGCTGCATCGGCAGCAGCCGACGCACTGCCTCCAAGATCTGCGAGGCCGCCCCGGGCGCCTGCTCCAGCACGCCCAGGACGCGCAGCATCGGGTCGAGCACCACCCAGCACGGGCGTACCGGCAGGCCGGCCTCCGCTGGCAACGGCCGCGCCCCGTACAGCCGGCCGACGGCGCCGTCCGCGTCCCAGAAGAAGCGCACGCCCGGCACGTCCTCCGCGAGCCCGCCGAAGGTCTCGTCCCTCGGATCCGCGCTCACGCCGAAGAAACTGGCCGCACGCCCGTCGAACACCGCCCGGCTCGCCCTGATGCGCGCGAGTTCCGCCGCCGTCCCGGGATCCAGGCAGGAGCCGAAGAAGAACAGGACGACGATCCGACCCGCCGACATGTCGAAGGTGTAGCTGCCGTGAGCCGTCGTGCAGCGCTGGCGGAACCAGGGTGCCGGATCGCCGGGAAGCAGGGTGGCATAGGATGACATGACCGGAGTGAACTCTGGAGCAAACCCGCAAAGATGTCGACAGGATGCGCAGGGCCCGGCTTAACCGCGGCTTAACCATTCGCCGGCATGATCGGCTCGGGTGAAAATCATCCCTGATCGACGAAAATCGGAGCCTCCGCCATGGCTGGACTCGGACTGCGCCTGACGGCCGGAGACAAGCTGGTCATAAACGGAGCCGGCATCCATTTCGTCACCGGCGCGGACATCCGGCTCGCGAACAAGGCGCGCTTCCTGTTCGGGCGCCAGATCATGGCGCCGAGCGAGGTCAAGACAGCCGCCAGACGCATCTATTTCGCGCTTCAGACCGCCTATGTCGGTGAGGCCGAGGAGCGTGCCGCCGCCCTGCAGGAGGCCGCCTACTTCATCGAGATGTTCCGGCGCGAGACCACATCGCCTATGGCGCGCCGCCTCCTCGACGAGGCACTGCGTGCCGCGCGTGCAGGCGAATGCTACCGCGCCCTGAAGATCGCGCGCCGCATCGTCACTCACGAGAACGCCGTGCTCTCGACGACCGGCGGGGACACGGCCGATCCAGCAACCTCCGGTCAGGCAATGACTATTCAGGCATCAACGATTTCGTAACTTTTTGATGCTCTTCTGTTCTCGGCAAACAGCCACACCAGCCAGAACGGAGAAAACCCATGGCCTTCTCGATCAACACCAACAACGCCTCCATGGCGGCGCTTGAGTCGCTGCGGATGACCAACAGCCAGCTGACCCAGACACAGAACGAGGTCTCGACCGGCCTCGCGGTCGGCTCGGCGTCGGACAATCCCGCCATCTACGCCATCTCGCAGCAGATGAACGGCAACATCTCAGGTCTCGCCGCGGTCTCCACCAGCCTCTCCTTCGGTGCCCAGGTGGTCAGCACGGCCTCGTCGGCCTCGTCGAACATCATCTCGACCCTGCAGACCCTGCAGAACTCGGTGACCCAGGCCGGCCAGACCGGCATCAGCACCTCGACGATGCAGACCCAGGTGGCCAATGCGCTGAACCAGATCAACACCTATGCCCGCAACTCGACCTTCAACGGCGTGAACCTGCTCACGACGTCGGCTGACGCGGGCGCCTCCGTGACCAGCGGCACGCTCTCCGTCGTCGACGGATTGCAGGGCAGCACGCTGGACGTCGCCAACCAGGCGGTGGCCGCGAGCGGCAACAGCGTGAAGTCCTTGACCGACGCGCTCGGCCTGACCAGCAACATGGCCGGCGGCGAGACCGTGATCGCGAGCGGCACCGCGGCCGCCGGACAGGTGACGCAGAGCATCCTCACCTCCGGTGCGAGCGGGGTGAACATCTCCCTGGCCTCCGGCCTGAGTGCCAGCACCGACTTCGCCAACGGCAAGAACGTCGTCCTCACCAACGGCGACGGCACGACCACGACCTTCGAGTTCGATGCCTCGGGCACCGCGCCCACGGCGGCGAACACCACGGGCGCGAATGCGAACAAGACCGTCGTGGTGACCGTCGACACCGGCTCGGAGACGACGAACCAGATGATCGGCGATCTGGTCAACTCGATGAACAGCAACGGCTACAACGCCGTCACCCAGACCGACGGTTCGGTCAACGTGACCGGACAGGGTCTCACGGCTTCCTCCAGCAGCGCCACCAACATCAATTCGGGCACCACGCTGCAAGCCGGCACCGCCGTGATCACGACGCTGCAGTCGGCGATCACCAGGATGACGAGCATCGCCAGCAACCTCGGCAACACGACGACGCAGATCACCGGCATGCAGACCTTCACGTCCGACCTGAGCGACTCGCTCACCTCCGGCGTGGGCGCGCTCACGGACGCCGATCTGTCTGCCGAGAGTGCGAAGCTGACCTCGCTGCAGACCAAGCAGCAGCTCGCGATCCAGTCGCTCTCGATCGCGAACTCGCAATCGCAGTCGATCCTCTCCCTGTTCCGCTAGTGCCTGATCGTCTCAGGCTGGTTCAGCCTGAGACGTTCGGCGGTGGCGAGCAGAATGCTCCGAGGCAGTGAGCCGGGCGCAGCCGCGCCCGGCCTCCCTGTTCGGCTGGCACAGGTGCCCTCAGACCCGGAAGAGTTCGTCTAGATGTCCTATGGATCGACGCAATACGATCGCAGCGCGGGCAAGGCTCTGGCACCGCGCGATCTCGAGGCCGCAGCTTTCGCCTTCGTCAACGAGCTGCTCGAGAACGCCCAAGGGGCGCAGGACCGCGTCGCGGCACTGGGCCGCAATCACCGCCTCTGGTCGCTTCTGCTGACCGACGTGGGCATGTCCAATAACGGCCTGCCGACGATCCTCAAGAAGGACCTGGTCAGCGTCGGAAGCTGGTCGATGTCGTACAGCATCGCCGCGATGGGACGCGATCTGCCGGTGGCGCCGCTGATCGACGTGAACCGCGACATGATGGAAGCCCTCAGGCTCAACTCGATGCCGAAGAGCAGTGTCGCGACCGCTCCATCCCCCGTCGAAGGCGTACGGATCAATCTGACCGTCGCCGTATGAGCGACCACGCCCGCCGTCCCACGCTGGGTCAGTCGCCGGATGTCGGGCGTTAGCCGGCCTTGCTGCGGCGGCCGAGATCGTCGAAGTTGACGACCTGCTCCAGATGGCTTCGCAGCCGGTCCTCCCCATCGTGATGACAGCGCCGGAAACTACCTCGCCGTGATTATCCGTCGGGCTCTGCCCTGGACCCGCTCAAGGCGGAGCCTTGAGAATCCGCCTATCTTAGAATGGTTTCCAAAGGCCTAGGCTTTGGCGGGTCTGGGCAGAGCCCAGCCTTGTCTCCTCGATCAGCGCCTGACGGACGGAGCCGACGACGGCCGCCCAGTCTCCAGGTTCGGGCTGTCGGAAGATCCGCATCGTCGGATACCATGGCGTGTCGCTGCGATCCTCCAGCCAGCGCCAGCAGGCATCAAAACGTGACAACATCCAGACCGGCATGCCGAGGCCGCCGGCGAGATGCACGATCGAGGTGTCGACGCTGATCAGCAGGTCGATGTCGGACAAGCGCGTGGCGGTTCCGGCGAAATCCGAGACTCCGGCGAGCGCGTCCTCGAGCGGCGCGCCGACCGCGGCGCGCTGCTCGGCGGATGCGCCATATTGACAGCTGACGAAGCGAACGTCATCCACATCCAGCAGCGACGCCATCATCGCCGGCCGCATCGAGCGCCGCCTGTCGATGCACGACACGTCCCGGTTTCCGGGGCGAGGATCACCGGCCCAGACCAGCCCGACCACCAGCGGATCCGAGGCGGCGCGAGCGGGCGCATCAGCTTCTCGTCTCAGGTCCGGCGGCACTCGCAGATAAGACTGGGCAGGAACGGTGTCGAGCCCGATCGACAGGGCGTGCGGCAGCGTGCCGAGCGGACAATGCAGGTCGATCGGCGGCATCGGCATCTTGTCGGTGATGACTTCCGACACGCCCTCCACCATGCGCAGCAGTCGTAGCAACGAGTGCGGTACCTGCAGCACCACGCGCCCGCCGCGCTGCGCCACCGGCGTCGCGAACCGGACGAACTGCAGCATGTCGCCGAGGCCCTGCTCGCCCCAGAGCAGGATCGTGCGACCCTGCAGGGCCTCGCCCTGCCAGAGCGGCGCCGTGAGGTCGGAGCGCAGGCACCGCTCACCATGCCAGCGGTTCTCGTAATTGGCCCAGCCGTTGGCGTAGTCGCCGCGCTTGAGCAGAGCGAGCGACAGCCCGAAGCGCGGTTTGGGATCGTCCGGTGATAGCGTGATGGCAGTTCGATAGGCGTCGATCGCCTCGACACTTCGGTTGAGGTCCAGCAGGGTGTGCGCGAGATTCTCGTGCGCTGCCGCGAAGTCGGGGTTGATCGCGATTGCCTCCGCCGCGGCAGCGCGAGCCTTCTCGAAACGACCAAGCCGATACAGCGCAGCACTCAGGTCGAGATGAAATCGCGCCTCACTCGGATCGCATCGTGCCGCCGCGGTGTAGGCCTCGACAGCAGCTTCATCCTGACCGAGTGCGTATCGCACGCGGCCGTGGGCGTCGTGGGCGTCAGCACGGTCTGGGTCCAGCAGCGTGGCGGCATGCAAGCAGCCCGCTGCCTGCTCGTGATCCTCCTGGTGTTCGAAGGCCAAGCCGAGCGCCATGGCGGCGGACCTTGTACCTGGCCGGAGGCCGGATGCGGTGCTCAGGTGAGCCAGGGCCTCTTCACGAGGGGCGAGCTGGCCGAGGCAGAGCTGGTGCCAGAAGCGATGCTCTGGAATGGGGTTCAGCGACGCGGCGTGCCGCAGTGGCGCCAGCGCAGCCTGCAGCTGGCCGAGCGCCAAGGCGACGCGCCCAAGCATGCAGTGGGCGCGCGCGTCGGCCGGAGCCGCCGCCAAGACCTGGTTGACGGGATCGAGCGCGTCCCTCGTCGCATTGATCGAGAGTGCGGTCTCTGCCCGGCCGATCAGCGATCTGATATCGACACGACCCAATGCCGCAACCGGTCGGACGGCGCCGCGTCGAGCACGCGATGGTCTGGCCACTCGATCTGCCCCAAGTTCGTGCCGAGGCTATGTATCAGAGGTTAAGATCCGGTGAATCGCCGACCGGGATCGAGGGTTGAGTTCAGGCCGCCCGATTACCTAGACATCGACCCGTGCCCTCAGCGCTGCGCGATGTCGTGGCGCACCTGGTAGAGGCGCGCGAAGCCCTCGTCATCGACGAGGTGCAGTTCCGGCAGCGTCGGGTCCGGGCCGTGCTTGTCCGGAAGGTCGGCGTTCTCGAGCAGGATGTAGTCGAAGCGCCGCCAGTGCAGCGCGTACGGCACGTGGTTCTCCACCAGCCAAGCCGGATCGAGGATCTTGTTGAACGAGACTACGTTCACCGCGCCGGCCGCGATCTCGCTCCAGGCCTGCCGCGGCTGCACCGGCTGCAGGCCGCGTTCGGCGAACAGCGTGGCGACGAAGGCGTGGCGCTGCGGCAGCACCAGCGTCACGTCATGCCAGAAGGCCGGCAGGAAGCCGCCGAAATAGCGGCCCAGCGGCGCGGCATGCGGGTCTTCGAGCTCGTGCACCACCGGCATCACCGCCGCCCCCGACGGCACGTGCCGCAGCGCCCGCGTGACCGAGGCGATGTCGGCCTCGCGGTGATGCCAGATCCGCGTCACCCAGGCGGTGCGGCCGATGCCGAGCGCCAGCAACGCCGCTGCCAGCGCCGTGACGCCGCGCCGGGAGGTCACGAAGCTCGGCCGAACCGCCCCGGCCATGATCAGGAACCCCATGATGGAGAAGCGCGGCGTGATCCAGAACGCGCCCCCCAGGGTGTCAGGCACCAGCAACGAGAGGATCGCGAGCGCCGACCCCGCCATCAGCAGGCCGGCATGGAGGCGGATCTTCCGGCTGAGCAGCGCCCACAGCACGGGCATCGCCCACAAGGCGGAGACCAGCAGGTCGATCTTGAGGTCGTAGGTGCGAAAGGCCGATATCAGGTCCCAGCGGTTCGTGAGCGGGCTCAGCGCCTGCGACCAGTCGGTCTCGCCGAGGGTGCCGTTGTCGGTGCCCGGCGGATGCGGCGCCAGCACCATCATCAGGATCACCGGCACCGCCACCGCCACCGCCGCCAGCGTCAGGCGGACGACGCGGCGGACGAGGGCGTCGGGGATCCAGCGCGGACCGTAGGCGAAGCCGGCGATCACGGCGGCGTAGGCGATCAGCGGGATCGGGTGCGAGACCAGGATCAGGCCCGCCAGCACGGCGCGCACGGCGAACGCCGCCGCGGCGGGACGACGCGACAGCGCCGGCTCCAGCGCCCCGGCCAACAGCGCGAAGCCGAGGCTGATCTGGAAGTTCAGGAAGCCCGCGAGAAACGTCGTCGTCAGCGCGAGCACCGCGAAGCCGGCCTGCCACCAGTGCCAGCCGCCGAATGCGGCACGGTTCTGCATCGCAGCACCCAGCGGCGGCAGGATCGCGGAGGCCAGCAGCAGAACGGGTCCCAGGACCGGTGCGCCGACCAGGCGGCCGATGCTGACGCCCAGCAGGTCGATGCCGATATTGCTCCAGGAGTTGCTCCAGACCACCTCGTACATGCCCGATATCGGCGGCCGGTCGATGCCGCCGGAGAGCAGCCACAGCCGCGCCCAGTGGTTGGGGTAGTCGAGCAGCGGCGGCATGGCGACCGAGAATACCGGCACGGCGAGCACGGCGAGGGAGAGAAACAGACAGAGCCGGACGCTCGACGGCGCGCCGCCCGCGGGTCCTGACATGCTCGTTCGATCAGCCACCAGTAATTGCACCTTCGATGACGAGATGTGTGAAGCTTCGTTTGAATAACACTCGGTCAGGCGGACCGTCTCCGCCACGGCTCCGGAAGTCTCTTGGCGGCTCGACGATAGCAGAACGCGAACAGCTCGGCTCCCGATTTAGTGCCGATACCGTTACCATTTCAACAATTCTAGTCGAAGTCTCTGCCATGGAGCAACGGGCACCGGCCGCCGCTACCAGCGCGTGAGCCGGGGCAGGACGAGGCGCGACGCCAGCGTGACGATGCCGCAGCCGACCGCGTACCAGAGCGCGATATAGAGCGGATCGTCGTGCGGACAGGCGAACACGAACACGAAGGCGCCCCAGGCAGCGGCGGCGATGCCGGCCGCGAGCGCGGTGCCGCCGCGGTCGGTAGCGGCGCCGCGGCGGATCAGCAGGCCCAGGCCGATCGCTGCCGGCACCGACAGCAGCACCATCTTGGAGACGCAGCGCAGACCGTCCGGCCAGTTCAGCCGCTCCGCGAGCCCGGCCACCCCGCCGTGGGAGGCGTCGATCAGCCAGCCGAACGCCAGGCAGGCGGCGACGATCGCCATCAACCAGCGCAGGCCGGGCCGCGGCGAGCGCACCGGATCGAGGGAGCAGACCGCGACGCCGACGCCCACCAGGGCGATCAGGCCGAGGCTGCCGAGCTTCCACCAGAACGAGGGCGCCCGCATCGCGATCGGCATGTCGGGCCGCATCGCGCCGAGACCCAGGAACAGGGCAAGTTCGAGGAGGAACAGCGACGCCAGCGCCAGCACCTCGATGCCCACGCGGCGACGACGGACCGGCTTCAGCTCATGGACGAGCTGGTCGATGAACCGGTCACTCGGCATCGGAGCGCCCGCGCACGATGGAGGTCAATCGTCCCAGTCCACGGTGGATGTTCACCTTCACCAGCGAGGTGGATTGACCGGTGCGGGCCGACGCCTCCTCGATGCTGAGCCCCTGCAGCTTGACCAGCCGGATCACCGTGGCCTGTGCCGGCTTCAGCTCGCCCAGCAGACGCTCCAGCGACCAGGCGCTGGTCACCGCATCGCCATGATCGGCGACCGCGAGCGTCTCGCTCAGGCCCGTCATGGGCGCGGCACGGAACGCGCGAAGCCGGTCGATCCACTTATATCGTGCGATCGCCGCCAGCCAAGGCTCGAACTGCCGCGACGGGTCGAAGGTGTGCCGCTTCTCGTGGATGGCGAGCAGCGTATCCTGCACGGCATCCTCGACCATGGCCGGCGGCAACCGGCGGGCGAAGTAGCGTCGCAGCCAAGCGCTGATCTCGACCAGCAGACGATGGTAGGCCGCGCCGTCGCCCGACTGCGCGGCTGCCATCAGCGCGCCCCAGCCGCTACCGGCCATGTGGCCTCCCGCAGATCCCCGGTTCCGAAGCACCGCATATGATGGCGGCGGCGGGAACATCACCGAAAGGCAGGCCCCGCGCATCACGATCGACGTCATGGCGGGTCATTCGTCAAGGCCGCGGAATTGGTTACCGTGACCGCTCGCGCCTCCCGCGGACGTGTCGAGCGAGGGAGGGAACGGCCGGCGATCCGGCCCGGGTCGTCCGGCGCGTGCTAGGGGCCGCTCCAGTACGCGCCGATGCCGGAGGCGGTGAAGCGGCCGCGGGCACGGGTCTGGCTGCCCTCGCGGCCCAGGCGGAGCACGTCGATGTCGGTCAGCGAGACCGAGATGACGGTGAACTGCAGGAACTGCTGGTCGGGAGGCAGATGCGACTGGTCGTCGGGATCGGCGATCGGCGCGCCGGGTTCGGCACGCGAGCCGTAGGGGTTGCGCGCGTTGGGTGACAGCCCGTCCCAGCGGGCGCGGGCGACCTCGTCGTCGCGGTGCAGACGGGCGTCCCCCTCGAGACGGATCTGCAGCTGGTCGGCAGACGACCAGGCCAGCAGGGTGACCTGACCCGCATGCGCGATGTCGCGCACCTTCGCCGCGCGCGCGTCGGTGTGCATCTCGGCACAGGCCGGCGCACGCTCGAAGCCGCGCAGCACCAGCGTCCGGAGGCCCGGACGTCCCTCCGGCGACAGCGTCGCCAGCTGGATGTTGCGCAGGTCGGAGCCGCGATCGTGCAACGAGCGTTCGAGTGCGGACAGGGCGGCCTCGATGAAGGAGAGTGCGGTCGTCTGCATGCGAGCCGAAGTCCGGGCGGCGGCGAGGGTTGCGTCGCGTCGTCCCCCTCCGCCGAATCTCCCCCTCCCCGGATGCGGCGGACGGCAGAAGCGCGACCGAGCCCGCGTCCGGCAGGCTTCGCGCGCCCCGGCGCCCCTCACGCGGCAAACTCATATTGAACTGGAAAAGAATCCGGGCAGCCGCTAGGTCTGTTTCTGACAGGCAACGCTGGACGTCTTGGCCCGGCTTAGTAATAACAAACGCCGGCATGCCCCGTCTCGCTGATACGCGACATATCCACGCAATCGACTTCGCTTCGGGAGCAAGCGATGCTGAACACCGATCGAGATCATGCCGGCCAAGCGCGCCCCGTCAGTGTCTCGCCGAAGCATCGACAACCGTTCCTGGACGTGTATCGCGGCTATGCCCTGCTGGCGATCACGCTGAACCATTTCGCCCTCGTCGGGCACGACGAGGGTGTCGCGAACGTCCACAGCTTCAGCCTCACCCCGCTCGGCCTGTCGTCGGCGGCCGAGATCTTCGTGCTGTGCTCCGGCTACGCGTTCGCGCTGGCCTATGGCCGACTGCTCGACCGGGCCGGGCTGGTCAAGACCTGGCTCAAGTCGTTGCGGCGGTCGGCGCTGCTGCTGGCGTGCAACCTGCTGATGACGATCGCGAGCGCCGCGATCATCGCCCTGTGCATCCCCCTCGCCTGCCGCCATGCCGGATCGTTCGAGATGGCGCGCTACGTATTCAGCGATTTCGGCTTCGTGCTGCGCGCGATGGCGTCGCTGCAGTGGACCCCGGCCTACCATGACGTGCTGCCGCTCTACGCCCTGCTGCTGGTCGTGGCACCGCTGCAGCTCTATGGCTTGCGCCGCGCGCCGCGCGCCACGATCGCGATCTCGGCCGGCGCTTGGCTGCTGGCGGTCACCGGCACGGTCGAACCGGCCGACATCGGCCTGCCGACCTGGTACTTCCATCCGCTGGCGTGGCAGTTCCTGTTCCTGCTCGGCATGGCGGCGGCCCGGCTCAACGTGCTGGAGCGCCTGCCGGCCGGACGAGGCGCGATCATGGTCTACCTGCTGCTGCTTGCAGCGGCGCTGGCGTTCAAGCTCGCGGCCCATCGCGGCATGCTCCCGCCCGGGCTGCAGTTCGGGCTGGGACGCAGCGGCGCGGTGCCGCTCGGCGACAAGCTGACGCTCGGACCGTTGCGGATCGCCCATGCGCTGCTGCTGGCTTCGTGCATGATGGCGATCTACCGCTCGATGACCGTGCGGGGACGGCACCTGTTGGAACGGTGGCTGGGCCGAATCGGGCGCTCGACGCTGCCGGTGTTCGTGGTCTCGAACCCGATGATGTATCTCTGCGCCGGCCTGCTCGCGGCGCATCCGTCGGCCCCGACCTTCTACGCGCTGTGTCTCGTGCTGGGCTTCGGCCTGCTGCTGTTCGCGATCGCCTGGCAGCGCCGCGCGGCGAGAACGACGGCGCCGGCGGCGCCGCTGCCCGCCTGGCCGCAGCCCTCGCCGCCGCTCGACGAGACGACCGAGCCGGCCTGGCCCGGCGCCGGGATCCTGCACTAGCCAGACTGGCCCGAGGCCCGACGTGTCCAGGGCAACCCCTGGTCGGGAATGCCTGACGCCGTGGCAGCTCGCTAGAAGGAGACGTCGGCCGGCTGGGTGACCCGCAGCACCGAGAGGTCGCCGGTCAGTCGTCTCCACGCCAGCCGGATCGCCTCGATCCTGGCGCGGTTCTCTGCCGTGTCGGGATAGTCGATGATCAGGATCCTGGATCGCAGTCGCTCCGGTGCGGCCTCGTGACGTCCCTGCCACTGCCCATACGCGGCGACCACGCTGAGACCGTCGGGAAAGCGCGGCGTCACCTCGCGGTCGAGAAAGCCGCGCCACTTGACCTCGTCGACCCCGGGCAAGGGCGGGTCGGCGGGTCCGAGCCCGAAATACAGCCTGGTCTCGACCCATCCCCGGGTTCTCGCGGGATGCGCCGGATCGTCCGGCACGGCAGTGCAGCCGCCCAGCAGCAGCGGCTGCAGGATTGCCAGCAGCGGCAGGATCGAGCTGCAGCGGCACCATGACATGCGAGATCTCCCAGGCCGGGGCCGGCCCCGACCTCCGACGCCGGAGCTAACAAAAAAGCAGCTCATCCGCCATCCGTGGCGCTAGGCTGCGGCGGGTGACGCCAGGATGGCAGGAAGATGTCATGGGCAGGCTGGGACGCGTTCTACGGATCAAGCAGATCAACGCCGACATGGTGCGCGGGATGTCCAACACCGTGTTCGTCCTCGACGACAACATGCAGCGGATCAGCCCGAACGGCCAGGCTGCCGCGATGCGGGCCGAACCCAACGTCGTCGGCATGCCGACGCGCTGGCATCTGGGCGTCGAACCCTCGGCCTTCTTCTCCGACGATGACTGGCGCTCCAACGGGATCTTCCAGACCATCAGCGAGGCCTTCGACAAGGTCGAGCGCGCCCTCATCGACGGCAGGAACGTGGTGTTCCCCAGCGACGGGCTGGGCAACGGGACGAACGATCTGCGGCGACGTGCGCCGCTGGTCCATGCCTTTATCTCTGGCCGGATCCTGGAGCTGGAGTTCGATTACTGCGGCTGAACGCGGCTTCGGGATCGGCATGAGCGGGCTGCTGCGGGGGCGAGCCAAGGGTTCTGCCCTTGACCCGCTGGGGCCGCAGGCCCCAGACCCCGATTCTCGAGGATTCCCTAGCTTGCGGGTGGCGGCCATACCGCTTGGCGCGGATTGGGCTAGCCCCATTCCTCCTTCTGGTTGCCGCGACGGCGCGGCCTGAGTGGACCGGGCAGCCCGACCGGACGTCCGAACAGCCAGCCCTGGCCGTACTGCACGCCGAGCGCCTGCAGCGCGTCGGCCTCCGCCTTGGTCTCGATCCGCTCGGCAACGATCTCCGCACCCGCCCCGCGCCCGATCTCGACCATCCCGGCGACCAGCGCCCGCTCCCGTCCACCCTGTATGACGCCGGGGATGTAGGAGCCGTCGAGCTTGACGATGTTGGGCCTCAGTTCCCGCAGCAGCCGGATATCGATCGCACCGGCGCCGAAATCGTCGAGACAGAACGGGACGCCGAGCGCACGCAGCGCATCGGCGGTCCGTCCGGCTTCCACGACGTCCTCGATCTCCGCGGTCTCCGTCATCTCGACGATGACCAGACCCGCCTTGCTCGCAGCGCTGGTCGAGAGCAGACGCACCAGACGGTCGCGAAAGCCGCGGCTCTGCACCGACTGGCCCGAGACGTTGAACGCGACCACGGCCTGGGACGCGCCGGCAGCCTCGCAGGCGAGCCTGGCGACTTCCAGGTCCAGCTCGTCGGCAAGTCCCAGCGTCTCCACCAGCATGATGAAGTCCTGAGGCCCCAGGACCGAGCCGCCGGCGTCCGAGCCGGGCCGGATCAGCGCCTCGAAATGATGCACCGACAGGTCGCAGAGCGAGACGATCGGCTGGAACACCAGCTTGAACTGGTTCTGCCGGATCGTCTGCCGCAGGGCGGCGGCCTGTGTTCCGGCGCGGCGGATATAGCCGGCGATGCCGCCGCCGAAACCCGCGCCGTCCAGCGAGGCCGTGCCGCCGCGCGCGAAGACGTTGAGCGCCTGGCGCAGCGCACGCGCCGCCTGGGTCTGGGTCAGCCCGTCCACGGAGAGGTTGAGCTGGCGGCCGGCGACGGAGACCTCGATGCCCTGCTTGCGCAGCGCCTGCTCCAGCAGGCCGGTGATCGAGAGCAGGTCGGCCTCGGAGTTCGAGGAGCCGAGCAGGCTGAACCGGCCCGGTGCGATCTCGCTCGCCACCGCGTCGGGTGCCACGGTCTCGAGCGCGCGTCCGATCGCCTCGCTCGACGAGATCACGGTGCTGCCGCAGCCCTTGATCTCGAGCAGCTTGAGGTCGCACGGCGTGCCGTCGCGCAGGCGCGCCTCGGTGGCACGGGCCATCGCGTGCGGGGTGCGCGCCTGGATCAGGCTGGCGAGCGGCGCGGGAGGACGCGCGAGGCTGAGGCTCAGCCTGAGGGGGGCGTCCTGGGTCGGCAACGCGATGCCGGCGACTGCGAGAGGCGTCCGTTCCGTGTCCGACAGCCGGATGATCAAGGGCTGCAGGCGGCCGCGTTCCACGAGCAGGGCGAGCGCCGTATGCAGCGCTTCGTGATCCACCGGCGCGAACAGCTCCCGGACCGGCCGCCCGACGAACCAGTCCGCGGAACGCCCGAACTTGGTGCGGAACGCCCCCGCGGCGTAGGTGACGACCCCATCCACGTCGGTCTCGACCACCATGTCCGCCCCGGCGAAGGCAAAGGCGACGAAGCGCTCGCTCTTGTCCACCGGGCGTGGATGCGAGGTCGCATCCTGAGGATGGATCGCCACCCTCTCGCGCTGTCCGGCGGAACTCACGGTGTTCGGCCGTCTCTGCGACGCCCGTCGCCCGTCTCGACGGCGCGGAAGCGGTGGCCGGCCGGTCGGGCCGGATCAGATCGAATCTTCATCGCCATCCCTGCCGCATCGGCCTCGAGACGCCCGGAGCCACGGTCAGGCTAGGAGAACATCGTTAAGGCCAGGTTAGGACGCCACCCGCTGCTGCATACCCTCATCAACGTGGCGAGGTCCGGCACGCCTCTCCGCGCGGCGTGCCGGAGGTCGCATATCAGCTGATGCCGCCTCCGAGGTCGGTCACGCCGACCACCTCGATCCTGGTGCCGTCGGTCAGGCTCACGAAGCTCGAGCCGTTGCTGGTGGTGACCTGCAGGTCACCCGCCGCATAGCCGAACAGCTGGATCCGGTCGGTGCTGGTCTTGAAGCCGTTGATCACGTCGGTGCCGCCCGCCGCCCCTTTCACCACATCGAACAGCGCCGCACCGGAGCCTTCCGTCACCGTCGCGCTGCCGGCGCCGAGCAGCAGCTGCAGCGAGCCGGAGCCGCCGGTGACGCTGGTGGCACCCGAGTTGGCCAGGATCAGGCTGGCGCCGCTGCCGGTGGTGATGCTCGAGGTGCTCGTCGATGCCGCCACCAGCATGTTGCCGCCGTGGCCGGTCACGCTGAGGGCGCCGGCGCCGCCGATGACGGAATCTGCCCGGCTCGTGCTGCCGCTGACCTGCAGCGCGCCCGAACCGCCGAACACCGCGTCGCCGCCGGCGACGACATCCATGGGCCCGGCGGCGCCGACGATGGTGTCCGCGCCCGCGGCGCCGCCATCGACGGTGGTGGCGCCGCTGCCGGCGAAGATGACGCTGGCGGCGCTGGCGCCGCCGTCGATGGTGGTGCTGCCACCGCCGCCGAGGATCGAGTCTCGCCCGACCGCGGCGACCAGCAGGTCGTTGCCCGAGGCGGAGCCGAAGATGCGGTCGCCGGACGCGCCGCCCACGAGCGTCGTGTTGGCGCCGGCCGCACCCTGCGAGACGAGGATGTTGGGGCCGCCGGCGCCGCCGCCATAGCTCCCGCCGCCGGAGCCGCCGAGGATCGTCACCGATCCGGTACTGCCGGTGACGGAGCTGGCGCCGGTGCCGCCGATGAAGGTCAGGGTGCCGAGGCTGCCCACGACCGTGACCTGTCCCACGGTGGCGCTCACCGTGTCGTTGCCGCCGCCGGTGAGCACCGTGGTTCCGACCGCCGCCTGGTGGAACTGGTTGCCGGCGGGCAGGGCCACCACGCCGTTGCCGCCGAGCTCGTCCTCCGCCAGGGCGGCGAGAGCCTGATGACCCGTCTCGGTCGGGTGCTCGTGGTCGAAGAAAAGGTACTGGTCCTGCACGGTCGGGTCGCTGGACACCAGCGTACCGCTGCCGGCGTCGGTGAAGTTGCCGCTCCAGACCGGCGCGCTGACGTTGGTCAGCCCGTAGCCGGCCGGGTCGGCGACCGCCTGGTCGATCAGCTGGAAGGCGTTGATCACGTCGATGCGGACGGAGTTCGTGCTGGCGATGCTGGCGAGCTGGCCGATCAGCGCGGTGTCGTACTCGCTGGAGAGCTGCGTCGCTTCGGCAGCCGAGCTGCCCTGGCTGTAGGACGGGGTCTTGCCGAGGTCGGGCACGTCCATCACCATCAGGGTCTTGGCGCCGCCCGAGACCAGCTGGTTGACGAAGCCGATCTCGTTGGTGACGGAAGCGGTCACGTCGGTGGTCTGCTGCTGCGCGGTCAGGCCGCTGCTGTCCAGGATGTCGAACAGGTCGTTGCCGCCGATCGAGATCGTGTAGAGCGCGTTGGCCGCCGGGGTCACCTTGCTCTGGAACTGCTGCAGCTGCGTCGGCAGGGAGAGCAGGCCGATCTGCGGATTACCGCTGTTCTGCGGCGTCGAGCCGGTCTCGGCGCCGCCATAGGCGAAGTCGTCTCCGCTGGCCAGGCTCGGCGCGAGCGTGCCCAGGCCGAGGGCGCCGGACAGATCCTGCACCCAGGTGGGACCGTTGCTGAACACGTTGCCGGTCGTGGAGCCGTATCTCTCCTGCGCGTAGGGGGGTGAGACCGGCTCGGTGCTGTCGAGCGAGGTCAGGATCGAGACGTTGCCGGCGTCCGACAGGCTGTCGCCGAACGCGTAGATGGCGCCGTAGGTGGGGGGTGCCGAGTTCTGCGGCATGGACGGGTTTCCTCGCTGGACAAGAACGACGCAGCTTGAACCGGAACCCCGCTTCCGGAGAATGGGGCTTGGGGCCTGCGGCCCCAACGGGTCAAGGGCAGAGCCCTTGCCTTGGTTTTCCGCAGCCTGCTGGGCGTCGCGGCCTAGTGCGGCATCAGCCCCGGCGCCATGACGTGGGTGTACAGGGCGCGGAACATCCAGGAGGTCAGGCCGACCGACAGGATCAGCAGCGGCACGTTCAGCATCAGCGTCAGCGAGTTCCAGCGCTGCGTCTCGGAGAAGTCGAGATGGAACAGCAAGATGAGCTGCGCCACCACGGTGAGGAGGGCGATGGCCGAGATCGCCAGCAACAGCATGGCCGGCGTCGCCGCATGGGTCGTGACCAGCAGCAGCGACACGCCGAGCAGGGCCAGCGAGACGAGGTAGCCGAGGATGTACTGCGCCTCGTTGGCCAGCTTGATCTCGGGATGTTCCCAAGGCTCCTGGTTGTCCACGGCCATCAGATCGAACCCCGCAGGTAGACGAAGGTGTACAGGAACGTCCAGATCAGCGTCTGGTAGAGCCAGAAGATCTTCAGGTTCGCCAGCCGATAGGTCACCAGCAGGGTGAAGCCCTCGCGCGCGACCTGGGCCACCAGCACGACCATCCAGAGCAGGCCGAAGGCGATATGTATCCCGTGCACCGCGATCAGGGTGAAGAAGATCGACAGGTAGCCGCTTCGCTGCGGCGTGGCGCCGCGCCGCGCCAGATCGGCGAGCTCGTGCCACTCCATCGCCAGGAAGCCAGAGCCGATCACGAAGGCGACGGCGACCCAGGCCATCAGGGCGCGCGGGCGGTCGCGCCTGAGCTCCACCATGGCGATGCCGTAGCCGAGCACGCTGGTGAACAGCGCCACCGTCTCCCCATAGGCATAGACCGGCGAGGCGACCTGGTGCGGCGACAGGCCGCCCGCGATGCTGGTATCGTAGCTGAGGACCTCGTAGGCCGCGAACAGGGCCGCGAAGATCAGCGAGTCGCTCAGCATGTACAGCCAGAAGCCGAGCATGCGCGTGCTCATCAGGTCGTGTTCGTGGGTGGTGTCGTCCCACAGCTTCGCGCGACGCGGATCCGGGCTTTGCTCGACCGCCGCGGTCATCGGGCAGATCCCGGGCTCGATGTGACCGACGTGCCCGGGGAGGAGGCCGCGGATGTCCCGGCCTTGTCGGTGCCGAATGCGACGGCACTCCCCGGCAGCATGCCGCCGCCCCGGTTCGGGCGCGGCCGCCAGCTCGCCGCGCGCTCGGTGCGCCGCACCTCGTCGGCGGTGATCCTGGTGCCGGTGCTGCCGCCGAAGGAGCGGATGACGATGATGGCGATGACCGCGATCATCGCGACGATCGCGAGCCACCAGATGCGCCACACCATCGCGAACCCGAACGCCGCCATCGTCGCCCCGATCAGCAGGGGAACCATGGTGTTGAGCGGAACCTCGATGTCCTCGTAGTGATCCGGCATGATCCCGGCGAGGTTGTTCGCCTTGCGCCAGGCCCACTCGTCGCGCGCATTCACGTGCGGGATCAGCGCGAAGTTGTAGGAGGGCACCGGGGAGTGGGTCATCCACTCAAGGCTGCGCGTGGTGCCCCACGCATCGATATCGACCCGGTTCTCGACCCGGCGCCGGATGCTGACATAGATCTGGTAGACGTAGGCCACGAGACCGGCGATGTACAGGAAGACGCCCAGCTCCTCGATCACCAGCAGCGGCTTCCAGCCGGCGTACGGGATGTAGGCGAGGCGTCGCGGCATGCCGGCGAAGCCGAGCCCGAACATGGCGGTGAACACGGTGAAGGTGGCGGCGATGAACAGCCAGAACACCACCCGACCGCTCGCCTCGTCGAGCTTGAAGCCGAACACCTTGGGAAACCAGAAGGTGGCGCCGGCGATCGAGGCGAACAGCGTCACCATCACCACGCAGTGGAAATGGGCCACCACGAACACGCTGTTATGGGTCATGTAGTTGATCGCCGGGATGGCCAGCATCATGCCGGTCAGTCCGCCGATCAGCTGCATGAAGATCGCCGCCGTCGCCCACAGCATCGGCGTCGTGAAGGTGAGGCGGCCGCGATACATGGTGAAGGCCCAGTTGAACACCTTCACCCCGGTCGGGATCGACACCAGCATGGTGGAGACGCTGTAGAACACGCTGACCACCGGCCCGGCACCCATGGTGAAGAAATGGTGCAGCCAGACGGTCCAGGAGATGCAGCCGATGCTCAGGCTCGCCGCGACCATGACCGCGTAGCCGAACAGCGGCTTCTCCGAGAAGGTCGGGATGATCTCCGACATCATCCCCCACGCCGGCAGGATGATGAAATACACCTCCGGATGGCCCCAGATCCAGAACAGGTCGGTGTAGAGCATGAAGTTGCCGCCGAACCCGGTGGTGTAGAAATGGGTGCCGAAATAGCGGTCGAGCGTCAGCAGGCCGATCGCGACGCCGAGCACCGGGAAGGCGGTCAGGCCGATCACGTTCGTCGTCAGCGCCGTCCAGGTGAACATCGGCAGGCGCATCCAGGTCATGCCCGGCGCACGCATCTTGATGATGGTCGCGATGATGTTGACCGCGCCGAGCGTGGTGCCGATGCTGCCGATCTGCAGCGCCCAGCTCCAGTAATCGACGCCGACATCGGGGCTGTAAGGCATCTCGGTGAGCGGTGCGAGGCCGCTCCAGCCGGCCTGGCTGAAATCGCCGACGAACAGCGAGAGCATCACCAGCCCGGCGCCGACCACCGTCATCCACAGCCCGACCGCGTTCAGGTATGGGAATGCCATGTCGCGCGCGCCGATCTGCAGCGGCAGCAGGTAGTTCATGAAGCCGGCGAGGATCGGCGTCGTCGCGAAGATCAGCATGATGGTCCCGTGGGACCCGTAGATCTGGTCGTAATGGTAGGGCGGCAGATAGCCGTGCGCGGCGCCCATGTAGCCCACCGATGCCGGTCCGGCCGCCAGCATCTGCTGGGTGCGCATCATGATGGCGTCGACGAAGCCGCGAAACAGCATCACCACGCCCACGATCACGTACATGATGCCGATCCGCTTATGGTCGACGGTGGTCAGCCATTCGCGCCAGAGATAGCCCCATCTGCCCAGGTAGGTGATCGTCGCGAGCACGAGCAGTCCGAGCAGGACGGCGAACACGAATGCGCTTCCGACGACGGGATTGTCGTACGGGATCTCCGACAGCGTCAGCCTTCCCAGCAGAGGGCTCCAGTGACCTTCCAGATTGACCATGATGCGGAATTCCTGATTAGGGCCCTGATCAGGGCGACGACGAGGCGGCTGCGCGGTCCTGTTGTCGACGTCCCGGTTCCTGCGAGGCCTTCTTCTCGGTCATGTCGGCCGGCGTGGGGTACATCTTGCCCATCATGACGTTCTGGATGACGCGGCCGAACAGCTTGTCGTCCACCTGGGAGAAGTAGCTCGCCTTGCCGCCCTTGTTGATCGTGGGCGTCGCGAACCTTTCGAACTCGGCCTGGTCGAGATGTCTGGGCGATCTCGCGGCGTCGGCGGTCCAGCGGTCGAAGGCGGCCTGCGACACCACCCGGGTCTTGAACTGCATCCAGGAGAAGCCGGGACCGTTGAACTCGCCGGCGATCCCCTCGTAGGTTCCCGGCTCGTCGGCGATCAGGGCCTGCCTGGTCAGCATGCCCGGCATGATGTCGATCTCGCCTGCCAGCTGCGGGATGTAGAAATCGTTCGAGACGGTGGCCGAGGTCAGGCGGAAGCGTATCGGCGTGTGCGCCGGCACCACGAGCTCGTTGGCGGCGGCGACGTGGCGGCCGGGATAGATGAACAGCCACTGCCAGTCGGTCGTCACCACGTCGACGTCGACGGGCTGCCTGTCGTTGTCGGGGTTGAGACCGTGCGCCATCACCCCGGGACCGAACGGATTCACCCGGAATGTTCCCCAGTACGACAGGCCGCTCAGGAAGGCCACGATGGCGAGCGGGAAGCCCCACGAGACGATCTCGACCGGCAGCGAATGCGACCAGCCCGGGGTGTAGGCGCCCTTCGCCGACTTGCGGTACCGCCAGATGCACCACAGGATCAGCAGAGTCGTCGGGCCGATGATCAGCATCATCGCGGCCACGTCGAGGATCAGCGAGTACAGGCTGGCCTGAGCGACCGGCCCGCGCGGCTGCAGCACCCAGAACTGATGCAACGCCGTCCTGAGGGAATCCATGATGCCGGAGGGCACGTCAGGAGCCGTGCTGGAGACGGATCCGCGGCTCGTGGCTGATCTGCGCGTGTTGCCGGATGCGGCAGCGTCGATGTGGCGCGGCACTCATCCTGTGGTCACGTGCATGGCTCGGGATCCGGTGATCGTGCGGTTGCGAGGGACGAACGCGACCTGCCTCGACCGCTTCCGCGCGGGGCAGCGAGGAACGCCCCCGGCCCGTCGCAGGTGGTAATCGGGCAGCAGGTTCAGGGTTCCGGAGTGTTACGCGTCGGCAGCCATTTTGCCTGGGTCGCCACCGGCCCGGCCGCCGCAGCGGCTACTGCTGACGCAGCCGTCTCGACCAGTGATCGAGCCGTGCGGTGAAATCGCCCGTGTTCGCCGAGACCAGGCCGTCGATCCCGTGACCGCCGACGGCATACGACGCCGCCACGGCAGCCGCTTCCGCCGCACCGGCAAGATCGCCGGGCGTCGTCACCAGGGCCGCCATGAAGGCCGAGCAGTAGGCGTCGCCAGCACCCGTGGTGTCGAGCGGGCGCACCGGGTAGGCCGGCATGACGATGTCGCGGCCGGTCGCCGCCTGATGGATCAGGCTGCCCTCGGCTCCCATCTTGATCACCACGATGCCGGGTCCGCGCGCCGCGAGCTGCCTGGCGGCGCGTGCGGCCTCGGCATGGCCCAGCAGGCGGCGCACCTCGTCGAGGCTGGGCATGAACACGTCCACCCGCGCGACCAGATCGAGGATCGCCGCGACGTTGCCATCGACATATTCCTCCTGCGGATCCAGTGCGACCAGGGCCCGGGTATGGGTCCGGCAGCCCTCGACCAGGTCGCGCTGCGCGTCCAGCGTCATGGCCAGGATCATGAACGCCTCCGCCGCCCAGTATCGCGCCGGCATGTCGTCGGCGTGCGGCGACAGCACCTCGAAATCCGCCGCCTGCGACAGCAGCGTCACCACCCGGCTGTCATGGCTCTGGTAGACGATCCGGTTGCGCAAGCCCGGTCGATCCCGACGCGGCATCGCCTCGGACGAAAGGCCGTACGACGCGAGCAGCGCCTCCATCTCGGCCGGCAGGTCACGGCCGACCGGCGCCAGCATCGCGGTCTGCGGTAGCACCAGCCGTGCCGCCAGCACGCCGTACAGCGCATCGCCGCCGGCGCGGCCCGGCTGCTTCGTGCCGTCCGGCTGCACGATATCGTCGAGGCTGAGATTGCCCAGGCACACCAGGCGCGGCGCCGGCGTCACGCCGCGTTCCCTCAGGCCGGGACCGGAGCGCCGGCGCGGCGGAACTTGGCCATCGCGACGTGGTAGGCGAACAGCTGCAGCGGCAGCGTCAAAGTGAGTGCGGCCAGGCATTCCGGCACGTCCGGCAGCCGGATCACCTGGTCGCTGCACGCGTCGAGCGCGGTCTCCCCGTCATGCACCACGCCGTAGATGCGGCCGCCCCAGCGGCGTCCCTCCTGCGCGGTGTCGCGGGCACGGGCGACCGAGGGACCGGACGGTGCCAGCACGAACAGCGGGTCGTCCGGCTTCTGGGAGTTGTAGTGGTGGAACTCCTCGAGCGGGATCGCCATGGCGTGGTCCGGGGAGCATTCCTTCATCTTGGTGGCGCCGAACAGGGCCGCGGCGTAGGCCGGGCCGCCGCCGGCGAACAGGAAGATGCCCTTGTCGGCCTCCGCCTCGGCGAGATGGGCGAGCACCGGGTCGAGGGCGAGCAGGATCCCGGCCATCCGGTCCGGCACCCGTTCCAGCGCGGCCTCCAGCGCCGCGGCCTCCGGCTGACGCCGCATCGCGCCGATCCGCACCGCGAGCCGGCACAGCAGCGCCAGCGCCGCGGTGCTGGACTGGGTCGGCCAGCCCTCGCGCCGCGCATGCACCAGCAGGCCATGCTCGGCCTCCGCCATCAGCGCCGAGCCGGGAGTGTTGCTGAGCGCCAGCGTGCGGGCGCCGCGGGCGCGCGCGATCAGCAGCGCCTCCACCGTGCGTGTGGTGGTGCCGCTGGAACTGAGGCCGACGACCAGCGTGTCCGGCCCGAGCGAGGTCGCATAGTAATAGGCGAAATCGAGCGCCTGCACCGGCTCGCACGCGACGCCCAGCATGCGCTCGAGCAGCAGCCGCAGGCCGATCATCACCGCGAGCGAGTCGCCGCACCCGGTCAGGTAGACGCGCGTCAGACCGGCATCGGCCAGCGCGCGCGCGATCCGCTCGACCGCGGCCGCCTCGCGCGACCAGGTGGTGCGGATCGCGTCGGGCTGGGCGAACATCTCGCCGCGCGTCAGCGTCACCCGGTGCAGACGCTTCGGATCACGCGGGTCGTCGGTCGGCAACGCCGCCATCAGCTGCCGCTCCTGGGCGAACAGCTCCGCCACCAGGCGGCGGGCGCGCGGATCGAGGGGGGAGTCGGCCGCCAGCAGCGGTGTCAGGGCGACGCTCATCGAGGGCTCCGGTGCGGCGTTGGGTCCGGCGACGATGCGGCGCACCTCAGCCCTGGACAAGGACAATCTTCGAAAGCCGCATCCGGACAAGCACTTCGAAGACCTGTTGCGGGCCTGGGAAGCCGCGGATATCCATGCAATCGTGGGGTTTAGCGCGACGCGGCGTCGTCTGCGGTGCGGCCGATCCTGTGCGACGGAGGCACTTACGATGAAGAACGAAAACCGGCCGGGACGGAGGCGGCGGCACTCATGACGGCGTTCGGAGCGGTCAGCCGCCAGAAGGAGATCATCGACAGGCTCAGGATCGAGGGCAAGGTGACGGTGGCGTCGCTGTCGGACGCGCTCGGCGTGTCGGTGGTGACCATTCGCAACGACCTCGACGCGCTGGAGCGCCAGCAGGTGCTGCGGCGGCTGCGTGGCGGCGCGATCGCGGTCCGGCCGGCCCGGTTCCAGCGCTCGCTGCACCCGCTGCACAACGCCTTCGAGGAGGAGAAGCGGCGCATCGGCGAGATGGCCGCGAGCCTGGTGCGCGACGGCGAGACCATCATCATCGACGCCGGCAGCACCACCCTGGCGCTGGCGCGCGCACTGCCCGCGACGCTGCAGGACGTCGCGGTGGTGACGCCGGCGCTGGACGTGGCGCTGGAGCTCGAGACCCATATGGGGGTGAAGGTGATCGTCACCGGCGGCACCGTGGCCAAGCCGCAGCGTTGCCTGATCTCGCCCTTCGCCACCACGCTGCTGCGCCAGATCAACGCCGACGTCGCCTTCGTTGCCTGTTCCGGGGTCGACGCAGAGAAAGGCTTCACCACGCAGAGCTGGGAGGAGGCGGAGGTGAAGCACGCCATCGTCGCGGCCGCCTCGCGGGTCGTGTTCGTCGCCGACCACGGCAAGATCGGCCACGTCGCGACGGCGAAGATCATGACGGTGCAGGATGCGGAGCTGCTGGTCACCGATACCGGAGCCGCGACGCCGGCGCTTCGCCCGCTGGAACAGGCCGGGCTCAACATCATCATGGCATGAGGATCGAAGCTTCGATGGGTTTCGCACCTGCGCCGATCGAAAGCCGGGCGTGATGCCGATGGCGCGCTTGTTGCATGGTCCGGCAAGGCCGCGCTACGGAGACGACCGCCATGGAAGCCGGTGCTTGAGCCCGACCGCGCTCACCCGCAGGAGCCTCGGCCTTGCCGCCCTCGGCCTGACGGCGGGCGCCGGTTCCGTGCGCGCCGCACGGCCCGCACCGGTCGTCGTCGCCTCCGACGAGGACGTCACCACGCTCGACCCGCACCTGATCCGCAACAACCACCCGATCGGCAGCATCGTCTGGTCGGTGTTCGACAGCCTGGTGCGCCGGCGGCCGGACGGGCAGCACGAACCGCGCCTGGCGACGCGCTGGGACAACCCGCAGCCCACGGTCTGGCGGTTCCAGCTAAGGCAGGGCGTGGTGTTCCATAACGGCGAGACGCTGGACGCGCCGGGAGTCGCGGAGAACCTCGAGCGGATGCGACGCTCGCCGTACGACGGCGAGAGCCAGCTGTGGCAGCAGACCGGGCTGGTCGCGGTCGCCGCCGCGGACCCCGCGACCGTCGTGCTCACCACGGCGGCCGCTTCGGTCGACATGCTGTACTGGCTCGAGGAGGCCTTCATCGGTGCGCCGCGCTACCTGCGCGACACGCCGCCCGAGCGCGTCGCGTCGGCGCCGGTCGGTTCGGGGCCATACCGGTTCGTCGAGTGGCAGCGCGGCGACCACGTGACGCTCGCCGCCTACGACCGCTACTGGGGCGGCGCGCCACCGATCGCGAGCGTCGTGTTCCGCACCGTGCCGGAGGCTTCCTCGCGCATCGAGGAGCTCAAGGCCGGCAGCGTCGACCTGGTGCCGGGCCTCGACCCGGACAGCGCGGAGGCGGCGCGTTCGGCCGTATCGCAGGTCAGGCAGGTGCCGGGCCTGCGCAAGATGCACATGGGCATCTCCCAGCACGGCATCGCCCCGCTGCGCGACCGGCGGGTGCGCCAGGCGCTGAATCACGCCGTGGACGTGCAGACCATGATCGACACCCTGCAGCGCGGCATGACCAGGCGGCTGGCCTCGGTGATCAACCCACCGAACAACGACCCCACGCTGCCGCCCTTCGGCTACGATCCGGCCCGCGCCTCGGCACTGCTGCACGAGGCCGGACAGGAGGGATTCGCGGTCGAGGTGGCGTTCGACGGCAAGTATCCCGACGCGCAGGAGAGCTGCGAGGCGGTGGCGGCCTACCTGTCCGCGGTCGGGCTGCAGGCGGCGACCAGGGGCTACGAGACCGGGCACTTCGCCGAGACGCTGCGCGCGCGGGCCTTCCCGGGGCTGTATTTCTATGGTTTCGGCGCCCTGATCAACCCGCTGGTGGAGCTGACGATCTTCACCGGCGATGCGGTCGACAACGCGAGCGGCTACGACGATCCCGCGTTCGACGCGCTGATCCGGCGCGCCGCCGTCACCAGCGACACGGCGGCGCGCCGGACGGTGCTGGCGCAGGCGGAGCGGCTGGTCTGGGAGGACGCGCCCTGGATCTATCTGTGGGCGATGCCGGCCATCTACGGCGTCAGCCGGCGTCTGCAGTACGAGCCGCGGCCCGACGACTATGTCGAGCTCTACAAGGCCAGGCTGAGAACTTGAGCGCGCCGTCCGGCCGATGGCGACCATCGCTGCGCGGGCCGGCCGCGCGGCGCCTTCTGCACGCGCTCGCGGTGCTGCTCGGGGTCAGCCTGGCGAGCTTCGCGGTGTCGCACGCCACCGGCGACCCGGTGACGCTGCTGCTGCCGGCCAGCGCCTCGGAGGCGTCGCGCGCGGCGCTGCGCAGCCATCTCGGGCTCGACCGGCCGGTCGCGGTACAATACCTGCTGTTCCTCCGCCACGCCCTGGCCGGCGATTTCGGGCGGTCGTTCCTGTATCAGCAGAGCGTCGGGCTGCTGGTGATCGAACGCCTGCCGGCGACGCTGCTGCTGGCGCTGTCGGCGTTCGGCATCGCCGTGATCGCCGGCATCCCGCTCGGCGTGCTGGCGGCGGCGCGGCGCGGCGTAGCCGAGGTGGCGCTGCAGCTGCTGTCGGTGCTGGGCCTGGCGGTGCCGTCGTTCTGGCTCGGGCTGATGCTGGTGCTGCTGTTCGCGGTCCAATGGCGCCTGCTGCCGGTCGACGGCATCGGCGGGCTGTCGCACCTGCTGCTGCCGGCGCTGACGCTGTCGCTGCAGAGCATCGCGCGGCTGAGCCGCCTGGCGGCCTCCGGCATGGGCGAGACGCTGGGCCGCGACTTCATCCGCACCGCCCGCGCCAAGGGACTGCTGGAGCGGCGCGTGGTTTGGGTGCACGCGCTGCGCCACGTGCTGGTCCCTGTGGTCACGATGGCGGGGCTGGAGCTCGGCGACCTGATCTCGTCGGCGGTGGTGGTGGAGGTGGTGTTCGCCTGGCCCGGCATCGGGCGGCTCGCGGTCGGCGCGCTGAGCAGCCGCGACTTCCCGCTGCTGCAGGGCACGGTGTTCATCGCCGGCCTCGGCTTCGTGCTGATCAACCTGCTCGCCGACCTGCTGTGCGCGCGCATCGACCCCAGGATTGCGTCACGTTGAGCCGCACCCGACGCCGCCTCGGCGTGCTGGGCGCACTGCTGCTGTCGCTCGCGGTCGCCACCGCCGTCGCCGCCCCGGCGATCGCACCCTACCGGCCGATGCAGCTCGACCTGCGCGCGCGCCTGGCGCCGCCGGCCTGGGAGGCGCACGGCAGCGCGCGGCACCTGCTGGGCACCGACAATGTCGGTCGCGACATCGCCTCGCGCATCCTGTGGGGCGCCCGCATCTCGCTCAGCGTGGGAGCCGCGGCCGCACTGCTCGGCGGGCTGGTGGGGGTGACCCTCGGGCTGTGCGCCGGGTATTTCGGCGGCCGCACCGACGCCCTGGTGTCGTGGCTGATCGACGTGCAGCTCGCCTTTCCCTTCACCCTGTTCGCGCTGTTCCTGCTGGCGGTGTTCGGCGGCGGCTTCGTCCCGGTGGTCGCGGTGCTGGCGCTGGCGACCTGGGTGAACTACGCCCGCATCGTGCGAGGCCAGGCGCAGGCGCTGCGCGGCCAGGACTTCATCCTCGCGGCGCGCGCCGTCGGGGTGCCGACGCCGCGCATCCTGCGTCGCTACCTGCTGCCGGCGGTGGCGCCCAGCATCGTGGTGGTCGCCAGCTTCTCCGCCGCCCAGGCGATCCTGACCGAGGCCGCGCTGAGCTTCCTCGGCGTCGGCGTCGACCCCACCACGCCGTCGTGGGGTGCGATGCTCGATCTCGGCCGCGGCTACCTGCAGAGCGCCTGGTGGATGGCGACGTTCCCGGGAGTGGCGATCGCGCTCACCGTGCTGGGCGCCAACCTGCTCGGCGACGGGCTGCGCGACCGGCTCGACCCGCGCGCCGCGGCGCCGCGATGAGCGGGCCGCTGCAAGAGGCGCCGCGATGAGCCCGCCACCGCCCGAGGCCCCGCTGCTCGACGTGGCGGACCTGTGCGTGCGCTTCGGCGCCGTCGTAGCGGTGCGCGACGTCTCGCTCACGGTGGCGGCGGGCGAGGCGGTCGGCATCGTCGGCGAGTCCGGCTGCGGCAAGAGCGCCGCGCTGCTGGCGCTGATGGGGCTGCATCCGCGCGGACAGGCGGTGGTGACCGCGCGGCACCTGCGGCTCGGCGGCACCGACATCCTGGGCGTCTCCGAGCGCCGCCTGCGCGACCTGCGCGGACGTCGGGTGGCGATGATCTTCCAGGACCCGCTGACGGCGCTCAACCCGCTGCTGACGGTCGGCACCCAGATCGCCGAGGTGCTGGCGCGGCATCGCGGCCTGAAGCGCACCGCCGCGCGCGCCGAAGCCGCGTCGCTGCTGGCGCGGGTCGAGATACGCGACGCGGCGGCGCGGCTGGGGCAGTACCCGCACCAGTTCTCCGGCGGCATGCGGCAGCGGGTGATGATCGCCATGGCGCTCGCCGGCGAGCCGCGGCTGCTGCTCGCCGACGAGCCGACCACGGCACTCGACGTCACGGTGCAGGCCGAGCTGGTGCGGCTGATCCGCCGCCTGCGGGTGGCGCGCGACATGGGGCTGGTCTGGGTGACGCACGACCTCGCGCTGATGGCCGGGATCGTCGACCGGGTGGTGGTGATGTACGCGGGCCAAGTGGTCGAGACCGCCCCGGTGGAGGCGCTGTATGAGCGCCCGCGTCACCCCTACACGCAGGCGCTGCTGCACAGCCTGCCGCGGCTCGACCAGCCGCCCGGCACGCGCGGACGTCCGCTGGGCGGGCAGCCGCCGGATCCGGCGACGCCCTCTCACGGATGCCGGTTCGCGCCGCGCTGCCCGCGACGCTTCGCGCGCTGCGATATCGCACCGCCGCTGCTGCCCGACGGCGACAGCCATGCCGCCTGCTGGCTGCTGGATGGCGGCGCGCCGCGACAGGACCCCGTTCGGGGCGCCGCATGACGGTTGGGACGCCGCTCGCGGAGCTGGCCGGGGTCAGCGTGCGCTACGTCCGCGCGGGACGCATCGCGCACGGGCTGATCGAGGTCGACCTCGCCGTGGCCGAGGGCGAGACGCTGGCGATCGTGGGCGAGTCCGGCTGCGGCAAGAGCACGCTGGGCCGGGTGCTGCTGCGGCTGCAGGAGCCGAGCCAGGGCGCGGTCCGGTTCCGTGGCGAGGATCTCACCGCGCTCGGCACGCGGGCGCTGCGCCGCGGCCGGCGGCGGATGCAGATGATCTTCCAGGACCCGTTCGCCTCGCTGAACCCGCGCATGACGGTCGGCGAGACCCTGGGCGAGCCGCTGGTGGTGCACCGGCTGGCGCGATGGCGCGACACCCGCATCCCGGTGGCGGACGCGCTGCGTCGGGTCGGGCTCGATCCGTCGGCGGCGCGGCGCTACCCGCACCAGTTCTCCGGCGGCCAGCGGCAGCGCATCGCGATCGCGCGCGCGGTGATGGCCGGCCCGGAGCTGGTGGTCGCCGACGAGCCGCTCTCGGCACTCGACCTTTCCATCCAGGGCCAGATCCTGTCGCTGTTCGAGCAGATGCGCGCCACCCTGGGGCTGACCTACGTGTTCGTCAGCCACGACCTGCCGGTGGTGCGGCAGTTCGCCGGCCGCGTCGCGGTGATGAATGGCGGCCGGATCGTCGAGGAGGGCCCGCCGGACGCGGTGTTCGCGCGGCCGCTGCATCCCTACACCCGCATGCTGGTGGACGCGGTGCCGCTGCCGGAGCCGGCGCTGGAGCGCGCGCGGCAGCAGGCCGCGGAGGCATCGCGAGATGTGCGAGCTCCGGGCGAGCAGGCGGCGACGTCGCCGGTCGGCTGCCCGTTCCGCTCGCGCTGCGCGCACGCGATGGCGCGATGTGCCGCACGGATGCCGCCGCTGCTGGCGGTGGCGCCGGGGCGTCGCGCGGCATGCTGGCTGCATGAGGTGGCGCCATGAACCCGCGGATCGCGATCCTCAATCCCAACACCACCCTCGACTTCACCGAGCGCCTGGCCGAGCTCGGGCGAGGCCTCGCGGCTCCCGGCACGACGGTGGTGGCGCGCTCCCCCGCCGCCGGCACGGCGTCGGTGGAGTGCCACGTCGACGAGGCGGTGGCGACGATGGGGCTGATCGAACTGGTCCGGGAGGAGGAGGCGCTGGGCACCGCCGGCTACGTCCTCGCCTGCTTCGGCGACACCGGGATCGATGCGGTGCGCGAGGTGGCGCGCGGGCCGGTGGTCGGCATGACCGAGGCGGCGCTGCACGCGGCTGCCACGCTGGCGGCCTTCTTCTCGATCGTGACGCTGCCGCCGCGCACCGTCGTGCAGGCGCAGCGCGTGGTGCGCGGCCTCGGCCTCGGGCATCGCTGCCGGCGCGTGCGCGCGATCGACGTGCGGGTGGACGAGTGCGTGGCACTCGATCCGGCGCTGCTGGCGGCGATGATCGTGGAGTCCCGCCGGGCACTGGACGAGGACGCTGCGGAGGCCATCATCCTCGGCTGCGCCGGCCTGTCGCCGCTGGTGCAGCCGATGACCGAGGCGCTCGGCGTGCCGGTGATCGAGGGGGTGGGGGTGGCGCTGAAAATGGCCGAGGGCCTGGTGGCGAACGGGCTGCGCACCAGCAAGCGCGCCTCCTACGCGATGCCGCCGCGGCTGCCGGCCAGCGGGAGCCTGGCGTGAAGACGCTGTTCGCCGGCGCCACGCTGCGCTCCTTCGTGCCCGGCCGTCCGGTGACCGAGCAGGCCGACATCCTGGTCGACGGCGCCGTCATCGCGGCGGTGGCGCAGGCCGGCAGCATCGCCGTCACCGATCCGGGCGGCGCGGTCGAGGTGATCGATGCGCGCGGCCACCTGGTGATGCCGGGCCTGGTCAACGGCCATTTCCACTCCTCGGTCAACCACCTCAAGGGCTCGCTCGACAGCCTGCCGCTCGAGCTGTTCATGCTCTACGAGAGCCCTGGCCTGCCCGGACTGATGCCGTCGCCGCGCTGGGCCTACGTGCGCACCCTGCTCGCCTGCGCCGAGATGCTGCGCGGCGGGGTCACCGCGGTGCAGGACGACGCCTTCCTCGTCCCGGTCCCGACCGACGACGTCATCGACGCGATCCTGCAGGCCTACGCCGATTGCGGCATGCGCGCCCGGGTGGCGCTCGACCAGTCCGACCTGCCGGAGATCGGCAAGCTGCCGTTCCTGGGCGACGCGGCGCCGCCGGCGCTGCGGCAGCGCCTGCAGGCGCCGGCCCCGGCGCAGGCCGACGCGCTGCTGGCGCGCTACCGCCACCTGATCGAGCGCTGGCACGGCGCCTGCGACGGACGGCTGATGGCGGCGGTGTCGTGCTCGGCGCCGCAGCGCGTCTCGGACGGCTACCTGGGCGAGCTGGAGGCGCTGTCGCGGGCGCACGACCTGCCCTTCTATATCCATATCCTGGAGACCCGGACCCAGCGCGTGCTGGGCCAGACGCGCGGCGCCTCGCTGCTGCAGGAGGCCAAGCGGCGCGGCGTGCTGAGCGAGCGCACCAACGTGATCCACGCGGTCTGGATGGACGACGACGATCTCGACGCCATCGCCGCCGCCGGCGCGGTGGTGGCGCACAACCCGATCAGCAACCTGCGCCTGGGCAGCGGCGTGATGCCGTTCCGGCGGCTGCGCGAGCGCGGCATCCCGATCTGCCTGGGCAGCGACGAGGCGATCGCCGACGACGCCGTCAACCTCTGGGCGGTGGCCAAGATGGCAGGGCTGATCCACAACGTCTCCGACCCCGACTACCAGCGCTGGCCGCGCGCGGCGGAGCTGCTCGACTGCCTGGTGACCGGCGGCGCGCGGGCGATGCGCGCGGGCGGGCGGATCGGCGCGGTGGCGCCCGGCCTGCGCGCGGACCTGATCATGCTCGATCTCGATACGCTCGCCTTCACCCCGCTCAACGACCTCGACCGACAGCTGGTCTATTGCGAGAACGGCTCTTCGGTGCGGCTGACCATGGTCGATGGCCGGGTGGTGATGCGCGACGGCGCGCTGGCCACGCTCGACGAGAAGGCGCTGCGTGCCGAAGCGCGCACGCTCGCCCGCGAACAGGACGGCGCGGCGCAGGCGGCGCGCGACGCGGCACCCTGGCTCGCGCAGTACCGCGCGATGTATCTCCGCGCCGCCGGCACCGACGTCGGAATGACCCGCTGGATCCCGTCCCACGATGCCGGAAGGATCGCGTGATGCTGAGAAATCATGGCCGCTACGGCTACCGGCCGATCACCGACCGGCCCGACTTCCGCTGGCCCGGCGGCAAGCGGCTCGCCGTCTACGTGGCGCTCGGCGTCGAGTGCTACGCCTTCGGCGAGGGCATGACGGAGAACCTCGTCCCCGGCGGCAGCGACGCGCACGACGTGCTGAACGCCTCGTGGCGCGAGTACGGCAACCGCGTCGGCGCCTGGCGGATCATGCAGGCGACGGACGCGCTCGAGCTGCCGCTGACCATTCTGCTCAACACCGCGCTGTATGACGAGGCGCCGGCATTGATCGACGCGTTCCGCGCCGGCGGCCGCGAGATCGTGGCGCACGGCCGCTCCAACTCCGACACCATGGCCGGCATGACCGAGGACCAGGAGTGCCGCTACATCGCCGAGGTCACCGGGGCGATACGCGCCGCCGAAGGGCAGGCGCCGCGCGGCTGGGCCAGCCCGTGGATCGCCGAGACGCCGACGACGCCGGATACGCTGCAGGAAGCGGGCTACGGCTATCTGCTGGACTGGTGCATGGACGACCAGCCCTGCTGGCTGCGCACCCGACGCGGCCGGCTGCTGTCGATCCCCTACTCCCAGGAGATCAACGACAGCGCGACGATCATCGGCCGGATGGCGAGCGCGTCCGAGTTCGCCGACATGATCGTCGATCAGTTCGATCAGCTCGCCGAGGATGCGGCGCATCAGCCGCTGGTGATGAGCGTGATCCTGCACAGCTTCATCGCCGGCCAGCCGTTCCGGCTGCGACGCATCCGCCAGGCGCTGGCGCACATCGCGGCGCGTCGCGCCGGGCTGTGGCTGACCAGCCCGGGCGAGATCGCCGCCTTCATCCACGCCAACCCGAGCTATGCCGCCTGACGACCCCCGACCCGGTGCTTTCGAAGCGGGCCGCTTCGAAGCGGCGATCCGCGGCAGGTTTCGCCTCGGCCGGAGTTGAAGCAGATCGAAAGGCGGTTGACGGTCCTCCTGCGCCGTCGCCAGGCGAGCCGGAAAATAAGCTGTCGCAATGTTGGGCAGAGGCGGGTGCTGATCGACGGCGCCGATGACGGCAAGCTCGGCCAACTGCTGTTTTCCGTGCAGCATGGCTATTTTCTAGACTTCGGCGCGTCAAGCTTTCCAAGATTTGCCGTTGAAGCAGAACGGCAAGGCTGTTCTAGTCGCGACAGGGTGTCTCACGGCGATCGCGACGGGCGCACACGACGGCAGCGTGACGGGAGGATCGTTTGGCGTTTCTCGGCAGGACCTTGGGAATACTCGGCCCGGTCACCCTTCTTTGCATCACCGCCACGGGCACCGCGCGCGGTCAGGACAGGGACGTCGCCGGCGTCCCAACGACCGGCGTCGCATCGCCGACCAAGAGCAAGTCCGGCTACAAGCGGCCGGCGCAGCTCGAAGAGGTCGTGGTCACCGCCGACAAGCGCCGCGAGAACTCGCGCAAGGTGCCCGGCAGCGTCGGCGTGATCAGCGGCAAGGAGCTGCTCGACCATCATATCGAGAACTACGAGGACATCACGCGCGTGCTGCCGGGCGTGTCGTTCGCGGCACATAACGGACCCGGCCAGGACAACATCTCGATACGCGGCGTCAGCTCGACGGTCGGCAACCCCACCGTCGGCATCTACATGAACGAGGTGCCGATCATCACGCAGAACGGCTACCAGGGAGCGGCGCAGCCGCGCATCCTCGATCTTGATCGCGTCGAGGTGCTGCGCGGGCCGCAGGGCACGCTGTATGGTGCCAGTTCCGAAGGCGGCACGATCCGCTTCATCACCAACCAGCCGGACCTCGAGAAGTATGGCGCCTACGTCAACTCCGACGTTTCGGGCACGGTGCATGGCAGCGTCAACACCGATCAGCAGGTCACCGTCAACGTCCCGGTGGTCAAGGACGTGTTCGCCCTGCGCATCGCCGGCGAGTTCCTGGATAATAGCGGCTGGATCGACAACGAGACGCTCGAGAACGGCCCGCGCAAGAGCGGCACCAACTACGAGCGCACCGGCGTCGTGCGCGTCTCGGGCAAACTGCAGCTGACGCCCGACTTCACCATCACGCCGTCCTTCTTCTTCCAGGACCTCTACACCGGAGACTCGCCGAACTTCTTCGAGGATCTCGGTCTCTACGACCAGAACAAGCAGGTGCGCGAGTTCATCAGCGACAAGATGTACATCCCGAGCGTTACGATCAAGAAAGGGATCTTCAACTTCGCCGAGCTGACCTCGATCACCAGCTTCTTCCAGCGCGACGTCGACCGGCAGGCGGACGGCACCTTCTTCAACAGCACCGCGATCGCACAGTTCTTCCTCGATCCCGCCTATCCGCAGCACCAGCGGCAGAACGACAATATTCTCGCCAACGTGCCCTCGCCGGTGCTGTTCACCGACCGCTTCAAGACCGTGACCCAGGAGGTGCGGCTGGCCTCGAACGACGACCGGCGGCTGCGCTGGGTGCTCGGCTTCTTCTATTCGGATCAGAAATGGAGCCACCTCGACTACGAGCCGATCCCCGGCTTCAGCAACGACTTCCAGCAGATCTACGGCTTCAACATCAACGACTCCGTGCTCGGCGAGCCGGGCAATCCCGGCCTGTGGAACAACGACCTGGTATGGACGGTCTACGACCATAACGACATCACCCAGTACGCGGGCTTCGGCCAGGTCAATTACGACCTGACGCCGCGGCTGCATCTCGGGTTCGGCGAGCGATACGTGTCCGCGCACGAGACCTTCTCGGAGACCGGCGCAGGATTCTTCGAGCTCGGCAACGCCGGCACCAACGGCACGCCCTATCGGCAATCCGCCAGCTTCACCGCGCCCACCCCCAAGTTCACCGCGACCTACGATCTGGGCCGCGCCGCCACCGTCTACGCGACGATCGCCAAGGGCTTCCGCCTCGGCGGCGCCACCACGCCGAACACCAACATCGCCTGCGTCGAGGGGCTGAACCAGATCGGCTTCCAGAACGCGCCGACCACCTACGGCTCGGACCAGCTGTGGAGCTACGAGGCGGGATCGAAGGCGCTGCTGCTGCACCGGACGCTCTCGGTCAACGTCGCCGGCTACTACATCGACTGGTCGCGCATCCAGCAGACCATCACGATCCCGATCTGCGGCGGCGCCTTCAACTACAACGTCGGTGACGCCGCGGCCTATGGCGGCGAGGTCGAGACCCGCTACCGGCCTCCGGCGCTGCCCGGCCTGACGCTGGGCATCAATGTCGGCGCGGAACACGCGACCATCACCAGCACGATCAACGCCCAGACCGCCGCGGTCGGCGAGAACGTGCTGTTCACCCCGTCATGGAGTGCCGCCGCGATCGCGGACTATTACCATGACCTGACCCGCAACATCACCGGCTTCGTCAAGGCGGACTATGACTGGGTGGGGCCGTCGAACGGCAGCTTCGTGTCGACCGACCCGAACTACCGCGATCCCGCGTACGGCGTGCTCAACGCGAGCGTCGGCGTCGAGGTGCGCGGCTGGCAGGGCTCGCTCTACGTCCAGAACCTGCTCGACAACAAGACGATCATACAGCGGCCCATCATCAATTCGGTGGTGCAGAGCTATACGCTGCGTCCGTTGACCATCGGGCTCAACCTGGTGAAGCGCTTCTGAAGGCCGGTTGCCGCTCTGTTGCCGCCTAGGCAGCCGCCAGCCTGTCGGATTTTGCATAGCAAGACCCCCGAAATCTCAAAGCTCACCCTGCCGGCGCGCGAATATAGTTAGCGATGGGAAACGTATATTAACCATCTTGCTTGCATAATAAAGCGATCCCATCGGGGAATATCGTTGCGATGTATAGTTATAACGCTGCGCAAGACACGGACATGGTTTCGGTCTATGCCAAGCCGGAGCGGTTGCACGGCAGGTCGAGCTACACGCTGATCGCCCTGTTCGCCGGGACCGTCCTCGGCAGCATCGGAACCTTCCTGCTGGAAGCTGCGTTCGTCGCGGCGATCCGCTAGAGCGTCCGAGCGCAGGATCGCAGGGATCACGCCCTAGCCCGTTGCTTTGGCTCCAGCGGGGTCTGTCGACCGGATCCTCCGCCGTCGGGCTGAACGCGCTGCGAGACGCTTCCAGACAGGGCGGAGCACGTTCGCCCGGACCCCGATACCTCGTGCGGCGCATCGCGCTCCTCCGGTGATCTGGTCGCCGTGGTTGCTGGCCGACAGCATGGGCTCATCGCGTCCTCGGCCGACGTGGCGCAGATCCATGCCGACACTGCGCGACACCGTCCCCCGCCGGCAGATCCGAGCAGAGGCATGGTGGGCGCGGCCCGGTCTGGCCGTCCGGCTCACGGTGCCGTGCCACCCCGACACGGGCGCGCGAGATGCCGCTCGTGCGTACTCGTCATAAATGGGGGACTGCCTGGTCATGCGGCGCGTCGTCGTGCGACGTAGCCGTCGTCACGCGCTCCGGAGCTGGCGTTCCCGTCAGCCCTGCTGCCGCGAGTCAAGAGCCGCTTGCCGATTTGCCCGAGCACGGCGCCGCATCGGAAACGCCCGTGTCCGGGAGGTGGGCAACGCGCTCGCCTTGGGGTCGCTGGATGGTCCTCGGCGGCGACGTTAGGTCGCCGTGCGTCCGCCGGAACATGCAGCCTGATCAGTCCGACTGATCCTTGCGGGCCGGCGCCGGCATGGCGGGCATCGCCTGCCGCTCCCACACGTCATTGGGCTCCGCCGCGTCCGGTTGCGCCCATAGCGTCAGCTTTATCAGCAGGCCCAGCAGCCCGACCAAGGCCAGCTGTTCCACGATCTCCTGAACCACCTTGATCTCCTGTAGGACGGGTCTGCCCATGTCGCTCCGATTGGCCGCTATCGTGAATGCAATAACGGTTCGGCATGGATGGCCGGCGGCCAAGTATATCTACGATCGCGGCGCTCCATGCACTCACTATTATCGACCCTGATCACGCTCCCTGCCGACTGTGGTTTTCGCGCCACAGCTTGCCGCCGGTCCGCTGAGACGGACGATCCGAACTGAGGCCGAGGCTCGACTTGCCCACGTATCTACTGCAACAAAGCGAAACGCCCGAAGATTTGATGAGCAGGTTGGGTGCCGCGGATCTGTTACATCGATGCTACAGACACTGTTGCACCGACTGTCGATCGAGGCGGACAGGAGCGCAATGCTGCGACAGTATAATTAGGGTTTTATTAACTACTCGATGCCATGACAACAAGACCAGGCGCGGAACCGGCAAGCGGAGCCGCGCGTGACCACGAAGTCACACGCGTCATTGCACGCACGATCGGACTGGAGGGAGTGGGAATATCGTGGCCCGGTCGCGACCGGATCGATGCCCGCGCCTGCAAGCCTAGCCGGCTTGCCCGGGCTTTCCGAACACCCGGTCGGCAACTCCCAGGTGATCCTGCTTGCGACGGATCATGGCGTGAGCACGCTCGATCTCGCTCTGCAATTCCACGACGTAAGCGTGGAGTTCGGCCACGCCGAGGCCGTCGAGCGGAACCTCGTTCAGCCTCGCGCGGGGCCACTCGGGCAGATCATCGCTCACATCTTCGCCCGCCTCGGCCGCCGCTGGATCGAGCGACACGCTCTAGCAGCACGCCGGGCGGTGCACCATGCTCGATCGACGCGGAGCCTACGCGGCGCATGGCCGGAACATGCCGCCGGCCGACGGCGCCGGACCCGCTACGGCTTGGCGCCGTCGGCCTTCAGCCACTCGACGGACATGCTCTCGACCTGCGCCAGCACGGCGTCGCGGTTGGGCAGGTTGGGGCCACGCTGCACCAGCTTGGCGGCCGCGAAGGCGAGCGAGAGCCGAACCAGCCGCGCCGGATCCGCCTTCTCCCGCATCGCCGCGACCGCCCCCGCCACCAGGGCGTCGCCCGCGCCGACGGTGCTGGTCATCTTCAGCAACGGCGGACGGCCGCGCAGCACGCTTCGCTCGCTGACGAACAAGGCGCCCTCCGCTCCCTGCGAGACGATCACCAGCCCGATGCCGCGCCGACACAGCGTCAGCGCCGCCTGCACCATCTCCGCCAGGTCGGCGAACGGCTTGCCCGCCCACTCCTCGAGCTCCTGCTGGTTCGGCTTGATCGCCCACGGCAGCGCCTCCGCCGGGGCCGCGAGGGCCTCGCGGAACGGCAGGCCGCTGGTATCCAGCACCACGCGCGCGCCGCGCCTATTGAGCAGCCCGACGAGTACCCTGTAGGTGGCATCCGGCACCCCAGGCGGCAGGCTTCCGGACAGCACGACGGTGCTGCCCGGCTGCGTCTGCGCATCCAGCAATGCCCGGAGTTCATCGAGATGCGCCGGCTGCGGTATCAGGCCGGGCAGGTTGATGTCGGTGGTGTCGGCCGTCGTCTCGTCCAGCAGCTTGATGTTGCGGCGGGTCTGGCCGGGCAGGCGGACGAAGCGGTCGATGATCCCCTTGCTGTCGAAGAAGGACTGGAAGGTCGGCGCGTTGATCCGGCCGAGGAATCCGGTCGCGATGATCGGCGGTTCGTCGGACCGGCGCCAGTCGGAGAGGCAGCCCGCGACGTTGACGCCCTTGCCGCCGGCCTGCTGCTCGGCATGCAGGGCGCGATGCACGGTGCCGGGGATCAGCTCCTTCAGATATACGGTCTGGTCGATCGCGGGATTGAGCGTCACGGTGACGATGGCGGGGGAGGTCATGCTCCGGTCTCCGTTCAGGCGGCAAGACGACGCGGCCGCCTGCGGCGACACCCTCGCAGGGCTGCCGGCGGACGACCAGAGCTTTCCGCGCAGGCGACGGGCCGACCCGACCCGTCGCTACCACTCTACCGGCCGGCGTCCGCGACCGGCTCATACCGTACGAATGCCCCTCGGCGTGGGCAGCGGCGTGCCGTGCTGCGGCGTGAACGGCGTCGTCACCGGGCGAGGCGCGGCCCAGCGGCCGGACCGCAGCCCGTCGGGGTTGTCGGAGATGAAGTAGCCGGCGCCGCGCGCGTCGAGGAAGTAGCGCTCGCGGCCATCGCCGAGACGCAGGATGGAGGTTCCCTCGTAGCAGGCGTCGGCGCCCAGCGGATCGCCATCGCCGAGCGGCAGGTAGCTGCCGAGCATGCTGTCGGCCCGGTAGAGCCGCAGCCGCTGCGGCGGGTTGCACGGCGTCACCGACACCAACCAGGCGCGCTCGACCGGATCGAACAGCAGGAACCCGTCGATGATGTTGACTGGCAGGTCAGGCAGCCGGCCGAGCAGGGTCCAGGGCGCGGCCAGATCGTCGCCCGATGGCGTGAACAGGTAGTACTGCATGCCGGCGACCGCGTTGTCCGACGACGGCATGCTGGCGGAGACATTGCACAGCACCACGGGGCGGCCGTCGAGCAGGTAGGTCGAGTTGTCTCGGTTGCGGACGAACTCCGGCGCCCAGCATCGGCCGTCGGGCGCGTCCGACACCGCCTCGCCGACGCGCACCGTCGCCAGATGAGAGAAGCTGCCCAGGCCGTCCCGGCTGACCGCGAGCGCGAAGCCGGCGGGCGAGGCGCGGCCGGCCCAGAGCGTGTGGGCCAGCAGCGACACGCCGTTCCAGGCCGCCATGCTGGGGTCGCGCACGCACACGCCGCGCGCCGGCAGGTAGTGCGACGGGCGATAGCGGAAGGTCTCGCCGTCGCCCTGCAACAGCACGAGATTGTCGTTGAGGCCGCGCTCGTCGCGGCCGTCCGCCTGGAACACCGGCCAGATGAAGTCGCCGCTGGCGGCGGACAGACCGAGATCGTAGCGCCGGCGCAGATCATCGATGACGTCGAGGAAGTCGGCGTCCGACAGGTCGGCGCTGAAGCTGATCTTCTCGGCGATGTCGACCGGCGCGAAATCGGTGAGCCGGTTCGCGTAGAAACCGCACCCGACGGTCGCGCGCAGGATCGGCCGCGAGGCGACGCCGCCGAGCGCCACCGGCTGCCCGCATCGCAGGCCGGACTTGTACAGCCGCACCGTGTCGCCGTCGTTGCGCACGGCGAAGATGCCCCACGCGCCGATCACCGGCTGGCTCTGCGCACGCACCGCGAAATCGGTCTGATCGGGAGGGCTCACGACCTCCTCCGTCGTCGGCCGGACATAGGCCAGACGCCGGTCGAACTCGCTCGACGCGACCATCGCCTGGAAGTAGTAGGCGCCGAGCTGCACGCCGGCGGGGCCGTCGGCGCCGATCAGGTCGTGGAACACGGGCATGCCGGACACATGGGGGCGCAGCCGGGCCACGAGGATCTCGCAGCGCGGCTCGCCGAGATAGGGGTTGTCGAGGAACTGGCCGACGCCATCGAACGAGAGCGCGGGCTCGCCGTTGATCGCCGACGACGCGATGGTGGGCCGGCTCTGCGGCTCCGCCTGCGTGAGATGGTTGTCCTGGCCGCTGAGGTCGCGCCAGACCGATACGCCGCCGGACGCGTCGGTGATCGTCCCCTGGGAGGCGAGGCACCATTGCGCCAGCGCGCCGCGCCGCAATGCCGCCGCGGCCCGCGTGCCGGCCGCGCATCCGGTCAAGAGGCTGGCGGCGAACAGGCCGAGCGCATCGCGTCTCCTCATCGAAGCGTCTGTCCCCGGGCCGCGCCTTCCCGACCGCGGCGACCGTACGAGTCCCGCGCGCCACACCGTCCGGAGCGGCTCGCGAAGGCGTCCGCGAGCGGCATTCCCAGGCAACAGGCCGCACGCCACGTAGTTCCTGCGCGTCGCCGCGCGACAAGGGTCGATCGGCCGCTCGACGCGGCCGATATCGAGCCGCACGCAGGCTCCGCTTCCACGGCTCCGCCCCCGGGCCAGGGAGCAGATTGCCCGGCCTTCGCCGATCCGGTTGGCCTTAACCAGCTTTCAACGAGTATCGGCGATGATGCACTGAGAGAGGAAGTGCAGCATGTCGGCTTACAGCGGTCTCAACGTCATCCCCTTTCCCCGGCGGCGGGAGAAGAGTTTGTGCATGCTGCGCGAGGCAGTGTGGACGCTCGAGCGCATGGAGCTGTCGAGGATCGGCGTGATCATGTCCCGCCTGGTCGATGACGCGCTCCACGATGCCGAGGAGGAAGAATTCTACGAGCGGGTGAAGACCGCCTACGCCCTGTACGAGCGCATCCTGATCGAGGGCGACCGGCTCTCCTGACGGCACAGCGGCAGGCGACCGGCGCGGTCAGCTCAGGTCGCGGAAGACGCGGAGCCGAACGAGCCGGTCGTTCTACACAGTCCGGCACAGCTGTCCGGCACAGCAGTGCTGCCGGCCGATATCCGAGACGAGGCCGATCTCTCTCGGCTCCCTTCGAAAGTTCTCTCGCTGCAGGCGGCGCCGTGGCCTGGATCGCGAGGCCGCCGAGATGGGCGCCGGCTTCTTCGAACGTCAGGAACTTCCCGGGCATGCCAACCTGCCGGCCGGGCGCCTCGGCGAACGCCGGTGAGGAAGATGTGCGTGTTCGTCGCCAAGCGCGACGCCTCGGCGAGCATTCCGGTCTCGCCTCTCGCACGCCGAGCACGCTGCTGAGCGAACATGATGGCGGAGGCGGATGCGGTCAGCGGCCGCTCCGGCCGATACCGGGTGCGATGTCGGCCCGATCCGGACCGCCCTGCTCCGGGCCGGGCCGCAGCGGCAGGATGCGCGCGAACTCCGCATGCCCTTCCACGAACTGATGCTTCAGCGCGCCGAGCACGTGCAGGGCGAGCAGCCCATACAGCACGTAGGCGAGGTAGCTGTGCACCTGATACCAGACCGTGTGCACGTGCGCCTTGGTGATCGGGTCCAGGGCCATGATCGGGGCGATGCGCGGCCATGGCACCAGGCCGAACAGGCGCAGCGGGTGGGCGGCCGCATCCTTAAAGGCGGAGTCGTGGATCCACCCCGAGATCGGCAGGCCGAGGATCAGCAGGTAGAACAGGAGGTGGGCCGCCCGGGCGCCGATCCGCTCTATCCTCGGGTAGGAGCGCGGCAGCGGAGGCGGCCGGTGCGACAGCCGCCACAGCACACGCAGCAGCACCAGCCCGAGCACGGTGATGCCGATCGACTTGTGGGTGTCGATCGCCGGTCGCACCAGCGCGTCGGGAAACCAGCCGATCACCCAGACCAGGACGACGTTGCCGATGATCAGGACGGCGACCAGCCAGTGCAGCAGCATGGCGGTCCGGGTGTATCGATTGACAACGTCCATGGCACCCGCCACTCCCCTGGCGGCCACGCACCGCCGCGAGCCGGACGATGCCTGAGCGGCCGGGCCGTGCAAAGTGCCACGAGGAACTCATGGACGCTGCGTTGATCGAGCAGGAGCTGGCGCGGGTGAGGCAGGTCACCTCGCCGCGCTTCAGCGCGCCGCCGACACCGCTGCGCAGCAGCCTCATCCACGGCGCGGCATTGCTGCTCTGGGTGCTGCTGGTCGCGCGCGCCCGCGGCGGCGGATTGTTCGCCTGGTCCGCGGGCCTCGCCTACATCGCCTACGACACCATGCTGCTCGCCTTCGTGTTCTGGCAGACGCTGACCCTGCTGCGTCCGGCCGCGGCCGCCATGCCGGACAGCGGGTTGCCGCCGGCCACCATCATCGTGGCCGCGCATAACGAGGCGGCGAGCCTGCCGGTCACGCTCGCGGCCCTGCTCGCCCAGAGCCACCCTGCGCAGACGATCGTGATCGCCGATGACGGCTCGTCCGATGCGACGGCGAGCCTGCTGCAGGACCGCTACGGACTGGTGTCCTCACCGGGCGCCCTGAGCGAGCCGAGTGTCGCCTATCCGGCATTGCGCTGGTTGCGCCTGCCGCACGGTGGCAAGGCGCGGGCCCTAAACGTCGCCTGCGCCCTGTCCGACACCGAGCTGGTGCTCACGGTCGATGCCGACACGCTGCTCGAGCCGGAGGCGCTGCGGGCGATGCGCGACGCCTTCGCTGCCGACCCGGCGCTGGTGGCGGCGACGGGGGTGCTGACCCCGGTATGCGGACCTTCGTCGCAGGGCCGGCTGCTGCAATGGTTCCAGACCTACGAGTACGTCCGCAACTTCCTCTCGCGCTACGCCTGGATGCGGGTGGGCGGGCTGCTGCTGATCTCCGGCGCGTTCGCCTGCTACCGGCGCCGCGCGCTGCTCGCCGTGGGCGGCTTCGATCCGGACTGCCTGGTGGAGGATTACGAGCTGACTCATCGGCTGCGCGATCATGCCGGACGACGCGGCGAGGTGTGGCAGACCGGCGTCGTCGGCAGCGCTCGCGCGCGCACCGACGCTCCGAGCACCGCCGGCTCGTTCCTGCGGCAGCGGCGCCGCTGGTTCGGCGGCTTCCTGCAGACGCAGCTCTGGTATCGGCACATGGTCGGCAACCCGCGCTACGGCCGGCTCGGCACCGCCATGCTCCCGGTCAAGGCGATCGACACGCTGCAGCCGCTGTACGGCCTGACCGGGGTGTTGCTGCTGTTCGGCTATCTCGCCGCCGGCCGGATCGGCATCGTGCGGCTGATCGGCGAGGCGATCGGGGTCAAGATCGTCCTCGATCTCGGCTTCCACCTCTGGTCGCTGCGGGTCTACCGGCGCTGGATCGGCGCAGCTTCGGGCACGCGCCTGCTCCCGGCGATCCTGGCGGCGTTGCTGGAGCCGTTCAGCTTCCAGCTGCTGCGGCACTCCGGCGCCGCACTCGGATGGCTGGCGTTCCTGCGCGGCACGCGATCCTGGGGCGTCCAGGAACGGCTGGGCGTCGGCGCGACGAAGAGCAGAACCGCCGGCCCTTAGCCGGATCGTGTGCCTCAGGCCGCGGCGGCTCCAGCGCAGGGCCCCGGTCGCCACCGGCCGGCTTCGCAGGGCGACGTGCTAGGGGATGATCCAGGGCACGACGTACTGCTCGAGCAGCACGAGCAGGCCCAGCATGAGGGTCAGCGCGACGCTGTGCTTGAAGGTGCGGGCGAACACGACGCCCTCCTGGCCCTTGAGCCTGGTGACCGAGACGCCGGTGGCGATGTTCTGCGGCGAGATCATCTTGCCCATCACGCCGCCGGAGGAGTTGGTGGCCGCGATCAGCACCGGGTTGAGGCCGAGCTGGTGCGCCGCCACCACCTGGAGGTTGCCGAACAGCGCGTTGCCCGAGGTGTCGCTGCCGGACAGGAACACCGCGACCCAGCCGAGGAAGGCCGAAACCAGCGGGAAGACGATGCCGACCGAGGCAACGCCCAGCCCGAGCGTGTAGTTCAGTCCGGAGTAGTTCATCAGGTAGGCCAGCCCGATGATCAGTGCGACCGTCAGGATCGCGATCCGGCTCTGCCGCCAGGTGATCGCGATCGCCTGGGCGAACCGGCCGGGCCCCACCCCCACCAGGCCAGCCGTTATGATCGCCGAGAGCAGGATCGCGGTGCCGGACGCGAGCGGCTGGAATGCCCAGGTCGCGGCGTACGGCTTGCCGTAGAGGCTGATGAACACCTGGTTGTGCAGCCCCGGCCACGGGATCAGGCGCTGGCCGAAGGCGGAGACCTTCAGGTGGGTCCAGGCGATCACCACCGCCGAGACCACCACCCAGGGGATCCAGCCCTGCCAGCCCGGCACGACCGCCGGCATCGGTTCCTGCACCACGTCCGCACCCATCGCGCGCGCGCCCACCAGCCGCGCGGACGGACGCACCACCGAGGCCGGGATGGCGAAGGCGGCATCCGGGCGCGGCGTCCAGACGCGCAGGAACAGCAGGGTGAGCAGCAGCGCGGTGAGCGAGGACAGCACGTCGGTCAGGGCGTAGTCGAGGAAGTTCGAGGCGACGAACTGGGCCGCGGCGAAGCTGCCGCCGGCGACCAGCAGCACCGGCCAGAGTGCGCGCACCGAGCGCAGCCCGCCATAGATCGCCATCACGTAGAACGGCAACAGCATCGCCAGGAACGGCAGCTGCCGCCCGATCATCGCCCCCAGCGTGACCGCCGGCAGGCCGGTGACCTGGCCGAGCACGGTGACCGGCGCGCCGAGGGCTCCGAACGCGACCGGTGCGGTGTTGAAGATCAGGGTGAAGGTGAGCGCCTCGACCGGCGGAAACCCGACCAGGATCAGCAGCGCGCTGGTGATGGCGACCGGCGTGCCGAATCCGGAGATGCCCTCCAGCAGGCAGCCGAAGCAGAAGCCGATCACCACCAGCACCACGCGTCGGTCGTTGGGGAGGTGCTCCAGCACCCAGTCGCGGAAGGCGTCGAACCGGCCCGAGAGGACGGCGATGTTGTAGAGCAGCAGCGCGTTGAACACGATCCACATTACCGGCCACAGCGCGAAGGCGACGCCGGCGGCGATCGCGTCGAGCGCCAGTCGGACCGGCAGGCGCCAGATCAGCACGGCGATGGCCAACGCGAGCAGCAGGCCGCCCAGCGAGGCCTGCCACGCAGGTCGTCGCAGCACGCCCAGCATCACCAGCACCAGCGCGATCGGCAGGACCGCGACCAGGAACGACAGCGCGAGGCTGTCGCCCACCGGGGTCAAGAGTTGCCTGAACATCGGTGTCTCCCCTGCTCGTCGTTTCTTGTTTCTCTTTTCTTGTTGATCAGTAACCCCGCCGCGGCGGTCGGCTCAGTGCGGCATCAGCTCCGGCCTGGGGCCGCCGGTGGCCCAGTCGAGCAGCTCCACCGTATGGATCACCGGCAGCTTGCTGCCCGAGGCGATCTGGGTGATGCAGCCGATGTTGCCGGCGGCGACCAGATCAGGGGAGGTGCGCTCGATGTTGGCCACCTTGCGGTCGCGCAGCTGCCCCGCGATCTCCGGCTGCAGCAGGTTGTAGGTGCCGGCGGAGCCGCAGCAGAGATGACCCTCGGGCACCTCGACCACCTCGAAGCCGGCTGCGGCGAGCAGCTGTTTCGGCTCCGCGCGGACCTGCTGGCCGTGCTGCAGCGAGCAGGCGCTGTGATAGGCGACGCGCTGGCCGGTCGCGACCACCGGCCTGCGCAGCCCCAGCTCGCTCATCAGCTCGGTGATGTCGCGCGCCAGTGCCGAGACGGCGCGCGCCGGTGCGGCGAGCACCGGATCGTCGCGGAACATGAAGCCGTAATCCTTCACCGTGGTGCCGCAGCCGGACGCGTTGATCACGATCGCATCGAGGCCGCCGGCACGGATCTCCCGGTCCCAGGCCAGGATGTTGGCGCGCGCGGCATCGTTGCCTTCATGGCCGAGGTGATGCGTCAGCGCGCCGCAGCAGCCCGCGCCGCGCGCCACGACCACCTCGCAGCCGTGCCGGGTCAGCAGCCGGATGGTCGCCTCGTTGATCTGCGGCGCGAGCACGCGCTGGGCGCAGCCGTTGAGGATCGCCACGCGCCTGACCCGGGTGCCGAGTGCCGGGAACACCTGCGGCCGGTCGACCGGGGAGCGTCGCGGCACCCGCGCCGGCGCCAGCGCCAGCAGCGCGCGCAGCTGCCGGGGGATCAGGCGGGGTGCCAGCAGGACGAACGGCCGGCCGAGCCGGGACATCTCCAACGCCGCCCGGAACAGCAGCGGCCGGGGCAGCACGAGGCCGAGCAGCCGGCGCATGGCGCGATCCGGCCACGGACGCACGTAGGTCTTCTCGATGTGGTGCCGGGCATGGTCGATCAGGTGCATGTAGTTCACGCCCGACGGGCAGGTGGTCATGCAGCTCAGGCACGACAGGCAGCGATCGACGTGCTTGACCACCTTCTCGGTGGCCGGGCGGTCGTTCTCCAGCATGTCCTTGATCAGGTAGATGCGGCCGCGCGGGCTATCGAGCTCGTCGCCGAGCAGCGCGTAGGTCGGGCAGGTCGCGGTGCAGAAACCGCAATGCACGCAGGTGCGCAGGATCTTGGCGGATTCCGCGGTGTCGGGATCGGCGAGCTGGGTCGGGCTGAATCGGGTCTGCACGATGCTACACTCCCCGCTGTATGCGGCCTGGGTTGAGGACGCCCTTGGGATCGAAGCTGCCCTTCACCCGGCGCGCGAGGGCGTCCAGCGCGTCCATAGCGGGCTCGAAGACGGCGACCGCCCGCCGTATCGCGTCCGGCGCGCGCACCAGGGTCGCGTGCCCGCCGGTCTCGCGCAGGGCGGCACGGATCCGCGCCGCGCCGCCGTCCGCGCCGCCCGCGTCGGCGTCGAGGCCGAGCCAGAGCAGGCCGCCGCCCCAGTCGTAGAACGCCTCCGTGCCCGGCAGCGCCTCGCGCAGCCGGTGCAGCAGACGCGCGGCGGCCGAGGGCGTCGGGCACACCCGCCACAGGATGCCGTCGGCCTGGCCGAGCAGCGTCCGCGCGGCACCGATCTCGGCCCACAGCGCATCGCTGGCGGCCGCCGGCAGGCGGCGTGCCTGCCCGAGCCCGCGCTCCAGCGCCGCCGCGCGGTATTCGATCGAGGGTCGCGGTCCCTCGAGCCGCAGCACCGTCACGGCGGCGCCGGCGCCCGCGACCTCCGCCACCGCGGAGCGGGCCGCGACCGTCGCCGGCAGGTGGGCGGCCGAGGAGACCTCGTGCTCGGAGTTCAGCGCACGCACCAGGGCCTCGAGCCCGGCGTGGTCGTCGAGGCCCGCCAGAAGCACGCTGCAGCTGGTCTCGGGCCGCGGCAGCACGCGCAGCGACAGCTCGGTGAGCACCGACAGCGTGCCGAAGGCGCCGGCCTGCAGCTTGCACATGTCGTAGCCGGTGACGTTCTTGACGACGCGGCCGCCGGCCTTCCACGCCTCGCCCCAGCCATTCACCGCCGAGAAGCCCAGCAGGTGGTCCCGCGCCGCACCGGCGCGCACCCGGCGCGGACCGGACAGGTTGCAGGCGATCACGCCGCCCAAGCTAGGCTCGGCGGTCGGCTCGGCATCGCTGCCCAGCAGCCCGCTCCCCAGAAGCCCGCTCTCCAGAAGCCCGCGCCAGTCCGGCGGCTCGAAGGCCAGCATCTGCCGGTGCGCCGCCAGCTGCCGTTCCACCTCCGAGAGCGGGGTGGCGGCGCGCGCGGTGAGCACCAGCTCGGCTGGATCGTAATCCACGATGCCGCGCAGCGCGCCGAGCTCCAGCGCGTGCTCGGGACGCTCGGGGCGGCCGAGCCTGCGCTTGCTGCCGCCGCCGACGATCTCCAGCGGTTGCGAGGCGGCGGCGGCCCAGGCCACGACCTGCTGCACCTCGACGGCGTCGGATGGCCGGAACACGGTCATGCCGGGCACTCCTGACGAGGGGGGTTGCTAGAACCGGGGCAGTTCGGGGAAGCGGGTGTGGCCGGCATGGACGTGCACGCGGCCCAGCTCGGCGCAGCGGCAGAGCTGCGGGAACACCTTGCCGGGATTGAGCAGGCTGGCCGGATCGAAGGCGCATTTGAGCCGCATCTGCTGGTCCAGGTCGGCCGCATCGAACATCGTGCCCATCAGGTCGCGCTTCTCGACGCCGACGCCGTGCTCGCCGGTCAGCACGCCGCCGACCTCGACGCACAGCCGCAGGATGTCGTTGCCGAACGCCTCGGCACGCTCCAGCTCGCCGTCGCGGTTGGCGTCGTACAGGATCAGCGGGTGCAGGTTGCCGTCTCCGGCATGGAACACGTTGGCGACGCGCAGGCCGTACTCGCCCTCCATCTGCTTCATGCGCGCGAGCACGTCGCCGAGGCGGCGGCGCGGGATGGTGCCGTCCATGCAGTAGTAGTCGGGCGACAGCCGGCCGACCGCCGGGAAGGCGGCCTTGCGTCCGGCCCAGAACAGCAGACGCTCCTCCTCGCTGCGGCTGACCCGGCAGGTGGTGGCGCCATGCCTGGCTGCGATCGCCTCCACCGCGGCGATCAGATGGTCCAGCTCCGCCTCGCAACCATCCAGCTCCACGATCAGCAGCGCCTCTGCGTCGAGCGGGTAGCCGGCATGGGCGAACGCCTCCGCGGCCTCCACCGCCAGCCGGTCCATCATCTCCATCCCGCCCGGGATGATGCCCGCGCCGATCACCGCGGCCACCGCCTCGCTGGCGCCGGCGATCGAGGGGAAGCCGAGCAGCAGCGCCCGCGCGCCGGGCGGCTTGGGCAGAATGCGCACCGTCACCTCGGTCACCACGCCGAGCAGGCCCTCGGAGCCGACCATCACGCCGAGCAGGTCGTAGCCGGCGCTGTCGAGATGCTTGCCGCCGAGGCGGACCACCTCGCCGTCCATCGTCACCATCTCGATGCCGATGACGTTGTTGGTGGTCAGCCCGTATTTCAGGCAGTGCACGCCGCCCGAGTTCTCGGCGACGTTGCCGCCGATGGTGCAGGCGATCTGGCTCGACGGGTCCGGCGCATAGTAGAAGCCGCGATCCTGCACGGCGTGGGTGATGCCGAGATTGGTCACCCCCGGCTGGACCACCACGCAGCGGTTGGCGATGTCGACCTCCAGGATGCGGCGGAACTTGCCCAGGCCGAGCAGCACCCCGTCCTCCAGCGGCAGCGCGCCGCCGGACAGCGAGGTGCCGGCGCCGCGCGGCACCACCTTGACGCCGGCGCCGCTGCAGTAGCGCAGGATGCGGGCGACCTGCTCGGTAGTCTCGGGCAGCACCACCACCAGCGGCAGGGTGCGGTAGGCGCTGAGGCCGTCGCTCTCGTAGACGCGACGCTCCTCCTCGGCGTCGATCACCCCCTCGCCGGGCACGATGCGCCTGAGGGCTGCGACGATCTCGGCGCGCCGCGACATCACGTCCTCGTCGGGTATCGGCATATGCAGCATGATGTTCCTCCTCTGCCCGGCGTTGGCCGCCGATGGCGATGGTTCAGGCGCTGATCAGGATCGCACGGAAATCGTTCACGTTGGTGCGGGTGGGTCCGGTCACGACCAGATCGTCGAGCGACGAGAAGAAGCCGTAGCCGTCATTGTCGGCGAGCCGGTCACGGGCCAGCACACCGAGCGAGGCGGCACGCGCCAGGCTGTCGGGGAAGAGCAGGGCGCCCGCATTATCCTCGGTGCCGTCGATGCCGTCCGTGTCGCAGGCGATCGCATGGATGCCGCGATGCCCGTCCAGCGCCACCGCGAGCCCGAGCAGGAACTCGGCGTTGCGGCCGCCGCGGCCGCCGCCGCGCACCGTGACGCTGGTCTCGCCGCCGGAGATCAGCACGCACGGCGCCGCCGCCGGCTGGCCGTGCAGCGCGCATTGCCGGGCGATGCCGGCCATCACGCGGGCGACCTCGGCCGCCTCGCCCTCGATCGCATCCCCCAGGATCACCGGCGTCACCCCCGCCGCGCGCGCCAGCGCCGCCGCCGCCTCCAGCGAGGCCTGCGGGCTCGCCACGATCGCGGTCTCCGCCCGCGCGAACGCGGCATCGCCGGGCTTGGGCGTCTCCGCCGCCGGATCGCGCAGCCGCGCCAGCACCGCGGCGGACGGCTCGATGCGCCAGCGCGCCAGCACCGCGCGGGCGTCGGCGAGCGTGGTGCGATCCGGCACCGTCGGGCCGGACGCGATCACCGAGACGTCGTCGCCAGGGACGTCGGAGATCAGCAGCGTGACCAGGCGCGCCGGCGCCGCCGCCAGGGCCAGCCGGCCGCCCTTGATCGCCGACAGGTGCTTGCGCACGCAGTTGATCTCGTGGATGCCGGCACCGCTGCGCAGCAGCGCGCGGTTGACCGCCTGCTTGTCGGCGAGCTCCAGGCCCGGTGCCGGCAGCGCCAGCAGCGACGACCCGCCGCCCGAGATCAGGCACAGCACCAGGTCGTGCGGACCCAGGCCGGCCACCAGCTCCAGCATGCGGCCTGCGGCGGCGTGGCCGGCGGCGTCCGGCACCGGATGGCTCGCCTCCACCACCTCGATGCGGTCGAGCGCGCCCACGCCATGTTCGTAGCGGGTCACCACGAGCCCGGACAACGCGCGGTCCGCCGGCCAGTGCCGCTCGACCACCTGCGCCATCGCGGCGGCCGCCTTGCCGGCACCCACCACCACCGTGCGGCCCTCGGGCGGCGACGGCAGGTGCGCGGCCAGGCAACGCTCGGGTGCTGCGGCGGCGACCGCGTCGCGGAACATGCCCAGCAGCAGGTCGCGCTCCGACATCGCCTAGGCCGCGCCGCCGGCGTCGCCGATCTCGTGGCAGGCCAGCTTCTCCAGCACCCGCACCATCGCCGAATGGTCCCAGCCGGCGCCGCCGGCCGCGGCGGCGGCGCTGAACAGCTGCTGGCAGCTCGCCGTGTTCGGCAGGCTGACGCCGAGCGCGCGGGCGCCGGAGAGTGCGAGGTTCAGGTCCTTCTGGTGCAGCTCGATGCGGAAGCCGGGCACGAAGTTGCGCGAGACCATGCGCTCGCCATGCACCTCCAGGACGCGCGAGGCGGCGAACCCGCCCATCAGCGCCTGCCGCACCCGCGCCGGGTCGGCGCCGGCCTTGGAGGCGAACAGGAGCGCCTCGCCCACCGCCTCGATGGTCAGCGCCACGATGATCTGGTTGGCGACCTTGGTGGTCTGGCCGTCGCCGTTGCCGCCGACCAGGGTGACGTTCTTACCCATCAGCTCGAACAGCGGCTTCACCGCGTCGAAGGCGCGCGCCGGTCCGCCGACCATGATGGTCAGGCTGGCCGCCTCGGCGCCGACCTCGCCGCCCGACACCGGCGCGTCGAGATAGTCGCAGCCGAGCGCGTTGATGCGCGCGGCGATCTGCTTGGTCCCGAGCGGCGCGATCGAGCTCATGTCGACGACGATCTTGCCGGCCGACAAGCCCGACGCCACGCCCTCCTCGCCGAACAGCACCGCCTCGACCTGCGGCGTGTCGGGCACCATGGTGATCACGATCTCGGCGCGTCGCGCGAGCTCCGCCGGCGTCTCGCAGGATTGCGCGCCCCGCTCGCGCAGCGCCTGCACCGCGTGCGACCGGCTCAGCACGAACAGGGTGTGGCCGCCCGCGATCAGGTGCGAGGCCATGGGCCGGCCCATGATGCCCAGGCCGATGAAACCGATCTTGCTCATGTGCCGCCTCCGAGTTTCACGATGCGTGTGACAGCGGAATGGCGCCGGCCGGCAGGTGCGGCGAGAGCCAGCCCAGCCCGGCCTCGGTCGCGGCGGCCGGCTTGTACTCGCAGCCGATCCAGCCCGCGTAGCCGAGCGCGTCGAGGCGGGCGAACAGGTAGGGATAGTTGATCTCGCCGGTTCCGGGTTCGTGCCGGCCCGGATTATCGGCGACCTGCAGGTGGCCGATGCGTTCCAGCCCGGCCTCGATGCTGCGGGCGAGGTCGCCCTCCATCACCTGGGCGTGGTAGATGTCGAACTGCAGCCTGAGGTTGTCCGACCCCACCAGATCGAGCACCGCCAGCGCCTGATCGGTGCGGCTGACGAAGAAGCCGGGCACGTCGCGCGTGTTGACCGGCTCCAGCAGCAGCTCGATGCCGGCGCGCTGCAGCTCGCCGGCCGCGTAGCGCAGGTTCTCGACCAGCGTGCTCAGCACCAGCTCCAGGCTCTCGCCGGGCGGTGCGATGCCGGCGAGGCAGTTCACCCGCGGGCAGCGCAGCGCCGTCGCATACTCGATTGCGCGCGCCACTCCGGAGCGGAACTCGCCTACCCGAGACGGATGGCAGGCGATGCCGCGCTCGCCGCCGTCCCAGTCCCCGGCGGGAAGGTTGTGCAGCACCAGCTGCAGCCGGTGCGCGGCCAGCTCGCCCGCGATACGCGACGCCTCGAACGCGTAGGGAAACAGGAACTCGACGGCCTCGAAGCCGGCTTCCGACGCGGCGGCGAAGCGCTGCAGGAACGCCGTCTCGGTGAACATCATCGTGAGGTTGGCGGCGAAGCGGGGCATCTGGCCCTCCGTTGCGGTGGCGGGGCGGGGCGCGGTCAGCGCGTGCCGGCCGGCTCCGGCAGCTTCGCCGGAACCCCCATGTCCTGGCTGCGCCGGATCGAGAGGTTCGGGTCGAGGCAGAGGATCTCCTCGAACTCGTTGACGCCGTCGACCTCGGTGCCCATCGCGATGTTGGTGACCCGCTCCAGGATGAACTCCAGCACCACCGGCACCTGGTGCTCCTGCATCAGCGCCTCGGCTTGGGCGAACGCGGTCTTGAACTCGTTGGGGCTCTTGACCCGGATCGCCTTGCAGCCGAGCCCTTCGGCCACCGCGACATGGTCGACGCCGTAGCCCGGGATCGCGTCGCCGTCGGGCTCCGCGTTGATGTTGTCGAAGGCGAGGCTGACCTCGAAATCCATCTCGAAGCCGCGCTGCGACTGCCGGATCAGGCCGAGATAGGAGTTGTTCACCACCACGTGCAGGTAGGGCAGCTTGTGCTGCGCGCCCACCGCGAGCTCCTCGATCATGAACTGGAAATCATAGTCGCCCGACAATGCGACGATCTTGCGGTGCGGGTCGGCGGCGCGCACGCCGAGTGCGGCGGGCAGCGTCCAGCCCAGCGGCCCGGCCTGGCCGCAATTGATCCAGTTGCGCGGCTCGTAGACGTGCAGGAACTGCGCGCCGGCGATCTGCGACAGGCCGATGGTGGTGACGTAGCAGGTGTCGCGGCCCAGAACCTCGTTCATCTCCTGGTAGACGCGCTGCGGCTTCAGCGGTACCGCGTCGTAATGGCTGCGGCGCAGCATGTGGTGCTTGCGATGCTCGCAGGCGGCGGCCCATTCGGCACGGTCGCGCAGCGTGCCGGCCGCCTGCATCTCGCGGGCGACCCCGATGAACATCGCGAGTGCCGCGCGCGCATCGGAGACGATGCCGAAATCCGGGCCGAACACGCGGCCGATCTGCGTCGGCTCGATATCGACATGCACGAACCGGCGGCCGCGCGTGTAGGTCTCGATCGAGCCGGTATGGCGGTTGGCCCAGCGGTTGCCAATGCCGAGCACGAAGTCGGACTCGAGGAAGCTCGCGTTGCCGTAGCGATGGCTGGTCTGCAGCCCGACCATGCCCGCCATCAGCGGGTGGTCGTCGGGGATCGTGCCCCAGCCCATCAGGGTCGGGATCACCGGCACGCCGGTGAGCTCGGCGAACGCGACCAGCAGGTCGGCGCAGTCGGCGTTGATGATGCCGCCGCCGGCCACGATCAGCGGGCGCTCGGCTTCGTTGAGCATCGACAGCGCGCGTGCCGCCTGCGCGCGGCTCGCCGCCGGCTTGTAGAGCGGCAGGCTCTCGTAGGTCTCGTCGTCGAACTCGATCTCGGCCATCTGCACGTCGACCGGCAGGTCGATCAGCACCGGGCCGGGCCGGCCGGAGCGCATGACGTGGAAGGCCTGCTGGAACACCATCGGCACCAGCGCCGGCTCGCGCACGCAGACCGACCACTTGGTCACGGATTTGGCGATGCTCTCGATATCGACCGCCTGGAAGTCCTCCTTGTACAGCCGGGCGCGCGGCGCCTGGCCGGTGATGCACAGGATCGGCACGGAATCCGCGAGTGCCGTGTAGAGGCCGGTGATCATGTCGGTGCCGGCGGGGCCGGAGGTGCCGATGCAAACGCCGACATTGCCCGCCCTGGCGCGGCTGTAGCCGTCCGCCATGTGCGAGGCGCCCTCGACATGGCGCGCCAGGATGTGCCGGATCGTGCCGCGCCGCTTCAGTGCCGCGTAGAGCGGGTTGATCGCCGCACCCGGCACGCCGAACGCGGTGTCGACGCCCTCGCGCTCGAGCACGCGCACTGCCGCATCGATCGCTCTCATCTTGGCCATCATCCGCTCCCGCCGCCTCGTGACAGATACGCAGCATCCGCCCCGCGGCGCGATTTGACGAGCATCGGCAGCGTATTTACCACGATGCGGAACCCGGATTGTATAACCGCTCGTTGTCAGTATGTTGCGGCTTTCCACAGCAATGCCGCACCGTGCGGAATCGATTTGCTGCAATGCGAAACATTGAACTTGATGGGCGACGTGGGGAGGCGGGCGTGCGGACACCAGCGATCGCGCGGACGGGCAAGCCAGCCGGCGGCGTGCCGGAGCGGCGCGCACCGATTCCTCGCGCCACCGCCGAGCGGTCGGACCAGGTGCAGTCGCTGGTGCGCGCGCTGACCATCGTGAACCGGCTCGCGGCCGCCGACGAGGGCATCACGCTGACCGAGGTGGCGCAGCAGGTCGGGCTGTCGCCGTCGACGGCGCACCGGCTGCTGACGACGCTGGAGCAGGAGCGCTACGTCCATTTCGACGCCGAGCGGCGGCTCTGGTCGGTCGGCGTGCAGGCGTTCGTCGCCGGCAACGCCTTTCTCAAGACGCGCAACCTGGTGGCCAGCGCACGGCCGCAGATGCGCGCGCTGATGGAGGAGAGCGAGGAGACCGTGAACCTGGCGGTCGAGGACCAGTTCGAGGCGATCTACCTGTCCCAGGTGGAGTGCCGGCAGATGATGCGCGCCTTCGCCCGTCCCGGGGCCCGGGTGCCGCTGCACTGCTCCAGCGTCGGCAAGGCGCTGCTCTCGGCGCTGCCGGACAGCGAGCTGTCCCGCATTCTGCATCGCCGCGGCCTGCCGCGGGTCACGGTCAAGACGATCACGACGACGTCGACGCTGCGCGAGAACCTGGTCCGGACCCGCGAGCGCGGCTACGCCATCGACGACGAGGAGAACGCCGTGGGCCTGCGCTGCATCGCCGCCGTCATCTTCAACGAGAACGCGGCCGCGGTGGCGGCGGTCTCCGTCTCCGGCCCGATGGCGCGGATCTCCGACGACCGCATCCCGCTGCTCGGCGAGCGGGTGCGTCGCAGGGCGGATGCGATCACCGCACAGCTCGGCGGCACACTGCCCGGCTGGTGTCGACGGGACTGACGCCGGGCCGCGGCCGTCGCGGCAGCGGCGGACAGGAACAGGAAACGCACATGGACGACGCTGGGGCGATCGACGATCTCGCGGAGCCGGACGGTCTGGCGCAGTTCTTCACCCGCTCGGTGTCGCGCAACGCGGACCAGACCGTGATCGATTTCCTCGGCCGCAGGACGTCCTACGCCGAGCTGGGCCGGGTGGTCGAACGCGCCGCCGCCGGGCTGCAGGCCGAGGGGGTGGTCCGCGGCACCCGGGTCGCGATCTGCCTGCCGAACACGCTCTACGCCGTCGCCATGTTCTTCGCGATCCTGCGCGCCGGGGGCATCGCCGTCCCGCTCAACCCGCTCTACGTCGAGAAGGAGCTGACGGCGCTGCTGGAGGATTGCCGGGCCGAGATCCTGGTGCTGCCGAACCTGATCGCGATCAGCGCGAAGGGCGTGGGCGCCGCGCGGGCGGCCGGGATGCGCCGGATCGTCACCTGCGACTTCGCGGGCGGCTTGCCGTGGTTCAAGCGCACCCTGTTCCGCGCGCTGCGTCGCCGCGAGATCGACCCTGGCCTGCGAGGCGGCCTGTTCGTCGATTTCCGCGCGCTGCTCGCCTGCCCCGGCCCGCTTCGCCCGGTGCGCGTCGATTCCCGCGACGACGTCGCGGTCATGCAGTACACCGGCGGCACCACCGGCGTGCCGAAGGCGGCGATGCTGACCCACGCGAACGTGCTGGCCAACATCAGGCAGACCCGGATCGGTCTGGGCTCGACGCTGGATCCGGCGTCGGGCGGACCGCACGTCGTCGTCGGCGTGCTGCCGCTGTTCCACGTCTTCGCCATGCTCTGCGTGATGATGCTGACGCTGGAGATCGGCGGCCGCATGGTCCTGCTGCCGCGCTTCGAGATCCGCCAGCTGGTCGCGACCATCCGGCGCACGCGGGCGACCGTGATGTCCGGCGTGCCCACGCTGTTCGGCGCGATCGCGCGCCACAAGGCGCTCAAGCCGTCGCACCTGCGGTCGCTGCGCCTGTGCAACTCCGGCGGCGCCCCGTTGCCGGCCGAGATCCGGGCCGAGTTCGAGCGGCTGACCGGCTGCAGGGTGCGCGAGGGCTACGGACTGAGCGAGACCTCGCCCGTCGTCACCATGACGCCGCCCGGGGGAGAGCGGGACGGTTCCTGCGGGCAGGCGCTGGTCGATACCGAGATCTCGATCCGCGCCCTGGAGCCGCCGCACCGGGTGATGCCGCAGGGCGAGCACGGCGAGGTCTGGGTGCGCGGCCCGCAGGTGATGAAGGGCTACTGGAACCGGCCGCAGGACACCCGGGACATGCTCGTCGACGGCTATCTGCGCACCGGCGACGTCGGCTACCTCGATCGGGACGGCTACCTGTTCCTGGTCGACCGGATCAAGGACCTGATCCTCTGCGGCGGCTACAACGTCTATCCACGGGTGGTGGAAGAGGCGCTGTACGCCCATCCGGCGGTGGCGGAAGCGGTGGTGATCGGCGTGCCGGACACGTATCGCGGCCAGAAACCCAAGGCATTCGTGAGCCTGCGGCCCGAGCAGGCGGCCACGCCGGAAGAGCTTCGCCGGTTTCTCGGCGACCACGTCTCGAAGATCGAGCTGCCGAGCGAGATCGTCATACGCGACGCGCTGCCCAAGACGATCATCGGCAAGCTGTCGAAGAGGGCGCTGCTGGAGGAGGAGGCGGCGGCGGAAGCAAGGCAAGGGCTCTGCCCTTGACCCGTTGGGGCCGGCGGCCCCAAACCCCATTCTCTGAAGTCTGGGTTTTCAGAGGCTCGCCTTGGATGGGGTCAAGCGGCAAAGCCCCTTGCCTCAAGCCTGCTAGAGCATCTCCGCGGTGGCCGGGTCAGGCACCCCGTCGAAGTAGCGATCCAGGGCCTCGCGGAACACCGCGCCGGGCGCGACGGCGGCGAACAAGGTCATCGACGAGCGGAACTTGAGGTGGTCCGGCTGGCCGAAGATCTGCTCCGCCGAGCGGCCCTCGATCCGGTTGACCAGCTCGCTGCACGCGATCAGCCGCGGCCCCAACAGCGGGTGGGCCAGGTAGGCCCGCGCCTCGTGGCTGGAGGCGATGGCGTAGCGGCGCGCGGTCGCGCTGTGGCCGAGGCCGCTCAGCTGCGGGAAGACGAACCACATCCAGTGGCTGCGCTTGCGGCCCTGACCCAGCTCCTGCTGGACCTGGGCGAGCACCGGCGCCTGCGCCTCGACGAAGCGGTCGAGATCGAACGGGTCTGGCATCGGCTCCTCCTGCTGCGGGTGCGACGGTCATGGAGCCGTGCGCGCACCGGCCTTGGAATGGCTGCCGTGACGCTTGGCGAAGGCCTTGGTGAACTCGGCGCCGAACAGGAAGATCTGCGCGGAGTAGTAGATCCACAGCAGCACGATGATCAGGGCGCCCGCGGCGCCGTAGGAGGACGCGACCTGGCTGCTGCCGATATAGAGCCCGATCGCGGTCTTGCCGATCGTGAACAGCAGCGCGGTGGTCAGGGCGCCGACCCAGACGTCGTACCACTCGATCGACTGGTCCGGCAGCACCTTGTAGATCGCCGCGAACAGGACCGTGATCATCGCGAACGAGATCAGGAAGTTGAGCAGCTGGATCAGCAGGTCGATGCCTGGGAGCAGGTGCTGCAGCGCGAAGCCGAGGGCGGCGACGGCGGTGCTGATGGCGAGCGAGATCACCAGCATGAAGCCGAGCGCGGCGACCAGCCCGAGGCTGATCGCCCGCGCCCGGACCAGGCGCGACACGGTGGAGGATTTGCCGCGCGCCCTGACGTTCCAGATCACGTTGAGGGCGATCTGCATCTCCCCGAACACGCCGCTGGCAGTGATCAGCAGCGTGCCGATGCCGAGCAGGGTGGCCACGATGCCGCTGTGCCGGTTGCTGGCAGAGGCGATCATGGTCTGGATCGCATAGGCGCCGTCCGGGCCCATCATGCCCTGCAGCTGTCCCTTGATCGCGCCGTGGGCCGCCTGCGGACCGTAGATCAGGCCGACGATGGCGATGATGATGACGAGCATCGGGGCGATCGAGAAGATCGTGTAGTAGGCGATCGCCGCCCCACGCGAGACCGCGTCGTCCTCGATATAGCCTTTGACGCTGTCCTCGAGCAGCGCCCAGATCGTCCGCAGCATCGCGCACCTGTCCAGCGACGGCAGCTGACCGTCCGAGGTCGATCTATAGGTTGTGCGCGCGCGCTTGAGAATGGGTGCCGGATCATGGCGACGCGTCGAAACCGGGGGGGGAAGTCGTCGGCGACAGAGAAACGGCTTGCCTGCCATAACAACTGGTGCCGTATATCGTTCGTTAATACTTCGGAAACAGGTGGCAAGACCATTGCGATATAGCATCTAGTCGTGCATCAGCTCGTCTAGACAGTGATGTTACCTGAAGTGAGGGACGATGAGCGCCAGATCCATGCTGACGGAGCTTGACGCATCGACGACGGACGATCGTCTGTCGCAGATGCGAACGCTCTGTCACTTCCTCGACGTCTTCGCCTCCGGCGATCCGGTGCTGCGCGCCGGTGCGCTGAACTACAGCGAGCGGCTGCGCGAGGAGGGCTGCGACGGCGAGGAGATCATCAGGATCGCCGCCACCGCGCTGCTCGTGGTGATCGAACATGAGGTGGAACAGCGGGCGCGGGTTCTCGACAGGCTGCCGGCGCTATGGGGCTGCCCCGCCGCTGCGGGTTAGCCGCCGAGCGAAGGGCGCCGAGATCACGCCGGCATCCGGGGCGGTCCGATCGATCTCCGGCACCGCGCGCTGGATGACGTGAGATGCCGCCCGAAGCGGATGGCGGGGCGAGCGACCTGGGACAACAGGCGCTAGCGCGGCGCGATCGGCCCCGCCACGACGATGCGCGTGTGGTCGTGCACGCCGCGGCCGCCGTGCCGGTCGCCCGGAACGACGAGGCGCAGATGTTCCGCACCGAGCGGCCGGCCGTCCGCGCGCTCGGCGACGATGACCTGCTTGTCCTCGAACTCCGGCGCGATCTCGCCGAGCGCCAGCACCGCCACATAGCCGTCCCGCCCGGTGACCAGCACCGTCTGTCGCACCTGACCATGCATGCGGCCGGCATCGACGGCGCCGGCGCGGTCGAGCACGGTCCAGAGCAGCGGGCCCTCGAAGGACCGCGGCCCATGTCCCGAGCCGGCCGGGACCTGGAGCTGGACAGTCGGCAGCGAGGCGAGCTCACCGGGTGTGACCAGGCTGCCCGACGCCGCGCCGGCGGCGATGACGATGCCGGCGGGTGCTCCCGGCGATCCGCCCGGCGGGTTCGCGAGATCCCTATCGGCGGCGCGCGACGAGGCGGCGAGGAGGCACGAGGCCGCCGCGACGCAGAACCCGGCGACGCGACGGCCCGGCATCGACATCTGCTCCGTCACCCGGCCCACCGGCCGATCATGCGGCGTCGACGCCGGATCGCCGATCGCCGCCGTACGGCGCAGGCGATCGTGGGCCTGACACGCCCTCAGGCCAGCATCGCCCACGCCGCGATCGCTCCGTTGTAGCTCGTGTAGAATCCGTAGGCGTCGTAGACGGCACTCCCCCAGTCACCCTGGGCCTCGGCCGGCAGTGCCGCATTCTGCACCGGATCGGAGACGTTGCGCACGAAGGCGAAGGCGGTGCCGCTGGCGGCGCAGGCCTCGCCGATGACCGCGTCGTCCATCTCGATGGAACTGTATGCCTGGTAGTCGCCCGCGGTGTTGCCGACCACGAAGCTGGACGTCGTCAGCAGCGACGTGCCGCCGCCGGTCTGGTCGTCGATCTGCGGCACCGCGTCGCCCAGGTTCAGCCCGTCGGGATCGAGCTGGTCGAGCGTGTAGCTGGTCCGGTAGTGCTGGTTGAACTTTGCGCTCAGCTGGCGCAGGTCGCTCGCCGTGGTCGGAACCGCGAACAGCAGCGACTGGAAGTTCGGGTCTCTCAGCAGCACGTCGCTCGCGGTCCAGCCGTTCTTGTACTCCGGCCATTGGTTCGCCGGTTGCCCGGCCTGGTAAAGGGTTGCGGCACTCACCGCGCGCACCGTGCCGACATGGTCGGTGATCTTCGCACCGCCCGCAGTGCCGATGGACATGATCAGCGCCGGCTCGACCTCGGCCACCAGGCGCTCGATCAGCGTCCGCAGGAAACTGGCGCCCGGCCAGTCGAGATGGGTGTTCGACTTGAACAGCAGCACCGGCTCGCCGCCGAGCGCCACGAGACGGTAGCTGCCCCAGTATCCCCACCCCGAGGGTGCGCCCTGCGGCAGGTCGGCGGCGTATTTCTCCCACCCCGGCCAGTCGCCGCGCGACCGGTCGGCATAGGGCATCGGCGCGCCGCCGCTGCAGAATACGTGCTCGAGCGCCGCCCACTCGGCTTCGGCCCAGGTGATCACCACCGTCGAGGCCTTGGGCAGCGCGCCCGCGGTGGTCTGCAGCAGGCTCGGCGCCGTCCGGCTCACGGCGGCATAGTTCACCACCGGCAGCGGCGGCGCGTCGCCGAGCCCGGGCGCGAAGCTCGAGGCTTGCCGCAGCGACTGGCCCAGACGCAGCTTGGGATCATGACCGTGTCTCATGGCAACCCCGATGCACTTCGAGTTCAGGTGGCCGCGCATCCATCTCGCGACGCGGCGCGTTCCGCAAGGGCCCGGCTGCGGCCTCGCCGTGCCCGCGTGGCGGTCCCCGCAGTGGTTCTTGGGTCGAGATGTGCTAGATCCGGATCCGTTACTGCCGGGACCATGCACGGATGCCCTGTCGGACCTTGGCCACAGGCTGCTTGAGCGCGCCGATCAGGCGCTTCTGCTGCGCCGCCATCGCCCACACCCCACGCGCGCCGACGCGGGGCCGACGGGCTTGATCATCAACCGCTACCTGGTGCGCGAGCTGAGCAAGCCGCTCGGCATCATCCTGTGCATCCTGCTCGCGCTGTTCGCCAGCTACAGCGCCAGCGGCTTCCTGTCGGACGCGATCGACGGGCTGCTCCCGGTCGGCGCGATCGCGGAACTGATCGGCCTGAAGGTGCTCATCGCGCTCGAAGTGCTGATACCGGCCTCGCTCTACATCTCGGTCATGCTGTCGTTCGCCAGGCTGTACAGCGAGTCTGAGTTCGCGGCGATGTTCGCCCTGCGCCTGACACCGGCGACGATGATGCGGGCGGTGCTGACCCTCTCGGGCTATCTGGCCCTGCTGGTCGCGGTCCTGTCGCTGATCGTCAGACCCTGGGCCTATCAGAGGTTGCACGAGCTCTCGAGCCGCGCCGGCACCCTGCTCGACGTCAACGCGATGGAGGGCGGCTCCTTCTACGTCGCGCGCGACGGAAGCAGGGTGATCTTCCTGGGCCATCGCGACGGGCCCGCCGCTGCCGCGCGCGACGTCTTCGTCAAGCTTCGGCACAGCGATCGTACCGAGATCATCCACGCGCGGCGCGCGGACAGGCGCGCCCAGACCGGGCCGAGCGGCGATCCCGAGATCTTCATGAGCGACGCCTACATCTACGAGATCGACCGCGACAGGGGGCAGCCCGATCAGGCGGTGCATGCGGACGGGCTGACCGTGTTTCCGGACCGTCGGGACAGCGGACCGCTTCCCTACAGCGCCGTCGCCGCGAGCAGCGCCCGGCTCGCCGCCTCCGGCTCGGCGGAAGACATCGCCGAGCTGCAGTGGCGGCTATCGACCCCGCTCTCGACCCTGCTGCTCGGGATGCTGGGCATACCGCTCAGCCGCACCAGGCCCCGGCAAGGCAGGTACGCGAGGTTCGGCACGGCACTCATGCTGTATTTCGGCTACTACCTGCTCTGCACCTCGGCGCGAACCTGGGTTCAGCACGGGATGATGCCGCGGTTTCCGGGTATCTGGTGGGCGCCCGGGCTGCTCGCGCTGCTGCTGCTGTCGACCACCTACGGACCGAAGCTCTCGCTCAGGCGCGGACGCACGTGACGGCACCTCCTGGCGGTCATGATCCTGGTTAGGCGATATGTCGAGTTCGCCGTATGCCGCGCCTTCGTCTGGGTCGCGGTGGCGCTGACCGGGCTGTTCAGCCTGCTCGAGTTCGTCGAGCAACTCGCCTATGTCGGTCAGGGACGCTACAGCGTCGCCGACGCTCTCGCCTACGTACTGCTGACCGCGCCGTCGCGGCTGCTGCAGGTGACGCCGGTCTCCATGCTGCTGGGCTGCCTGCTCACCCTCGGTGCGCTGGCCAGGAACGCCGAGCTCATCGCGATGCTGAGCCTGGGCGTCTCGGAGTCCCGTATCGTCGGGTCGGTGCTCCGGCTGATCTTTCCCATCGTCACGGCGCTGTTCCTCACCGCGCAGTTCGTCATCCCGCCCGCTCAGCGACTGGCACAGGAACGGCGCAGCCTCGCGCTGTCATTCTCGAAATCTTCCCATGCCGACAGCAGCTTCTGGGCGCAGGGCGATCATCAATATCTCAACGTGCAGCGGCTGAGCGGTGGACGGGTTCCGGTCGGCATCGATCTCTACAGCTTCGAGGCGGACGGAAGCCTGCGCAGCATCATCCACGCCGAGCAGGCCGACGTGCGGCCGGACGGCCTGTGGCTCCTCCGCAGCGTGTCGAGGCGACGCGTCGTGTCGTCGGCGATGAAGACGGACCGCCTCGCCTCGCTGGCCTGGCGCTGCTTCGTGCCGATCCAGCAGATACGCTTCCTGATGCTTCCGCTGGACAGCATTCCGCCGAGCGCGTTGTACCAGCACGTCCGCACCCTGCGGCACCAGCACCGGAAGGCGACCCGTTACGAACAGGAGCTCTGGGCGAAGGCCAGCATTCCGTTCTCGATGATCGCCATGATCATGATCGTCGCACCGTTCGTGTTCGGATCGACACGGACGCAGAACACGGGCCAGTATCTCGCGGGCGGAGCGGGTTTCGGCATCGTGTTCTCGCTCGGTCAGCAGATCCTCGGGCATCTGGGTCTGCTGCTCGGTGTGCACCCCGCGATCACGGCGCTGGCCCCCTCCGTCCTGGTGATGGCCCTGGCGGTCTACCTGTTCCGCAGCACGCATCGGGGAAGATCCTCGGCCGGCTCGGTCACGTGATCCCGTCCAGCTCTGTCAGGAACGACGCGTATCGATCGGCCTGGCCGCGGAGAAGAACGACGAGGATCGCGCTCAGGGCGACGATCTCGAACCAGAAATACAACCATGGCGCGCCGAAAAGGCTGGTCGCGAAGATGCCGAGCGTGCGGTAGTTCGCCGACATCACCGACCAGCGGCGCATCGCGGGCGCGAATCGCTCGCGGTATGACCGGCGGATCGATCGCGCGCGCTCCGGGCGACGATCCAGGATCTCGGTCAATCTGCGTCGCGATCGCATGTCGAGGCCGCCCGCGACGCGTTGGACCTTCTCGTAGAGCCGATGCAGCCGGTCCGCGATCCGCTGCCCCTGCGGGAGCGCGCGAGGCATCGCGGGCGACGCCGGCACGTCCGAGGACGGCGCTCGATCCCAGCCCAAAAGATCGTAATCCTGGCGCTGCACCTCGTAGATGGCGGACTGGACCGCGTGGCAGGCGCCGGAGGCCAGTATCAGGATCCACACGCGGTAGCCGTATTGCGGGCCCAGTGCCAGCCCCAGGGCGAGATACACGGAGACGAAGGTCACGTAGTCGCAGATGCCGTCCAGCACCTTGCCCGACTGCGACTGGGACCGCGTCAGGCGAGCGAGCTGTCCGTCGGCACCATCCATGACGTGCCACGCGACCATGAGGCAGAAGCCCGCGACCGTGAACCAAACATTCCGGTATTGGTAATAGGCAATCCCGGCCATCACCCCGAACCCCATGCCGGCGAGGGAGACGCTGTTCGGCCGGATATGCAGGCGCGCGAACAGCCGTGCCAGCCGGTTGGCGACGGGGTGGATGAAGTATCGGTTGGTCGGCTCCTCGATCTCCAGCGTCCGCCTGACCGGCTCATCGGGGAACGTCATGGACCCGGCCGACTCCGCGGCTCTGCACGCGTCACAACCGTCCCTGCTCGAGCAACCTCTCGGCCTTGGCGAACGCGACCGCGTCATCGACGTCGATCCAGAGCCTGTCCTGGATGTCGTGGAAATACGCCCTTTCCCACCGCGCGAGCACGTTCATGGCGCCGGAGATGCTCTCATCTCCGGCGGCCTGGCTCGCCTCCAGGGCATCGAAGAGGATCGGCGTGCACACGAACACGCCGGTGTCGAAACCGTTGAAGTCGGCGATCAGCTTGCCGACCTGCTCGATCCGACCGGACGAACACCGCACGCGCGTGACGTCGTCCAGGTCGTTGATCGGGCTTTCGATGTTGAAATCGACGGCGAGGATCACGCGGCCCGACTCGAGCGGCGCCGACATCACGGCGCGAAGCAGCTCCGGATCGACGATGTGATCGCACATCACCAACAGGAACGGCGCGTCGAGATACGGCTTGCCCTTGAGGACGGAGACCCCGTTGGCACGCTGCCACTCCTCGTTGAGGATATGCGTGACGCGCACGCCGCGTCGCGCGGAGAACGCATCGAGCGCCGCACGCAGTTCCTCGCCACGATAGCCGCTGACGACGAGGAACTCGTCGATCCCGGCGCGCCGGCCGCGCTCGATCACGTGCTCTATCAGCGGCATGCCCTTGATCGGGATCAGCGGCTTGAGCTCGAGCTTCTCCCGCAGCCGGGCACCCTGCCCGGCTGCGATGATGAGGCACTTCATAGGATGGCGGGCACCTCGAGCATCGCATAGAGCTTCGTGGTGTGCGCGCGGATGAAGGCTTCCACCATCTTGTACGCCTCGTCGTCCGTGAACTGCTTGGGCGGGTGCTTGCAGAAATAGGCGCTGGGACCTTCGAGGACGCCGCCGACGCCGTTCTGCAGCGCCAGCTTGCAGCACCGGATCATATCGATGACCACTCCTGCGGAATTGGGCGAATCCTCGACCGACAGCCTAAGCTCCAGCTCCATCGGGGTGTCCCCGAACAGGTGCCCTTCCATCCTGAGAAAGCAGACCTTGTTGTCGTTCTGCCACGGCACGTAGTCGCTCGGCCCAACATGGATATTGTCGTCCGCGATACGCTTCTTCGCGACCGACTGCACCGCTTCGGTCTTCGATGTCTTCTTCGACACCAGCCGTTCCTGGTTCTTCATGTTGAGGAAGTCGGTGTTGCCGCCGGTGTTCAGCTGGTAGGTCCTGAGCATCTTGACGCCGCGCTTGGCGAACAGGTCCATCAGCACGCGGTGCGCGATCGTGGCGCCGAGCTGGGACTTGATGTCGTCGCCGATGATCGGCAGGTTGCGCGCCCTGAACCTCTCCGCGATCGCCTCGTTGCTGGCGAGGAACACCGGCATGTTGTTGATGAATGCGACGCCCGCCTCCAGCGCGCACTCAGCGTAGAAGCGCGCCGCCTGCTCCGATCCGACCGGTACATAGTTCAACAGGATCTCCGTGCCGCTCCGCCTCAGCTCGTCGACGATCTCCGCCTTGGTAAGCTCCCTCGCGTCCGACCGCATCAGCGTGCGGTCGTCGGCGTAGTCACCCATGTGGTCGGAGATGCCGTCGAGCACCTGTCCCATGCGGACCGTCACGCCGGCCCGGGGGATCTCCGGCTGGAAGACCCGCGTGCAGTTCGGCTTGCAGAACATGGCGTGACTGAGGTCCGTGCCGACCTTGCGGATATCGACGTCGAAGGCCGCGACCACCTCGATGTCGCATGGCAGGTAGCCGCCGATCTCGGTGTGCATCAGGCCGACCACGCCGTCGCGGCAGCGCTCGGGCGTGTAGTAGTGAATGCCCTGGATCAGCGCGCTCGCGCAGTTCCCGATGCCGACGATCCCGATCCGGATCTTGCCTCTGACCATCTCTGCTCACCCTATGTCTCGTTGACTGACTTCATGCCGCGCGCGGCAGCTCGTGGATACAGGAGCATACCAGGGCGCTGTATAATTGCCGTTCTCGATGTTCCCTCACGTAACCGGGACTGATCTGCGCGACCAGCGGCTTGCTGCGGACCGACGCGTACCAGTGCACGACGCGCGTCTGCGTCGACAGGACCTCATCCAGCCGCACCACGCGGACGGTTCTGAACCAGTGCTCGGAGATCTCCGGCGGCAGCGGGTAGAACACCTGCGGCTCCTGGATGGTCAGATCGCCGGATCGATGGTGCCCGACCACCTGCTGGAGCAGCTTCGGCCCCAGGGCGTAGCGCTGCCCCTGACGATCGGGCGACAGATCGAGCATCGCGTGCAGGTAGCGGGAGAACAGGCTGGATCTGGCCTGCGCTCCCATCACGGCGTTGTTGACGTGCAGGACGTAGAGTTTCTCGATCTTCCTGAAGAGCTGCCAGCCGTGCGGCATGCTCCGCAACGCCTTGCGGAGCAGGTCGAGGGCGAGATGGCGCGCCCATACCAGGGGGGAGCGCGAGACGCGCACGAAGTGCGGCCAGACGATGAACTCGGAGCCGACGAACTGCGCCAGCCCGGTGAGCGGAAGCAGGGAGGCGACCGTCACGGTGTCGAGATCGAGGTAGATCCCGCCATCGGCGTATAATATCGCCGCACGCAGGATGTCGGACCGGATCACCGGCGTAGGCATCCCGCGATAGAGCAGCGCCAGCCGGTCACCGAGCCCGAGCAGGTGCCCCGTCCGCGTCAGGAAGCTCATCGGATCGACCCGAGACAGCGACACGCGAGGCGCGCGCCTCAGCGCACGCAGCGCCTCGCCGTCATCGAGAGGGTCGGTATGATGAAGAATTATCTCGGGAAGCTCGCTGCGCTCGGATGCCGACAGCACGGCGAACGCGTAGGCCCAGGGCAGGCTCGTCCCGATCAGACAGAAATGCAGTCGGGCAGGGATCGTCATGAGGAATGGGCCTGATGGCAGTGCGTTACGGCTCGCGCACGCTATAGGAGGGCTACCTCGAAGTCCAATCGACGGGCAGCGATTTGACCGCCGGCACGGCTGCGACGCGTTCCAGGCGTCGGAGTAAAATTCAACCCCGTCAATGGGTTGAACCGTCCTCGCGGCGATGTCGGGCGCACCCTTGACCACCGCTTGAGCTGATGCTCCATTGATGCATCTGTGCTCTCGGTGTTCTCCGCCCGGCGACTTTACCCGAGGATCCAGCCGATGACGGCAGCAGCGACGGACAGAGAGCGGGCGTGCGTCAGGTTGCGATCTTCCGTCAGAACCTTTTCAGGGTGTCGGAGCCGTTCATCACGCAGCAGGCGCAGCAACTGCGGCGCCATCGCCCGCTCTATCTCGGCAGGCTGCGCTTCGGTGATCCACCCATGGGCGCGCAGTCGCTTGCCTTGCGTGATCTCGCCTCCCCCTGGTCGCTGCCGCGCGTCGGCTGGCAGATGCTCACGCGCGCTGCGGGACCCTATCAGGCGCTGCTGGGAGAGAACCGGCCGTCGCTGATCCATGCCCATTTCGGCGTCGACGGCGTCTACGCGTTGCCGCTCGCGAATAGGCTGGGGATCCCGCTCGTCACCACGTTCCACGGCTTCGATGCGACGCTGTCCACCGCCGCCCTGCTCTGCTCGCCGGCTTGGGCGAACTATCCGCTGTTTCGGCGCCGCCTGGCGCAGCGGGGCGATCTGTTCCTCTGCGTCTCGTCCTTCATCCGCGCCCGGGTCCTGGCGATGGGATTTCCCGAACACCGCACCCTTCTCCATTATACGGGCGTGGATTGCCGGGCCATCCAGCCACGCGATCCGGGCGAGGAGACGCCGACGATCCTCCACGTCGCCCGCCTGGTGGACATGAAGGGCACCCAGTACCTGATCAGGGCGTTCGAGGCGCTGTCACAGCGTCATCCCGATGTCAAGCTGGTCATCCTCGGCGACGGGCCGCGGCGCCGCTCGCTGCACGCGCTGACGAACACGCTGCAGCTGCAGCACCGGGTGCGGTTCCTCGGAGCCTTGCCGCACGCGCACGTCGTCGCGTGGATGCGCCGGGCGACGATGCTGGTGCTGCCCAGCGTGCATACGATCGCGGGGCGGGTTGAGGGCTTGGGCATGGTGCTGCTCGAAGCCGCGGCCACCGGCGTGCCGGTGGTCGCCTCGCGCGTCGGCGGGATCGCCGAAGGCGTCATGGATGGCCGGACCGGGTTCCTGGTCCCCGAGCGCGACGTCGAGGCACTCTCGAGGCGCATGGGCGACCTGCTCGAAGATCCGGCGATGCGGCTTCGCATGGGCGGCCAGGCGCGGGCTTTCGTCGAGCGGCAGTTCGACCTCCGCCGACAGGGAGAGAAACTGGAGAGCTTCTATGACGCCGTGCTGTCGCGTGACCAACGAGAGAGCCCGCGTCCGCCACCGGAACTTTCTTCCGACCGTCACAGATGCTAAGCAGGCGACCGACTTCGCCAGAGCATCCTTGAACATCGATGAGCACCACCACCACCTCCGCGCCGTCCGGAAGCCTCGCATCGGGCGCGCGCTTCCTCGCCCGCGCGATCGGCTCGCGCTACAACCCGCTCCTGGCCCAGGTCGTGGTCACCCGTCGCTGCAACCTCTCATGCGGATACTGCAACGAATATGACAATGTCTCGCCGCCGGTTCCGCGGCGGGACCTGCTCGCCTGGGTCGACCACCTCGCTGCCCTGAGGACCGCCTCGATCACCTTCACCGGCGGCGAGCCGCTGCTTCATCCCGATCTCGATCAGGTGGTTCGGGCCGCTCGAGGCCATGGCATGATCGTCACCATGATCACCAACGGCTTCCGGCTGAGCCGCAGCTGGATCGAGCGGCTGAACGCTGCGGGCCTCCAGGGCATGCAGATCAGCATCGATAATCTCGAGCCCGACGAGGTGTCGATGAAGAGCCTGGCCTCCGTCGAAGGCAAGCTCGAGCTGCTGTCGAAGCATGCGCGCTTCAAGGTGAACGTGAATTCGGTGCTCGGGGTCAGCAACGAGCGCACCCAGGACGTCGTGACGGTGGCCAGGACCGCGGCCAAATATGGTCTGCAGCATTCCGTCGGCGTGCTGCATGATCATACCGGCATGCTGAGGTCGCTGAGTGCCGCGCAGCTGCGTGCCTACGCGCAGGTCACCAAGATCTCCCCCTCCATCGTGCACAGCCTGAATTACTGGCTGTTCCAGAAGAACCTGATGCACGGCCAAACCAACGACTGGAAGTGTCGCGCCGGGGCGCGCTACCTGTATGTCGCCGAGGACGGCAAGGTGCATTGGTGTTCCCAGCAACGCGGGTATCCGGGCATTCCGCTGCTGCAATATACCCGCGACGATATTCGCCGCGAATTCCACACCGAGAAATCCTGCAGCCCGACCTGCACCCTGAGCTGCGTGCATCAGATGAGCATGTTCGACCGCTATCGCGGCGGCCAGACTCCGGCCAAGGCTGCTCATTGATCATCGTGCTTGATCGGGCCGGTAGCGCTCATGGAGCAGAAGGCCCGCATAGGTCAGCGTCACCATCAGCGAGACGATGCCGATCTGGGTCTTGAGGCCGCTGCCGCTCAGGCGGCGGATCATCTCCGTGGCCAGGAACAACACGCCGGTGCCGATGACGGGCAGCTTGAAGGCGCGCACGATCTCAGCGCCGGCGATGCTCCACTGCGTCCGCAGGTAGCTTGCGCCCCAGAGCAGCAGGATCGGGTATATGGCCAGCCAGATCCCGGCGACGGCGACGATCCCGCTCTGGGCGGGAAGCGTGCATCCGACCACCAGGATCCCGAGGCTCAGGCACAGCAGCGTCGTCAAGGAGAGGCCGGCGGCCGTGCCGGGCCGTCCTGTGCCCATCAGGACGGCGGAAAGCAGCTGCGACATGACCCGGAGCAGCGCCGCCGCCGCCAGCAGCTTGAGCGGCAGGGCGGCGGCGGCGTAGCTATGGCCGCGATCGTCGTGGAGCAGGGCCGTCAGCGGATCGGCGACCAGGATCAGGCCCACCATCAGGGGTGCGACCAGGATCGCGATCCGCCGGAGCGACCAGGTGAACACCTGCCCGAGCTGCTGCCTGACCGCCGACACGCGCGCGAAGACCGGCAGTGCGGTGCGGCTGACCAGGGTGCCGACGGCCATCGCCGGCTCCATGGCCACGTCGAAGGCGACCCGATACACCGCGAGCTGCGAGGGTCCGTAGAACCAACCGATCAACAGGTAGTCCACGTTCTTGAATATCTGCTCGGCCAGATTGGCGGCGACGGCCCGCATCCCGAAGCGGGTCAGCGGCAGGATGGTCGATGGCTGGAAGCGCATCGCCGGCCGGAACGGGCGGGCCAGCAGCGCCCCGATCAGGATGTAGAGGCCGCTCGCGGCGTATCCGACCACCAGGGCCCAGGCCCCTGCCCCCGCGGCCGCGAGGCCGAGGCGGGTCAATGCGGCAGCCAATGTCGCGAACAGGTTGACGGCGGCGATGCGTCCGTATTGCAGGTCCCTGTTCAGGATCGCCAGGGGAATCAACGCGGCCCCGACGAGCGGCTGCTTGGCCGCGATGACGAGCAGATAGCCGGCCATCCTGGGCACGCCGTATGCGGCCTCGATCCAGGGTGCTGCGAGCACGGTGAGCGTGCTCACCAGCGCAGCCGCCGCGATGACGTACCAGAACAGCGTATCGAGCTGCAGGCGGGTCACCGACCGGGCCTGTACCAGGGCGTCGCCGGTGCCCAGTCCATTCAGCGCCTCGATGATCATGCCGAACGAGACCACGAGCGAGGCGGCGCCGACCTGCTGCTTGGTCAGGTAGAGCAGCATGACCAGGATGGTCGAGAAGTCGATGACCTTGGCGATGATCGTGGCGCCGCCGAGCCAGTTGAAGCCGCGGCCGAGATGTCGCTGATAACGATCCATGCGATGAGGCTCGCCGGGAATGTTCGTGCGGTTCAGTGGTGATCCGCCGCGGGCGCATCGACCGGCGGAACACCGGCCGGAGGCAGCACCCAGGATCGGTGTCGGACCAGATGCGTGAGCCAGCGCCGGGACTGCCGTCGCCACGCGCGGCCTTGCGCGTCGCTCCACCGACCGCGCTCCGCCGATCCCGACTGCCAGCGATCGGCCAGCAGGTCGGCGATCTTGCGCGCGCGCGCCTGCCAGGTGAACTCCCGACTATCCGCCAGCGCCCTCGCCGCGAGCCTCGCCGAGAGCCCCTTATCCTGTATCAGGGCGGTGATCCCGTCCACCAGCGACTCCGGACAATCCGGGGTGCAGAGGAACGCGTTCTGGTCATGTACCAGGATTTCCTGCACGTCGGGCGTCGCGCCGGCGAGGATCGGGCGTCCCGACGCCATGTAGAGGAACAGCTTCAGCGGCAGCACCGTCGAGCCGAACGCGGCGAGCGGCTTCCAGGAAGGCGGGATCAGCAGGATGTCGGCGGCGAAGATGTATTGCGCCAGCATCTCGGGCGGTTGCCAGCGGACGATCCGGACGTTGGCGAGGGTACGCGCCATCGTCTCGATCGCGCCCTCGCCGTAGGAGCCGACCAGGACGAACAGCAGATCCGGCAGTCTTCTCGCCGCCTCGATCACGAGATCGAGGCCCTTCTTGTGATTGAGCCGACCGCTATAGACGATCGTTCTGCGACCCTCCTCGATGCCGATCTCCCGCTTGGCGGCCTCTATCGGCAGGTGTCTCAGCAGGCGCTGCGGCTCGAAGCCGTTATGGACGCAGCGGAGCTTGTGCTCCGATACGCCGAGATCCAGATATTTCCTCCTGGTATAGTCCGAGTGGCAGATGTTGATCAGGAAATTCCTGTTGCAGATGAGGCGGTAGATCCACGGCTGCAGCGGCGGGATCTGATCGGGCCAAGGACGATAATGATCGAATGCGACACGCTTGCCGAACCTCGTCGCCATCCAGGCGACCCAGAGGTTGCGGGTGTAGACGAGGTCGGCCTGCCAGTACTCGCGTCGCGATATCAAGCTCAGTCCGCAGCATAGATGCCGCAGTGCCGCGGGGCGCAGCGGCGCGTAGGCGCGGATCACGGCGAGGCCAGTTAGTGCCGCGACCGATGCGCGCCCGCTGCCGGCCGGCAGCGGCACGTGAAGCCAGCATCGCGACAGCAGCGGTGCCAGATATCGCGCGGTCGTCACGAAAACCTCGGCATCCGCCTCGTGGCTGGGAAGCGGATTCTCGAAAGCGAACAGGATCTTCATCGGCGGCTGAAAGACGGCGAGCCGCGTGAGCCGCGCGGCCCGGAGATATCCATCAGGTCACGGTCACGCGCGCGCATGCGGGTCCGGGCCGGCCACCGCGTCGATCATGGCAGCGGCTGCCAAGTGCTCCTTCATGATCAACCGATCCTGCGGTCCAGACAATGATGACGGGTCGTCTAGCGCAGCCTCACCGCGCTGAACAGGTGCCTGGCGATATGGGTGCCCGGCGAACAGTGCGCTCCCGCGACAGGCTGCGCCTCGGTGATGATCCTCGAGCTCTCGCTGATTGATCGTGCTGCACGAGCGGCTAACGTGGATTTGCCGACAACGGGTGGCGCGCTGTTCGGTGACGTGCAACGACGTCCGGCATGGCTCCCACTACGTCAGAGGCTCCCATGCGACGCGCCCTCGACATCGGCTTCGCGAGGCGAGGATGGTTCGCCGTCCTGATCTGCGCGTTGCTGATCGCTCCGTTCTTCTTCGTCACCATACCGCCGCTCACGGACGTGCCGGGCCACATGGGAGGCTCCGCTGCGGCGGCCTATGCCGCGAGCGATCCGGCCTTCGCACGCCTCATGGGGTTCCACTGGCATCTCGTTCCGAATCTGGGAGCCGACCTCATCGTGTCGCTGCTCCGGCGGATCGTCGGCATCACGGGCGCCTACTGGCTGGTCGCGGCACTCATCCCGCCATTGCTCGCGACGGGTATCCTGATGATCTGCCGGATCCTCAATCCCAACGGTGCGGCGGCGATCTGCTGGGCGCTCGTCTTCATATACTGCTTCCCGTTCAATTACGGCTTCCTCAACTACATGCTGGGCGTGGCGTTCTCGCTCATCGGCTTTGCCGTCTGGATGCTGCTCGATCACCGTCCACGCTGGCGCGAGGCCGCAACCTGGATCGCCGTGCCGCTGCTGTTCCTGTTCCACGTGGTCGCCGGCTGCCTGTTCGTACTGTTCATCGCATCGCGGGAGTTCGACTCGCTGCGGCGGCAGGGACGGCTTCGCGACCTCCCGCGTCGTATCCGCCCGCTGCTGTCGTCGGTCGTGATCATCCTGCTCTGGCGGTTGAGCACGCAATCCTTTGCCGGCAAGAACGCGATCAACTTCAAGGGCAAGCTCAACGCCCTGGTCATGCTGCTGCGGGACCAGAATCTCGTGCTGGACGTGGGCTCGTTGATCGCGGCGTTGACGGTCTTCGTGATCGGCTGGCGAAAGGGTGCACGGCCACATCGCGCCGTCGCACCGGCCATCCTGGTGCTGATCGTGCTGTTCGTCGCGATCCCCAACTCGCTGAGCAGCTCCGAATATGCCGATGAGCGCCTGCTCCCTCTGATCCCCATGCTGGCGTTCGCGACGCAGGACTGGAGTCGTGTCGATATCCGACTGGTTCGCCTCGTCGCGATCTCGGGGATGGCCCTGCTGGTCGTGCGCCTCGGCTTCACCCTCGCGGGCTTCGTCGCCTACGATGCTAGCTTTACCGCCGAGATGGCTGCGCTCGATGATATTGCCGATCACAGTCGCGTGCTGATCCTGAATGCGCAGGATTGTGACGCTCGACTGAATTGGCGTTCCGACAGGCTCGGACATCTGGGTGATCTGGCGATCGTCTACCGACGAAGCTGGACCAACTCCGAGTGGGATATCGACGGGATCCACCTGCTTCAGGTGCTCTACCGGCCGTCGAAGATCTTCTACCATGATCCTTCCCAGTATGTCTGGCCGGTGAGCTGCGGCAACGTCTCGAAACACCGTCCGACGATGAGCGACGCGCTGGCCTCGGTTCCCTTCGACGGGATCGACTATCTCTGGCTGCTCCATGCATCCTTGCCAGCCGGCTACGGCAACAGCAGGCTCTCCATCCGCTGGCGAAGAGGAGGCAGCACGCTTTATGCCATCCGCTCGATGCGGTGAGATGCAGGATCCGGCGCTTCAGCCTTCGGCAGGATCGAGTTCGTGCGGTTGAGGATCGTCCAGGAGCGGTTCGGCGGCGGGGGCTGGGGCGAGATGGTGGCGCTGCGTCACCGCGTGCTCCGGGCCCCTCTGGCGCTGAGTTTCGGCGCGGAACAGCTCGCGGACGAGGTCGATCAGATCCATCTGGCACTCTGGAAGGGTGATGTGCTGGCCGGGACCCTGCTCCTGATGCCGCCGGATCAGCACGGCGAGGGAAAGCTGCGGCAGATGGCGATCCGGCCCGACATGGAACGCCGCGGCTTCGGCACGACCCTGATGCGCCACGGTGAACGCGAGCTTCAGCAGCTGGGTGCCACGGGTGCCAGACTGACCGCGCGCGAGAACGCGATCGGGTTCTACGAACGCCTCGGCTACGCGGTCGAGGGAGCCTGGTTCATCGAGGTGACGCTGCCGCACCGCTTGATGCGAAGGCGTTTCGACATGACCTTCGGTGCGGCACCCGCCGGATCATGATCGCGTCGCGGCCTCTGCTGACCCACGAAGCCCTTCGATCGGGGTCACCGCCGCCGCACGATGCAGCTATGCCACGAGGGCGGCGCGTCGAGCGCCTCGCGCAACGCCGTCTTCATGACGTGACGGCGCTCCATCTCGGCGATACCTCGCACGTGCGACATCCCCAGAGGCAGGCCGCGCAGCTGCACTCCCGGCCGGCTCGCCAGCAGCCGGACATAGTAGCATTCGACGGGATTGTCAGAGTCGTAGAATATCAGGTGCCGCGCGACACGGCGGCAGCGTGCGGCGGGAAGCGATGCGAGATCAACGTCGGTGCGGCCGGTGAGCGTCAGGACGTCATCATCTATCGTGGCCGGCAGGAACTGATCCCATTCACGCGCCCAGAGATGCAGACGATGCGGCAGACCGTGCGCCGTCTGGGGATTGACCGAGATGGTATGAACCTCTGCCGCCAGTTCGTTGTCAGCCATCCACTGCCCGAAGCGGATCGCCGCATAGCCGCCGGAGCTATTCCCCGCGAGGATGATCCGCGTCCTCCCGCTCGCGGCGCGGCGCAACGCCTCGCGCACCAGCTCGTCTGTCCGTAGATACCAGGTGGCCGGGGCCAGCGGCTCGGCGAAACGGATATAGTCCAGCAATGGATTCATGGTGAAGCGGAAATATTCCCAGCGTGTCGCGCCGTCCTCGCCGAGCGGGTTTCCCATTGAGTTGAAGATCACGACGAGCGGTCGTGCCGGATCGGTCAGACGTTCACGAATGGCAAGTCGTGGGATTTGCTCTGACCATTCCAATACCGGAACGACGGCGCGCAGCCAATGCGATCCGCCATGTTCGAGCAGGTGCGGCCCGGTCCAGGTGAGGCGGTCCTGGGTCTTGGTCAGGGAGTCGAACCGGGTGGTCGGCTTGCCATCGTCGTTCAGCAGCGTCAGCACATCGCCTGCCAGGCTCCAACGACGTTCGTTCGGATGGTTGAAGCCGAATACACGTCCGCCGGTGCCGTCCGTCCCGTCCGGCAGACTCGCCGGAACCAGACGCATCTTGCCCCAGATGACCGACGAATCGGCCGGACCGTATTCCCAGACCTGTCGGCTTAGCGCATCGGCCGTCATACTCATCGGCCTTGGCTTCTGAGACACCGCGGCGCGGACCCGGTCGCGCCGAACGCGCGTGGCTGCCACGGCTCAGCCTCCGGCCTGCGCATTCGCCGCATGCCGCCGCGATCGTGAGTATCGGCATGGCCGCGCAGATCGAGCAGAATCCGGCCTGCTCCTAGGAGGCGAGCTCTTCCGGTTCCCAGCCGCCTCCTCCCGCACCCATGCTGCCTCGGAACGTGTCCGGGATCACGGAGATCCATTCGCTACGGCAAGACAGGACGCTGCGTCGCGGGAACTCCTCCATCAGGTGGGCATGCCGCATCATCGGCCATGATCGACGAGGTCGCCTCCCGTCACTGACGGTCCCGACCGACTGCTGTGGCGGGTGACGCCACCGGGTGATCGACGGTTCGGGATCTGAGCCGCCTGCATAAAAGTATCACTCGCCGGCCTGGATTCAGGTAGTTGAGGGCTCCGGATCGCCTATAATGCATCCAATAAATTAGATCCGTCAGCGCCCCTCGCCGGCGCGCTCGGCGGACCCTGGAGGATTGTTTGCGTTCGACCGCCCTGACCGCGCTTCTGCCGCATGACGCGGCGAGCTTCGCTCCGCGTCGGCCACGGCGGCGCTCAATTTCTCGCACTCGAGCTGCGCCCGGGGATGAAGCGGGACGCCATGAACCCGTTTCGTTATCAGGTCAATGTCGCACTCAGGTGCTTCGTGGCTGTCGCGCGATCCGACCAGATCGCGTTGCGGGTGGATGGTTCTCGAGCCGGTGTTTCACCATCACCATCATCGACCGCTGATCAATCCTCCGGTCTAGTCAAGCACCTCCGGGGGCGCTACCGTTACGACCAACTACGTTATAAATGGAGGGGGCCTGAATGAAACTCGTCGCATGGAAACCGGTCGGGGCGGCCGCACTGGTCCTGAGTCTGGGTGGGACGGCTGGCTTCGCCGCGACGGTTTCTAACGTCAAGATAGGCTTCCTCATGCCCGACGAGGGCTCGACCCGGTATGAGGAGCATGACCGTCCTGGCTTCGTCGCCGAAATGAAGAAGCTCTGTCCGACCTGCACGGTCCTGTACCAGAACGCGGATGCCGACGCGTCGCGGCAGCAGCAGCAATTCAACTCGGTGATCTCCCAAGGCGCCAAGGCGATCGTCATGGATCCGGTCGATTCGACCGCCGCCGCCTCGCTGGTCAAGCAGGCTCAGGCCCAGGGCGTCAAGATGATCGCCTATGACCGGCCGATCCCGTCGGCGAAGGCGGATTACTACGTCTCCTTCAACAACGAGCAGATCGGCAAGGTGATCGCGCAGTCCCTGGTGCGGCACCTGAAGGCGATGCACGTGCCGATGAGCAGCGATGGACTGCTCGAGGTCAACGGCTCACCGACCGACGCCGCTGCCGGCCTCATCAAGAAGGGCGTCCATGAGGGGCTCGCCGGCAGCGGTTACCGGACGCTGGCCGAATACGACACTCCCGAGTGGACGCCGGCCAAGGCGCAGCAGTGGGTCAGCGGTCAGATCTCGCGCTTCAACAAGAAGATCGTCGGCGTCGTGGCCGCCAATGACGGCACCGGCGGCGGCGCGGTCGCGGCGTTCAAGGCGGCCGGCGTCGATCCGGTCCCGCCGGTGACCGGCAACGACGCGACGATCGCCGGGCTGCAGCTGATCATCGCCGGCGACCAGTACAACACCATCTCGAAGCCGAGCGAGATCGTCGCCGCGGCGGCGGCGAAGGTGGCGATCGCGCTGCTCGAGGGCGAGACGCCGAAAGCCAGCACGACCTTGTTCGGCACGCCGACCGAGCTGTTCCTGCCGACCCTGATCACGAGCGGCAACCTCAAGTCCGAGATCGTCGACAAGGAAGTCAACGGCAAGCCGATCGAGACCGCCGCAGTGCTGTGCACCGACCGCTACGCGGCCGGCTGCAGCAAGCTCGGCATCAGCCCCTGAGTGTCGGGATCGTCCGGCGGTCCGTGGGACAGCCGGACGATCCCGCTTCGGTCGCGCTTTATCTATGAGACGTGAGAGGGTTGACTGCGGATGACAGACACGTTGCAGCGACCGGCGCCTGCGGGCGAGCTGGTGCTCAGCCTGCGCGGCATCTCCAAGCATTTCGGTGCCGTCTCCGCACTGACCGACATCGATCTCGAGGTCCGAGCCGGCGAGGTCGTGGCCCTCGTCGGCGATAACGGCGCCGGCAAGTCGACCTTGATCAAGGTCCTCGCCGGCGTGCATCAGCCGAGTGCCGGGACGATGACGTTCCGCGGCAACGAGGTCACCCTCGCCGACCCGAGCGCGTCCCTGTCGCTCGGCATCGCGACGGTGTTCCAGGATCTGGCGCTGTGCGAGAACCTCGACGTGGTCGCCAACATCTTCCTCGGCAAGGAGATCCATCCGCTGCAGATGGACGAGGTGGCGATGGAGACGCGAGCCTGGACGCTGCTCCGCGAGCTGTCGGCGCGCATCCCGAGCGTCCGCGAGGCGGTCAGCTCGCTGTCGGGCGGTCAGCGTCAGACGGTCGCGATCGCCCGGTCTCTGCTGCTCGATCCCAAGCTCATCCTGCTCGACGAACCGACCGCTGCCCTCGGGGTCGCGCAGACCGCCGAGGTGCTCGACCTGATCGAGCGCGTCCGCGACCGCGGCCTCGGCGTCATCATGATCAGCCACAACATGGAGGATGTTCGCGCCGTCGCCGATCGGATCGTCGTGCTGCGGCTCGGCCGCAACAACGGCGTCTTCTATCCCGACACCTCGAACCAGGAGCTGGTCAGCGCCATCACCGGCGCCTCCGACAACTCCGTCTCCCGCCGATCCGGCCGGCGTCAGACGCAGCGCGAGAACACGCAGGAGGAGCGGCCTTGACCGTCGACAACAAGAACGCCGCACCGGCCGCACCGCTGCTCGATCGCAGCGATGTGCGGGTCAGGCACGAGACCGGCTTCGGCGGCGCGATCCGCGCCTTCGGCGACCGTGTGCGTTCGGGCGAGCTCGGCGCGCTGCCGGTGGTCGTCGGGCTCGCGATCATCTGGACGGTGTTCGAGAGCCTCCAGCCGGTCTTTCTCTCGAGCAACAACCTAGTCAACCTGCTGTTCGATTCCTCGACCGTCGGCGTGATCTCGCTCGGCATCGTCTGCATCCTGATGGTGGGCGAGATCGACCTCTCGGTCGGCTCGGTCAGCGGGTTCGCCTCGGCGGTGGTCGGCGTGCTCTGGGTCAACCAGGGCCTGCCGGTATGGCTCGCGGTGCTTGCCGCGATGGCGGCAGGCGCCGTGATCGGCTTCCTGTACGCGCTGCTGTTCAACCGGTTCGGAATGCCGAGCTTCGTCTCCACCCTGGCAGGCCTGCTCGCCATCCTCGGCTTGCAGCTCTACATCCTCGGTCAGAGCGGATCGATCAACCTGCCGTACGGCTCGCCGATGGTGAATTTTGGCCAGTCGCTGTTCATCCCGCGTCTCCTCGCCTACGTCATCGCGGTGATACCGGGTATCGCCGCCCTGGTGACCGGCTATCGCACCGCGGCGCGACGACGCGGGGCCGGCCTGTCCTCGAAATCGCTCAACGCGCTGCTGCTCCGTGCGGTGGTGCTCACGGTCGTGCTCGAGCTGATCGTCTTCTATCTCAACCAGGATCGCGGCGTGCCGTGGATGTTCGGCCTCTTCGTCGGCCTGGTGGTCGCATTGGACTACGCGCTGACGCGGACGAAGTGGGGACGCTGGATCACCGCAGTCGGCGGTAACCGCGAGGCGGCACGGCGTTCCGGCATCAACGTGCGGCTGATCTATACCAGCGCCTTCGTCCTGTGCTCGGTGCTCGCCGCGATCGGCGGCGTGCTCGCCTCGGCGCGTCTCGCCTCGGCGAGCCAGCAGGCCGGCACCGGCGACGTCAACCTCGACGCCATCGCCGCCGCCGTGATCGGCGGCACGAGCCTGTTCGGCGGCCGTGGCAGCGCCTATTCCGCCCTGCTCGGCATCATCGTCATCGAGTCGATCGCGAGCGGGCTGACGCTGCTCGACCTGTCGTCGTCGCTCCGCTACATGATCACCGGCGGCGTGCTGGCGATCGCGGTGATCGTCGACTCCCTGGCACGCCGGTCGCGCGTCTCCCACGGCCGCGCCTGACCGTCGCCTCTGCCGATGTCGCGTGCTGAGCGGCGACGAAGGGACCCAGACCGATGCCTAGCGCGGCCCCGGCTTTCGGCATCACCGTCTGCGGCATCGAGGAGCTGGACGGGCACTGCAGCACCAACGCCAGCCACGTGCTGTCGATCCTCGACCCCGACTATCCCGTCCCGGAAGCCTTCGGCACCTACGGCGAGCACGCCAAGCTGGAACTGCGCTTCCACGACATCATCGAGCAGGCAGCCGGCCAGACCGCGCCGCAACCGGAGCACGTCGACGCCATCCTCACGTTCGGGCGGGACCTGCAGACCGAGCGTCCCGGCGCGGCGCACCTCCTCGTCCATTGCCACGCGGGGATCTCGCGCTCGACCGCCTCGATGGCCTTGATCCTGGCACAGGCGATGCCGGAGCAGTCGGCGGAGGCGATCCTGCGGAGGGTGTACGCGCTTCGCGAGAAGGCGTGGCCGAACCTACGGCTGATCGAGATCGGCGACGCCCGGCTGGGTCGCCGCGGCGCGCTGGTGGCAGCGACGCACGCCCTGCACCGGCTGCAGCTGGATCGCAGGCCGGATCTGGCGGCATTCATGGAGGAGAGCGGCCGGGGGCGTGAGATCGATGCGGCGCGACGCGGCCTGCCGCTGGCGACGGAGGAAGTGGCGCCGGACCGGCCGGACACGGCGAAGCTCGCGCCTCGGTAGACGACGCGGGAAGCTTCCGCTCACCCCGTCTGGCATGAGACCTGCTTCATGCCCGTCGAGAACCGCGGGAGCCAGCCATGTCGTCGTCCAGCACACGAGCAGAGCGATCGCCGGTTCGGCGCGTCCACATGATCATTGGCGCCTCGATCGGCAATGCGCTGGAGTTCTACGACTTCATCATATACGGGTTCTTCGCCTCCTCGATCGCCGCCACCTTCTTTCCCGGCCGGGACGTCACCACCCGCCTGCTCCTGACCTTCGGGACGTTCGGCGTCTCGTTCCTCGCCAGACCGGTCGGCGCGTTGCTCCTCGGCAGCTACGCCGACCGCAGGGGTCGCGTCGCCTGCATGACCTTGTCGGTCCAGCTGATGACGCTGGCCGGCGCCATGATCGCGCTGATGCCGGCACGTGCTGCCATCGGCATCGGCGCACCGCTGGGGATCTTGGCCGCGCGGCTGATCCAGGGTTTCGCGCTGGGAGGCGAGTTCGGCAGCTCCACCGCCCTGATGATGGAGCACTCGGCCGGCGACGAGACACGGGCGGCGAGCTGGCAGGGCACCAGCCAGTATGTCGCGAGCCTGCTGGCCTCGGGCGCGGCATGGCTTCTGAGTGGCGATCCCGCCCTGTCGTCCCATCTCTCGCCCTTCCGGATCGCGTTTGCCATCGGAGCGCTAGGCGGACCGGTCGCGCTGCTGCTGCGTCGCCGCCTGCTGGAAGCCCCGGCGTTCCTGTCGCAGCAACACGCAGATCCGGCTGAGGCGCAGACGCCGAGCGGCGTGGTGATCGCCGCCTGCATGGTGGCGATCGGAACCGCGCAGACCTACCTGGTCATCTACCTGCCGACCTACGCCATGACGCAGCTGCACATGACGGCCGGATCCGCACTGGGATCGGTGTTCCTGGTCTACGTCGTCACGCTGGCCATGACGCCGCTCCGGCTTCGCATCGCCGAGCGGTTCGACAGATCGCACCGCAGCCTCATGATGCTGGTCTCGTGCGCCGCCATCCTGGCCGCGGGATACCCGGCCTTCATGCTGCTCTCGCTATGGCCGAGCCCGGTCATGCTGTTCCTGCTGCCGTTCGGCCTCACCGTGATCGGACTGCCGTACAACGCGCCGCTGACCGGCTTCATGGGCCTGGTGTTTCCGATCCGCCGGCGAGGCGTCGGCCTGTCCGTCGGCTACGCGCTAGGCATCGCGATGTTCGGCGGGTTTGCGCCGTTCATCAACACCTGGCTGATGGCGAGGACAGGAGATCCGCGCAGTCCGGGCCTCTACCTGGCCTTCACCGCCCTGGTGACGATCGTGGCCCTGCTGGCAGCACAGAGGCGGCTGCTTCGGCTTCAACGGCCGGCCCGGCAGGGCGCGGCCGGCGATCCGCTCCTAACGTGATGTTAGGGTCTGCGAGACTATGCTCGGCCCGAGTCAATGGCGTGGAACGATCATGGCAGTGCAGAAGCATCGGCTCGTCACCCGCAGCGATTTCGAAGGCCTCGTCTGCGGCATGCTGCTCCGCGAGCTCGATCTGATCGACGAGATCAAGTTCGTCCACCCGAAGGACATGCAGGACGGCATCGTGCCGATCACGGCGCGCGACGTCATGACGAACCTTCCCTACACGTCGAGGGTTGCCACCTCGCCTTCGACCACCACGCCGGCGAGATCTCGCGCAGGGGCGATCGCAGCTATCCCAACCACGTGATCGACCTCGCCGCTCCCTTTGCTTCGCGCGTCGTCTATAACTACTATGGAGGTGGCGGGCCTTCCCGCGCGTCAGTGCAGCACCCATGGCGGCGGTCGACCAGGCGGACTCCGTGCGGTTCACCCCCGACGAGGTCCTCGACCCGCAGGGCTGGGTGCTGCTCAACTTCCTCATGGACTTCCGGACCGGGCTCGGCCGGTTCCGCGACTTCCGCATCTCCAACTACGAGCTGATAATGCAGCTCATCGAGCGATGCCGCGACGCGACGATCGATGAGGTGCTGGCGCTGCCAGACGTGAGGGTGCGGGTCGAGCTCTACATGGCGCATCGCGAGCGCTTCACCGCACAGATCCGACGCTGCACCACCGTGCACGGCAAGCTGGCGCTGCTCGACCTGCGCGACGAGGAGGTGATCTACGGCGGCAATCGCTTCACGATCTATGCGCTTTATCCCGGTTGCGACATCTCCGTGCACGTCATGTGGGGCCTCAGGAAGCAGAACACGGTGTTCGCGATCGGCAAGTCGATCCTTAATCGCAGCTCACCGGTCGATGTCGGTGCGTCTGCCTGAGCTACGGCGGCGGCGGCCACGAGGCGGCAGGAACGTGCCAGGTGGAGAACCACCGCGCCGAGACGGTAAAGGTGCGGCTCATCGGGGTTCTGTCCGGCACGCCCGGCGGCGCGGCTTCACCTTGACCATGTCGTTTCCGCGAAAGTAGTCGCCGGCCCGGTCCGCCGCGCGACGCAGCGGCGCAAGCCTGATCGCATGGGTGTCCACCGAATCGGCGCCCGCTTGGGAGCCGGCGAGGCGCCGTGCGGACACGCCCGATCACATCTCCTGCCCGGCGGCGCTGCGGGTGACCTCGGCGATGAGTGCTGCCACCGAGCGTGGCTGTTCCAGCTGCGGCATATGTCCGCTGGACAGGCTATGCAGTGCCACCGGTCCGGGGAGGTGCCTCGCATGACGTACCGGGATGATCGCGTCCCGCGAGCCCCAGAGGATCTTCGTCGGCATCGTGATCCGGTCGAGCACGTGGCGGAGCATGACGGTCTGGGTGCCGTCCGCGAACACGGCGTCGCGCAGCGCCTCCTGGAACGCCCTCGAAGCTGGGCTGCGGCTTCGCAGCGTCGCCCTCACGAAGGCGGGCGTCACGATGTCCGGGTCTGCGAACAGACGCCGGAGCCAGGGTGCGAGGCTTTCCTCCCGTTCCGATCGCGTCAGCCCGGACAGGAACGCGCCGTCGATCTCCGCGCCGAGACCGACCGGTGCCAGCAGGCAGAGCGAGCGGATGTCGACCGCGCCCGCCTCGACCAGGGCCAGCGCGACTGCGCCGCCCAGCGAGTGACCGACCAGATGGAAGCGGCACAGGCCTTCTTCCTGAAGCACGGCCTGAACGGCGTCGACGAGGCCGTCGAACGACACCCGGCTCGGCGCTTCCGAGCGTCCGTGACCCGGCAGGTCGATCGCGAGGATGCGGTGCGTCGCCTCCAGTCTGCTCCAGACGCCGCGCCAGCTCGTCTGGTCGCTGCCGAAGCCGTGCAGGAACACGACCGGGGTGCCCTGCTTGGTGCCCAGCCATTGCCGGTAGACCCCGTTGCCTGCCGGGCTCGTGCGGCTCCTCGCCGGCAGGGCCACGTGGCTCCCGGTGTCGGCAGGGGACGCCGGCAGCACGGCCGGGGGCAGGTCGCCGACGATGATACGTCCCCGCGGCCCGGAGCCCTGGACGCCGACGAGATCGATCTTGCGTCGCCGCGCCTCGCGCCGCGCCAGGGGTGTCGCACGCAGCGGCGCATCTTCGGCCGGCTGCGGATCGGGCGACGGTGGCGGGGGCGCGGGTGCCGCGGCAGCAGGCGATGCGACGTCCGCCGCAGGGAGTTCCTCCCAGGCTTCACCGTCGGGCACGATCCAGCCGACCGCGGCACCTACCGGGATCTCCTGACCATCCGCGCTCCTGATCCCGCGCAGCACGCCGCTCGCCGGTGCGTCGATCTCCATCGCGGCCTTGTCGGTCTCGATCTCGAACAGCGGGTCCCCCTTGCCTACCGCGCTGCCCTCCTCGACCAGCCAGCGGCTGACGCGGCCCGAGGTCATGTCCATGTCGACGCGCGGGAAGATGATCTCGACCGCCATGCTCAGTCCCTGCCGCGCACCAGCGCGCGCGCCCTCTCGACGATGTCGTCCACCTGGGGCACCGCCGCCTTCTCCATCTCCGGATTATAGGGCAGCGGACATTCCGCACCCCCGAGCCGGCCGATCGGCGCGTCGAGGCGATCGAAGGCCTCGCTCTCGGCGATCATGGCGCTGATCTCGGCGCCGATGCCGAGCGTCTTGACCCCTTCATAGACGCATAGCAGGCGCGTCGTGCGCGAGACGCTCTCGATGATGGCGTCGCGGTCGAGCGGCCGCAGGCTGCGCAGGTCGATCACCTCGCACTCGATGCCTTCACCCGCGAGAGCAGCCGATGCGTCCAGCGCGCGATGCACCATGATCGCGCTCGCGACGATCGTCAGGTCGCGCCCGCGGCGGGGCGTCGCCGCCCGGCCGATCGGCACGCGGTACGGTTCTGCCGGCACCTGCCCCTTCATCTTGTACAGCAGCTTGTGCTCGAAGATCATCACCGGGTTGAGGTCGTCGATCGCGCTGAGCAGCATCCCCTTCGCGTCGTGCGGCGTCGAAGGCTGTATCACCTTGAGCCCCGGGACGTGCGCGAACCACGCCTCCAGGCTCTGGCTGTGCTGAGCCGCGGCACCGGTGCCCGACCCGGCCGGGAAGCGCATGACCAGGGGCACCGACACCGCGCCGCCGAGCATGTAGCGGATCTTGGCGGCCTGGTTGACGATCTGCTCCATCGCCAGCGTCGCGAAGTCGGAGAACTGGAACTCGAGGATCGGCCGGCTGCCGCACAGCGCGGCGCCGACGGCGACGCCGGCCGCACCGAGTTCGGCGATCGGCGTGTCGATGACGCGGTGCTCGCCGAAGCGCTCGACCAGGTTGCCGGTGACCTGGAACGCACCGCCATAGACGCCGATATCCTCGCCCATCAGGAACACGCGGTCGTCGGTCTCCATCGCCTGCGCCATCGCTTCCTGCAGCGCCTGCGCGTAGGTGAGTTCGCGAGCCACCTGGTCCATCATGGTACTTCCGAATAGACGTCGCGGAGCAGGTCCGTGACCGGGGGGGACGGGCTGGCCTGGGCGAACGCGATGCCCTCGGCGATCTCCGTCTCGACCTGCTGCCGGATCGAGGTCAGGTCTTCGGCCGTGAGGATGTCGAGGCCGGTGAGCTCGGACTCGAACTGGACGATCGGATCACGCTGCGACCACTCCTCGATCTCGTCCTTGCTGCGGTAGCGGTTGCGATCGCTCCGGGAGTGGCCGCGGATTCGATAGGTTTTGCTCTCGATCAGCGACGGGCCACCACCGCCGCGTCCGCGTTCCACAGCCTCGAAGGCGGCGGCGGCCACGTCGGCGAAGCGGTTGCCGTCGACGATGCGCGCGGGAATGTTGTAGGCGGGTCCACGATCGGCGACGTCGGCCACCGACATCGAGCGTTCCGTCGAGGTCGACATGCCGTAGCGGTTGTTCTCGCACACGAACACCACCGGCAGTTTCCACAGCGCCGCCATGTTCAGCGCCTCGTGGAAGGCGCCCTCGTTGGAAGCGCCGTCGCCGAAGAAGCAGACCACGACGTCGTCGCGCTTCTGCTGGCGCATGGCGAGCGCGGCCCCGACCGCGATCGGCAGGCCGCCGCCGACGATGCCGTTGGCGCCGAGGTTGCCCTGGCTCACGTCGGCGATATGCATCGAGCCGCCGCGGCCACGGCAGTAGCCGCTCTCCTTGCCGAAGAACTCGGCGAACATGAGCTTCGGATCGGCACCCTTGCCGATGCAGTGGCCGTGGCCGCGATGCGTCGAGGTGATCTTGTCCCGTGGTGCCAGGGCGACGCAGACGCCGACAGCACTCGCCTCCTGACCGATCGAGAGGTGCATCGTGCCGTGGATCAGGCCACGCATGTAGGCCTGCTCGGCACCTTCCTCGAACTGCCGGATCAGATGCATGCGCCGCAGCGCCTCGCGCAGCTGCGCCGTCGAGAGCCGGTCATAGATCTCGGGCCGGTTGCCGGAGATCGTCGTCGTGTCCGTATCGGCCGGAACCTTGGCTTGAACCGTCATGCTCGCGATGCTCCGCCCTCACGCCTGCGCCTTGCAGGCAAGCTCAAGCGACGACCTGTCGCGGCGGCGCGCCGAACAGCGCATCCTGGGCGCGGCGCAACCGGACGATCTGCATCGTCTCGTCCACCTCGCAGTTGTCGTAGGTGAGCATCTCGCCGATCCGGATCGGCTTCCTCACGACGGCCCGCTCGGCCAGGCCCATCGGCAGCAGCGCACCGGCCCGCGCATCCTCCACGGTGGTGATCCAGCCGCGGTAATGATCCTCGCCGATCTTGCCGAGCCTGACCCCGGGAGCGAGTGCCTCCTTGGCCACGCAGCCGCATTCCGCGACCGGTTGGTCGAGCGGCTGCATGTGCGGCATGTTGCGCAGCGCCAGCGACGCCGCGGTCAGCGGCACCTCGAGGCTGGTCAGATGGTAGGGACGCAGGAAGGTGAAGTAGGGTCCCGGACCCATGTTGAGGTCGCGCAGGCGCTCATGCACCCGCGGATGCGGCGCCTTGATCACCACGAACACGCCCGGAGCGACACCCTTACCCACTGAATAGTCCACCACGCCGGAGCGCGACAGCAGGCCGCCGTCGACCGCCGGGATCAGCATGCTGGACAGCTGGTCCCGCGACGCCGCCGGGCCGTGCATGCCGGGACGGTCGGGAACCAGCCCGGTCGCGTTGGCGATCGCGCACATCTCGATCATCGTCTTGGAGCCGTCGATGAACTCGACGAGCATGCGCGGGTTCATGTGCCGGAGCCGGGCTTCCTCCTCGTACTCCGCAGGCTTCGCGTCGAAACGAAGCGGATTGTTCTTGCCCTTCCCTGCGGCGACGATCGGATAGCCGAGGCTGCGGACGAAGTCGATGATCTCCATCGCCGCACTCGGCTCGTCGCCGGCGCCCAGCGAATAGCCGACGCCGGCGTGGCGGGCCTCGCGAACCAGCATCGCGCCGACCGTCACGTCCGCCTCGACGTTCATCATCACCACGTGCTTGCCGTGGCGCATCGCGAGCAGCGCGAGCTCGGCGCCGATGCCGGGGTTGCCGGTCGCGTCGATGATGACGTCGACTTGTGCGGCACTGCACGCAACCGTGCCATCCTGCGTGATCGCGATCTTGCCGGACCGGATCGCGTCCTCAGCCTGCGTGCATCCGGAACATGAGCGTCCCGCCGTCCGCGGGATGCCGGCGACATCAAGCGCGGCCCACGCCATGTCGACGCGCATCTCGGCCAGCACGGCGAGATCGATGCCCGGCATCAGCGACAGCTGGGTGACGATGTCGGTGCCCATCTCTCCGCAGCCGATCAGGCCGACGCGGACTGGACGCCCTTGTTCCGCACGTCGCGCAAGCTCCACAGCGATGCTCATGATCGTAATCCCGTTCCGGCCGCATCGCGCGGCGTCCGCGGATCAAGCCGGCTTCAGCTAGACGCACTTTTATGAGCACGTCAATACAATTGTTGCAACCCGATCCGTTGCGTCGCGACGGCGATCAGCTCGATGTTCCGCGCCACAAGCGCCCGTTTGCGGCAATGCACAAATTGGTTCGCGAGGCGGAGCACGTCGCGCCGACGCCGGATATTTATTGGATCGAACATCTTGACGTAGTTTGACATAAATGTTCTGGTCGAACGCTAGATGAAGCGGTGCGCTCGGATGCATCGAAGCTGAGGACCTCGGTCATGAGTTGGGGAACTGGGCTGCTGCTGTTCGGTCTCTGCTGGGCCTTGCAGATCGCCGGCACGATGCTGCAGATGCGGCACTACCGACTTGTCCTCGACCGGCTGTCCACCCAGTGGAACGACGGCTACGTCGGAACCGGCAGCGCACGCGCGCGCTTCGGCCGCGGCGCCATCACCATCCTGGTGGTCTCCCCCTCCGGCGCGGTGCGGCAGGCCCTGGTGATGCAGGGGCGCACCGTCTGGGCCAAGTTCAAGCCTCTGCCGGCCCTGGTCGGCACCGACATCGAGCAGTTCCGCACCGGTGCGGTTTTTCGGCCGCGAGAAGTGCGTCTGGCAGAGGCGTTTCGACGCGCGGTCGAACAGGTCGACAGGATCATAGCCGAGAGGGCGACCTCGAGAGCATCGTCGCCGGCTTCCCAGCCTGGCTGAGCCAGCCGGCGCGAGCCGGCAGCAGTTTGGAACTTTTCCAACGGTGAGAAGGGAGAGAAGATGCTGATGCTTTCGCACTTCGCCGAGGCGTTCATCGGCGTGTTCAACGAGGGCGGCCGGACGTTCGTCGCCTTCGTCACCGGCATCCTGCCGACGCTGATCGTGCTGCTGACGGCGGTATATGCCCTGATCGAGATGGTCGGCGAGCAGCGCGTCCACGACTTGGCGCGCTTCGCCGGTCGCTACGCGATCACGCGCTACACGGTGCTTCCGGTGCTTGCGATGTTTTTCCTTACCAATCCGATGGCCTATACCTTCGGCGTCTTCATCGAGGAGAGGCACAAGCCGGCGTTCTACGACTCGGCGGTGTCGTTCTGCCATCCCATCACCGGCCTTTTCCCGCACGGCAACTCGAGCGAGCTGTTCGTCTGGCTTGGTGTCGCCCACGGTCTGACGCGTCTGCATCTTCCGCTGGGGCCACTCGCCGTGCGGTACTTCATCGCGGGCCTCGTGGTCATCCTGTTCCGCGGCATCGTGACCGAGCGGGTGACGATGTTCTTCGCGCGTCGTCAGGGCGTGACGCTCTGAGCATCGGACATATCGCCGGCGCGCAGCGCCGACGAGACGACATAACACGGTGCGGGAACACCGGTTGAGATCGGGGATGGCGATGGATCAGGTAGCTGCCGGATCGCGGACAGGCCAGTTCAAGGCGGTGCGTGTCGAAAGGGGCGGACAGGGCTGGGGCGGGCCGCTGGTGATCCAGCCGACCCAGCAGCGAGACAAGATCGTGGCGGTCACCGGCGGCGGCATACCGCCAGTGGCGCGGCGGCTCGCCGAGCTGACCGGTGCGACCGCGATCGACGGCTTCCGGTCTCCGCCGCTCGAGAGCGAGATCGCCGCGGTCGTGATCGATTGCGGCGGCACCGCACGCTGCGGGGTCTATCCGCGCAAGCGTCTGCCGACGATCAACCTGACGTCGGTCGGGCAGTCCGGACCGCTGGCGCAGTTCATCACCGAGGACATCTACGTCTCCGGGGTCAAGCCGGAGAACCTGATCCCGCTCGACGGCGACGCGACGGCGGACACCACCGCGCCCGCCGCCGTCGCGGCGGCACCGGCGACCCCGTTCGTGACCAAGCCTGCCGCACCGGCGTCCGGGATGGATGGCGGCTTCACCGGCTTCATCGCCAATATCGGCCGGGCCATGGGCGGCGTGGTCAACGTGCTGTTCCAGAGCGGAAGGCGCGCGATCGACCAGGTGGTGCGAACCATCCTGCCGTTCATGGCCTTCGTCTGCATGCTCATCGGCGTCATCAACGCCACCGGGCTCGGCTCGATCATCGCCCACATCCTGACCCCGCTCGGCGGCAGCCTGATCGGCCTGCTGCTGCTGTCGGCGATCTGCGGCCTGCCGTTCCTCTCCCCGGTGCTGGGGCCGGGTGCGGTCATCGCGCAGGTGATCGGCGTGCTGATCGGCCAGCAGATCGGGAACGGCACGATCGCGCCGCAGTTCGCCCTGCCCGCCCTGTTCGCCTTCGACACGCAGGTCGGCTGCGACTTCGTGCCGGTGGGGCTGGCGCTGGGAGAGGCCAAGCAGAACACCATAAAAATCGGCGTGCCCGCGATCCTGATCAGCCGGCAGGTCACCGGACCGATCGCGGTCGTGATCGCGTGGCTGTTCAGCTTCGGCCTCTACTGAGCTCATCCTCGGTCCACGACGCAGGATCTCACCGGGGCGGCGTCGACCGGCGAGCAGGGCACGATCGAGGCGACCGAGGACGGATCACATGGTCACTCTCTACAGCACCACGATACGCGATGTCGGGATCGAAGCGCCGGACCTGCTCGAGCAGGGCGTGCTGATCCTGTTCGCGCTCGGCGCTCCGCCGGAACTCGCCGAGGTGTCGATCCTGCACGAGGCCGATCGCGCCGCCGCCGCGCCCCCCGTCGCCGGCGACGTGCTGCGCATCGGCGGCGCGCAGTTTCGCATCACCGCCGTCGGCGACACCGCGTGGCAGAAGGTCTCGGAACTCGGCCACGTCGTGTTCTCCTTCAACGGGGCGGCGACGGCGGAGCGTCCCGGAGAGATCTGCATCGAGGCGGCCGACGCGGATCGCCTGCGTCCGCTGCTGCGATCGGGCCTGACCATCGAGATCCTCGGTGCGGGCTGATCCGGACCTGGGCCTGCGTACCTGACGACCGGCGGGAGACGACCATGTTCCTGGAACATCATGTGATCGTGGCGCTGGAGGAAGGGCTGCATGCCCGTCCCGCCGCCCGTCTCGCTCAGCTCGCCAAGAGCTTCCGGGCAAACATAGAGATCTTCAAGGGCGAGAAGTCGGCGAACGCCAAGAGCACCGTCAAGATCATGCTCATGACGGTAAAGGAGGGAGACCGGATCCGGATCCGCACCGAGGGTGACGATGCCGCCGCCGCACTCGCGGAGATCATCGCCTACCTGTCGGGCGATCGCGACGCGGCGGCTCCCGTCGATGCGACGCCGCCTCCGTCCTGCGCGCTGGATCCGGCGGTCGGCACCCGCTCGGTCCGCCTGGCCGGTGTCTCGGGCAACGAGGGAATCGCCGTCGGTCGCGCCTTCGTCTACCTGCCGGACCACGACATGCCGCCGCCGAGACGCCTGGAGGATGGCGAGGCCGAGCCCGAGAGGCAGCGCTTCCGCGCCGCGGTGCTGCAGGTCTGCGCCACGCTCGATGCGGCGCGCGCAAGGGCGTGCGACGTCGATGGCGCCGAGACGACGGAGGCGCAGGTCTTCGCGGCGATCAAGGAGCTCGCGCAGGACGTCGAGCTGCTGAGCCCGATCGAGCAGCGCATCACGGAACGTCAGGATGCGGCGTCCTCGACGATGCAGGTCGGCTCGGAGCTCGCGGACCGCTTCGCCGGGATCGACGACGCCTATTTCCGCACGAGGGCGGACGACATGCGCGGCATCGCCCGGCAGATCGCGGGCATCCTACTCGGTCGACGCGGGGTCGATCTGGGAGAGTTGTCGGAGCCCTCCGTGCTCGTCGCCGGACATCTCTCGGCACTCGATCTCGCGCGGCTGCCGACCCGTCTGGTCACAGGCCTGCTGACCACCGAGGGCGGCCCGACCTCGCACGTCGCGATCATCGCGAGAGCCCTCGGTTTCCCCGCCGTCGTCGGAGTACGGGCCTCGGAGGCGGAACTTCGCGAGGCAAGGACGATCATCCTCGACGGCACCGAGGGTTCCGCCATCCTCAACCCCGATGACGCGCTGCAGGAGGCGTATCGCGCGCGTCTCGCCGAGGCGCTGGCGTCGCGGCGGGAGGTGGAGTCGTTCGCGCATGTCGAACCCCGCACGCGGGACGGCGGGTTGATCGAGGTCGCGGCCAACATCGGATCGGCGACCGAGATCGAGATCGCGCTGCAGTCCGGCGCGATGGGCGTCGGTCTGTTCCGGACCGAGTTCATGTTCATGCGCGGTGCTGCACTGCCGAGCGAGCAGGAGCAGCTTCGCGTCTACTCCCGCGTCCTGACCGCCTTCGCGCCGAACCCGGTCCTGATCCGGACGCTCGACATCGGCGGCGACAAGCCTCTTCCGGGCGTGAAGAGCGAGCCCGAGGCTAACCCCTTCCTCGGCTGGCGGGGCATACGCATGTGCCTCGACCGGCCGGATCTGTTCGATCCGCAGCTCCGTGCGCTGCTGCGGGCGGCGGTTCATGGCCGGCTTCGGGTGATGTTTCCGATGATCAGCGACGTCGCCGAGGTGGTCGCGGCGAAGTCGCGGCTGGCGGCCTGCCGGCGCGCACTCGAGGCAGAGGGGCAGGAGACCGGGCCGATCGAGCTCGGCATCATGATCGAGACCCCGGCTGCCGCACTGTGTGCCGGCGAACTGGCCGAGCACGTGGATTTCTTCTCGATCGGCACCAACGACCTGACCCAGTATACGATGGCGGCCGATCGCACCAACGCGCGGCTGGCACGGCTCAACCGTGCCGACCATCCGGCCGTGCTGCGCATGATCGAGATCGCCTGCAGGGGAGCGTGCGAGGCCGGCATCTGGGTCGGCGTCTGCGGCGAGGCGGCGGGGGACCCGTCCCTGATACCGAAGCTGCTGTCCTGGGGGGTCACGGAGCTCAGCATGAGCCCCTCGCTGATCGCGCGCGCGAAGAAGACGGTCACCGAGTTCGACGCAGGCGCTCACGCGGACTGAGCGCGCCGGCCGGATCCGGTCTCCCGAGCACTGTTCTCGCGGCTGATGCACGTCCAAGGCTGACCTAGCCCGAGACGATCAGCCGCTAGCCTACCTCGAGCGCGGCATGGGGAAGCATCGCGAGCAGCCCCTGGGCCGCGTACTCGTCAGTGATCAGGACGCTCGGGCTCAGCAGCCGGATCGCCGCCAGCAGAGCCTGAACCTTGCTCCAGCCTCCGGAAGCCAGCACCAGCTTCGGCGTGTGTCGCAGCTGGACCGGGTCGACCGCGACGACACGGCGGTTGAGCGGATGGTCGATCACCGTGCCGGCGCCGTTGACGAAACGGCAGAGCACGTCCGCGACCGCGCCGGCGCGCCGGAGCTGCTCCAGCTCATCGAGCGGGATCAGGTCCAGGCTCGCGATCGTCGAGTTCGGCGACAGGTCCCCGACGCTCACCAGGGCGAGGTCGATCCGCCGGGCCAGCCTGAAGACCTCGTCGATCCCGGGATGCGCGAGCAATGCCGCGTGCGTGGCCTCGTCCGGCGCGTAGACCGGGGCCGCCATCATGTAGCAGTCGGCGCCGAACATGTCGGCGAAACGCCAAGCGAACTCCGACGGATTGACCCCGGCGGCGCGGGTGAGGCCCCCGAGCATGGAGACGACGCTCAACTCCTGGAGTGCCCTCTGCGAGATGCTCGTGAGGCTGTGCCGCAACGTGTTGCCCCAGCCCAGGCCCACTCGCATGCCGTTCCGCAAGGTGTCGTTCAGGTAGGCGCCGACCGTTGCCCCGAGCAGTGCCGGAAGCTTCTCCTCGGCCTCCGGGGAGGGGATGACGATGACCTGAGCGATGCCGAAGCCGGCCTCGAGCTGCCGTTCCAGGGACACGCAGGAGACGAGCTTGGAGGTCACGCGGATCTGGACGGTTCCGTCCTGTCGGCATGTCGCGAGCATCTTCAGGACGCGAAGGCGGCTGATCCCCAGCTTGTCGGCGATCGCGTCCTGGGTCAGGCCCTCCATGTAATACAGCCACGCCACGCGTGTCTTGATGCCGCTATCATTGCCATCCATGTCGATCTTGGCATGACGATTATTGGAGTAGGCGTCTCTGGGCTTAGCCAAGCTCGTGTTTCCGGGTCATGCTGCCGCTACCGTTCCGGAGCTTCGCCGGTCCGGCGCCGCGGCGGCCGCGTCGCATGCCCCAGTCGAGAAGCCTCTCGACGCCGGCCCTCGCGAAGCGGTCCCCCAACCAGTCTATGCTGCTTTGCCTGGCTAAATCAAGGACTTGTCCGTCAAGCGAGCGGCGCGGTCGCACGCTCATGACCCCATCGCAGGAAGCACCGACCCGGCGGCGTTTTTCCGCGCTGATCTGGCCGTGATAGATCGGGCGGCAGATCGGCGCCGGAGAGATGGCATCGGCCCGGCGAAGTGGCGGGGTGTGGATGTGCTGGCCGTTTGGACGTTGCCGCCCGACTCGCGGTAGATGGGCGAAAGCCTTCAGTAGAGTTTGCATTCGGCGGGAATCGGACGAGCAGCATGACAGCAGTGATCATCGTCGGCGCCGGGCGCGGGCGCCGCATGGGCGGACCCATTCCCAAGCAGTATCGCAGCCTCGACAACATGCCCGTCATCCGGCACACCCTCCTCGCCTTTCTGCGTCATCCCGAGATCGATCGGGTACAGTCGGTGATCCACCCGGCCGACCGCGACCTCTACGAAGAGGCGACGGCCGGTCTGTCGCTTCCCGCGCCGGTGATCGGCGGGAACACGCGACAGGAGTCCGTGCGGTTCGGCCTGGAGAGCATCGCCGCTCAGCCGCCGGAGAAGGTCATCATCCACGATGCGGTCCGCCCGTTCGTCGAGCAGGACACCATCAGCGCGGTCATCGCGGCGCTGGACAACGGGCCCGCGGTCGTCACCGGCCTCAGCGTCCCCGACACGCTGAAGCGATGCGTCAACGGCTTCATCGAGGGGACCGTCGACCGCTCCAACACCTGGCGTGCCCAGACCCCGCAGGGTTTCCACTTCGCGGAGATCCTCAAGGCCCACGAGGAGGTGCACTACAGCAACCCGATCCATGCCGATCTTACCGACGACTCGATGGTCATCGAGAAATATGGCCTGAAGGTCGCGATCATCGAGGGCAGCGACGACAACTTCAAGATCACCACGGAACGGGACCTGGCACGCGCCGAGATCATCCTGCAGCGCGGCCGGCAGGAAAACCACGTCGGCTGGGGCTTCGATTTCCACGCCTTCGGCCCAGGTGACCACGTGGTGATGTGCGGCATTCCGATCCCGCATCATCGCGGGATCATGCGCAACCATAACTGCGACATTCCCCTCAACGCCGTCACCGACGCCTTGCTGGGCACGGTCGGCAGCACCGCGCAGGGCACGCATTTCCAGCCCGACATGCCCGGTTTTCGCGGCAAGACGTCCGACTTCTTCGTCAGGCAGGCGGTCTCGCTGGTGTCGATGAGGGGCGGCCGGATCGTGCATCTGGATCTCACCATCCTCACCGACGCGCCCGAAATCGGCCCCAGCCACGAGAAGATGACGATCCGGCTGGCATCGCTGCTCTCCATCGACCGCAACCGGATCAGCATCAAGCAGGTCACGACCTATCAGGCCGGCTATCACGGACGAGGCGACGGCATCGGCGCTCAATGCCTTGTCACGACGCAGTTTCCGGCACTCTAGGCAAGGGCTCTGCCCTCGACCCGTTGGGGCCGGCGGCCCAAAACCCCATCCATAGAATTAAGCCCCTCGCCTGCTCTTCATTCCGTAACCTTCAGCCATAGGCCTTGACCGGCAGAGGCTCGATCCGGCCGACGATGAACAGGTAGCTCGCCGCACCCAGCAGGCACAGCACACCGGCGGTGGCGAGTGGGATGGCGAACGAGCCATGGGTGATGGTCAGCATCACGCCGGTGAAACTCGTGGTGACGACGCCGGCGAGGTTGGAGGCGAAGTTCTGGATCCCGCCGATGGACGCGACATGAGCCCGAGTGGGAGCGACGTCGCCGGGCAATGACCAGATGCTCGCGGCCGTAAAGGCGAGCGACGCGTAGGCGACGCCGAACAGCGAGAGCGCCATCCAGGCGGCGGGCACGATGGCGGCCAGCGTGATGACCGACGAGAGCAGCATGCCGCCGACGAGGCAGGTCTTGCGCGCCGCCGTGAGGCTCCAGCCGCGGCGATACAGCCGGTCCGACGTGAAGCCGCCGAGCCAGCCGCCCGGCACAGCGATCAGGCCGGGAATCAGCCCCAGGACGCCGAACTGCTTGAGCGAGAAATGCCGCGCCGACATCAGATAGGTCGGAAACCAGGTGATGAAGAAGTAGATGACGAAGTTGAGGCAGAAGAACCCGATCATCATGCCCCACACGGTGCGGTAGCCGAACAGGGACGACCAGCGTATCGTCGGCTCGCCGACTGCCGGTTCGGCACGGCTCTGCTCGATCTCGCGAAGCGCCTCCGGCGTCACGTCGGGATGATGCTCCGGCTTGCGGTAGATCACGAGCCAGGCCGCCGCCCAGACGAACCCCAGCAACCCGGTCACGACGAACGAGGCGCGCCAGCCGAAGGAGCCGATCAGCCAGGCGCAGAGCGGGATCGCGACCAGGTTCCCGACGCGCGATCCGGAGTCGAAGATCGAGGAGGCGATGCCACGTTCATGCGGCGGGAACCAGCGTGCCACGACGCGTGCCGAGGATGGGTAGCCGCCTGCCTCTCCCGCACCGAGCAGCAGGCGGAAGCCGAACAGGGCGGCCGCCGAGTTCGCGACCGCGGTCAACGCGGTGAACAGCGACCACCAGCATACCGCGATCGGGAACATCAGGCGCGCACCGAACCGGTCGACCAGCCAACCGGCCGGAAGCTGCATGATGGCGTAGGTCCAGAAGAACGAGCCGAGCAGGAAGCCCATCGTGGTGCTGTCGACGTGCAGCGCCTGCTTGATGCTCGGCGCCGCCACGGCCAGGTTGGCGCGATCAGTGTAGTTGACGGCCAGCGCCATGAAGCACAGCCATACCATCAGCCATCGTGCCGGCGGCATGAGCGTGCGGTTTCGCGCACCTGCGGTAGTGGCTTCCGCTGCGATGATCGACATGCCGAGATCGTCCTCGTCCTCGTGCCCCGGGAGTTCCGATCGAGCGCTTCGCTTCGAAACTTGCCTGTCCCGCGCTGCCTCCGGTCTCACGCCGGCTCGCGTAGCCATTTACTAAATCGAAACCAGGGTCGGCGATAGTTGAAGATCACCTGATCAGCCTGAGGCACAATGCGCCGTCGTTGGCATCTCTATCGTACGGCTGAACCCGCTCGAGGCATCGTTGTTGCGGCGTTGCTCGTCGGCGTGTTCGGCGCCCTGGTCCTCGTCATGCGCCTGCTGTGCGAGGACGCCATCAAGAACGTGTCATTCTGGCCGGCAAACGCCGCGATCGTGGTCGCGATCCTGACGCTGCCGCGAGGTCTGTCGATCGCCGCGACGCTGGCCTGCTTCGGCATCAACCTGGCGCTGAACCGGGTCATCGCCTACACGCCGGTGGAGAACCTTCTCTACTCCTCGCTGAACGTGGGCGTCAGCTATCTCGCGGCCTTCCTCGCGCGCTCCCTCTGCGGAGCTGGCATCGACCTCACGCGTTTCAGGCGGCTTACGACGTTCGCCGGCATCGCCTTCGTGTCAGCCGGCACCGAGGCCGTCGTCGGAGACATCGTCCATCCGGGGCTGCCCGTCAACGGGTGCATCGTCAACGACCTGCTGCAATGGACCCTGTGCGACGGTCTCGGTCTGCTGTTGGCGACCCCGGCGATCCTGCTGATCGTCAAGAGCCTCGGGACCAAGAGCCTGAACGACGCGGGACCCGTCGAGCGCTGGAGCCTTCTCCTCCTGACGGTCGTGCTGACGGTCGTGAGCTTCTGCGCCTCGCGTTCGCCGCTGTTCCTGCTGATCTACCCGCTGCTCGTCGCCGTCGCCTTTCGCGCCGGGGCGCAGTGGGTCCTGGCTTCGGTGGTCCTGGTCTCCATCATCGCCTCGTCGCTGACCGCTCACGGATATGGGCCGATCGTGCGTCTGTCGCCGAGCGGCCGGTTCCTGCGTGCCGACATGCTGCAGCCGTACCTGCTATCGCTGTTCCTGGTCGCCGTGCCGGCGAACAACGCTCTGGGCGAGAAGGCCAGGACGGCGCGGCGTCTCAGGCGGATCAAGGCTGCGGTCGAGCACGCCGCGACCCACGACGCCCTGACCTCCCTCATCAACCGGGCGCTGTTCCAGCGTCGCCTTGCCTCTTGCCTGCAGGCCGGTTCGCCGTGCGCCGTGCTGTTCGTCGACCTCGACCGGTTCAAGCAGGTGAACGACACCCTGGGTCATCAGGCCGGCGATGAGCTGCTGCGCGCCTTCAGCGGCCGCTTCGCCACCGTCGCGCAGAACGCCGAGGCGCTCGTCGCGCGCTTCGGCGGCGACGAGTTCGCGGCGCTCGTCATCGGGGAGCCAGGCCTGGCGCAGGTCCAAGCCCTCTGCAGCGCCATAGCGGACGCGGCCAGATCACCGTTCCACCTCGCTCGCCGAGCGGCCCACGTCAGCGCCAGCATCGGCGTCGCCCTGACCGGCGGCGGTCACGCGGAGGCCAGCGAGGTCATGCGCAAGGCTGATGTCGCCCTCTATGCCGCGAAGGCCGCCGGTCGCGATTGCTACCGGATCTTCAGCGAGGAGTTCGACCGCGCCCGTCACGACCGTGCCGAGCTCGAGACGGACCTGCGGGCTGCCCTGGACGGAGCCGGCGAGCTGTCGCTGCGCTACCAGCGCAAGGTCGGCCGCGACGGTCAGGTGAAGGGTGTCGAGGCGCTCGTGCACTGGCACCACCCGCGCAGGGGGTTGATCACGGCCGACCGCTTCGTCTCGATGGCGGAAGAGACCGGGCTGATCATGCCGCTCGGTGTCTGGGCGCTTCGCGAGGCGGTGGCGTTCGCCGAGCGATGGCCCCGGTTCAGCGTCGCGATCGATGTCTCCCCGGTGCAGCTTCGCCAGCCGGAGTTCGCGGCCGAGCTCCTGGACATGCTGCGCCTCTCACCGGTCGGGGCGAGCCGCCTGGAGCTCGCAGTGACCGAGACCGCCCTACTGGACGACCTGGATTCGACGGCGGGAAGCCTCCTGGCCTTGAGGCAGGCCGGCCTGAGCATCGCGCTCGAGGGTTTCGGCACCGGCTACTCATCGCTGCACCATCTTCGCCGTTTTGCGATCGATCGCGTGAAGATCGACCAGAGCTTCGTCGCGAGCATGGACCAGTGCGCCGAGTCCGCCGCGATCGTCCGGGCGATCATTCAGCTCGGCCACGCCATGAAGCTGCAGGTGACCGCGGGTGGAGTGGAGAGCGAAGCGCAGCGTGGCTCCCTGATCGCGGCCGGTATCGACGAGCTGCAGGGCCCTCTCTTCGCCCAGCCCGTCGAGGAAGCCGCGCTCATGGCGGCCCTGCCCGGCACGATTGCGGGCACCGGAGCGGTCACGAGCCTTCATGATCTCGACGATCTGCCGACGCTGCTCCTGCGACCGTCCGATCGCATGGTCAACGAACCCGCCGCATAGCAGCTAGGCTGCTCCTGAGGTATTGAGATACAACGCATACAGCGACGTGCTGGCGGCCATGAAGAGTCGGTGGTTCTTCTTTCCCCCGAAGCAGAGGTTGGCGCACGTCTCCGGAAGATGGATCTTGCCGATGAGATCGCCGTCCGGGGCATAGCACCGCACGCCGTCCTCGTTCGGATCCGCCCAGCCCATGCTGCACCAGACGTTGCCCTGGATGTCGCAGCGGAGCCCGTCGGTGAAGCCCGGCGCGAAATCATCGGCAAACACCCGCCCGTTGCGCAGACGGCCATCCTCGACATCGAACACCCGGATATGCGACGGGCCGCCATGGGTGATGCCGCTGTCGACGACGTAGAGCCGGCGCTCGTCCGGCGACAGCGCGAGGCCGTTGGGGCGGATGAAGTCGTCCGCCACGACGGTCGCCTCACCCGTCAGCGGTTCGAGACGATAGACGTGGCGCGCGAGCTCGGCATCCGCCGCGTGTCCTTCATAGGGACCGTCTATGCCATAGCCGGGGTCGGTGAACCAGACGGCTCCATCCGAGGCGACGATGATGTCGTTCGGCGCGTTGAGGCGCTTGCCGTCGTAGCTGTCCATCAGAACGGTGATGCTGCCGTCCCGCTCGGTGCGCGTCACCCGACGCAGATCATGCTCGCAGGTCAGCAGGCGTCCCTGGCGGTCGCGCGTGTTGCCGTTGGCGTGATGGCTGTTCGCGCGAAACACGCTGACGTGGCCGTCCTCTTCGAGCCAGCGCAGGATGCGGTTGTTCGGGATGTCGCTCCATAGCAGGTAGCCGCCATCGGCAAAATAGACCGGTCCCTCCGCCCAGCCGAACCCGGTCGCCAGGCGCTGGATCGCAGCATTCCCCTGTTTGGCCGTGAACCGCCTATCGAGCACCTCGACGGAAGCATTGGGGTAGCGGGTGCCGAGGAGATCGCCCAATGGAAGTGGCGAATACCGGCCGAACGGATGATCACCGCCATAGTGAGCCGTCCAGTTCATGTCATCGCTCCCTGCTCGCTGCCCTTCGGCATCAGCGCCAGGCTTGGTGCTGCGAAGTGGGTTCGCCGGTGCCGCGCGACCTTCACCATGTCGGTATGACCCGCTCTGTGCGCAGCTGGTCGAAGAAGCCGGTGAACATGTCCTCGGTGTCGATGCAGGACTGGAAGCCCGCGCGTCGTGCCTTTATCGTGCTGCTGACGTTGTCGAAGCCGCTGTTGAAGATGAAGTCCCCGAACGGCCAGGAGACGAGGGTCTGGTAGCGGATCGGCGTGAGCCGGTACTTCTCGGTCATCCGCGCCCACAGCTCGCCCTTGTCCGCCATGTAGGTCGCGAGCGGAATGGGCACGGGTTCGGCGGCTTCCATATCGAAGCTGCCGGCGATCTTCGGCCATAGGTGCTGCCAGCGGAAGTAATCGCCGTTGGTGATGTTGAAGATCTCGCCCCGTGCCGCCTCGCTCACGCCGGCCCAGTCCGTGGCCTCCGCCAGGATATCGGCCGACGTCACCTGATAGAGTGCCCGATATGCGGCCTCGCTGCCCGGGAACCGCAGCGGCAGGCCGAGCTCCTTCGACAGCGCGGCGTAGACGGCGATGACCATCGTGAGGTTCATCGGGTTGCCCAGCGCGAAGCCGCAGACCGCTTCCGGACGCAGGGCGGTGAAGCTCCAGCCGCGGGTCGCGCACCGCGCGCGGACCAGGTCCTCCTGATCATAGTAGAAGTTGGGCGGCATCAGCCTCGGGTCGTCCTCGCGCGCCGGCGTCTTGAACGGACCGAGGTCGGCCCCATACGCCTTTCCCCCCTGGTAGAAGGTGACGTGCCGCAGTCCCGGCGCGTTGTGCTCGACCACGTCGAGCAGGTTGCGGAGCAACGCGACATTGATCTCGCTCTTCTCCGCCGCCGTGGGCTTCTCCAGATAGGCGCCGAACACGATGTGGGTGACGTCCGTGACGCCGCCCAGCTTGTCGCGCACGTCGTCGGGTCGCAGCAGGTCGACGGAGATCTGCTCGACACCCGGCGCGGCGGCATCGGTGCGACGCGAGAGGCCGTAGACCTTGGTGTCCGGTGCTGCGGCGAAGCGACGTGCGGCGGCGCGGCCGATGACGCCTTGAACCCCGGCGACCAGGACCGTGCGATCGGCTGCCATGATCTTCTCCTCGATGTCCGTGGTGCCGAGTGCCGCTCAGCCCATCACCAGCCCCTCGATGTCGTGCTTCTGCGTGATCGGCACCAGCGTCTCGACGATGCGGCACTCGAGGTGGTCGCGCAGGGCGGCGGGCAGGGCGGCGTGATAGCGCCGCGTCACCATCATGTCGTGCAGCGCCGCATGTCCAGCCCCCGGCGCATCGAAGCCCAGCACCAGGACCGGACGGGCGATCGGCGACGGATGAGCGGTGCCGCGATGCACGGTGAGGGCCGACCGGCAGGAGATGTCACCCATCTGCGGATATTTTCGCGTCGCCAGTGCTGCGAAGCGTGCCCAGCTCGGCTCCGGCGGGAACATCTCGTGGTGCCAGCTTCGTCCGTCGTCCCACTGGGTGCCGGGCGCCACCTCGAACGGTCCCATGTCGGGCGTCACGTCGACGCCGGTAACGTTGAAGGCCAGGGAGGTGATGCGCCCGTCCCTGAAGGTCTCCGGCGGCGAGGGAAAATCGCGGTGCCAGGGCTGGTCCCTGGCCCCCTGGAACGGCGTGTCGAACCCCACCTCGACGATCCGGTAGTGGGCCCCCAGGATCTCGGAGGCCATCGCCGTCACCCAGGGATGCGTCGCGAGTGCCGCGAAGCCGCTCAGTGCCTCGGGATGCAGCTCCACGTACCAACGCCTCGGGCCGCGGCCGACGGCGCCGCCCGGTCGCTGGATGGCCTCCCAGAACGCGGTCATCATGTCCTCGTTCAGCTGCGACACCCAATCGCGCGAGAAGCCGCCCTTGAGCCCGACGACGCCGTCGCGTCGCAGCGTCTCGGCATCGCCGACGATGTTGAAGCCGGAGGTGAGCCCGTCCTCCCGCGTGGTTTCGGACGGCGCGATCATCGACATGCTGTTCCCCCACTCGAGCACGGGAAATTCGTCGCCCTGAGCGGCCGTCGCGGGCCTGCCCGCACGGTCAAGCCCATCACGATAGACCAGTCATGCGCGGCCGGACAGCCTGCGCGTTCGAAACAGGCCAGGAGGCTGCGGGGTGCGACAGTGGGGATGAAATTTCTGAACACCATATTGTCAGACATAAGGCGGGTTCATAAGCTCCCGTCCGGGCGAGGTCGCCACGGCCGCACAGACACGCCGGGTCACGCTCGCGACCAGGGGGTAGGACGATCATGATACAGGCGTGGTTCGGGTTCCGGTGCGGAACCTCGCTGGCTGCCGGCGTGCTGTCGGGCCTGCTCGCGGCACCCGCGCTGGCCCAGGCGACCGATCAGGCCGGTGCGCAGGTGGTCGGCACCACCTCGTCGGCGACCTGCACCAACCCGTCGCCGAGCCACGCCTCGCTCTCGGGCATGATCGTCGGCTTCTCGCAGTCCGAGAACGAGCAGAATCCGTTCCGTGCCGCGGAGACCAGCTCCGTCAAGGCGACCGCCAAGAAGCGCGGCGTCGCGCGCCTGCTCTACACCAACGCCAATGACGACCAGGCCAAGCAGGTCGCCGACATCGAGAGCATGATCAGCCAGGGTGCGAAGGCGATCATCGTGGCGCCGCTGAACGCGACCGGCCTGCAGCCGGCACTCGAACAGGCCGCCGCGAAGAACATTCCGGTGGTGACCATCGATCGCGTGACCGCGGGCATGCCGTGCCGCAACTTCATCACCAACATCGGCTCGGACTTCTACGTCCAGGGACAGCGCTCCGCCGATGCGCTGGCCGCAGCCACCGGCGGCAAGGGGGAGATCGTCGAGATCCAGGGCGCATACGGCAACGCGGTGGAGACGGAACGCACGCAGGGCTTCGCCGACAGGCTGAAGAAGCATCCCGACATGCATCTGCTGGCGGCCCAGACCGGCAACTGGTCGGCGACCGACGCGCAGCGCGTGATGGAGCAGATGCTGCTCGCGCACGCGACGGCGAACGCGCTCTACTCCCACGCCGACGTCATGACGCTCGGCGCCATGCGGGCGATCCAGCAGGGCGGCAAGCGGCCCGGTCGCGACATCGTGATCGTCTCGATCGACGGCACCAAGACGCTGGTCCAGGCGATCGCGGCCGGCCGGGCGCAAGCGGACGTGGAGACCAACCCGCGCTTCGGACCGCTCTCCTTCCAGGCCCTGGACGGATGGTTCGCCGGCAAGCCGGTGCCGCAGAAGCTCATCATGAAGGACGGTCTCTATACCAGGGCGAACGCCGCCGCGGCGCTCAAGCAGGGCACACCATACTGACCTCCGCATCGCCACGACGCCGCTGCACGGGCTGACCGCAAGCCCATGATCCTGAGGACGCGCGAGCTGAGCAAGGCGTTCGGCAACGTGTCCGCCCTGCGCGACGTCTCGTTCGACCTGAAGGCCGGCGAGGTGCACGGGCTGATGGGCGAGAACGGTGCCGGCAAGTCGACGCTGATCAAGATCCTCACCGGCTTCCACAAGCCCACCAGCGGCGAGATGTGGCTGGAGCAGGCGCCGGTCTCCTTCGACAGCCCCCGCGACGCCCAGCGTGCCGGCGTCGCCGCGGTCTATCAGGAGATCAACCTGATCCCCGACCGCAGCGTTGCCGCCAACATCTATCTCGGCCGCGAACCGCGCCGTCTGGGCTGCCTCACCGACCAGGCGCTGATGATCCGGCAGTCCGAGGCGGTGCTGCGACGCTACGGCCTGCAGATCGATCCGCGGCAGCCGCTTCGCAGCCTGGGACTCGGGATGCAGCAGATGGTCTCGATCGCCCGCGTGGTCTCGCTCGGCGCGCGCGTGGTGATCATGGACGAGCCGACCTCGGCGCTGAGCGGCGCGGAGGTCGAAATGCTCTACGGCGTGGTGGAACAGCTGCGCCGGGAGGGCAAGGGCATCGTCTATGTCAGCCACCGCCTGTCCGAGTGCTACCGGCTGTGCGACCGGCTGACCGTGCTGCGCGACGGCCGTGTGGTGGAGGCGGCCGCCGTGGCCGACCTGCCGCGCAACCGGCTGATCGCGGCGATGCTCGGTCGCGAGGCCAGCCACGCCGGCCCCACCGCTGGCGAGCGCGCGGCGCGCGCGCAGGCGGTGACGCAGCAGCCGGACGGCACCGCGCGGGCGCTCAGCGTGCGCGGGCTGTCATGGCGCCGACGCGTGGTCGACGTGTCGCTCTCGGTGCGTCGCGGCGAGATCCTGGGCCTCGCCGGCCTGCTCGGCTCCGGCCGCACCGAGACGCTCAAGGCGATCTACGGCGCCGAGACGCCGGAACGCGGCGAGGTGCAGCTCGGAGGCGAGCGCCTCGGCTCGCCGACGCCCTCGCGCAGCATCCGCCAGGGCCTCGCCTTCCTCTCGGAGGATCGACGCTCGGAGGGCATCTTCCCGCGCCTGTCGGTGCGCGAGAACCTCACCGCCGCCATGCTGCCGCGCATCTCCCGCTTCGGCGTCGTCTCCCGCCGCAGGCAGACCGAACTGGTCGACCGATATGTCCGCTCGCTCGGCATACGCGCCACCGGTCCGTCGGCGCTGATCTCGGAGCTCTCCGGCGGCAACCAGCAGAAGGTGCTGATCGCCAGGGCACTCTGCACCGAGCCCAAAGTCGTGATGCTGGACGACCCCACGCGCGGCATCGACGTCGGCGCCAAGGCGGAGGTGCACCGCGCGGTGCGCGCCCTGGCCGAGGAGGGGCTCGGCGTGCTGGTCACCTCGTCGGAAGTCGAGGAGATCATGGAGCTCGCCGACCGCCTGGTGGTGCTGAGCGAGGGCGCGGTCTCGGGCGAGCTCGAGACCGCGGGCCGCGAGCCCGACGACGTGCTGGCGCTGCTCGCCGGCACCGAGGCGAGTGCGGGCGAGCCGGCCGGCGCCGGACCGCGACGCGCGTGAGCATGACGGGGTCGATTCTCCCCCCGCTCAGGGCGGGCGCGCGCCTGCCCGCCGGCTGGGCGCGGCTGTGGAGCGTCTACATCGCCTTCGCCGCCCTGGTGCTGTTCGACGTCGCGGTCACGCCAGGCTTCCGCAATCCGGGCGTGATACGCAGCCTGCTGTTCGAATCCGCCCCGGTGATCCTGATCGCGCTCGGCCAGAGCCTCGCGATCGGCACTCGCGGCATCGACCTCTCGGTGGGCTCGGTGATGGCGCTGAGCTCGTCGGTGATCGGCATCACCCTCGCCTGGGGCCAGGGCGCCTCGATCGCGTCGGGTGTCGGGGCCGGCCTCTGCTGCGGGCTGCTCAACGGCCTGCTGATCGCGGTGCTGCGCATCGACCCGCTTATCTCCAGCCTCTCGCTGCTGGTCGCGGCGCGGGGTTTGGCGCAGGCGCTGCTCGGTGGGGCCCGCGCCGACCTGCCCTTCGACGGCCCGATCCCCTGGCTCGGCGGCGCCACCATCTCGGTGCTGCCGGTAAGCGCGCTGATCGCCCTCGCCGTCGCGGTGCTGTTCTCCTTCATCGTGCGGCGCACGACGCTCGGCCACTACGCGATCTTCGCCGGGGCCAGCCGCACCGCCGCGTTCCTGGCGGGGCAGCCGGTGCGCGCGACGCTGGTGTTCGTCTACGGCCTCAGCGGGCTGCTCGCCGGGCTCGCCGGCCTGTTCGCCACCGCCCGGCTCGGCGCCGCCGACCCGAACTATATCGGGGTGCAGTTCGAGCTCGACGCCATCGCCGCCTCAGTGATCGGCGGCACGCCGCTGTCCGGCGGTCGCGTCTCGACGGCCGGCACCGTGGTCGGCGTGCTGCTGCTGGAGGTGCTGGATGCGAGCTTCATCATGAACAACGTGAACTCGACCTACGCCCAGATCCTCAAGGCGGGGTTCATCATCGGCGCCCTCTACCTGCAGCGCGCGGGAGGCTGAGCCGATGTCGGACGTGATCCGGCGCGGTTCGCCACGCGCCGGCCGCTCGCGCGGATCCCAGCTGATCGCGCTGATCCAGGCGCGCGGCGCGATCGCGGTGCTGGCGGTCACGGTCCTGCTCGCCGGGGTGGCCTTCCCCGACTTCCTGCACGCCGGCAACCTGCAGGATATCGTGACGGCGGCCACCTTCCTGGGCTTGGTTACGATCGGCCAGACCTTCGTCATCATCATGGGAGGCTTCGACCTCGCCGTCGGATCGATGGTGAGCGTCGGCACCGTGCTCGCGGCCTACGGAGCGCCGTTCGGCTGGGGTGCCGCCCTGCTGCTGCCGACCGTCGCCGGCGCCCTGGTCGGGCTGCTGGACGGTCTTCTGATCGCGCGCGTGCGCATGGCGCCGTTCATCGTCACCCTGTCGGCGCTGCTGGCGCTCAAGGGTGTCGCGGTGGCGCTGGCGGGCGAGAGCATGGTCATCAGCCATCCCGGCTTCTTCGGCCGCATCGCCAACGGACAGATCCTCGGCGTGAGTGCCCTGATCCTGATCCTGCTGGCCGCCTTCGCGGTCGCGGCGCTGGCGCTGAACCGCACCGCCTTCGGCGCCGCGGTGTTCGCGATCGGCGGCAACGAGGAGGCGGCGCGCATGCTCGGAATACGGGTGGCGCGCGTGAAGATCATGACCTACTGCCTCAGCGGCGCCCTGGCCGGCCTCGCCGGCGCGCTGCTCGCGGCACATCTGAGCAGCGGGCTGTCGGCCGCCGGCAACGGCTACGAGCTGCAATCGATCGCGGCGGCGGTGATCGGCGGCGTCCTGCTCACCGGCGGTGTCGGCACCATGATGGGCGCCCTCGCCGGGGTGCTGCTGCTCGGCATCATCAACAACGTCATCAACCAGATCGGCACGCTGAGTGCTGCCTATCAGGGCCTCGCGAGCGGCATCTTCCTGCTGCTCGCGGTGATCATCCAGTCCGGCCTGACGCGCGGGCGGAGCGTCTGACCACCGGCGATGCCACGACGCCGCGGCGGGCCTTCATTTGGAGGCGGATCAAGTCGATCGTCGGTTGGATCAGTTTCGTCGCGATCATCGGCGAAGCCTCACTGGTGGTTTTTGCGGCCTACCTGGTTCACGCCAACTACCCATCCACCCGGGTTCAGAGGCTCTCCGGCGGAGGACCGTTGTTCAGCACGACGATCACCTCGGGGAGCGGCTTCTTCCTCAACCAGGCTGGACAGATCCTCACCAACCGGCATGTGGCGCGCTCGTGTCGACGTGTCTCGGTGGCCGGCGCCGGCTTTCATGGCATCCGCGGTGAACTCGTCGCCACGTCGGATGCGTTCGACCGGGACCTCGCGATCGTCCAGATCCACCGTCAGGCCGCCTGAGGTGGCACATCTGCTCGACCCGCTTCCTGCGGACGCTGACGGCCTGGACGGCGTGCCCAGTCCTTTCGTCCTGGTCGGGTTTCCAGGGGCGGATCGAGCTGCGGCGCCGATCGCGCAGGGAATGAACAGCGTGAGGCTCGTGCACGTGAGGGGCACCGCGGAGGCGGTCATCAAGGCAGACGGACCGAACGAGCGTGGGAAGAGTGGCGGTCCGCTGTTCGATGGTGACGGTGATGTCGTCGGCGTCATGTTTGCCGGCAGCTCATCCTTGAGAGACCTGGACAGCCACGCCGAGATCTCCGAGAGCGGCATGGGGATCTACGCACCCAACGTCATCGACTGGCTCAGGCAGTCCGGCGTCGCCTTCAGCGCGTCGCCGCGTTCCGCCACCGCCGGAGCTGCCGTGCTCCCGACATCTGCCGTCGTCGAGATCTTCTGCTTCCAGTGAGATCAACCACACGCGCTTGCCCGCCGTCTCGGTCAGGCAGATCCGGCGAGGCTTAACCCCCACTGGGACGATCGGTCGCTAGAGCAGCGTCAGGTCCTCCGACGGGCAGGTAAAGGCGAGGATCTTGTGATGCGGACCGTCCCACACCGGGGCCTCGAACCGCATCAGCACGATGTCCGGGAACATCCTGTCCGGTCGTCCTGGCTGGACCGGCTGCGCCAGAGACCCTTCGACGAGGTTGTTCATGCGCCTGCCGATCACGCTCGCGGGTCCACCCCAGCCGTCGTTGAGCTTCACCCGTGCGCCCAGCTTGCAATCCTCGATCCTGGCCATCTGGTTCCCCCTGAAACCGCATTCCGACCGTGTGTCCGATCTTGGAATGAACGCCCACGCGCCCAAGGCTCGCCCATCTAGATTTGGAGACTAGACGGTTCCGCGAACCGGCACACCTTGTCCGATCGGCTCCGAGCCTCCCCCATCAGGTCGATCCCCGGGGGCGCCCGAACCGCGCGAGACGGCAGCCATCTCGATGAATGCCATGATGGCATCGAGACGTTTAAACTCGGTTAATCGCGATCGGCAGCGGCCGGCACGCCACGCCGCGCATCGATCGGATCGCGAAGCGCCAGCTTCGCTGCGGTCCAGGGACAGCGCCTTCTGCCTTCAGGTCGCCACGCAGCGATGCCAGCTCGAAGGCGAAGTCGCCGACCGGGTGAGGTCGCCGACCTGCTCGGTAACCGCCTCCAACGCCGCCAGCGCACGGAGCCCACATCTCGACCTCGAGCGAGCGGTCGGGCCTGGCCGAACCGGACGGTCTCCTGCGGCAGCCACTCCGGCATCGCGGCCGCACCGATCGTCAGGGTGGCGGCGATGCATGGCGGCCGAGGTCCGGTCGGCCGCCGCGATGCCGCCGAAGACGTTGACCCATCACCCCCTCCAGCGCCTCGCTGCCCCCGCGGCCGAGCGCGTGGCCATCGGAGGCGGAGCGAGCGTCATGAGCGCTTCGCGACGAAGCGCTCGAACGCCTCCAGCGATGCCGCGGAGGCATAGTGCTCCATGCCTTCCGCGTCGGCCTCGGCGACGTCCGGCGGCACCCCGACGGCCCGCAGCAGCGCCACCATGAGCCGGTGTCTCGCGCGAACCCGATGGGCGAGCGCCAGGCCGGCATCAGTCAGGAACACACCGCGATACGGCCGAGCCACCGCCAAGCCTTCGCGCTTCAGCCGACCGATGCTCTTCAACGCGGTCGGATGGGTGACGCCGAGACGCTTGGCGATCTCGGTCGCGCGCGCCTCCCCATGCACCGCATGAAGATCCGCGATCAGCTCCACGTAATCTTCCAGCAACGCGGTCGCGCGTGCGGCCCGAGCCCTGCCGAAGCGGAGCGCCTGCATGGGCTCTTCCGGCATGTCGCCGGCGCGGGGCGGCAGCGGCGTCGCGTTGGTTCGGGTCACTCGATCGTTTCCTCGCGAACTCGGGCCCTGCAAAATGGGACCGCCGCCAGACCGCAGGCGCATATCCCGCTCGGGCCCGGGGGAGACCCACTCCGCCGGCTCTGGCTGCAGCGGTCCGGCACGGCATGATCCCATCCTCGTGACCGTCCGGGTAGCGCATCAGGCCGCGGCGCGATAGTTTAGACCATTGACGGGAGTATAGCCCAGGCTACATCAAGCTGCGTGATCTGGTAGGAGCGCGTGATGAGGGGCGTCATGGCGAGACAGTCCCTGAGCGCGCGGACCGACGCGGCGATACGCGAGGTCCTCGCCGGCAAGCGGCATGGCGGGCGCTCCGCCCTTCTCTTCGCGGGACCTGCGGTCATCGCCTCGATCGCCTACATGGATCCCGGCAACTTCGCGACCAACATCCAGGCAGGCTCCGCCTACGGCTATACCCTGCTCTGGGTCGTGCTGATGGCGAACCTGATCGCCATGCTGTTCCAGGCGCTGTCGGCCAAGCTCGGTATCGTCACCGGCCGCAACCTTGCCGAGATCTGCCGCGACCAGTTCGCGCCGCCGGTCGTCTACGCCATGTGGGGGGCGAGCGAGGTGGCGGCGATGGCGACCGACCTCGCCGAGTTCCTCGGCGGCGCGATCGGCCTCTCGCTGCTGTTCCACATGCCGCTGCTCGCCGGCATGGCCGTGACCGCAGCGGTTACCTACGCCATCCTGATGTTCGACGGGCGCGGCTTCCGGCCGATGGAGCTGATCATCGGCGGCTTGGTGGCGGTGATCGGGCTCTGCTACCTGATCGAGATGTTCATCGCTCCGATCGCGTGGGGCCAGGCGGGGCTGCATTGCGTACTGCCGATCATGCCCGACGCGGCGGCGCTGACGATCTCGGTCGGCATCATCGGCGCCACGGTCATGCCGCACGCGCTCTACCTCCATTCCGGGTTGACGCAGAACCGGGCGCCGGGTGCCGATGCGCGCGAGCGGCGCATGCTGCTGCGGTTCTCGAACCGGGAGTGCATCGTCGCGCTTATGATCGCCGGCGCCGTCAACATGGCGATGGTGATGATGGCCTCCGCCGCCTTCCACGCCGGGCACCGCGACGTGTCCGAGATCCAGACCGCCTACCACACCCTGACGCCGCTGCTCGGCATCGGCGCTGGCAGCGTGTTCCTGATCTCTCTGATGGCGTCAGGCATCTCGTCATCGGCCGTCGGCACCATGGCCGGACAGATGATCATGCAGGGCTTCGTCGGCTTCCGGATCCCGATCTGGCTGCGACGCGCGGTGACAATGGTGCCGGCCTTCGTCGTGGTGGCGCTCGGCGTGAATGCGACCACCGCACTCGTCATCAGCCAGGTGGTGCTGTCCTTCGCGCTGCCGATCCCGATGATCGCCCTGGTCCTGTTCACCCGCAAGCGCGCCATCATGGGCTCGTTCGCCAATTCGCGACTGACCGACCTCGCGGCGATCGTAGGGACGGTGATCATCCTGCTGCTGAACGCCGTCCTGCTGCTGCAGACGTTGGGCGTGCCGATCCCCCGACTGCCGTCGAGCTGAGGCTTCCTCGCCAACCGGGTCGGGGGCCAGCGGGTCGAGGGCGAAGACGATGCCGCTCGAGCTTGACGCCGAGCGCGTTCCGATCCGCTGTGATCCTCGATGACCGAAGGACACCGGATGGCCGCCTTCTACGTAATGCTCGCCGTACTGGCGGGCACGATGCTGCCGTTGCAGGCGGCGATCAACGCGAGGCTCGCCCGCGTGGTCGGCTCGCCGGTCTGGGCGGCGGCGATCTCGGGGCTGGTGCTGACCGCTATACTGGCCCTCGCCGGGTCAGCCATGACGCGCGCGCTGCCGCGCATGACCGGCATCGGCGGCCTGCCATGGTGGGCGTGGACGGGGGGATTATGCGGCGCCGTGGTGCTGTCGGCGACCACGACCATCGCGCCGCGACTCGGCACGGCGGGCATGATCGCCCTGGTCATGTTCGGCCAGGTTGTCTGTTCGCTCGCCCTGGACCATTTCGGGCTGTTCGGGCTGACGACGCAGCCGATCACCGCCAAGCGCTTTGCCGCCGCGGCCCTGCTGCTCATCGGCGCGGTCCTGATGCGCTAGAGCGGAAACCGTTCGATCTGGATCGTTGGGATTCCCCGACGCGGGTGAGATGTGATTCACCATGCAGGCCGGGCAGGAGGCCAGCATGCATGGGAAAGCCACTGTCCACCGACCTTCGTTCTCGGCTGGTTGCCGCGGTATCGGCAGGCCTCTCCCGGCGTCGGGCGGCAGAGCGCGTCGGTGTATCTGCCGCGAGTGCCGTGCGCTGGGTGGCAGCCGTCAACACGACCGGCACCGTCGCGGCCAAGCCGCAGGGCGGTGACACACGCTCACGTCGCATTGAGGCGTTCAGCGGCGTGATCCTGGCGGCTGTTGCGGCGCAGAAGGACATCAGCCTGTTCGAGCTGGCCGAGTTGCTGCGAAGCGAGCATGAAGCCTCGTTTGGGGCCAGCACCGTGTGGCGCTGCCTTGATCGTCACGGCATGACCTTCAAAAAAACAGCGCACGCAGCCGAGCAGGATCGGCCCGACATCGCAGCCCGGCGCCGGGCCTGGTTCGCAGACCAGCCTGACCTCGACCCACGGCGCCTGGTCTTCATCGACGAGACCGGTGCCTCGACCAAGATGGCCAGGCTGCGAGGACGTGCCCTCCGGGGAGAGCGTTGCCGTGCCGCGGTGCCACACGGGCACTGGAAGACGACAACCTTCACCGGGGCGCTCCGGATGGATGGCATGACCGCACCCATGGTCCTCGACGGGCCGATGAACCGCCTTGCCTTCCAGGCCTACATCGAACAGGTGCTCGTCCCCACGCTGGCCCGCGGCGACACGGTCATCATGGACAATCTGCCCGCGCATCAAGGCCAGCAGGTGCGGCGCGCGATCGAAGCCGCAGGCGCGTCCCTGCGCTACCTGCCCCCCTACTCGCCCGACTTCAACCCGATCGAGAACGCCTTCTCGAAGCTCAAGGCATTCTTGCGAAAAGCCGCCGCTCGAACCATCGACGACCTGCGGGATGTCATCCGCGACGCCCTGCTGACCTTCACGCCGCAAGACTGCGCCAACTACTTCACCGCCGCCGGGTATGAACCAGACCGATCGGATTCCGCTCTAGGTGTTTAGCCCCGCTACGTGGTGAAACGGGTTGAGCCTGAGGCCGTTTGGCTGTTCTGACCAGATGCTACGGACGTCTTCGTTGGGTGTGGGACGCTCCAGGGTCTTGAGCCTGCGGGCGCGATCCTATGTGTTCAGGAACCGCTCCAGGTGCGCCACGCGTTGCTGGTGATCGGCGCAATGCTATCGCTTGACGGTGGCGTCCTTGAGGTCCTGTCGATGGCCAAGAACTGGTAGAACTTGCCCTCACCCGCTCGGATCTCGGCGGTGTCGAGGTGAAAAGCCGATCGGATAGGTCTTGAAGTGGCGCTCGCCGGGTTCGTCTCCCTCGACCTCAGGGAGCCGTGGGATGCCATGACGCTGGAGACAACGGTGCAGGCTGGACCGCGTCAGGTGAGGCAAGGATGGCTGCAGGGCGTAGAGGCAGTCGTCGGCGGCAGCAGCGTATGGCGACGGAACGCCACCATGGCGGCCGCCTCCTCCAGTGTCAGAACCGAGCAATGGATCTCCTTCGGCCCTATGACCACATCATCCACATGGCTCCGCTTGCGCCTCTGAACCGTCGTCGGACTAAGAGCGCTTGTCAAAACCTACCCTGAAGGTTGTTGAAGCAGATGAGCGAGCAGGCGAGCGCTTTGAAGGCGTAGTGGATGTCGCTTCTGCGCTCGTAGCGGGTGACGAGCCGGCGGAAGCGGTTGATCCACGCGAAGGTGCGCTCGATGACCCACCTGTGTTGGCCCAGCTTCTGGCTGGTCTCGACGCCGCGCCGGGCGATGCGCGGAGCGATACCGCGGCGGCGACAGGCCTGACGGCAACGTCGGTGGTCATAAGCCTTATCAGCGTGGAGCTTGTCTGGCCGGTGTCGTGCCCGGCCCGGCTTGCCGCCGATCGGTGGGATGCCGTCGAGCAGCTCCTCGAACGGCATGCTGTCGTTGGTGTTGGCGCCTGTCAGGACGAAAGCAAGCGGGATGCCGTTCCGATCGGTGATCAGATGGCGTTTCGTGCCGAGCCTGCCACGGTCGGTCGGGTTCGGCCCTGTCTTGTCGCCCCCCTTTTGGCCGCCAGGGACACGCTGTCCATGCACGCCCGGCTCCAGTCGATCCGCTCCGCGGCTCGCAGCCGACGCAGCAGTTCGCGGTGCAGCGCGTCCCACACGCCCACTTCCTGCCAATCCCGCAGTCGGCGCCAACTGGTGATGCCGGACCCGCACCCCATCTCGGGGGACAGCATCTCCCACTGGATGCCGGTCCGCAGCACGAACAGGATCCCGGTCAGCGCCGCCCGATCCGGGACGCGGGGCCTGCCACCGCGTGGTCGCGGCACGGAAGCAGGAAGCAACGGCTCGATGATCGACCAGAGGGCGTCGGAGACGAGAGGAGAAGCCATGCCTCCTCATGACTCAGGTCGCCGGGCAGTACAAGGTTCTGAAAGGCGCTCTTAGCCCGCTCCTGATGTTCCGGTCTTTGTACCGATCATGATCTGGAGCAACCGGCTGTCGAGGACGTCGGCATATTTTTGCTCCATGTCGAACAGGTTGGCTCGATGCGGTTCGATGGCCCGGTCGCCGACGCAGTCGGATGGTATGATCACGCGCAGGTTGTGACTGACCGCATCGACGACCGTTGCTCGTATGCAGCCTGAGGTGGTGCAGCCGGTGACAACCAGCGTATCGATCTGGCGCCACGTAAGCCAGGTGGCGAAGCCGGTACCGAAGAACGCCGAGGGCTGGGTCTTGCGAATCACCAACTCGCCAGGCCGCGGCGCCAAGGGCTTCACGATCCTACTCAACGGGCTCTGCTCGGTGAGCGCCAGCAGGCCGGGCACCTTACGGGAGAATGCTCCGGCATCTACCCCATCCTCGGAGTAGACAATCCTCGTGTGAGCGATAGGCCACTGCAGGTCGCGGGCCAGATCCAGTAGGCCGTGCGCGTGCTCGACCGCCTCGACGATATTACCTCCTCCGAAATACTCCGGATCAACAAATGCCTCGATGAAGTCGACAAGGACCAGGGCGATCCGGTTGCCGATCCCGGCTTCCTGACCGAATTCTTGCCGCTGGTAGATGCCCTGGTCGCCCATGATCGTGGAAGTCCTCTCAAGCGTCTGGAAGCAGCCTCAGTAGCACGGAGAGGGGCTTGCGGCCGGACTTTGAGGTCGCTGTTGCGCCATGGGGCGAGCGAACAACGCGCTGCTGGTATTGGCAGTCGGCAGCATCTCGATGCCGATCGCCGGCAGCACGCGCCAGTCAGTTCGCCCATCGAACTCGGCTGCAGCACTTCCTGCCGCCGTTCTCGCGGTCATCGGCGTGCGGTCGACCGGTCCCGACGGCATACCATAGCGGGCTGGATCCGGTCGGCGAACCGGTCTATGCCTTCAAGGAAGTCGTCGAACACCAGCATGATGCCGGCTGACCCTTCGACCGCGGCTGCCTCGTCGAGCATCGACGCGACCGTCTCAAATGAGCCGACCAGGGTGCCGATGTTGAGATTGACCGCACCGTCCGGTAGATTGATGTGTCTGGCGGTCGATCCGGTCGTGGCGCTAGTATCCGCAGCACCCTGCTCCGCCATCCAGGCCAGCGCCTCGAAGTCGACGCCCGCCTTGTAGTGGGTCCAGCGTGCCTCCGCGGCCGCATCGGTCTCGTCCGCGATCACCATGAAGAGCACGTAGGAGCCGACCTTACGGCCGGTGAGCGCGGTTGCCTCGATCAACTGCCGATTGCCGGAAGCGTGCGCGGTCGGCGTGTTCACTCCACGGCCGATCACGAAGTTATAGTCGGCATGCTCGGCCGCGAAACGCATGCCCCGCTCGCTCTGCCCGGCACCGACCAGCGGGATCGGGCGGACCGGACGGGGACTCAGCCGGCAGTCCTTCATGGTAAAATGCTGGCCGGTGAAGTTCGATACCCCGGTCTGCCAGAGCTCGCGCATGACCGAGACATATTCGCTGCTATAGTCGTAGCGGTAGCCGAAATACGCGTCACCGGGCCAGATCGACATCTGGTCGTATTCGGCCTTCTGCCATCCGGAGACGATGTTGACGCCGAAGCGTCCCGGCGCAATGTCGTCTATCGTGACCGCCATGCGAGCGACGATGGCCGGCGGGATCGTCAGCAACGCGACGGAGGCATAGAGCCTGATCCGGGTGGTGACTGCGGCAAGCCCGGCCATCAGCGTGAACGATTCCAGGTTGTGGTCCCAGAACTCGGTCGCACCGCCAAAGCCCCGCAGCTTGATCATCGACAGCGCGAAATCGAGGCCACACGCTTCCGCCTTCAGCACGATCTCGCGGTTCAGCGCGAAGCTCGGCTTGTATTGCGGAGCAGCCGAGGAGATCAGCCAACCATTGTTGCCGATTGGGATAAAGACGCCGATATCCATGTGCCGCTCCAAGTCTCAGGGGATTAGGTGTAGTGCCTGCGGGAACGTCTTCCCGCGACGGACACGGAGAACGCAATGATGACGATGTCGCGGACGGCGCGCGAGCAGGTGCTGCATCATGTTTGCGGTCTCCGGCCGGATCATATTCCGGCCGCCGCGATGCAGGCGGCCGCCATCTTCCTGCACGACAGCCTGGCCGTCGGTGTCGCCGGCAGCAGGGCACCGCATGCCGACCAGATCCTGTCTGCGGCCGAGGGTTGGGGCCAGAGTGACCGGGGTGGCAGCGTGCTTGGCCGTGCGGGCATCCGACTGCCTGCGCCGCAGGCCGCGTTCGTCAACGCCTTCCAGATCCACAACCAGGAGTTCGACTGCGTGCACGAGGCGGCGGTGGTGCATCCGCTTGCGACACTGGTTGCCGTGCTGCTGGCCGAAGCCGAGCGGTCCGGACCATATGACGGCGAGCGCTTCCTTGCAGCCATGGTGACGGGCGCCGATATCGCCTGTTGCCTCGGACTGGCCGCTACCACACCGCTGCGCTTCTTCCGCCCGGCCACGGCCGGGATCTTCGGCAGCATCGCCGGCCTGATCGCCCTGACCGGAGCTTCGCCGCAAGTCGCGCGGGACGCGTTCGGCTACGGCTTGGCGTTCGCCTCCGGCACCATGCAGGCTCATCTGGAGGGTAGGCCGGCTCTGCCCGTGCAGATCGCCGCCGCCGCCGGCTCCGCGATCCGCGCCTTCGACCTCGCACGAGCCGGGTTGCCGGGGCCGATGGACTGGCTCGAGGGTCCGTTCGGCTACCTCCCGCTGTTCGAGGCCGGTTACGACGCCGGACTGGTGTTCGAGACCCTGGGCTCGGTGTTTCGCATCACCGAGGTAAGCTGGAAGCCATTCCCGACCGGTCGCGCCGCGCATGGCGCGATCGTGGCCGTGCAGACGCTGATGCGCGAGCGGGGGCTGGATCCGACGAGGCTCGACCGTCTGACCTACACCTCCCCGCCCTTGATCGCGAGGCTGGTCGGCCGGCCGCACGTGGAGGGGATGCAGCCCGCCTATGCCCGGCTCTGCGCGCCCTATCTGATGGCGGTCACGCTGCTGCATGGCACCGTCGGCCTGCGCGACTTCGGTGAGCAGGAGCTGGCGGATCCTGCCATTGCGGCCCTGGCGGCGCGCTGCTCGGTGCAGTCGGATAGCAATCCTGATCCGGCTGCTTTCGTCCCAGCCCAGGCGACGGCGAGGTTGAGTGACGGCAGCAGGCTGGGGGTCGACGTCACCGCGCAACTCGGCTCTCCGGCATTTCCGCTGACGGTCGAGCAGCATCAGGCGAAGGCCAGAGCCTGCCTCGCATATGCCGGGCTGGACGCGCTGCACGCGCCGCTCGCATCGCTTTGCGACCGGCTGCAGCTGCTGCCCGACATCTCCTCGGCACTTCGTGCTGTGCTCGAACCGGCACGAAGTTAAACGAGCTCCAGCCATTTAGAACTTGTAGTTGAGGCGAACGTCCCAGATTCCGGGGTCATTGTAGTACTTGTAGCCGAACAGGTAGGAGACGCCGTAGTTGGTGAAGCCGCAGTTGCGGCACTCTGCGGTGAAGGTCCAGGGCGCCCGGTTCAGGTGAAAGGTCACGCCGGCATCGACCGTCTCGTAGATCGGATCGACGCCGCCAGAACTGCCGGACGGATCGGGGTTCTGTCGGCCGACTACCTGCAGACCGACGTCCGGGGTGAGGCTGAACTTGCGAAGACTCCACAGGTAGCTGGCGTTCAGCGCCGCCGTAACCGGCGGCAGATAGCTCGGGCCGGCCAGGTTGCCTTCCTGGGTCACGATGCCGGAACCGCAGTTCGCGGCGATCTCGGAGGCGTTTCCGGTGCGGCGCCCGGCGAAGCAGCCGAGCTGCTGCGCGCGCACCAGCGCGGAGGGCGTATTGTAGGTGCCGGTCTCCAGGCCGAGGCTGCCAGAGAGGGTAAGGTTGCGCACCGGGATCCAGCTCGCGTCCATCTCCAACCCGTAGGTCTCGAGGTTGGCCGCGTTGTTGGTGATAAAGTTGCCAGGTGTCGGCGACGTCGACAGCAGCTGGTAGTTCGAGACCTCCTCCAGGAACACATTGGCGCTGGCCCGGAAGGCGCCGCCGGGTGCGGTGTAGCGGGTGCCGGCCTCGTACGACCAGACTTTCTCGGGACCAAAATTGTTGAAGGTGTCGGCTGAGAAGGTAAGCGAGTTCCAGCCGCCGCCCTGGAAGCCCTTGGTCGCCGATGCATAGACCATCAGGTTGGGATCAATCTTGTATTGCAGCGAAAAGCGCGGCGTCAGCAGATCGGTCTGGAGCGCGTCCTTGTAGCCCGCCGCGATGATGTCGGCAGTATCAAAGCCCTGTGACGTGTTGGGAGAGATCTGCAGCCGTTTGTGTTCCAGCGTGTAGCGCAGCCCGACGGTTGCAGTCAGACCGGGTAGGATCTGGTAGTCGGCCTGAGTATAGGCGGCAACCGAGCTGGTGTCGTTGCGGAACGCTTCATCGCCCAGCGGCACCGGCACCGGGACCAAGGCGGGGATAAAAGCAGCCGCACCGTAGTTGGTGTTGTTGGTCTCGTAGAGGTAGTAAACGCCGCTGGTGTAGGTCAGGTTCCGGCCGAGCTTGCCGTTCCACTTGACTTCTTGGGTGTATTCGTCGCCCTGCGGATCAAATGCCAGCGCGAACTGGCCGACCCGGCTGCGGTCGTCCGGCACCAGCGGCCCGAGCTGGATGTCGGGGAAGTCGATCGACGAGGTCTGGTCGAGACCACGGAAGCCGCTGATGATATGCAGCGTGCCGGCGTCGAAGTTGAGCTTCAGGTCGGAGGCGAAACCCCAACTCTTCACCTCCGAGCCCTGACCTTGCAGAGCTTTGCTGCCGGTCAGCAGACCAATCAGGTTTCCATCCGACCTGAAGCCGCTGACCGATTCGCGATCGTTGTTCAGACCCGGGAAATTATAGAGATTGGCCTCTTTGTCGTCTGCATAATCGGCCGAGAGATCCCAGACCAGGTTCCCCGACTTGGAGAGAAGCCGCACTGCTTCGCGCACACCGACATCGTGCTTGTCGTTCAGCATCTGGCCGGTGGTGCGGTCGTGCACGTAGCCGTCGTCGGTGATGCCGAAGACCGAGGTCTTGGTCAGGATCTGGCTGTTGACCGGCAGGTCGACCGAGAAGCGGCCGGTGAAGCGCGACCGGTCGCCGCCGCCGAGTTCCAGATAGCCGCTAGGCGTGTCCCGCGGCGGATCGAGCGTCACGACGATGGCGCCGCCGGTCGAGTTGCGGCCAAACAACGTTCCCTGTGGTCCCCGCAGGACCTGGATATCCTGGACATCGAATAGTGCGAAGTTGTTGGCGTTCTGACGGCTGATGTAGATGTCGTTGACGTAGGTGCCGACCTGCGGCTCGAAGGTGGTGAAAGAATTCGTCTGACCGAGACCGCGGATGTAGTAGACGTTGGCGGAACCCTGGCCGACGTTCTCGCCGCCGGTCATGTTCGGCACCAGCCGGATCAGCTCGCTGGTATCGACGGTCTGCCTCTGCGCCAGCTCCTTACCGGAAAACACGGTGACCGCAACCGGAACGTCCTGCAGGCGCTGGGTCCGGCGCTGTGCCGTCACGGTCACTGCTTCCAGCTTGGTTCCCGACGCCGCCGCCTTGGATTTCGGGGCGGCTGAATTATTCGGAGTGGCGACGCTCGCCGACGTCTTGCGCCGCGCCGCCGCCTGGGCGCCGATAGGATCGGCAGCCGCGTGGGTGTCCTGGCCAAGAGCCTCTTGACCAACACCGATGACGACACCAACAGACAGCATCAGGATCGCACGCAAACTTAGAGACATGACCATGCAATCGATCCTTATCGGGTCGAGCGATCGCCGAACGATCGCCGGCGTGCTGCTAAATGTCTGTAGTGTCAGAAACGGCTCAGTGCGGCTCCTCGCCACCGGAGACGTTCAGACTTTCGGCGGTGATGTAGCCGGCATCCGCGGAAGCCAGGAACGCCACCGCGGCAGCGGTATCCTCGGCCAGACCGATCCGACCAAGCGGAATACGAGAACGCATGTCCGCAAGATACGTCTCGACGCTGCGACCGGTCTTGCCGGCGAAGTACTCGTTCTGCCAGGCGCCGAGACCGGTGGTCACGTGGTTCGGACAGACATTGTTTACGGTGATGCGATGCGCTCCAAGCTCGATCGCCGCCGAGCGGGTCAATCCGACCAGCCCGTGCTTGGATGCGCAATATGCCTGGGCAAAGGGGAATCCCGACTTTGCCGCCTGGCTTGCGATGTTTATGATCCGGCCGCCTTCGCCCTGCGCGACCATGATCTCCGCCGCCGATCGAAGGCCGAAGAAGCAGCCGGTCAGGTTGACATCGATCACTGACCGCCAATCCGCCGGATCGGTCTCGAGCAGAGGGGTCATCTTGTAGCCAATACCGGCATTGTTAACCCAAATATCGAGCCGGCCGTAGCGTTCGACCGCTCTCGCCGCCAGGCGGCGCATATCCTCGAAGCTCGTGACGTCGGCGGGACAGGCGTCGCTGCGGCCACCGGCCTGAACCAGCGACGCCGCGACCGCGGCTACCCCTTCCGCGCTGCCGAGATGTACTGCCTCGGTGGTCCGTGCGGCATCGGAGGCCAGATCGGAAACCACCACTGCCGCGCCATCGAGGCAGAGGCGTCTCGCGATCGCCGCACCCAAACCGCCGGGCCGTCCCGCGCCGGTGACCACGGCGACCAAGTTCGCGAGCCGTCCGCTCATGTCAGCGGTTCGGTCAGGATAAAAACCACGTCGGCCATGGACTGAAATGCGGTGGAGACCGCCTGCATGCGTTCGGTGGAAACGTCGCTGCCGAAGCCGGTCATGTCTTCGACATCGATGATCTCGATGTAGTCGTAGGGTGAGGGCGCGTCGCTTCCCAGGCGAGACAGGCCACGATAAACCTCGAAGGCACCGATCGAAGCGAGCGCGCGTACTGTCGGGATATCGGTGGTCCGCGCCCACTTCTCGTAAGCCTCCGGAGTGATGCCGGGACGCAGGTTGAACAGGGCGACGATCCGGGTGCTCATGAGTTTGCCTTGAGTTCGCGTGTCAGAAGCGTGCCGTTCGGGAACGTATGATGTGGATGCTCCGGCTCCGGCAGGGCCAGTCCGGATTGCCTCGCAGGCACCGCGAACATTGCCAGCGCCGCGACCACCATCGGCGGCACGACCACGAGGCTGAGCGCCATCTGCCAGCCGAGGTGCTGCACGATGAGGGGTACCAGAAGCGGAAAGATGCCGAAGCCCAAGCATTGCGGCATCGAGCCGCAGACCGCGAGCGCGGTGCTTCGGATTTCGAGGGGGAACAGCTCGGCGATGATCACCGGAAACACCGCCGCGGCGCCATAGAAAAAGCCTGCCATCACGGCGTAGAAGGCGAAATCCTGGCTGTGGCTGCGCGCCAGCCACAGCAGGGCGAGCAGCGCCACTGCGCCAAACAACACCCAGAGAATGAAGACCGTGCGTCGCGTCAGCAGGAACTCGCCGATCAAGGCCGCGGCGAGATAGCCGATGATCCCGACGCCATTGGAAGAGCCGACCAGGGAGATCGCCGCCGCCGGGCTGTAGTGACGAACCGAGACAAAGAAGGTGGTGAAGAAGAACGCCGATCCTGCATAAGCACCAGCGAAGCAGAAGAAGGTTATCATGCAGGCAATGCTCACGACGCGGCGCTCCGCGGCGAACAGCTCGCCGATGCGGATCATGGGAGCAGAGCCACGCTCTCGGCTGGTCGATGCAAGCGGCTCCCTGGGCGATGCGCGACGCAGCAGCCAGAAGATCGGCAGGGCGAGCGGCGCCACGGCAAATGCCGCGAGGCAGGCATCGCGCCAGCCGCCGGCGCGCAGCAGCGGGATCGCGATCAGTGAGGCCAGGAACCAGCCGAGCGGGTAGCCGCATTGCAGCACGCCGACTGCCAGACCGCGCAGACGTGCCGGAACGGTCTCCACGACATAGGCGGCAGTGATAGGGGCAAGAGCACCGGCGAAGCCGAAGCCGAGCGTGCGCAGGCCGGTGAGTTCGGCAATGCTGCCTGCAAAGGACTGCAGTCCGACCGCCAGCGCCGACAGCGCCAGCATCGTTGCGAGGGCCACGTCGCGTCCATAAAGGTCGGCAGCCATCCCGCCCGCGACCACGAATACCGATGAGACGACGAAGGAGATAGCCAGGATCGCGCCTGCCGTGGAGATCGACCGATGGAAATCCGACAGGATGCCGGGGATCACGTAGCCGAAGATCGACTGATCCAGGTTCGACAAGGTCCACACCAGCAGCGAAACCAGGAAGACGATGATCCAGGATGCGGATGCGGTCCGAGGGCGCATGCTCTCCGACAAGAGGCTCTCCTTTGGATCAGTCCGAGTCGCTCACTTCAGCCGTCCTACAACCAGAACGCGCATTCAGGAGGCTTCGGATCGCACGAGGCGTGCAAGCGGGGCAGTTGCTATATGAATGCTAGCGCTGTTGTCAGGGCGAAAAAAACAAATTATGGATGTTTCTCGATGCATTCCGATATCGAACTTGGTCAGCTCCGACGCTTCCTGGCCATCGTCGATTGCGGCACATTCGTCGACGCGGCCGCCGTGCTCAACATCACGCAGCAAGGCCTGAGTTCGAGCATCGCCAAGATGGAGGAAGCGGCCGGCGTCAGGTTCTTCGAGCGCACGCGTGGCGGACGCTTGGCGCTGACGGTGTTCGGCCGTCTCCTGCTGACACGCGCACGACAGCAGCTCGTCATGGCTGATCGGATGATGAGCGAGATGAGGTTGCTGCGCGACGCCCGCGGCGGCAGCGTGACGGTCGGCTTCAGCGAGACCATGACGGGTCGTCACGTCGCCACGGCGATCCGTCGCTTCCACCGGCAGCAGCCGGACGTGCAGATCAGGCTGCTGGAGGGTTATACCGGCTTCATGGTCGAGCGGTTGATGGCGGGCGAGGTTGATTTCGTCGTCGGCAGTCCGAGTGCCGATCCCGAGATCAGCGGCGAACTAAGCTTTCGCCATCTGTTCGAAGTACGTGACGTGCTGGCGGTCAGATCCGGTCATCCACTGGTCGGCCGGCGCGACCTCACGCTCGGCGACCTCTCCGGCTACACCTGGATGATCCCGGCCTTCCGCGGTGATGTCTACGAGGCGATCAATCTCGCCTACATGCGCGCCAAGCTGCCGCCGCCGACCCATGTCATCCGTAGCGACGCCGTAGTCGTCGGCACATGGCTCAGCCTGGATGACGACTACATCCTCGCAGTCCCGCCCGACATGATCGGCACCCTCATCGAACTCGGCGGTCTTAAGGTGCTCGATCTATGCGAGACGACCGTCGTCCGCCACGCCTGCGCGATCACACGGCGCAACGTCACGCTCGAGGCAACTGCAAACCGACTTTTGCAGGAGATCATATTTGAGGCCGAGCACGGCAGTGGTAGGATCAGCGCGCACAAGATCTGACAGGTTTCATCGATGCCCGAAGCCATCGCAGGCTTTACCATCGTGACGGCGGACATCGAGGCTGCGGCGCATGACTATGGCCGGTATCTGAATTACCGGCACGAGGGCTTCGAGCCTATCGAGACATCGGTGGCGGCAGCCTGGCAGGCGCCCGTGCTCGCCGGCGCGCGCCAGGCACTGCTGCGTCCCTCGAGCGGCGATCCTCGTTTCATCCGTCTCGTCGAGGCGGCCGAAGCCGTAGGCTACGTCCCGCTCCGTCACTACGGCTGGAACGCGATCGAGATCGTGGTGCAGGACCTGGATCGCGTTGCGGCGGACCTCGCTGCGTCGCCGTTCCGTGTGTTGGGACCACCGGAGACGCTCGATCTCGGCTTCACCGATCGGATCCGGGCAATGCAGGTCGTCGGTCGATCCGGCGAAGTACTCTACCTCACCGAGATCGATGGTCCGATACCGGGCTTCGACCTGCCGACGGCGCGGAGCCTGGTCGATGGTGCGTTCGTCGCCGTGCTGGGTGCATCGTGCATGGACGCCTCGTTGCAATTTTATGGCCGCCTGTTCAACAGCGCGGCCAGCCCGATCCTGAACGCGCGGATCGCTTGCCTGTCCGCGGCCCATGATCTTCCGTCGGAGACGCGGCACAGTCTCTCTACCATAGCCCTGCCGGACATGTGCCTACTCGAGATCGACGCCTATCCGCGTAGCGCCTTGCCTCCGCAGCTTACGCCGTGCGGATTGCCTGGCGGTATCGCCTTTGCCTCGTTCCGCGGCTTGCCCGGCGATGTTTCCGGTCTGTTGACAGGCCCGGATGGCGAACGCATCGAGATCCTGCGTGCCACGTCACCGGCTTCCAGCTAGGAGTTGGCCATGAAGATCGATGAGCCGGAAGTCGAGATCGACGTCGTGGTCGTGGGCGGGGGCGCCTGCGGGCTGGCGGCTTCGCTGGCCGCGCGCGATGCCGGTGCCGAGGTTCTGATACTGGAACGGCACGGGCAATGCGCCGGCAGCAGCGCGATGTCGCTCGGCGCTCTCTGCGCCGCCGGCAGTCGCGAGCAGGCAGTCCATGGCATCGAGGACGATGCCGAAAGTTTTCTCGCCGATATCATGCACAAGACCCGTGATCTGGCCGACCCGGTCCTCGCGGCCGCCGTGGCGCGTGAGAGTGGGCCGACGCTCGATTGGCTCGCTGCCTCACATGCCGTGCCCTTCGAGCTCGATCTAGATTGGCGGCCGGCTTTCGGCCACCGACGCCGCCGGATGCATGCCGTACCCGAGCGCAGCGGCACGGCGATGATGGCGCGCATGCAGCAGGCGGCGGAGGATGCCGGGGTCCTGGTCCTGACCCATGCAGAGGTCACGGACGTCGCCGATGACGGACATGGCGCGGTGCAGGTGGTGCGGTATCGACGTCCGGACGGCCTGGTGGCATCGGTCGGCTGTCGGGCGCTGGTGCTGGCCAGTTGCGGGTTCGGCGCCAACCGGCAGATGGTGTCGGATCACATTCCGACGATGCGGGAGGCCTGCTACTTCGGCTGGGAACACAACACCGGCGACGCGGTGCGGTGGGGCATGGCGCTCGGCGCGGCACTCGGCGACATGGATTCCTACCAGGGCCTCGGCCTGCTGGCCGAACCGCAACGGATCGATCTCAATCCGCGCCTCCTGATCGAGGGCGGCATCCAGGTCGGGACCGACGCTCGGCGGTTCAGCAATGAGCTCGACGACGTCTCCGGCCAGGCCGCGCGTGTGCTGGCCCTGCCAGGTGGCATCGCCTGGGTTATCTATGACGAGCGCATCCACCGGTCCTGCCTCGGCGTGCCACAGTACGAGGCGTTGCTGGCCCTCGGCGCCCGGCGCTGCGGCGACAGCATCGACGAGATCGCGAGTGCTTGCGGTCTGCCGCCGGATTCGTTGGCGCAAACCTTGGCTGAAACCGAGACCGGTCGGCCGGACCGGTTCGGGCGTATGTTCGACCGGGTGCCGCTGCGGCCTGGCTATTGCGGCCTGAAGGTGACCGGCGCGCTGTTCCACACGCAGGGCGGACTGGTCGTGGACGGGAGCGCGCGCGTACTTCGCAGCGATACCACGCCGCTGCCCAACCTCTTTGCCGGTGGAGGTGCTGCTCGCGGCATCAGCGGCCGTGGCGGGTCCGGGTATCTTCCCGGAGCCGGCCTGTGTACGGCGATCACCTTGGGTCGTCTCGCCGGACGAAGCGCTGCCGTTTGCGCCGGGCAGTGAACGCCGGACAGTCAACACGGGGCAGAAGCGACATGATCAGCGCCGCTCGCGCAACTGCCCCAGGATGCGGCCGATGAAGGCGTCACGTGCCCGCTCGCGGCGTTCCGTGCTCTCGGCATCAGGCTGATGGAGTTCGATCGTGGCGCGCGGCGTGCCGACCGCTACCAGCATGTCCTCCAGAGTCGTGACCCGTTCCGCCAGCACCCAGGTCTCGGACGCCAGGTCGAGGAAGGCGGCGATCATCCGGTCCAGCGCCGGATCGGCGAAGAAGACGGGTCGCCCGTCATCGCCGTAGGCGCCATGTGGGATCTCGTCCGGATAAGGACGAGCCTGCGTCATGATTTCCAGGCCCCGAAGCAGAACCAGCGCACCCCATCGGCCAGTCGCCCGGTATTGTCGTTGATCACGCTGTTGGCAGGCGCCGCGGCGGCGGCATCCACGGCCTCCGTGCCGAAGAAACCGATCGACGGCACGACGAACTGGACGTAGTCGCCGATGCCGAAACCCGCCTTGGTGCAGAGATGGCTCGGCTCCTGGTCGCGGAAGGCCTTGGAGAACGGCTCCTCGTTGTAGTAGGCATCCCAGTCGAGGTAGAAGGCGTCGTAGGGTGCCATCTGCGGGTTCGGCGGCAGCTCCATGTGCAGCATCAGCCCACCGGGACGCAGCACCCGGCGCGCCTCAAGCATGACCGCATCGATGTCTTTCAGCGAAAGCTCGTGCAGGAACATCGACGAGAATACGAGGTCGAACGACTGGTCCGGGAAGTCGAGCGCGCGCGCGTCCATCTGCTTGAAGCCGACCGTCTCGACGCCCTGCAGCCGCGCCCGCGCGTTGCCGTAGAGCAGCCCCGGTGCTGCCACGTCGACCGCCTGCACCGCCGCCTCCGGATACTGTCGTGCCCACGGTACTGTGTTGTGGCCGATCGTGCAGCCGACATCGAGAATGGCGGCCGGTTTGAAATCGGGATAACGGCCGGCGATGAAGCGGGCGATCGAGCTACCGATATCGTCGAGGTTGTCGCCCATCAGGCCGAACGAGAACACCGCCAATCCCTGGTCGTAGATCGCCCCGGTCGTCAGGTCGGCGTCACCGTCAGCGCGCGCATACGAGCCGGGCAGCAGATGGACGTCGACTGCCGTGACGTTGGACGGGACCTGGAAACCGGGTTTGGTCACGGCAGGATTGCCGGCTTCAGCCTCGCTCGCGAGAGCTTCGATCCGCGGGCGCTCCCGCTGCACCACCGGGATCACCGAGTCCCACACCAGACGCTGCGCATTGATCCGCAGCGCGCTGTACAGAGAGAACATCGGATCGCCGCGCAGGGCGCGATGCACCTCGCTGCCGGTCTTCGGCAGCCGGTTGTTGGCGGCGGAGAAGCCTGGCGCGACACGGTTCTCATAGGCGTGGCGCATGTCGCTGGCGAGGTCGTTCAGGACGAAGCTGCGTAGCCCCATGACGAAGGTCTGCCTCGCCCGCTCCTCGAGAGTGGGCTGCGGGCGCATGTCATGCTTGAGTGTGAGCATCGGCGCGTTCTCCAGCCGGTTTGCGAGTTACACCAAGCGCGGTGCCTCACCGTCGATGGGTTGGTTTAGAAGCAATAGAACCGGCAACACCAACAAGTTCTAGTTGTTTGTTCCGCCTGAACACGGCTTGCATTGCAGCATTTTATGCCAAATTTCCTCGGACGAGTGTCTTTCGCGGCCGGAGACTGCCTGTTTAGGCACCTCCTGCAAGCTATTTAGGCAGACATGCGAGCAGGGGGGCTTCCAATGATCATTCGGCTCGTCCTGATCGAGCAGCGCGAGCGCGTGTGCCACGATGCCCTGTCATCCGGGAATACCTAGACCTGGCGCAGCCATGACGATCACGAATGGCAGATCGACGCGGCTCACATCTCCAGGAGCCTGATCGAGCGCCGCCTATCGTTCCCATTTCTTCTCGAACGCCCAGACCTCCTCGAACCCGATCAGCGAGCAGAAGTGCTTGAAATCCATCATCGCGATCTGGGATGTCTCGCCCACTCCGTCACTCTTCAGGCGCGAAAGCGACTCTCGGATTGCGGCTGCAGCGACCAGCGCGGTCATCGACGGGAAGATCGCAATCGAGTAGCCGATCTCCTTCAACGTCTGCACGGGCAGAATCGGAGTAAGCCCGCCACTCGCCATGTTCGCGAACATGGGACGGTCGAACGCCGCACATGCCGTCCGCATCTCCTCTTCCGAAGTCAACGCCTCCGGAAACAGGATGTCGGCACCGGCCTTTGCATAGGCCTCCATGCGACGCATCGTGCCGTCCATACCCTCAGACTGGCGTGCATCGGTGCGCGCGATGACGAGGAAGTTCTCGCTCTGCCGCGCAGCTACTGCCACCTTGATCTTCGTGACCATGTCCTCAAGCGGTATGAGCCTCTTGAACGGCGTGTGGCCGCATTTCTTCGGAAATTCCTGATCCTCAATCTGGATCGCGGTGGCGCCCGCCGCCTCGTAGCCGCATACCGTGTGGTGCACGTTCAGCAGTCCGCCATAGCCGGTGTCGGCATCAGCGATGACGGCCGCGTTCGAGGTCCGCACCAACGTCGCCATGCGATCGACCATCTGCGTGTAGGTCGCTATACCTGCATCCGGCAGTCCATAGGTTGACGCGGTGAGCCAGTAGCCCGAGCCGTAGACGACGTCGAAGCCGACTTGGTTCGCTATCACGGCAGTAATCATGTCGTGGATGCCAGGGGCTGCGATGAACTCGCCCTCTGCAAGTTTTCGGCGGAATATTGGATTCGGCATGGTAATGCTCCCGTCGTCGTATGGGTCAGCGCATTCCATCAATACGGTTCTGCCGGCACCCGTGCCAGAGAACAATTTAGTGGGATCCCGGTTGCTGACCTGTCATTGCTGGCAACTGGGACGAGTGGACTGACGCGATGAACTACCCGTGCTGTGGCTCCGCTCAGGTAGCCGAGCGGCCGGAGCCCACGACGCGAGGCTACCGGCGGTTCCGCTGCCGAGCCTGCGGACGACAGCTCGACGAGCGCAGCGGCGGCGTGCTGAACCTGGCCTACCTGCCCAGCGACATCATCGCCTTCGTGATGTTCTGCCGGCTCCGCTACCGGCTGACCCTGCGCGACCTGAGCGAGATCCTGGCACTGCGCGGCATCGAGGTGAGCTAGGCTTCGGACCCATCAGCGGGATTCCCATCAGCTGCAGTCTGTGATGCTCTCCTTGCAATGGGAGGTGCGGATGGCGACGGAATTCTGGCTGAGCGAGCGGCAATGGAAGCGCCTGGCGCCGCTGTTGCCGCGCAAGTCGCGTGGCGTGCCGCGAGTGGATGATCGCAGGGTGATCAGCGGCATCGTGCACGGGCTGAGATCAGGTGGTCGATGGGTCGATGCACCGGCGATCCACGCGCCATATAAAACTCTCTACAACCGGTTCGTCCGCTGGGGCGCCGCCGGAATATGGCAGCGTCTGTTCCAGACGCTTGCGGTAGCAGGCGGGCCTCCTGCCGAGCTTCTCCTCGACAGCACCCACATCAAGGCCCGCGGCTGCGCCGCTGGAGGAAAAGGGGGTGCCAAGTCCAGGCCATCGGCGTCAGCCGCGGTGGCCGCACCACCAAGATCCATGCCCTGACCGATGGCCTCGGGCGCCTGGTCGCCTTCTGTCTCACCGCAGGCCATGTCGCTGACTGTCGCGCCGCTGAGGGGCTGCTGCATGGACTGCCCCACAATGCCTTGGTCATGGCAGATCGTGCCTACGACACCAACGCCATCCGCCAGCAGATCGAGCAGCAGGACGCAGTTCCGAACATCCCCCAAGCGCACCCGGATCTGGAAAAGCTGCTTCAGCCGAGCGCTCTACCGCCGCCGCAACGCGGTCGAGCGCATGTTTGTCGGCTGAAGGACTACCGCAGGATCGCCACCCGCTACGACAAGCTCGCGACTACCTTCGCCAGCAGTGTCTACCTCGCCGCCGCCATCAGCTTCTGGTTGTGAGTCCGGAGCCAGCACAACGTGCGGAGGTGACCCGGCTTTGCATCCGACGTGACATCCCGCCGGCATTGGCCTGGAAAGGTTGCTCACTCCTCTATGGCTGGGCTGCACGAGAAGCCAAGGCTCGCGGCTTCGGCAGGATCATCAGCTACATACGTCGGATGGAAGAAGCTACCAGCCTTCGCGCCGCCGGCTGGGTCTGTGAGGGGCCAGCGGGAGGCCGAAGCTGGAACTGGGGCCGCCGGTCGGAGCGGGCGCTGTCGGTCCACACCCAACGCTCGAAGGCGCTCTTGATCCTGGCCAGCTTCTCTTCGGCCGCCTCGGTCTCCTGGGCGTTGCGCTCGCGCCGCTCGCGGTCGTCCTCGCGGATGACGTCGAAGATCTGCGGGGTGGCGCTGTTCAGCGCCTTGTCCAGCGACCAGCAGGCCACCTCGGCGCAGTGGAACACCTGGCAGGCGACGCCGCTCACCTCGCCCGCGAAGGCGGCCACGTCCTCGGCCGGGATCCATGGCGCCCCGAGCCGGGCGGTGATGTCGGAGGGACGCAGATCCTCCGGCTGCACCCGACGCAGCGCCTCGACGTTGCGGCGGAAGCGCACGTCCCGCGCCACCCCGGCCTCTGCCGCTGCCAGCTTGCTGCGCACGGCGCCGGACAGCGCCTCGTCGGCGGCGATCCACACATCCTGCGCGTCGGTGATGCGGGCAGGATCGAGGAACACCGCCTCGCCCAGCTCGGCCAGCACCTGCTCGAGCGTGCGTCCCAGCAGCTCGCCGATGCGGGCCAGGTCGACGTGCCCGACCTCGTGCAGCGTCACCGCCAGGGCATCCGCCGCCGAGACGATCCGCGGCTCGACCGGCGGGTGGATCACCCGCTCGCTGAACACCGGGCCGCGCCGGCCGGTGTCGCTCTCCTCGTCTTAGTCTTCGATCGACGACACCAGCCACACGTCCGGGTCGTCCAGGAACGGCTGCAGGTTCGGCCGCCGCTGGGTCTCGCGCTCCTCGAGGCGAGGCTCTGCCGCCACCGCTTCGTCCTGGGGAGCCACCTCGGCCGACGCGTCGTCATGGTCCGCCGCATCCGCAAGGGCGAGCGGATCCTCCTCTCCAGGATCCCCACTACTTGCTGCCTTGCCCTGGCTCCGCTTGATCTCGACCATGCGGGTGGTGGTGACGACGCGGTTGATCGGGCTGAACTGCCGGGTGAAGTTATGGTAGGCCGTGTGCAGCCGCACCTGCTCCACACCCCACCGCTCGTTGGCCTCCTGCGCAAGCAGCACCGCGTCCCGCACCGGGATCAGCGCCATGATGATGCGGGCGTGCTTGTCGAAGACCCCCTCCTTGCTGTGCACCGAGCGGATCCGCACCGCGACCGGCACGCCATCCACCACCTGGTGCAGCCAGTTGCCGTCCAGCAGCAGGTAGGAGCCTTCGCGGGTCGTGGCACCTTCCGCCGCCGTGCCGGTGAAGCGTGACTGCGGGCGCGTCCGCTCCCGGGGCACCGCCTCCGTCATCGGGAAGGGCATGCGGCCGTCGCCGTCGCCAGGGCCTGCGTCAGCGTGTCGGTGAGGCTGCCATCCTCCCGGCCCGGCAGGTGTGGGCCGGACCGTCGGGCGAACTGGTCCAGGCGTGCCGGCCCAGCACCATTTCCGGACAGGGACGCGATTCATTGCTAATTGGGAATTCGGGCATGAGAAGATGATAGACATGCCTGTGTCATACAGCTTTAGTAGGCAAGATCGCAGGACCTCTGAGCAACCCGTAATTCTGTTGATCCCCGCCTTCAACAAAACATCACCGACTTGGCACGTCTCATTGCTTCAGAGGCTGGTGGAGAAAATGAAGCGGCGCAGACGATGGTCGGTTGGGCGGCCATTAACCGCATGAGGACACGGAGCAACCCATTTCTATATGCCCAGCGCCACGCCGAAGGAGAATGACACGAACATAAGACCTCAGGACAACATCCGTGGCGGTCTGGAGACGGTCAATGGCGCATACTGAGTGGGAGGCCAGTGCGAAATTATCAACCAGACTGGACGACACAATATCAAATGGTATTTATTCCATCCATTCCTGAGAAGGCTTTCAAGTTCTACAGGGGGAACTAGTGCTGGCGCTTTCGAGTAAGCACTTCTTCCGACTGATCTGCGCCATCCTGCTTATCTCGACGACGCCAGGAGCGTGCGTTGCGGCGCCCTGGGATCCAAACTATACCGCACCATTCTGGCATGATGTCGAGGAAGCCGCCACTCATGCTAGGACGAGTCACTGCGTGACATTATCCTGCAAGGCAATCATCGTCATCGATGATCTTATCACAATCGATAATGTGAAATTCAAGGATGTCAACAAAGCTCGACGTATTCACGCGAGGTCGCAAGAGCCTCCGCCCGTAGCCTCAACAGCGTGCCTCTCGACCACCCGGACATGTTCGAGACGGTCTGCCGGACGAGTGCTGCACTCCTTTCCCGCTTCCACAACGGCCCCAACGTTCCTGACATGATCGTGCCGGTCGAGCTCTTGACTGAAGGCGTGGACATGGACATTCGCAATCATGGCCACTGCGTGGACCAACTGATCAAGGCACTTCCATCAGACCCGGCCAATGTCGAGATACGGCTCGATGCACACATCATTTGCGTCAACGGCGACGATAACCACCGTCGCACGCGAGCAGACTGCGACACGCTGATCCCTGGTCTTACCGATCCTGCACTTGCTCCCTAGCCCGAACGTATCATGTGAGAGGCGGATTTTGCTGAAGTCTTAGTATTTCTGGTGGCGACTTGTGCGCGAGCGTAGCTTCTGACGATTGTATTTGCATAACGACACTATTCTCTTGCAGATGGCTGCGAAACCGAGAAATGCTGCCGCATCATCTCGATCATCAGCCTAGCCAGGATCTTTGATCCTCGCGTTTTTGTCATCGTCTCCGCTATCCTCGGCTTCTGACGCCTCCGGCTTCCGGAAACCGAGCTCTACTTCTTGAGCCATGACATCGTCAGCCTTTGCGGCCTTTGGCTCAGGCGCATGCCAAGCTCCAGCCCAATCGTCTCTCATCCACGATTCAAGAAGCCGACGCAGGCGACCGAGCATGGCGTATGGCCTTGGACATGTAATTACATCCTCCTCGCCTACGCTATGACTGGCAGAACGGATGCACGACGGCCTCGTTGATCGCGGGTATCTCCAGGTTAGAGCCCACGCCTGTCACAGATGTCGCAAGCTTCGGATACCGCTGCGTCCAGCTTCGACGTGATCTCGGTGAGCTTTTCGTCGGCTAATACTCGAAGGCTCGTTATTCCCTTCTTGCCCCGGCCACGCGTCACCCAGGGCCGCGCGCACCAGGTTCGGCCGCTCCAGCACCGGCCGGAAGATCCTGCCCCTGTCCGCCAGCGGGTCCAGGTGGACGGCACGCTTGATCGTGCAGCCGAAGCGGCGCTCGTAGGCGACCAGGCGGCCGCACCATTCGGGCGAGATGTGGCGGATGGTCGAGAAGTACGAGGCCGACCCGAAGATGCACGACATGCACGACATGCACGACATGCACGACAGGCGGCTGAAGCCGAGCCGGCAGGGCAACACCGGCACGATGCGGTGCCGGGGATCAACTCCCAGATCACGGCCTCCGGGAACCCATGCAACGGACCTTAATGATCGACATGGCACGCTGGCCGGTCGTTCGAGGGATCCGTGTTCGTGGACAACGTCGTCGCGGCGCGTTGGGTGAAGGCGTTCCTAGCTGCCGCCCAAGGAGCGGGCTGTAAAGCTGGGAATGGCGTGCAGTTGGTCGAGGCGGTGCAGGAGATGGTGCTGGACTTCATGCTCGGCCATTGATCCCTTGGGATTGGGGTTGAGGTTGCCCCGATCTCGTGGACGGTTTTGCGGCATTAGGCAGCAAGCACACCTAAACAGAAGCATACGGCATGCTTGCTGACCGGCTAGAACGCTTGCTCAATCCTGGGGCAAGCTTCCGCCCTCAGGGAGCAACCACACCAACGTGCGAAATCAGGGGGTTACGGCCGCTCTGATGCGGCTTTGCAATCGCAGATGGGAACGCGCGCTAAGGCGGCGGCCGTTCAGGCTTCGACCCTGCTCATCCTCGACGGGCGTTTCGCAGTCCGGCTAGGGTGGCCTTCATGCGGTTCAACCCATTGCGCACGCTCCCAAGCGAGTTCGTCGGTACTGCTTTCATCGCAATTTTCGCGGCGGCCGCTCCTTTGAGTTGGTGGCTTCGTTTATGTCTCCTGTTTCTGGCGTGCGCGTTTGCGGCTGACCTGGTTCGCCGAGCCAGGTGGCCGTTGCTCGTCAAGGTCTTTGTCGGAACTGCATCGTGTTTGATACTGGCGGGGATCATCGGCCCGGCAGTTCGTGCGGATTACCAATCCCGCACGCTGGATGACGCTGGAAGCGTTCCCCTCGATCAGGTCGATCCATCGACTCCGCTCGCTGACGCGAGCCTTGAAAAGCTCGGCGATATCCTCAAGAACCACAATGATCTGCAAACCGCCGCCACGATCCGAGCCCACATAGGAAGGCCAATTTCAGGGTCCGGAAAGATCCTCTTCGTAGGAACTACGGGAGAAGTGACGATCTCCACCAAGAGTCTTGGAATGGCTGCGAGTATGGGGACAAGTACCGGGGCTACCTCACGACCATTAACGTCGGGGACACCGTAAGCTTCCGCGGCATTCTATATGCTACTATGGCTTCCTCGCTGATACTTCGTGCATGCGAGCCGGATACATCCAGTTCAGAAGCGACAAAGTGATCGGTTCCTATGGTGGCTAGTACTCACAATCGAGCGCCAGCGGTTGCAACCGGCAATTTCATAGGATCTGGAGTTACGGCCGGAGCATACTTGGCTTACTGACGCGGCCTCGGCTCAATCCCCGGCCAATTCGTGGCGTCCGGCGGCACGGTCGAGCACCAGCGTTCAGCCTCGGGGTCGCCATCTAAAAACGCTGCTAGTCGATCCCAACGCTCTTCACACTCGGGCCAAAGAACGTCGCGGAGCTGGTAGAAGCCCGGAGGCCAGACGTGAAAGAGGGCCGCCACCCATAGCGAAGGTACAAGGTGAACGTGCGGGTTCCAGATCGAGGTTCCTCCGCTGGACGAACCGCTCTGGTCCTCCTGTAGATCGACAAGGGCGAACCACAAACGGTTCGAGGCTCCGGCTTCTCCGAGCGCCGAGACGCGCCATTCCCGGCACTTGTGCGAAAAACTGGTCTTCTGCGCCCACCTGGAGGTCTTCACCTGGAGCGCGATCGTGCGTGATCCGTCGTCCTTGGATGCGATGAGGTCGACGCTCGGGGCGTTGCCGATCGTTATCGCGGCATGGATACCCCCGCACGGAGAGACAACAGGCGACGTGATACTGGCCAGCGCTGCCGACGAGCTGTGATCTTCCGCGCATCCTTGACGGTTCTCCTGAAGGCCGCCTCGGTCTCCACCGAGACGGTGTTTTGAAGCAAGTCACGCATCGGTGGAAGTGCGCCTTTAGGAGCGACCGTATTGGTCGACGCAATCAGGGAGTTACCGCAAGGTCCGGTTGCGCCCATTGCCCGGCCATCTTTCAGGCCGCAATCGCCGCATTGCTGAAACAGACCGTTAGCTGTCGCGCTGGCGCACGGCTAAATCGTAGACTGGCGAGTTCGTCACCCAATGTCGCTGTTTCGAGATGTGGTGGCGACAAGCGGTACTGGCTTTGATCGGTAAGGTAAGCACTTTAGGACCCAGCGAGGACAGCGACCGCCCTGCACATCCTATACCGGCTGTATCGTTCCGCCGGCCCATGCACCACGATTGGGCGGCGGTAAGGAGCTGGCGTTGTCCGACTCAAATCGACGAGTCCAATGAGATGGTGGAATCAGCCTACGGTCGCCTGAGTCAGCTCCGAACGCTACTTGTTCACCTAGCGATTTTTCTGATGCCGACCATCATCATCCGATCCTAGTTTGATATGACCAGTCGATCGGGCCGAGCTGGATTGGAACCATAATTGGACGTCACGGAGCCAGAGGTAGGAACATCCGTCACCAGAGAACCTCCCCTCGGAGTTTGTCTGGCCTTCGGCGTCGGCACCGTCGGGACGGCAGTTCTGCTCAACACCGTGACGGTCTACCTGCCGGCCTTCATGGCGACAGTACTCGGCCGATCAGTCGCCACCGCCGGCCTGTTGCTGACGCTCTCGAAGCTTTACGACGTGCTGTGCGACGTGGTGATCGGTCTGGCTAGCGACCGCACCCGCTCACGCTTCGGCCGCAGGCGACCATACATGCTGGCGGGCGCGCTGATCGGCAGCTTCGCCTTCGTGATGATCTTCAGCCCAGTCATCGCCGAGGGTCGGTCGCTCCTGTGGGAGATCGGCCTGTTGCTGGTCATCTACTCGACCGGCTACTCGCTGTTCAACGTTCCCTACCTGGCGATGCCGCCCGAGATCGCAATTTCTTATCACGGCCGCACTAAGCTGTTCTCGTTCCGCACCGTGTTCGTCTCGGTGGGGCAGCTCATTGCCTTATCGGGCACCGGGTGGCTGCTGTCCGCCATAGGCGGTGGACGGCACGGCTACGCGGTGATGGGACTGCTGCTGGGGGCCGTGATCCTGATCACCGAATTGGGCACCGTATTCGGCATCCGTATCGCAGCGGCCACGCCCGTGAGTCCCGCAGCCGGTGGCCAATCCTGGCGCAGCCTGCTGTCGAATCGAGCCTTCACCATCCTGATGGGTGTCAAGTTCGCCCAGTTGCTCGGACTATCGATCGCGATCAGTACCAGCCTGCTGTTCATGCTCAATGTGCTCGGCGTCGGCTATGGTGGCCAAGCCACCTTCTCGCTGGCACAGAACGTCCTGATCGCCATCAGCATGCCCCTCTGGCTGCAGACCAGCCGCCGGCTCGGCAAGCGGACAACCGCGATGGTCGGCATCCTCATCTACAGCCTCGGCTCCCTGAGTTGGCTGCTGGCCGGATCGGGCGAGACCAGCCTCGGCCTCGCATCGCGCGGTGCACTGATGGGCATCGGCGCAGGCGCGCTGGTGCTGATGATCTCCTCCATGCTGCCGGATGTGATGGAGCAAGACGCCCATTTGAGCGGCATGCGGCGGGAAGGCGTTTTCTCCAGCGTGTTCGCGATCGTCGAGAAGATATCCTTCGCGGTCGGACCGGCACTGGTCGGCGTCTTCCTGGGCATGGCGGGCTATATCCCCACCCACTTCGGCCACCTGACCGTCCAGCCGCACCGGGTCCATGTCGCGCTGTATATCGGGGTGGCAATCCTGCCGGCAATCTTGATGATGATCAGCCTCTGCCTGCTCTGCCTCTATCCTCTGGACGAGGCCGCGCTGGAACGGAGCCGCCGGCTGCGCGGCTGAGAGGCACCGCGGGCGGTTTCCGTGTCCGTCCCGAACACGATCAAGGCCGGCCGGCATCACCACCGAGGAAATCCTGGAGGTGCCGAGTGGTTTCCGCAGACCGCTCCTGATGGACGAAAGGCCCGGACTCCGGAACCAAGGCGAAACGGACCGATGGCAGCGATCTGGCCGCGACCGGTTCGTACCGGCGGTAGTGGCTGTCGCTGCCATTGACCACGAGCACCGGGGCGCGGACCCGCGGCAATGTCTCGGCGATGCCGAAGCGGCCGACTCCGCGTTCCGACGGGCGCAACCAAGGTCCCGCGACCAGACGGCTCGCGTTCTGTTCAGCGGCCACCAGATCGGATATCGGCCCGAAGCGGGCGAGATCGGCTGCCGCGCGGGGTAGAGGCTGGCCGTCCGTTCCGAAACTCGGATCGGCGGCGTGGCGCCGCGCGAGGTCGGAGAGCGTTGTCCGCCCCGCGAGGCTGACACTCACCAGGGCCAGCCGCTCGACCAGCTCCGGCCAAAAGACCGCCATGGCGATGCCGATGCATCCACCGAGCGAGCAGCCGACCACGGAGATGCGCGTGATCCCCAGGGAGTCGAGCCCGGCGGCGATGGCGGCGGCGCTCTCGCCCACCGTCTGCACGTGCGGCGGCGGCCCGGCCATCTCCGAACCACCATGGCCCGGCGGATCGATCGCGATCACCGTGAAGCCGGTTAGGAGGAGCGCGACGTGCCGCCATTCCTCGAGCCGGCCGCCGAGCTTGGGCAGCATCACGACCACCGGCCCCTCGCCGCGGACCGCATAGCGCAAGCAGCCGCCGCTGACCGCAAGATGCCCGGTGCTGCGCCAGCCTGCGGGCTCGACGGCCATCATCGACCGGCTCCGGCGTGCACGCCCAGCCGCCGGACGACGTCCGCGCTCAGAGAGGCGTGGAACAGGTCGATGTCGTGCATATGCATGTTCCCATCTGGCAGGGACGGGAAATCCGCCTGGGCGGCCTCCGACGCCAGTGTGACCCAGGCCACACCGTCTCGGTCCTCGGCTCCTGCCCAGCCGGGTTCGAGGACGGGCGGATCGCCGCTGTTCAGCGAGCCTGGATTGCCGGCCGCGGCGACCGTCGGGCGTGTCTTGTCGAAGCTGATCGGGTTGATGCAGATCGTCGCTCCGGGCGGCCGGCCCCTCAGGAGTTCGCGGTCGCGCGCCGCCGTGCGTGCGAGAAACGGGGCAGGATCGCTGCCCGGCGCATCGAGGAAGCTGTTCCAACTGATGACGCAGCCGGTCTGGTTCGGCCGCTCGCACGGCAGCACCCGCCGGAAGCGGGTCCCGAACAGCCCTTCGCTGAGGCCGATCCCGATCAGGTAGGCGGCGACCAGCGAGCGCTCGAGGCCGTCGGCCTCCACGACGTCCCGCAGCAGTCGGGCGGCATGCAGCGCACCCTGGCTATGGCCTGCCAGCACCAGTGGACGGTTCCCGCCGCTATGGCGGAGGTAGGAACGGAACGCGGCCAGGATGTCCGCATACGCACGCTCGTAGGCGCGGGCGGAGGCCGATCCGGGTTCGCGGAACCCACGGAGCGAGACCTGCCGATAGCGCGGGGCGAACACGCGACAGATCGGTTCGAACACCGCGGCCTGACGCGTGATGACGATGGAACCGGCATCAGGCTGCGGGTCATCGAGCGTCTGATTGAAGGCTGGCCCAGCATAGGTGGTCGGATGCAGGTAGAACACGTCCGCCGTCAGGAAGGGCGCTGCCGGGAGGCGGACCCAACATGCCGGATCAGCATAGTCAGGTGTCCCGGAACTGTCTGCCATGCCTATCCTGGCTCCTGATCCGAGGCTGCCGCGACGAGCATGAGCCGGGCGAAGGCCGTATCGTGCCGCGCGCCGGCTGCGGCATTCGCCATTAGGATGGACTGCCTGGTGCCGAGCCCTCGGGATGGATTGCTGACCGGCAGGTGCTGCGTCGTGGATGCGGCTCAGGCTTTCAGAGCGCCGACCACAGCGTTGATCAGCTTCTCGCGCCGGGCGGCCAGGATACGCTCGCATTCCGGCGTCGGCGCGAACTCCTCTATCGCCATCCGTAGGTCCATGCCCTTCGCCTCAAGTACAGCCTCGATCACGATCAGACGGTCGGTCAGCACCCAGACCTCCGAGGTCAGCGCCAGCACCGCCTCGCCGAGGCGGTCGATATCCTGCGGCAACAGGATGCGGCGCGTGGTGTGGTCACCCGCCACCGCGTGATCCGCACTGCTCCTGACCTGCCCTTCAGACGCCTCTCTCATGCCGGCTTGCGTCCGGAGACCACGTAGGGGTGGCGGGTCGGCGCCGGTCCGATCCCGGCGCCACGGACGTCGACGAATCCGGCCTCCCTCGCGGCCGCGACCAGGTCCATCGAGGCGGAAGCGCGCCAGAACGGCTCGCCACCCCACTTGGCGACGTGGTCGAAGCGCCAGGCGGTCAGGCGGTCCAGCTCGCTGAATCGCGGCACGTCCGACATCAGCATCTCGCCACCCGGCATCAAGACCCGGAAGGCTTCGCAGAAAGCGGCTCGGATCGCGGGCGGAGGCATCTCGTGCAGCATGTTGAAGGAGGCGACGAGATCGAACGCGCCGTCGTCGAGGCCGGTCGCCTCCGCGGCCCTGACCAGCAGCGACCAACGCCGTCCGGCCTCGTTGCCGCTGCGCCGCGCCTGCTCCAGCATGCGCGGCGACAGGTCGATCGCGGTGATGTCGGCATCGGGAAGCGTCTCGGCCAGCGCCATCGTGAAGTGCCCGGACGAGGCGCCCATTTCGAGCACAGACCGGTAGTCGCGGCGCGGCAGCGACCGCGCGACATCGCGGCGCTGGGCGAAGATGTCACCCGGGAACATCCGACCGAGCATCAGCTTGTGCAGGATTTCGCCATGGATGTAGCCGTTATGCTCCGAGGAGTCCCAGCCGCCCGCAGTGCGATGGAACTCGGTATCGGACCAGTAGGCGGGCGGCACCAGACCGGGATCCGTCTGCAGCGTGCAGCGACCATCGTCCAGCGCCAGCAGGACGGGCTCGATCCGGTCCCGCACCTCCTCAAACGCCTCGGCGGCCACGCGGGCATGGGCCTTGGCCCGCCATTCGGACAGCAACTGCTGCGCCTTGAAGCTGCCACTCCCGCCGATCGCCGACGAGATCGCCTGGTTCCGCTGATCCAAATCCTCGGGCAGGCTGCTACCGGTGAACCCGGACGCCGTCAGCTGCCGCTCGGCCTCGGCCATCAGGCGCATCGCGGCCACGCCGATCGCCGCTTGGAAATCGATCGCCGCACGCCCACGCTGCGCCAGCTTCGGATCGTCCATCCTCGGTCTCCCAGTTCAATGAATCCTACGGCGTAGCGGGCGATCCCACGAGGGGCGGTGCATGTTTGTCCGCTGGGCGATCATCGCGGCGTGCATCATTGCCAGGACCTCGAGATCAATCGATGAGTAACGGTCCGAGCGGACGAGAAGACGTTATGCCCGAACCGAACGCCGAGGCGAGGACGATCCCGGTTCCGGCCACCCTGACCCAGCGTGCGCGGGCCGGACTGGAGCTGCTGGGATCAGTCCAAAGGTTTGCCTCCAGCGCGCTGCGCCGCGCGGCCGGGGAGCGCTTCGCCGCTGTGGCGGAAGGCGCCGCGCTGACGGCGCGGTGGCGTCAGGAAGCGGAGGGAGACGAGCCCCAGGTGCTGGGACTGGTGGCTCAGGCACGGCAGATCGCCCGGCGCGACCCGCTGTTCCGCCTCGAACGGTTCTGTCAGGGTCATGTTGCGCGAGGCATCTACGAGCTGGGCATCCCGGCGATCGAGGAGCGCCGGGAGGCATTCGCCACCAGCCCGCACGCGATGCCCGACCAGGGCTGCGGGCAAGGGATCGTCACGCTCGAACTTGACCCTTCCCTCGACATGCCGGGGTACTACGACGCGGCCGAGTGGCACCTGCGGCCCGGCGGCTGGGACGGCTACGACCTGTACGGTCCGCTCGGCAAGCACGTCGTGCCGCTGATCTTCAGGCATGGCGGCTTCGCGGCCGTGCCGGTAGGCGGCGACATCGGCCGGCACCGCGCCGACGTGGTGCGGCAGCTGCCCAAGCCGTATTATGGACGGATCTACGAGCCGGGCTGCGGACCGATCGCTACCCTCCGGGCACTGCACGCGGCGTTCCCGGAGGCCGAACTCACCGGCTCGGACCTGTCGGCGCTGCTGCTGCGGGAAGGATCCCGGGCGGCCGAGTCCACCGGCCTGCCCCTACGCCTCAGGCAGTGCGATGCCGCGCGGGACACCGGCGAGCCGGCGGACAGCCAGGACGCCGTGGTGACGTTCGCCCTGCATCACGAACTGCCGCTCTCCGCCAACCGCGCGCTGTTCCGCGAGATGTTCCGGATCCTGAAGCCCGGCGGCGACATCGTGCTGTCCGATCCACCGCCGTTCCGTGCCGTGACGCCGTTCCACGCGGCCCTGCTCGACTGGGACACCCACGAACGCGGCGAGCCGTTCTTCTCGTCGGCCTGTGCCGCCGATTGGGCACGGGAGCTGTCGTCCGCCGGTTTCGTGGCGGTCGAGGCCTACGCCGTCGGGCCGGACGCCTATCCCTGGGTCACCCGCGCCTCGAAACCCGCGTAGGTTGCCGCACGAGCTTTAGCCATCGTCGGCGGCCGCGGATCCCACCATCCCGGCGCGCTGCAGGATCGCCTCGACGCTGTTGTCCCTCGCGGCGAGCGGCGCGCCGATGACCGCCCCGACCACCCGGTCGCGCAACCTCTCAAGGACGACAGCCTGTTCCGGCGTCGGCACGCCGTCGTCGAGTTCACCCGGCCGCAGCGCGCCGCGCTCGACCATCAGCGCTTCCAGCATCGCGAACCGGTCCCGCAGGATCCAGTGCTCCGACAGCAGGGCCAGGAGCATCCGCCCGAGATCGTCCACGCAGATGGGTCCAAGCTGGTCCTCGGACGGGGTCATCATCAGCTTCCTCAGGCTCAGAAATGGTAGCTGAAGCGCGCGCCGAAGGTGCGTGGCGGCGGGAGGATGGCAAGCGCCGTCGGATAGAAGTCTCGATGGAGGTCGAAGTACCCCAGCGCGCTCTGGATGGTGCGATCGTTGAAGGGGTTGCTGATGAACATCAGGAGGGAGTAATGACGGTTCTCGACGCCGGCCTGGAACCGCGGCTCGATGAAGGAGCCAAGCTTGAACGTGTTGTAGTCGTTACCGAAACGAGCTGACTCGTAGACGAAGCTTCCTTGGACGAACCCGTTCAGGCTCCGATACAGCGCCGCCTCGTAGCGCGCGCTCGCCGTGACGGCATGCGGCGGCACATCGGGCACCTTCTTGCCGTCGAAGTTGCCGGCGACATATTCGAGATCGCTGGCGACCGTGCTGATGTAGTGCTCGTAGTACTCGTTGATGTGGGTGTATGCCACGTTCAGCAGCAGCCCGTTGATGGGGCGGTATAGGATCTCGAGCTCCTGGCCGATCCCGTAGACGGTGCCGGCGTTGGTCACGCCGACCGCGGGCGGATCGATCGTGGTATTGGAGTAGGGCACCTGCTGGTCGCGATAGTCGTTGAAGAAGACATCGCCGCTGACCTGCAGCCGGCCGCCGAGCCAGCTGGTCTTGGTGCCGAGCTCATACTCCCAGACCCGTTCCTGCTTGTAGGCCTGGTCGGTAAGCCCTCCCCCCGAGATGTTGAGCAGGCTGTAGCCGGCCGGCTTGGTACCGCGAGAGATGTTGCCATACAGGTTGATGTTGGTCGACAACTGGTACTCGAGCTCGAACTTGGGATTGACATAGCGGCTGACCGTATCGCCCCCGACGTTCGATATTCCGAGCGGGATGCCGCCGGGGCCGTAGCTGACGCCCGCGTCGTATTGGCTGACCGCGGTGCGGCTGACGTTCGGCAACGATACGTCGACGCCCTCGTAGGCCAGACGCACCTCCGCGGTCGCGGTGAGGCTGGGAAGGATCCGGTAGCCGACCGAGCCGTACACCGACGCATGATAGGTGTCGCGCGTGGTGAAGGTCGGCGGGTTCATCGCGGAGTCGGAGGTGGGCGCGGTTCGCGCGAACGGGTAGAAGAATGAGGGACGATCAAGGTAATACTGGCTGTCGTCGCCCAGCGTGGCGCCCTCGTAGAACAGGTACAGCCCGGTCAGCCACTGCAATCTCGAGTTGCCGCGGGAGGTGAGGCGAAGCTCCTGCTCCACCTGGGTGGTGTCGTTGGTGTAGTCCTGCAGCTCATTCTCGAAGGCGAAGAATGCCAACGGATTGGCGGCCGCCTCGTAGTCGTCGTCCTGGGTCAGGCGAACGTGCTGGGTCTGAAACCCGGTCCGTGAGGAAAACGTGGCGCCGGGCAGGTCGTAGTCGAGGCTGACGTAGTTACGCACGCTGGTCACGCGCGAGCCTGGGTAGTTGGCGCTATAGGCCACCTCCGAGCCGTTGGCTTGCAGCGTGCCGACGACCTGCGGTACCGGCGGCAGACCGCCCGAGCCCGGCGTCTGGTTCGGGAGCAGCGCGTTCGAGGGCAGGTTCACCGCGGCCTGCTGCCGCTGGATGACGTGATCAACCTCGGTATAGACGCGGATGGTCAGGTCATCGTTCGGGCGGATCAGCCAGTCGAGCGAGCCGCCCTGTCCGTCATTGCCGCCAAGCGTCTTGTTCGTCGGCGTGTTGCTGTAGTAGCCGCCGATACCGTCGGTCTCGAGCGAGGCCCGCACCGAGACCTTGTCGTTGATGGCCTGGCTGTAGGTGCCGAAGGCCTTGTAGTCGCCATAGTCCCCGACCTCCGTGTTGAACTCGCCGCTGGGCTCGGCGGTCGGCTTGGCGGTCACGTAGTTGATCGCGCCGCCGAAGGCGTTGCGTCCGTAGAGCGCCGACTGCGGACCCTTGACCACCTCGACGCGCTGCAGGTCCAGGAGGTTGAGGTTGACCGGGAAGCCGCCGCCGGCGCTGACGATCGACTCCGTCGTGGTGTCGTAACCGTCGATCAGCACGGCGACGGACGGGCGGCCGCGCTCATCGTAGAAGCCGCGCACCGACGGCCGCGAGTCGACGCTCGAGATGCCCTGGTCGAACGTGACGCCCGGCGTCAGCGCCGCGACATCGGCCAGCGAGCGGACGCCCTGCTCGACGATCTCCTTGTGCGACAGGACGTCGACCGCGACCGGTATCTTCTGCAGCACCTCGGAGCGCTTGCGCGACGTCACCACGACCTTCTCTTCCCCGAGCGTGTCGGCCGGCGCTTTGGCACTGGTCGTCGCGGACGGCGTGCGGCCGCTCGGCGCACCCTTGGGTAATGGCTGCGCCGGCGCCGTCTGCGCCAGGCCGGGGACGGCAATGCAGGTGATCGACAGCCAGGCGCTACTGACGAGGAGGCCGGGCCGCCATGACTTCGACGACTGTGACACCGTTTCCTCCACACCTGCGTTCCGAGGCCATATTGCCAGCCCGGTGCCCTGGAAAAATTACCAGCCTCCTTTTGGTCGCGTGGCGAACAATTCTCTCCCTACGTCCCTGCTGAGGGTCGCGCCATGCCGCCGAGCAACAGCCAGCGGTCGTTGCGTCTCAGCCAGACATGCACGACCTGGAAGTGCTCGTTGCAAGGGTTCCCGTCCGGCAGGCGGGAGCGATGCGTGCGGTAGAAGAGGATAGCCGTGTCGCCGTCCAACGAGAAGTCGATGAGGGACAGCGTCAGCACCTCCTGGTCGGTGCCGCCGAAATGTTCGGCCTGCCGCCGCAGATCTGCCGCCCGCATCGGTGCCGTGCGCCATGGCGGCCAGACGAGCAGGTGCTCGCTGATATGGCTGACGTAAGGGTCGAGATCGCCGTTCCCGCGTGCGCGATAGATGTCGAGTTCAAGCTGCCAGAGCCTGTCCCGGACGGCCGTCCACGTCTCCTCGGCCTTCATGCGTTATCCTCGTGACGAGCCGGCAACACTTCATGGGAGGCATACATTGACCAGCACCCGCTGCGCATGCTCGCCGACCCCGGACCCGGCATAGTCGATGCCAATCCCGGACTGCTTCGCGAACGCCATCGGCAGGGCCGCGGTGAAGCCGCCATGCTGGTTGACCCAAGCCGTTCCGACCTCGAGACGTTGCGCCAGGGCCGTGCCGACCTCGAGGTCGGCGGTCCAGATCGATCCGCCCAGGCCATATTTACTGTCGTCGGCAAGACGCAGCGCATCATCGGTGTCGTGGCATCGGAGCATCGGCAGCACCGGTCCGAATTGCTCCTCGTCGACCAGCCGGACGCCGTGGCCCAGCCCATCCACCAAAGTCGGCGGGATGAGCAGGCTGGTGCCGGCGACCTCGCTCCCCGCCCTGAGGACGCGCGCCCCGGCGGCGACGGCATCGTCGCACAAAGCCCAGATCCGCTCGAATTGCAGCCGGTTCTGGACCGGTCCCATGGTCGTCTCGGGATCAAGACCGTCGCCGAGGATGGCGCCATCGCACCGTGCGACCAGGGCCGCACACGGCGCGTCATAGATGGCATCGTGGACGTAGGAGACGTGTCACCGCGGCGTAAAAATGTCCGCAATTCCCGAGCGACAGCGCGAACACCGTGTCGGCGACCGCATCGAGGTTGGCATCCGGCAGTATGATCGCGGCATCGTTGCCGCCGAGCTCCAGGGTGAGCCGCTTCAGGGCCGGCGCCGCTGCCCCGGCGACTCGCTTGCCGGTGGCGGTCGAGCCGGTGAACGAGATCTTGGCGACGCCGGGATGCGCCACCACGGCGGCGCTCACGGCGGCATCGCCGGTGATCACGTTCAACACCACCGGCGGGAATGCCTCGCCTCCACGCATCCCAGGTAGAGCGCGGAGAGCGGCGTGAAGGGCGACGGCCGCAGCACCATCGTGTTGCCGGCGAGCAGCGCGTTGGCGATCCTGGCCGCGGCCGGGATCACCGGCGCGTTCCAGGGTGCGATGGCGCCGACTGCGCCGAGCGGACGGTGCCGAGCGTCGCCTGCACGCCCGGACGGTCGAAGGTCCGGTCCGGCGGCTCATGTCCGGCGACGATGCGGAGGTAGTCGCCGGTCATGGCCACCTCCGACCAGGCGCGCCGCAACGGCCGCCCGGTTTCGCTGGCGACCGTCCAGGCGAGGGCAGTCGCGTGAGCCTCTATCAGGTCGGCGAAACGCCGAAGCGCCGCACCGCGATCCAGCCAGCCCGTTGCCGCCCAGCCTGGAAAGCCTGCCCTGGCGGCAGCCACGGCGCGGTCGAGATCGGCGATTCCGGCCTCGGGATGATCGACGAGATCAGTCCCGGTCGAGGGATCGGCGATGGTTTGGCAGCCGGAGGTAGGGGCGGCATGGTAGGCGTTCTCGATGGTATGCGTCACGAGATCTCCGGGCAGTGCTGGAGGCGGGTCATCAGTCACCGGTAGAGCAGCTTCGGACCCGCTACGGGCCGGGGAACCGCCGCACGATCCAGCCGGTGTGGCTGGACGTGAAAACAGTGTCCGAGGCCGGGATGACGCTCGCCCTGCCGGCCCGCGGCTGGATGATCGGGCCCTCCGAGTTTATGACTTAGCAGATCCCGTCAAGCCCGATCGCCGCAGCGGTCGGCCGTCGCCCAACCGGATCATGGCAGACGCCATGCGGTTGCTCCGGATGCGCGACAGAGTGTGGCGGCCGATCTCGACGCACGGCGCCATGATCTCGCTCAGGTCGCACGGTCAGGCGGTAGCGCAGACGGCTGGGGGGGAACGCTTCGAAGGTGATGACGGCGCTCGGCACGCAGGTCCGGTTCAATGCGCCGCCGCTGCGCTTGTTGAAGCGGCGCCCGCAGGTCGGGCAGAGGAACTGCCGGAGCCCTATGCCGGCGCACCTCAGGCCGCCCGGTGACGGACGCAGACTCAAGAGAAACCCGGTTCATCCCGTCGGCTCGACCATTCTCACCACCATCCAGATCCTACGCGATCCATCCTCGTCCAGCGAATGCCGCTCCTGGCGCGAGCACTGACGGAACGAAAATGATCAAGGGCCGATAATACCACAACAGAATAAAGGCAAAAACGAGAACAAGCACGTGTATGGGTTGTATCAGGAGATGACTTAGATTACGGCCCTGCTCGAACATCGTAAGCACGGGCGATGCGCCAGGTGACGCGTCGTCCCAGACATGACTTCACCGGCAGCTACTTGGTAGGAGGCCTGCCTTGGTTTCGTCGGATGCCTGGAAGCTGAACTTGCCTGCCATCTTAATCGCCGCCGCTGCGGCGGTGTCGCCGGCGGCTGCTCAGACCGCGCCTGCAATGCCCACCTTGCCGAGCTCGCCGAGCCAGGCCGGGCAGCCGGCCGCCACGCAGGCCGCGGCACCGGTCGAGACGGTGGTGGTGACGGCGGAGAAGAAATCAGAACGCCTGCAGGACACGCCGGTATCGGTGACGGTCCTGAACACGACCCAGCTCAGCGAGGTCAACCAGGTCCGTCTGCAGGACTACTTCGAGAAGGTTCCGGGGCTCTCGGTAGACGCCGAGGGCAACGGCCAGAGCAACATTATCCTGCGCGGCATCGCCTCGGCTCGGCAGGCGAACCCGACCGTTGGCATCCTGATCAACGACGTGCCCTTCGGCTCCTCCACCGTGCTCGGAGATGGCGACCTACTAGCGCCCGACCTGGATCCTGCCGACCTGTCGCAGATCGAGGTGCTGCGCGGCCCGCAGGGCACGCTCTACGGCGCCAGCAGTCTCGGCGGCCTGATCAAGTACGTGACCGCCGATCCATCGACCCGGGCGCTGACCGGCCGGGTTGAGACCGATATTGACGGCACGGTCGATGGCGGCGTCGGCTACGGCCTGCGCGGCGGCGTCAACATCCCGCTCAGCGACGTCCTGGCGGTGCGTGTCAGCGGCTTCTCCCGCCAGACCCCCGGCTATATCGACAACGTCGTGAACGACGACCGCGACGTCAACGACGTCAACGCCCGGGGTGGCAATATTGCCCTGCTCTGGACGCCGAACCAGAACTTCTCCGTCCGCCTCGGCGCCATCCTGCAGGACACCAGCGGCGAAGGCTATGACGGCGTGACCACGACCTATAACCAGCAGCCGCTATATGGCGACCTCAAGCAGAACGAGCCGCCGGCCTCGGGCATGTTCGATAGCTTCGTCCAGCTCTACACTGGTGAGGTGCGCGCCCATTTCGGCTCTGTCGATCTGACCTCGGTGACCGGGTACGGCCTGACCGACTATTCCTCCAACCCCAGCTTCCAGACCTACGACGGCATCGCCGCCGCCGCGACGGCGACGGCGAGCAGCCCGGGCATCGACGGCGCTGAGCTGGGCCAGGCCTTCGAAACACGCAAGTTCACTCAGGAGCTGCGCCTCGCCTCGTCCCCCGCCGCCTATTCGATCCTGGGGCACCGCATCGACTGGCTCGCCGGCGTGTTTTACGACAACGAGACCACGCCGTCAGACCAGTACATCCTCGCCGTCGACCCGCTGACCGGCCGCACGGCCGGATCGGTCCTCGACATCACGTTCCCCTCCACCTACGAGGAGGTCGCCGGGTTTGGCGACATCACGGTGCACCTCACGCCTCGCTTCGACATCCAGGGCGGCGTGCGCTATGCCTACAACCACCAGACCTACCGCGAGCGCGATGACTACGATCCGTCGCTGGGCGCACCGACGCCGCAGTTCTTCTCCTCGACCTCCTACGACTCGCCGGTCACCTTCCTGGCCACGCCGAGTTACCGGTTGTCGCCCGACGCCATGGTCTATGCGCGGATCGCCTCCGGCTACCGTCCCGGCGGTCCGAACGCGGACATCGTCCCGGGCTCCGGCGTGCCGACCAGCTACCGCTCCGACACCACGATCAACTACGAGCTCGGTGCCAAGGGCGACGTCTTGGGCCACCACCTGACCTACGACCTGTCAGCGTACGACATCGAGTGGAGCGACATCCAGATTCAGCTGACCGACCCGGTGACCCAGTTCATCTACTTCGCCAACGCGGTGTCGGCGCGCAGCACGGGCGCCGAATTCGCCCTCAACTACCGGGTGACCCCGGCACTTCGCATCACGGCCAACGGCAGCTACAACGTGGCCGAGCTCACGCAGGCGCTCCCCGCCGGCGGTGGGGTCGGCTCCGCCGGGTCCCCGCTGCCGTTCACGCCCCGGTTCGAGGGCAGCCTGTCGGTCCAGCGCGACGTCCGCCTGTCGAGCAACTGGATCGCGACCGCGAGCGCCACGCTGAGCTACGTCGGCCGCCGGTTCGAGGCGTTCGTCGACAGTCCCGGCAACCTGCGTGTCACGCTGCCGGACTACGAGAAGCTCGACCTGCGCGTCACCGCCCACGACTCCCACTGGTCTGTCACCCTGTTCGCCAACAATGCAACCGACACGCGCGGCGTATTGTCGACCATCTCCCAGGCCGGCTCGGTCTCCACCGCCGCCAGCCTGTACAACACGATCTACATCCAGCCGCTCACCGTCGGCCTGTCCATCGTGCGCTTCTTCTGAGTCGCCGGTCGCATCGGACATGACCACGATACCCTGGTCGCACGACCTCGACTGGCCGAGCCACCTGCCACCGTTCGACCCGTTCGACCCGGCGATCCAGACTGATCCCTATCCGCATTACGACTGGATGCTGGAGCACGCGCCGGTGCTGCGCGCCGGGCCTCCTGACCGACGCTTCGTGTTCGTCTCGCGCCACGCCGAAGTGACGGCCGGACTGCGCGACGCCGCCGCGTTCTCCTCGGTGATGCGGACCGATATCGCCGTGCCGGGTTTCCTGCTCAACATGGATCCGCCGGACCATGCCGATATGCGCCGGCTCGTATCCCGTGCTTTGACCCCGCGGGCGCTCGCCGCGGCGGAGCCGCGGATCGCTGCCCGGGTTTCCGAAGCCTGGAGGCGGTTTCTGGAGCGTGGCGGCGGCGACGCGATCGGAGAGTTCGCCAGCCCCTGCACCATCGGCGTGATCTGCGACGTGCTCGGCATCCCGAACGAGCGGGCAGCCGAAATGCGCGGTTGGACCAGCGAGAGCATCGACTACCTGGCCCAGGTGCTGCGCGGCGTGCCGGGCGAAGCCAGCCGCGCCGGCTACGACGCGCTGCTCGACACGATCTCCGCGGCGATGGATCGGGCGGCGGGCGAAGGGGACAGCGTGATCGGCAACCTCGCGCGCCTGCGCGACGAGGGCGTGCTTTCCCGGATGGAGGCCGCGGGCTTCGCCGGCCTGCTGTTCACCGCCGGCCACGAGACGACGACGCTGATGACCGGCAACTGCCTCGACATCCTCGTGCGTGAGCCCGGCTGGATGAGGTTGCTGCACGAGCCGGACGGTCCGTCGGCGTTCCTGGAGGAGGCGTTCCGCTTCCGCCCACCGGTGCATCGCCTCGCCCGCCTCGCCACCCGCGACGTCGAACTCGGCGGCGTGTTGATCCCGGCCGGCAGCAACCTGCGCTTCATGGTCGCGGCTGCCAACCGCGACCCCCGCGTATTCGACGACCCCGACCGCTTCGCGCCGCGCCGCGCCAACGGCGGCAGCGCCGCCTTCGGCTACGGCGTGCACCTTTGCATCGGTGCTTGGCTGGCGCGGCTCGAGCTGCGGCTGATCCTGACCAATATCGGCGCCATGACGGCGCAGCTCTCGATCGATCCCGACAAAATGCTCGTGCCGCTGACCGGTGGCGCCTTCGCCACCGTCGGGCTGCGCGCGCTGCCGCTGAGGGCAATCCCGATCGATCGGCTATGACTCTCGGGCCGATGCCGCACCGGCCGGCGGAGCGGCGCTGGCTGCTGCTGCTTGCCATGCTCGCGATGACGCTGAACTACGTCGACCGCTTCGTGTTGTCGATCCTGATCGAGCCGATCCGGAGCGAGCTGCGACTGAGCGACCTGCAGATCGGCATTCTGACCGGCGCCGCCTTCGCGCTGTTCTACTCCGGCCTGGCGCTGCCGCTCGCCCGGCTGGCGGAACGTCGCAACAGGATCGGCATCCTGTCGGGCTCGCTGCTGCTATGGAGCCTCGCCACCGCCCTCTGCGGTGCCGCAAGAGGCTTCGCCGGCCTGCTGGCGGCGCGGGTCCTGGTCGGCTGCGGCGAGGCAGGTGCGATCCCTCCGGCGCATTCGATGATCGGCGACCTCTACCCGGCCAACCGACGCGCCTCGGCGATGAGCATCCTAGCGCTGTCCGCACCGGTCGGCATCGTGCTCGCCCCGCTGCTCGGCGGCACGCTGAACGACGCGGTCGGCTGGCGCGCCACCTTCGTCGTCATTGGCCTGCCTGGCCTGTTGCTGGCCGGCGTGATGGCGGCGACCCTGCGCGACCCGATGCGTGGGGGCGTCCACGGGATACGCAGCGCCGCCGAGCCCCCCTCGTTCCGCGTCGCGCTGCGACGGCTGGCCGGCCGACCGGCCTTCCTGTGGCTCGGGATCGCGCTTTCGTTGATGTCGATCGCGGAGTACAGCACCTTCATCTGGCTGGCGCCGCTGTTCACCCGCAAACTGCATGTTTCGGCCGCAGCGCTTGGACGCGCCCTGTTCGTCTTCCAGGGCCTGCCCTACCTGCTGGGCACCTGGCTCGGCGGCCGTCTGGTCGACCGCGCCTACGACCGCGACCCACGGTGGATCGCCTGGGTGCCAATGGCGGCCACCGCAATGGCGGTTCCAGCTATCATCGGTCTGAGCCTGTCGCAGGACGATGCCCTCGCCTACCTGCTGCTGATCGTGCCGTCCTTCGCCAATGGGCTGTATATCGGTCCGTGCTGGGCGCTGATCCAGGGCCTGGCGTCCGCGCGATCGCGCGCCACGGCGGCGGCAGTGCTGGTATTCGCCGTGAACGTCGTCGGTGCCGGCATCGGTCCGCTGATGATCGGCGCCCTGAGCGAGGCGCTCACTTATCGATACGGGACGCTGGCCTTGCAGTATGCCTTCCTCACCCTCGCACCCATCTACCTGCTCGGCCTGGTGATGTTCGGCATGGTGGGGCGCAGCCTGAAGGCGGGACTAGCCGAGGTGGCGGTGGAGGAGCGGGAGGACGGGCTGCGCGCCTAAGCACGCAGTCCTTCCTGCACGAAATGCGGACATGGAAAAGGAGCGGCGTTTGGCTCAAGAACGGGTCCTGATCGTCGGCGGCGGCATCGCCGGGCTCACGATCGCCTGGGCGCTGGCCCGACGCGGCTTCGCCGTCGAGTTGTTCGAGCAGGGCGACCTGCCCAACCCTTTATCCTCCTCCTGCGACGAGCACCGCATCATCCGCCATGCCTATGGCGAGATGGAAGGCTATGGCGCCCTGATGCCGGCGGCGTTCGAGACGTGGCGGCGTCTGTTCGAGGATCTCGGAGCCGGGCACCTCGAACCGATGTCGGCGTACTACGCCCTGCGCGGGGAGGAAGAATGGTATGAGACCACCCGCCGCTCCCTGCATCGCATGGGCATAGGCTGCACCGACATGCCGGTATCGGAGGTGGCGGCCGCGTTCCCGATGCTGCGCACCGACGGCCTGACCCGCATGGTGCGCACCCAAGGCGCCGGCATCCTGTTCGCCGCCCGTATCCTCGCTGACCTCGCGAACCGGCTGCCGGCGCTCGGGGTGCGGCTGCACCCGCGCACCGCGGTCATTGACGTGGATTGCGAGGCCGGGACGGTGCGCACGGCGGCGGGCCCGGTCCGCGGCGACCGCGTGGTGGTGGCGGCCGGTGCCTGGGTCGCGCGGCTCCTGCCGGCGCTTGCCGGGATCGTCGTGCCGTCGCGCCAGGCGGTGATTTACCTGTCGCCGCCGCCATGGCTCGCCGCCGCCTGGCGAGATGCCCCGGTGCTGATCGACATCGGCTGCGGCGGCGGCACCTACACCATCCCGCCGCGGCCGGGCACGCGGCTCAAGATCGGCGACCACGTCTTCAGCCGGACCGGTGACCCGGATGACGACCGCGCCGCCACGCCCGCCGACCTCGGCCGCCTCGTCGAGGTGGCGCGTCGGTCCTGGCGTGACTTCGACGACTACACCGTGCTGGAGCGCAGGATCTGCTACTATACCGCCACCGCCGACGAGCGTTTCCTGGTGCGAGCCGAGGGCACCCGCGGCATCGTCTGCTCCGCCTGCTCCGGCCATGGCTTCAAGCTGGCACCGCTGGTCGCCGAGCGGATCGCGGCAGTGCTCTCCGGAGAGCAGGAGCTGGCGGTGTTGCCGGCCTGGGCGGCGGCCGAGGACGCATCCTTGGATGGGCCGGGACGACGTGCACGAGCGGACGGATGACCGGGGATTTGGATTGGCATGCTCCGGGGCCGTGTTGCACAGATCTGATCGGAGCCTGAAGCTGGTCCATCGGGGCGTCCCAGCTCCGACGAGCGGGGACCGGCTCTGCGACGCGGATCATCCGGTCGGGCACGGCGATCGCGACCGCCGCCTTGCCTAGCGAAGGGGTCTGTCAGCTCTCGCGCCAACGTTGTGGTCCTTGGCGTGGCGGACGCGGCAAGTCACGCCTTCTGCATGATGCCGAGCGCGATGCGTGTTGCCGTGTTGAAGCGGACGCGACGGAGGGGAGCAGGGACGATCTGGTTGTGACGGTGTCGGGGGCGGAGGAGGTCGCGTCGTTTGCCGTGCTCTCTGCAGAGGCGACGGGCGGCGTCATGGTTCTTGAAGCCGCGCATACATCGGATCCTTTCCTTGATGCCGTGATGGTCCTGCTCCAGGCGGCTGCTCAGGTAGGCGCTGGTCCGGTGGCGGACCGTCCTGCCCAGCACGGTGCGGATCGCCCTCGGGTAGGACTCGTGGCCGTCCGTCGTCACCTGGTCCGGGCGGAAGCTCATGGTCGCCCGCGGCGAGCGGAAGAACCCCTTGGCCGCCTTCTTGTCGCGGTGCGCGCTGAGCATGGCGTCGACCAGGTCGCCATCCCGGTCGATCGCCCGGTACAGGTGGCACTATCGGCCGCGGACCTTCATCGACGTGCCAGATCGACTGGCAGCAGCTTCGTCTCCCAGTCACGGACAGCCTCCTACGACGTGTTGACGCAGGACGACTGAGGTTGCCCCGATCTCGTGGACGGTTTGTGGAAATGCAGCCTCTTAGGGTTGTATCAGCCCTCGATGTAGCTGAGGCAGGCCATGCGGGCCTCCGCCTGGGACGCGAACCGCCGGCGGCTCAGCAGTTCGGCTTCCAGCGTCGAGAAGAAGCTTTCGGCCATGGCATTGTCATAGGCGTCACTTACAGATCCCGTCGACGGACGAACGCCAGCCTCGCCGCAGCGCTTGCCGAACGCCACGGATGTGTATTGGCTGCCCTGGTGGCTGTGGTGAATAACATCCTTGGGGCGCCGCTGGACCACGGCAGCATCCATTGCATCCAGCACCAGCTCGGCGCGCAGATGGTTCGCCATCGACCAGCCCACGATCTTGCGGCTCCAGGCGTCCAGCACGACCGCCGGATACAGGAACCCGGCCGCCGTCGGCACATAGGTGATGTCGGCCACCCAGAGCTGGTTCGGCGCCGATGCGATGAAGTTGCGATCAACCAGATCCGGCGCCGGCCGGGCGTCCTTGTCACGTCGCGTGGTCGTTGGGCCACCATGCCGATGGCTGGCGCCCAACAGTCCGGCCTGCTGCATCAGCCGCGCGATCCGCTTGCGGCCATGTCGCTCGCCTCGGGCCTGCAGATCGGCATGCACGCGTGGCGCTCCATATGTCTGACGCGACGTCACGTGCACGGCCCGAACCCGTTTCAGCAAAGCCTCATCGGCGACGGTGTGAGCCGATGGCGGCCGATGGATCCAAGCATGGTAGCCCGCCCTGGACACTCCGAGCACGCGCGCCATGGTGGCGATGGGAAAGCAGGCCTGGTTCGTGCTCATGAACCGGAAGAGCTCGACGGCACCGCGCCGGTCTCTCGTGCAAACCAGGCCGCGGCTTTTGAGAGAATGTCGCGCTCCACTCGAAGCTGCTTGTTCTCACGCCGCAGCCGGGCCAACTCGTCTCGCTCGGACCCTGCCAGACCAGGGATCGTCTCCTCCCGTCTGCCCTCCTGCTTGTCGGCCGCTGCCACCCACGCGCCGATCGACTGCGCCGTCGGCTCGAACTCCCGGGAAAGATCCTCAGGAGATCGTCCAGCGCGGACCAGGTCGATCATCTGACGGCGGAACTCAGGCGAATATGGTGGGCGGGTCTTCGGCATCAGGAGCACCCCTGCTGAAAGCTTCAGGATGCCCACCAGCTTGGGTCAGTCCCAGCACCAGCGGCCGCGGATCTTCAGTTAGGTCCCCTCCACGTATCGGCTGGTCCCGCGGCTGCGCCGCGTATCGTGCCGGCGCTTGCGCAGCGTCTTATCCATTACCGGCAGCAGCTTTGTCTCCCAGTCCCGAACGGCCTCGCGGAGGTCGGCCACCCGTCATCGGCCGATCGGTCGTCTACCGGATGGCCGGGGAGATCGGCTATATCGCCTCCAACGCCTGGCGAGCCGGACTGTGCGCCGCTACCGAGAGTGCCACCACATCATGCCCACCCTCTCTCTCGCCGAGCCGGCGGCCAAGGCACGATCGCGCACCGAGGAGGTCGCAGCACTCGTCTGCCTGCTCTACCTCCTGGCCTGCGCCGCACTGGTGCAAACGCACGCGGGCGTCGTCGTCTACCCGCTCGACGACACCTACATCCACATGGCGCTCGGCCGCACCCTCGCCAGCAGCGGAGTCTGGGGCGTGCAGCCGAGCGACTGGAGTGCCGCCTCCTCCTCGCCGCTCTATACCCTGACGCTGGCCGGGCTGTGGCTGCTGTGGCCGACGTCGCGGCTCAACTTCACCTTCGCGCCGCTCATCCTCAACATGGCCGTGGGAGTGGCGCTGCTCTACCGCCTGCGCCGCTCGGTCGGCGCCATGGCGCTGCTCTTCCTCGCCGGTCCGCTGGTCGCCCTTACGCTGCTCGGCATGGAACACCTGCTGCACATCCTGCTCGTGCTGCCGCTCGCCACCCTGGGCATCGCCGCCCTCTCTCAGCCGCGACCCCGCTACGTCACGCTCGCGCTGCTCACCGTCGCTGCCGTCGCGTGCCGCTACGAGAGCCTGGTGGTCACCCTGATGCTGTGCGGCTTCTCGCTGCTGCACCGGCGCTGGATCCTGGCAGCCCTGTTCCCGCTCGCATCCGCCCTGCCGGTCTGCGCCTGCGGGGCGCTCTGGATGGCGCATGGCGGCTGGTTCGAGCCCAACTCGCTGCTGCTCAAGGCGCCGCTGCCACATGGCTCGCTCGGCCTCGTCGCGCGCGGGATCGTCCATACGCTGAGCCTGAACTTCTACCGCAAGTCCTACCCCTCCGCCGTGACCCTCATCGCCGTCACCACCGTCACGGCGCTGCAGACGCTCGGCGCCATCGCGGCCAGCCTGTCGAGCGGCCGAAAGCCCTCCCCTGCGGCCCTGCTCGGCATCCTCGCCGTGGTCTCCAGCGTGGCGCAGTGCTGCTTCGGCTCGGTCGGCTGGCTGTATCGCTACGAGGCATGGCTGCTCATGCTCGACACCGTCGCCTGCCTGGCACTGCTGCCTGGACCGGCGATGATCGCCATACTGGCCCTGGCGCTGCTGCCGCGCGCCTACCTGGACACGCGCGACACGCGGACGGCTCCCACCGACCGGCTCTACGAGCACTTCGCGGCCGCCGACTTCGTCGCGAAGTTCTATCCGCACCGCACCGTCGCGGTGAACGATCTGGGCATCATGGCCTGGTTCTCCCACGCGACGGTGCTCGATGTCTTCGGCCTCGGCTCGAACGAACCGATCGCGCTGCGAAAGGCGCATGATTACGATGCCGACGCCATCGCGCGATGGACCGCGCGTCGCCACGTCGAGGTCGCGATCCTGCAGCCGTGCTGGAGCGAGATCACGCGGATCACGCCCGCCTCGTGGCGCCTCGTCGAGACTTGGCAGGTCCCGCGCAACACGGTCTTCTACGATCGCACCGTCGGGTTCTACGCGCCGACGCCCGAGGGGGCCGCGATCCTGCGACGCGACCTCGCCTCGTTCCAGACCCCGGCCGCGATCCGCCGGACCGTGCTCGCCGCGAATGCGGACGCGGCGGCACGGCGAGCGGCGTTCGCCTGTGACTGACCCGCGAGCTCTCCCGCCCGCCGCCGCCGCCTCAAACCGCCTGCAGCGGCCCGCCGGTCGAGCATCGCGTGCTCATCGGCATCTCTGGCGACGCGGCGCAGGAATCGGCGGCTGCGTCGGCGGCATCATCGGCCTCCCGCATCCGCGCGCGCGGCCTCCTGGCCGTCGGCGAGGCACGTCTGCTTGCTCGCGTAGAACGGGTAGGCATAGTTCGTCCCCGCGGCCTCGTGCGAGACGATCGTCTTCACCGGAACGTTGTGGTCGTAGATGTTCCTGACATGGACGTCGAAGCCGTTGTCGTGGAGCATCTTCGCCTCGACCGCCGGCGAGAACGACGCCGTGCAGCCTCCCTCCGAGGCCGCGACGAACCAGCGTCGTGGGCCCAGCGTCGCGTCCGCCGGCGCTTCGGCCGCCTCCGCACCCTGCGCGCCGCCTGTCGGGACCGGCCTGAGATCGATGAGCGGCGCCACGAACCTGCCGTTCGCAGCCGGCCCGGGACCGGCGGCCTGTATCACGACCGCGGTGGTGCGGAACCGCTCCAGCACGCTCAGCCTCTCGCCGATCTGCAGGTCCTGGCAGCCTCCACGGCCCGCGAGGTCCAGATCCGCCGCGTCCGGCTTCTCGCGATGCGTCCGGCTGTTGCCGCCACGCAGGGTCAGCACGGCGAGCGCCTCGGAAGAGCTGCACATGATGCCGGGCGCGGCAACCACCGCCTCCTCCGCCTCGGCGAGCGAAGAATACCACAAGCAGCCCAAACTCATCATAAAGTACATTCGTAGCAAAGCAGTTCGAGCCCCAGTATCGACGTGCGCCATCGACGTGCGCGACGAAGCAGTATGACGTTCTTCGAGCGTCGTTCAAGCACACGTCATTCGATCGGGCTGCGTTTTCTCGCGCGATGGATCGGCCCGGCGATCGACGGCCCGGGTCGCTGCCGATGCCGGCGCGCAACGCGCTTCGTGCGATGCGCGCCGCTGGGTCCGCCGCCTGATCCTGGAGAACACGGCTACCGGCGCGGCAGCGAGAGTCTCTATCGGCCCGATCCGCCAGACAGGGGGCCGGCCCTCAGGTCAGCAGGCCAGCAGGCCAGCAGGCCAGCAGCAGGATATCGATCCCGAGCCCTACAGGTGGGTGTCTTCCTGACCCGACACGGCCGGAGGCTGGTCACCGGGAGCCATCTTACCCGGTGCGGTCGCATGCTCGGTGTCGTAGGCGGTCGCCTTCTTCTCGTAGGGACCTTTCACACCTGGGTGCTCCTGATCGTACAGGGCCGCCTTCTGCCGAGCTTCCTTGCGATATCTGTGTCGGACATACATGCCGGTCGCACAGCCTCCGACCGCGCCCAGGACGCCATGATGCGCGACATGGCCTCCCACCGCTCCCACCGCACCGTATTTCACACAGCCTCCCGGTTCCGCTCGTGCGGGAGCCAGCGAGCCGGCCATCAGGATACCGACCACCGCCAGAGTGAGCTTCCTGTGCTTCATATCATCCTCATTGCCAGTGCCAGTGCCAGTGCCAGCCGGGCGGGCGGCCGCTCCTTCGACTACACCATGTCGATGCCCCGCAACAGGGCGGCAAATATCGGGAAACGCGGTCGAAGCGGCCGTCGCTCGGCGACATCCTCGTCACCGGCGGGACCGTCGTTTACCTTGCATAAAGGAGTTCGCCTTAGTCTGGCACGACCAACTATCCGCCGACCAGCGGCGGAAGTGGGTGTCCAGGGAGATCAACGTGCGACCGTCGCGCGACTGGCTTACGATACAGACCAAGACGCTCGCGGCGTTCGGCATCGTGCTGGCGCTGGTTTGCGGCCTCGGCGTAACGGCGCTGGATCGATTGGCCGCGATCGACCGCCGCGCCGCCGACATACGCGACCACTGGCTTCCCAGCACCGGTGTCCAGAGCCAGATCCTGAGCGCGATCCAGCAGATACGCCTGCAGGAGGCGCGCTACTCGCTCGCCCTCACCGAGGGCGACCGCCAGCAGATCAAGCAGGGGATCGTGGGCGAAACCGGCGCCCTGGCTCGCCTCCGTGCGGATTATGAGCGCGTCATCCTCCGCGGTACTGCCGATGAGAAGTTCATGCACGATTTCGATCGCACCTGGGCGTCCCACGGGGCCGTGGTCGCCCGCGACATGGGGCCCGCCGGGGATCCGGAGAACCTGTTCAGCGACGAGGAGAACCAGAGCTACGGCGCTGCCTACGACGCCGCGAGATCGGACCTGGACTTCAATCTGCAGGAAGGACGTCGCGCGGCGAGCCTGGGAGCTGCGATCTACGAACCGACCAAGCACGTGGTGCTTGCCGTCCTCTGCGCGACCATCGCCATCTGCGTGGTCCTCGCCATCGCCATCGTGAGGAACGTATCGCTTCCGATCCGCCGGATGACACAGGCCATGCGACGTCTCGCGGCTCGGGAGATGGACACGGACGTTCCCGATCGCGGGCGCCGCGACGAGGTAGGCGGGATGGCCTCGGCCGTCCAGGTCTTCAAGGGCATCATGATCGAGCGCGACAGGCTCAACGCCGAGCAGGAACGCGAGAGCGGCATTCGCACCCGCAAGGTGGAGCGGATCGAGCAGCTCCTGCACCGGTTCGAGTCTCAGGCCGGCGCGATGACCGGCCTGCTCGCCGGCGCATCGTCCGAGCTCGAGGCGACCGCGCGCGGCATGACGGCGTCGGCAGAGCAGACGGACCGACAGGCCGTCGAGGTCGCCTCCGCCGCCGCGGTCGCGGGCTCCGGCGTCCAGACGGTCGCCGCCGCCGCGGAGCAGCTGACCGCCTCGGTCGCGGAGATCTCGCGCCAGATCGAGGAATCCTCGGCGATGACGGGACGTGCGGTCGCGGGCGCGCGACGAACGGACGAGACGGTCGGCGCGCTCGCAGGATCGGCGGACAGGATCGGCCGCGTCGTGGAACTGATCACGCGGATCGCCGGTCAGACGAACCTGCTGGCGCTGAACGCGACGATCGAGGCGGCCCGGGCGGGGGACGCGGGAAAGGGCTTCGCGGTGGTGGCCTCGGAGGTCAAGGCCCTGGCATCCCAGACCTCCGGCGCGACCAACGAGATCGCCTCGCAGGTCAGCGAGATCCAGTCGGCGACGCGCCAGGCGGTCGCCTCGATCAGGGAGATCGCGGCGATGATCGAGGGCCTCGGCCATATCGCGGCCGCGATCGCGGGAGCCGTCAAGCAACAGGGCGCCGCCACCCTCGAGATCGCGCGCAACGCGCAGTCGACCGCGGAGGCGACGGAGACCGTCGCCCGCAACATCACCGGCGTGAGCGTCTCGGCCAAGCAGACCGGCGCGGCGGCGGCTCAGGTGCTCGGCTCGGCGTCCGGGCTGTCGAGGCAGGCCGACGACCTGTCCGGCGAGGTTGCCGGGTTCCTTCAGGAGATCCGCGCCGCGTGACGCGGCGTCGGGACCCCTCTCGTACCGACGGCTTGACTGACCGTCAGGAGGCAAGGCTGGGCTCTGCCCAGACCCGCCAAAGGCCAGGCCTTTGGAAACCAATTTAAATTAATCGGATTCTCAAGGCTTCGCCTTGAGCGGGTCCAGGGCAGAGCCCTGGCGCCTGGCTCACATGCAGAGGCCGTCGGTATCAGGCAGCAGGCGATGCCAAAGCCCACGACGCGGCGCTGCCTGTATTCGTGATCGAGCGGTTTGCATCCGTTGCGCGAGCAGCTTGACTTGACGAATACGAGCCGCCGCAGAGAAACCGCCTGCCGGCGAGGATGTTGTGCACCCCGTTACTGGCTCAGTCGATCCGATCGACAGATGAGGATGCGCATGGCAACCAAGATCATCGCCGCCGGCCTGCTCGGCCTGCTCGGGACCGCCGCGGCGACGCCGCCGGCGAGCGCCCAGCAGCCGCTGCCGATCCCGACCGCGGCGCAGGCCCAGCAGGCCGACACCCGACAGGGCAGCTTCGTCGTGCTGAACGGCGCCAAGATCTTCTACCAGATGTCCGGACAGGGGACGCCGCTGCTGCTGATCCACGGCTTCCCGCTCTCGGGCGAGCTGTTCCAGGGTCAGCTCTCCGGCCTCAGCAGCCAGTTCCAGGTGATCACGCCGGACCTGCGCGGCTTCGGCAAGAGCACGACGCCGAACGCGCAGGGCTCGATCGTCACCTACGCGCACGACATCATCGCGCTGATGGATCACCTGGGCATCAAGAAGGCGATCATCGGCGGCCACTCGATGGGCGGGCAGGTCACGCTCGAGCTGTATCGCGAGGCGCCGGAGCGCTTCCTGGGCATGATCCTGATCGATACCAACGCGATGCCGGCCTCGATCGTGGAACAGGCGGAGTTTCCGGCGTTCGGCGCGCAGGCGGCCAGCCTGGGTGTGCCGTCGATCGTCTCCACCATCACCCCGCAGATGCTGACTGGGCTGGAGCGGCTGCTGGTTCCGACCGCCACCACCGAGATGATGGACATCCTGGCCGAAGGGTCGGTGGCCGGCGTGCAGGGTGGCGGCCAGGCGCTGGCGACCCGTGCCGACTACACCGCGGAGCTTCCGGGGATCGCCGTGCCGACCCTGGTGCTGGTCGGTCTCGACGATCCGATCTACGCGCTCGAGATCAGCGAGATGCTTCACGCGGCGATCCCGTCCTCCTCCCTGGGCATCATTCCCGAGGCCGAGCATGCCAGCATCTATCAGCAGCCGGACTACGCCAACTTCCTGATCCGGCAGTGGGCGGCGCAGGTTCCGGCGCAGTAGGGACCCGGCTCAGCCCAGCGTCGGCATGACGAACTCGGCGCCGGCGCGTATGCCGGCGGGCCAGCGCGAGGTCACGGTCTTCAGCTTGGTGAAGAAGCGCATCCCCTCCGGCCCGTGCATGTGGTGGTCGCCGAATAGGGAGGATTTCCAGCCGCCGAAGGAGTGGAACGCCATCGGCACCGGGATCGGCACGTTCACGCCGACCATCCCCGCCTGCACGCCGTGGACGAAGGCGCGCGCGGCGTCGCCGTCTCGCGTGAAGATCGCGGTGCCGTTGCCGAACTCGTGGCTGTTGACCAGTTCCAGCGCATCGTCGAACACCGGCGCGCGCATCACCGCGAGCACCGGCCCAAAAATCTCCTCGCGGTAGATGCGCATGTCCCGGGTGACGTCGTCGAACAGCGTGCCGCCGATGAAGAACCCGTCCTCGTAGCCCTGCAGCCGCAGCTTGCGTCCGTCCACGACCAGCTTGGCGCCCTCAGCAACGCCGGTGTCGATGTAGCCGGTCACCCGCTCCAGGTGTGCCCTGGTCACCAACGGCCCCATCTCCGCGTCTGCCTCGGTGCCGGCGCCGATCTTCAGGGCGCGCACCCGCTGCGCCAGCGTCTCGACTAGCGCGTCCGCGACGTCGCCGACCGCGACCGCGACCGAGATCGCCATGCAGCGTTCGCCGGCCGAGCCGTAGGCGGCGCCCATCAGCGCATCGACGGTCTTGTCCAGGTCGCAATCGGGCATGATGACGGCATGGTTCTTGGCGCCGCCGAGCGCCTGCACCCGCTTGCCGTGCGCCACCCCGGTCTGCTGGATGTAGCGCGCGATCGGGGTCGAGCCGACGAAGCTGACGGCCTGGATCTCGGGATGCCGCAGCAGGGCGTCGACGACCTCCTTGTCGCCCTGGACGACCTGCATGACGCCGTCCGGCAGCCCGGCGCGCTTCAGCAGGTCCGCCAGCATCAGGGAGGCCGACGGGTCGCGCTCCGACGGCTTGAGGATGAAGCAGTTGCCGGCGGCGATCGCCATCGGCATCATCCATAGCGGCACCATGACGGGGAAGTTGAACGGCGTGATCCCCGCCACCACCCCCAGCGGCTGACGCATCGAGTAGGCGTCGATCCCGCGCCCCGCCTGCTCGGTGAAGTCGCCCTTGAGCAGCTCGGGGGCTGCGGTCGCGTACTCGACGACCTCCATCCCGCGGGTGACCTCGCCGAGCGCGTCCGACAGCACCTTGCCGTGCTCGGAGGTGATGATCGCGGCCAGCTGCTTCGCGTGCTGCTCGAGGAGGTCGCGAAAGCGGAACATCACCCTGGCGCGGGCAAGCGGCGTGGTCGCGGCCCAGCCCGGGAACGCACGGCGCGCGACCCGCACCGCCGCCTCGACGTCCTCGGCCGAGCCGAGCGTCACCTGCCGCGCCACACGGCCGCTCGCGGGTTCGAAGATGTCGGCCCGGCGGTCACCGCGACCCGCGGTGCGCTGTCCGCCGATGAAATGTTCGACCTGTTCGGCCATGTCCGAATTCCTTTGAGCGTCGTCAGTACGGCAGATGCGCCTGGTCCGGATCCATCGTGAACCTCCACGATCGGCGCGGACCGGCCATCACGTTGAGGTAGTAGAGGTCGAAGCCGTGCGGCGCGCCGACAGGATGATAGCCTCTCGGCACCAGTACGACATCCCGGTCCGCGACCGCCATCGTCTCGTCGAGGCTGCCGTCCCTGGTGTAGACGCGCTGCAGCGCGAAGCCGGAACCGCGTCGCAGGCGATGGTAGTAGGTCTCTTCCAGGTAGGTCTCACGGGGGAAGTCGTCGGTGTCGTGCTTGTGCGGCGGGTAGCTCGACCAGTGGCCGCCCGGCGTCACCACCTCGACCACCAGCAGCGTCCCGGCATCCGCGGTATCGGGGAGTATGTTGCGCACGTACCGGGTGTTGGTGCCGGTGCCGCGCACCAGCTCGCCGGCATCGTCCGGTCCGATCAGGCGCGGCTCGCGCCCATCCGCCGCCGGCGAGGCGCAGACCGCCAGCTCCACCGCGCCGACCGCGCGCACGCAATACGCGGTATGGGGCGGGATGTAGACCGCGTGCGGACCCGCCTCGAACGGATCGGCGCGACCGCCGATCACGCCGAAATCGACCCCGCCGGCGGACACTTCCGCCGAGCCGCGCACCAGCACCAGGCACAGCTCGCGGCCGTCACCCTCTCGCCTGATCACGTCGTCCGCCAGCAGGTCCAGCAGCTCGAAGCCGACGAAGCGCCAGCCGGCACTCTGCGGGGTGATGCGATGCACCACGCGGTCCGCGCCGGGGACGCTCGGATGGACGAGCAGCCGCGACATCAGCGACCCGCCTCGGAACCGCCGACGCGAAGGCGCTCGGGCATGTCGTCGTCGGACCAGGTAATCGGGTTGATGCCGATGCGGATGGTCATGAGGTCCTTTCCCGGCGCATCGGCCGGCGGTGATCTACTCGCCGATCCGTTGCTGCCGGCGCGCGTCGAGGTAGCGGGCATACGCGTCGCGCACCTCCTGCCTGGTCGAGACCTCCGGCACCGCGACGTCCCACCAGCTGCCGCCGGCATCGGTGGTGGCGGCCGGGTCGGTGTCGATCACCAGCACCGCGCTGCGCTCGCCGGCGCGGGCGCGCCGCATCGCCTCGGCGAAGCCCGCCGGGTCCGCGACCTTCTCGGCGGCGGCTCCCATGGCACGCGCGTGGGCGACGAAGTCGATCGACGGGTAGGCGGCCATGTTCTGGCTGTCGGCCCAGAGATTGTTGAACGGCGCGCCGCCGCACTGCCGCTGCAGCCGGTTGATGCAGCCGTAGCCGTTATTGTCGAGCAGGACCACGATGATCTTCCGGCCCAGCATGATCGAGGTCTGCAGCTCAGAGTTGAGCATCATGTACGAGCCGTCGCCGACCATGACGATCACCTCGCGGTCGGGACACGCCATCTTGACGCCCAGCGCACCCGCGATCTCGTAGCCCATGCAGGAGAAGCCGTACTCCATGTGATAGCCGCCCGGCTGCTCGGCCTGCCAGTGCTTCTGCAGCTCGGCCGGCAGTCCGCCGGCGGCGCACACCACCACGTCGCTCGGCAGTGCGGCGCGCTGCACCGCCCCGATCACCTGGGCGTCCGACGGCCTGGATTGCTGCTCGGGCCGCGGCGGCGCGGTGTAGTGCCGCGCCGTCTCCAGCCACTCGCCCCGGGCGCGCTCCGCGCGGCGGGTCCAGGCCGGATCCGCCCGCCAGTCCCCGAGTGCCGCGGACAGCGCCGCGAGCCCGACCCGCGCGTCGGCGGCGAGCGGCAGCGCCCGGTGCTTGCCGGCATCGAAGGGCTGCGCGTTGAGCCCGACGATCCGCAGCTCTCGGTCGCGGAACAGCGCCCACGATCCGGTGGTGAAGTCCTGCAGACGGGTGCCGATCGCCAGCACCAGATCCGCCTCCCGCGCCAGCGCGTTCGCCGCCTCGGTGCCGCTGACGCCGATCCCGCCCATGTTCATCGCATGCGAGGCGGCGAGCGACGACTTGCCGCCCTGCGTCTCGCCGGCGGGAACCCCGTGCTCGGACAGGAACCGCGACAGCGCGGCCTCGGCCCCGGAATACAGCACCCCGCCGCCCGCGATCACGAGCGGTCGCTCGGCCGCGCGCAGTGCCGCGACCGCGGCCGCCAGCTCGTCCGCGTCCGGAGCAGGGCGGCGCACGCGATGCACGCGCTCGGCAAAGCACCCCTCCGGGAAGTCCCACGCCTCCGCCTGCACGTCCTGGCACAGCGCCAGCGTCACCGGGCCGCACTCCGACGGGTCGGTCAGCATCGCCATGGCGCGTCCGAAGGCCGGGATGATCTGCTCGGGCCGGGTGATGCGGTCGAAGTAGCGCGAGACCGGCCGGAAGCTGTCGGTCGCGGTGGTGGTGCCGTCGCCGAAATCCTCGATCTGCTGCAGCACCGGGTCGGGCCGGCGGCTGGCGAACACGTCGCTCGGCAGCAGCAGCAGCGGCAGCCGGTTGACGTGCGCGACCGCGGCCCCGGTGACCATGTTCAGCGCACCCGGCCCGATCGAGCTGGTGCACGCCATCGCGCGGCGCCGCCGCGATGCCTTGGCGTAGGCGGTCGCCGCGTGCACCATGCCCTGCTCGTTATGGGCACGGAACGTGGTGATCTCGTGGCGCGCCCCGTGCAGCGCCTCACCCAGCCCGGCGACGTTGCCGTGCCCGAAGATCGCCCAGACGCCGCCGAAGAACGGCATCACCGTGCCGTCCGTCTCGATCTTCTGGGCGACCATCGCGCGCACCAGCGCCTGGGCCGTCGTGAGCCGTATCGCCATCGCCACCCTCCGCTCAGCCGACCGCCTCGCGCAGCCGTTCGTCCCAGGCGCGCACCAGGGCGTCGAAGCGTTGCGCCATCATCTCCACCGCCTCGCGGTCGTCGATCCGGCCGGCGAGCCAAAGCTGGGCGGGATCGCTGAAGATCGTCCGCCCGATCGCGAACCCCCGTACCCAGGGCATGGCGGCGGCGGCGGTGAACGCCGCCACCAGCTCCTCGGCCGGCGCATCGAGCCCCAGCATCACGACGCCGCGGCAGAGCGGGTCGTGCGCCTCGATGACCTCGCCGACCGCGCGCCAGGCGGCGCTGGAACGCTGCGGCTCCAGCTTCCACCAGTCCGGCCTGAGCCCGATCCGGTACAGCCGCTGCAGTATGCGCGCCACCGTGTCGTCGCCGAGCGCGCCGTGCTTGCCGGCGATGATCTCGATCAGCAGGTCGCGGCCGAGGCGCCGGCAGGCATCCTGCGCGCGCGCCAATTCGCGCTCCTGACGCAGGCGAAGCGCCTCGTCGTCGTCCGGATGATAGAAGCACAGGCACTTGACCACCTGCTCGGCCGGCCACTCCACCAGCTGCGCGCCGAGGCTGCCGCCGTTCTCGAAATCCAGCGGCCGCGAGCCGGTGCGCTCGATCGGGCGCGCCACCCACAGCCCGGCATGGGAGGCCGCGAACAGCGCGTCGCGACCGTGACGCCCGTCCAGGAACATGCCGAAGCCCGGCCGTCCGCCGGCCACCCGTGCCGCCGCCTGGACCGCCAGCACCTTGAACGGCGCGATGCGATCATGGGAGGCGCCGACGCCGTCCGCGATCTGCTCGAGCTGCAGCCGGTGGTCGCAGGCCAGCGCGCGGATCGGCGTCGGCTGCGTCCGGCGCGTGGTGGCCCAGTGCACGTGGTTGAGTACCGCATCGTGGCGCAGCGCGCGCTGCGGGCTGCCGTGGGTCAGGAAATGCTGGAGCTCGGCGAAGCTCGGGAACTCGGGCGAGCAGAGCAGCCGGGAGACCGCGATGGCGCCGCAGGCATTGGCGTAGGCGCCGCAGGTCGCGAGCGGCTCGCCGCGCAGCCAGCCGCGCAGGAAGCCCGACATGAAGGCGTCGCCGGCGCCGAGCGTGTTGTAGACCTCGACCGGGAAGCCCGGTCCCTCGATGCCGCCCTCCAGGGCGTCCGGTATCGCGCCGTCGAACATGACGCAGCCCATCGGGCCGCGCTTGCAGACGATCACCGCTTCCGGTGCTAGGCCGCGGATGGCGCGGATGGCCTCGAGCGTGTCCTCGCGCCCGCCGGCAATGTGCAGCTCCTCCTCGGTGCCGACCACCAGGTCGCAGTCGGGCAGGATCGACGCCAGCCGCTCGCTGACCGCGGCGGAACGGATATAGCGGTTCTCGCCGTCGCCGTGGCCGGAGAGGCCCCAAAGGTTCGGACGGTAATCGACGTCCAGGATCACCTTGCCGCCCGCCGCGCGCGCGATCCGCATCGCGCGGCGCTGGGCGGCGGCGTTGTGCGGCTGCGCGAAGTGGGTGCCGGTGACGACGATCGCCCGCGCGCGCGAGATGAACGCCTCGTCGATGTCGCTCTCGTCGAGCGCGCTGTCGGCGCAGTCGGTGCGAAAGAAGATCAGCGGGAAGCTGCCGGCGTCGCGCACGCCGAGCAAGGCGAGCGCGGTCAGCCGATGCGGGTCGGTGCGGATGCCCTCGGTGGCGACGCCTTCCCGCGCCGCCTGCTCGCGGATGAAGCGGCCGAAATGCTCGTCGCCGACACGGGTCACCAGGCCCGAGCGCAGGCCGAGCCGGGCGGTGCCGATGGCGATGTTGGTCGGACAGCCGCCGACCGCCTTGCCGAAGCTCGACATGTCCTCGAGCCGCGCGCCGATCTGCTGACCGTAGAGGTCGACGGAGGATCGGCCGATCGTCACCAGGTCGAGCTCGTCTTGATCCATCGCACGCCTCCCGTCCCCGCCATCCATGAGGCCGTTCCATGGTTCCGGTCAAGATGGAACGTTGGTTCTAATCCGTCTCACCGATGCCGTCTCCGGACCGCGTCGCGCGATGCGACGCCCAGCGCACCGGCCGGTTCAGCCTCCCGGGCTGCGGAATGCCAGTTCCACGACGATCTCGCAGCGCCGGGTCCCGCCGCGCCTTCACAGCGCCTGCTTCGGCGCCGGGCCGACATCGTAGCCGCCCCAGATGGTCTGGTCGTACTCGATCACCGAGCCGGTCATCAGCCCGGACTCCGCCGTCGAGAGGAAGAGCACGGCGCGCGCGACCTCGCGCGGATCGATGAGCCTGCCCGCGGGCTGTTGCGCCGACGCCGCCTCGAGCCAGCCATCCTGCGCGCCGTGATGCTCGCGCATCGTCCGGTCCTCGCCCTCGGACGCCATCCAGCCGATGTTCAGGCCGTTGACCCGGATGCGGTTGCGGAGCAGGGCGTAGGAGGTGTTGCGCGTCAGGGTCGCGAGCGCACCCTTGGACGAGCTGTACGCGGCGATGAAGGGCTGTCCCGCGCGTGCCGACATCGACCCGATATTGACGATCGTGCCCGGCGTCGCCTCCCGCCGCATGATCCGGATCGCCTCCTGCATCAGGAAGAAAGGCGCGCGGACATTGATCGCGAAGATCCGGTCGAACAGCTCCTCGGACGTGTCGAGGATGGTGCCGCGATCGGTGATGCCGGCCGCGTTCACCAGGGCGTCTAGGCGCCCGAACGCCCGGTCGGCGCGCGCGATCACCTCGCGGCAGCATTCGACGCGCGCGAGATCCGCCTCCACGAAGATCGACCGGGTTCCCAGCTCCGCCTCGATCGCCGCCGCATGGGCTCGACCCTTCTCGACGCTGCGGCCGCAGAGCACGAGGCCGGCGGCGCCGCGTTCGGCGAAGCTGCGGGCGATGGCGGCGCCGAGCCCCTGGGTGCCGCCGGTGACGACCGCGATCTTGCCGGTCAGGTCATGCATCTTCTCTGCCTCCGCAAGCCGTCGCTTGGCCCAGCGTAACCCGTTACGGCATCAAGCCAAGGGCTCTGCCCTTGACCCGCCGGGGCCGGCGGCCCCGGACCCCGATTCCTCGGGGGTTTCTCGACTGGGGGATGTTCGCATCAGCAGCAGGCTCGTCGTCGTGAGGCCGGCCAGTGCGGCGCCGGCACCCAGCGCGAACGCCGCGGGGTAGCCGAAGCCGGCCGCGATCACGCCGGCGGCGGGCCCCGTCGTGCCATAGGCGATGTCCTGGAAGGCCGCGAAGCCGCCGAGCGCCGTGCCGCGACTGCCGGCCGGGACCAGGCGCACCACCTCGACGCCGAGCGCCGGAAACACCATCGAGCAGCCCATGCCGGTAACCGCCGCGCCGAGCAGCGCGATGCCGGCATCGGGTGCGAGGAACAGGATCGACTGGCCGGCCGCCTCGACCGCGAGCGAGACGATCGCCACCGGATAGCCGCCGAAGCGGTCGGGCATGCGGCCGAACAGGATGCGCACCAGGACGAACGCGGCACCGAAGCCGGTCAGGGCGAGGCCGCCGCCCCGCCATCCGTGCGACTGGAAGTCGAGCGTGACGAACGCCCCGATCGCCGCGAAGCCGACGCCCTGGAGCGCCACGCCGAGCCCCGGGCGCCAGATCGAGCCGATGATCCCGAGGAACGACGGTCGCGCCCCGCCCGGCGGCGCGACCGCCGGCAGGACGGCACCGATCGCCAGTGCCGCGAGCGCGCACGCGAGCGTCGTGACCCCGACCAGCGCCAGGCCGCCGCCACGATCGAGCAGCAGGCCGAGCGGCGCGCCGGCGCCGAGGGCGCCATACATCGCCATGCCGACCCACGCCAGCACGCGCCCGGACGCCCGCTGCCCGAGCAGGCCGATGCCCAGCGACAGCGCGCCCACGATCAGCTGACTCTCGCCGGCGCCGAGCAGCAGCCGGCCCGCCAGCAGGATGAGCAGCCTGACCAGGGGCGGCCCCTGCAGCGCCGCCACCGCGAGGAGCGCCAGGCCCGACAGGCCGCACGTCACCATGCCCTGGCGCATGGTCGAGGCACTGCCGCGTCCGTCCGCGAGCCGGCCGGCCCTCGGCCGGGTCAGCACGGTCGCGAGGAACTGGACGCCCACCATCGCGCCGACGACCACGTTCCCGTAGCCGAGCCGGCCGTGCACGAACAGCGGGATCACCGGCAGCGCCAGACCGATCACCAGGACCGCCAGGAACACCGACGCGGCGAGGACCGGGAGCACCAGCCCGGCGCGCAGCGCGCCCCGCGGCAGCCCGCTCATGTCGCGAGCCGCCGTCAACGCCGGTGGGTCACGGTGCGCTCTCGCGGTGGCGTTCCGCCAGCGCCACCGCCAGCGTGGTGGCGAGCGCGAAGGTGGCGGAGAGCGAACGGAAGCCGGCATGGTCGGTCTCCGCCACCTCGAGCCAGACCTCGGCGATCTGGGTCATCGGGGAGAACGGGCTGTCGGTGATCGCGATCACCCGGGCGCCGCTGCGCGCGGCCGCGCCGGCCAGCTCGAGCGTCTCGGCCGCGTAGGGCGTGAAGCTCACCGCCAGCACCGCGTCGTCCGGTCGCAGCAGCTCCACCTGGCGGTGGCCGAGGCCGCCGGCGTTGTCGATCGTCTCGGCGCGCAGCCCGAGCCGACGCAGTGCGTAGCTCAGGTAGATCGCCACCGGCAGCACGCGGCGCATTCCCAGCAGGCACACCGATCGCGCCCCGGCCAGCAGCCCGACCGCGCGCTCCAGCGCGTCGCCGTCGATGGTCTGCTCCAGATGGTCCAGCGAGATCCGGGCGGCGTGGACGAAGCCGTGCAGCAGCATCGACGGCGTGGCGCCGCCGGCCTCGGCCTCGCCGGAGAGCGAGTCCAGCCGCTCGCGATAATCCGGCCAACGCTGCCGCGCATGGGCGCGAAACACCGCCTGCAGGTCCGAGAAGCCCGCGTAGCCGAGCGTCTGGGCGAAGCGCACCAGGGTCGAAGGCTGCACCCCCGCCTGCTGCGCCAGCTCGGCGACGCGGCCGAACGCGATCTCCTGCGGATGATCGACCGCGAAATCCGCGACCTGCAGCAGCCGCTTCGGCAGCGCGCCCCGCCGCGTGACGATCAGCGCCCGCAGGCTCTTGAAGTCGCGCGGGATCTGCGGGACCGGTGACGAGCCCGACGATGCCGGGTCGACCTGCGGGATATCCACGTCATCCATGCCGCTTGACCATGGGCGAGCGGATACACGGAACCGGCTATCTGGCAAGGGGCAAGGGCTCTGCCCTTGACCCGTTGTGGCCGGGGGCCCCAAACCCCAATTTCTAGGATAGGGGTTTTCAGAGGTTTGCCTTCGATGGGGTCAAGGGGCATCTCTTACGCCAGCCGGCCGGCGCGGATGATGAGGGGCAGCCGATGCACGAGATACGAGCCTTGCTGATCGTGGCCGTGTTCCTGGTCGCCCCTGCGGCACCGGGTCTCGCCGCACCCTCATCCTGCACGCCGCCCAATGCCTCGGTGCCGGCGGGCGCCAACGTCACCGACCCGCGGGCGCCCTTCTTCATCGACACCACCGGCCTGGACCTGAAGACCACCCCGCCCACCCGCGATCCCGCGAGCGCGGCCTACCCGCGCGCCACCGCGTTGCCGGACGGCGCGCTGCCCTCGCCGGGCCTGGACGGCAACTTCATCATCGGTCCGACCCATCAGGCCGCCCGGCAAGCCGTCCGCCGCGGCGGCGTCCCGACCGGATCGGTGCGCGCCTTCACGATGCTCTCGACCGACAGCCAGATCTTCCGTCCCGGCCTGATCCGGGACGACGCGAACGGTTGCCGCAACGAAGCCGTCAACACCGCCGCTACTGCCTCTCGCGACCGCTCCGACCTGCTGGTCCCGGCGAGCCACGCGGGCATCTGGACCCGCAGCGTGGACGTCTACGTCCCCGCCCAGTATCGCCCCGGCAGCGTCGCGCCGTTCATCGTCTTCGGCGACGGCGGCCCTGTGAGTTTCTTCAAGGAGAAGCTCCTGTTCGACGTCCTCGACAACCTCATCCACGAGCGGCGCCTGCCGCCGATGATCGCGATCGGCATCGGCGCCGGCGGCCAGGACGCACAGGGCAGCGAGCGCGGCCGCGAGTACGATACCGTCTCCGGCGCCTACGCCGAATGGGTCGAGCGCGAGGTGCTGCCCCACGTCGAACGCCACGCGCATGTCAGGCTGACCCGCGATCCGGACGGCCGGATGACGATGGGCTTCAGCTCGAGTGCTGCCGCCGCATTCACGATGGCCTGGTTCCATCCTGAGCTTTACCATCGCGTCCTCGGCTACTCGCCGACGATGGTCAACCAGCAATGGCCGCACGACCCCGCACTTCCCGGCGGAGCCTGGGAGTATCACAGCGACTGGACCGGCCCGAAGCCTCCGGCACTCGCCATCGACGGCAGAACCATCACGCCGGCGACGGTCTCGGACGGCACCCCGCTCATCGCGAACACGCCGCGCAAGCCGATCCGCTTCTGGTTCGAAGCCGGCGACCGCGACCTGTTCTACTATGTCGGCGCCCTCGCGGACGGCATGCACGACTGGACCCTGGCCAACGAACGCATGGCCGGTGCCCTCGCCGCCAAGGGCTATCACTACCAGTTCATCTTCTCGCGCAATGCCGAGCATGTCGACGGGCCTACCGAGGCGCAGACCCTGCCGGAGGCACTGGAATGGGTGTGGCACGGCTACCAGCCATCACCCGCAGGGCCTCGACCCGCCAGGCCCTGAGTCGCCGAGCCTTGGGTCGCCGAGCCTTGGGTCGCCGAGAGCCTGTTCCGCGCCGAACGACGCCCGCGAGGGAGCGGGTCTCACGCCGACAGGGCCGCGAGCACGCCGGGCAACATCCGGATCTGCGTCTCGACGGCCTCGCTCCCGACGCCGAAGGCGCCGTTCATCGCCAGCACCGCGAAACCGTGGGCGATCGACCAGCACGCCACCGAAGGCGCGCAGGCGGGATCCGTCACGGACCCGACGGCGAGATCGCCCCTCACCGCCCGGTCGAGGGTGCGAAACGCGCGCTGGCTCTCCCGCTCCAGCTCCGGGTCGCTGAAGTCGAGCAGGGCGTAGCGCCACATCAGCGTGAAGCGTCCCGGTCGGGCCAGGGCGAATCCGACATACGCCATCCCCTGCGCACGGACGCGCGCCTCCCGGTCGAGCGCCGCGTCGTCTGCCGACGCGAGCGCGTCTGCCAGACCCGTGAATGCCTGCGCCGCCAGCCGCGTCAGCAATCCGCGCGCATCGCCGAGATGATGCGCCGGCGCCGCGGCAGAGACCCCCACGCGGCGCGCCACCTCGCGCAGGCTGAAGCCATCCACCCCCTGCTCCTCGATCAGCCGGCCAGCCGCTGCGAGAAGGGCTGCAGCGAGGTCGCCATGATGATAGGGGCGAGGCTTCGACGCATATCTTGACACTGTTCAAATCCCCGCCTTGCCTAACTTTGCACTGTCTAGATAAGAGGGCATAGCGTGCTCGACCCGCATCTGGCCTTCTCGCTCGGCAACCTGTTGGCACTGCTGTGCTGGCTCGGCTTGCTGATCTCGCTGTTCGTCCGGCCGCTGCGACCCGCGGCCTGGATCGTGGCCGCGACCGCGGCTCCCGCCCTGTTCGGCATCGCCTACGTCGTGCTCATCGTCACCGGCCTGCACCACGCGGCCGGCGCCGGCTTCGGCTCGATCGAGCAGGTGCGCGCCCTGTTCGCCAACGACGCCGCCCTCGCCGCCGGCTGGCTGCACTATCTGGCGTTCGATCTGTTCGTCGGAAGCTGGATCGCGCGCGACGGACTGGCCGCCGGGATCTCGCCGCTGCTGCTGGTTCCCTGCCTCCTGCTCACCTTCCTGTTCGGGCCGGCGGGCCTGCTGCTGTTCCTCGCGCTGCGCTCCATATCGGCACGCCGCCTCAAGCTGGAGATCGCCCGATGATCGCGGCCGGCGTGTCCCGGGCGGCACTCCCCCTCCGCTCCCCCGTCATCCTGGTCAACGAGGTCCTCCGCCGCCAGCGCGCGCTCGGCCTGTACGGCCTCGCCTCGGTGGCGCTGGCGATCCCGCTCCTCGTGCTCGAACAGCTCGACCGGGCTGGTCATCTCCACCGTGCTGGGCGCCGTGACCGGCTATACGATGGCCGCCCACATGAGCCACAGCTTCGGTGCGACCGGTGGCCATGTCCCGCTCTTCGGAGCGGGACAGGCGAGCGGCAGCCACCCGTGCGGGCGATACCGATCGCCGGCTTCGGCCGGGAGATGCGGTTCAGCCTCGGGGCCCGTCCGTGCTACTGCACCATGCATGGAGACCATGACCCCGATCCCGCGCGCCGTTCTCGTCGGCATCCAGACGCCCGACGTCGATGACGTCGCGCACGAAGCGAGCCTTCAGGAGCTGGGGCGGCTGGTGAAGACGCTGGGCTACGAGGTGGTCGGCACGGTGTCGCAACGGCGCGAGGGCACCGGAGCCGGATCGCTGCTGGGCAGCGGCAAGCTGGCCGAGCTGGCGGCGCTGACCGGCGGCACCGGCGTGGTCGGCTCGATGGCGCCGCCTGTTAAATCCAAGGCCCGGCAGCGATTCGAGGGCGCGTCGGAGATCGTCGCCAGCCACCCGTCGGATGCGGACGCGGTTCGCAGGCCCGAATTCGTCATCGTCGATCATGAGCTCTCGCCCAGCCAGATCCGCAACCTGGAGCGCGCCACCGGCGCCCAGGTGCTGGACCGCACCGGCGTCATCGTCGAGATCTTCCACCGCCACGCCAACACCCGCGAGGCGAAGCTGCAGGTGGAGATGGCGCGCCTGAGATACGTGGCGCCCAGGATGCGGGAGTCCTCGGCGGGCGGCGGGCGTCAGCAAGGCCCGGGTGCCGGCGAGAGCAGCCTCGCACTCGACCGTCGCAAGATCCGCGACCGGCTCGCCGAGCTGAGAGACCAGCTGGAAGCGGTGCAGCGCGACGGCGACCAGCGCCGCTCCGCCCGACGCGACCAGCTGCGTGTGGCGCTGGTCGGCTACACCAACGCGGGCAAGTCTTCCCTGATGCGCGCCCTCACCGGCAGCCAGGTGCTGGTGGAGGACAAGCTGTTCGCGACCCTCGACACCACCGTCCGAGCCCTGCAGCCGGATACCCGGCCCCGCGTGCTCGTCTCCGACACCGTCGGGTTCATCAAGCAGCTGCCGCACGACCTGGTCGCCTCGTTTCGCTCCACCCTGGCGGAGGCGCTGGAAGCCTCGCTGCTGCTGTTCGTGGTCGACGCCTCGGACCCGACCCACGAGGCGCAGCTGGAGGTGACCCGCAGCGTGCTGCGCGAGATCGGCGCGGACGCGGTGCCGTGGCACCTGGTGCTCAATAAGCTGGACCAGGTAGACGCGGCCGGGCGTGCTGCCCTCGTCGAGAAGCATCCGGAGGCGATCCTGCTCTGCGCCCACGCGGCCGAGGACGTCAGCAAGCTGCGCGATACCATCATCGCCTTCTTCGAGGCGGCGATGGTGGAGGATGTGCTGGTGCTGCCCTATGCGAAACAGGGCCTGATCGGCGAGGTGTATGACAGCGCACGGGTCCTGTCCGAGGAGTACGACGAGACCGGCCGGGTGCTGCAGGTGCGCGGCCTGCCCGCCGCCATCACGCGACTGCGGCGGAGCCTCGCGACCTGAGCACCCGGCGTCCGATCGCACGGGTCGAGCTTTCCATGGAGGGACCCGAAGACCAGGCAGGCGAGGCGACGCGATCGAGCGGACTTCCGAGGCAGGGGTCTGAACGGCACCGCACCGGCTATGGTCGGCCGGGCGGTGGTGAGCCGCATGAAGAAAAACAAGCTGACGCGGGTATCCGAGGTGTGGGGAAACCGTCGACTTGCGTAGACGTCGCTGGCGAACTGGAAGTTCCTGTTCCTGGCATACAGGAAGATGGTTCTCGGTTCTTCAGGCTTCCATGATCCTGAGATCTCTCACGCTCTGCTGCATCGCGCTCGTGTGCGCGTCGATGAGCGACTCGAGCGGGTGGGCCGCACCAGCTCCGGCGTGGGATCCTGACGGGACCAGTGCGACGATGCAGGATGTCGCTTTGACCGCCGCCCGTGCGCGCTCTATCGAGTGCCGCAAGCCATCCTGCGAGGCCATCATCGTCATCCACGAACTCATGGCTATCAGGAGATACGAAGAGGGCGACGCCAACGGCGTCGCCTCGCTCCACCTCGGGAACAGGCCGCAGATCGCCGGCCGTCGTCTGGATCGGGTGTCGCTCGATCATCGAGAAACGTATGGAGCCGTCTGTGCGACCGCCAGCAAGATGATCTCACGGTATCATCGCAGGCGTGAGAGCGGCGAGTGGATGGTTCCTGCGATGCTTCTTGTACACGGCGCAGACATGGACGTGCGCGATCACGGGCATTGCGCACATGATCTCGTCGATGCTTTGCCCAGGGATCGCGCGAACGATCAAGTCCGGATCGATGCCCGCGACACCTGCATTGCCGGTGATGAGAACCATCATCGGCCGAGGCGTGCATGTGCGGCTTTGGCCGACGGTGTCGACGAGAAGCAGTAGCGGCCGAGGGCGCTATGCGCCTCGTCGAACCAGGGCATAGACCCCGATCTCGCTCGGCTTGCCGCACCCTCGATACTCCCGTCCCCCGGATGAGTACGTGTCGATGAATTCAGGAGCGGGCTCATGTCGCGGATCGTGCCGCCCTGTTTCAGTGCGATGACAATCCTGTTTCGGATCGGCTTTGCCGTTGTCGGACTGGTGGTCGGATTCTAATCCCGTGCCGACATGTCAGCCGGCAGGACCCGAACCATCGTGCAGAAGAAGACCATATTGCGGACCACCGCCCTGTGTGCGGCGGCATTGGGGTCGATACCGACTGACAGCTTCGCGCAGGATGCCGCGGCAGTTTCGAATAGCTCGGCGAAAAAGGCGCCAGGCGAGGAATCCATCGTCGTGGTCGCGAAGCACTCCGCCCGCTCCGCGGTCTCGCTATCGGGTCGGGAAATCCAGAAGATCCTGCCGGGCACCAATCCGCTGAAGGCGCTGCAGACGCTGCCCGGCGTCGTCTACGAGACCGCCGATCCCTGGGGCAACAACGAGCAGAACATCACGCTCTACATCCACGGCTTCAACGCGCAGCAACTCGGCTACACCCTCGACGGCGTGCCGCTCGGCGACCAGAACTACGGCAACTTCAACGGACTGTCGCCGCAGCGCGCGGTCATCAGCGAGGATGTCGGCCGCGTCACGCTGTCGTCCGGCGCGGGAGACCTCGCTACCGCGTCGACCAGCAACCTCGGCGGCACGATCGACACCTTCACCTCCGATCCGGCGCAGCGGTTCGGCGGCCGGGTCGCGCAGACCTTCGGCAGCTACGATACCTACCGCACCTTTGCCCGTGTCGACACCGGGCTGTTCGGCAACGGCAACTCCGCCTACGTCGCATTCGATCGCCAGGATGCCCGCGCCTGGGACTTCGACGGGCAGCAGGGTGGCTATCAGGTCAACGGCAAGTTCGTGCATGAGGACGTGCGCGACAAGCTCACGCTGTACTTCGACTTCTCCACCAAGACCGAGCCGAACGAGGACGCGACCGTCCACGTCGCCGGCGAGACCAGCGCGCCCTATGCCAGGCCGTTATTGTATCCGAACTTCCAGGAAGCCCTGAGCTATCTCAGCGCGACCGGCGCCACGCCCGCCGCCGCCGGAGCGAACTACCGCGACTACTACAGCGACGCGCAGCGCGAGGACGCGCTCGCCTACGCGAAGCTCGACCATCATTTCAATGACGACCTGGTCTGGTCGAACCAGATCTACTACCATCACGACAACGGCGTCGGCGTCGTCGCCGGACCGATCAGCGCCGCAGGGCTGCCTGCCTTGTTCGACATCTACTTTCCCGGTCAGAACCTGAAACAGCTGTTCGGCAACTCCGGCTACGCGACCCGGACCACCGAGTATCTCATCAACCGCGGCGGCTATCTCAGCGCGCTCGACTGGACGCTCGGTTCGCACAGGCTGGAGGCGGGCATCTGGATCGAGCAGGACAGCTCGTCGGCGATCCGGCGCTGGTATCCGTTGGACGTGAACGACCCGACGACGCCGTACCAGCGGCCGACCGGCTCGGAGTTCACCCAGTATTACAGCCAGATCGGTGACACCGTCGTACAGACGCATCTACAGGATGAGTGGCGCATCCTGCCGTCGCTGGCACTGCAGACGGGCTTCAAGTCCAGCCTGCAATACGCCAACGGCGCGGTGCCGGTGCAGCCGAAGCTCGGATCCCTGGCCGGCTCGACCGGAATGCCGGTCGGCGATATCGACACCGAGGAGGCGTTCCTGCCGCAGTTCGGCGCCGTCTGGGACGTGACGGGTCACGAGCAGCTCTTCGCCAACATCCAGAAGAACGTCCGGCAGTACCAGACCTATGGCGGCGGCGGCAACTCGCCGTTCAGCGTCGGCAGTCAGGGCGCCTTCGACCTGCTGAAGCGCACCGGCGAGCCGGAGACCTCCTGGACCTACGAAGGCGGCCTGCGCGAGCATCGCGACCTTTCGTTCGGCCCGATCACCGGCATCCAGGGCCAGGTCAGCTACTACCATGTCGACTTCAGCAACCGGCTGCTCACCATCAGCCCGACCCCGGTCATCACCTCGATCGTCGGTGGTGCGGCGATCCTGGAGAACGTCGGAAGCGTGACCACCGACGGCGCCGACCTCGCCGCCACGTTGTCCTTCGGTCCGTACATCTCGGTCTACGACGCGGTGTCCTATAATCATTCCGTCTACGATGACGACTACGAGAGCGGAACTTCCCTCGTGCGCACCGCCGGCAAGATCGTGCCGGGCGATCCCTCCTGGCTGAACAAGACCGTCCTCGCCGTCAATTACGGCGCCTTCGACACGCAGCTGTTCGGGGACTATGTCGGCAAGCGCTACGTCACCTACACCGATGACCTCTCGGTCAAGAGCTACTTCCAGCTCAATCTCGAGGCCGGCTATCGGATCAAGCTGCCGGCGAGCGCATATCTCAGGGACCTCTACCTGCAGGGCAACATCACGAACCTGAACAACCAGCGCGGCGTCTCGACCGTGGTGGTCGGCGCCGCGTCGGGAACCTACAACACCTACCCGATCCCGCCGCGCATGTATTTCCTGACCCTGTCCACGCGCTTCTAGGGCGACACCCGATGACCTGCATCTCGAGACGCGGCGTACTCGCGGCAGGTGCATGCCTGGCGGCGGCCGCACGTCCGGGCCCAGCGGCGGCCGTTGAGCAGGCGATGGCATCCAGGGTGCTGGTGATCGGTCATCGCGGCGCCTGCGCGCTGCGCCCCGAGCACACTCTGGCGTCCTATGCCAAGGCGATCGCCGACGGCGCCGACTTCGTCGAGCCTGATCTGGTCTCCACCAAGGATGGCGTACTGGTGGCGCGTCACGAGTGCAACATCACCGACACCACAGACGTCGCGCGCAAGCCGGAGTTCGCCGCGCGGCGCACCACGCGGACGATCGACGGCGTCGCGACGACCGGTTGGTTCACGGTCGACTTCACCCTGGCGGAGCTGAAGACGCTGCGGGCGCGCGAGCGGCTGCCGCAGATCCGGCCGCGCAACACCGCCTATGACGGCATGTTCGACATCCCCTCGTTCGAGGAGATCATCGACATGGTGGCTGCCACGTCGGCGACATATGGCCGCGAGGTCGGGCTCATCCCGGAGCTGAAGTCGACGCTGTTCCTGCGCGCAGTCGGGCTGCCGACCGAGGACGTGCTGGTCCGAAGCATCGCTGCCCACAGCTACACGTCGAAGGCGCCGCTCGAGATCCAGTGCTTCTACGGCGACAGCCTGCGCATGGTGCGCGACCGGATCGGCCGCGGCCACGCCAACATCCGGCTGATGCAGCTGCTGGATGCCGCGTCGATCAGGTTCCCGTCCGGCTCCGGCAACGGGTCCTCGACGAGTTTCGCCGAGATGATGTCGCCGAAGGGCCTGGCCGAGATCGCCGGTGACGCCGACGTCATCGGACCTAATGCGCGCTCCATCATCCCCCTCGGGCCGGACGGGCATCTCGTCGCTCCGACCAGCCTGGTGCACGACGCGCACGCGGCCGGCCTGCTGGTGCATCCCTATACCTTCAGGCCGGAGAACCGGTTCCTGGCGGCGGATTTCCGCGATGCCGCGGGCCAGGACAGCCGCAACCCGGCCGGATCGATCGCGGAGATCCAGCGCTATCTCGATGCCGGGATCGACGGCTTCTTCACCGATGATCCCGCTCTCGGACGGCGGGCCGTCGATCGTGGCTGATCTCGGCGGCTCGACAGGTCGAGGGTCCAGGATCGCGCGGCTCACGGTGGCGGACCGCCTCGCGATGCACCGTCGGACGGTCGTGATCCTGGCCGGTCCCCGGTCTCGCGGCGCACCAGCCCGCCGGGCGGCGATCAGGCGATGACGATCGCCCGAAAAAAATGGTTTCCCTTTTGTTGGACACGCGGGATGGTTCGATGTTTCCCGCATAGGACCGGTCCATGTATCTTCGACAACCCCTGGTGGCGCTGCTGGCCGCCGGCACGCTGACCCTCGCGCAGGCGCACGCCTCGACGATCCGGATGACGGCCGCGGTCGCACCGTCGCAGGTGGTCGGCTTCAACGTCATCCTGCCGCTCCGCGACAAGGCCGGGCTCGAAGCGCTGCTCAAGGCGCAGCACGATCCCAAGTCGCCGTCGTTCCATCGCTGGATCACGCCACAGGCGTTCGGACTGCGTTTCGGGCCGGATGCCGCGACGATGGGCAAGGTTGCGGCCGAGTTCGCCTCGCGCGGCCTCGACGTCGCGGTACAGTCACGCAGCCTGCACGTCAGCGGCAGCGCCACCGCGATCAACCGGGCGCTGGGCACGACGCTGATGATCGCCTCGGTGGACGGCTCCACCAGGCGACGCATGGTCGCCGCGCGCGCGCCGGTGATGCCGGACGCAGCCAGGCAGGCCGGTGCCATGGTGCTCGACTTCTCCGCCGACACGCGGACCGCGCACACCTTCTCCCATCACGTCCAGCTTCCCGCCGGCGGCGTCGACAACCGGACCTCCACCACCGGCGGCTACTGGTTCACCGATCTCAAGCAGGCCTACCAGTACCCGTCCTACCAGACCAAGGTCACCGTCAACGGCAAGACCGAGCGACTCGACGGCACCGGCGCCACGATCGGCATCCTGATGTCGAGCGACATCTTCGATGCCGACGTCAAGATGCTGTTCGACCACGAGAAATGGAGCCAGAACGCGGGCACCGCCGACCCGACGCTGTTCAAGCGCGTCTACGTCCAGGGCGGCGCCACCACCATGAGCGATGCGCTCGACGAGGCCTCGCTCGACGTCCAGCAGTCGCTCACCGGCGCCCCTGGCGCGCATGTCGTGCTGTATGACATCCCCGACCTGTCCGACCAGAGCATCGTGGCCGGCTACATCACGATCGACGAGGCCAACGAGGCGGACATCGTCAGCTCCTCGTTCGGCGGCTGCGAGCTCGGTTACGCCGAAGACACCTACATCACCGAGATCGAGCACGAGCTGTTCGAGCAGGGGAACGCGCAGGGCATCAGCTTCCTGGCCAGCTCCGGCGACGAGGCGGGACTGGAGTGCCCGACGGCGAACTACGTGACGAACATGACCAACGGCAACTTCGTCCCGAGCGTTTCCACGCCGGCGGCCGACAGCAACGTGACCGCGGTCGGCGGCACCAACGTGGTGACGAAGTCCACCAAGGGCTCGCTGGACTCGAGCTATGTCCGGGAAAACGCCTGGTCGGATCCGGAAATCCCCTATGACATCTACGGGCTCGGCGCCACCGTCTCGGGCGGCTCCTGGGGTGCCGGCGGCGGCCTGAGCACGCTGTTCTCGCGGCCGACCTACCAGCTGCTGAGCGCCACCGGCTCGACCACCGCCCGCGCCATACCCGATATCGGCATGCAGGTCGGCGGCTGCCCCGCCGGCATCGCGATCCTGCCGTGCAACGGCGGCAACAGCCCGATCAACGGCAACGGCAACACCGACCGGTCGTACGTGATCGTCGCGATCAACGGCAAATACGAGGGCCTGATCGGCACCAGCGTCTCCTCGCCCGAACTGGCCGGCGCCACCGCGCTGCTGGTGGAGCAGTATGGCCGCATGGGCAACCTGAACGCCTACATCTACGGCGCCTCGGCGTTGCAGGTCCTCAACGGCGACACGTCGGACAGCAAGACCAGCGTGTTCCACCGCAACATCCCCGGCTATAACGGCGTCGTCGCGAACGGCAGCTTCGGTCCGGACTTCAACGACACTGTCGGTGTCGGCACGCCGCGTGTCTATCGCTACGTCGGTGCATCCAGCGCCCGGACCGCCGGTCTGCCGCAGACCCCGAGCAACCCCTAAGCCCGCGTCTGCCGTGTCCGGGAGAGCGGCACCGCGCCGTGCTCGCTCTCCCGGCACGGCGCGGTTTCCGCTTCTCGCATCTTCGCCCGCCATGACGCGTTGGATCGCGACAGAGCCGGCTCGTGAGGAGATCTGCATTGACCTCGGCGAAGACCATGCGCGCGGTGCGGTTTCTCCGACCGGGTCAGCCCTTCGACCTCCGCACGATCCCGATCCCGACACCCTCTCCCGGCCAGGTGCGCGTACGCATCAGCGCGTGCGGCGTCTGCCGGACTGAGCTGCACCTGCGCGACGGGCTGCTGGATCTTGGCCGACGCGACTTCACGGTCGGCCACGAGATCGCCGGCGTCATCGACGAGGTCGGTGCGGGTGTCCCCTCCGATCGCATCGGCGCGCGTGTGCTGCTCTACTACTACGAAGGCTGCGGCCAGTGTGGCTATTGCCGGGACGGCGAGGAACAGCTTTGTCCCGCCCCGGTGTCGCAGCCTGGCTTCACGAGCGACGGCGGATACGCCGACTACGTCGTCGTGCGGGCGCGCAACTGCGTGCGGATCCCCGACTTCGTGTCGTTGACCGACATGGCGCCGATGGGATGCGCAGGCTCGACGGCGGTGCATGCCGGACGCCTGGCGAAGATCCGTCCGGGCGATTGGGTGGTCGTGCACGGGGTCGGTGGCGTCGGCCATCCGCTGCTTCAGTACGCGAAGGCCTGCGGTGGACGGGTGATCGCGATCGGGCTCGGCGTCGAGAGAGTGCAGCTCGCGCGACGTCTCGGCGCGGACGAGACCATCGACGCCGCGACCGAGCCTGACGTCGCCGGCCGCGTGCTCGCCTTGACGGGTGACGGTGCGGACGTCGTGTTCGAGCTGGTCGGCTCGACGGAGACGATGCGGCGATCCGTCGCCATGCTGCGCAGACGAGGCCGGATCGTCCTGATCGGCTACACGGCGCAGCAGCTGCAGGTGCATCCCGTCGAGCTGATCGTCCGGGAGGCCGCCCTGCTGGGCTCCGTCGGCTCGACGCTGTCGGATCTTCATGAGGTGGTCGATCTCGTCGGACGCGGCGTGATCACGCCGTTCATCCACCGGATGCTGCCGCTCGACCGCTTCGACGAGGCCCTGGCATCGCTGGAGAACCACACCTCGTCCGGCCGGATCGTGCTCATCCCGTGATCCGCTGACCCCGTATCCCGGGGCCGCGCGTCAGCGCCCCGCGTGGGCACCCCGGGCGCCCGATACATGTATACACCGAACATCAGCCGGGGGCCGGCGATGTCGTAGGCCCCCGGCGGGAAGGCGCCGGCTATATCCGGGCGTGGCACGACGATTGCTTACGTCACTCGGCAGCGGTGTATACACATGCCGCGGCTTGAGTTCGCTCGCGGGCCATCGGGCTCCGCTGGAAGGTGATGGGCCATGATGCGGCAGATGCATCTTTGCGCGTTCATCATGGCGACCGGTCATCATATCGCGAGCTGGCGTCATCCGAACGTGCCGCTGGAAAACGGCACCAACTTCAGATACTGGGCCGACCTCGCGCGGACAGCCGAGCGAGCCAAGCTCGATGCACTGTTCCTCTACGACGGTGCCGCCGTCACCAACACCGACATCGAATGGTCGAGCCGCGGCGATCGCGCCACCTTCTTCGACCCGATGACGCTGCTCTCCGCACTCGCAGTCGTGACCGAGCGGATCGGCCTGGTTTCGACATCGTCGACGAGCTACGACCAGCCGTACTACGTCGCGCGCCGCTATCTCTCGCTCGACCATCTGAGCGGCGGCCGCGCCGCGTGGAACATGGTCACCGGCGTCAATCCGCACGAGGCGTTGAACTTCCGGGCGACGCCGATGGCCCACGCCGATCGCTACCTGCGCGCGCGCGAGTTCGCCGAAATCGTGCTCGGCCTGTGGGACAGCTGGTCCGACGACGCCTTCCTCATGGACAAGCGATCGGGTCGGTTCTTCGATCCGGCGGAAGTGCGGGAACTGCGCCATGTCGGCCGGCACTTCACCTGCATGGGCCCGCTCTGCGTCGCCCGCTCGCCGCAGGGGCGTCCGGTGATGGTCCAGGCCGGCGGCTCGGAATCCGGCAGGGAGCTCGCCGCGGAAACCGCCGAGATGGTCTACTCCGTGCAGGCCGACTTCGAGAGCGGCCGCGCGTTCTATGCCGACGTGAAGCGCCGGATGCCGAAGTTCGGCCGCGAGCCGGACGAGCTCAAGATCATGCCCGGCATCTACACCATCGTCGGCCGTTCCGAACAGGAGGCGGAAGACAAGTACGGCGTCCTGCGCGAACTGGTGGACGAGCCGATGGCGATGGCGCTGCTCGGCACCACGCTCGGCGGCGCGGACCTATCCGGCCACGACCCCGACGGGCCGGTGCCGACCGACCTGACGACCGAGGCGGGCACCACGCACCTCGAGACCATGGTGAGGATCGCGCAGAGACGGAAGCTGTCGCTGCGGCAACTGGCACTCGAGGTCGCGGCCGGCGGCTACGGTCACTGGGCGGTGCGGGGAACGCCGGGCCGGATCGCCGACCAGATGCAGGAGCGCTTCGAGGGGCGCGCCGCGGACGGCTTCAACCTCATGCCCGCGACCCTGCCGGGTGGCCTGGAAGATTTCTGTGGCCTGGTGGTGCCGGAGCTGCAGCGCCGGGGCCTGTTCCGCAGCGACTATGGCGGCCGCACGCTGCGCGATCACCTCGGTCTGGCCCGGCCGGCGAGACGGCCTGATCCGCAGCGCGCGATGCGTGCGGATGCCGCGACCCTCTGACGCCCGCCCTCCTCCGTCCTTGCCAGGGAATGCCGATGGCTGCCGCCGCCTCCGCCTCGATCGTCCTGCTCGCCGCGACCGCCCGACACGACCGCTCGTCCGCGCACTCCTGCCCGTGCTCCGGCCCGGCGATCCTGTTCACGCTCGAGCAGCCATCCGGATGACCGGTTCGCCACGCAGGACCGCATCGCGGATCGAGCCGTCGCGGCTGGCGCCGGTGCGGGAGTTCCTGGCCGATCCGATCGGCCGCCACAGCCCGGAGCTCGACGCGATCCTCAGCATTCTCCGCGCCGGCCCGATTGGCGGGAAATGCTGCGTCATCTGCACGATCCCGCATCGGGAGTGGCGGATCGGCCGGCTGACGGGACAGCGCAACCAGCCTCCCATCGTGGAGGATAACCGCATCTTCCACAGCATCGAGGACGTGGAGCGGGCGATCTTCAAGCTGCGCTGGCTCGCCGAGACGGGCGTGCCGCTCGATGAGGAGATGCCGTAGCCGATGAAGACGCTGATGGGCTACAGCGACGTGATCAGCACGCGGGCCGGCGGATCGATCGCCTTCAAGGTCAGCAACGCCGACGCCTCGCCCTACAGCGCGCAGATCGTGCGCGTGATCAACGGCGATACCAATCCCGCGGGACCCGGCTATCGTGAGGAGGAAGTGCCCGACGCACGCTGGCGCCTGCAGGGGCGGATGCAGCCGGTGCACGGCGGCTCGTACGCGATGATCGAGGGCATCGCCGGGACCGCGCTGCAGAGCTTCGATCTCGAGCTGCTCGTCTGGCCGACGACCCCGGACAAGCCGGACCAGGTGATCGCCAGCCTGTGGGACGCGCGTTGCGGTCGCGGCTTCCAGCTCGTGCTGGACGGGGCTGCCGGACTGACGCTCCGCCTCGGCGGCGGCGACAGACCGGCGGCCATCGCTGTCGGCGCCCGCATGCTGGACCGACATTGGTATCGGCTGCGTGCGGCCTTCGACGCCGCGACCGGTCGTGCCAGCCTGGAGCAGACGGCATCGTCGCCCGATCTCGTCGTCGGCGATCACGGCGCGGTCGGAGAGACGCTCGATATCGCGGGGCTGGGCGCACCAGACGCGCCCCTGATCCTGGCCGCCAGGCCCGACGGGCGCGGCGGCCAGGAGGGCTTCTTCAACGGCAAGATCGAGGCGCCCCGCCTCTGGAGCGAGCCCGACCGCGCCACGCTGCTGGGCGCCTGGGACTTCTCGATCGCCCTGTCGACGGACCGGATCGAGGATGTCTCCGGACGCGGTCGGCACGGCCGCACGCGCCAGTGTCCGACACGCGCGATGACCGGCCACGGCTGGACCGGCGCGGTGAGATCGTGGCAGCACGACCCCGCGCAGTACGCGGCCATACATTTCCACGACGACGATCTCCAGGATGCCGGCTGGGACAGCGACTTCGTGTGGACCGTGCCCGACGCCCTGCCGAGCGGCCTGTATGCGGCGCGGCTCAACAGCGCGACGGACGAAGACTACATCCCGTTCGTCGTGCGGCCGGCGGCGCAGGCGCCGCGCGACGGCCTGCTGTTCATCGTGCCGACCGCCAGCTATCTCGCCTATGCCAACGAGCATATGGCGCTCGACTACGCGTTCGCGGAGCGCGTGCACGACCACGTGCCGGTGCTCGGCCCGAACGATCTGCATCTCGCGGCGCATCGCGAACTCGGCGGCTCGCTCTACGACCAGCACAGCGACGGCTCGTCGGTCTGCTACAGCGCGCGTCGCCGCCCGATCCTCAACATGCGTCCGAAATACCAGTCCTGGCTCGGCGGCGGCACCGGTTCCGGGCTTTGGCAGCTGAACGCGGACACCCATCTCCTCGCGTGGCTGGACGAGGCATCCGTCCCCTATCACTGCATCAGCGACGAGGATCTGGACGCGGAGGATGCGTCAGCACTCGCCGGCTATCGCTGCGTGATGACCGGCACGCATCCCGAATACTGGTCGACCGCGATGCGCGATGCGCTCGACGGCTTCCGCGAGACGGGCGGCCGCATCATGTACATGGGCGGCAACGGGCTGTACTGGCGCATCGCCTACGATCGGTCCGGCAGCGGCACCATCGAAGTTCGCCGAGGCGAGACCGGGACCCAGCCGGGCGAGGCGTTCCATGCCTTTTCCGGCGAAGCCGGCGGCCTGTGGCGCCGCATCGGGCGGCCGCCGCAGCAGACCGTCGGCGTCGGTTTCATCGGCCAGGGTTTCGATGCCTGCAGCTACTATCGCCGCCTGGCCGACAGCGACGACCCGCGTGCCGCCTTCATCTTCGACGGGGTCGCGGACGAGATCATCGGCGACTTCGGACTGATCGGGGGCGGGGCTGCCGGCATCGAGCTGGATTGCGCCGATGCCGGTCAGGGCACGCCGTCGCACGCGCTGCTGCTCGCACGCTCGGAAGCCCATACCAGCACCTATCTCACGTCGCTCGACATGCTGCCGATCAACTGCCTCGGCGCGGAACGCGCACAGCCGATCCACGCCGACATGGTGTTCTTCGAGACCGCCGCCGGCGGCGCGGTGTTCTCCACCGGTTCGATCGCCTGGGCCGGCAGCCTGTCGCATGACGGATATCGCAACAACGTCGCCCGGATCTCCGGCAACGTGCTGCGCCGGTTTCTCGAACCGACCCGGTTCAGCCTGCCGATCCCTGCGCGCAAGGAGCATCTCTGATGGCTGACAGCCTCGTCACCCACCGGCTCGGCGGCGACGCCGCTGCTTTTCTCGCACGAGCGCACCGCAACCTGATCGGCGACCTCTGGCTGGAGGCGCGCTCAGGCGGGACGATGGCGGTCGTCGATCCGGGAACCGGCGCGGTCGTCGGCGCGGTCGCGAGGTCGGAGGCCGGCGACGTCGATCTGGCGGTCTCCGCCGCACGACGCGCGCTGGAGCAGGGTCCCTGGAGCCGCATGTCCGGCAGCGACCGGGGTCGCCTCCTCAACAAGCTCGCCGGCCTGGTTCAGGACTGCGGCGAGCAGCTGGCGCAGCTCGAATCGCTGGACACCGGACGCCCGATCTACGAGTGCCGGCTGGTCGATATTCCCGGCTCGGTCAGCATGCTGGAATACATGGCGGGCTGGTCGAACAAGATCAACGGCGAGGCGATCCCGCTCGGGGCGCCAGGCGAGATCCACGCGTACTCGATGCGCGAGCCGGTCGGCGTCGTCGCCGTCATCGTCCCCTGGAACTACCCGCTCGAGCTCGCGGTCTGGCGCATCGCGCCGGCGCTGTCCGCCGGCTGCACCGTCATCATCAAACCGGCGGAACAGACCTCGCTGACCGCCCTGCGCCTCGGCGAGCTCGTGCTGCAGGCCGGCTTCCCGCCCGGCGTCGTCAACGTCGTCACCGGGATCGGCGATGAGGCCGGCGCGGCGCTCGCGGCGCATCACGGGGTCGACGCGGTCTCCTTCACCGGCTCCACCGAGGTCGGCAAGCTGGTCGTGCAGGCGGCGACCGGCAACCTCAAGCGCGTGTTCCTGGAGCTCGGCGGCAAGTCGCCCTGCATCGTGCTCGCCGACGCCGATCTCGAAACGGCGATTCCCGGAGTCGCGGCCGCGATCTTCTTCAGCAGCGGCCAAGTCTGCACCGCCGGCTCCCGGCTGCTGGTCGACGAGCGCATCTTCGACCGGGTGGTGGACGGTGTCGCCCGCTACGCCGAGGCCCTGAAGATCGGCCATGGTCTCGATCCGGCCACGCGACTGGGACCCCTCGTCTCGGGCGCGCAGCGCGACCGCGTCGTGTCGTACCTGGAGTCCGGTCGCCGCGACGGAGCCCGCTACGTCACCGGCGGCGCGCGCCACGGCGACGCGGGCTATTTCGTGCAACCGACCATTGTCACCGACACGACGCCGGACATGGCGATCTACCGCGAGGAGGTGTTCGGTCCGGTGCTCTGCGCGGCGCCGTTCAGGGCGGACGACGTCGACATGGCCGTGGCGGCTGCCAACGATACCGTCTACGGCCTGCATGCGAGCGTCTGGACGCAGAACCTGAGGGCCGCGCATCAGCTCGCCGGCCGGATCAAATCCGGCAACGTTTGCATCAATGCGCACAACTTCTTCGATCCGGCGTTTCCGATGGGCGGCTACAAGCAATCCGGCTGGGGGCGAGCCGCAGGCTTCCCCGCCATCGAGCACTACACCGAGCTGAAGGCCGTCGCGGCACGGCTATGACGCTGAAGCCCAGGACGCTGAAGCCCAGGACGCCGAAGCCAGGACAGCAGCCGGTCGCGCGCGGCCTTCGTGCGCGCGGCCAGACCGAGACCAGCGCCGAGCTAGCGGATGCGGTGAAACCGCGCCGTCGCCTGCCGTCGCCCACGCTGGCCAGCATCGTGCAGCAGAAGATCGCGAGCGACATCTCGCACGGTCAGCTGCCGCCCGGCATGCGGCTCGAAGAGGAGGAGCTCGCCCGTCGCTACAACGTCTCGCGCACGCCGGTGCGCGAGGCGCTGCGTCAGCTCTCGGTCCTTGGCATCGTCGACACCCGCCATCGCCAAGGCGTCGTGGTGGCTGCCCGAAGCGTCGAGCACTACAGGAACCTGCTGGAGGTCGTGGCCGATCTCGAGGCCTCGTCCGCCCGCTATGCGGCGCAGCGCATGACCCAGAGCGAGCGCGTCAAGCTCGACGAGCTGCACCAGCAGATGGCGAACATCATCGGTCCCGCCGCCGCAGCACGGTTCGACAAGTCGAATTCGCTGCTGCACCGGCTGGTGCACGAGGGAGCGCACAACGACATCCTCGCCAATGGCATCGTGCAGATGCGGATGCGCACGCTTCCCTATACAAGGTTGGAATTCATCAGCGAGCGGCGGCGGATGGAGAAATCCCATATGGAGCACGACGCGATCGTGCACGCGATCCTGCAGCGCGAGCCCGAGGCCGCCTACCACGCGATGCGTATCCACGTGATCGGCGCCGCCCAGGTCCAGGAAGACCGCGCCGTGCAGCCCCCGAGCTGAGCGGCGATGCGTTCCATGGGAGTGCTGCTGGCATTCCTGCTCCTGGTCATGCTGCCGCTGACCACCGCCCACGCCGCGCCCAGACGGGTCCTGCACGTCTCGCTGTACCCCTATATTCCCGAGCCCGAGGCCGCGGCCCTGGCGCTCAAGCAGGGGTTCGAGCGGCTGCACCCGGACGTCATCGTCGACGTCACCCTGAACCGCAAGTACTACAGCCAGGACCCGCGCGACGGGGGCGTGCTCTACGAGGATGCCGACGTGCACGAGATCGACGTGGTGCTGATGCGAGACGTCCTCGACCGCCACCGGTTGCAGCCGCCGCGGATCGCAGGGCTCGACCCGCTCGAACCGCTCGCCCGTCAGGCCGCCTCCTATGACGGCACGCTCTGGGCCGTGCCGCAATGGATGTGCACGGACTTCCTCTTCTACCGCAGCGACAAGGCGGCACTCGCGAAGGCTCGCTCGCTCGCGGCGCTGGAGGACGCGCTGGGCGCGGAACACGGCCTGCTGCTGGATCTGAAGGGCCAGGGGCAGCTCGGCGAACTCTATCTGTCCTCGCTCCTGGCGGAGGGACAGCAGAGTCCAGAGGCTGTCCTGGCGCAGGTCACGCCGACCCCCGATCCGATCATCGTCGCGCGCTTGCGGCATCTTCTCGCGCTGGAGCCCGCCGGGCTCGGGCGCAATGCCGCCTATGACGAGGTCGAGGGCTTCTATGCCCGGCAGTTCGCCCGGCGCGTCGGGAGCGCGTTCGTCGGCTACTCGGAGATGATGCATGAGGTGCTCGACGAGACCGCGAAAGGCTGCCGGCAGGAGGAGCATTGCGTGACGGCGGACCAGATGCGGGTCACGGCTTTTCCGGTCGCGGACGGGCGCGTGCGACCGACGGTCTGGATCGACATGTTCGGGATCGACGCCAAGCTCCACGGCCGGCTCCTGGCGGATGCGCGGGACTTCATCCGCTACGCGGTCTCGCTGGCCGCCTATCGCGCGTTGCTCGTGCCGTCTCCAGGCGAGGCGCCGCGCGCCCTGCTCCCGGCCACGCGGGCAGCATTCGACGATCCCGCGATCCGCCAGGCGGTGCCGCTCTATCCGGCGCTGCGGGCGATCGCCGAACAAGGTGTGGTCGTCACGACGCCGCATCTCGCGGCCGACCTCGACCAGGTCGCAGCACATCTCGACGCCGCGCTGCCGCGGCTTCATTGACCATGAAGCGCCGCCGCCTGCTCGTCGCCGCCCCCTCGCTGCTGCTGCCGCGCCGCGCCGCGGCGACGGACAGGCTGTCGGTCCTGCTGGACTGGTTCATCAACCCGAACCACGCGCCGCTGGTGGTCGCCGAGCAGATCGGCGCGTTCGCCAGGCAGGGCCTCGCCGTCAGCCTGATCCAGCCGGCAGATCCCTCGATGCCGCCGCGCCTGGTGGCGGCCGGACACGGCGACGTCGCGATCAGCTATCAGGTCACGCTCTACCGCGAAGTGCTCGGCGGGCTGCCGATCCTTCGCATCGGCACGCTGCAGGATCGGTCGCTGACGTCGCTGTGCGTGCTCAAGAGCGGCGGTATCGCCACCCTCGCGGGCCTCAAGGGCAAGCGCCTGGGCTACAACAACGTGGGTGGCGACGATACCCTGGCCGCGATCGACACGATGCTGCGCACGGCGAACCTCTCGCTGTCGGACCTGTCGCTGGTCGATGTCGGGACCGCGCTCACGACGTCGCTGCTGACCCACCGCGTTGATGCGGTGCCGATGCTGCGGAACTTCGAAGCCTTCGAGATCGCCGACCTGGGTCAGGTTCCCGTCTGCTTCGATTTCGGGGCCTATGGCGTGCCGGCGAGCGACGGCTTCGTCTTCGAGGTGCAGCGGGACAGGGCTGGCGATCCTCGCTTCCCCCGCTTCCTGGAGGCGGTCAGGGAGGGCACCGTCTACCTCAAGGCGCACCCGGCCGAAGCCTGGCACTTGTTCCTCCGGGCGTATCCCGATCTCGACGACAGGCTCAACGAGCAGGCCTGGAACTACACGCTACCCTACTTCGCCGACGATCCGGCCGCGCTCGACGAGAAGAAGTATCGCGATTACGCGGCGTTCCTCTACGAGCACAAGATCATCCGCCGGATCCCGGCGGTGTCGAGCTACGCCCTCAAGCTTGCCTATCCGCCGCGCTAGCGGCGGGACCGGAGATACGGACATGACACCTCAGATGCGGCTCGGCCTATTCGTGCTGAACACCGGCCATCATGCCGCGTCCTGGCGTGACCCGGCGACAGATCCCGCTCCGGCGATGCCGATCGACAGGCTCGTGCATCTGGCACGCCTGGCGGAGCGCGGCCTGTTCGACGTGCTGTTCCTGGCGGACTCCGCGGCCTCATCGGACAGTTCGAGCACGATCCTGTCGCGCACCGACCGCGCGACATTCCTGGAGCCGGCGACCACCGCGGCCGCGCTCGCCGTCTCGACCAGCAGGATCGGCATCGTCATCACGCAGAACACGACCTATGACGAGCCGTACGCCGTCGCCCGCCGCGTGCTGTCGCTCGACCATATCTCGGGGGGACGGGTCGGCTGCAATCTCGTCACCGGCGTCAGCGAGAGCGAGGCGAGGAACTTCGGCCACGAGCAGATGCCGGAGCACGGCGCCCGCTATGAGCGCGCGGCGGAGTTCGCCGATATCGTCAAGGGGTTGTGGAACAGCTGGGATGAGGATGCGTTTCCGGTCGACCGGGAGACGGGTGTCTATCTCGATCTCGACAAGATGCGGTATCTGCATCACAGGGGTAAGCATTTCCGGGTCCGCGGGCCGCTCAACGTCGCGCGTTCGCCGCAGGGAATGCCGGTCATGGTGCAGGCGGGCGGTTCGGTGCCGGGACGGGATCTCGCGGCCCGGACCGCCGACATGGTCTATTCCGTGCAGGGCAGCATCACGTCCGGCCGAGCCTTCTACGCCGATCTGAAAGGCCGCATGGCAGCGCATGGACGCGCCCCGGACGAGCTCAAGATCATGCCGGGGCTGCTCGCGGTCGTGGCACCGACGCGCGCCGAAGCGGAGGACAAATATGCGAGGCTGCAGGATCTGGTGGATCCAGAACTCGGCCTGGCCTTCCTGCAGGGCCTGCTCGGCCCGGACATCGAGCTTGGGAATTATTGTCTCGACGAGAAGCTTCCCGAGGCGCTGACGACGAATTTCGGCACGACGCAACTCGCTCTTCTGCACGAGGCGACGAAGTCCGGCAACATGACGCTGCGGCAGCTGGTGCGCTTCGCGTCGGGCGCCCGGGGCCACCTGTTCATGTGCGGCACGCCCGCAGACATCGCCGACGGCATGGAGCAGCGGGTGTCGAGCGGCGCTGCGGACGGCTTCAACCTCATGCCGGCGACGATCCCGGGCGGGGTGGAGGATTTCGTGGCACTCGTGATCCCCGAGCTGCAGCGTCGCGGCCTGATGCGAGCCGCCTACACGAGCAGCACGCTGCGCGGTCATCTCGGCCTGTCCAGCGAGCGGCGCTGATCCGGATCAGGACACGATCTGCACGGCGAAGCCACCGATCGGCTGCGGCGTCGCGATGATATGCCGGGCGACGGCAAAATCCTGGAAAGCGAGATAGCGCCTCTCGTCCAGCGCGCCCGGATCGCGCGCCAGGAGCGGCACCGTCGCCTGCCAGGAAAGCTTGTTGTAGGGCGTGTTGAGCTCGCCATGCGCGTCGGCGAAGGCTGTCCAGAGAGCATCGGGATCCTTCTGCAAGGTCGCGACTGCCTCCCGGAGTGCCAAGATGAAGCGCTTCAGCCGCGCGTCGCCGACACGATCATGTCGAGCCACCAGGATCAGCTCGTCATAGGGCGGCACGCCGTGATCCTCCGGCAGGAACACGTGCGGCTTGGCTCCCATCTGCTCGATCTCGATCACCTCGGCGTTGCGGTAGGCGCCCGTCGCCGCGTCCAGCCGATGCGACAGCATGGCGGTCACCATGTTGTAGTTGACCTTCACCGTCGTCACCTCGCCTGGCCGGACGCCGGCGGAGGCAAGCATGACGTCCAGCACCGCCTCCTCGACTCCCGCGACCGAATAGCCGATCGTCTTGCCCCTGAGATCCGACAATGTCTGGATATCGCCACGCGTCATGACCGTATTGAGGGGACGGTCGACCAGGGTCGCGACACGCAGCAGCGGCAACCCGGCGCTGGTGATCATGTTGATCTGCGAGCCGTAGCTGACGGCGAGGTCGGCCTGTCCGGCTGCCACCAGGCGGCAGGGCGAGTCTGGATCGGACGGCGACACGAGGTTCACCTCGAGACCGGCGCGGGCGAAGGCTCCGCTATGCTGTGCGGTGAACAGAGCGGCATGATTGGGGTTAAGCAGCCAATCCAGGATCACCGTCATCGGTTCCGTCGTTTTGGCGAAGGCGGGGCCGGTCGCCGCGAGCCCGGCGGAAGCGGTGCACCCCATGAGGAAGACGCGGCGATCAAGCATGCATGTTCTCCGTCTTACAGACATTGTCGTGTATACACCACCACGTTCCCTGGTGAGGTTCGGGAACTGGCAGGCAAGGTGTGCGCCTCGTGCGGCCCGCTCCAGGATCGGCCACGATCCTCCTCATGATTGGGCACAAGCTAGGCAACTAGCCCGACATATGAACGTTTTCGCGTCAAGGCCGGAGGCGCTCGGCCAGTAATGCGGCGAAAGCCGCCAGATGACGGCGATTGCTCTTGCCTCGGCGTCGCGGAAAGGTATGTGTATACACCCCGCAGTGGCGCATCGTCTTGGGGACCGTCTCTTGACCGCAGCACTCCCGCTCAGCGAACACCCGGTGAAGCTTCAGGCCCGCTCCGCACGCCCGCTCGCGACTCTCGTGGGGCAGGCAGCCGCGCAGCCCGACCTCGATCGTCCGCCTGGACTGCGTCTTCGGAACCTGGCGCTACGCTACGACCAACGAACCATCTTCGAACAGCTCGATCTCGACATCGAGGGCGGCCAGTTCGTCGTGCTGCTCGGCACCAGCGGCGTCGGCAAGTCGAGCCTGGTCAAGATCATCGCCGGACTGGCCAGGCCGAGCGAGGGAAGCGTCACCGCCTCGGATGGGCAAGGGCTGCATCATCGTATCGCCTACATGGGCCAGCAGGATCTGCTCTACCCATGGCTGAACGTGGTCCAGAACGTCATGCTCGGCTCGCGTCTGCGCCGCGAACCGCTCGACCGGGATCGCGCGCTGCATCTGCTGGGGCGCGTCGGTCTGGCCGATCGCGCGCGGGCGCTGCCATCGCAGCTCTCCGGCGGGATGCGTCAGCGAGCGGCGATCGCGCGCACCCTCTACGAGAACCGTCCCATCGTGCTCATGGACGAGCCCTTCTCGGCGCTCGACACGTTCACCCGGGCGCGGGTGCAGGATCTCGCGGCCGAGCTGCTGCAGGATCGCACGGTGCTGCTGATCACGCACGATCCGCTCGAGGCCTGCCGCCTCGGTCATCACCTGATCGTGCTGTCCGGCCATCCCGCCCGGCTCGGGCCTCCCATCGCCATCCACGGCCCCACCCCACGTGCGCCCGACGATGATGAGCTGCTGCGCACGCAGGGTCACCTGATGCGCGTGCTCACGGAACTGGAGCCGAGATGAAGCGCCACGCCGCGTCCGCGATGCGTCCGCTGGTCACGCTGCTCGGCCTGGTCGCGGTCTGGTTCGCGGTGTCGAAGATCAGCGGCACGCCGGCCTATCTGCTGCCCGACCCGCAATCCGTGGCGGTGGCACTCTGCAGCCAGTGGCATCTCCTGCTGTGGAGCACGATCACGACCCTGACCGAGACCCTGCTCGGGCTGCTCATCGGCACCACGCTGGGCTCGCTGGTCGCCCTCGGCATGGTGTTCTCGCCGCTGCTGCAGCGCTGGCTGATGCCGCTGCTGCTGCTGAGCCAGGCGATCCCGGTCTTCGCCCTGGCGCCGCTGCTGGTGCTCTGGTTCGGCTTCGGCATCGCCTCGAAGGTGGTGATGGCGGTGCTGGTCATCTTCTTCCCCGTCACCGCCGCCTTCTCCGACGGCCTGCGGCGGACCGATCTCGGCTGGCTCGACCTCGCGCGCACCATGAACGCGTCACCGTTCTCGATCCTGCGCCATGTCCGCCTGCCGGCAGCCCTTCCCGCCTTCGGCTCCGGCCTTCGTGTCGCCACCGCGATCGCTCCGATCGGCGCCGTAGTGGGCGAATGGGTCGGCGCCTCCGCCGGTCTCGGCTACGTGATGCTGAACGCCAATGCGCGCATCCAGACCGACGTGATGTTCGCCGCCCTGTTCGTGCTGGCCATGATGGCGATCCTGCTCTGGGTGCTGGTCGATCGCGGCCTGAAGCGGATCCTGTACTGGGCGCCCGACACGACCGCCGCCGCATGATACGCCGCTCGATCCTCGCGGGCCTGATCGGCCTGCTCCTGCCGGTGGCGGCCGCAGCCGCGGATCGGCTGACCGTGATGCTGGACTGGCTGCCCAATCCGGACGAGGCGCCGCTGTTCGTCGCCCGCCACGAGGGGTTCTTCGCCCGGCATGGCCTCGACGTGACCCTCGTCGCGCCGAGCGACGCCAGCACCCCGCCCATGATGGCGGCGACCGGCCGTGTCGACGTCGCGGTCAGCTACCAGCCGCAGCTCTATCTCCTGGCCGCGCGGGGCGTGCCGCTGATGCGCTTCGCGACGCTGGTCGACACGCCGCTCGACTCGATCATCGCGCTGCGGCCCGGGCCGGTGCATCAGCTATCCGACCTGCGGGGCCGCACGCTCGGCTACTCGGTGGCCGGGATCGAGGAAGCGCTGGCCGGCGCGATGCTGGCGTCGGCCGGACTGGCGCCGGGCGATGCGAAGCTGATCAGCGTCAACTTCCAGATCGTCAGCGCGGTGCTCGCCCGCCAGGTCGATGCCACCATCAGCGCGTACCGGAACAAGGAGATCCTCGAGGTTCGCGCGCACGGGGCCGACGCGATCTCGTTCTTTCCCGAGGAGCACGGCGTTCCGGCCTATGACGAGCTGATCTACGTCGCGCGGCCCGACCGGGTCCATGACCCGCGTCTGCAGCGCTTCGTCACCGCGCTGGGCGAGAGCACGTCGTGGCTGCTGGATCATCCCGAACAGGGCTGGGCCGACTTCGTCGCCGATCATCCCGCACAGAACAGCGACCTGGTGCATCAGGAGTGGCGCGCCACGCTGTGCCGGTTCGCCAAGTCGCCGGGCCTGCTCGACCGGGCACGCTACCGGCGCTTCGGGGTGTTCCTGCAGCGTCGGGGGCTCATCAAGACCGTGCCGCCGGTCGACAGCATCGCGGTGCAGACCGACGAGGCGTCGTGAACACTCTCCCGGGCTGGACCCAGCTGGAGACGACCGTGCGAGGGGTTCCGCTCGCACACCGCATGCGCGAGGGTCAGGTGCCGGTGCTGATGGTGCACGGCATCGGCCCCGGCAGCAGCGGCGAGGTCAATTTCGCGCCACCGATCCGGCACCTGTCGCCGCATCTCGCAATCCACCTGATCGATCTCGCGGGGTTCGGACGATCCGGCCGGCTGCCGGCGCCCCCGTTCTTCGACGTCGCCTTCTGGCTCGAGCAGATCGACGCGGCGCTGGCGCGGATCGCGACCCTGCACCAGCGGCTGCCGCTGCTGATCGGCAACTCGGTCGGCGGTGCGCTGTCGCTGCGGATCGCGGCCCGCCGGCGGGACCTGCCGCAGGTCGTCGCGATCGGCGCTCCTGCGGCCGCCACGGCGACGCCGGAGCTTCGCGCCTTCTGGGCCGTGCCACACGATCCGGCCGCACTGGCGGCGGCCCTGCAGCCGATGACGGGGGCGGCGCGTCCGCCGGATCCCGACATCGTGACACGACGTCTGGCGCCGTTCCTGTCGGGGGACTACCGCGACTACTTCGCGACCATGCTCGCCGACCCGGACAGCTGCCTGCAGGCGGTCGTGCTCGCAGCGAGCGAGGCCAGGCGGATCGAGACCCGGGTCGCGCTGCTGCACGGCGATCGCGACCGGGCGTCCCCGGTGGCCGACACGCTCGCCCTGCGCGACCATCTGCCGCGGGCCGACCTCACGCTGTTCGGCGGCTGCGGCCACGATCTGATGTCCGAGCGCCCGGCCGACATCGCGAACATCATCGAGTTCCTGGCCCGGAAGGTCGAGCCGTCATGAGAACCATCATCCATTGTGGCCAATTGTTCGTCGGCACCGAGCCGAGCGCGCGACGCGACCAGGCGCTGGTCATCGAGGGCGCTCGGATCAGGGAGATCCTGCCGCGCGCCGCACTGCCGAGGCCCGGCGAGGGTGACCGCGTCATCGATCATTCGAAGCACTTCGTCATGCCCGGCCTGTCGGACCTGCACACGCACCTGTCCTATGGCAATGCGCGCAGCGAGGAGGAGGTCGATCTCTACCCCTGCCTGGAGTATCGCGCGATACGCGCGCTGGCCGGGGCGCAGCGCATGCTGCTGGCCGGCTACACGGCCCTGCTCGACCCGGCGAGCGCGGGGATGGTCGGCACCGCGATCCGCGACGCGCTCTATGTCGGCATGTTCCCCGGGCCGCGCGTGACCGCTGCCGGCCCGGCGATCACCTCGCGGCAGGGCCTCTACGACTATTATCCGAGCTGGGTCGGATGCCCGCCCTGCAGCACCGGACGCCTCGTCCAGTCCCTGCCGGAGGCCATCGAGGCGATACGCGAGCAGACCAAGAGCACCGTCGACGTCATCAAGATCGCGATGGACGGGATCCAGGGCGGCAATTCCGGCGGCCTCTATGCGGCGTTCACGCAGGAGGAGACGACCGCGATGGTCAAGGAGGCGCACCGCCTCGGCCGCAAGGTGGCGGTGCACGTACGCGGCGCCGAAGGCGCGTTGTACGCTGCCCGGGCCGGTGTCGACATCCTCTACCACGCCTCGCGGATCAGCGAGGAGGGCGTGCGCGCGGCCGCCGGGGAAGGCTGCTGCATCTGCCCCTCGCTGATGCTGCTGGTGAACAACATCGAATATGCGCAACCCGACGATCCCTCCTACGACTGGTGGCCGAACATCCAGCGCCGCGAGCTCGCCGACGCGTCGATCTCGCTCCGACGCGCCTACGACGCGGGGATCCCGTTCCTCTGCGGCTCCGAGACGGGATTTGCCGTCACGCCCTACGGCGAGTTCTGCGCGCGCGAGCTCTCCGTCATGATGCGCTATCTCGATATCGACGCCGCCGAGATCCTGCAGATCGCGACCCACCGCAACCGCGGCGCCCTGCGCGCCGGCCGCGACCATGACAGCCTCGCGCCCGGCAAGCTCGCCGATTTCCTGGTCTTCGACGGCGATCCGCTGCGCGACATCACGCAGCTCGAGGAGCGTCGTCGCATCCAAGAAGTCTGGATGAACGGCGCCAGGATCGACCTCCCCGCCATGCCGGCGGAGATCCCGCGCCATCCTTGCGAGAACTCGCAGGGCATGTGGAACCGCGTCTACACGCGCGCCTCGACCCTCGAGCGCCGGGCCGAGGACACCACCCTGCCGGGCGGGGCGCTGGCACACGACCTGCCGGGGGAATTCGTATGAGTGCCACGATCCGGGGAACCGGCGACGCATGCTACAGCTTCCCGCAGGCCGACTGCAGCCGGATCCCCTACGGCATGTATCGCGACGCCGAGATCTACGCCGTCGAGCAGCAGAAGATCTTTCGCGGCCCGACCTGGAACTTCCTGGCTCTGGAAGCGGAGATCCCCAACCCCGGCGACTTCCGCGTCGTGGCGGTCGGCGACACCCCGGTCATCGTCGATCGCGCGAAGGACGGCAGCCTGCACGCGATGGTCAACCGGTGCGCGCATCGCGGCTCGATCGTGCAGCGCAACCTGCACGGCAACACCAAGGTCCATACGTGCTGCTACCACCAGTGGAGCTTCGACCTGAGCGGCAAGCTGGTCGGCGTGCCGTTCCAGCGCGGCGTCAACGGCAAGGGCGGGCTTCCGGCGGATTTCGACAAATCCTGCCACGCCCTGCAGTCGCTGCGGGTGCAGTCGCTCGACGGCGTCGTCTTCGGAACCTTCTCGAGCGAGGCGCTGCCGCTGGAGGAGTTCCTCGGCCCGCTGTTCGTCCAGCAGGTCAGGCGCCTGTTCCACAAGCCGGTCCGGGTGCTCGGCTATCAGCGGCAGCGTATCTTCGGCAACTGGAAGCTCTACACGGATAATCTCCGCGACCCCAACCATGGAGGTCTGCTGCACATGTTCCAGATCACCTTCGGCATCGCGCGCCTCAGCGGCACCGGAGGTGCGCGGATGGATGACGAGGGCAAGCATAACCTGTCATGGGCGGCTCAGGGCGGCCGCAGCGACGGATCGACCCCCGACGCGAGCTATGGCGACACCGGCCGCGGCGACATGAACATCAAGCTGAGGGATCCATCGCTTCTGCGCTACCACAAGGAATTCCCGGACGATCTCACCCTGGCGATCTCGTCGATCTTCCCGGGGGCCGCGTTCCAGCAGATCGGCAACACGCTGGCGGTGCGCCAGATCCGCACCCGTTCGGTCGACGAGTTCGACATCGTCTCCACCTTCTTCGGCTACCAGGACGACGACGAGTTCATGGCGCGGCACAGGCTGCGCAAGGCCAACCTGGCCGGGCCTGCGGGTCTGGTCTCCATGGAGGACGGCGAGGCGGTCGAACTGGTGCACCGGGCCATCGTGCGTGACGCAGACCGACACTCGGTGGTCGAGTTCGGCGGCCGCGGCCCGATCGCCGACCAGGAGAACCTGATCAGCGACGTGCCGATGCGCGGCTTCTGGCAGCATTATTGCCGATTGATGGGCATCACGCCGGGCGACGGGCTTCGCCAGGCCGCGGAATGATCGGCGTGACCCGCTCGACCGAGATGCGCGACGCCGTCCACGACCTGCTCGAGACCTATGGCCGGCTGCTCGACGAGGACCGGCTCGAGGAGTGGGTCGAGCTGTTCGCCGACGGGTGCCGATACGAGATCGTCAGCCGCGAGAACCGCGAGCAGAACCTGCCTCTCTCGCTCATGCTCTGCGACAGCAAGGACATGCTGCACGATCGTATCATGTCGCTGCGGGAGGCCAACATCTACAACATCCACCGCGACTGCCATGTCCTCGGACTCTATCGGATCGAGACCGCGAACGGCATCTCGGTGACCGTGCCGTACTCGCTCTTTCAGTCCACGGCCGAGGGCGACACGCGTCTGTTCAGCGTCGGACGCTACCATCTCGAGCTGGTCGAGCGTGATGGCGCGCTCCGGGTCGCGCAACAGGTCGTCGTGGTCGACACCGGTGCCATACCCACCCTGCTCGCGACGCCGATCTGATGACCGCGGATGGCGGCCGCCTCGTCACCGAGGTGCGGGTCGCGGGCATGCCTGCTCCCGTGGGACACTACTCGGATGCGACGATCCTCGGCGACCAGATCTTCGTCTCCGGCCTGCTCGCGCTGGACACCGACGGCCGGCTGGTTGGCGAGGATGCCGGTGGGCAGGCCACCTGCATCTTCGACACCCTGCAGCGCCTTCTGTCAGGCCTGGGCGGCGACCTCGCGGACGTGGCCAAGCTCACCTTCTATCTCACCGATCTCGCCGACCGCGCCATGGTCAACGAGGTGCGCAAGCGTGTCTTCGGACCGCATCGGCCGGCCAGCACGCTGGTGCAGGTCGCCGGCCTGATCGGCGCCGGAACCCGTCTCGAGGTCGAGGCCGTCGCCGGACTGCGACGGGCGTCGCGCTGAAGGCAACATAGATGCAAGCCATCAACTACCCATTGGCGGTCGGTCGCGGAACCACGCGCATCATCGAAGCCGGTAGCGGACCCGCGGTACTTCTCGCCCACGGACTGGGCGCCCGATGCGACCGCTGGCGCGCCACGGCGGAGCGTCTCGCGGATCAGGGCTTCCGGGCGATCACCTACGACCTGCCGGGGCACGGTTTCGCCAGCAAGGAAGCCCATGGACCCGTGACGGTGCCGGAGCTGGCGATGCACGCGCTCGCGGTGATGGACGCGCTCGGGGTCGAGCGCGCGGTCATGACCGGGACCTCGCTCGGCGCGCACATCGTCGCCTACGCCGCCTGCCTCGCTCCGGCCCGGGCGAGGGGGCTGGTCCTGGTCGGTGCGTTGGGGATCGTGCCGATCGACCAGCAGGTCGCGCAGACGATCAGCCGCAATGTCCGGGCGACGCAGCGCGGGCAGTTCGCGGACAAGCTGCGCTTCGTCATGCATGATCCAGCACTCGTCACCGACGCCTTCGTCGAGGAGGAGTGGCGCATGAACACGAGCCCGGGCGCCCTCGAGATATTCGGCCGGATGGGCGACTACCTGACCGGCGGCATAGCCGATGATTACGTGGCCGACAGGCTCCGCACCCTGTTCCCCACCGAGAGGCTGCTGCTGATCTGGGGCGGCGAGGACAAGGCGGTGCCTCTTTCGGTCGGCGAAGACTGCCGCACAGCGCTGGGCGGACCCGACCTCCTGGTGATCCCGGGATCAAACCACTGCCCCTATCTCGAACGTCCGGCAGAGTTCGACGCGGCACTTCTCCCCTTCCTCGCGCGGTGCTCGCTGGCGTAAGGCTTGCTGGCATAAGGTTTGCTGGCATAAGGCTTGCTGGCATAAGGCTTGCAAATAGCCGCGCGATGGAACAGCGTGACGCATCGATCCGGGCCCGCACGTCTGCCATGGCTCGCACCATGATCGTCGGGCTGTCCATCATGGCCGCAGCCCCGCTCGACCACGTGACGCTCGGAACCGGTGGGCTCGCCCAAGCCGAGCATGGCGGCTTCTCTCAGGCGCTCGCGGACGGGACCTGCGCCAAAGCGGGTCTCGACGTCACCATCGCGATGGGTAGTACCCAGACACCGAACGGCCCGCGTCTGATCGCCGGACAGATCCAGTTCCTGCAGGGCACGACGCTGGAGGCAATGGACGCGGTCGCTGCGAAGCAGCCGGTCGTGACGGTGGCGGCGATCTTCCAGAAGGATCCCCAGGCGATCCTCGCCCATCCCGACCAGCGGCTATCCTCCGTCGCCGACCTCGCCAAGCTGAAGACGCTGTATCTGGCCGGCGACGGCTACGACACCTACTTTCAATGGCTGAAATCGGTCTATCCCGGCTTCCGCGACGATCGATACAAGCCCTACAGCTACAGCGCGGCGCCCTTCATCGTCGATCCGCGTTCGCGTCAGCAGGCCTATATCACGTCGGAGCCCTACACCATCAAGAAGCAGGCCGGATGGTGGCCGAAGGCGTTCCTGCTCGCGACTACGGCTATGGCGGCTACGCGACGACGATCGAGACGCAGCAATCCTTCCTGCGCGACCATCCCGATGTCGTGCGTCGCTTCGTGACTGCCTCGATCATCGGCTGGTATCATTATCTCTACGGCGACAACGCCGCCGGCAACCGGCTCATCAAGGCGGATAATCCGAAATGGCCGACGACCGGATCGCCTACACGATCAGCCAGATCAAGGCGCAGGGGATCATCGTGTCGGGCGACGCCGCGGCACACGGCATCGGCTGCATGACCGACGCGCGCTACAGCGGTTTCTTCAGTGCCATGGTCAAGGCGAAGGTGCTTTCGGCGGGGCTCGACTACCGGGGGGCCTACACCACGCCGTTCGTCTGCAAGGACGCCGATCGGGATCTCGTCAAACTTCGATGAGCGCGTTCGCACTGTGCTGAGCGCCCTCGGTCCCGTGCGTTCGGAGCAGCCGGCGCTACCGCCGCAGGTCGCGATGCGCGGCGTCAGCAAGCGGTTCGGGAACGGAACGCTGGCGCTGTCCGACATGTCGCTCGTCGTCTCCACCGGAGAGTTCATCAGCCTGCTGGGTCCGTCCGGCTGCGGCAAGTCGACGGCGCTGCGCCTGGTGGCGGGCCTCGGCCAACCGAGCTCCGGCCTCATCGACTGGCCGACATCGGAAAACCCCGGGCAAGGCAGTCCGAGGCGGGAGCTCAGCTTCGTGTTTCAGGAGCCGACGCTGCTGCCGTGGGAGACCGTGTTTCGCAATGTCTGGCTGCCGCTGCGGCTGAAGGGCCTGTCCGCCACGTCCGCGGCCGACCGGGTGCGAGAGGCGCTGGCGATGGTCGGGCTGGACAAGTTCGAGCGCGCCTATCCGCGCGAGCTGTCCGGCGGCATGAAGATGCGCGTCTCGATCGCCCGCGCGCTGGTCACGAGGCCGCGGCTGCTGCTGATGGACGAGCCTTTCGCCGCCCTCGACGAGATCACCCGGCAGCGTCTCAACGACGATCTGCTGAAGCTCTGGGAGCGGTTCCGCTGGACCATCCTGTTCGTCACGCACTCGGTCGGCGAGGCCGTGTACCTGTCCAGCCGGATCCTGGTGATGGCCGCCCGGCCCGGCCGGGTGATCGCGGATCTCGACAACAAGCTGTCCTACCCGCGCTCCGCCGAGACCCGCACCTCCGCCGACTTCGCCGCTGCCAGCCGCCGGGTCTCTCAGGTCCTGGGCAGTCCGCCGGAGGCGAGCGCGACGCCATGACCCGTCTCGCCTCGCGATCGCATGGCCGGCTGCGTCAGATCGCCGTTCCGGCCGCGGCGGCGATGGTCTTGCTGGCGTCGTGGCAGGGCTATGTCCGCCTCGATGGCGTTCCGTCCTACATCCTGCCGGCGCCGACCGATGTGGCGGGCTCCCTGGTGCGGGACTGGCCGATCCTGTCCGCCGCCCTATGGAACACGCTCACGATCACCTTCGCCGGCCTGTTCGCGGCACTGGCCGGCGGCATCCTGGTGTCGATCCTGTTCGTGCAGTCACGCTTCCTGGAGCTTCTGCTCTACCCGTACGCGGTCATCCTGCAGGTCACGCCGATCGTGGTGGTAGCGCCGCTGATCATCATTGCGAAACTGGCACGAGAGCGTCGTGCGACGTGAGAGCTGAGACAGCAACCCTCTGCGAGGATAGGATACCGGCATGAGACGGCTCGAGCTCGGCGTGTTCATGCCGGTGGGCAGCAACGGTTTCCTGATGTCCAAGCGCACGCCGCGCTACCATCCGACCTTCGCCCTGCATCGTGAGATCGCGCAAACCGCCGAGGCGATCGGGCTCGACTACCTGTTCTGGATGGGCAAATGGATGGGCTTCGGCGGCGAGACCGGGTTTTGGCAGAACACCATCGAGCCGATCGCGTTCGCCAGCGCGATCGCGCCGCTCACCAGCCGCCTCAAGCTCTTCTCCACCATCAACCCGCTGCTCTACCACCCCGTCGTCGCCGCCAAGCTGATCGCCAGCGTCGACGAGGTCTCCCAGGGGCGGTTCGGCATCAACATCGTCACCGGCAACACGCTCGAAGAGCTCGACCAGATGGGAATCGTGCCCGAGGGGTATGGCGACTACCGCTACGAGTATGCCGACGAGTGGCTGCGTGTGATGAAGCTGCTGTGGAGCCAGGACCGCACCAGCTTCGATGGTCGTTTCTTCCACCTGCGGAACTGCGTGTCGGATCCGAAGCCGATCAGGAAGCCGTATCCGACCATTGTCTCCGCCGGCCTGTCCGACGAGGGACTGGCCTTCGCGGCACGGCACTCCGACTACCAGTTCGTCGGCCTGCGCGCCGACGACGTCGCGCGGGTGAAGCAGTTCGCGGCCGGGCAGGGACGCAGCGTCCGCGTCGTCACCAGCATGATGCTGCTGTTCGGCGACACGGATGCAGCGGCGGAGGCCGAGTTCGCGGCGATCCGCGAGGCGCTCGACACGGAGGCGGTCGACAACCTCGTCGCCTCGTTCGAGCGCGACAACCGCAGCTCCTACGGCGAGCGCTCGGCGTATCTGCGTGCGCCCGACATGATCGGGTTCGGCTCCGGGACGCCGGTCACCGGCACGCCGCAGACGATGGCGGAGAAGCTCGCGGCGCTGATCGTGGAGAGCGGCATCGAGGGGATCCAGCTCACCTTCGTCGACTACGCGCGCGACCTGCGCCTCTTCGGCGAGCACGTGCTGCCGGCCCTCAAGCGCCTGCTGGCGGCGCACGACGTCCGGCTCGGCGCACCATGACGAGACGGATGCATCTCGGCTACGACCTGTCCTGGAGCCATCTCGAAGGGCGCTGGCGCATGCCGGGCTCCTGGTCGCACGCGACCTTCCCGGACCTGCGCATCTATAACGAGATCGCGCAGATCGCCGAGCGCGGGCTGCTGGACTTCCTGTTCTTCGGCGACGGCTCGGGGATCCCCTCGACCTGGCAGAACTCGATCGATGATGCGGTGAAATGGGGCGTCGGCTGGCCGCGTCAGGACATGAGCCCGTATATCGCGGCGATGTCGCAGCTGACCCGGCATATCGGCTTCGGCCTTACCTATTCCTCGACCTTCATGCATCCGTTCTACGTCGCGCGGCTGCTGAACTCGCTCGACCATATCACCGGCGGCCGGATCGCGTTCAACGTGGTCGCCTCGTCGCGCAAGGCCGACGCCGCCAATTACGGCTTCGACGAGCTGATGGAGCACGACCTGCGCTACGAGCGCATGGAGGAGTTCATGGCGGTCTGCAACGCGCTGTGGGAGAGCGTGGCGCCGGACGCCTTCGTCTGGGACCGCGAGACCGGCGTGGTCGCCGATCCGACCAAGGTCAGGCCGATCGACCACAGGGGCGAGTTCTTCCGCGTCAAGGGACCGCTCGCCTCGGTGCCGTCGCCGCAGGTCAAGCCGGTGATCGTGCAGGCCGGCGCGTCGCCGCGCGGCATCCGGGCGTCGGCCAGCTTCGCCGACCACGTGTTCGCGGCCGGCACCGATCTCGCGCGGCAGGTGAAGCATCGCGCGGCACTCGATGCCGCCCTGGTCGCGGAGGGGCGCGAACCACGATCGGTCGGCATCATCTGGGACGTCGTGCTGATCGTGGGCGAGACGGAGGCGGACGCGAAACGGCGTCGCGAGCTGCTGCTGACCGCGGTGCCGCTCGAGGCGGTGGGAGCGTTCGTGTCGCACCAGATCGGCTACGACCTGTCCCGGCTGCCGGCACGCTTCACGGTGGCGGAGATCAACGACCAGATCGTGCGCGCCAACGCCTCTCCGGTCACCTTCATGAGCATGACCGCCGATCTCGACCCGAACGACATCCTCACGCGCGAGGACCTGTTCGCGTCGATCTCGCGTCACGCCGCCTCGTACGATCACGCCGTCGCCGGATCCGCGTCCCAGATCGCGGATTATCTCGAGGAGGTGTTCGTGGCGACCGGCGAGCGCGGCGGCTTCATGATCGCCCATCCGCCCGGCGTGCCGCGCGACCTGCTCAACGTCATCGACTTCCTGGTGCCGGAGCTGCAGCGTCGCGGCCGCTTCCGCAGGTCCTATGCCGGCCGCACCCTGCGCGAGAACCTCGCCGAATGACCGAGGTGCGGAGCTTGATCGTCGAGACGACCAGCTACCACGCGAAACCCGGCATGACCGACGCGGTGCTGGAAATGCGCCGGCGCGGCACTCGGTTGCGGCTCGAACTCGGCCTGCCTCCCGGGCGCATCCTGGTGCGCGACGGCGCATCCGGTCCGGACGTGCGCTGGGACTGCATGTTCGCCTCCCGCGCGGCCTTCGAGGCCGATCTCGCCGCGCGCGATGCGAGCCCGGAGTTCGCGCTGCAGCGGCAGCGAATGGGTGCGCTGCTCGAACGGTTCGAGCGCCACGTGATGGTCGAGGACCAGGAGGCCGGCGCCTCGACAGCAGACGGAGCGGACGCATGAGCCAGGACGCGCGACGCAGGGTCCGCATCGCCCATCTTGCCGGCCCCAACGCCACCATCCAGAACACGCCGCCGCTGGTGACCTCGAATCAGGTACGCGAGCGGCACGGCCTGCCGCTGCTGACCGACATCGAGGGCAGGCGCTCGCGCTTCGACAGCCTCCGTCCGCAGCGACTGGCCGCACCCGCGGTGGTGTATGTCGAGCCGTTCTCGGCGCATCCGCTGGAGCGTGACCTGGCCGAGCTCTACGCGGCGCCGGACGGCTATCTCGACGCCGAGGGCCGCTTCAGCGCCGAGCGTCAGGCGGACGAGGACCGGCCGGTATACCGGATCGAGATCGCGCCGCAGGACGGCCTCTACCCGCTGCCCTACATGGCGCGGCAGAAGGACGGCAGCGCCTGGGAGACGGACGGCACCGGCGACAGGGTTTCGCGCGCGTTGAGCCGGCAGCCCTTCATGCCGGACGGCACGCGCACCTTCGAGGAGGTGGACCGGCTCGGCATCGACGGCGCGGGCATCGGCAACATGATATCGAACCATGCCGAGATCGATTTCTTCCGGATCGCGCCGTCCGGCGGCTACGGCAAGGGACAGGCGGAAGCGGACCGGTCCGACGCCGGCATCGGCGACATCGCGCCGGAGGTGGCGGGGCGCGACTTCTTCCCCTACCGGCCGCCGCATCTGAACGCCTCGCCGTCGCGCATGACCCTGGCCCGCATCACCAACCGCACCCGTCGCGTGCTCGCGAGCGGCCGCTATGACGGGGCGATCTGGACCCAGGGCAGCCCGCGCATCGAGGAGACCATGTACTGGTTCAACCTCGTGCTCGACGTGACGATCCCGGTCTGCGGCAACGCGTCGCAGCGCTATCACGGCCAGATCAGCAATGACGGGCCGAAGAACCTCGCGGACTCGGTGGAATGGATCGCATCCCGGGTCTGGGCGGACGATGCCGGGCGCAACCATGTCGGCATGGTAATGGTGCAGGACCAGCGCGTGTTCGGCGCGCGTGAGGTGGCCAAGGTGGATGCGCGTCCGGGTGGCTTCGTCGCCACCGGCGGCTATGGCGGGATCCTGGGCGCGGCCGGCGGAGGCACCGGATCGGTGCTGCGTCACGTCCCGGTAACCCGGCACACCGACCGGTCGGAGGTGAACATCACCCGGCTGCCGGACGCGGTGGACGGGCTCCGACTGGGGCCGCTCGGCATCGAGACGGTCCGCGTCGGCATCAAGGACGACGAGGGCGACCTGCTGGACTCCTCGATCCCGAAGGTCTCGATCGTCAAGGACAGCTCGTACGTCGAGGACGACTACGACAGCGATCCGGAGCAGGAGGTCGATATCGCGGCGTTCATCGCCTACAAGCTGCGTCATGCGCCGCTGTCCGGTTTCGTGCTGGAGGGGCTGTCGCCTTACGGAAAGGCTGCGGCCAGCTCGAAGACACGTGCGCTGCTCCTGGCGACCTATACCGGCTTTCCGGTGGTCAATGTCGGGCGCGGCAACACCGAGGGCTTCGCCATCCGCGGCGGCCCGTTCATCGCGGGCTCGAACCTGACCGCCACCAAGGCACGGATGCTGCTGATGCTGTGCCTGATGAAGTTCGGCATGCTGCCCCCCGCCGCCGATCCGCATCGCCCGACCGCGCGCGAGATCGCCGCCACAGACGCCCGGCTCGCCGACTACCAGAAGGTGTTCGACACGCATTAGCCGGAGCACCCGATCAACCTGGCGATCAGGTACCCGGCATCGGCGTCGCCTCGACGATGTCGCGCCGCCGCACCTCCACCAGAACGTTCGTTGATCAGGAACGATATGATCGATTCCCCCCCGTCAGCACGGATGTTGCGGAGCGGCGCATATTGCTCTCTCTGCATCCACCTGCTGGGGAGACTGAACATGACGGCCACGACGATCGGACGCCTCGCCGCGTCCGTGCCCATGATGACTGAGGCGCAGCGGAGCTGGCGCATCGCCGGCCTCGCCCTGCTCTCGATACGTTTCATCCAGGGCTTTGTCTATTGGGGCGGCGGCTCGCGCCGCTTCATCTACGCGCCCTCGAAGCTCGATCCCACCGCGCCGACCTGGATGGCGAACAAGTTCCAGACCGCGATGCCGGGCGCGCTGTTCGGCACCGACCACCTGATCTCCTACCTGCTGCACCATTTCTATCTGCTCTATGCCGGGGTGATCTTGTTCAGCGGCGCCGAGCTGATCGCCGGTGCGATGCTGATGGCCGGGCTGCTCACCCGCGCCGCCGCCCTGGTGTCGATCGGGTTCTCGGTGATGCTCATGGCGATGTTCGGCTGGCAGGGGGCGACCTGCATCGACGAGTGGACCATGGCGGCCTGCAACCTGGCGATGGGCACGACTCTGCTGCTCGGCGGCAGCGGTGCGTTCTCGCTCGACGCCATGCTGCTGCGGCGCAGGCCGCTGCTGGCCAGGACGGCCTGGTTCCGCTGCATGGGCGGCGCGCTGCCGCTGCCGCAGACCGACCATGGCTTCCGCAACCTGGCGCTGGCGCTGTTCGCGTTCGTCGCGATCTACGACGTCGGCACCTACGATCATTATCGCGGCTCGGTCTATGGTCCGTTCCATGGCGGCCCGGTGAGCCCGACCAAACACCACGTCACCCTGACCCGCGGCGTGCTGCTGGCGGCGGGCGGCGTTCGGGTGCATGCGTATCTCGATGCCGGCACCCCGGAAGCGCAGCTGCATCTGGTGGAGGCAGCCCTGATCGGCCCGGACAAGGCGATCCTGGCACGCTGGGACGCAAAGGCGCTGTCGGCGCTGCCGAAGGCCGACTTCGCGAACGACTACGCCTACAACAGGTTCGCCCCCAGCCCGTACGGCATCCGGGCGCCGATGGGGGCTGCCGCGACCATCACGCTGCCGCCGCCTGCTCGGGGATCACGACCGTCCGGCGCGGTGACGCTGCGCATGACCGACGTGGATGGGCGCATCTTCAGCACGGCCCTGGCAGACGGGCGATGACCCTCGAGCAGCTGCGTATCTTCGTCGCGGTCGCCGAGCGCCAGCACGTGACGCAGGCGGCGAAGGTGCTCAACCTCGCCCAGTCGGCGGTGAGCCACGCGGTCGCCACGCTGGAGGACAGCTTCCAGATCAAGCTGTTCAACCGGGTCGGCCGCGGCATCGAGCTCACCGAGGCCGGCCGCATGTTCCTCGACGAGGCGCGGGCGGTGCTGGCCCGGGCGGCGGCGGCCCGTCTCAAGCTGTCCGAGCTGGGCGAGCTCAAGCGCGGCACGCTGCTGGTCCATGCCAGCCAGACCATCGCCAGCTACTGGCTGCCCAGCCGGCTGATGGCGTTCCGCGCCCGCCACCCGCAGATCGAGATCCGCCTGGCGATCGGCAACACTGCCGACGTCGTGCGGGGGGTGCATGACGGCGCCGCCGAGATCGGCTTCGTCGAGGGGGTGATCGACGATCCGGATCTGGCCGCCGCCACCGTCGCCCAGGACCAGCTGGTGCTGGTGGTGTCGCCAGGTCATGCCTGGGCGGCGCAAACCGGCCGCGCGACGGTGAGCCCGGCCGAGCTGCTCGACGTCGACTGGATCCTGCGCGAGCCGGGCTCGGGCACGCGATCCGAGTTCGAGGCGGCGCTGGAGCATCTGGGCATCGCGCCGCACGACCTCAGGATCGCGCTCGAGCTGCCCTCGAACGAGGCGGTCCGGGCGGCGGTCGAGAGCGGCATGGGGGCCACCGTGATCTCCGCCTCGGTGGCGGCGCCGAGCCTGGAGGCGGAGCTGCTGCATCGCGTGCCGCTCGACCTGCCGGAACGCCGGTTCCAGGTCGTCCGTCACCGCGAGCGCTACCTGAGCCGCAGCGCCGCCGCCCTGCTCGCGCTGCTCGGCGTGGCCTGACCGTCACACCGGCACGCCGACCTGAGCGCGCGTGTCGCATATTCGACTTCAGGCACATCGATCTCGTGCCGCTCAGGCGCGGCGTTTGCACCAGCCCGCAAGGTCGTCGAGGGCCAGTCGAGAGCATGCGGATCGAGACGAGGGGCTGCGCCCAATCCTGTCCGGCGAGCAGCGCGGCACGCCCCGCGCACCGGTCGGCCTCCGGATGGCGGCCGACGTTCGACGCGGGGCTCTTGCCAACGCGGCGCGGCCCGCGCCTTCGCCAGGCAGGCGCTGTGGCAGGCGGATCACGGACAGGGACACAAAGCCCTCGGGACGGCGAAACTGCTGGCGGACCGGATCGCCGTGGATGCGGCCCAGCTGGCCGTGCGTGTCGGGGGCGCCTCCGGCTACCTGCGCACGTCGCCGATCCAGCGACACCTGCGCGACGCGCAGGCCGGACAGTTGATGGCCTATTCTACGGAAGTCCTCTTCGGAGTGATTGGATGCAGAGTCCTAGATGTCGGGGGAACGATATCTAAGCTTCGGATGAAGAATCAGACCTAGTGTCGCGAGTGAGAAGTCCGCAAGACTTCTGATTCTAGGTAGATACCAGCCTTATAAATAGAATATTGGCCTGCTCAGCTCCGAAACTCGTTGCGAATTCCGGAGGCAGGAAACTCGTATGTATTGGCAGGATTTCGAGCCGACCTCGGCGATGACGGGCCCTTGGACCGGGTGCTATCCGGCGCCGATGCGCGACGGGCGGGCGCTCGTCTGCCCGTTGCGAGAGTACGGCGAGACGGCTATGGCGGGGCTGATCGCGAACCAGGCGTCGTTCGCGGTGCTCGACCGGCTCTGCGGGTGGATCGCCGAGGACGTGGCCGGACTCGCGGCTGACATCGTCGTCGGATTGCCGACCCTGGGCCACGCGGTGGGTGCGCAGGTAGCCCGGGCGCTCGGACATCCGAACTGGGTGGCGCCCGGGACGACGCGCAAGACCTGGTACGATCCCGCCCTGTCGGTGCCGACCGGTTCGGTAACCGCGGCGGCCGACGGACGTCGCATGTGGCTGGATCCACGGCTGCCGCAGCACCTTGTCGGACGGCGGGTGCTGCTGGTGGACGACGTGATCAGTTCCGGCCGGTCGGCGCGAGCGGGCCTCGCCCTGCTGGAGAAGGTCGGGGTCGTACCGGTCGGCGTGGCGGTGGCACTGGTGCAGAGCCGGACCTGGACGACCGACTGGCCCGCGGGACTGCCGGTGTTCAGCGCCTTCGAGACGCCGGTGTTCTCTCGCATCGCGGGAGGATGGCGAGCAGGTTGAGGCGCGATCCGGTCACCGCATGCGCGAACCATGCCAGCCCCACCCGCCTAGCTCATGACCGGCGAGCGTATCTCCTGCTCGCCGTGCTGGTGCAGCAGTTCGAGCAGGCGACGGCGCATCAGGATGCCCGGACGGTCGGAGGGCATGTGCGCCTCCAGCCTCTGGCTGATGTCGACCGGCGCGTCCGGATCGGTGCTTTCCAGGATGTCCTTGTCCTCGCGGGTGATCTTCAGGTCCCAGGCGATCAGCTTGCTGGCCGGGCAATCCTCCTCGCGGTCGTTGCGATAGAGGATCTGCACCAGCTGCATGGTCGCATCGTCGATCGGCGTGGCGCAGTTGATGATGATGTGCCGGATGCCGCTCGGATATTCCATGTCCATGCGCCGGCTGAACGGCAGATACCAGTGGTTGTCCATCTTGCGCGTGGTGTGGATGTCGGTGACGCCGGTGATCTGGTGCGCCTCCGGGGGATTCAGGATGTCGACGGTGGAGCTGGCATGGAAGCCGTATCCGGTCTCCAGCAGCTCATAACGCTGCGGCTTCGGCTGTGCCGCATTCCCGAAGGTCGCCTGGTGCACGAAGGCGAAATGCGCGTTGTCGAACGAGTTCTCCATCAGCCGCAGCGGCGATGTATGCCAGGTCTCGTAGAACTGGAAGATGCGCCGGAAGCTCGGGTCGCTATCCTCCGGAACATCGAACAACGGTTGGATGGGTTCCTCGAGCGACACCCAGGCGTAGCCATAGCGGGACACGCACCAGAAGGCCTGCACACTGTTCTGCGGCAGCCTGGCCTCGTCGAGCTGCGGCACGCGCACGACCTTGCCGGTGCCGTCATAGGTCCAGCCATGATAGCCGCAGACGATGTTGCCGTTCTCGCACCAGCCCTTCGAGAGTTTCGCGGTGCGGTGGCAGCAGCGGTCGCGCAGCGCGCGCGGCTCCCCCTGCGCATCGAGGAACAGCACGATGTCGACGCCCATCAGCCGGAACGGCTTCGGCCCGTCCCGCAGGCTGTCGATCGGCAGGATGGCATGCCAGAACTTGCGGAAGAGCTTCTGTTTCGTCGTGAGCATCGAGATACCCTCGGAAGTACGGTTATGCGGCCAGGATCTTCAGGTGGTCGATGAAGCGCGTGTCGAAGGCCGCGTGCCAGTCGGTCCCAGGCGAGAGCAGCGCGCTTCGACGCAGGAAGTCCGCGGTCTGCTGCCAGCGCGCCTCGGTGATGATGCCGATGCCGCGTGTCGCAGCGTCACCGCTGCCGAGCAGGTTGCGCTCGCGCATCTGTGCCACGCTGTAGGCGATGCGATCCTCGGTCATCCTCGGATTGGCCTGCAGGATCAGCTTGGTGGCCGGCGCCGGGTTCTGCAGATAGTCGCGCCAGCCGAGCATCGTGGCCCGCAGGAAGCCCTCGATCTGCCCGGGCTTCTGCGCGATCATCTGCCGCGTCGTGATGATCGGATTGCCGTAGGTCGGGTAGCCCACGTCCGAGAAGGCGAAGAACCGGATCGCGGCACCGTGCGCGCGGGCCTCGAAGGGCTCCGAGGTCGAATAGGCCTGCACCGCCGCCTGCGGATCGAGCAGGAACGGCTCCAGGTTGAAGGTGTACGGTGCAGCCTGCTCATCGGTGAAGTGGAAGCGCTGACGCAGCCAGGGCCAGAAGGTGGTGCGCGCGGCGTTCGAGATCATGATCTTGTGCCCGACCAGGGCCTCGATCCTGTCGATGTCCGGATGCGTCATGAGCCCCTGCAGGTCGTGCTGGAAGGACGAGGCCACCGATACCACCGGCAGGCCGTTCTGCACCGCCATGAGCAGCTGGACGTCGTATCCCATCATCAGGTCGGCATCGCCGCTGACCAGGAGCTGCAGCGCATTCACCTGCGGACCGCCCATGTCGATGGTGACATCCAGTCCCTCCCTGGCATACAGCCCGGTCGCCAGCGCCTGATAGGGGCCGCCATGCTCGGCTTCCGCAAACCAGCTGGTCAGGAAGCGCACCCGGTTGGTGGCCGCCCTCGCTCGTGCCGGCAGCAGCGCCGGTGCCGCGAGGATCCCGACCGCTCGTCGTCGCGTCAGCCCCTGCATCGGTCCGCTCACTCCCCCAACATCGCGCATCGGTCAGGCATCATCTCAGGAAGACAACATGCGTGCCAAGGCGATCGTCGTGTGGTCTTCCAGATGCGGACCGATGATCTGCACGCCCAGGGGCCTGCCGTCCGAGGTTCGCGTCATCGGCATCACGGTCGCCGGCAACCGCGCGATCTTCGAGATCGCGGACCAGCCGATCAGCCCGTCGCGCGCCATCTCGACGCCATCCACGGTGATCATGGGCGATGCCGCGACCGCATGCGTCACGGCCGCGGTGCAGGCGGGCGGGCAGATCACCACGTCGTACTGCTCGAACACCGCACGCCATGCGTGGCGCAGCTTGGCGCGAGCCTCGTTGGCGGCGAGCCACTCGCGATGCGACAGCACTGACGCGCGTTCGCTGAGCGCTGCGAGCGATCTTTCCGAAGCGGGCCATCGAGGCGGCGTGTCGCGCAGGCGGACCCACGCATCGTCGGTGCTCGCCAGCGACAGCGCGCTGCCGACCAGGGTGACGAACAGCCTGGTGGCGTCGACGATGTCGGGAATGATGCCGATCCCCGCGCGCACCGAGGCGCCCGCACGGCGCAGATGATGGGCGCAGAGCTCGACGGCGCCGCGCACCTCCGGATCGGTCGGCATCAGCGGGTGGGCGTCGAGGGTGAGCACGCGGAAGCGTCCGAGCGTGTCGTGCCGGGACGGCGGCAGCGCGAGGCGGTAGGCGACGGCCTCCATCTCGCCAGGCCCTGCCATGGCCTCGAGCCCGAGGGCCAGGTCGCGCGCGGTCGTCGCCAGCGCGCCGGGAGAGGAGCCGTCCAGCGGCGCCATCAGGCCGCCCAGCGCATGGCCGCGCGCCGGAACCAAGCCGGCGGACGGATCATGGCCGAACACCCCGCAGAAATGCGCCGGGACGCGGGTGGAGCCGCTGAGGTCGGAGCCCAGCGCGAAGGGCACCAGCCCGGCCGCGACGCACACGGCCGCGCCCCCGGAGGACCCGCCAGGGGTCAGGTCGGGCGAGAGCGGATGGTGGGTGCGTCCATGCACCGGATTGTCCGAGCGCCAGCCCGCGAGCCCCTCGGAGACGTTGCTCTTGCCCACGATGACGGCACCGGCCTCGCGCAACCTGGTGACGACTTCGGCGTCGGCTGCCGCGACCGGGTTGCCGGACGCGATCCCCCAGCTCGTCGGCAGGCCGGCGACATCGAAGGACTCCTTGATCGTGATGGGCACGCCGAGCAGCGGCGCCGGCGCAGCCCCGGCGACCTCCGTGCGAGCCAGGCGCATGTCGGCCTGACGGGCAGCCGCGCGGGCACGGTCGTAATCCTTGAGGACGATCGAGTTCAGGGCAGGGTCGCGCGCCTCGATATCGGCGATCCGTTCCTCCAGCACCGAGACGGCACTGATCTCGCCGCGCCTCAACGTTGCGGCGAGCGCGGTCGCGTCCATCCTGCAGGCCGTCATCTATCGATCCTCGTGAGGTTCACGGGCGGGTGCCGCGCGGCAAAGGCATGCCGGGTGCGGCGGGCCGAGCGATGCGGCCGATCATGCCCGGACCGAGCCGAGGAGTGCCGGTTCGTTCGGTGGCCAGCAATCCCGCGAGTGCGCCCGGCAGGATCGTGCCCTCGATGGAGACATGACAGGGCAAGGGCTCTGCCCGTGACCCGTTGGGGCCGACGGCCCCGAACCCCAGTCGTTAAAATTGAGGTTTTCAAAGGCTTGCCTTTGATGGGGTCAAGGGGCAAAGCCCCTTGCCTACTCTTCGTTCCGGAACGTTCTAAGCCACCGGCCTTTTTCCGCAGCCTGCTGGGCCGTCGAGCCTCACGCGTCGTCCCGCGAGGATCCCACGCCCTTGAGCGTCTTCAGGTACTCGCCGTACTTGGTGGGCAGCCCCTCGATCTGGTTGTCGAGCCGCGCGCCGCCCTGCCACCAGTGCATCGCGTCCCGGCCGAGCTCGACGCCGCGCCGGGTGTGCAGGTCTACATGGTAGTCCTCGATCTCGATCTTGCGCTCGCCGCGCGTCAGCACTTCCCTGGCCCAGACCGCCATCTCCATCGTCGTGCGGTCCTTCCTGGCGGTCGCGAGCAGCCGGATCGCGTGCGCCGGGTACATCCAGCGGTCACCGCCATCGGCCATGCGCCGCTGCTGCTGGTAGAGCGCCTCGATGAGGGCGGGCGCCTGCATCAACCCGAAACCGACATCCTCGGTCGCGATGATCTCGAGACGACGCCACAGCATCCCCTCGGTCTCCGGGCCGCTGGCGCAGAGCTCGTATCCGGCCAGCATCGCCTCCTCGACCATGCCGCGGCGGATGGATTTCTGCAGCACCGAGCGCAGTTCGTCGACCGCATAGCCATTGACGCTGGTGGTCCGGCTCCACAGGTCCTGGCTCTGATAATTCTGTGTCATGCTGTCTCCTGAAGCTCCGCGTCCTGCAAGAGCAGTGCCATATGTCAGGAGTCGTGCGCTTCGGAGCGGTCGCAGCAATATTCGCGGGCGAGGTCGGCGATCCAGACGCTCAGCACGTCCTGGAGAGCCGGTCGCCGATCTCCGGCGTGGCGACCTATGGAGACCGGCCGCAGCGTGGCACGGGACTTGCTGTTGTCATACCGGACAGTCGATCGGAGGAGCTCGTGACGTCAGCCAAGGAGAAGCGCTTTCATCTCGCCTGGTTCACCCATTTCGGCCAGAACGGCTGGAACGAGACGCTCGGCTCCGCACCCGAGCCCTGGACCGGCGAGCTGCATCTCGACCTCGCCCGTTCGATGGAACGCGCATGCTTCGACTATCTGCTGATCGAGGACACGCTCAGCATCCCGTCGGTGCATGGCGGCAGCAACGCCGCCTACCTCAAGCATGCCATCATGGCGCCCAAGCACGACCCGGCGCCGCTGGCCGCCATCCTCGGCCATTGCACGCGCAATCTCGGGATCGTCGTCACCCTGTCCACGACGTTCTATCCGCCGTTCATGCTCGCCCGGCTGGCGGCGACACTCGACCATCTGTGCGGCGGCCGCTTCGGCTGGAACATCGTCACCAGCACCGAGGACGCCGCGGCGCGGAACTTCGGCATGAGAGAGATGCCGCCGCGGGAACTCCGCTACGACATGGCGGACGAGTATGTGGAGCTGGTCACGAAGCTGCTGGACTCCTGGGAACCGGACGCGGTCGTGCGCGACCATGCGACCGGCACCTACGCCGATGCCAGCAAGGTACATCCGGTGAATTTCGAGGGGGAGTATTTTCGGTCCGAGGGACCGTTGAACACCGTCCGCTCGCCGCAGGGACGGCCTGCCTTCATCCAGGCCGGCGGCTCGCCACGCGGGCGCGCGTTCGCGGGCAAGCATGCGGACTCCATCATAGCGACCACCAACAGCATCGAAGGCATGAAGGTCTATCGCGACGACGTGCGCGCGCATGCCGAGCGGCAGGGCCGTGATCCGGACAGCATCAAGGTGCTGTTCCTGATCGCGCCGGTGGTCGCCGACACCCTGGAGGAAGCCCGCACCCTGTACGAGCGCGTGCTGGCAACGCCCGAGTTCACCGAGCGCGCCCTGGCGGCCTTCGGCTCCTTCGTGCATATCGACTTCTCGCAGTTCGACCTTGACCAGCCGCTGCCGCCGCTGTCCACGAATGGCGAGCAGGGCGCGCTCAACAAGTTCACCCAGACCGGCCTCGGCCAGCCGAAGCACGACAAGACGCTGCGCCAGCTGGTCCGGGAAAGCGGCACCTCGAGCTCGCTGGAGCTGGTCGGCACGCCGGATCACGTCGCCGAGCTGATGGGCGACGCGATGGCGGCGGTAGGCGGCGATGGCTTCCTGATCACCAAGCCGTGGGGCGGGCTGACGCGGAACTACATCGCGTCGATCACGGATGGCCTGGTGCCGGCGCTCCAGCGCCGCGGGCTGACCCGGACCGCCTACACCACCGACACGCTGCGCGAGACGCTGCTGGAGTTCTGACGCGAGCGTAGGGTGTTGGAGTGGTCTCACAACATGGATCCCGGCGTGTCGGACCTGATCACTCTTCCGAAGGCCGAGGTGCATGTGCATCTGGAAGGTTGCCTCGACCTGTCCGAGATCATCCGGCTGGCGACGTCGAGCGCGACGAAGCTGCCGCGGCCAGCGGAGCGCCTGCTGCAGTTCGAGGGGCGCGCCGACTTCCTGGCGTTCCTCGACTGAAGCTGCGGCCTGATGCGGACGGCGGAGCAGCTGTCCCGTACCGCCTACCGCTTCAGCCGCCGCATGAGCGAGAGCGGTGTTCTGTACGCCGACGTGATCGTCAACCCGACCCACTGGGCAGGCTGGCGGCATGATCTCGCGGCCATGCTGGATGCGCTCGACGCGGGCTTCGCCGAAGCCGAGCAGGATGGTTCGCGCCGGTCGGGCCGTGCGTCAGCCTGCCGCGCCAACAGAGCGCCGACGAGGCCGTCGGACTGGTCGAGCGGCTCGTGTCGCTGCGTCATCCACGCATGGTGGCGCTCTCGGTCATGGCAACGAGACTGGAGCCGGGCGCACCGGCCCGCGCTTTGCCGAAGCCTTCCGGCGTGCCCGCGTCGGCGGGCTGAAGCATACGATGCATGCGGGCGAGTCGAGCGGTCCGGAGGGTGTGTGGGACGCGTCGAACTTCCTCCAGGCGGATCGGATCGACCATGGCATGCGGGCGATCGATGATCCGGCTCTGGTCGCCCTCCTGGCCGAGCGGCGCATCCCTCTGGGCGTGTGCCCCACCTCCAACCTGACGCTCGGGCTGTATCGCACGATCGAGGCGCATCGGATCGATGCGCTGGGCCGGGCCGGTGTGCTGGTCAGCGTCAACACCGGCGATCCGGCGCTGCTCGGCGTCACGCTGCCGGACGAATACGCACGCTGCGCGACGGGCTTCGGCTGGGATCGCGAGACGCTGCGCGCGCTGGCCGGCAACTCCATCGAGGCCTGCTTCGCGGACGATACGCGCAAGGCCGGCCTGCGCGATCACCTCGCTGGCCGGCAGCCCAGGTCACGGGACCAGGAGGGTATCGCATGAGCCCCACGCGCCGCGATCTCCTGCGTGGGCCGATCGCGGGCGGCCTTGCGATGCCCTTCATCCGCCCGGCATGGGCCGCGCGACCCTTCACCTGGTGACCAACTGGTATGCGCAGCCGGACCAGGGCGGCTTCTACTAGGCTGAGGCCACCGGGCTCTACCGTGCCACCGGTCTGGATGTCGTCATCCAGAGCGGCTCGCCGCAGCTCAACGGCACGCAGCTTCTGCTCGACGGCGCGGTCGACGCCATCATCGGGTTCGATATGGAGGTCATGACCCAGGTCTCTCAGGGCATCCCGTTGATGACCGTCGCGACGACGTTCCAGTTCGATCAGGAAGGTCTGCTCGCCCATGACGACATCCAGAGGCTCGAGCAGCTCGCCGGCCACACGCTGATGATATCGGGAAACTCCCGCGCCGGCTTCTGGCCCTGGCTCAAGCAGCGCTTCGGCTTCACCGAGGAGCAGGTCCGACCCTACAATGACAGCCTGCAGCCGTTCCTGCTCGATCGCAACGCGGCGATACAGGCCATCGCGACGGCGGAGCCGTGCGAGTTGCAGCGAAGGGCTATCCTGGCCGCTTCTTCCCGTTCCACCAGTACGGCTATCCGACCTACTCCTGCACCGTGGTCACCACGCGCGCCGTGGCCGAGCGCGATCCGTCCCGGCTGCGCGCCTTCCTCGAGGCGTCCATCTTGGGATATCGCAGCTATCTCGCGACCGACCCTTCGCCGGGCAACGCGATCATCCGCCGCGAGAACCCGCTGCTGGACGACGATCGTATCGGCAGGGCGCTCCAGGTGATGAAGGCGACGGCAATATGTTCGGGCGGCGACGCGGCCACCGGGGGCATCGGAACCATGACGGCGCGACGCTGGCAGGCGACCTATGCGTTCATGCTGCGGTTCGGGCTGCTCGCCGACCGGACGGACTGGCGCCGTGCCTTCAGCCGTGATTACCTGCCTCGCCAGCCGATCCTGATCTAGCAGATAGTACACGACGATCTCCGCACGCGGCCGTCAGCGCCGCACTGGAACGCGCCCTGAAGCCTGCTGCACCGGATGCAGGTAATCAGCCTCGCCGCGATCCTTGAGCGTGGTCAGGCGCGCTCGCGCAACTGCTCGAAGCTGGTGCGCAGCAGGCGGCGCATCAGCATGCCGGGCCGGTCGCTCGGCATGTGCAGCTCCACCCCCTCGCTGACATCGAGCGGCACCATCGGGTCGGTGGTTTCCAGCACCACCTTGTCCTCCAGCGTCACCCTGCGATCGAAAGCGACCACCTGCTCCGAGGGCACCTGCGCCTCGGTATCGTTGCGCATGACGAACTGGTTGAACCGGGTGCGGTTGTCCTCCATCGGCGTCAGCCAGGTGACCAGCACGTTCTTCAGTCCGTTCGGATAGGCGATCTCGGTGACGCGGTTGAACGGCAGCATGTAGCGGCCGGTGGTGCGCCGGACGGTCTTGGCCTCGGTCATGTGCAGGGCGTCGCGCATGTCCTCGGGGTTGCGGACGTCCATCTCGTTGTAGGCGACGAACCCGTCCGGCCGCTCCTCGAGACGGGCTATCGAGGGCACCGGATCGCTGGAGCCGAAGCTGCCCCTATGCACGAACGAGAGATGGGCCGCGTCGAACTCGTTTTCCATGATACGCAGCGCCGAGCATTCCCATTCCTCGGAGAACTCGAACACCTGCCGGAAACCGGCCTGCCCGTATTGCGGCACCTCCGGTATGTCGGCCGCCGGTTCGTCGAGGCAGACCCAGACCTGGCCGTAGCGTATCTCGCAGTGGAATGCCCTGACCCCGAACGGCACTGGCTTGTTCAGCACATCCTGCGGCACGTGGATGCACTGGCCGTCGCCACGGAACGCCCAGCCGTGATACGGGCACACGATGGCGCCGTTCTCGACATACCCCGCCGACAATTTCGCACTGCGATGCGGACAACGGTCCAGTACCGCGTGCGGCGCGCCCTCGAGGTCGGTCCAGATCACGACGTTCTCGCCGAGCAGCCGGAACGGACGCGGCTTTGCGTCAAGCTCGGATGCCGGGAACAGGCAGTACCAGTAACGCCGAAGCGCCGGCTCGTGAGACATCAGCATGGAAAGTTCCTCTACCGCCGGTCGATGTTCAAGCAAGTCACGTGCCGTCGAGGGTCGATCGGCAGCCTCAGATCGGCGACGCCGGGCCAGCCTCACCCCGGGCGCCGAACCAGGCAGGGCGATGCCGAGGGTCGGCTCCAGTCGGGCGGCCGGCGCCGGCAAGCTTCTCGTTGTGAAGTTCGCGCCCGCACCGTATCAGGGCAGACGGCGCAATTGATGCGTCCGTCAGCGAATGCGTATCCCGCTCATGGCTCATCTTGTCCTGCAGGCGGGAGATCCCGCGCCGCGCTTCGTCCAGGCCTGCACGGTGCCGGGCGAGCGCTACGCGATCGATTCCGCCGCCGGGCGGTTCATCCTGCTGTGCTTCTTTCCATCGTTTATCTCCGGGGCGGGACGCGCGGCCCTGGACTTGATCGAGCGGAACCGGGCACTGTTCGACGATGGCAGCCTGGCCTTCTTCGGAGTGTCGGCCGATCCCGTCGATGAGCGTTCCGGCCGGCTTCGGGCGGCGCATCCGGGCATCCGGTTCTTCTTCGACGGAGACGGCAGCGCCAGCCGTGCCTTCGGCGCACTGCAGGACGACGGCGACGGCACGCACCGTCCGATCTGGTTCCTGCTCGATCCGATGCTGCGCATCAAGGCCGCCCTCCCCTTCTCAGCGGACGACCCTGCCGAAGACAGGCTGGTGCCGCTGCTACGGGGTCTGCCGCCTCTGTCCGTCTATGGCGCCCGACGGCCGGTACCGGTGCTGGTGCTGGACGATATCTTCGAGCCAGGCTTCCGCGAGACGCTGATCCGCTACCAGGCCGAGACCGGCAGCTATCGGTCCGGCATCTTCGCGCAGCGCGAGGGTCGCTCGCAGGCGATGCTGGAGCCGGGTTTCAAGCGGCGCCGCGACTGCATGGTGAAGGACCCGGAGCTCGTGCAGCAGATCCAGGCTCGGATCATCCGGCGCGTCGTGCCCGACCTGTATCGTGCCACCAACTTCCAGGCGACGCGGCTCGAGCGGCTGCTCGTCGCCTGCTATGACAGTCGCGAGCGCGGCGGCTTCGGCCCGCACCGCGACAATGTCGTGCCCGCGGTGGCGCATCGCCGTTTCGCCTGCTCGATCAATCTGAACGACGACTATGACGGCGGAGGGATACAGTTCCCGGAATTCGGACGCGCACTGTTCCGGCCTCCGGCCGGCAGCGCCATCCTGTTTTCCTGTTCGCTGCTGCACGAGGTGATCCCGGTGACGCGCGGCCAGCGCTTCGCGCTGCTGCCCTTCCTGTTCGATGAAGCGGCAGCCGCCGTGAAGCAGGCCAACGCGGAAGCGATCCGGCACGGCAACGAAGAAGCCGCCCGGATCGCCCGCTGAGGCCGGAGATCAGAAGCGGGAGATCAGAAGCCGGAGGTGAATGTGACGATCGCGGCGAAGTTGCTCGCGATAAAGTAGGTCGGTGCGGTTCCGGCGATCGTTGTTCCGAACACGCCGACGGTCGTCCTGGCGTTGGTCGAGGGTGTCGCGACGCCCGAGAGGTAGCTGGCGCCGCCGAGATTGTAGAGATTGAGCTGGATCTGAGGATGCTTGGCAAAGCCGATCGTAGGCAGCCGGATGCCGAGCGTGGCGTCGGCCTCATTATGCGCCGGGATCCGCTCCTGGTTCATGAAGTCACCGAACTGGGAGTCCACCCAGCGATAGATGAGGTTGCCGAAGAACGTGCCGTCATCGTAGGACAGGCCGCCGGTGGCCTGCCAGCGTGGCGACCGGACGGCGATCTTGCCGGTCGTCGGCAGGTAGTCGCCGCTGACCTGGAAGTTGTTGTCGGTGGTGGCATATAGATATTCTCCCGACACGTAGGGGCTTATGTGGTGGAACGGGCGCAATCCCGCCTCGGCGTCGACGCCGCGGACCGTCTGGCCACCGACATTGAGCTCGCGGCCGACCTGGGCGCCGTTCTCGATCTCGATGGTGGAGATGTTGCGGTTGGTGAAGTTATAGTTGAAGGCGGTGACGTCGAAATCGACCGCCGCCTGATAGCGGTAGCCGACCTCCTCCTCGATGGAGAACTCGTCCTTCAGCGCCGTGTTTCCCTGCGAATAGAAGCCCGTGCCTGAGTAGCTGCTGAAATAGGAGTAGGCCGCCGGGACGCGGAAGTTGGCCGATGCGTCGGTGAAGATCATGTTGGTCGAGTTGATGTTGTACCTGGCGGAGAAGCGCGGCAGTGGCTGCGCATCGTTGGCCGCCACGTCATACTGCGGTCCCGGCAGGTTGTTGGTGCCCGTGCGCCCGACGACGACCTCCTTGAACCCGGCTTTCAGTTCGAGCTTGTCGCCCAGGAGCGACAGCGTATCGCCGACATAGATGCCGTTGATCTGGCTGACGAGATGGTAATCCTCGCCGTACAGGGTCCGCCCGTTACTGAACTTCAGGAAGTTGCTGCCCCAGTAGTTCGGAGGATCGCCGTTGGCGGCGGGTTGTGCATAGCCCTGCTCCTGCCGATCATCGTAGTAGTCGTACCATGACCCGACCGTCAGGGTATCGTGCGAGCCGATCTTGTAGTCGAGATGGGCGTTCACGCCGGCGTGGAACTCCTGCGCGATGAAGTAGCTCTGTGCCAGCAGCGTACCGTCGGGCTGCACCAGGCTGCGGTCAGCGTTCAGCGGCAGAGTGACGAACTCCGTGCCGTAGTAGTTCCCGCTCTCGTTGATTACCGAGCCGCCGCCGCCGCCGCCGCTGCCCCAGTAGAAATAGGGGGTCACGTCGAGGCTGAGGCGGTCGCTCACGGCAAGGTGCGACGGCATGCTCATGTTGAGGTTGCGCCAGGCTCCCTCGTAAAGCTGCCAGTAGTTGGTATCCTCCGGCGAGGTGAGGGTCCCGTCATAGTTGTAGGAGTTGCGATACTGCTGGTACTGGGCCTGCGTGACGTCGGTGTATTCGGGCTGGTTGTTCTCGTTGTATCCGACCACGTACTTGATCTTGTTGCCGTCACCCCAGCTCTTCTCCAGTACGGTGTCGACGTGGCGACGTTGGCCTTGGCCGGGGCCGCGCCAGGTGCCGAAGGTCGCGTTGGAATAGGAGATAAAACCTCTGATTCCGGTGGCACCGAGTGTGCCCAGATCGACGCGCAGGAACTCGCGGTTCGTCCTGTGCGAGCCGAAGGAGTAGTCGATGAGACCGCCGGGGTGATCCGGCGGATCGCGCAGCGTGACGCTCAACTCGCCGCCGGCCGAGTTGATCAGCGGCGCATCGAGATCGACCGTGCCCTGAGCCAGGGAAACCTCCTGGTAGTTCTCGGCATCTCCCCACTCCGAGGCATAGGGGAGGTAGCTGTCGATATCCGAGATCGGCAGGCCCTCGTAAAGATAGCCGATCTCGTCCTGGTTCAGACCGCGCACGGTGACATTGGTCTGGTCGGAGAAGCCGAACGGGTCGGAGGTCGCAACATTCGTTCCCGGCGAGTACTGGATGATCTGCGCAGCACTGGTGCTCGGCGATAGTTTGGCGATCAGGTCGCGACTGACCGTGGTCTCCTCGCGAGCGCCCGTCTCCACGCTCATCAACCCGCCCCCGGGAGCGCGGCCGGTGACACCGTTGGCACTCTCGACCGGGTTATGGCCGGTGACGACGACGTCTTCGGTCCTGGGCGCGGCCTGGCTCACCCCGACGGTGCCCGCGGGCGTGGCAGCAGCGTCGGGGACAGGCGTCGCCGGCGCGGTCTGCGCCTGCGTGATATTCGAGATCAGCAACGCCGTGGACAACGACGTTCCGGTCAGGAACGCGCGCAGGAAGTTCGAAGCGGGCATGATCGTCATCCCTGATTGAGCCAGACAGGCGACCTGAGGCCCAAGTCCCGAGGTCGCTTCCCGACGCCGAGGCGCCTGCGTTGAAGCAAGCGACTCGTCCCGACGCGCGCCGTCAGCAGCACCGAGCGAGAGCCACCGTGGCGGTCAAGACGGTCGGGCCGGTGTATACATGTCTGCCTCCGTCTCATAGGGGTCGCCAAAGCCCGATGCAACTTGTGTGCCATCCTTGGCCATGTCGTCTTAGGTCGGGACCCCACGCATCGCAGCGTCGCTTGGCATGTTAAGGCGAATGCTCCGGCGAACCGGTTTCGTGCCGCGGCAGCGGCTTTTGTTTTCAAAGTTAACATAATGTGTCAACGGTCTTGCAGGGTTGGTTGGGCGGCCGGGTGCTGCTGACCGGAACAGAGGCAGCCGCTACGGGTTGACTTGCCAAGCGCCTGATCCTCAGGCTTTGCTGCCGCCGGCCGATACGTCCGCGCGATGGCCTGGCGATGTTGGCCTGAAGAGTATTCAGTGGAACGTGCGTGTATACGTGACGAGCTCAGGCAGAGCACGAGATCGAGCGCGACCGCCAGCTTCGATCAGGATAAGGATCGCGGATGCGGCGGAGCCCGTGTCGCACCCCGACCCGCATGACGGTAGATGCTTGAGCGAGAGATCACGGCGTGATCTTCACCCAGAAACTCACGCCTGTCCGCTTCGGGAAATCCCGCACTCCAGAGGTTGCAGCAGCTCGGGGGACAACCTCCCTGACAGCGACGCTGGGGGCGTGCACCGGTGCCATCCAGGAAGGAAACTAGGCTCGGCATCCGCTGAGCATGGACATCGGCGATGCGCCATTCGCCACCGATCTTGACAAGATCCAAGGTAATCATCTTGGGAAAGGCGCCTATAGAGAAACTTACTTTAGCATTCACTCGATCGGCCGACAGCCGGTCGATCATGATTGCGGAAAGACGGAAGCCGCCACCATCTTGACAGTCGCAGAGCGGGTCCTCGTCAAGCTTTCCGATATCTCCGGATGGAACCCGCTCATCAGAGCGTATCAGCTCAAGTAACCGCGGAGCGAAGAACCGCGAGGCTAACGCTTCCAGGTAATCGAGCCTGTCGTCCTTTCCGTAGTCTCTACATAAGGCTCGGACAAACGCTATCGGTGTTCGATCGTTCGCGTATATCGTCACGATATCGGCAAGGAAGATGGACGTTGCAAAGAACAGCCTGAGCTTCATGGTCGACAGACCTGGATGGGAGGAGCAGCATCCAGGACTGTCGCCGCGTAGAACCTCATACCGACCAGTCTCCGGAAAACCTGCTTGATGTGGAGAGCGGTCATTCAGACGTAGGGAGATGATCGCCGTGCTGACACCAACCCGCACGGGATCCCCAATGAGCATGACGGTCCGGAAAGATGCTCAAGGGCCCGTCGAACGTGCCGGCCGGCACGATGACCTGCCGGCCGCTGCGTATGAGGTGCGGCAAGGGCGAGCCGCATGTCTTGCAAAAGGATGTGACAAAGCTCACGGCATTCGGAAGATCGTAGCGTGCGACCGAACCCTCTCCCGAGACCCAGCGAACGCGCCGGGCAGGACGACGGCGTTGACCGCATGAGCCGTTCCGGTTGCTTTCCGACATCGCGAACAATGGCAGTTCACGAAAGCCGCGAACGTCAAATCAACTTCAAGCGACGCGGCACCGCACAGGCAACTGCCTCGCATATTCATACCACGCTCCGCACGATGGCCCATGACGAGCATGGAGCGACGATGACCGCTTCGGGCCGGCGGCGGCGGCTGTCCCAGGCGCCTGTGCCGTTTGCCGCAGGTCAGGCCACGCAGATGCCGGGCATGGCCATCTTGCGGAACAGATGCGGGCTGATCGTGGCACTCTCCGGGTAGTCACCGAGCCGTGCGCGGAACTCCGGGTCGGTGAAGGCTGAGCGGAAATGCGCGACCGACTCCCACACGGCATAGTTCAGGAACGTGCCGCTGCCCGCGATGCCGCAATGCAGCTGGGTCGAGATGAAGCCCGGCTGGCGCTTCATGAGCGCGGCATCGCCGGCCCAGGCGCTCAGCAGCCGGTCCGCATCCTCGGCGGGGACGGTGAACGTGTTGACCAAGATCACCGGCCCGCCATCATCTTTCAACTGGTCGGCGAGCGTGACGCTCGCATCATCTCGGCGAACTTCGGCATGTCAAGCTCCTACGAAAATTGATCGGGTTGGCATCTCGGCTGACGCGGCCTTCTCGTTCAGCCGCCTTTGCAGCTCATGCAGGAGATCTCTCGCCGCCTCGATCCGCTCGGGCGAGAGGCCGGACGCGAGGGTATCCGCCCAGCCTTGCTGGCGCCCCATCGCGACCTGGTAGGCGGTCTCACCTCCATCTGTCATCACCACGAGCATCGCGCGCTGGTGATGCGGGTTGAGAGCGAGGGAGACGAGGCCGTCCCTGCGCATCTCGTCCACCACCCGCTGCACGGCCTGCCTGGTCAGGCCCATGTTGCGGGCGAGGTGCGCCACAGGAAGCGGCACGGGCGAGAGCGCGATGGCCCCCAGCACCTGCCACCTGGCACTGGTCAGCCCGAGGTCGTCGACGAGCACGTCACCCGCGGCAAGGACATCGCCGTTCAGCCTGAAGACCTCGATGACCAAGCCGGTCAGGGCTTCGCGGAGTCGTATCTTGTCCTGCGGTTCAACGGCGCTCAGGTCCGGCATGCAAAACCTCGTCCCTGCCGGCATCGAACGGCCGCTACGTGCTTACTCCTGCCTTCATCCAGTATGATTGCCGGATCCAGCTGACCGACCTCCTGCTCTGCATCGTCAAGCCGATCATGATCGACCTCGTCCGCTATGCCCCCGAGGGCAGCACCGTGCTGCTGTGCCGGAGGTTCCGCGAAACGGTCCTGCGCGTGCATCAGGTGACATCCACCGGCGGGCCGGCTCATGTCGGCTACGAGCGCGGGCGGCCGATGCCGCTCTTCCGCGGAGCAACCTCAAAAATCATCCTCTCGCACATGACCCCCCGCGAGCTGCGCCCCCTGTACGAGACCCACCGCGCCGAGATCGGGCGGGCGGGGCTCGGCGAGCACTGGCCAGGGCATCGCGCGGCTGGTGGCACTGGTGAGTTCAGCTGCCCGTGAGATCGACGAGGGCGCCGTCATCGAGATCGACGACGTGCCGAAGGAGATCCCGGCGGCCTCCTAGCGGTCCACAGCACCCGCCGGAAGATCCGCACGTTAGAGCCCAGGGCGACGTCGATCTTGGCCTATTCCGCCCACCGCTCGTCGGACCGGAACGGAGCCGCTCCGTAGCGGCCGTCCAGGTAGCGGAGGAGGGCATCGGTTTGCCACTCTCCGTCGAGATCCCGAGCCCGAGGAGAAGCCCCGATGATCGACCCTGGCGTCCTGGTCGCGTTCGCCGCCGCCGTCGCCGTCCTCATGCTGATACCGGGCCCGAACGTCGCCCTGATCGTGGCCAACAGCGTCAGCTACGGCGTGCGATACGGGCTGCTGACCGTGGCCGGCACCAGCGCGGCGATGGTGCTCCAGCTCGGCCTCACCGCCGCCGGCATGACGGCGCTGCTGGGCAGCCTCAGCGTCTGGTTCGAATGGCTGCGATGGATCGGCGTCGCCTACCTGACCTACCTGGGCATCGCGCGATGGCGGGCGGCTCCGGTCGACCTGACGAAGACCCGGCCGGAACCGAGATCGGCATCCGCGATCTACGTGCGGGCGCTGCTGGTGTCGCTGACCAATCCCAAGACGCTGCTGTTCTACGGCGCCTTCTTGCCGCAGTTCGTGAGGGTGGACGAGCCTGTCGGCACGCAGGTGGCAGTGCTGTCGGCCGTCTTCCTCGTCGTCGCGGTGCTGGTCGATGGCGGCTGGGCGGTTCTTGCGGGCCGGGTCAGGGGCGTGCTGGCCTCGCGCGGACGCCTGCGCAACCGGCTGTCGGGCGGCTTCCTGGTCGGAGCCGGCGCGGCACTTGCCCTGGCCCGGAGGTAGCCTCGTCCGTCCACACCCGGGCCATGCCGGCCGCGGCGTGGACGAGCGCTGCCAGGCCGCACCCGAACCGGCCTCACCGATCTGGCCATGCCAGCTCATCGGGGCGTGGCAGGGCGGCGATCCCGGGGAGATACCGTGTCAAGGGGCAAGTGGATTGAGCTAGAGGAGTTTTGGTCTGAAAACGGCGGTGAGTAGTCCGGTCGTTCCGGGCAGCCGGGCAAAGCAGACAGCGGGCAACCAACAATTCCCGCTTTCCCGTGCAGATTAGACCGTGCTTAACGCAGAGATCGGCCACCACCCTCCCAGCCTGGTGCTCCTGAGCACCGCAATCACCTGCGCCTGCGTGAACCTCGCTTGCTTCATCATCCGTCCTTTGAGACAGACTCTAGCTCAGACTGAGGGCATTCCAGGGGGCAGGGCCACCGGCCAAGCCGCCATACCCAGTTCAGCTACCTTTCTGAGTTGTTGCGAAGAGGCGCCGTCCTTCGCCTGCGCGGCCATGCCCTGATAGACCCCCAAGAAGAGGCGTGCTGTCCCGTCGACGTCCGTGTCAATTGGCAACTCGCCGTCCGCCACCCCCGCCGCCAGACGCGAGCGCAACCTCTCCAGGCTGCCGTCTCGCATCTGCCGAGCGGCATCGCTGATTGCCTGCGGCCAATCGTCCGACAGGGCCGCCAACATCGCCATGCAACCGGCTGGACCGTCCGCTGACTCCGGCAGCATGTCCGCCGCGGCCATGAGCATATTCTCCACGCCGGCGCGCGCGCTTCCAGCACTGTCGACGCGACTCCAGAGCGCGACACCGACGGTAGCCGCGTAACGGTTGATCGCCTCCAGGTAGAGCGCCTCCTTGCTGCCGTAGGCGGCATAGAGACTGGGCGATCGTATGCGCATCGCATCGCAGAGCTCCGTCATCGACGCCGACTGGAAACCCTTGCGCCAGAACAGGTGCATGGCCGCATCCAACGCCACCTCGCGATCGAACTCCCGCGGTCGGCCGGTCATCACCATCACACGCCTTTTTTGCCGTTCAGCACATAATACTGTTGACCGGCGCGATCAACGACCCCAATCTATTATGTATCGCCCGGCACAGAAGAGGATTTAGCCATGCTGATCAGCGGAAGGCGCGCCTTCGTCACCGGCGCGAGCAGGGGAATAGGCGCGGCCATTGCCAGGACGCTTGCCGCGGAGGGCGCGGACGTTGCGATCGGCTATGAGAAATCCGTGGGCCTTGCCGAGGCGGTGGTCCACGACATCCGCGCCCTTGGGCGCAAGGCCATCGCGATCCAGGCGGACAGTGCGGACGTCGCCGCGGTCACGCGTTCGGTGCAAAAGGCAGCGGAAGAGCTAGGCGGGCTCGACATCCTCGTCAACAACGCAGGGATCCTGCGCGTCGGCGAATTGAAGGACATGCCGATCGAGGACATCGACGCGACGTTGAATGTCAATGTCCGTGCGCCGATCGTAGCCGCCAAGACGGCGCTGGCCTCTCTTGGCGATGGAGGACGCATCATATCGATCGGCAGTTACTTCGCCGATCGCGTGCCGGCATCCGTGCTCAGCGTCTACGCCGGTTCGAAGTCGGCGCTCATCGCCTTCACCAAGGGCCTGGCTCGCGAACTCGCGCCCAAGGGGATCACTGTCAATCTGGTGCAGCCGGGTTCGATCGACACCGACATGAACCCGTCGCCGGGACCTTACGGCGATGTGCTTCGGCAGTCCATCGCGACAGGCAAATACGGGATCGGCGACGATGTCGCTAACGCGGTAGCATTCCTGGCGAGCGACAAGGCTGCCTATATCACCGGCTCTTCACTGACGGTGGACGGCGGAGCAAACGCCTGACCTCGACAGTCAGAAATCCTGCTTGTCTCGACTCGCGACTAACACGCCGAAGCGCCGAAGACCCGGGTCCTGCCACTTGGCCCTAAGTCTCAATCCTGGAGTGTAAAGATGCCGGCCTATTTTATACTTGATATGAGTGCCACCGATCCAGCCAAGCTAGAGAAATACGGAAACGATGTTGTGCGGCTCGTACAAAAGCACGGTGGGAAGTTCATCGTACAAAGTACGGATCACGAGGTGATCGGAGGTGGCTGGCGGCCGCAAATGCTAGTGGTCGTCCGCTATCCCAATCGGCAGGCCATCCATGATTTGTACAATGATCCAGAATATGCCTCGCTGAAAACGTTGCGGTACGAAGGGGCGCATACTAACTCGCTAGTTTGCTCGAACCGGTCCTGGAAGAGAGAGATGTGCTAGACCGCGAGTGTAGTATTGCAGCGTCGCACTCCGGCTCTGAATGGGATTGGGATAGCCTTCATAGACATCGCCATCGCCCGTGAAGCGCAGCTTGGTGTTGCTGTAGCGCGCTACCAGGCCTAGGTCGAAGCATCTGGTCAGATCGTAGCCGAGCTTCGTCGAGGCGGTGACGTTGTCGTAGGCGTCGTCGTTGCGGCGTTCGTTCGGCGTGAGCAGATTAAGCGGCGTTACCGGCGTCTCGGCGGACTGGAGATGCTCGATGTTCGCGGCGTAGTGAAACGAGCCGGTCGAGCCTGACACGCCGGCATCTTGATTGAAGGTGCCGAAGGAGCCGCCTTCGACCTCTGCGTTCACCTCGGCGGCACCGTTTCCGCTCTTGTCTGGGCAAGGGTCGGTGTTGCCAACGCGATCGCCACCTGGGAGGTGGACGCAACGATCGTGATCAAGGAGCCGCGGCGGGATGGTGGGCGCGGGGGCGCGCCCGAAGCAGGGCACACGCCCCCCTGGGTGGTCGGCATGGTCGTCTCCTGCCCCCGGTGCACCCCGCCCGGCAGCTTGGTCAGCGCGACGAAGGCAGGTCTCCTGGCTCACGGCTCAACGATGAAGACCCTGCCTTCCCAAGCCCGAGAGGCTCAGAGGCCCATCCCTGTGACGGGATGGATGGGTCGGCATCTCGCCGCTTACAGTTGCGGGGGCAGCTGCCGACTTGCTCCCGGACCAAAATCCGGCCGGAGCGCACAGCGTTCCCTTCTCACTCGCTCGCGCGGGAGCATCGACACGCTATCGTATCGCTGATGCGAACGGGCCGAGCAAGACCGGAAAGCTGGGATCCGATCGGTCGGACAGCGGCGACGGCCGTGATTGACCTCGCCGCGTGGCGCGTCATACAACGCCGGCAGATGGTCCCTCCTCGCGGAGGGTGAGGGAACGCGGTGCGAGACCGCGGCTGTCCCCGCAACTGTGAGCGGAGAGCGGCGCCGACGCATGCCACTGGGTCACGACCCGGGAAGGTGGTCGGCCGCAGCACTTGATCCGTGAGCCAGGAGACCTGCCATCGCTGGCTGCCCACGGCGTCCAGCTCCACCATCGCGACGCCGGGCGGGGTGCACCGGGGTCGGCGGGCTGCTCGCGCAGACCGACCACCGCGAGACTGCATCGACGCGGGATCGAGGCGGCGATGGGCACCCGTGGTCGAACACGGAGCCGCCGCGCCATGACACCTGTGCTGCATGTCTGCGTCACCTGCCGCGCCGGCCGCACCCTGGCGGAAGGCGAAGTGCCGCCTGGCCGCCAGATGCATGCGGCGGTGGCCGCTCATCCGGACCTGGCGGCGGTGCAGCTGCGCGAGGTGTCCTGCCTGTCGGTCTGCGACGACGGTTGCGCCGCCGCGATCTCGATGCCCGGCAAGTGGAGCTACCTGCTGGGGCGTCTGGCACCCGAACTCGCCGGCGACCTGCTGGCCTATACGCGGCTCTACGCGGCCCACGCCACCGGCAGCGTGCTTCCCTCCAAGCGTGCGCCGACGCTGGCGCGGATGATCGTGGGGAGGCTGCCGGCATGAAGATCCCCTGCACCGTCATCACCGGGTTCCTCGGCGCCGGCAAGACGACCCTCGTGCGCCACGTCCTGGCCCACGCCGGCGGCCGCCGCATCGCCATCCTGGTGAACGAGTTCGGCTCGCTCGGCGTCGATGGCGAAGTGCTGCGCTCCTGCGGCATTCCGGGTTGCGAGGATTTCGACATCGTCGAGCTCGCCAATGGCTGCCTGTGCTGCACCGTGGCCGACGAGTTTCTCCCCGCGATGCAGGCGCTGCTGGATCGACCCCAGCCGCCCGATCACATCCTGATCGAGACGTCCGGCCTCGCACTGCCCAAGCCGCTGCTGAAGGCGTTCGGCTGGCCCGATATCCGCACGCGCGTGACGGTCGACGGGGTGATCGCGGTGGTGGACGGTCCCGCGGTGGCGGCCGGCCGGTTCGCCGATGATCCGGCGGCCGTGGCGGCGCAGCGCGCCGCGGACGAGAACCTCGACCACGATAATCCGCTCGCCGAGGTCTACGGCGACCAGATCGCCGCCGCCGACCTCGTGATCCTGAACAAGGCCGACCTGCTCGATGCCGACGCGCTGGCGCGATTGCGCGAGGAGGTCGCGGCGTCGCTGCCGCGGCCGGCGGCCCTGGTGACGGCGATCGAAGGCCGGGTGGCTCTGGCGGTGCTGCTCGGCCTCGACGCCGCGGCCGAGGACGACCTCGCCGGACGCCCCTCCTGCCACGACGCCGTCGACGGCGAGCACGAGCACGACGATTTCGACAGCTTCGTGGTGCCGGTGTCCGAGACGGCGGCGCCGGACGCCCTGATCGAGCGGCTGGCGGCGGTGGCGAAAGCCCACGACATCCTGCGCATGAAGGGGTTCGTCCCGGTGGCGGGCAAGCCGCTGCGCCTCAGTGTTCAAGGTGTCGGCAGCCGCTTCCGCCAGCATTATGACCGCGCCTGGGCGCCGGGCGAGGCGCGCGACGGACGGCTGGTGGTGATCGGCCAGAGTGGGCTCGACCGCGACGCGATCACGGCGGCGTTGTCCGCCCTCTGACGCCGTCGCTGGAGCGGATCATCCAGCGGACGACAGGCCCGAGCCGGGGCGCGGAGACGGTCTGAGCCGTCGGGAGCCACGCGAACTGGACGCCCCTGCCCGCCTTGCGTAAGCCGGACGCCATGGCAGCCGACGTGCTCGATCGACTTCTGACCACCCTGGCGATCCGCCTGCATGCCTGCTCCGTGTGCCAGATCCAGCATGGCTGGGGCCTCGCCTACTCGGCGTTCGATGCGGTCACGCTCCATTTTGTCCTGTCTGGAACAGGTGCCCTGCGGGTCGGCACGGGACCCGTCCTGCCGTTCGCCGCACGCAGCGCGCTGGTGGTCCCGGCGCACCAGCCGCATCTGCTGGGCGGGCTGGCATCGGGCGTCCAGCTCGTGCGTGCCGATGAGCATTGCTCCATGCTCGGCGACGGCCTGGTCTCGTTCACCGCCGGGGATGGCAGCCGGGACATCCTCATGCTGTGCGGGATGATCTCCGGGCCCCACGACGGCGTGCTCGGCCTGTTCGGCCTGCTGCGCGAGCCGTTGATCCAGGACTTCCTCGCCGATCCTGGCCTATCGCCCGTCTTCGACCTGATGCTGGCCGAAGTCACCAATCCGGGCCTGGGCACGCAGGCGATGACGGAGCTGTTGATGAAGCAGTGCCTCATCGCCCTGCTGCGGCAGCACTTCCTCCGCGACGGCATCGCGTCGCCGCTGTTCACCGCACTCCAGCATCCGCGGCTCGCCAAGGCCGTTCTCGCTGTCCTCGATCAGCCGGCCGACCCGCACAGCGTTGCCGGCCTCGCCGATCTCGCGGGCATGAGCCGCGCGTCGTTCGCCGAGCATTTCTCCCGCGCGTTCCAACAGGGACCGATGGACTCCGTGCAGAAAGTCCGCCTCCAGATCGCCGCGCGTCTCCTGACCACGACAGACCTGCCCTTGAAGGTGATCGCGCAGACGGTCGGCTACGCGAGCCACCCATCCTTCACGCGAGCGTTCAGGCGCAGCTACGGTGCGGAACCGGCAAGCTATCGCCGGCTGGACGCAGCCGATGCCCAGCCGGAACGCCTGAGCAGGAAGTGAGGCCGTATCTTATCTGGGCGTCCAGTTAAGGCAGCAGATCGTCCAGAACCGCGAGCGGGCGCGAACCGGCTTGGCATCTGAGTTCTTCATGATGGCAAGTTCCCATCCGCGGGCGTTGCCTTGCCGACGCGCGTGGCCGGAGCCGCAGCAAGACAGGGGTCACTGCCGATGCATGCCACCCGCGTCCTCACCGCGGCCGCCGCCCCGGTTGCCGCGCTCGCGAGCGAGAACGCCGATAGCAATCTCGCCATCGAAACCGCGATCTGGCCCCGTGACCAGCATTTGCAGGCGCCGGTCCATCCAGGCCACCTCGCCGGCGCGTGACCCGCGATCCGGCCGATTAAGGGAGAACGATCTTGGATTCCACCAGTTACGTTCGCTATAGCGCCCTCGTCGAGACCGTGAGGGACGACGAGGCGGAGGTCGTGAAGGGCATCATCGCCACGATGACCCGCGAGAGCCAGACGGTGGCGGAGCGGGACGGGCAGACCGTCCGTGCTTCCCACGCCAAGAGCACCGGCCTCCTGAAGGGCATGCTGGCGGTGCTGCCCGATTTAACGGAGCCCTTCCGTCAGGGCCTGTTCGCGGACCCGCGCCGCTATCCCGTCCTGGTGCGCTTCGCACAGGGGCCGGGGGAGAAGCTGTCCGACAGCGTGTCCACCCATCGCGGCGCGTCGATCAAGGTGCTGGGCGTGGATGGCCCGAAGCTGCCAGGCCATGACGCCGCCACGCAGGACTTCGTGCTGGCAACCGGCCCGGCCTTCCCGCAGGCAGATGCTTCGGCCTTCCTGACCGCGATCAAGGGCATCCAGAAGGGCACCGGCATGCCGGAGGTGGTCAAGCAGGCGGTGTCCTCGACATCACGCGCGGCCAACGCCGCGCTGAATGCCGTAGGCAGCGACAGCGCGACACTCGGCTTCTTCGGCCACACCAAGCGCAACCCGCTGGCGGACGCGTATTTCAGCCAGGCGGCGCTGCGCTACGGCGACTACGTGGCGAAGATGGCCCTGTTCCCGGTCTCGCCCGAGCTGGTCGCGATGGTGGACCGGACGCTCGACACCGGCGCCGATCCTGATGCGTTTCGCCAGGCCGTGGTCGATCACGTGCGCACGCACGGGGCCGAGTTCGAGCTGCGCGTGCAGCTCTGCACCGACCTCGACGCCATGCCGGTCGAGGACGCGTCGGTGCCCTGGCCCGAGGACCAGAGCCCCTATACGGCGGTCGCCCGCCTCAGCATCCCGGCGCAGGATGCGTACAGTCCGGCGCGGCAGGCCTATTTCGACGAGGTGCTGTCGTTCCAGCCGGCGCACGCGCTGGCGGCGCATCGCCCGCTGGGATCGCTGATGCGGGCGCGGCTGCGGACCTACCAGGCGCTGTCCAGCTACCGTCACGCGCAGAACCGACAGACCCAGGTCGAGCCGGTGACGCTGGATCAGATACCTGATTGAGCCAGGCGCATCCGACAAGACACCATGGCTCCGGGTAGTCAAACTTCATAGGAGAGGCATCACACTATGACCAATGCTCCCGTGCGCTACCGCAGTGATATCGAGCAGGTGCAGGCCGATGAGCAGGAGATCGTGGGGCAACTGAACTCGGCTTTCGACACCATCCTGGAGCGGACCAACGAGGATTACGGCCACGCCGTGCGCTCGGTTCACGCCAAGTCCCATGGCGTGCTCGAAGGCGAGCTGACGGTCGAGGCTGGGCTGCCGCCGGAGCTGGCGCAGGGACTCTTCGCGACGCCGGGGATGCACAAGGTGCTGCTCCGGCTCTCGACCAATGCGGGGGACATCCTGCCCGACGTCATCGGCCTGCCGCGCGGCCTGGCGATGAAGGTGTTCGACGCGCCGGGCGAACGGCTGCCGGGCTCGGAGGGCACCGCGCAGGATTTCATCATGATCAACGGCAAAATCTTCACGGCAAGGACCGCCGAGAAGTTTCTCGGCAACCTCAAGATGCTGGCCAAGACGACCGACCGGCTCGAGGGCACAAAGAAGATGGTATCCACGGCGCTGCGCGGCGTCCGCGCCGCGCTCGACGCCGTCGGCGTGGAGGCACCCGCGGTCAAATCGCTCGGCGGCGCGCCCAATGTCGAGCCGCTGGGCGAGACGTACTACAGCGTGACGGCGTTCCGCTACGGCGACTACATCGCGAAGTTCAGCCTCAAGCCGGTCACCCCCGCCATGACCGCGCTGACCGGCAAGATCATACCGATCGAGGGGCGCGAGAATGCGATCCGCGAGGAGATGCAGAAGGAGATGCGCGGCATCGACGCGCAGTGGGAGTTCCGCGTGCAGCTCTGCCGAGACATCGAGAAGCAGCCGGTCGAGGATCCGACGGTCCAGTGGAACGAGGCGGACGCGCCCTTCGTCAAGGTCGGCACGGTGCGCGCCGCGCCGCAGGATAGCTGGGATGCCGCTCGCGTGCAGCATATCGACGAGCAGACCCGCTTCAGCATCTGGACCGGCATCGCCGCGCACCGGCCGCTCGGCAACGTCAATCGCGCCCGCAAGGACACCTACCGCCATTCGGCCGATTTCCGCGTCCGCATGAACGGATGCCCGTATCACGAGCCGGCATCGGCCGAGAGCTGAGGAAGCAATCATGATCAAAGCGCTGGGCTACGCTGCGAAACACTCGTTCAGCCGCCTGAAGCCGCTCGCCTTCGAGCGCGCCGAGGCCGGCCCGAGAGAGGTGCAGATCGACGTGCTCTACTGCGGCATCTGCCACTCCGACATCCACCAGGTCGAGAACGATTGGGGCAATACGGTCTATCCGTGCATGCCTGGGCATGAGATCGTCGGCCGCGTGGCCGGCGTCGGCGCCGAGGTGACGCGTCATGCCGTCGGCGACCTGGTCGGCGTCGGCTGCATGATCGATAGCTGCCGCCAGTGCGCGCCCTGCGACGAGGGGGACCAGCATCTGTGCGAAGGCCACAACAGCTGGCTCGCGACCTATAACGGTCCGATGAAGGCCGCAGCGCTGACCGCGGACGGCAACAACATGTACGGCGCCGACAACACGTATGGCGGCTATTCCAATACCATCGTCGTCAAGGAGGATTTCGTCCTCAAGGTGCCGGCATCGCTGCCGATCGAGGCTGCGGCGCCGATCCTGTGTGCCGGCGTCACCACCTTCTCGCCGCTCCGGCATTGGGGCGTAAAGCAAGGGGACCGCGTCGGCATCGTCGGACTGGGCGGCCTCGGCCACATGGCCTTGAAGATCGCGGTCGCGATGGGCGCGAACGTCACCGTCTTCACCACGGACAAGGACAAGGTCGAACCCGCCAAGGCGCTGGGCGCCGGCGCCGTGGTGCTCGAAGGCGACAAGCAGGCCTACGAGGATCTGGAGCTCAGCTTCGATTTCATCCTCTCGACCGTCCCGGAGAAGCACAAGGTCGATCCGTTCATCACGCTCCTCAAGCGCAACGCCACCTACTGCGCCGTCGGCGCGCTCGCCGAACTGCCCGGCTACAACAACCAGCAATTGGTCATGCACCGCCGCACCCTGTCGGGTTCGCTGATCGGCTCGATCAAGGAGACGCAGGATGTGCTCGACTTCTGCGCCGAGCACGGCATCGCCCCCGACGTTCAAGTCATCCCGATCCAGGATGTCAACAACGCCTATAAGCGGGTGAAGGAGGAGGATGTGCGCTTCCGCTACGTCATCGACATGGCGAGCCTGAAGAGCGAGATGCAGGAGGCCTGACATGCGAGCAGCGCCGTTCCCGCCCGCCGCGATGCCGGCCGAACTCCGGCCCCTGCACGACGAGATGGTGGCCTACATCGAGCAGCACCTGAAGGGCTTCGTATCGCAGCGGCAAGACGGCGCCCTCATCGGGCCGTTCGCGCCGATGCTGCGCCATCCCGCCTTCGGCAGCGCTGCCTGGACCTATACGAAGGCGCTCATCGATCACGCCAAGCTCCCCAAGCCGGCGCACGAGGTGGCGATCCTGGCGACCGGCGCTGCCTTCAACTCGCGCTACGAGCTCTACGCGCACGAACGGGTCGCGGACGCGGCCGGCCTGCCGGCGGAGAAGGTGGCAACGATCGCCGCCGGCCAGCGCCCGCACGACCTGACCGAACCGGAGGCAGCCGCCTACGACGTGGCGACGGCGCTGGCGAGCGGGCGGCAGCTGCCCGCGTCGACCTTTCAGCGCGCCCTGAGAGCGTTCGGCGAGGAGCAGACCGCTGAGCTGATCTACCTGGTTGGCGGCTACTGCCTCGTGTCGCTGCTGCTCAATGCCTACGACATGTCGGTGCCTGGCCGCGAAGAGGGGCTGCCCGACGATCCGTCCAGGGCCGCGTCATGAGCGGCCCTGCCCGTCTGGCCGGTGCGGTCGCCGGTGGATTGGTGGCCGAGCTCGGCATCACCGTGATGCTGATGTCGGGAGAACGCAAAGCGGGCGGCCCGTCCAAACTGGTGGTGCTGGAACGATCCGGTGCACGCAAACTCGGTCTCGGGGTGCCGCCGGATACCGAGCTGCCGGGCACGGCCGAGCAGGCTTTCGTGCAGGCCGGCCATCTGTTGCTGTCGGCGGCAGCCGGGGCGGCGTATGCGCTCGCTATCCACCGGGACGCGAGGATGGTGCCGAGCGGCATCGGTTTCGGCCTCGCCTTCTACGCCGCCATGCATTGGATCGTCGGGCCCGTGTTCGGGCTGAAGAAGCCCGAGTGGCAGTCCGACCCGAAGATAATCGCGATCCACACGCTCGATCACATCGGCTTCGGTCTCGTCACCGCTGCGGGCGCCAAGCTCGCCGACGGCCGCTAGGAAGGCGCGCTCATGAAACTCAAGCCGTTCAACTGCACCATTCGCATCTTCGATGCGACGAGCGGGGCTACTCTCGAAGAGCACGTGCTTCCGGTCGACAGTCCCGATGCAGAGCACGCAGCCGCCTCGACGCTGGCCAACGCCGCCTCCTTCACGACCACGACCGAAGGCGGCAGGGTGACGACGCCAGTCGCCTTCTGCTGTGTCCAGGTCGAAACACGTGGCTGACATGCCGACGCTGACGGCCGGGGATCTGCGCGTTCAGTTCACTGACGAAGGTCCGCGCGCCGCACCTGTGGTTCTGTTGCTGCACGGCTGGCCAGATGACGCGACGACCTGGGACGAGGTTCGTCCGGCGCTTCACGCAGCCGGCCTCCGGACGATCGCGCCGATGCTGCGCGGCTTCGGTCAGACGCGCTTCCTGGACGACGCGATGCCGCGCACCGGCAACAGCGGCATGTTGGCGATGGACGCGATCGCGCTGATGGACGTGCTCGGTATCGGGCGGTTCATGGTGGCGGGCCATGACTGGGGTTCCAACATCGCCGAGGCGCTCGCGGTCGGATGGCCCGAGCGGGTCGAACGGCTTGCCATGCTGGCGACGCCGCCACGTCTGGGCGGCATGCCAACTTCCCCGTTCTGGCACGCGCAGCTACAATGGTATCACTGGTTCATGGCGACCGAGCGCGGCGCACGGGCGGTGCGGGAAGACCGTCGCGGCTTCGCGCACCTCCATTGGAAGAATTGGGGGCCGCCGGCCTGGTTCGACGAGGCGACGTTCCAGCGAGTCGCGGCGTCGTGGGATAATCCCGATTGGATGGACGTGACGCTGCACAGCTATCGCGCGCGATGGGATGTCGAGCCGCCCGACCCGCGCAGCACGTGGCTGGAGGACAAGGTGAAGGCGACGCAGACCTTGTTGCTGCCTGCCATCTACGTTCAGGGCGCGGAAGACGGCGTGAACCCGCCGGCTGCGGCCATGCGCGTGCCCCAGAAGTTCAGCGGCCCGTTCAGCTACGTCGAACTACCCGGGGTAGGGCATTTTCCGCAGCGTGAAGCACCAGCCGAGGTCTGCAGTCACCTGGTCAGGCTGTTCGCACAGGGGTGAAGGAGCACTTCGGTATCATGGCCCGTCGCGGCCGGCCGAAGCGAGCTCAGCCCGGCCAGGAGAAGCGGATCGTATCCTCACGCAAGCCGGTCAGCACGACGTCGATGCCGCCGGAGCGGATCATCCACTCCAGCCGGTGGTCACGATATTCGCGGCGACGGCCGCCTGTGCGGTAGAAATCAGCCGCCGCGACCATCCGGGCGGCGGCCTGATCGAACTCGGCGAAGGTCTCCGCGACCGCCGGGCGCTTCCGCAGCCGCGCATGCCACCGCTCGAGCGGCGAGCCCTTCGCGGGGCCGAGACCGTAATGGATCGACCGGTTGACCATCGGTGCTGCCGCCGCGTCCGCCCAGCCGAAGCTCGCGCCGCCGAACCAGTCCGCACTGCCCAGCCGCTCGGTCAGCCATTGCTGAAGCGTTGCCGTGTCGAGGGCTGCCGCCGCCTGCAGCGTCTCCGCCGGGGATCCTTCGGCACGGCGGAACCAGAGCAACTCGCCGAAGCCCCAGTTCACCGCTTCGTATTGCGAATCGCACACCTCCTCGGTCATGCGCGCATGGGCACGCGCCAGTGGATCGGCGGGCAAGAGTCGCGGCTCCGGCCAGCGTTCCTCGATGTATTCCATGATGACGGTGGACTCGAAGATCGGCGTCTTGCCGTCGGGCAGCAGCACGGGCACCTCGGCGCGCGGATTGGCAAGGGCGAATTCCGTATCGCGCCGACCGGTGCCGAAGCCCTCCGGCAGCATCCGCTCGAACGTGACGCCTTTTTCGCGGAGCGCGATCTTCACCTTCTGCGCGTAGGATGAGAGCGGATGGTCATACAGGATCATGGCCGTCTCTCCGTCAGCGCATGGCGCAGAGCCTTAATGTCCGCATTCAATGCGGCAAGCCATTTTGCCGCCATGCCCGACCTCTCGATTAGCGCCTCGGCGAGGCAGCCGCACTCCTCCCGCAGCGCCGCGCCGCGCTCGGTCAGGCGCACCTGGACCTGCCGCTCGTCATTCGGATTGCGCGCGCGGGTCACCAGTCTCGCGGCCTCCAGGCGCTTCACCAACGGCGTCACCGTGCTCGATTCGAGCCCAAGCCGGGCGGCAACCGCTCCCACCGGCCGCCCATCCTGCTCCCACAGTGCCAGCAGGACGAGGTATTGCGGGTAGGTGATGCCCAGCTGGTCCAGGAGCGGCTTGTAGGTGCGGCTGACCGCCATGCTGGCAGCGTAGAGCGAGAAGCAGAGCTGGTTGTCGATCGGGGCGACGGTGGACATGGGCTCTCCTAGGCGACGAGCTATGTAACAATCTATACCCTGACAACGACGATGCTGGACAACGGCGGTCGATGGGAGCAGGAGAAGCTTATTGCGATAACTATTATCGCGGTATCGCCAACAGGAGGTTAGCTATGCCCGTCGACGTCAAGTATCGCACGACCGCATCCGCCACCGGCGGCCGCGATGGCCAAGCCCGCGCCGAGGAAGGCAGCTTCTCGGTCAAGCTCTCGACGCCCCAGGAGCTCGGTGGCGCCGGCGGCGATGGTTCGAACCCTGAGCAGCTCTTCGCTGCGGGTTACTCAGCCTGTTTCATCGGCGCGCTCAAGGTGGCCGGACAGCAGCTCAAACTCCAGGTGCCGGCCGAGACCAAGGTTACCGCCACCGTCGGCATCGGGCCGCGCTCCGAAGGCGGGTTCGGCATCACCGCCGACCTGCGCGTCGAACTTCCGGGGATCGACCGTCCGGATGCCGAGAGGCTGGTCGCCACCGCCCACCAGATCTGCCCGTATTCCAACGCGACGCGAGGCAACGTCGACGTAGGCCTCACCCTCGCCTGAACTCGCGACACCAACTGAACCGCCCGGTTCTCATTTCCTGCTGAAGTGAGTCTGCGCCCTGGCCCGATGGGCGCCGGGAGCGGTCGGATGAAGGCGCTGGAGAACCGGGAGCGGCGGCAGGCGAACGAGATCCTGCGCGAGGCATCGGCCTATCTTGCGACGGCGGAACTCGACCACCGGTTCAGGCCATGATCGCGTTCATCGACGCGCACGGCGAGGTTCACGGTGTCGAGCCGATCGATCGCCGCTCGGGTCGAACTGCCTTCTTCAACCGGCCGCATCGACCGTCTGCGCAGGATCCTGGGGCAAAGGCGCCATCATCACGCCTTGGCTGCTCAGCCGACATGCTTCATTCAGAGAGAACGATCCGGTGCAACCTCAAACTGCTGCAAGGGAATTTGATTTTTTATACATCTCTTTGTTAACATCTTGTTAAGGAACAGGACCTTAATCTTGCAGGACATATAACTGCCTCCCGGCGCAATTCCGAGGTCACTTATGCGATTTTCTGATGTCAGTATCGGAACTAAGATGACCCTGTCGTTCGCGGCAGTGCTGTGTATCACGCTTGCGTTCGGTTTGTTCTCCATCGAGCGGATGAGCATGATCAATGCGGCCGCCGCGGAGTTGCGAGATGACCAACTTCCCTCCACCATCGCGCTCGGTAACCTGACCGAGGATCTGCAGGTGTTCCGTGCCACCGAGGCGCGACATATCATGTCGACCAGCGCACAGGACATAGCGGCAGAGGAAGCGACCCTGCAGACGATAAGCCTGAAGATCAAGAGGGATCGCAGTGACTTCGAGCCGCTGATCGACCCCGGTCAGGAGCAGTCAAGGCTCAGGCAGATCGATGCAGTTTGGGGACAATATCTCGTTCTGCACGATCAGATGGTCAGCCTGTCCGAGAAGAACGAGAATGCCAAGGCTGCTTTTCTCTACAAGGGTGATGCCGGCGCGTTGTTTCGCCAGATCAGCGTTCTGCTCAATGAAGACGTGGCGTATAACCACGAACAGGGCATCGCGGCCGGCGACCGGGGGGCACGGATATATGCCTCAACCTGGTGGATAACGATCGGGGTGCTCGGCGTCGCCTGCCTGCTCACGGCATCTCTCGGTTTCTCGTTGGTGCGCGCAGTTTCCAGACCACTGACGATCATGACCGGCAGCATGCGACGCCTGGCGGCGAAGGACATGACCGTCGAAGTTCCGGCTCGCGGCCGCAAGGACGAGATCGGAATGATGGCCGGAGCCGTCCAGGTGTTCAAGGACAACATGATCGAGAACGACCGTCTGGCAGCCGCGCAGGAGGCCGAGCGTCGGGTGAAGGAGCAGCGTGCCGCCCGGCTGGAGGCGCTCGTGGCAAATTTCGAGCAGAAGATCAGCCAGATGGTCGCGATGCTGGCGGCTGGCTCCACCGAGATGGAAGCCACCGCCCAGGCGATGTCCTCCACGGCGACACAGACCAACGCGCAGGCTTCCACGGTTTCCTTGGCCGCGGGCGAGACGAGCCAGAGCATCCAGACCGTCGCTTCGGCCGCCGAGCAACTCTCGGCCTCCATCAACGAGATCAATCAGCAGGTCAGCCAATCCGCGCGGGTCAGCAACAAGGCCGTGTCGGACGCGAAGCGGACCGATCTCGTGGTTCAGGCCCTGGCGCAGGGCGCCCAGAAGATCGGGGAGGTGACCGGCCTGATCACGTCGATCGCGGCCCAGACCAACTTGCTCGCCCTCAACGCCACCATCGAGGCCGCGCGGGCCGGCGATGCCGGAAAGGGATTTGCCGTCGTAGCCTCCGAGGTGAAGAACTTGGCGCAGCAGACCGCGCGCGCCACCGAGGAGATCGGATCACAGATCAGCCAGGTGCAGTTCTCGACCCAGGAAGCGGTGGAGGCGATCCGCAGCATCGCGGTGGTCATCGACGAGATCGGCATGATCACGACCACCATCGCCGCTGCTGTCGAGGAGCAGGGCACCGCGACCGCCGAGATCGCCCGCAACGTGCAGCAGACCGCTGCCAGCACGCACATCGTGACGTCGAACATCGCCGGCGTCAGCCAGGCGGCAAACGATACCGGTGCAGCGGCGAGCCAGGTGCTCAGTGCCGCCGGCGAGCTGTCTCGTCAGGCTGAGAGCCTGTCCAAGGAGGTCAGCAGCTTCGTCCGCGACATCAAGGTCGCTTGAGGTCGCCGCAGCGTGCCGCGCCGCAAGCGAGAATCAGAACGGCGAGCCTCAGGCCGATCATCCGGCCAGCGCGGCCGGCGGGGTATCCACGCCATCGCCCGCCACATGAAGGCGAAGCCGTCCATCAAGCCGGTCGGCCGATGGTTATCATGACGCCGCAATAGAACTTCTCCGACCGCCGATCAGCGACCGAGCGGGTGACGAAAGACGACCATGACCTCTTCCCGGGCGAGATCCGGGAGCCATCCAGCGCGTGTTGCCGCAATCCTCCTGAACGAGATCAACGGCTTTCGAAGCAGCTATCGTAGGCTTGCGTCGTTGGCTATTCTCGACTTAGGGAGGAAAAGCGAGCCATGACGATCGCATCAATTTTGCGGACGAAGAGCAAGCGGCTTATCCGGGTCGACCCAGAAACTCCGATCTCCGCGGTGACGGATATCCTGCACCGCAACATAATCGGCGCAGTGCTCGTGATGCGGGGCGATGAGCTGCTGGGCGTGCTATCGGACCGAGGGATCGTCAGGGCGATGGCGCTGAACCCTCAAGGGGTTCGAGCCATGCCGGCCGAGCAGGCGATGAAGCCGCGAAAATTCGAGACGACGCCGTCGGCGACCCTCGAGGAAGCGCTTCGCATCATGACCGACAACAAGGTTCGCTACCTTCCCGTGTTCGAGAGCGACGCTCTTGTCGGTGTGGTCAGCATCGGCGACGTCGTGAAAGCGTTGCTGGACCGGCAGACCGCGGCGGTCGAGAGCATGACCGCCTATATCGGCCAGGTTTGAAAAACTCATTCGAGCGCATCATGCTGTCTGCGAGCTTATCCTTGTCGCGGCAGCTCGGCTGAGCGCTTCGCACTGAAGCCTTGCGTCAAGATCGACGCGTGATCGTGCGAGCATCGCAGCAAGCTTCCCAGGTGATCCAAGATCTTCTCTGTTTGCGTCCTCTTTCAGATGCAAACCTCTCCGTTCGATCGAGGGGCCTGCTTGATCTCATCTCCGGGAGATGATGTGGGTGCAGCGGCGTCTCCCGCAGGAAGCTGGCGCCGAACCGCCTCTGCCGCCGCGCAACGTCGCAGCGGACCGGTCGCGTCCCCTCCAGCCAACAGCACGATTCATGCTTCGGAGCCGATAGTGGCGGCCAGAGGTGCCGGACCTGATGTCGCCGCACCGCATCTGATAGAGAGAGACGATGATCATCCACGATGTCCGCGTCCATCCGGAGAGCAATCGTCTGCCTCGTGAGGACCAGCTGGCATGGAAGATCGCCCAGGTGGCGGTCGATCCGGTGCCGGTCGAGGATGAGGTCATGGAGATGATCGTCAACCGGATCATCGACAACGCCTCGGTGGCGATCGCTTCCGTGAACCGCCACCCGGTCGTCACCGCGCGCGATCAGGCGCTGGCGCATCCGCGTCCCGGCGGCGCCACCGTGTTCGGGTGCGGTCCCGAGATGCGCGTGCATGCCGAGTGGGCGGCCTGGGCGAACGGCACCGCGGTCCGCGAACTCGACTACCACGACACCTTCCTGGCGGCGGAGTACTCGCATCCGGGCGACAATATCCCGCCGATCCTGGCGGCGGCGCAGCAGACCGGCTGCGACGGCGCTGGGTTGCTGCGCGGCCTGGCCACCGGCTACGAGATCCAGGTCGACCTGGTGCGCGCGATCTGCCTGCACGAGCACAAGATCGACCATGTGGCGCATCTCGGACCCTCGGCCGCGGCCGGGATCGGCGCGATGCTGGGCCAGCAGGCGGAGATCGTGTTTCAGGGAGTGCAGCAGGCGCTGCACGTGACGACGGCGACACGGCAGTCGCGCAAGGGCGAGATCTCGTCATGGAAGGCCTTCGCGCCGAGCCACGCCGGCAAGCTGGCGATCGAGGCGGTGGACCGGGCGATGCGCGGCGAAGGTGCGCCGAGCCCGATCTACGAAGGCGAGGACAGCGTCATCGCCTGGATGCTGGGCGGCAAGGGCGCGCGGTACAAGGTGCCGCTGCCGGCGGCGGGCGAGCCGAAGCGCGCGATCCTGGAGACCTACACCAAGGAGCACTCCGCCGAGTATCAGAGCCAGGCCCTGATCGACCTGTGCTTCCGTCTCGGCAAGCAGGTGCAGGACTGGGACCAGGTCCGGGACATCCTGATCGAGACCTCGCACCACACCCACACCGTGATCGGCACCGGCTCCAACGATCCGCAGAAGTTCGACCCCTCAGCCTCGCGCGAGACGCTCGACCACTCGATCATGTACATCGTCGCCGTCGCCCTGCAGGACGGCGCGTGGCATCACGTGCACTCCTACGCACCGGAGCGGGCGCAGCGCGCGGATACCGTGCGGCTGTGGTCGAAGATCCGCACCGTCGAGAGCGCGAGATGGACCGAGCGCTACCATTCGGTCGATCCGGCGATCAAGGCGTTCGGCGGCCGGGTGATCATCACGCTGCAGGACGGGCGGTTGATCGAGGACGAGCTCGCGGTCGCCAACGCGCATCCGCTGGGTGAGACGCCCTGGAAGCGCGAGTCCTATATCCGAAAGTTCCGCATCCTGACCGAGGGCGTGATCGAGCCGCAGGAGACAGAGCGCTTCCTGGACCTGGTCCAGCAGCTGCCGACGCTCGGCGCCGACGCGCTGCTTCGTCTCAACGTGGCGGTTCCAGCCGCGACGCTGGTTCGCGGCCGGCCCGGCCTGTTCGGCTGAACCGACCACGGATCGGGCAGGCGGCCGACGCGGCAGCACATGCAGGAGATGACGCATGAACGAGGCAGCCAGCATCGGGACGGCGGCACCGGCTTCGTCCAAGCCGAAGAGGTCGGTGGCGCTCTCCGGCGTCGCCGCCGGCAACACCGCCCTGTGCACGGTCGGACGCACCGGCAACGACCTGCATTATCGCGGCTACGACATCATCGACATCGCCCAGGCGTGCGAGTTCGAGGAGATCGCGCACCTGCTGGTGCATGGCACCCTGCCCAACCGCGCCGAGCTCGCGGCCTACAAGGCGCGGCTGAAGCGACGTCGCGGCATCCCGGCCGCCGTACGCGAGGCGCTGGAGTCGCTGCCGGCGGCGGCGCATCCGATGGACGTGATGCGGACCGGCGTCTCGGCGCTGGGTTGCGTGCTGCCCGAGAGGGACGATCACGGCGTCGCCGGCGCCCGCGACATCGCCGACGGGCTGCTGGCCTCGCTCGGCTCGATGCTGCTGGCCTGGTATCGCTATGCGCGACACGGCGTGCGGATCGACGTCGAGACCGACGATGACAGCATCGGCGGCCACTTCCTGCACCTGCTGCACGGCGAGGCGCCGCGGACGAGCTGGGTGCGGGCGATGCATACTTCGCTCAACCTCTACGCCGAGCACGAGTTCAACGCCTCGACCTTCGCCGCACGGGTGATCGCCGGCACCGGATCGGACATGTACTCGTCGATCGGCGGCGGCATCGGCGCGTTGCGCGGACCCAAGCATGGCGGCGCGAACGAGGTGGCGCTCGACATCCAGGCCCGCTACGCGACGCCGGACGAGGCGGAAGCCGACATCCGGCGGCGGGTCGGCGCCCGCGAGGTGGTGACCGGCTTCGGCCACCCGGTCTACACCGTCTGCGACCCGCGCAACGCGGTGATCAAGGAAGTGGCGCGCGCGCTGTCGCACGAGAACGACGCCCGCACCACCCGCTTCGGCATCGCCGAGCGCATCGAGAGCGTCATGGCGGACACCAAGCGCATGTTCGCGAACCTGGACTGGTTCTCGGCGGTCTCCTACCAGCAGATGGGCATACCGACGGCGATGTTCACCCCGCTGTTCGTCATCGCGCGCACCGCGGGATGGTCCGCCCACGTGATCGAGCAGCGCATCGACGGCAAGATCATCCGCCCGTCGGCGAACTATACCGGTCCGGAGAACCTGCCCTTCGTGCCGCTCGACCGGCGCCGCTGATCCGCGCCGCCCGGAACCGCCGCATCAGGAGCCCGTGCCATGCCCTACCTGCTCGCCTCAGACACGCCGAGCGAGACGGCCGGCCGGCGCTTCCGCGACCTGCTGCAGCGCCCGTCGATCCTGCAGATCCCTGGCACCCATAACGGCATGGCGGCGAAGCAGGCGGCTCTCGCCGGGTTCGAGGCCTGCTACCTGTCGGGTGCGGCGATGACCGCCTCGATGGGACTGCCGGATCTGGGCATCATCACCGTCGACGAGGTCGCGTTCTTCATCCGCCAGGTGGTGCGCGCGTCGAATCTGCCGGTGCTGGTGGACGGCGATACCGGCTACGGCGAGGCGCTCAACGTCATGCACATGGTCCGCAGCTTCGAGGACGCGGGAGCCGCCGCGGTGCATCTCGAGGACCAGCTGCTTCCCAAGAAGTGCGGCCACCTGAACGACAAGCGGCTGGCGGACGCCCGCGACATGGCCGCCAAGGTGGCGGCGGCGGCCAAGGCGCGGCGTGACCTGGTAGTCGTCGCCCGTACCGACGCCGCGGCCTCCGAGGGCATGGACGGCGCGGTGGCGCGGGCGATGCTCTACGTGGAGGCGGGCGCCGAGGCGATCTTCCCCGAGGCGCTCGACACGGCGGAGATGTTCCGCGACTTCGCCAGGCGTATGCCCGGCGTCAAGCTGCTGGCCAACATGACCGAGTTCGGCCGCACGCCGTTCTTCACCGCCTCGGAGTTCGAGGAGATGGGCTACCGCATGGTGATCTGGCCGGTCAGCTCGCTGCGCGTCGCCAACAAGGCGCAGGAGGAGCTCTACGCCTCCATCCGCGAGAACGGCGGCACGCATGCGATGGTCGAGCGGATGCAGACCCGCAAGCAGCTCTACGACGTCATCGGCCTACAGGATTACGAGGCGCTCGACGCGTCGATCGTGCGGACGGTGGTCCCTGACGGCATGGAGTAGCGTCCGTAGCCGGGGCGGGGCAAGTCTGTGAGCCGGGAGCGGGCACGACGCGACGCCGCGGCCTCAGCTCCAACAGGTCGTCTCAGTGCTTGAGCCGCCCCTGCATGAAGGCCGCGATGTGCTGGTTGAGGAACCGCTCGTCCGCTGGACTCGCGCCGGCTCCCGCCGGATGGCCCCAGAGCGACGGGATCGGCACGAACACGCAGTGCTCGATGAACTGTGCCTCGTACCGCGCATCCTCCACCGGGAAGTAGAGGTCGGTCGCCGAGGGCATATACAGCACCGGCACCTTGATCGAGCGCAGCGCCGACGCCGTGTCGCCGTGGAACGGGATCGTGCCGCCGACGTCGTGGCGCTCCCAGGTACGCATCTGCAGGATCAGGTCGTTCGCGTCAGCCTTGTCGAAGAACTCCGCCTTGTAGTGGTCGACGGCCTGCTGGAAGGTCGTGCCGGGCGGGGTCTCGGTGCGCCACAACTCGCGCCGCCACCATTCCTGCGAATAGAGCCAGCCCAACCAGATCAGCGAGGTGGCTTCGATGCCCTTGACCGGCTCTGTGGTGTAGTCCCCGCCCTCGAACGCCGGGTCCATGGTCAGGGCCGCGATCTGCCCCTCGAGCCGGACGATGCCGTGGCCATACGTCTTGGCGGTGCCGGAGGTGGCGACGATCCGATCCATGAACTCCGGATAGCTGACCGCCCACTGCAGCGCCTGCTGCGCGCCCATGGAGAAACCGATGACGGCGCGCAGATGGTGCACCTGAAGCTGATCCACCAGCAGATGGTGCACCGCCTCGACATTGTCGCGGATCGTCGTCACCGGAAAGCGCGGCCCATGCAGCGGCTCGGCGGTGTTGCTCGGGGAAGAAGACCGGCCATTGCCGAACAGCTCGCTGGTGACGAGGAACAACCTGTTCGGGTCCAGCGCCTTGCCCGGTCCGATCAGCCACTCGTAGCCGTGCAGGTCGGCCATGTAGTGCGAGGGCAGCAGGACCGCATTATCCCTCGCCGCATTCAGCGTCCCATAGGTGCCGTAGACGATGAGCGCCTCCGGCAGCACCGTCTGGCTCTCGGTGACGAAGTGCCGGATCACGTATTCATGCCGGACCGGCTGCTCCGGCACGGCACCGGGCTGCGCGGCAGAGACGTCCGCGGCGAGCAGCAACGACAGCGCCGCACCCGCGACCGCCGTCATGTCCTTCATGCCGAACCCGCCTTGCCGATCGAGATCTCGCCGCCCGCGATCGCCTGCCTCATCCGCGTGGCGCACCCTGCCTGGCAGGACCGGTGCGACGCGCCAGCAGGTTCGCGACCAGTCCGGTCCAACCGGTCTGGTGCGAGGCGCCCAGGCCCTTGCCGCTCTCGCCGTGGAAATACTCGTGGAACAGCACCAGCCCGGCGAAATGCGGATCGCGCTGCATCATCTCGCATTCGCCGTGCGCCGGACGCCTGCCCTCGGCATCCTTGAGGAACAGACGCGACAGCCGCGTCGAGATGTCGTCGGCGATGTCGCGGAGGGTGCGGAAGTTTGCCGATCCGGTCGGGCATTCCACCAGGAAGTCGCGACCGTAATAGTGGTGGAAGCGATCCAGCGCCTCCACGATCAGGAAATTCATCGGAAACCACACCGGTCCGCGCCAGTTCGAGTTGCCGCCGAACATGTCGGTGCGGCTCTCTCCCGGCTCATAGCCGACATGGATGCGTGCACCATCGCTGTCGAACAGGTAGGGATGCTTCTCGTGGAACCGCGACAGCGAGCGCACGCCGTAGTCGGACAGGAACTCGTCGGGATCCAGCATGCGCAGCAGCAGCCGTTTCATGCGATGTCCGCGCAACAGCGAAAGCAGACGCCGCTCGCCGAGACCGGGCTCGTCCCAGCGCGACACCAGCTCGGCGAGATCCGGTCGGCGCATCAGGAACAGGTGCAGCCTGCGGGTGAAGCGCGGCAGCCGGCGCAGCATGTCAGGCTCCAGCGTCTCCACCGCGAACAGCGGCGTCAGCCCGACCATGGAGCGCAGCTTGAGCTCGTGCATGCGTCCGTCGGGCAGGTTGAGCACGTCGTGGAAGAACTGGTCGCTCTCGCTCCACAGGCCGATCCCGCGCTCGCCGATATCGTTCAGCGCCTGGGCGATGTAGAGGAAATGCTCGAAGAACTTGCTGGCGATGTCCTCGAAGGCAGCGTCCTGCAGCGCCAGCTCGAGGGCGATCCGCATCATGTTGAGCGCGAACATCGCCATCCAGGCGGTGCCGTCGGTTTGGTCGAGGGTGCCGCCCATCGGCAGCGGCCGGGAGCGGTCGAACACGCCGATATTATCGAGCCCGAGGAAGCCGCCCTGGAACACGTTGCGGCCCTGGTTGTCCTTGCGGTTGACCCACCAGGCGAAGTTCAGCAGCAGCTTGTGGAAGATCTGCTCGAGGAAGCCGTGATCGCCTTGGCCGCCTTGCGCATCCCGCTCGATCTGGTAGACGCGCCACGCCGCCCAAGCCTGCACCGGAGGATTGGAATCGCCGAAGTTCCACTCGTAGGCGGGGATCTGCCCGTTCGGGTGCATGTAGGATTCGGATGCGAGCAGCAGCAGCTGCTCCTTGGCGAAATCGGCGTCGATCAGCGCGAAGGTGACGCAGTGGAAGGCGAGGTCCCAGGCCGCGAACCAGGGATACTCCCACTTGTCGGGCATCGAGATGATGTCTTCGGCGTTCAGGTGCCGCCAGTCGTAGTTGCGGCCGCGCCTGCGGCTCTCCGGCGGCGCCGGCAGGGTCGCATCACCGCGCAGCCAGCGATAGACGTCGAGGCTGTAGAACTGCTTGTTCCACACCATGCCGGCCAGTGCCTGACGCTGCACCAGGCGCGCGTCGGGATCCGCGATGTCGCGCTGCAGGGAGGCGAAGAAGCGATCCGCCTCGGCGCGACGGGTCTCGACCAGCGAGTCGAAGCCGGCGAAGGGCGGAATGATCGGCTCTCCCCTCACCAGCCGCATCCGGATCGTCCAGCTCTCACCCGGCGCCAGCTGCGCACGATGCCAGGCGGCGCACTTGGTCGCAGGCCCCTCGCGACGCACCGCCTGCTCGCGGCCTTCGACCACGCAGGCGTGGAAACCGTCCTTGTAGATCCCTTCTCCGGGCGGCAGGCCGAGCACCACCGGGTTGCTCTCGTTCTCGCAGAACAGGATCTCGGCGTCGGCCTCGATGTTGAACGTGTAGTGGCCGAGCATACGGTGCTCGGCGACGACGCGGCGATGTCCGTAGCCGCGCATCGAAGGCTTGGGATGATTGTCGCGCCACGACCAATGGTTGGCGAAGAACAGCTGCGGCAGCAGGTGCAGGATCGCCGGGTCCGGTCCGCGGTTGGTCCCGGTCACCCGCATCAGGATGTCGGCTTCGTCCGCCTTGGCGTATTCGACGACGATGTCGAAGTAGCGGTTCTCGTCGAAGGCGTCGGTGTCGGTGATCTCGAACTCGCCCTCGCCGCGGCTGCGCCTCCGGCTCTCCTCGACCAGCCTCTCATAGGGAAAGGCGCGCTGTGGATACTTGTAGAGCATGCGCAGGTAGGCGTGCGACGGCAGCGCGTCGAGATGCCAGTACAGCTCCTTGACGTCCTCGCCGTGGGTGCCCTGCGGCCCGGTCAGGCCGTATAGCCGCTCCTTGAGCATGCGGTCCTGGCCGTTCCACAGCGCCAGCGACAGGCACAGGCGCTGGGTGTCGTCGCAGATGCCTGCCAGGCCGTCCTCGCCCCAGCGAAACGCCCGTGCGCGCGCGTGTTCATGCGGCACGTAGTCCCAGGCATCGCCGTTCTCGCTGTAGTCCTCCCGCACCGTGCCCCATTGGCGGTCGCTCAGATAGGGACCCCACAGCCGCCAGTTGCGCATGCCGTGGCGATGTTCGTCCAAACGCCGGCGCTCGGCGTCGCGCGGCCTTTGGTCTGCGGAACGTGACCCGGTCATACGCCTATGAGGCGGAAATCGACACGCCTCGTCAACGGCTCGCTTGACGGCTCCCCTGGCAGGTCACCGCCTGGCGGCGGTTGCCAGCCCCGCGGCGCGCTCCGGCCTGAAGCCGGTCGCCACGACGTAGAGCTCGCTGGACTCCCTGCGGCTCGCCGGCGGCTTGGCATGACGGACGCTGGCGAAGGCGTGCTTCATCGGCGCCAGCATCTGCTTCTCCGAGCCCCCCTGGAACACCTTGGCGACGAAGCCGCCACCTTCGGCGAGCACCTGCAGGGCGAACTCGAGCGCCAGTTCGGCGAGCGCGATGATGCGCAAATGGTCGGTGGGGGCATGACCGGTCGTGTTCGGCGCCATGTCGGAGAGCACGAGGTCGGCGAGGCCGCCCATCCGCTCGCGCAGTCGCGCAGGGAGGACTGGGTCGTTAAAGTCGCCTTGGATGATGCTCGCACCCGCCACCGGCTCGACCGGAAGCAGATCCAGGCCGACGACCTCGGCGGCACCGCGCCGTACCGCCACCTGTACCCAGCCGCCGGGTGCCGCTCCCAGATCGACGACCCGCGAGCCCGGACGGATCAGCGAGAACCGGTCGTCGAGCTCGATCAGCTTGAATGCCGCACGTGAACGCCAGCCCTGCTTGCGAGCCGCCAGGACGTAGGGATCATTGAGCTGACGCGACAGCCAGTGCTGCTGAGCCGTCGTGCGGCCACGTGCGGTGCGCAGGGAGATGGATTGCAGTCGCATCGTGTGCGCCTTGCCGAGTGCCGACTCTCCGCCGCCGTTCCGCTTCACGCCCTGATGTCCTTCATGCGGCAGGAGGATAGAGTGTTGCCACCATCCTCCGGCAATGCTACTTGCGCCGCGCACCGTGTAGCACGGCGCCACCGCTTGGGGGATAGTTTAGCGGTAGAACTACCGGCTCTGACCCGGTCAGCCCTGGTTCGAATCCAGGTCCCCCAGCCAACATGGACCTCGAGCCATCACGAGACGGATCAGACGACCAGCCAGAGGGTGGCGGGTTGCTTGAGAAGTCTTCTGCGACATCAGACCGAGGTTTGGTTGCGGGGACAGGATTTGAACCTGTGACCTTCAGGTTATGAGCCTGACGAGCTACCGGGCTGCTCCACCCCGCGTGGGTGTGTATGTGGTTGGTTTGGAAGACCTGGCGGCGACCGACTTTCCCGCACCTTGGGGTGCAGTATCATGGGCGCTGGGGTTTTTCACGGCCGAGTTCGGGATGGGATCGGGTGGGTCACGCCCCGCCATGGCCACCAGGTCGTCCGAGCCAACCGGTGTGTGTGCCGGTGGTGGGCGTGTGGTGGGTTGGTGCGTGTGTGTGGGAGTGGGGTGTGTGGGTGACTGCTGTGCGTGTATGGGTTTGAGCCTGTTGGGCGATTAGGACCAGTTAGCTGAGTGCATTGCTGCACGTATACATCTGGCCTATCGACGTGATGGTCTATCACGGCCCTCCTGGATTGCTCCTGGGAGACCTGGTTTTGAGGTAAGTTTCTCGCTTAGATGCTTTCAGCGATTATCTTGTCCGCACGTAGCTACCCGGCGGTGCCGCTGGCGCGACAACCGGTGCACCAGAGGTGCGTCCATCCCGGTCCTCTCGTACTAGGGACAGGTCCTCTCAAGTCTCCGACACCCACGGCAGATAGGGACCGAACTGTCTCACGACGTTCTAAACCCAGCTCACGTACCACTTTAATCGGCGAACAGCCGAACCCTTGGGACCTGCTCCAGCCCCAGGATGTGATGAGCCGACATCGAGGTGCCAAACCTCCCCGTCGATGTGGACTCTTGGGGGAGATCAGCCTGTTATCCCTAGAGTACCTTTTATCCGTTGAGCGATGGCCCTTCCACGCGGGACCACCGGATCACTATGGCCGACTTTCGTCTCTGCTCGAGCTGTCGCTCTCGCAGTCAGGCGGGCTTATGCCATTGCACTCAGCAGCCGATGTCCGACCGGCCTGAGCCCACCATCGCGCGCCTCCGTTACACTTTGGGAGGCGACCGCCCCAGTCAAACTGCCCACCATGCAGGGTCCCGGTCCGGGCTGACCGGACGCGGTTAGACATCAGAAAAATTCAGGGTGGTATTTCAAGGATGGCTCCACCTGAGCTGGCGCCCCGGCTTCGATGCCTCCCACCTATCCTACACAGCATTTTCCTGATGCCACTGCAAAGCTGCAGTAAAGGTTCATAGGGTCTTTCCGTCTGACCGCGGGTACCCCGCATCTTCACGGGGAATTCAATTTCGCTGAGCCGATGCTGGAGACAGCGGGGAAGTCGTTACGCCATTCGTGCAGGTCGGAACTTACCCGACAAGGAATTTCGCTACCTTAGGACCGTTATAGTTACGGCCGCCGTTTACCGGGGCTTCAATTCAGTGCTCTCACACCTCCTCTTAACCTTCCGGCACCGGGCAGGCGTCAGACCCTATACGTCGTCTCTCGACTTCGCAGAGCCCTGTGTTTTTACTAAACAGTCGCTACCCCCTGGTCTGTGCCACCCGACACTGGTTGCCCAATGCCGGGTCTCGCTTATCCCGAAGTTACGCGAGTAATTTGCCTAGTTCCTTCAGCATCGTTCTCTCAAGCGCCTTGGTATGCTCTACCAGTCCACCTGTGTCGGTTTCGGGTACGGTCTATACGCCAGAGCTGTTTCCCGGAATGCGCAAAAAGCCGGATCAATCCGATAAGACCCGACAACATCTTGCATTCGTCACTTCTGGCAGGCTGGGGAATATTCACCCCATTCCCATCGACTACGGCTCTCGCCCTCGCCTTAGGGGCCGGCTCACCCTGCGCGGATTAACCTTGCGCAGGAACCCTTGGACTTTCGGCGACAGTGTTTCTCGCACTGTTTGTCGCTACTCATGTCAGCATTCGCACTTCCGATATCTCCAGGGAGGATCACCCCATCCCCTTCACAGACCTACGGAACGCTCCGCTACCGCGCATGCTCTCGCATGCACCCACAGCTTCGGCACGTGGCTTGAGCCCCGTTACATCTTCGGCGCAGGGTTTCTAATAGACCAGTGAGCTATTACGCTTTCTTTAAAGGATGGCTGCTTCTAAGCCAACCTCCTGGTTGTTTTGGAATCCCCACATCCTTTCCCACTTAGCCACGATTTGGGGGCCTTAGCTGGTGGTCTGGGCTGTTTCCCTCTCGACGATGGACCTTAGCACCCACCGTCTGTCTGCCGGACTACTCTCACGGGTATTCGGAGTTTGGTTAGGTTTGGTAAGGCTTTGGGCCCCCCTAGCCCATCCAGTGCTCTACCCCCCGCAGAGAACATCCGACGATCTACCTCAATAGATTTCGCGGAGAACCAGCTATCTCCGAGTTTGATTGGCCTTTCACCCCTAGCCACAGCTCATCCCCGACTTTTTCAACAGGCGTGGGTTCGGCCCTCCAGTGCGTGTTACCGCACCTTCAGCCTGGCCATGGCTAGATCACTCGGTTTCGGGTCTTCTGCCAGCAACTATAGCGCCCTGTTCAGACTCGCTTTCGCTGCGCCTACACCTAACGGCTTAAGCTCGCTGCAAACAGAAACTCGCTGACCCATTATACAAAAGGTACGCCGTCACCCCATCATGCTCGCGCACGAAAGGCTCCGACTGCTTGTAGGCATCCGGTTTCAGGTCTATTTCACTCCCCTCGTCGGGGTGCTTTTCACCTTTCCCTCACGGTACTCGTACACTATCGGTCACCAGGGAGTATTTAGGCTTGGAGGGTGGTCCCCCCACGTTCAGACAGGATTTCACGTGTCCCGCCCTACTCAAGGATCCGAGCGCCCTTACGCATACGGGGCTATCACCCGCTCCGGCCGGCCTTTCCAGACCGTTCTGCTTGCTTCGCTCAGACCACTGGCCTGTTCCGCGTTCGCTCGCCACTACTAGCGGAATCTCTGTTGATGTCTTTTCCTCCAGGTACTGAGATGTTTCAGTTCCCCGGGTTCGCCTCACCACCCTATGAATTCAGATGATGATACCCATCGCTGGGTGGGTTGCCCCATTCGGATATCCACGGATCAAAGCCTGCTCGCGGCTCCCCATGGCTTTTCGCAGCGTGCCACGTCCTTCGTCGCCTCCTGGTGCCAAGGCATCCACCGAATGCCCTTATCGCGCTCAAGATCCACACACGCACAGGAACCACCCACACCCCGGATCGCTCGATGCTCCTGCTGCGCCGGTCGCCTGACGCCCCTGTCTGCACTTCCGGTGCTCACGGCCCGACGGCCGCTCCGCTCCTCGACAGGAAC